>CAWBOU010000001.1:0-71327 GCA_963790365.1 uncultured delta proteobacterium
GCGTTTCGGCAGCGCGAGATCTCCGGTGCCTACGACCTGATGACGCTCGAGACGTACTACCGAGTGGTGCGCGGCCTGCCGACGCCGGGTTCCGGTCCGACCGTGACACCGACCGCTCCGCCGGCAACGGCGACGCACACTCCGACGAACGGCCCCTCGCCGACGCCGACGCGCACGCCGACGCCTGCACCGACGCCCCCGCCGGGTCCCGGCGACATGGATGTCTACCAGGAAGCGCTCGCGGCGCCGTGGATCAACGCCTCGTGGAGCGCGACGGTCGACTACGCGAGCACGGTCCGCGCATTTTCGGGCACGCGCTCGATCCGCGTCGCCGAAGTCGGCTGGGGCGCGTTTAGCATCCATCGCGGGAACTGGGGCGCGACGCAGCCGGTCACGCCGAGCGCCTTCACCGCGCTCGACTTCATGATCTTCCCGGAAGGCAGCGGCATGAACGTCGCGGTGCAGCTCGAGAACGATGCGCGGGAGGCGTTCCCGCTCGTCATGACGGGCGCGGCGACGGCCGGAGCCTGGAAGCGGATCACGATTCCGATGTCGCAGCTCGATCCCGCGGGGCGGCCGTTCGACCGGATCGACATCCTCAACGCGAACGGCACGAACATCACGTACTCGATCGATCAGCTCCGCCTGATCGGCTCCGGCACCGCGCCGACGCCGACGGCACCGCCGGCAACACCGCCCACCACGCAGACCCCGACTCGTACGCCGACCGGCGCGGTTCCGACCGCGACGCCGACCTCCCCCGGACCGACGCCGACTCCGGTATCGGGCGCGAAGCAGGTCTATCAGGAGGCGCTCGCCTCCCCGTGGATCAACGCCTCGTGGAGCGCCACGGTCGACTTCAACAGCGCGGTCCGCGCGTTTGCCGGCACGCGGTCGATCCGCGTGGTCGAGACGGGCTGGGGCGCGCTCAGCGTGCACCACGGCTCGTGGGCGGCGACGCAGCCGCTCAGTCCCGCGAGCTACGCCGCGGTCGATCTCGTCGTCTGGAGCGAGACCGCGAACTTCCGCCCGTACGTGCAGCTGCAGAACGACGCGCAGCAGGCGTTCCCGAAGGTGCCGCTCACCACGGTGGCCGTCGGTTCCTGGGTGCGGATCAACGTGCCGATGAGCCAGCTGAACCCACAGAACCTCACGTTCGATCGCGTCTCGTTCGGCAACTTCAACGGCACGAACGTGACGTTCTCGGTGGATGACTGGAAGCTGATTCCGCGCTGAGGCGACCCTAGGCGGACGGCGGCTTCGGTCCGGCGGTGATGCCGCCGTCGGCGACGACGATCGAGCCGCTGCAATACGTCCCTTCCGCGAGGAGGAAGTAGGCCAGGCGCGCGATCTCCTCGACGTCGCCGATCCGCTCGGCGGGGATCACGTTGCCGGTGAGATGCTCCGTCGCCGCGCCGTAGTTCTCCTCGTACATGTCGGTGCGGAAGAACCCGGGGCAGAGCACGTTCACGCGAATGCCGTCGCGCGCGCATTCGAGCGACTGACCCTTCGCCATGCCGACGATCGCGTGCTTCGATGCCGCGTAGTGAGACGCCAAGGGGAACGTCATCACGCCGCTGATCGACGAGTTGTAGAGCACCGAGCCGCCCCCGCCGTACCGGCGCATGCTCTCGATTGCGAGCTTCGCGCAGTACCACTGCCCGACGACGTTCACGGTGAGGAGCTTCTGCCAGCCTTCCCACGTCTGGTCGGACACCGTCTGCAGGCCGGGAAAGATCGCCGCGTTCGCGAAGAGGTAGTCGACCTTGCCGAATTTCTTTTCGACGGCCGTGAAGGACTCGTCGATCGTCCGCTTGTCCTCGACGTCGAGCGCGACCGCGAAGCCCTTGCGGCCGAGACGCTCGATCTCCTTCACGACGGCGTCGCCCTCCTCGCGGCGCGTGCGATACGTGATCGCGACGTCGTGCCCTCGTCGCGCGAACTCGAGCGCGGTCGCCCGCCCCATGCCGCGGCTGCCTCCGGTGATCAGGGCCGTGCCCATCGTGTGCTCCTCGCTTCGTGCGACGGTACCAATTACCGCAACTCTGGTACCGCGGATACGACGCCCGCTCTGACGCCGTCAAGAAAAAAGCCCGTCCGAGCTGTTGACGCCGCGTCAAGGACGCGAAAAAGGCACTCGCGGATGCGGGGATCGGCAGGGGTCTGGTTGCTCACCGCGGCGCTCGGCGCCGCCGAGGCATCCGAGTCGGCGAGCGCCGAAGGTGATCCGCCGCCGCGACGCCTGACGGCTTCGTTCGCGACGATCTTCGCGACCGAATACGTCGCGCAAGGGATGGTCTTCGAGAAGAAAGGCGTGATCGCCCAGCCGATCGGGCGCGTGACGCTCTCCCTGATCGACGGGGTGTCCTTGTTCGCCGGCTTCTGGACGAGCTTCCAGAGCGCGCACACCGACGCCGGCTTCGTCGATCCGCCGGACACGCGGCCGCGCATGCGGAGCTTCTACGAGCTCGACTGGTACGCGGGGGGCTCGCTGACGCACGGCCGCGTAGATCTCACTTCTTTTTACGCCGCGTATTACTCGCCGAGCGACGCCTACGAGACCGCGAACAGCCTCGACGTCATTCTTACTTTCCTCGATCGCGGCATCCTTGCCGAGAATCTCGCGCTCGACCCGTACGTCTATTATTTCCTCGAGACGAACGAGAAGTCGGGCACCGGCATCGACGAGGGCTGGTATCTTCAATTCGGCGCCAAGCCGTCTCACCCCTTCGCGATCGCCGGGCACGAGATGCTGCTCACGCTCCCGGTTTCGACGGGGTACGGGTTCGCGGATTTCTATGCGAACGACGAGCGTTACGGCTACGTCTCGATCGGCGTCGCACCGGTGATCCCGCTCGCACCGTGGATCCCGACGACCCTCGGCCGGTGGTCGTTCACGCCGAACGTCACGTTCGTCAACCTGAACGAGGACGCGCAGGTGTTGAACGCCGACGGGAATCGGTTCTACGCGACCGCGACGATCGCGGTCGATTTTTGAGTTCATGGTCGTCGAGGCTGGCGGGCGGGGCCTCGTCTTCGCGGAAGTAAAGCGCAGCCGAGCTCTACCTACGCCGGCAGCCGGGTGTCTGGCTCGCTGCATGGCTCGCCGCTGTTGTGAGCTGCTTCCTCCGAGCCCGAGTGCGCGGACTGCGCTTTACTTCCGCGAGCCAGACACCCGGCTGCCGACTACGCACGCGCGACGGCGAGCCATGCAGCGAAGGCGAGGCCCCGCCCGCCAGCCTCGACCCCGCTACTTCCGCGGCGACGCCTCGTCGCCCTCGGGAATCGCGTCGCCGGAATCCCGCCAGCGCACGGCCTCGTGGAAGCCTTTCTCCTCGGCGAGGCGCTTGAACCACATCCCCTCCGGCGAGTGGCGCGTGATGCCGTCGAAGATCGTCGCGAACATCTGCGTCGTCGCGAGCCCCATGTTCTCGTAGACCTGATTGATCATCAGCTTCTGCATCATGAGCTGGTTCTTCGGCACGCCGGCCATGCGCTTCGCGAGCGCGTCGACGGCGGCGTCGAGCTCGCTCGGCGGCACGGCGTCGTAGACGAGCCCCATGGCCTTCGCGGTCCGCCCGTCGACGAGGTCGCCCGTGAGGAGCATCCGCTTCGCCTTCTCGGCGCCGAGCCGGAAGACCCACATCGCCGTCGTCGGACAGCCCCAGACGCGCGCGGGCGGGTAGCCGATCTTCGCGGTCTCCTCCATCACCACGATGTCGCAGCAGAGCGCGATGTCGCTGCCGCCGGCGACCGCGTAGCCCTGGATGCGGCAGATCGTCGGCTTGTAGGATCGCCAGAGCGAGAAGAAGTCGTCCGTGTTCTGCTTCATCATCCGGTAGTCGATCATCGGGTCCCAAGGATTCGTTTGCTTCGACGCCACCGACTGTCCCCCGGGGCGCTCGGCGAAGCGCTTCAAGTCGTAGCCGGCACAGAACGCCCGGCCCGCGCCTTGGAGAACGATCACGTGCACGTCGTCGTCGGCGTTCGCTTCCTCGACGGCGAGGCGGATCTCGCGCGGCATCCGCTCGTCGATCGCGTTCAACCGTTCCGGCCGGTTCAGCGTGATTCTGGCGATTCGGTCGTTTGTTTCGTATCGCAGGGATTCGAACGTCATGAGGTTTCCTCCGGGAATAAAGATCGGTTGTAGAGCGTAGATAACATGGAGGAGGTGAAGCGTGTGGGTGGATAGGCGCCGTCGGGCACGGTTCGAGACCGAGCTGCGTGCCTCACCTCGCGGCGCTCCATCGCTTCGCCTGCGCACTCGGCGCCGCCGCTCGAGCGGAAGACCTCGTGCAAGCCACCTGCGCCCGCGCCCTCGAGCGCTTCGACGCCTATCGCGTGGACCGGAACCTCCGCGCCTGGCTGTTCACGATCCTCCGGAACGAGAACGTCTCCGGCTACCGGCGCCTCCGCCGCGAGCAGGATGCGGAGGGACGCCTCGCCGAGCTGCCGATCGCGGCGGTCGAGCCGAGCCTCGAGACGCTTCTGGTCGAGCGGCGCTGGTCGGAGGAGATCCGCACCGCGCTCACCGCGCTGCCGGAGAGCTACCGGAGCCCCGTCTACCTGAAGGACGTCGAGGGCTTCGGCTATCGCGAAATCGCCGCGATCGTCGGCTGTCCGCTCGGCACGGTGATGTCGCGGCTCGCACGCGGGCGGAGCATCCTCCGCGCCGTGCTCCAGCACCAGGCGCTCGAGCGCGGCCTCGTCCGTCCGGAACGCCTGCGGGAGTCCGTGTGAGCGCTTGCCGCGCGATGCGCCTCCGCGTCGCAGCGTACGCCGACGACGAGCTCGACGTCGCGTCGGCGGCCGAGGTCGAGAGTCACCTCGCTGCCTGCGCGACTTGCCGTGAGGCGGTCGAGGCGCAACGCGCGCTCACGGCGGCGGTGCGCGAGCTCTATCCGCAGCCAGCCGTGCCCGACGATGCGGTGGAGCGGACCCGCATCGCGCTCTTCGGGCGCTCGATCGTGCCGCGCGCGCTCGTCGGCTTGGGCGTAGCCGCCTCGCTCGCTCTGATCGCGCTCCTGTCGGCGCTCCGGGGCTCGGTGCCCGCGACGCCCGCGAGCGTGCTCGAGGCCGCCCGCGCTCACGAGCGCGCCGACGCCGGCGAGCTCGCGCTCGAGATCCGCACGGAAGACGTGGGCGCCGTCGACGCGTGGTTGCGCGCCTCCCTGCCCTTCGCCGCGAGCCTTCCCGACGCACCCGCGGAGGCGATTCGCGTCGCCGGCGCGGCGCACGTCGCGATCGGCGGCGAGCGCGCGGGGCTCGTGCGCTATCGCGTCGGCGAGCGCTTCGCGTCCCTCTTCTTGCTCGCGCGCCCGAGCTGGGCCGAGCGCGGCCGCGCCGTCACTCTCCGCGGGATCGAGTTCCGCGTCTTCGAAGTCGACGGCCTCTCCCTCGTTGCGTGGAGCCATCCCCCGCTCTCCTATCTTCTGGTCTCGGATGTGGCCGCTCCTCTGGGAGAATCGTGCGGCGTATGCCATGGAAGCGGCCGACGGCCGGTGACCGACTTCGCGACCGCGCTCGCCGGGAGCGCCTGACGGACGGGAGGAACCGACGATGACGGAAAACATCCGCGGAGCTCGCGGCCTCGCACTCGCGATCCTCCTCGCCGCGGGGACGAGCCACGCCGCAGACAAGCAAGCGCTGCACGGCGCGCTTGCCATGGACGAGCAGATGAAGCGGCTCGACGCGCTTCTCGGCGACCTCGACCCGACGCGCCCGCCGCCCGGGATCGACGCGATCATCTGGCGTGAGTCGCTGCCGAAGGACAACGAGATGACGGTCGAGCGCGTCGCGCTCGGCCGGAAGCTCTACTTCGACACGCGCCTCTCGAAGGACGGCACGGTGGCCTGCGCGACCTGCCACGACGTGAGCCGCGGCTTCACCGACCAGCGCGCCGGTCTCCGAGGGCATCGGCGACCAGCTCGGCCAGCGCAACGCGCCGACCACGCTGAACGCGCTCTTCTTCCAGACGCAGTTCTTGGACGGCCGCGCGCCGAGCCTCGAGGAGCAGGCGAAGCTGCCGATCCTGAACCCGATCGAGATGGGCCAGCCGGACGCGCGAGGCGACCGTCGCCGGCGATCGCGGACGACGCCGAGTACAAGCGCGATGTTCCAGGAGGCCTACGGCCGCGCCGCCGAACTACGACGACATCGGCGCGCGCGATCGCCGCGCTTCGAGCGCACGCTCGTCTTCCTCGACGCGCCGTTCGACCGCTTCATCGCCGGCGACGCGAACGCGATCTACGCGAAGGCGCCAGGCGGCTGGGCGCTCTTCAACGGCAAGGCGCGCTGCGTGACGCTGCCACGCGCTCAACGCCGTCGAACCCGCTCGGCACCGACAACCGCTTCCACAACATCGGCGTCGTCGGCGCGCACACCAGGACTTCGAGCAGCTCGCCGGCAAGGCGCTCGCAGGCGCTCAGGGCGCAAGGGCCAGGCGGCCTCGAGGCGATCGACCGCTGGCGCTCGAGACCGACATGTCCGAGCTCGGCCGCTTCCTCGTCACCAAGAACCGCGCCGACATCGGCGCGCTTCAAGACGCTCGCAGCTGCGCAACATCGGCATCACCGGCGCCGTACATGCACGACGGCTCGCTGCAGACGCTGTGGGACGTGATGGACCACTACAACAAGGGCGGCGAGGCCGAACCCGTACCTCGACGGCGGCATCGAGCCGCTCGGCGCTCACCGAGCAGCGAGATCGACGCAGCTGGTCGCGCTTCATGTTCAGCGCTCACCGACGACCGCTTCGCGGCCGAGCAGCGCAGCGAGACGGCGCGCCAGCAGCGCGCTCGCCGCGACGCAGCGTCCGTTCCGCGACGACGCGCTCGCGATGCGGCGCAGATGCTGCCGTTCGAGGACAGCGCGTCGGAGCCGACCGGCGAACGGCCGGAAGCGTCCGGCAAGGAGGGACAGCGATGAGCACGCGCGTCAAGAGCATCGAGACCCGGCACTACGAGGAGCGCGACGACGCTCTTCGCGGCGCTGCCGCAGCTCGATCGCCGCGGCTTCCTGCAAGGTCTCGCTGGCGGCGGCCGGCGCCGCGGCGGCGAGCGGCGTGCGCTTCCACCCGCACGTCGTTCCAGCCGGTCGACGGTCGCCGACGCCGCCGGCGCAAGGCGAGCCGTTCACGCTTCGCCTACATCTCCGACTCGCACCTCTACGAGCGCGAGCTGAACGACCGCTTCGTGCGCGCGCTCCTGCGCGCCGTCGACGACGTCAACCGCATGGATCCCGCAGCCCGACTTCGTCCTCTACGGCGGCGACCTGGCGCAGCTCGGCCAGACCGAGGAGCTCGAGCTCGGCGCGCAGATCCTGAAGAACGTCAAGGCGCCCGTCCGCATGATGGTCGGCGAGCACGACTGGTTCCTCGACATGGGCGAGAAGTGGCGCGAGCTCTTCGGCGAGCCGACGTACTCGTTCGACCACAAGGGCGTGCACTTCGTCGTCCTCATGAGCGTGCAACGAGAAGGACTTCTGGACCGCGCGCGGCATGACGCCCGAGGAGCGCATGCAGACGGTCGCCGGCCTCGACAACGGCGTGCAGAGCCGCTTCGAGGTCGGCGCGCGAGCAGCGCGAGTGGCTGAAGAACGACCTCGCGAAGGTCGACGAGCGACGACGCCGCTCGTCGTCTTCTCGCACTCGCCGCTCTACAAGTACTACCGGAACTGGAACTTCTGGACCGACGACGCCGACGAGGTGCAGGCGATCCTCAAGCCGCTTCGACGCGTGACCGTGATCCACGGCCACACGCACCAGCTGCTCACCAACCGCATCGGCAACATCCACTTCCACGGCATGCTGTCGACCGCCTGGCCGTGGCCGTACGCGCCCGAAGGGCCTGCCGAAGCTGACCGTGCAGATGAACCGCGCCGGATCCGTTCAACCCGAACGACGGCTGCGGCGACGGCACGTGGACGGTGCACGCCGACGGCCTGGTCGACAAGGTCTACAACCTCTGGAACCGCAACCCGATCGAGGTCTCGAGCGCGCTACCTGCAGTCGAACGGGCAGAAGGACCAGCCGCCGAAGCCGAACCTGGCGAGCTTCTGAGGAGAGGATGCGCATGATGCGAACGACGACGGCGATCGTGGTCGCGCTCGCGGTCGCTCGCGCTCGCGGCCTGCGGCGGCGCGCGCGGCTGGCCGGGCTCGCGCCGGCTCCGCCGCGACGCAGGCGCACGACGGACGGCATCGAGGTCGAGCTCTGCGACGGCGAGACCAAGACCACGGTCGCCGACAAGGCACGCCCGCGACGCGCGAGAACGGCGAGACGATCGCCGACGAGCTGATGGCGCAGTGGCAGCGGAAGAATCCCGACGCACGGACTGGATCGCCGAGGAGCGCGAGAAGCACATGATCGTCGAGCCGGCCGACAACAAGCAGCTCGTCGGCACGACGCCAGGGCCAGACCTACGGCCAGATCACCGAGCGCGACGTGCACGATCTGGAAGCGCGAGACGCTCGCGATGGCCGTCGCACGGCTCGACGCGTCTTCCACTCCGGCGACGAGCTCGGCAGCACGATCGCCGTGTCCTGCGACATGTGCCATCCCGACGCCGCCAACACGCACCCCGAGACCTATCCGAAGTTCCAGCCGCAGCTCGGCCGCGTCGCGCTGCTCCGCGACATGATCAACTGGTGCATCGAGCATCCGGTGCGCGGCACGAAGCTCGCGCCCGACGATCCGCAAGATGCGCGCGCTCGAGGCCTACATCATGGCGCAGCGCAAGGGGAAGACGCTGAATTACGGCGCACGATAACGCACGCGACACACGCGACACATGCGTTCGCCCATGGGGTTTCCTCCTGAGAGGAGAAACTCATGAGCGAAGTCATCAAAACCGTGGACGTCCAATGCCCCGTGCGGACCGTCTACAATCAGTACACGCAATTCGAGGAATTTCCCCGATTCATGTCGGGCGTGAAGGAAGTGAAGCAGTTTGGCGATCAGATGCTGCACTGGAAGATCGAGATCGGCGGCGTGGAACGCGAGTTCGACGCGAAGATCACCGAGCAAATCCCGGACAAGCGGATCGCCTGGAAGAGCGTGGACGGCGAGACTCACGCCGGCGTCGCCACGTTCCATCGGCTGAGCGACGACTCGTCCCGAATCACGCTGCAGATGTCGTACGATCCGAAGGGCTTCACCGAGAACGCCGCGGATTTCCTCGGCGTGATCGGCTCACGCCTCCAGGGCGACCTCGATCGCTTCAAGGAGCACATCGAGAGCCGCGGTCAGGAATCCGGCGCGTGGCGCGGCGAGATCGAAACGCCGGGCAACTAGAAACGTAGCCACTGAAGACACCGACGGCGGCGCCTCAATGGCGCCGCCGGAACGCGGCCATCAGCCAGACCCGAGCCACCGTCTGCGCGCAAACATTCGCTGCACGAAGCTCTCGCAGAGGCGCGCCTCATGGAGCCTCGCCTCGTCTTCCATCGGGAGGGTCGGCAGCGCTTCCATGAGCGCGCGTGCGAAAAGGCCGACGCCTCGCCGACTCGTCCCCTCGACAGGCACGCCCTCCATCCCGCAGCTCGGGGAGTCCTTCTTCAGCACGTAACCGTCGAGCTCGAGGCGAGCGAGGGCTGCCGTGCGAGCCTTGGCGAAGCGAACCATCCGTTCGGTGTGATCGACGCGGGAGCGCGGATCGACCAGCCTCGGCGCATCGGGGTCGCCTTCGAGCCGAATCGGCGGGCGCGGCACGCCGAGACCGATCTCCACTTCGGGACAAACCGGCACCCACTCCACGGAGGGACCCAGCACGTCCGTGAGGAACCGGTCGCGCTTGTGACCGCCGTCGTAGCGAACCTCTTGCCCGAGCAGGCAGGCGCTCACGCCCACCCGGAGCTTCCGCTCGCCGTCCATCGCGTCGACCGCGGCGGCGAGCTAGGCGACGGCGCGGGCTTCCCGGCGGGGTGCGCGGCTCGCGCAGCGCA
The DNA here is from genome assembly GCA_963790365.1 of uncultured delta proteobacterium. Taxonomy (GTDB): domain Bacteria; phylum Desulfobacterota; class Binatia; order JACPRU01; family JACPRU01; genus CAWBOU01. Next base: position 9,942 of record CAWBOU010000001.1, read on the forward strand.
CGGCCGCGGTGCCGATCTGCGCGATCCGGAGGTCGCCGAGCGGCGTTCCACCCGCGCGATTGTTCACGAAGCCGAGTGCGAGCCGACGCTTCGGATCGGCCCAGCCGCCCGAGCCGCCGAAACCGAAATGCCCAAACCCGCCGCGGATGACGCCGCGACTCGTGAACGCGCCGTGATAGCCCAGCCGCCAACCAGGCCGGAATAGGATCACGCGATCGCGCTGGCGCGTCTGGATCGTCGTCGCGCGCCGCACCGTCTCGGCCGAGAGGAACCGGACGCCGTCGAGCGTGCCGCCGTCGCCGAGCGCGGCATACATCCGCGCGAGGGAGCGGGCGGTGAAAAGGCCGTTCGCCGCGGGAATCGCGCACGCGAGGATCTCGGGATGCGTGAAGAAGACGTCGCCGCCGGCCTCCGGGATCAGCGCATCTCGGAGATACGAGAGGTCGATCGGGAAGCCGACGAGTCGGCTCACGAGGCGAAGCGCACGCGCCGGGGCGCGGAGGACCTCGACCCGCGCGAACATCGCGCCCGGGCGCCCGAGCACCGCCGCCATCGCGCAGGCCTCGGCCGGGGCGCCGACGTGCAGCCCCTCGATGCCGAGCGGCGCGGCGACGGCTTCCTGGATGAACTTCGAGAAGGGCTGGCCGCTCACACGGCGGATGATCTCGCCAACGAGCCAGCCGTACGTGAGGCCGTGATACGCCGGGAATGCACCGGGCGGATACGCGGGGCGCGCGCGCTCGAGCGCGCGGGTCATGTACTCCCAGTCGAGCATCCGTTCGCCGTGATCGATGAGCGGGCGAAGCTGATGCAGGCCGGCGCGGTGGCTCAGCACGTGCGCGACGGTGATGCCTTCCTTGCCGTTCTGCGCGAACTCAGGCCAGTGATTCGCGACGGGATCGTCGTAGTCGACGAGCCCGCGGTCGACGAGCACGTGGAGCGCGGTCGCGGTCACGCCTTTCGTCGTCGAGAACGACATCGCTGCGGTCTGCGCTTCCCACGGTAAGCCGGGCGCTCGCGAGCCGGACCACACGTCGACGACCGGCTGACCTTCGAAGTACACGCACGCCGCGGCGCCGCCGCCCGCACGGTTGACCTGACGCTCGAGCGTCGTCGCGACCTCTTCCCAGCCGCGCTCGACGTGGCCATCGGTCGGAAATCGCCTACTCACGTCGTCGACTCTACCACGCGGCGCGGAGGCTCCGCGACGGCCGGTTCCGAGGTGCGCGAGCCGCAACGATGCGCGAACACGTAGGTCAGCTCCGAGCCGAAGAAGAAGATCGTGGACGAGTAGTAGACCCAGACGAGCAGTACGACGACCGAGCCGGCCGCGCCGAACGTCGACGCGGCGCCGCTCTGACCGAGGTAGAGACCGATCAGCGTCTTGCCGGCCGTGAAGAGGATCGCGGTGGCGAACCCGCCGACCCAGACGTCGCCCCACGGGATGTCGCTGTCCGGCAGCAGCTTGAACATCGTCGCGAACAGGATCGCGATGACGGTCAGCGAGATGAAGAGCTCGGCGATCTGCAGGAGCGCCGGGTGGAGCGGCAACCATCCGCTGACGTACGTCCACATCGCGACGAGGATCGCGTTCACGAGCAGCGAGGCGAGAAGCACGAAACCGACTGCGATGACCATCGCGAACGAAAGCAGCCGATCGCGCACGAGCGAGAAGAGCCCGCTAGACGCGGGCGTCTGCACGCGCCAGATGAAGTTCAAGTCGGAACGAAGCTCGGCGAAGACTCCGGTAGCGCCGAGGATCATCGTCGCGATGCCGAGCAGCAGCCCGACGAAATTGCCGGGCGTCGGCCGCGCGCCCTTCACCATCGCCTGCACGACGTCCGCCCCTTCCCGACCGATCAAGCCCTGAAGCTGGTCGTCGATCTGGCCGTGCACGGCTTCGTCGCCGAAGACGAAGCCGGCGAGCGCGGTGACGATCACGAGAACCGGAGCCAGCGAGAACAGGGTGTAATAGGCGAGCGCGGCGGAGAGACGAATCGCGTTGTCTTCGTTCCAGCGGGAGGCCGCCGCCCCGGCCATTTCGCCGAGCTCACGCAGGGTCATGCCCTCGGAAACCCCGGCGAGGGTTTCGGTGACGGAACCTCACCGGGGGGCCGTGGTTCTTCATACATGACTACGACGCAAACCCTCGCCCTTCCCCTTCTTCTCGGTGGGATTCTCGGCTTCGTCGCCGTGCTCGCGGCTCGCCGGCGGGCACCGACCGCGCCGATCCCCGGCTGGGGCGGTCCGGACGCCTCGAATCCGCGGCGCAACGCCCCCACGGACGCGGGCCGTTCGCAAATGTAGCGCGACCGCTTTTTCGTCGGCCCGGGTTCGACTCGGGGCGGACGTGTGGGCAACGCCCCGTCCGCGACTGTGGACGCGGGGGTCATGATCGAACATAAGGCGGAGCCGAGAGCCTGAGCGGGAGGGTGCTCTGCCGCTGAATTCCCTCATCTCCAGGATCGATTCCTTCCGTCGGCGGGTCCGCGCTTCGACGGCAGGCTCCGCGCAGCTCGCGCCTCGGGCCGGGGATCCCCTCGCCGAGCCCGAGCCCGAGCCGAGCCTGGGCGAGCGCGCCGCATCCGCCGCCGACATCGCCGAGGCGGCAGAATCGACCGACGAAGCGGCCCGGACGCCCGAGCAGGGCGAAAACGCACGCTACCGCGATCTCTTCGATCTCGCTCCCGAGGCCTACCTCGTCACGAACGGTCTCGGCGTCATTCGCGCCGCGAACGGCGCGGCCGCGGAGCTTCTCGGCGTCGAGCTCCATCAGCTGACCGGGAAATCGCTGATCGCGTTCGTCCCGGAGCGCGACCGCACGGATTTCCGCGGCCGACTCGACCACCTCCCGTCGGTCGGCATCGGGGAATGGGAAGCACGTCTCTGGCCACGCGGTCGCGCGCCGATCGAGGTCTCGCTCCGCGTCGCCGCCACGCAAAGCCCGACCGGGTATCGTGGCCGGCTCCGCTGGCTCATTCGCGACATGAGCGAGAGAAAGCGCCGCGAGGACGACGTTCGGCGCGAGAACGTGGAGCTCGAGGCGCGCGTCCGCGAACGTACGGCCGAGCTCGAGCGCGCGAACGAGATGAAGACACAGCTCCTCGCCCGCGAGCGCGAGGCCCGCGATTTCGCCGAGCGACTGCTCGCGAAAGCGCGGGAGAACGACCGCCAGAAAGACGAATACATCGCGATGCTCGCGCACGAGCTGCGCAACCCGCTCGCACCGATCGTCAACGCGCTCCGCACCATCGAGACCTGCGGCGAAGCGACGCCGACGGTCGATCGCAATCGCGTGATCGCGGAACGGCAGGTCCAACACCTCGTGCGAATGGTGGACGACCTGCTCGACCTCTCGCGCGTGCAGCGCGGGCTCGTGTCACTCGAGAACCGCCCGATCGATCTCGGCCACGCGGTCACGCGGGCGGCGGACGCGGAGCGCGCCGCGGCCAACGAGCGCGGGCATCAGCTCACGGTCGAGCTGTCCCCCGAGCCGCTGTGGATCCAGGGTGACTCGACGCGCGTCGAGCAGATCTTCGTGAACCTGGTGAACAACGCGATCAAATACACGCCCGCGGGCGGCCGCATCGCTCTCAGCGTCACACGCGAGGGCGCCGAAGCGGTCGCGCACGTCCGCGATGACGGCATGGGGATCTCGCTCGAGCTGTTACCGCACGTCTTCGAGCCCTTCACCCAGGCCCAGCAAACGCTCGCGCGGTCGCAGGGCGGTCTCGGTCTCGGCCTCGCGCTCGTCCGCCGGCTCGTCGGCATGCACGGCGGCAGCGTGCGAGCGACCTCCGAGGGTGAGGACCGCGGCACCGAGTTCATCGTTCGCTTCCCGCTGAGCGCGGCTCCCGCGGAGGAGGCGATCGAGGCGGCGCCCGACGCCGTGCCCGACGCCGACAAGGCGCTGCGCGTGCTCGTCGTCGACGACAACCACGACGCCGCGAACAGCCTCGCCGAGATCCTCCAGTTGTGGGGGTACGACACGTCCGTCGCGTACGATGGTCCGTCCGCGCTCGAGCAGGCACGTCGCCGACGTCCCGAGGCCGTGCTCCTGGACATCGGCTTGCCCGGCATGGACGGGTTCGAAGTCTCGCGCCGCATGCGCGAGATCTCCGGCATGGAGCGGAGCTTCGTCGTCGCCGTCAGCGGCTACGGGCGCGATCAAGACCGCGCGGCGGCGAAAGACGCCGGCTTCGATCGCCACCTGACGAAACCGGTCGACCCGCAAGCGATCCATCGCCTCCTGTCCGAGCAGACTCACGCCGCGTGACCGATTTCGGGCGGGAATCGGTGAACGCGACGCCCTGACCCACGGACCGGCGCCACCGGTGCCACTTCGGCGGGTTGGGACCGTCGTGGCCGACGGCCCGACGAAACCGCTCTGGCGGCTCGATACCCCCCCGGGCGTGCATCCGCCGCTCGACGAGGAACGCTCGGCCGACGTCTGCGTCGTCGGCGCCGGAATCGCCGGGCTGACGACGGCGTACCACCTCGTCCGCTCGGGCTCGAACGTTCTCGTCGTCGACGCCGGCACCGTCGGCGCCGGCGAGACCGCACGAACGACCGCGCACCTGGTGACCGCGCTCGACCGGAAGCTCGCGGAGATCGAGCGCTTGCGCGGCGCAGACGGGCTGCGCCTGGCCGTCGAGAGCCATTCGCAGGCGATCGACGATATGGAGGCGATCGCCGCTCGGGAAGCGATCGATTGTGACTTCTCGCGGATCGACGGCTACCTCGTCGGCACGAGCGCCGAGGAGCTCGAGCCCGAAGCGGCCGCCGCGAAGAACGCCGGGCTCACCGGAGTCGAGAGCGTGCCCGCGTTCGAATTCGGTGGCATCCGCGGGCCCGCGCTGCGTTTTCCGCGCCAGGGCTCGTTCCATCCGCTCGCCTATCTCGACGGAGTCGCGCGTGCGATCGAGAGTCAGGGCGGAAGGATCTGCGGGTCGACGCGCGTGACGACGTTCGAGGTCGCCGGCGACCGTGTGCGGCTCGAGACCGCCGCCGGCCACCGGATCCACGCCGCGCACGTGGTGCTCGCGACGAACTCGCCGATCCACCGCTCGCCGACGATCCACACGAAGCAGGCGGCCTATCGCACGTACGCGATCGCCGCACGAATCGAGCGCGGCCAGCTCCCCGACGTGCTCGTCTGGGACACGCTGGATCCATTCCACTACGTGCGTACCGCGGGTGCCGCCGGTGGCGAGTTCCTCGTGGTCGGCGGGGAGGACCACAAGACCGGTCAGGACGATCGCGCGGATGCGCGCTTCGACCGCCTCGAGGAGTGGGCGCGCGATCGCTGGCCCGAGCTCCGCTGGGAGGTTCGCTGGTCCGGCCAGGTCATGGCGACGATCGACGGGCTCGCGCTCATCGGCCGCGATCCGACCGGCGGGAACGTCTGGGTCGCGACGGGCGACTCGGGAAACGGCATGACGCACGGAACAATCGCCGGGCGTTTGCTCACCGACGAGATCAACGGGCGGCCGAATCCGTGGTCGAGCCTCTACGATCCCTCGCGCTTCCCGCTGCGCACGATCCCCGATTGGGCGACGGAGAACCTGAACGTCGCGGCGCAGCTCACCCGGTATCTCGCGCCGAGCGAGGCCGATCCGCCGGCCGGCTCCGGCGTGGTCGTGCGGCGCGGCCTTCGACCCGTCGCGTGCTATCGCGACGCCGACGGCGTGATTCACGAGCGCTCGGCGATCTGTCCTCATCTCGGCTGCGTCGTCGCCTGGAACGCCGCCGAATCGAGCTGGGATTGCCCCTGCCACGGCTCGCGGTTCGATCCTCAGGGGTGCGTGCTCACCGGCCCGGCCGCGAGCGATCTCGCGCGTCTCGACGACGATGCCGTCGAGGGCGAGACGATTCCGGCCGCGAAAGTCGCCACATGATCCAACGCTTCATCGATTGGCTCTCCATCCGCTGGCAGGCCCGCAGCCGCGCCGCACGGCGACGCGCGCAGCGCCTCCGCGAAGGCCGCTCCCTCATCTAGACGGCATCCCCGGGAGGGGGCCCGGCCGAGTCCGCGAAACAGGCGATTTCGGGACTCGGCCGGGGTGGGGGGATTGGGAAGACGAGCAGACGGAAGTTTCGAACGGCGACTGGCTCTGCTCGCCTCGTTCCGAAGGGACAAACCTGATCGCCGCCGCGAGGTGTCGAAATCGTGCCGAAAAACTTCGCGCGATTTCGCAGGCGCGTCACGGAGCGGAACGCCGCGAGTTTGCTCCGAAAGGAGGCACAGATGGCGAGATACGGCGCGAAAGCGAAGGAGAAGGTGGAGCGCGCGATGCACGAGCGGAAGCGCGGCAAGCTCCGCTCCGGGCGCTCCGGCAAGAAGGTGACGAGCCGCAAGCAAGCGATCGCGATCGGCCTCTCCGAAGCGCGGCGAGCGGGCGGCAAGGTGCCGAAGAAGCGCGGCACGGCGCGCAAAGGGCGGAAGCGCGCGGCGCGAAAAAAAGAAGTAGCGCGATGGAGCGCCAACCCGCCTGAGATCACGAGCTTCCGCCGCTCGCGTATTCGCGCAGCGGAGGCTCTTCGTCGGTTTTCCCTCCGTACGTGTTCTGACGAACGACGGCGAGCAGATAGATCTCGGCGCCGCGCAGCACCGACTCGACGGGATCGGCATGCGGCATGACCAGCTGCAGGCAGGCGCTGCGGTCCGCGCGTGCCGGATTCAGCGGGCCGTCGTGGACGAGCGCGTCGAGCGCGAGGGCCCAGACCGCCGCGTCATAGGTCTGCTGCGCATGGTCCACCGGCCGGCCCGGGCAGAAGTTCTGGACGGCGATGCTGACGGCGCCCTCGAGCGCCGACGTGGAAACGGGAAGCGATGGCTGGATGATCGCGTCGGTATGACTATAGATGCTCGTGTACGACACCTCGCCCGGCGTCTCGTCTCCGCCGTTCAGCGCTTCCAGGAACCGCGAGCCGAACGCGCGCTGTTGCCACAGCGCCGGAAGACACGGAGCCGCGAGGCATGACACATCCGCGAACAGCGCTCCGTGGTTGGTCGTCGCGAGCATGATCAGATCGTCCACGCGCTCGCGGATGTCCGGCCACCAGCGGATCGCCCAGCGCGGCTGCAATCCGCCCTGGCTCACGCCGACGACGGATATCTTGCCGCCGGTTGCATCGGACATCGCGCGGATCGCGTGGACCACGTATTCGGACGAGCGCTGGAGGTCCACGAATGCGTAGTCGGGGAGCCGCACGGTGCAGGGCACGAACCCGGAATGCGGCAGCGCGCGGATCCAGCTCCACCCCCAGTTCTCTTCCGGCGTGACCGACGTGCCGTGCACCAGCAGCACGGCAGGCGCGCCCGGAGTGAGCGGCGCCGAGCACGCGAGCGCCGCTTCCAGCTCGGACGCGGGCTCCAGCAGCGCCGGACCCACCAGCGGGAACAGCTGCCGCACCGCCCCGGATCCGCCGCAGGAAGCGGTGATCGCGAGAGCGACCGCGACGAGCGACCGCCTCACGGCACGCGATCGAGGAACGCGTTGATCGCGGCGAGTGACTCCGGCTCGTCGAGCGTCGGCGCGTGGCCGACACCCGGGATCTCGACCACCTCAACGTCGGGCTTGAGCTCGCGCATCGCCGCGACGCCGTCGGCCGTGAGGATGTCGCTCTCCGTGCCGCGGAGCACCAGCACCGGAATCGCCGCCATCGTCGCGAACTGCGCTTTCGGATCCGGAGGCAGCACGCCGGGCTTCGGGGGCGCGAACGCGCGCGCGAGCGCGGGATCGTAGTCGAGCTCGACTCGCCCGTCCGGCAGCTCCCGCGCGGAGCGGCGCGCGAACCGGAGCCAATGCGCGTCGTCGGCGTGGCGAAGCATCACGCCGTAGTTCGCTTTCACGTCGTCGACGAGAGCCGCCCACGAGGGGAACGGCCCTGTCCGTCCGATGTACTGCACGATCCGCGCGAGGCCGGCGAGATTCACGACCGGCCCCGCATCGTTGAGAATCGCCGCGGCGACGCGCGACGGAGTGCGGGCCGCGGTCGTCCACGTGATCGCCGCGCCCATCGACGTTCCGAGGAAGATCGCGCGCGGCGCGGCGATCGCGTCGAGCACCGTTTCGACGTCCGCGGCGTAGGTGTCGAGCTCGTATCGCTCGGGTCGTGGATCGCGGTCCGAACGCCCGCGCCCGCGCACGTCGAGCGCGAGCACACGCCGGCCGCCAGCGGCGAGCCGAGGAGCGACGTCCTCGAAGTCGCGCGAGCTCCGCGTGAACCCGTGCAAGCAGAGGACGGGTAGACGATTCGGACTTCCATCCGCCTCGTACTCTCGAACGAACAGCTGGAGCCCATCGCTCGACCGAACGAAACGTTCGCGAGTTATGCTCACTGGATCTCAACTCCCGTGCGGTCCCCGGCGACGATGATCTTTGACGCCTCTGACGCCGTCGCCACTAAAACTCCCAACGGAACTGACCGAAGAACTGCCGCGGCGGCTCCGCAGCGTTGATGAAGACGCCGGCGAAGAGATCCCCTTGCCGGATCGACGTCGCCTCGTTCGTGACGTTCTCGCCGATCAGCCGGATCGACCAGCCTTGCTCGCGATTTGCGAAACCGAAATTCGTCCGCCAGCGAAAGAACGCCGGCTGCTTCTTGCGCGGATCCAGATCGACGTCGACGTAGTGAACGTCGGTGTATTCCATGGTGAAGCCGGCCATCCAGTCCACGCCTTCGAGCCAAGACGGCATCACACCGCCGATCCCCGGCAGCGAAGTCAGCGGCGTCCGCACGATCGGCGTCAGCGTCACGTTCCACTCCGGCGCGACGAAGAACGGGCGACCGGTCGCGTCGCAGCGCCGCTCCGAGTCGCCGTCCGTGTTCTCGCGGTCGGCCGGACACTCGTTCAGCGGAAAGTCGAGATACCTGGTGTCGTTCAAACCGACCGTGCCGATGACCATCAGCCAGCTCGTGAGGAACGCGGTGAGATCCGCCTCCGCGCCCCGCGCACGCGCCTTCTCCGCGTTCACGACCGCGGTCACGCCGAGCCCGACCGTCGAGTCCTCGGGCAAGCGCGTCAGCACCTGAAAGTCTTCGACCTCCATCCAGTAGAGCGACAGGTTGAAGCGGGCGGCGCCGCCGAGGAGCGTCGTCTTCGCATCGACGCCCCACTCGGTCACCACCTCGGGGTCGTAGTCGAGGTCGGCCGGAATCTCCGCAAGCGGGTCGTCTTCGTCACGGAAGGCGAACGCGTTGAAGCCGCCGCCTTTGAAGCCCCGCGCCCAGTGCGCGAAGAAGCTCCAGTCGTCGGTCGGCTTCCAGTTGAGCGCGACCTTCGGGATCACCTGGAGCTCGGTGAGCTCCTTGTGCGCGGTGAACTCGCGGAGCCCGGCGGCGAGCATCAAGACCTGGTTCGTCGAGTTGAACACCTGGTTCCAGTCGGCCTCCTTCGTCTCGTGGCTCAAGCGCATGCCGTACTGGAGCATCCATTGCGGCGCGAAGTACCACTGCGCCTGCGCGAAGCCCGCGAACGTCGTGCCGCTCTGGTCGAAGAACTGCGTCTCGTCTTCGATGATCTCGGCATCACCGAGAGTCGGCAGCAGATCGCCGACGAGATCCGGAACCGGGATCCCGGCATCGAGCGCCGCGGCCGCCGTCAGCTCCAGGAATGGGACGTCGTTGAAGACGAACCGGAGGTCGCTGCCGTCGATCGAGCGCCGCTGGTAGAAGAAGCCGGCGAGGATGTCACTCGAGCCGAGCGACATCCCGAACAGCCGCTCGAGGCCGAAGAGGCCGGGAAGGTTCGGCGACAGCGCGCGCACCTCGATCGTCGTCGTCGGCGACTCGTCGCCGCCGAAACCGACGAGGGCGGGTGCCGGCGTGAAGTCGGTGTCGATCTCGAGCTGCTCCTCGTAGAGCGAGTGCGCGGCGAGAAGGTTCAGCCCCCAGCCGGCGAGGTCGTAGCTCCAATCCGCGTGGAAGGTGTGGAGCTTCGTCGTGCGGGAGTCGGGATTGTCCATCGAGGCGACGAAGTTGTCTCCGACGATATCGACGTTCGGATCGTAGCGGCGGAGCACCTGCTCGAAGGCTGGCGACACGTGGAAGAGCTCGGCGCCCGTGCCGCCGTCCTCCATGTCGGCGTGCTCGTAGGTGAGGACGAGATCCGAGCCGAGGAGATCGGGGAAGCCGAGCTTCGCGCGGATGGCCTTCCGGTCGCGGCCGCGGAAGTTCTCATTCGCGCCGTCCACGAACGACGTCGTGTTCTCGACGAACCCTTCTTGCTCGTCGAAGAGGCCCGCGAGCCGGAAGTTCACGAAGTCCTTCAGGATCGGGCCGCCGACAGCGGCCTCGACGCGGTGGCGATCGAACTCGCCGAGCTGGACGTCGGCATAGCCGGTGTACTCGTCGGTCGGCCCGCGCGTCACGACGTTGATGAGGCCGGCAGTGGTGTTCTTGCCGAACGTCGTCCCCTGCGGACCGCGCAGTACCTCCAATCGCTCCAAGTCGAACAACGCCGAGGCGAAGTAGCCGATCCGCGTGTAGAGGACGCCGTCGACTGCGAGCCCCGCGGGCGGCTCGAACGCTTTGTTGTTGTTGTTGAAGCTGAAGCCGCGGACGCGCGGCGAGGCGAAAAAGCCCGCGACCTCGACCTTCGCGTTCGGGGTGAAAAGAAGCGCCTCGCGGACGTCGGTCAGTCCCTGCTCGGCGAGAAACTCGGCGTCGATCACCGACATCGAGATCGGCACGTCCTCGATCGCCTGCTCGCGCTTTTGCGCTGTGACGATGATCTCCTCGACGAGGCGTGGGGTAGGCTCGGCCTTCTGCGCCGCGGAGATCGACGCACTCAGCGAGACGGCCGCGACCAACAGCCCGATCCGTCGCATTCTCATTTCACGATCCTCACCGCGTAGTCGGCGTACTCGTTCGCGATCTCGTCGAGCCCGAGCGGCGCACCACGGAGCCACTTCGCCGCCTCGGCATAGGCGCGGAGCGAGCCTCGCTCGCCGGTCTGATCCGGCGTCCGGAACCACCACGCGAGCCGCATGCCCATGCCGCCGATCGCCGACACGGCGAGCCCCGGGTTCGCGCAGTGGAAGACCCCGAGCGCGTTGCCGCGCTCGATGATGGCCGCAAGGAGCGCCACGGATTCCTGACGCATCGAAAGGATGCGATCGCGGTGCGCCGGCGCGAGCCCGTGGAGCTCGGTGCTGGCGACGATCGCCGCGTAGGGATACGCGCCGAGAATGGAGACGTGGGCGCGAATCGTCTCCCGAAGCTGGGATTCCGGGTCGGCGCCGGCGCCGAGGAGCGCGTCGCGCAGGCGCGCGGCGTACTGCTCATGCACCTGGAGGACGATGCGGAAGAGCAGGTCCTCCTTGGATTCGAAGTGCGAATAGAAGGACGCGCCCTTGATGCCGATCGCGGTCGCGAGATCGCGGACCGAGACGCCGTGGTAACCGCGCTCGGCGAACGCCAAGACCGCCTCCTCGAGAAGGCGGCGGACCGCGGGCCGCGCCTGGTCGAGACCGGGCAAGAGCTCGACCCCGGCCGGCCGTCGCCGGCGAGGCGAACGACTGTTCGCTGCTTTCATGGAGATCTGCGGCTCTTCTAGTCATTTTGCCGCCAGATCGGTCAAGTCTTTTCGGCTAACGGTCGTTCGCGCCGACCGCCTTCATCGCCGCGGCCGAGATCTTCTGACGGAGCCGCGCCGCTCGCGCCCAGGGATCCTTCCGCAGGCGAGAGAGGCGCTTGCCGAGCGTCGCGACGTCGTACGCGTCCGAACGCACGCGGGTCGAGAGCTCGCGCCAATCGAGCGGCACGGACACCGGCGCGCGGCCTCGCGCGCGAGTCGAATAGGCGGCGACGGACGTGTTCGTGCGATTGTTCCGCAGATAGTCGATCAGGATCTTCCGCTCGCGGCCCCGCTTCTTCACCGCGGTGGTGTACCGCGCCGGCTGGTCGGCGCTGATCCGCTCCGCCACCGCGCGCGAGAACACGAAGCACTCGTCCCAACCGCGCTCCGGCCGAAGCGGCACCACGACGTGAAGACCGTCGCCCCCCGTCGTCTTGACGAAGCTCTCGAGACCGAGCGTCTCGAGCACCTCACGGACGAGCTTCGCGGCCTCGATCACCTGCGGCCACGGCACCTCCGGTCCTGGATCGAGATCGAAGACGACCCGGTCCGGCTCCTCGAGATGATCGATCGTCGAGTTCCACGTGTGGAGCTCGAGGACGTTCATCTGCACGAGGGAAACGAGCCCCGGGACGTCTTCCACGACGAGATAGTCGCCGACCTTGTGCTTCTCGCGGATCTTCACGCGGCGAAGCGCCGGCGGCGCCCAGAGCTTCGAGTGCTTCATGAAGAAGCAATCCTCGGCGACGCCCTCGGGGCAACGCACGAGCGTCAGCGGCCGGCCGAGGAGATGCGGGAGGATCCAGCGCGCGATCGACTCGTAGAAGCGCGCAAGCTCGAGCTTGGTGAGCCCGGCTTCGGGATAGAGCACGCGCTCCGGGTGCGTGATTTGGATGCCGGCTACGGACACCGCGGCGTCCTTCGGCTTCGCGCGCGTGAGTTCCCGCTTCGTGGACCGTTTCGGCATGGCGGGCTCCGTGACGGGCGCGACGGCGGCTTCGCGCGTGACTTCTTTCGGCCGCTTGTCCTGCCGTAGGCCCTGGAACGAAGGATGGCGGATCTTGCCGTCGTCCGTCCATTCGCTGAAGGCGACTTCGGCGACGAGCTTGGGCTTCACCCAGTGCGCGTTCCGCCCGAGCACCCCCTTCGGCGGCGGCGAGAACGGCGACGTCTTCTGCGCGAAGGTCTCCAGCCGCCGGCGAAGCTCGCGCGACGACGCCTGCGTGAATCCCGTGCCGACCTTGCCGGCGAAGACGAGACGCCCGTCGTCGTACGTGCCGACCAGCAGCGCGCCGATGCCGACGCGCGAGCCTTCGGGATCGGTGAAGCCGCCGATCACGAGCTCCTGGCGCTTCACGCATTTCGTCTTCTGCCAGTCGAGCGTGCGGCCCGCGCGGTACGGCGAATCGCGAAGCTTCGAGACGATGCCCTCGAGCCCGATGCGACACGCCTGTCGGTGAAAGCGCTCCCCGTCACCGACGACATGGTCCGAGTAGTGGAGCATCGAGGCACCGCCGGCCTCGTCGAGGAGACGACGAAGCTCTGCCTTCCGCGCCTCCAGCGGCTCGGTGGAGAGATTGCGTCCGTCGCGGCGAAGGAGATCGAACGCGAAGTATCCGAGCGTCGCCCGCCCGGAGCCGCGCCCCCAGTTTTGTAGCGCCTGGAAGCTCGTGCGTCCGTCGGCGAGCACGGCCGCCACCTCGCCGTCGATGACCGCGCGCGCGAGCCCGAGGTCGCGAACCGCCGCCGCGACCTCGGGGAAGCGGTCCGTCCAATCGTTGCCGCGCCGGCTGAAGAGGCGCACGCGATGCCGCTCGACGACGCAGCCGATGCGATAGCCGTCGTACTTGACCTCGTGGAGCCATCGGTCGCCAGCAGGCGGGCTCTTCACGAGCGTCGCGAGCTCCGCCTGATAGGGGGAGGCGTTCGACCGCTTCACGAGGTGCGGCGTTCGAGGCGCCGGCCGCTTACTTCCGCTTCGAGGGCGCCTTCTTCTTCGCCACCGACTTCTTCTTCGCGACCGAGCGCTTCTTCGCGCCGGCCTTCACGCTGCCGCGCGCCGGGCGCTTCGTGGTCTTGCGCGGTGCGCTCCGTGCGGGGCGCGGCCCACTCGGCTGGAACATCCGCGTCACGCGCTGCGTCGCAGCCTCGGCCATCCCGAGGATCGACGTGCCCGGCGACTTCGCGGCCTGCGCCCGTGCCGGAGTCGCCGGTGCGGACTTCTTGTCGCGCGCGAGCTGCATGCCGATCTCGTTCAAGCGGCGCTCGCCGAGCTTCTTCGACATCGCGGGGAAGATCTCCCGCTCCTCTTCCTTCACGTGGTGATCAATCGCCTGGCGGAGCGTCGCCACCTTGGCATCGGCGTCGAAGGTGCCGGGCTGGCCGCCGGAGAGCTCGGCGAGGAGCCCCTTGGCCGACTCGTGCTCCTCGACCGCTTCCTTGGTGAGCTCCGGCCCGCGCTCGATCGACGTCCGCAGGACGGGATAGAGCACCCGCTCCTCGGCGACCATGTGGACCGAGAGCTCCCGGGTGATCTCACCGAGAACCTGCCGTTTGCGGCCCTCGTCGGACGCCTTGGCGTATTGCGCGAACAGCTTCTCGACCTTGCGGTGGTCGTTCTTCAACAGTGTGACGACATTCATACGTCGTCAAACACCGGAATCCCCCGCCGGGATCACCGATCAGCGGCGCTCGAAGTCGGCGAGGTCGGGCGTGCGCGTCCACGTCCAATAGTCGACGAGGCGCCAGGGGGAGGTCGTCACCACCCTGCCCGCCGCGTTCTTGTACCAGCTCCCGGACCCGGGGTGGGACCAGACGAGCTCCGCATGCCGCGCCTCGAAGCGCTCGTAGTAGGCGTCCTGAACGTCTTGCCGGACCTCCATCGTCGCGGCCCCATCGCGGAGGAGCGCGGCGAGACAGCCCATCACGTAACGGACCTGGCATTCCGAGTGGAAGATGATGCTGCCGGCATGCGCCAGGTTCGTGCCCGGGCCGTAGAGACAGAAGAGATTCGGGAATCGCGGCACGGTGATGCCGAGATAAGCGCGTGGCTCGTCGCCCCAGACTTCGCGGAGCGAGGCCCCTCCCCGCCCGGCGATCTCCATCGGCCAGAGGAAGCGGTTCGCGTGGAACCCGGTCGCGAAGACGATGACGTCGACCGCGTGCTCGCGCCGTCCGCGCAGCGAATCCCGTCGCGGCGGATCTCGGTGATCCCGTCGGTGACGAGCTCGACGTTTTTCCTCTTCAGGGCCCCGAGCCAGCGGCCGTCGTCCTGGAGCATGCGCTTGATGAACGGCGGATAGGTCGGCGTCACCTTCGCGAGCAGGTCGGCGTCGTCGCCGATCGTGTCCGCCATCACCTGCGTGAACATCGCGCGCATCATGTCGTTCAGCTCGTTCACCGCGCGCTCGGGATGCGGGAACTCGGGATCGACGACGAGCGACGGCAGGAGCCCGTCCGACATCGGCCAGAAGAGCAGGAAGCGGAACCAGCGCGCATACGCGGGCACGTGCGCGAGGAGCCATTTCTTCTGCTCGCTGACGCGCGCGTGGTAGAGCGGGTTCCGCACCATCCACGGCGCGGAGCGCTGGAAGACCGACACTCGAGCGGCTTCCTCGGCGATCGCCGGCACGAGCTGGAACGCGCTCGCGCCGGTGCCGACGACGGCGACGCGCTTGCCACGGAGATCGAGGCCGCGCGGCCATCGCGCGGAGTGGAAGGCGGGACCGCCGAACGTCTCGCGGCCCGGGATCTCGGGGATCTTCGGCCGATTGAGCTGCCCGACCGCGGAGATCACCGCGTTCGCTTCGAGCACCTCCTCGCCGCCCTCGCCGCGCACGCGCATGCACCACCGCGAGCGCGCTTCGTCGAAGCGCGCCTCCACGACCTCGGTGCGGAAGCGGATCTTCTCGCGGATGCCGTAGTCCGTCGCACAGCGCTCGAAGTACGCGTGGAGCTCGTCCCGCCGCGAAAAGAACTCCGACCACTCGTGATTCGGCGCGAATGAATAGCTGTAGAAGTGATTCGCGACGTCGACGCGACAGCCGGGATAGACGTTCTCGAGCCACGTGCCCCCGACCGCTCCGTTCTTCTCGACGACGACGTAAGGGATGCCCGCCTCCTCGAGACGGATCGCGGCGAGGATGCCCGACATGCCGGCGCCGATGACGACGACGCGGAAGCGCTTCCGCGCTTCGGGCGACACGCCGCTCCAGGCGACGCCCCGAGAATCCCCGCCCTCGAGCGCCATCTCCTCGAGCATCATCGGCACGTACTCGCCCGGCACTTCGGTGCCGACGAGGAAGCTCATCATTTCTCTGATCGTCTCGGCGGCCGGCACCGGGGGAAGCGTGCATCCGCGATCGCGGTAGGCACGCAGCGCGTCGAGCGCGAGCTTCCGCACCGCGGCCTTGTCTTCCGCGGACATTCCGCCGTCGACGTCGAACGGCACGGCCGAGCCAGGACGCAACGCACCGCGAAGCAGGCCGACGTCACCCGTCAGGTGGACGAGCGCCATCATCAGCGTCGGGACGCTCGCGTGCTCGAGCGCGTCGGCGAGAAAGGCGTCGTCCTCGACGATCGGCAGGAGCGCTGGCGACCGGCCCACGGTCGCGGCTTTATCGACGTTCGTCGCGGCGCGCCAGAACGGAAATCTCGCGACGGACAAGCGCGACGCGTGGCGCTCGCCACCGCGAGCGGAGCGCCGTGTTTTAGAGCGCGCATCCCATGTCGCAGGCCGGGTCGGATGCTCGGGCATGGTGCTCGGGTGACGACCCGGCCGACACGGCGACGGCCCCGCTCCTCATTTCGGCTTCCATCTACTTTTGCCTTTTCTTCGCCTCTGCTACAGGGCGCTCGTGGCGAAGGTGGGGCGTGCGCTGACGATCAACGGAGTGCGCTACCGCGTCCTTCGTCTGAACGCCGACACGCGTGCGCGCGGACCAGCGTTCCTCCTCCGCTCCGAGCTCGGCGAGGTCTACGGCCTCTATCGCCAAGGCGCGCAGCCGATGCGCCTCTACGCCTATGCGCTCCGCGCGAGCCCGCAGGCGATCGCGTTCCAGGAGCTCGATTTCTTCGACGCGGAGGGCGAGCTGACCGTCGCGCGAAGGACGCGGTGACGTCGAATCACAGGATCCGCGAGGCCGGCCGACCCGTTCTTGCGGCACCGGGGTTCGCCAGATGGGCGAGGAGGTTGCCGTGGGCGTACGTCGAAACACGAAAACACAGGCCGTGAGGCTGAACATCGTCGATTGGCGCCTCGGCGATGACCGGCTCGTCGCGGCGTTCGACTGGGTCGCCGAGAAGATTCCGGACGAGGACCTCGAGAGCTTTCCCGATCTCGAGGTGATCGAGGTCGCGCAAACGACCTGGGGCGCCAACGTCAGGGCGACGGGGCCCGGAGTGATCCAGATCCAGCTCGCGCCGAGACAGCTCCTCGAGATGACGAGCGGATCGTTACCGGCGCTCGGTGGCCTGATCGCTCACGAGCTCGCCCACGCGTTCTTCCGCCATCCCCGACGTGATGCGGCCGACCGCAACGGGCTCGCCGAGGAGCACGAAGCCGACGCCAAGGCCCGCGAGTGGGTCGGAGACGACGCGGTCGACGAGTTCCGCGCCTCGGTCGGTCCGCCGGCGACCGGCGACCGGCAACCCTGACGCACGAACGCGCTTAGACCCTCGCGACGCACGCCGCCGGAGCTGTAAGCTCGCCTCGAGCCGCGATGTTCCTCCGCGCCGTCGTCGCCATCGATGTCTCGCTGATTGCGCTCGGCATCGTTCTCGGCCTCCGCCGGGCGGATCCTTCGCGCTACTTCAACGAAGCCAAGTTCCTGACTTATCTCTCGTGCGCGCAGCTCTTCGCGACCGGAGTGATGAGCGGATTCATCTTTCGCTGGCGCCGAGAAGCGACGGCGGAGCTCCGCACCCTCCTTTGGCTGCTCCTAGCGGCGGGGTTCGTCTTCCTCGCGATCGATGACGCCTTCGAGATCCACGAGCAGCTCGATCCCCTGATCCATCGGGGTCTAGACCTGGAGGAGTCGGCGCTCTCCGATCGGCTCGACGACCTGCTGGTCCTCGCCTACGGCGCTGTCGGCGTCTCCATCCTCTTCGTCTTTCGCGGTGAGCTCCTCCTGCACCGAGAGATGGTCCCGTATCTCGCGGCCGGCCTCGTCCTTTCCGTCGTCGAGGTCTTCTTCGACGCCCTCGGCAACCGGCCGGACGTCATGTCGCTGGTCGATCCCGCCTCTGCCGCAGCGTTGGTGAACTGGGTCGACGTGCTCGAGGGCACGTCTCAGCTGCTCGCCGAGGCCATGTTCCTGACGGCTTTCTTCGCCGCAGGCCGGATCGCGCGGAGAGGAGCGCGAGGGAAGACGGCGTTTACCGGAACTGAATGAAGCCCGTCATCACGGCGACGATCGCAGCGAAGAAGCAGACCGGAAACAGCTTCGTCATCACTTCTTGCATCACCGAGGTCCCCATGGGCCACTCAACCCTGAATGTTCGCGCTCGTAGCGACCGCGCGACTTTGGTCTAGGGCGCCGCGATGATCCCTCGCCGTGACGCGGCCCTAGTGCTCGCCGCGCGCCTTGTCCTGCATCTCCTCGCCGGCGTCCTCCATCTTCTCGCCGAGCTTCTCCATGCCCTCGTCGATCTTCGAGCCCGCACGCTCTGCCGGCCCCTGATCACTCTCCTTGGGGCAAGCGACCAGCAGACTCCCGGAAACCATCAGCGCACCGAACAACAATGCTCGTGAACGTTTGTCCATGACGCGGCCCCTATCATCCATCAGACGCCGAACGAAAGCGTGGGACTCGGCTCGTTCCCTACGAGCGCCCGGTCGCCTTCGCGATGATCGCGTCGACGACTTCAGCCGAGGTCGGCTGGTGGAAGAGCAGCTTCCACCGATCGCCATTGCCGGTGATCTCGCGAAGATCGGCCTGGATCTCCGACAGGGCCTGGTCCGAGACGTACTCGAAGGAAAGGATTCGCTTCCCTGCAACGTCGATCCAGACGCTGTAGTCGTAGATCCAGCTGAAGCCCCCGCGGTCGAGCCACGCGAGCTTCACCGGTCCAACGTCTTTCGGGTTGTCGAGCGCGCCCATCGCACCAGCAACCGTAAACCCGCCGCGGCGGAATGCAAGGACCGGTGCGAACGGTTGTCGCGTCGCCCTGATCTCCTACGTGTTCCGTCAGACAGGAGAATCCGAATGAAACGACTCGCACTCGCCGCCTTCCTCGTCGGCCTCGCCACGCCCGCCTTCGCCGGTGACTTGAGCGCCGGCTTCAATTACCAGCCGCAGCAGCAAGGGCGCGCAACCTCGGCGCCGAGCTACTCCGCGCCGAGCTACGGGCACGGTGAGTACTACCGGCCCCGGCGCCTTCCTGGCCGGGAGGTCACGACGATCACGCCGACCGACGACGGCGGGACGCGCATCGAGACAAAGCGCTACTACGAGAGCGGCGGCACGGCGGGCACGAAGTCGAGCTCGGGCGCGTGGTCGAAGAGCTCGCCTCTAGCGAAGTAACGAACCGGCGTCGCGTCTCGGCGGGAGGGCGGCGCTCTACGCCGGCCGCTGCGCTGCGAACGGCATGGCGAGGATCTCCACGATCCCAATCTCCTCGGAGTCTCGGTACTCCGGTATGCCGATGGTCAGCTCGGCCTGCGGCACGTTCAGCTCGTGAGTTCCGTGCACGTAGTCGGGCAGCGCGAGAATCGTCGACCAGTTGGAATTCGTCTCCTCCGGTACGATCGAATGATGGATGCCGTGCATCCGCGGCGTCATGAAGAGGCGGCAGAGCCGGCGCTCGACGCCGACCGGCAGCTCGACATTCGAGTGGTGGAAGAGAATCGCGACGATCGTTGCGGTCTGCCAGCCCGAGAGCGAGAGCGGAGCGGCACCGATCAGCAGCACCTGCGCTGCACGCCACGGGACCGACAGCACCATCTCCGCGAAATGAAACCGTAGCGCCGTCGAGGTGGTCAGATCGAGATCCGCGTGGTGAACCCGGTGGAATCGCCAGAGGAACGGCAGCCGATGCGTCAGCACGTGCCAGAGGTAGAGCGTGTAGTCGAGGAGGACGAAGGCTGTCGCGACCTCGACCGCGGGCGGTAGCTTCATCGCCTTGACCACGCCCCAGCCCCGTTCGTGCACGAGGCGTGTCAGACGGTCCGTGAGGGGCTTCTCCGTCACCTGGATCGCCGCCGCGCTGAGGACCGCCATCGCGAGGTTCCGGGCCTCGTGATTGACCTCGCGTTCGGTCCGACGCCGAAGCGGCCGACGGCGCTCGAGCCAAGACAGCATGACGAGCGTACCGGCGATCGCGATGATGCCGACCCAGGGCGGCAGCGGTCGAGCCAGCGCATCCGTGGATCGAGAAGCCCGCAGCGCCGCGAGCGGGCTCAAGGGCTCACAGGCGCCCGGTGAGCGCCATCACGACCAGCACGATGAGCAGGATTCCACCGATCCCCAATCCGCCACGCGGCCCGTAGGCGTAGTAACCGCCGCCGCCGCCGAACAGCAACAGTATGATCAGAATCAGCAATAGAGGGGACATTCGGACCTCCTTTGAAAGCTGCTCCCGGTTGCGCGCCCTGATGCACGCTCCTTCCCCCCATGACAGAAAGAACCGAAGGGGAACTATAAGGGACAACCCCACGTGGAGCCGGCTTTTCCCGGCGGATCAGTACCCGTAGACGTAGATCGTTACGCCGAGATTTTTCCGCTGGCTCGCAAGCAAGAGTCGGCGACCCGCAGTGTCGACGGTCATGCCGCCCAGGCCTGCCGTCTCGGCGGAAGGCTCCGTCAGCTGGCGATACGCGTAGGGGTGGACGTCTGTGGGTGCGAGCTGGCCCGCGCGCACCGCTTCGAGATCGGCGCGGTCGTACAGATAGAGCCACGATGAGTAGGGGTCGTGGTGGTAGCCCCTCGCGGCTGATCGCGGTGCGAAGCCGTAGAGCGCTTCGAAGTCGGCCGGGTTTCCGTAGAACTCTCGCTCACCCTCCTCGACGGACCAGACGAGCGTATCGTCGATGATCGCCGACCCGAAAGCTGGGAGCGACGTCAGCCAGTCCCGGCCGTCCGCCATCTTCTCGCGCAGCGTCGCGGTGTGCTCCATCAACGGGAGCACGTTCGTCGGAGACGCGAGATCGAGCTCGTACGCCGCAGGACCGAAGTTGCTCGAACCGGCGCCCGGTACACCCGTAAGACCGATCAGCGCCTTGCCGTCGCCTGCGTCCGCGATCGGGCCAGAGATCTTGTTGTTCGAACCGACTTCCCATGGCCCCGAGACGTTGACCGCGCCGTGATCGACGCATCCGGCGTCTTGTGCGTCCTGGTTGCTCACGTTGTACCAGATGGTCTGCGTCCAGCAGAGTCGATCGCTCGGCCCGTCCCAGAGGAGGCCGTGAATCCGCGTTTGTCTCGTCGTGTTGATCTTCGGGATGCGCGCCCAGACGCGCTCGATGACTACCGCCGTCGGTTCTCCTACGAGACTTTCCGGCACGGCGAAGAGCCCGACACACGTCGGATCCTGCCCGTGCGACGTGACAAAGATCGAATTGTCGGCCGCCCGATACGCGATCGTGCCGAAGGAGTACGCCTGTTGATTGCACTTCGGCTCCTGCGTGCTGCCCGGCGGGATCTTGAATGACCCCTGGTAAGTAAACTGCGGCGTCCGGGCGAGAGCCCGTTCCGCGCCGTCGCCGCCACCTCCACCTCCGCCACAGCCGATACCGACCACCAGCAGCAACGATGGGAAGGTGATGATTTTTTCCATCCGTGCTCCACCATGCGCCGAGGCGCGCGCCAAGCAAGCTTAATGCGCCTCCCATGCAAATCGAACACGACGATGACGCCGACCGACGACGGCGGGACGCGCATCGAGTGCAAGAGGGGGCGAACGCGCTCTATCTGCCGATGATGGTCCCGGCGGATCAGTACCCGTAGACGTAGATCGTTACGCCGAGATTTTTCCGCTGGCTCGCAAGCAAGAGTCGGCGACCCGCAGTGTCGACGGTCATGCCGCCCAGGCCTGCCGTCTCGGCGGAAGGCTCGGTCAGCTCGCGGTACGCGTAGGGGTGGACGTCTGTGGGTGCGAGCTGGCCCGCGCGCACCGCTTCGAGATCGGCGCGGTCGTACAGATAGAGCCACGATGAGTAGGGGTCGTGGTGGTACCCCTTACCGGTTGATCGCGGTGCGAAGCCGTAGAGCGCCTCGAAGTCCGCCGGGCTTCCGTAGAACTCTCGCTCACCCTCCTCGACGGACCAGACGAGCGTATCGTCGATGATCGCCGACCCGAAAGCTGGGAGCGACGTCAGCCAGTCCCGCCCGTCCGCCATCTTCTCGCGCAGCGTCGCGGTGTGCTCCATCAACGGGAGCACGTTGGTCGGAGACGCGAGATCGAGCTCGTACACCGCAGGACCGAAGTTGCTCGAACCGGCGCCCGGTACACCCGTAAGACCGATCAGCGCCTTACCGTCGCCTGCGTCCGCGATCGGGCCAGAGATCTTGTTATTCGAACCGACTTCCCATGGCCCCGAGACGTTGACCGCGCCGTGATCGACGCATCCGGCGTCTTGTGCGTCCTGGTTGCTCACGTTGTACCAGATGGTCTGCGTCCAGCAGAGTCGATCGCTCGGCCCGTCCCAGAGGAGGCCGTGAATCCGCGTTTGCCTCGTCGTGTTGATCTTCGGGATGCGCGCCCAGACACGTTCGATCACTGCCGCCGTTGGTGTTCCGATGAGACTTTCCGGCACGGCGAAGAGCCCGACACACGTCGGATCCTGCCCGTGCGACGTGACAAAGATCGAATTGTCGGCCGCCCGATAGGCGATCGTGCCGAAGGAGTACGCCTGTTGATTGCACTTCGGCTCACGCGTGCTCCCCGGCGGGATCTTGAATGACCCCTGGTAAGTAAACTGCGGCAACCGGGCGAGAGCCCGTTCCGCGACCTCGACGTCGCCGTCACCGTGGCCGCCACCTCCGCCTCCGCCACAGCCCATCGCTACCACCAGCAGCAGCGACGAGAAGGTGATCATTCTTTCCATGTAGATCTAACGCGACAATCGCGCAGAGGGTTCGAGCCGCTACGATATGAGCGACGAGCGCGACCAGCGCGAAATCCTTCGGCGCGTCGATCTATACGTCGCCCGCCTATCCCGCATCGTGAAGCGATGAGCCCGCACAGAGCCCGCACAAAAGCAGCTCGCTGCGCTCTACCAAGGGTTGCAGATGGCGGCATGTGAATGACCGAACGACGACCGATCCCACGGTCGGGTGCGATTCCAACTGTGGGATCCCGGGAACTCCCTTAAGGTATTCCCCCTATTTACTCCCTGGTCACTTCCGCGCTTCGTTCTGAGCATCGAAGACGAATGAGCCCCAAGAGATTCACACCGATGCAGCAACGCCATCCCACGCCGCCGGCCGCAGAGCTATTCACGGCTGCGAGACGTTTGGGCTCGACAGTGGCCGGGCGCAGTCGTCACTCCAGACCTGGCGCGAACGGCATCACGCTCCTACCTTTGTCACCGTTCCCCGAAGCGAAGCCGCCTAACCCCCGGAGGAAGGTGAAGGCGCTCAGGGTTGTCCTTCAAAATTTGTCCGCGGCGTCGGGCGAAGATACCGATCCAGCCACGCGAGAGTGGCCTCCCAGGCTTGCGTCGCCTGCTCCGGCTGACGGAAGTTGAAGAAGCGCCCTGCGCCCGGCACGGCCAACACCTCCGTGGTGGTGCCCTGGGCTTTCAGACGCTCGGCCATGCGGGTCGACTCCTCCAGCGGGAGCAGCGTATCGTCTTCTCCGTGCACGAAGAGGACGGGGGCGCGGATGTACTCGGCCATGTACATGGGCGATGCGAGCCGCAGCATCTTCTGGAACTCTTCCTCGTTCTCCGCCCCGGCCTCGTCCCGCATCATCCACTTGCCCAGGGCGAAGATGATCCGCGGAGAGAAGCCGGAGCGCTCGCCCGCAAACCAGTGCGGGAAGTCGGTGATCGGGTAGTAGGACACGACCGCCTTGATGCGATCGGGATCATGCGCGGCCATGAGCAAGCTGACGCAAGCGCCCTCCGAGAAGCCGATCGCCGCGATCCGGTTCTGATCGACCTCCGGGAATTTGACCGCCGCATCGATGATCAGCGTGATGTCGCCGCTCGACCGCCAGGCGAACATGTTCCGTTGAAATTCGCCATCGATCCGACGGTAGTAGTCCGCGGCGATCGCGAGGTATCCGCGGGCTGCGAGATCCCAGATCACGCCGCGCATGGCCTCGGCCGTCTCCTCCTCCTCCGGATGAACGATGACGGTGGGGAACGGTCCTGGACCAGGCGGACGCGCCCCCTCGAGGTGCACCTTGAGATCATCGCGGGTGAGGTCGTCCGACCAGACGACGACCTCCGGAGCCGCTTGGGTGGGATGGATGAGATGGTGATCGGTGGTGGCACAACCCGCGAGCAGGATCATGCTGATTCCGAGTAGGATGATCATAGACCGTCGTATCCTGCCCGCAGACCTCATGCGAACGAATCCCGTCGATCCCGCGGCTCTCGACCCCGTGGTCGCCTGACGAGGTTGCCTTGGTACGGTCGATCGTCGCCGGTATCGTCGTCACCTTCGCCATCCTCGTCGCCGGAGGTCCGGAGCGCTTCGACACCCTGCCGCTGGCATTGATCGGTGGCTGGACGTTCTTCGATCTCACCCGGCGCGGATTTGCCGAGGTGCAGGTCGGTGAGCGCGACTCGACGGACTTCTGGATGTCGGCGAGCTTCGCGCTCGTTCTCGTCGCCGCGGCATGGTCGCGTCGGGGCCGACCCGAAGCCTTGCCCGTCGACGGCAACGGTCCCGAGCTCGCCGCCGGCTTCACGTTGATCCTGCTCGGCGTGATGCTGCGGCAGTGGACCGCGCGCACCATGGGCAAAGAGTTTCTCGTTCGCCTCGATCTACGCCCGGAGCACCGGCTCGTCGATTCGGGCCCGTTCCGCACGATCCGACATCCGAGTTACGCGGCCCTGCTGCTGGTCGCGATCGGTACGGCGACTATGCTCGAGAGCTGGCTCGCGCTGATGGTCACGCTCGGCCTCTGGCTGCCGGTGGTGATCCTCCGCGTCCAGCGCGAGGAGCAGCTGCTCGGCTCGCGCTTCGGGCAGGTCTACGAAGCGTACCGCCGGCGCACGCACCGGCTGATTCCCGGCGTCTACTGACCGCGGCGGGCGCTGCGCGGCGGGTGCGGGCTACTCCAGGAGCGTATCCAGCCCCACACTCGTCCACTCACGATCGTCGAGCAGGCGGAGGAGCTCCGGGAGCGCCCGCACCGACGCCGGCTCGAAGTCGTCGTGCTCGGAGGCGTCATGGAGCATCACGATGGCGCCGTCGGTCACGCTGCGCGCGACGCGCGCAACGACGGCCTCCGGCGTTCGACTCCGCATGCCGTCGAAGCCTCGGGCGGACCAGCCGACGATGGTCATCCCCGCATGACGCGCGCCCCGGGTGGTGGTCAGGCTCGTGTGGCCGAGCGGCGGACGGAAGAAGCGGGGACGGACGCCCGTCGCGTCCTCGACCGCCCGCGCTGCCTGGAGGAGCTCGTCGCGCACGCGCCACGGCATGCGGAAGGAGTGCAGCCGGTCGTGACGATCGCCATGCACCCCGAGCGTGTGGCCGGCCGCATGAATCTCCCGAACCACCTCCGGATGAAGACGCGCCTTCGTGCCCAGCACGAAGAACGTCGCGCGATGGCGGGTCGCGGCGAGCGCCGCGAGAATCCGGCGCGTCGTCACCGGGTGCGGGCCGTCGTCGAACGTCAAGGCCACCGAGCGCCGGCCGGCCGGACCGCGGAGGACGATCGGGCCGTACATCTCGAGCCAGGGGAAGAAGACCCCGATCGTGGCGACGGCATACCACGCGGCCGACAGTACCCCGAGCCGTCGCAGATCGAGCTCGCCGTGCACGGCGGCCAGGACGGCCAACGTCCCGAGCGCCGCGCTCCAAGCGAGAAATGCGACGCGAGCCGGGCTCGGTGTGTGGGGTGTCCGTCCCATCGTTTCAGTCTAGCGAATTCCCGCACAGCCGCATTGGCAGCGGCCTACCCAGAGGCTACGGTCGGTTGATCAGCCTGCCGCGCATTCTCGCGCGCCGAGCAGCACGTGAGAACCCTTGGAGGGGACCGACATGACCATCCGGTCGAAGCGAATGCGCGCACTGCTCATCCTGCTCGCGGTCGTGGCCATCGTGGGTGAGTCGACACCGACCCACGCCGAGGACACGAAGGCGCAGCCGCAGCAGATGGTCACCTTGAACCCATATTCATTGAAGTTCACGCCGGTCCCCGACATGCCGAGCTGTGCGACTGCGGCGATTCTTCGCGGCAATCCGCGCTCGGAGCCAGCGTGGGTGCTGCTGAAGCTGGCTTCAGGCTGCCGAGTCCCGTGGCACTGGCACACGGCGAACGAGACCTTGGTGGTCATCAGCGGGCAAGGGAGGGTGGAGATGAAGGACGGCCCGCCCCTCGACTTCGTGCCCGGCGCCTACGCCTCCCTGCCCAGTCGTCACGCACACCAGGCCATCTGCTCTCGCGAGTGCCTGCTCTTCAACGGCGCCGATGCCGCCTTCGACGTCCACTACGTGGATGCGAACGGGGAAGAGATTCCCCTCGAAAAGGCACTGAAGCCATCCCAGAAGCCACCGCCGACGCCGAAGCCAAAGAAGAAATGACGGGTGCTGCTCCTTCGCCGAGCTCGCGAGCGCGCTTGATCGCCGCCGCTTTACTCTTGTGAAGAGAGTCCGCCGGGGATTTTCGCGGGGTTGGCATCTGCCAACCCCGCGATCTTCCAGCTCCCCGGGCCGGACTCGAACCAGCGACCATCCGGTTAACAGCCGGACGCTCTACCGACTGAGCTACCGGGGATCAGAGTCGCCCTAGGTTCCATTTTTCCCGCAGCGCTGCAACGGGTGGCCGCGCGCAACCACCGCGTGGTAGCGACGGCTTATGGAGCTTCGCGAGATCGCCCGTGACGTCTACGCGTGCCTGCAGGAGGACCGCGGGCTCGGCTACAGCAACTCCGGTCTCGTCGCGCGCGCCGGCGGGCTCGTGCTCGACACGTTCTGGGACTTGCCGCACACGCGCGAGCTGATCGCGGCCTACGCGAGCGTGCTGGACTCGCCGGCGCGCCGAGTCGTCAATACCCACAACAACGGCGACCATTGTTGGGGAAACCAGCTCTTCCCCGACGCGGAGATCATCGGCCACCGCCGTTGCGTCGAGACGTTCGGCCGGGAGAGCCCCGAGATGCTGCAGGCGCTCCGGAACGCAAGCGCGAGCGACGATGCCGCGCTCGCCAGCGTCGCGCGGAAGCTCGCGGAGTGGGATTTCACGGGCGTGGTGCCGACGCCGCCGACCACGATCGTCGACGACAGGTTGGAGCTCGATCTCGACGGGATCCCCGCCCTACTCCTCTACGTCGGCCCGGCGCACACGTCGGGCGATCTGATCCTCCATCTCCCCGAGCAACGCATCATCTTCACCGGCGACGTCCTCTTCCGTCGCTGCACGCCGATCGGCTGGGACGGCACGTACGCCCAATGGGAGGCCACGCTCGACACGATCGTCGCACTCCAACCGGACGTGGTCGTGCCGGGGCACGGGCCGATCTGTGGCGTCGAGGGGCCGCGCGAGATGAAGGACTACCTCGTCTACGTGCGCGGCGAAGCGAAGCGCGCATTCGACGCGGGACTTTCGGCGCTCGAGGCGGCGAAGTCGATCGATCTCGGCCCCTATGCCGGTTGGACCGAACCGGAGCGGCTCGTCTTCAACGTCGAGCGCGCGTACCGCGAGCTTCGCGGTGAGCCGTACGACACGCCGGTCGACGTGCTCGCGCTCTTCCGCGACATGCATTCGCTCGCGGCGCACCGCTCGCGCGCGGCGTAGCTTTCGCTCCGTCAGGAACAAACATCGTTCCTGACGGAGCTACTCGCTATTGGTGCCCGCCTTCGACGTTTCGCTTGCAACGGCTCGGTGCGTCTCCGATGCAAACCATCTCAGCGAATCACCTGAGCTTTCAAACCTCCGGGCTCCCAGTGAGTGTCGGCGGTCGCCACCGTTTTTGTCGTCGGGGTTACTTTCTCCTCTGATGGACGTGCGCCTCGCCGCTACCGGCCCCCGCCGCATCGAGCCCTCCGACGATCGCCCGCGCCTTTCGCGCGCGCGGATCTCGCTCTGGGCGCTGATCGCGATCACCGCAATCGCGGCGTGGATCACGTACCAGGTGAGCCTGCCGTTCCTCGCGCCGGCGGCCTGGGCGCTGGCGCTCGCGGTGGTGACGAGGCCTCTCTACCGCCTGCTCGCCGGCCTCCTCCCCTCGAAAGCCCTCGCGTCGATCCTCTCCGTCGCGATCGTCGCCACGGTGCTCATCGCGCCGACGATCATCATCGCGCGCGCGGTGGCGATCGAGATCGGCGCTCACGCCGATCAGCTCCCGGATGCCGAGGACGCCGAGCGCTGGACACAGCTCGCGACGCGACACCCGCGGGGCGCGCCGGCGCTTCACTGGCTCCAGCGCCAGGTCAACGTTCGCGACCAGGTGAAGGCGTTCGTCGGCGAAGTCGTCGGGCGGCTCTCGGGCATCGTCAGCGGCTCGTTCTGGGCGGCCGCGCAGCTCTTCGTCACGTTGTTCTTTCTCTTCTATTTCTTCCGCGATGGGGATGATGTGCTCCACGCGGTCCGTTCGCTCGTGCCGCTCACGAACTGGGAGACGAACATCATGTTCGCGCGCGTGTCCGACACACTGCACGCGACGCTGCGCGGCACGTTTCTCGTCGCCGCGGTCCAGGGCATCTTGGGCGGTCTCATGTTTCTCGTGCTCGGCCTGCCCGCGCCGCTCGTCTGGGGAACGGCGATGGGATTCTGCGCGGTGATTCCGATGCTCGGCACGTTCGTGGTGTGGGCGCCGGCAACGCTGTTCCTCTTGATCGACGGGAGCTACGTGCGCGCGCTCATCCTCGCCGGCTGGGGGGCGGGCGTGGTCTCGCTGATCGACAACCTCCTCTATCCGGTGCTGGTCGGCCGCGATCTTCGCCTGCACACGACGCTCGTGTTCGTTTCGCTGGTCGGCGGCATCGCGGTCTTCGGCTTCGTCGGCTTGATCCTCGGACCGCTGACGTTCGCGGTGACGCTGTCCCTCGTGGAGATCTGGCGGGCCCGCGTCGGTCTGCAAGCCTCGCCGACGGCGACTTGACCGAAGGAGAAGAAAAAACGAAGATCGGCGGGTGGCCGTCGCTTCGCTCCGCCCCTCGCTGCCGTTTCTCCCCTCCGCGCCGGAAATCGTCCGTCTCGCCACGGGTGATCCGGCGCTCGACGGCCTCCTCGGCGGGGGATTCGCCCGCGGCCAGCTCGCCGAGGTCGTCGGCGCAGCCTCGACGGGACGGACATCTCTCGCTCACCGGCTGCTTTCAGCCGCGACCCGACGGGCCGAGGTCGCCGCGCTGGTCGACGCCGCCGATCGCTTCGATCCGCGTCGTGCCGAAGCGGCCGGGGTCGATCTCGCCCGCCTCCTCTGGGTGCGTCCGCCGGATCCGGTGGGGGCGCTCCGCGCCTGCGAGGTGCTCCTCACGACCCGCGGCTTCGGAGTCGTCGTCCTCGACCTCGCCGACGGGGTTCCCTCGGCGACGCGCGCTCGTCTGGCTACCGTATGGTCGCGTCTCCGTCTCCGTGCGGCGAGCTCGCGGGCGATCTTCCTCCTCCTCGCTCGCGATCGGCTGAGCGGCGGCGCGGCCGACGTCTGTCTCACACTCCGCGAGCGGAGGCCGCTTTGGTCGCGCAATTCATCGAGTTTGGGGGGCGTCACGCTTCTCGACGGCATCGAAGCTCGTGCTGAGCTCGTCCGTACCCGGCACGGCGCGCCCGGCGCGCGCGAGCGCCTGCAGTTCCTCGAAGGATGAAGCTTGGCTCGCATTGCTTGTCTGTACGTGGCCGATTTTCCGCTCGCGGCGCTCCTCCGCGCGGAGCCCGATCTCGCCGGGCGCGCGGTCGTCGTCGTCGATCGCACGGATCCGGCGGCGCCGATCCTCGCGGCGTCCCCCGAGGCACGGCGCGCGGGTGTTCGGCCCAGTCTCTCGCTCGCACAGGCACGGACGATCGTCGCCGATCTCGAGGTCCGGGTCGGCAGCGGCGAGCGGCTTGCCGCTGCGTCCGAAGCACTCGGTGACGTCGCGGCGTCGTTCTCGCCGCGCGTCGAGAACCGCGTTGACGGCACGGTCTGGCTCGACGCCGACGGCCTCGAGACGCTCTGCGGAGACGAGACGCATCTCGCGACGCTGCTCGCCGCGCGCTGCCGGCGGGTCGGCCTGCCCGGAGTGGATGTCGGCATCGGCTCGAGCCGCGCCGTCGCACATCTCGCCGCGCGTGGTGGGCTCGGCGTGGTGCCCGCCGGCGCCGAGGCGGAGCTCCTTGCGCCGTTGCCGATCTCGTTTCTCGAGCCTCCGGTGGACGTCGCGGCGGCGCTCGCGCGCTGGGGCATCGTCACGCTCGGCGCGCTCGCGGCGCTGCCGCCCGAAGCGGTGGCGACGCGCCTCGGCGAAGGCGCGCTCCGCCTCGCCCGGCTCGCGCGCGGCGAGGACGACGAGCCGCTCGTCCCCAGGCACCCCCCGCTTCGCTTCGAAGAAACGGTCGACTGCGAGTGGCCGATCGACACCTTCGAGCCTCTCTCGTTCCTCCTGCGCGCGGCGCTCGAGCGTCTGACGGCGCGGCTCGAGCTCCGGAGCTATCGCGCGGGCGATCTCGAGCTCGCGCTACGTTTGGCGAATCGAGGATTCGAGCAACGACGGATCGCGATCGCCGCGCCGACGAACGAGGTGAAGTCACTGCTCGTGCTCGTCCGCACGAGCTTCGAGACGCATCCGCCGAGCGCGCCGATCGAGGGCTTCCGGCTCTCGGCGGTGGCCGAGCGGCTGCGTCCCTTCGAGCTCGACCTCTTCCGCCCGCCGGGGCCGATTCCCGAGGAGCTCGCGACGACGCTCGCGCGCCTCGCCGCGATCGCGGGAGTCGAGCGCGTCGGGCGGGCGGCGACGGTCGACTCGCATCGCGCCGAAGCGTTCGCCGTCGAAGCGTTCGCGCCGCCGGAAAATACTTACGAAGTATTTTCCTCTCATGCGAGCGTGCTCGCGCTCCGTTCGTTCCGGCCGCCGCTCGCGATCGAGGTCGTCTGCGATCGCGGCCGCCCCGACTTCGTGCGCTCTGAACGCATCGAGACGCCGATCCAGGGGCGCGTGGTGGGCTGCGCCGGCCCGTGGCGCACGACCGGAGAATGGTGGGGCGAGCGGCTCGCGCGCGACGACTACGATCTCGAGCTCAGCGACGGCGGCCTCTATCGCGTGTACCGCGAGCACGCGACGAACCGCTGGTTCGCGGTGGGAACGTACGACTGATGGGGACGCTGCTTCCGATCGTCTCACCTTCAAACGCAACGCATCAGAAGCGGTGCGTCAGTGAGTGAGACGTTTGGAAGCAGCGTCCCTGACTACGTCGTCCCTGACTACGTCGAGCTTCGCGCGCGAAGCTCGTTCAGCTTTCTACGCGGCGCTTCCAATCCCGAGGATCTCGTCGACGAGGCGGCGCGGCTCGGTCACGGGGCGCTCGCGCTCGGCGACCGGAACGGCCTCTACGGCGCGCCGCGCTTCTTTCAGGCGGCGAAACAGGCGGGGGTTCGCGCGATCGTCGGCGCGGACCTCGCGATGAGCGACGGCTCCTCTCTCTACGTCCTCGTCGAGAGCCGCGCCGGCTACCGGAATCTCTGTCGCCTCCTCACCCGGGCGAAGCTCCGCGCCGCGAAGGGCGAGGCACGGGTCGAGTGGAGCGACCTCGAGCCTCATGCCGAAGGGCTTTTCGCGCTCGCCGGGGGCGACGAGGGACCGTTCGCCCAGGCCGCGGCGGCGCGCGACGAGAATGCCGCGCGCGAGGTCGTGACACGGCTACGAAGAGTCTTCGCGGATCGTCTCTACGTCGACTTGCAGCGCCATCTCGACGCCGGCGAAGAGCGGCGGAACCGGTTCCTCGCCGCGCTCGCGGAGGCCGAGCGGATCCCGCTCCTCGTCACGAACGACGTCCGGCACGCGACGCGGGAGCGCCGGGCGCTTCTCGACGCGCTCACCTGCATTCGCGAGAAGACGACGCTCGACCGCGCCGGACGGGTGCTGCTCGCGAACGCCGAGCGGCATCTGAAGCCTGCGCGCGCGATCGAACAGCTCTTCCGCGACCGGCCCGGCGCCGTGCGCGCGACGCGCGCGGTCGCCGAGCGCTGTGAGTTCACGCTCGCCGATCTCGGCTATCGTTTCCCGGATTATCCGCTGCCGGACGGCGTCTCGGCGGACGCCTACCTCCGCGAGCTCGCCTTCGCCGGTGCGCGGCGCCGCTACCGGCCGATGACCGACAAGGTCGAGCGGCAGCTCGAGCACGAGCTCGCGATCATCGCGAAGCTCTCGCTCGCCGGGTACTTCCTGATCGTCTGGGACATCGTCGAGTTCTGCCGGCGCGAGGGCATCCTCGTGCAAGGGCGCGGCTCGGCGGCGAACAGCGCGGTCTGCTTCTGTCTCGGCATCACCGCGGTCGACGCGGTCGGCATGGATCTCCTCTTCGAGCGCTTCCTCTCCGAGGAGCGCGGCGAATGGCCGGACATCGACATCGATCTCCCGAGCGGCGACCGGCGCGAGCGCGTGATCCAGTACGTCTACGACCGCTACGGCAAGCACGGCGCGGCGATGACCGCGAACGTGATCACCTATCGCTCGCGGAGCGCGGCGCGCGAGATCGGCAAGGCGCTCGGCTTCGCCGAGAGCGAGATCGACAAGCTCTCGAAGTGCCTCCGCTCGTACGGCTACGTCGACCAGTTCGACCGGCTGGCGCCGCAGGTGAAGCGCGCCGGGCTCGATCCCGACGCGCCACGCGTCCGCTGGCTCGTCGAGCTCGCGGGGCAGATCGAAGGCTTGCCGCGGCACCTCGGCCAGCACTCGGGCGGCATGGTGATCGCCGCGGGACGGCTCGACGAGGTGGTGCCACTCGAGCCCGCGCGCATGCCCGGCCGCGTCGTCGTCGAGTGGGACAAGGACGATTGCGCGGACCTCGGCATCATCAAGGTCGATCTCCTCGGCCTCGGCATGATGGCCGTGCTCGAGGAGGCGATTCCGCTCGTCCGCGAGCATGAGGGACATGAGCTCGATCTCGCGGCGCTGCCGGCGAACGATCCCGCGGTCTACGCCGCGCTCCAGCGCGCCGACACGGTCGGCGTCTTCCAGGTCGAGAGCCGCGCGCAGATGGCGACGCTGCCGCGCATGAAGCCGACGCAGTTCTACGATCTCGTCGTCGAGGTCGCGATCATCCGCCCCGGGCCGATCGTCGGGCAGATGGTCCATCCGTACCTGTCGCGTCGAGCCGGCCGGGAGCCCGTCACGTACCTCCATCCCGCGCTCGAGCCGATCCTCGCGCGGACGCTCGGCGTGCCGCTCTTCCAGGAGCAGCTCCTCCGCATGGCGATGGCCGTCGCGAGCTTCACGCCGGGCGAAGCCGAGGAGCTCCGGCGCGCCCTCGGCTTCAAGCGCTCCGCGCAGCGCATGGGCGGCATCGAGAAGAAGCTCCGCGCCGGCATGACCGCGAACGGCATCACCGGCGAGACGCAGGAGACGCTCGTGAAGAGCATCACCTCGTTTGCGCTCTATGGCTTCCCGGAATGCGTCGTCGGTGAGACTCGAGTGATCGACGCCGACAGCGGGCGATGGGTGACCATCGAGGACGTCGCGAAGGGACGAGCTTCGCTCGAGACGACACTCGCGTGCGGAGAAGACTTGCAGCTGCGTCGCCGGCGAGTGCTGCGAGCGATGTGTAGCGGCCGAAAGACGGTCTATCGACTACAGAGCTCGGGTGGAAAAGAAATCACGGCGACAGCCGAGCATCCGTTCCTGACGCCGACCGGCTGGCAAGCGCTTGGCGCACTTCGGAAAGGCGTTCCGCTCGCCGTCGTCCCCACCTCTCCCTTTGGGGAGAGGTCGACCGCAGGTCGGGTGAGGGGGAGACACCGCGACGACCTCCCCCTCACCCTAGCTCTCTCCCCAAGGGGAGAGGGAATGAGAGTCGACTGGGATCGCGTGACGACGATCGAGCCCGCCGGCGAGCGCGAGACCTACGACCTCGAGATCGAAGGCGATCATAACTTTCTTGCCAACGACTTCGTCGTCCACAATTCCCACAGCGCGAGCTTCGCCCTGCTCGCATACGCCTCCGCCTATCTCAAGGTGCATCACGCTGCTGCGTTTCTCTGCGCGCTCCTCAATCAGTGGCCGATGGGGTTCTATCATCCCGCGACGCTCGTGAAGGATGCGCAGCGCCACGGCGTGCGCGTGCTGCCGGTCGATGCGGCGCGATCGGGCTGGCTCTGCACCTTGGAACGCCACGAGACTCTCTGCGTGCGGCTCGGCTTCCGTTACGTGCACGGGCTTCGCGAGGCGGCCGGCAAGCGGATCGAGGAAGAGCGCGGGAACGGTCCGTTCCTGTCGCTCGCGGATTTCGCGCGGCGGACCGCGCTTCGCGCGGACGAGCTCGACCGGCTCGCCCACCTCGGCGCGTTCGCGCCGTTCGGGCACACGCGCCGCGAGGCGCTCTGGCAGGCCGCGGCGCTCGAGCGCGATCCGCAGAGCCTCCTCGCGCGCGTGGAAACGAAGCGCGGCGGCAAGGCGCCCCTCCCCGAGATGAACGACCTCGAGCGCACGCTCGCGGACTACTCGGCGAGCGGCATGACCGTCGGCCCGCACGTGATGCGCCATCTCCGCGAGGAGCTTCGCGCGCGCGGCGTCCGGAGCGCCATGGAGCTCCGGGGCGTGACGAGCGGCCAGCGAGTGCGCATCGCCGGGCACGTGATCGTCCGCCAGCGGCCGGGCACGGCGAAAGGCCTCCTCTTCCTCACGCTCGAGGACGAGACCGGCGTCTCGAACGCGATCGTCATGCCGGATCGATTCGAGGAGCACCGCGCGCTGCTCCACGCCTCTCCCCTCCTCCTCGTCGAAGGTCCGGTGCAGAACGTCGACGGCGTGATCCACGTGCGCGGCGAGCGCTTCGAGGCGATCCCGCTCGCGGGCACCACGCCCGCGTCACACGATTTTCACTGACGCGCGCCGGCTACGGCTGCTCGGCGACGCGCGCGCGCCCGATGAGATCCGCGAAGACCACGCAGCCGTGGATGCCCAGGCCGTGCTTGCCGATCAACGCGGCCATGCGTCCTTCGGCCTTCACCTTGCCGATGCCGCATTGCTCGGTGTCGTTCGTGAACTGCTGATCGAAGCGAGTGAGCCCGTGCTCGCCGAGCGTCCACCAGCTCACCACTCCGGGCAAGCCCGGGTGCACGATGCCTTCGAAGATCCCGTGGTGACTGTACGCACCGTCCTCGTGATCCACGTAGCCGCTCGAAGTCGCGATCAACAGGCCCGGCTTGTACGAAGTATCGACCGCGGCCTCGCTGGTCGGGATGTCCCAAGCTTCGTTCAGCTGCAGCCATTCCTCTCGATCGGTCACGTGCCAGAGGCGATAGAGGTCGAACGTGACCGACTCGAGGTTGAGGCCCGTCGGCGGTGCAATCAACACACCGACTTCGCTCCAGTTCGTCCGCTCCTTGGGACCTCCGTTCAACGACACGTCGCAGCTGACGACCATGACGCCGACGATCGCGATTCCCGCGGGCTCACCGAGAATCGCGAACCGCTTCGGCACGCCGGCACCGCGAGCGCGGGCGGCCGTCGTCGGCACGAAATAGTAGGAATTCTCGCAGCGAGTCGCGCGGTAACGGAATTCCGGAAGCTCCTCCGCCGCCGCCGGTCGCGCGAAGAACAAAGCGGCCGCGACGATCGTGACCCAGATCATGAGCGCTCTCCTTCAGCTGGATGTCGGGAACGCCGAGAGTCCTAGCCGAAGAGGCGGCCGGCCGCTAGGACGGATGGTCGGGGCGTTACTCCATGGCGAGCAAGGGCGAACGGGTCGTGCTCGACGTCGCCGGCCGCGAGGTCGCGGTCTCGAACCCGAGCAAGGTCTACTTCCCCGAGGCGGGCATCACCAAGCTCGACGTCGTCCGCTACTACCTGGCCGTCGCCGACGGCGCGCTGCGCGGCGCGGGCGGGCGGCCGAACGTGCTCGTCCGCTACGCCGACGGCATCCACGGCGAGTTCTTCTACCAGAAGCGCGCGCCCGCCTCGCGGCCCGACTGGATCGAGGTCGTCGCGCTGCGCTTCCCGTCCGGCCGCGAAGCCGAGGAGGTCGTGCCGCGCGACGCGGCGGCGCTGGCCTGGATGGCGAACCTCGGCTGCCTCGAGCTGCATCCCGCATCCCGGTGCGCGCCGAGGACCTCGAGCATCCCGACGAGCTGCGCGTCGACCTCGATCCGATGCCCGGCATCGAGTGGTCGCAGCTCCAGGACGTCGCGCGCGTCGTCCGCGAGGTGCTCGCCGACTTCGGCCTCGTCGGCTGGCCGAAGACCTCGGGCTCGCGCGGCATCCACGTGAACGTGCGCATCCATCGCGCGCTGGTCGTTCACCGAGGTGCGGCGCGCCGCGCTCGCGCTCGCGCGCGAGGTCGAGCGGCGCGCGCCCGACGCTCGCCACCAGCAAGTGGTGGAAGGAGGAGCGCCACGGCGTCTTCCTCGACTACAACCAGAACGCCAAGGACCGCACCGTCGCCGGCGCGTACTCGGTGCGCCCGAAGCCCGACGCGCGCGTCTCCGCGCCCGTCACGTGGGACGAGCTCTTCGACGTGCGCGCCCGAGGACTTCACGCTGCGCACGATGCCCGCGCGCTTCGCCGACGATCGGCGACCGGCACGCGGGGATCGACGAGCATGCCCGGCTCGCTCGACGCGCTGCTCGAGCTGTCGGCGCGGCAGGAGGCGGAAGGGCTCGGCGATGCGCCCTGGCCGCCGCACTACGCGAAGCAGGCCGGCGAGCCGCCGCGCGTCGCAGCCGTCGCGGCGCGAAGAACGGCCGAAGCCGCAGCGGCCGGCGTGCGCCCGACGAAGCCGCTCATCGAGATCGGCCGCGCCGCGAAGAAGGACGACGCGCTCGCCGGGCTCGAGCGCTGGAAGGCGCGCCATCCGCGACGCCGCCGCGCATCTCGCAGCCCGCCGACGTGCTGGTCGACGCGATGCGCGGGCGCTCGTCGACCTGGACGCGCGTGCGCGTGAACCTCGAGCACGTGCCCGAGGCGCTCCGGCCGGAGCAGGAGCCGCTCGATCCCGACTACGATCCGTGGGCGCGGCTCGAGAAGTCCGACCGTCCGGAAGATCTCGGCGAGCTCGGCGGGCGGAGTGACCTCGAGCTGGTCGTAGCGGCAGTCCGCCGGGCGGCTTGTCGGGACGCCAGCGCAGGAAGATCGCGGCGTGCCGGAAGCGATCGCCCTGCAGGTGGTCGTACTTCACCTCGCAGACGCGCTCGATGCGGAGCGGCTCCCACGAGAGATCCTTGCCGGCGCTCCAGCGGCTCTGCGCGCCCGGCATGCGGACCGCGCCGTCGGTCGACGCTCGCCCACTCGCGCCACGGATGCGCCGCGAGCGCGTCCTTCCGGAGCGGCTCGAGCTCGGCGGCGAGCTGGCGCCGCGCCTCCATCGTGAACGACGACGTCACGCCGACGTGGTGCAGCGCGCCCGCGTCGTCGTAGAGGCCGAGGAGCAGCGAGCCGACGTGCGTTGCCCGGGCCGTGCTTGTGCCAGCGAAAGCCCGCGACGACGCAGTCCGCGGTGCGCACGTGCTTCACCTTCACCATCGCGCGCTTGCCGGGCTGGTAGGTCGTGCGCTCGTGCTTGGCGATCACGCCGTCGAGCCCGGCGCCCTCGAAGCGATGGAACCACTCGCCGGCGAGCGCCGCGATCGCGGCTGCAGGGCGTGAGGTGCACGCGGCCCGCCGCGTCTGCGCGAGCGCGCTGCTCGAGCCGCGCGCGCCGCTCGGCCTGCGGCAGCGCGCGCAGGTCGTCGTCGCCGTCGGCGAGCAGGTCGAACGCGACGAACGACGACGGGCGTCTCCGCGGCGAGCTTCGCGACCCGCGAAGCGGCGGGATGGAGGCGCAGCTGCAGCGCGTCGAAGTCGAGGCCGTGCTCGGTCGCGATCACGATCTCGCCGTCGACGACGCAGCGGGCGGGCAGATGCTCGCGCGGAACGCCTCCGCGAGCTCCGGGAAGTAGCGGTCGAGCGGCTTC
This sequence comes from uncultured delta proteobacterium, assembly GCA_963790365.1. Classification (GTDB taxonomy): domain Bacteria; phylum Desulfobacterota; class Binatia; order JACPRU01; family JACPRU01; genus CAWBOU01. Next base: position 47,726 of record CAWBOU010000001.1, read on the forward strand.
GAAGTCGCGGCTCTGGATGTAGAAGCGGTCGCCGTCGCGAAAGACGATCGCGCGAAAGCCGTCCCACTTGGGCTCGAAGAGCCAGCCGTCGCCCGCGGGCAGCTCGGTCGCGAGCTTCGCGAGCATCGGCTCGATCGGCGGCTCGATCGGAAAATCGGCCTTTGCGTCCGTTCTGGCCATCAGCGCTTTCCGAGCCGCGCGGCGATTCGGCCGTCGGCCGAGGCCCAACCCGCGTCGAAGGCTCGGCCCGCCTCGTCGAGGTCGACTCACGAGCGGAGCGTGATCGGAGGGAAGCGGCTTGCCCTTGCGCGCCTCGCGATCGATCTCCGCCCAGACGATGCGCTCGGCGATTCCGGTCGTACCCAGCAAGTGATCGATGCGCATGCCGAAGTTCTTGTGGAAGTTTCCGGCGCGATAGTCCCACCAGGTGTAGCGGCCCGGCTCGGGATGGTGCTCGCGATAGACGATCGACGAGGCCCCAGCGACGGAGCTTCTCGAACGCTTCACGTTCCGGCGGCGAGACGTGCGTGCCGCCGTGGCAGGCGCGCGGATCCCACACGTCGGCGTCCTCGGGCGCGACGTTGAAGTCGCCGCCGATGACGAGCGGCTCGTCGGGGTTCGCGGCCTCGGCGAGCCAGCGGGCGAGGCGGTCGAACCAGGCGAGCTTCGCTGCGTAGAACGGCGAGCCGACGCTCCGTCCGTTCGGCGCATAGATGCAGACGACGCGGACGCCGCCCGTCGCAACCGCGATCATCCGCGCCTCGGCGAGCGGCTCGTCGTCGGCCGACGTCCGGGGTCTTCACGGGCGCGAGCGGGCGACCGAAGTTCGTGACGACGTCGGTCGATTTCGCCGCGGCTCGCGATGGCGACGCCGTTCCAGCGCCCTTCGCCGTGGTGCGCGAGCGCGTAGCCGGCGTCGCGAAACGCCGCGACCGGCGCGTCCGCGTCGGCGAGCTTGGTCTCCTGCATGAGGAGCACGTCTGGCCGCGCACGCTCGAGCCACCAGAGCACCTTCTCGAGCCGCGCCTGCAGCGAGTTGACGTTCCAGGTCGCGATCCGCACTCGGATCCCTGTAGCGCGGCCCTACTTCCGCTTCCAGAACTCCTGCGAAGGGATCCGCATCGCGCGGTTGAACTTGCTCGAGCAGTTCTCCCACGCGATCGTCGCCGTCAGCTCGACGATCGCCTCCTCTTCGTAGACCGCACGCAGCCGCTCGAAGAGCTCGTCGGGGACCTCACGACCGGTGATCGTCATCGAGTCGGCGTATTCGAGTGTGACCTTCTCGACGTCGGTGAAGAGCGGGCTCGTCGCGTAGTCTGCGAGCGCGGCGATCTTCTCGTCCGAGATGCCGGTGGCGCTGCCGACGGCAGCGTTGATGTCTTGTCAAAAGACGCAGCCGTTGAGCGACGCGACCCGGCGGTTGACGAGCGCGACGAGGCCGCGATCGACGAGACCGGACTGCGCGAGCCCGACCCACATGCCCTGCACCGCGCGGAAGATCGTCGGCCGGCGCGCATAGACCGGGTACGGCGCGAGCACGGTGCCCCAGGTTTTCTCCTGACCGCGAAAGGCTTTCTCCACTTCGGGCGAAACGGCCGCGCGGTCCACGTCTTTCACTCTGGCCATGACGGCGCCCTCCTGAGGCGGCGAAAAAATCGCTACGCGGAGCTCGCGAGAGCTTCGTCGAGCTTCGAGTAGAGCGCGGTGATCCGCGCCTTCACCTCGCCGTAGCGGGCGATCAACCCGTTCGGATCGGGGTGACTCGAGATAGAAGTCGGGCTTCGAGAGCTCGGCGCTGAGCGCGGCCTGCTCTTCCTCGCACCGCGCGATCTCGTCGGTGATGCGCGCGGGGTCGAGATCCGGCCGCTTCTTCGCGCGCGGTGCCGCGGGCTTCGCAGCCGGCGCGGGCTTCGCCGCCGGGGCCGCGGCCGCCTTCTTCGCGGGCGGCGGAGCCGCAGAGGGCGCGTCCTCCGCGGCCTTCTTCCGCAGATAGTCCTCGTAGTTCCCGATGTAGCGCGTCGCCTTGCCGCGCCCGACCTCGATCACGCACGTCGGCAGCACGTCGAGGATGTAGCGATCGTGCGAGACGAGCACGATCGTCCCCTCGAAGTTCGCGAGCGCCTCGAGGAGCACGTCCTTGGCGTGGATGTCGAGGTGGTTCGTCGGCTCGTCGAGGAGGAGGCAGTTCATCGGCGTGAGCAGGAGCTTCGCGAGCGCGACGCGGTTCCGTTCGCCGCCGGAGAGGACCGAGGTCGGCTTGTGCACCGCCTCGCCCGAGAAGAGGAACGCACCGAGGATTTCCCGGAGCCGCGGCACCACATCGTAGGGCGCGACCGCCATCATCTCGTCGAGCACGGACTTCGTGGGGTCGAGCTCCGTCGACTGATCCTGCGCGAAATAGCCGAGTGCGACGTTGTGGCCGATCTTCCGCTCGCCCGCCGTCGCGGGCTCGACACCGGCGAGGAGCTTGACGAGCGTCGTCTTGCCGGCCCCGTTCGGCCCGACGAGCGCGATCTTTTCGCCGCGCTCGATCGCGAGATCGATGCCGTCGTAGACCACGAGGTCGCCGTATTGCTTCGTGAGGCCGCGCACCTCGAGCACGGACCGGCCGCTCCGTGGCGCGGGCGGTAACCGGAAGTGGAGCTTCGCGAGGCCGGGCGGCAACTCCAGCCGCTCGACCTTCTCGAGCTGTTTGACCCGGCTCTGCACGAGCTTCGCCTTCGAGGCCTGGTAGCGGAACTTGCGGATGAAGTTCTCGGTCCGCTCGATCTCCTCTTTCTGCACCTCGTACGCATGCCGCGCGAGCTCGAGGCGCTCGGCCTTCTGCACCTCGTACCTCGAGAAGTTGCAGGAGAAGTCCGTGACCTTGCCCGCCTCGACCTCGGCGATGCGCGTGACGGTGACGTCGAGGAAATAGCGGTCGTGTGCAACGAGGATGACCGCGCCCGGATACGCCTTGAGAAACTCCTCGAGCCAATTCCGCGCCTCGAGATCGAGGTGGTTCGTCGGCTCGTCGAGGAGAAGCACGTCGGGACGCTCCAGGAGGAGGCGCGCGAGCGCGACGCGCATCTGCCAGCCGCCGCTGAACTCGCCGACGTCGCGAGTCATGTCCTCGTCGCGAAAGCCGAGGCCGTGGAGGACCTCTTCGGCGCGCGCACTCGAGATCGTAGGCGCCGCGGCGATCCCATTCCTCGCGCACATGCGCATAGCCGTCGAGGATCGCGGCATACGCCGGATCCGACGAGTCCTGCGTGGCGAGCGCTTCCTCGAGCTCCCGCGCATCGCGCCTCGAGCGCGTGGAGCTCCTCGAACGCCTCGAGCGCGGCCGCGCGCACGGGCCGCCCGCCCATGCCGACGATCTCCTGCGGCAGATAGCCGACGCGCATTCCCTTCCGCAGGCAGACCTCGCCGCGATCGGGCTCGACGCGTCCGGCGATCGATCCGGAGGAGCGTCGATTTCCCGGCGCCGTTCGCGCCCGCGAGGCCGACGCGCTCGCCCTCGCCGACGAACCAGTCGACGTCGCGAAGCACGGTTTGCGGCCCGTAGGATTTCGAGACCGAGACGAGGGAGAGCAACTACATCTCCCGGCGGCCTTCGAGCGCGCGGGAGAGCGTCACGCCATCGGCGTACTCGACGTCGGCGCCCATCGGCAGGCCGTGTGCGATGCGCGTGACCTTCAGGCCGAGCGGCTTCGTGAGCCGCGCCAGCGCCATCGCCGTTGCCTCGCCCTCGACCGTCGGGTTGGTGGCGAGAATGAGCTCGCGCACGATCCCCTGTTTCACGCGCTCGAGAAGCTCGGCGATCTTCAACTGCTCGAGCCCGATGCCGTCGAGCGGCGCGAGCACGCCGTGAAGCACGTGATACTTGCCGCGGAAGTCGCCGGCGCGCTCGATCGCCATCACATCCGCGGGATCCTCGACGACGCAGACCGTCTCTTCACTCCGCGCCGGGTCGCCGCAGATCGCGCACGGGCTCACGTCCGAGAACGACAGACAATTCGTGCAGAGACAGATCTCGCCCTTCAACGCGGCGACCGCCTCGGCGAGCGAGCGCGACGTCTCTTCCTCGGCTCGGAGGAGGAAGAACGCGAGCCGCGTCGCCGTCTTCTCGCCGATGCCGGGGAGACGGCTGAATTGCTCGACGACGCGGCGGAGCGGAAGGGGAAGCGCCATCTCGGACGGCTAGCCTCCGAAGCCGGGAATCTTGATCCCGCCCGTCAGCTCACTCATCTCTTTCGCCATCATCTCCTGCGCGCGTCGGACCGCTTCGTTGACCGCGGCGACGACGAGATCCTGGAGCATCGCTCGGTCGCCCGACTCGAAGACCGCGGGCTCGATCTTCAGCTCGACGAGCTCGTGCTTGCCGTTCACCACCGCCGTGACCATCCCGCCGCCGGCCGTCGCCTCGACGGTCCGCCGCTGCGCGTCCTCCTGGACGCGGGCGAGCTTCGATTGCAGCTCCTGCGCGTGTTTCAGGAGATCGCCGAATCCACCGAGGTCGCCGGGAAGCTTGGGCATGATTCCTCCGATCAGCGCCGGCGCGCGTCGCGCACCTCGCGAACCGCGCCGCCGAGGATGTTGACGGCCTGCTGCACGGCGGGATCGCTGCGTACTTCATCGTTCAGGTCTTCGCGTGTGTCTTCGACGGCCGCGTCCGCCGCTTCGACGCGGACCGGCGTCGGCGCGCCGAAGTGCTCGCCCGCGAGAGTCGCGAGCATCTCGAGATTCTCGCGCCGCGAGAGCTCGCGCTGGAAATGCGTGTCGCGCGCGACGGCGAGGACGACGCCGCCGGCGCGGCACTCGAGCGGACGCGCCTGCATCAGGTTGAGATACAGAGTGAGGCGACGCTCCTGAACGAAGCGGAGGAAGTCCTCCCACCCCGCGGCGGAAGCGCCGTCCGCGGCCGGGCGCGACGGTTTCGGAGCCGGCTCCGCCGACGCCTCGGCGACCGGCGCGGGATCCGATGGCGCGCTCCGCTGCGGCTCGCGCGGAGCCGGTCGTTCGGGCGCCGGACGCGGCGCGGGCTCCGTTCGCGGTCGCGGTCCGCCGGACGGCCCGGGACGCCCCCCGCCGCCTCCGAGACGCGCCTCGATGTCCTCGAGGCGCTCGAGCGCTTCCTCGACGCCGAGCGCGGGCTCGAGCGTCGCCTGGCGAACCGCCAACATCTCGAGCACGAGCCGCGGGTCCGACGCGCTCCGGAGCTCCGCCTCACCGCGAAAGATGACGCGGAAGAGGCGCTGGAGGTCGGCGAGCGAGCGGAGCCCCGCCTGGCGGACGAGCTCGCTCTTCTCCTCTTCCGGAAGATCGCGCAGGAGGTCCGGACCGCCCGCGACCTTCACGACGACGAGATTCCGCCAGTGCTCGAGGAGGTCGCGCGTGAAGCGCTCGAGGTCGGCGCTCGATTCGTAGAGGCGATCGACGACGCCGAGCGCGGCGCGCGCATCGGACGCGAGCGCCGCATCCGCCGCTTCGAACACGAGCCGGCGATCCGCGATGCCGAGGATCTCGGTCGCCTGCGCGGCGTCGATCTTCTTCCCCGCGAACGCGATCAGCCGGTCGAGCAGCGACTCCGCGTCGCGCATGCTCCCTTCCGACTCGCGCGCGACCTGGAAGAGCGCCGTCTCCTCGATCTTCACGCCTTCCTTCTCGGCGAGCTCGCGGAGATGCGCGGCGATCTTCGTGAAGGGAATCCGCTTGAAGTCGTAGCGCTGGCAGCGCGAGACGATCGTGTCCGGGAACTTGTCGATCGCGGTCGTCGCGAAGATGAACTTCACGTGCGGCGGCGGCTCCTCGAGCGTCTTCAGGAGCGCGTTGAAGCCCTCGCGCGTCACCATGTGCGCTTCGTCGATGATGAACACGCGATAGCGGCACTTCGCGGGAGCGTAGCGGACGCTCTCGGTGAGCTCGCGGATCGAATCGATGCCGCGATTCGAGGCGCCGTCGATCTCGGCGACGTCGACCGAGGAGGACGAGGCGATCTCCCGGCAGTTCGAGCAGGCGCTCTTCGCCGCCGGATCGGCGCACGGCTCGGGCGTCGGCCCGTCGCTCTTCTCGCAATTGAGCGCCCGCGCGAGGAGCCGCGCCGCCGTCGTCTTGCCGACGCCGCGGATACCGGTGAAGAGGAACGCGTGCGCGATCCGGCCGCTCGTGACGGCGTTCTTGAGCGTCCGCGAGAGCGCTTCCTGGCCGACGAGGTCCTGGAAGCGCTGCGGGCGATACTTGCGGGCGAGAACCTGAAATTCAGCGGGCACGGGATTCTCGGAGGGCCGAAGGAAACTGGGGAAGGTGGTCGGTGATCGCTAGGTTTCCCTGCGGCACAGAGGTTTGGCCGGTACCGTTGCTTCCTTCCGGACCTGGCGGGGTTCGCGGCTTCCTCTTGCGCAGGACCTAGCGATCACTCACCACCCTCGTTGCTCTCTTCTACCAGCGTTTCCGGCGAAACGGAGAGGGTGGGATTCGAACCCACGGTACCTTTTGGGTACACGCGCTCTCCAGGCGCGCCCCTTCGACCGCTCGGGCACCTCTCCTCAAAGGAGCTGCTTCGTCCGTCAATATAGAGGTCGCTCGTCCCCGGTAAACCCCCGGCTGCCCGACGCTCCATCAACGGAGAGGGTGGGATTTGAACCCACGGTACCCTTCCGGGTACACACGCTTTCGAGGCGTGCGCCTTCAACCACTCGGCCACCTCTCCAAAACGCTGGTGCCTACCACGTTCGGAAGAGTGTGGCGAGCAGGCAAGTGCTGGCGATTGACGGCGGAATGGGACCGCCGGTACGGAGGGCGCGCTCGTGTCGCGAATGGCGCTGTGGTTGATCCGGCTGGGTCTCGTGGTCCTCAGTCTCGAGGTCGCGAGCTTCCTCGCTCTCCGCATCGTCGAACGCCAGTGGACGACGCCCGGCGAGCTCCGCGCGCAACGCATGGCCGTCCTCGGCGTCGAAACGAACGAAGGAGCGCGCGAGGCACCGTACCGGATTCGGTGGAAAGCGGGCACGCTGCGCGAAGTCGTTCATCCTTATCTGGGCTTCGTCCACGAAGCCTCGAGACCGAACGATCCCCACGCCGGCGACCCGCTCCGCGAGCTCGGTTTCCTCGAAGATGCGACGCCGATCCCGCGATCCGCGGGGGCGAACGACTTCGTCGTCATCGTCTTCGGCGGCTCCGTCGCCGCAGCATTCGAGCGCTTCGGCGGCGCGGAGGCGATCGTCACGAGGATCGCCTCTCTTCCCGGCGTCGCGGGCAAGAAGGTGCACGTCGGTGCCGCCGCGTTGGGCGGGTACAAGCAACCGCAGCAGCTGATGGCGCTCGCCTTCCTGCTCTCGCTCGGCTTCCACATCGACGTCGCCATCAATCTCGACGGATACAACGACGCGGTCCTCGGGCCGGTCGAGAACGTGCCGCGCAAGGTGGCGAGCTTCTTCCCTCGCCTTTGGGCCCTCCGCATTCGAGACGTTCCCGACCGTGCGCGGCTGGAGGGCATCGGCATGCTGCAGGTGCTCCGAAATCGCCGCGAGCGCTGGGCGCGCGCGCTCGATCATCGGGCGCTTCGCTGGAGCTCGGCGCTGGGGCTCGTCTGGAAGTTGGGAGATCGCCGGCTCGAGTACGCCATCGCCGCCCACGAGCGCGCCATCGTCGACGAGGCTCCCAAGAAGCGGGGTTGGACGGTTGCTCCGCCACGTCCGGCGAGCGGATCGAAGGTGGACATCCTGCCGGAGATCGTCGCCACGTGGAGAGACGGCAGTATTCAGATGAATCGCCTCGCCCGCGCGAACGGCGTGCGCTACTTCCACTTCCTCCAGCCGAACCAATACTTCTCCGGATCGAAGCCGATGGACGCGCGCGAACGGGCCGTCGCCATCGCCGAGAAGAGTAAGTACGGCGAATGGGTCGAGCGCGCGTATCCCGCGATGATCGAGAGCGGGCCCACCCTCCGCGCGGCGGGGGTCCCGTTCTTCGATCTGACTCGCGCGTTCGCCCAAACGAACGAAGCGCTCTACATCGACAACTGCTGCCACTTTCACGAGGGCGGCTATCGGATCCTCGGCAAGCTCATGGCGGATGCGATCGCGGAGACGTGGCAGACCGAAAGCCCGGAGCCAACGAATCCGGAATAGCTCGAACACCAAGAGCTTCGCGTCGTCAGCGGCGGGACCGGAAGAAGGATCGAAGGAGCTCGCGGCTCTCGGCCGCGAGCAGTCCCTCCTCGAACGCGATCCGGTGGTTCAGCCGCCGGTCCGAGGCCAGCTCGTAGAGCGAGACGACGGCGCCGGCCTTGGGGTCGCGGCAGCCGAACACGAGGCGCGCGATCCGCGCCTGCACCATCGCGCCGACGCACATCGCACAGGGCTCGAGCGTGACGTAGAGCTCGACGTCGGGTAGGCGCGCCGCGCCGAGTCGGCGGCCTGCCTGGCGGAGCGCGACGATCTCCGCGTGCGCGCTCGGATCGCAGGCCATGATCGTGCGGTTGTGCCCGCGCGACACGCGCTCCCCGTTCCGCACGACGACGGCGCCGATCGGTACTTCCCCGCGCCGCTCGGCGAGGAGCGCCTGCGCGAGCGCCTCGGCCATCCAGCGCTCGTCGTCGGTCCGCTCGGCCGTCACGAGAGTCGCCGGCGGAGCTCTAGCTTGTCGACCTTGAGCATCGCGTTCAGCGGGATCTCGTCGACGATCGTGAGACCGTCGGGGCGTTTGTAGCTCGCGAGCTCCTCGCCCACGAACCGGCGAAGCTCGTCGAGCGTCGGCGGATCCGCCAGATCCCGCGGCACGACGAACGCCCAGCCCTTGGCGCCGAGCTCGTCGTCGGGCACGCCGAGCACCGCCGCCTGGGCGACCTGCGGGTGCCGCACGAGCACTTCCTCGACCTCGCCGGGGTACACGTTGAACGCGGCGCGGAAATACATTTCCTTCTCGCGGCCGAGGAGATGGAGGTAGCCGGCATCGTCGAGGAAGCCCATGTCCTCGGTGCGGAGCCAGCCGTCCGGCGCGATCGCGCGCGCGGTCGCCTCGGGGTTCCTCCAGTAGCCGCGCATCGTCGCGGGCGAGCGGACCGCGATCCGCCCCGGCGCGTTCGCGGCGACCGGGGCGCCGTTTTCGTCGAGGATCGCGATCTCGACGCCCGGAGTCGGCCGTCCGACAGTGCCCTCGCGACGCTCGGGAGGATCCGTCGGGAGGGTCGCGGAGATGATGAGAGTCTCCGTGCAGGAGTAGCCGGTGAACACCTCGGCGCCGAGGCGCTCACCGATTTCGCGGGCGAGCCGCGGCGCGAGCGGCGCGCCGCCGAAGCTTACACTCTTCACGAACGAGAAGTCGGCGTTCGCCGCGGCCGGCACGCGGATCATCTTCATCAGCACGGGCGGGAACCCACCGATCGCCGGCGGCCGCCGACGGAGGATCTCGCCGAGGAGCCATTCCGCGTCGAAGCGATCGTGAAGCACGAGCGTGCCGCCCGACGCCATCTGCAGATGAATGCGGCCGGTCGCACCGACGTGGGTCAGCGACACGCCGGGCCAGAAGCTCGGGGCGCCGGGAACCGGGGGCTCGCGCCAGCGGCTCGCGAAGAGGCGGGTCAGCGCCGTCATCGCGCGCGAGTCGTAGACCGCGCCCTTCGGCGGCCCGGTCGTGCCGCTGGTGTAGACGATCGTCAGCGGATCGTCGGGCGTGACGAGCGCCTCGGCGGCTTCGAGATCGACGCTCGCGCGATCGCCCGTCGCGAGCATCTCGGCGAGGGAACCCGGGCCCTCGCCGTCGAAGCGCACGATCTCCGGAGCCGTCGCGGCCGCCGAAGAAACTTCCAGGAGTAGCGCCGGGAAGTCGATGCCGGCCGAGCTCCCGATCGAGACGACGAGCCTCGGCTCGGCATCTGCGAGGATGTGGCGGAGCTCGTGACGGCGATAACGAGTCGAGATCCCGACCGTGATCGCGCCGACGATGGCACAACCCAGGTATCCAATGAGGTAGCCGGGATCCGTCGGTAACAGGAACGCGACGCGATCGCCGCGGCCGATGCCGCGCGCGAGGAGCGCGCGCGCGAAGCGCCGCGAGGCCGCGTGCCACTCGGCGTACGTGACGTCACGCCCGTGAAAATGGAACCCGGGCACGGCCGCGAATCGCTCGGCCGCGATCGCGAGCGACTCACCGAGCGTCTCCCCGAAGCTCACGCGTGCCATGGGCTCGAGAGGAAGTGGCGCGCGCGAAGGACGAGCGCTTGGCGGCGCTTCAGGCCCTGCAATGCCCGCGCTCGCCAGCGGGCGACGGCGCCCTCCCCGCCCGCGTGCCAGCTCGACGCGTAGGCGGCGAGCGCCGCCGGCGACGGAAACGCGGCGAGCGTCACGGCCTCGTCGTCGCGAAGGATCGCGCGATAAGCGCCGACGAGCGTTCCGCCCGCGGACGCGAGCGCCGCCGCGCCTTCCTCCTCGACGGCAGCGAGATAACCGTCTCGCATGCCGCGCTCGAGCTCGACGATCTCGTGGAGAAAGACTTCGGCGCGAATCGGCAGCGCGCGCAGCTCCGGCACGTCCGGCGAAGCGTCCGTCGACTCGAGGAGCCGGTCGAAGCCGCCCCGTCGAAGCTCGAGGTTGCCGAGCCACCACGACTTGAGCGCGGGATCTTGCGTGCGCGGTTCGAACTGGCGACCGAGGATCGCCGCCGCTTCCCCCCACTCACCCCACCGCCAGAGGTTCACGCCCTGCGGAGCATCGCCGCTCACTTCGAGCACGCGAAACACGCCGACGAGCGTGTCGCGCCGCCCTGCGCTCGTGGCGGAGCGGCCTTGGTGCTCGGCCACGCTGTCGAGGTACGCATCGGTCCGCGTCCCGACGGTGCGCACGAGCTCGTGGAGAAAGATCGCCATTCAGCGAGATCCCCCCCTCTCCCCGTTGGGGAGAGGGCCGGGGTGAGGGGGAGACCGTCGCGGAGCCTCCCCCTCACCCGCGCTTCGCGCGGCCTCTCCCCAAGGGGGAGAGGCGTTGGGAAGGAGTGGCCTTACCATACCTTCACGTCGGTCGCTTCGCCGCGGGGCCAGAGCGGTCCGCCCGGCGAGGAGAACGCCCAGTGCGTGGACGACGAGGCGACGAGCGCGCCGCCGAACGCTTCCCGCTGCGCGCTCGCGGCGAGCGCCGCGAGATCGCGTTGACCCCAGACGGCCGTGATCTCTCCTTCGCCCCACGCCTCTTCCCAGAGCCCGACGAGCTCGCGCCCCGTGCCACGCTCGCTTTCCGCGAGCTTCGCGAGCGCGGCGGCGAGCTCGCGCGTGTGCCCGCGAACGGCCGTGTAGCGCGTGAACGCGTACGCCTTCGCCTCGACCGCGCGGCGACGGAGGTCGGCGAGCGACGGCGAGCCCGGCGCGGCCACGAGCGTGCGGTGCCGCGACCGCTCGCGGAGCGGCGCGCACTCCTCGCGCCAGCCGCAAAGCTCCGCGTCCTCGGTGCTCGCGAGCGCCGCCGTCCACGCGCCCCACGCCTCCCACCCGTCGAGCTCGAAGAGCGAGAGCGCCTCGGGCCAGGCCCCGGTGCTGCCGATCGTGCTGCCGACGAAGAGGAGGCGCCCACCGACGCGCCGCTCGACGAGCGGCGCGAGCTTCACCCGCACCGCCTCGAGGTACGCTTCCTTGGCGCCGCCCGCGATCGCCGCGACGTCCTCGACGACGAGCACCTGGCTAATCCTTTTTCACCCACTTCGGCGGACGCTTCTCGACGAACGCCTGGAAGCCTTCCTTGACCTCATCGGAGCGGAGCGACGCCGCGAACATCACGTGATCGATCGGCGGGAGATTTCGGTTCATGTCCGCCTTCACCGCGCTCCGCGCCGCGGGCCCGGTCTCGCGAATCCACCCGACGGTCTCGGCGACCGCGCGCTCGAGGTCCGCGTGCGGCACGACCCGCGAGACGAGCCCCATCGCGCCGGCCTCCGCCGCCGAGAACGAGCGCGCGGCGAAGAGCAGATACTTCGCCCGCGCGAGCCCGACACGCGCGGCGAGGCGCGACGAGAGGTAACAATCCGCCACACCGCGGAGGAGCTCGGGCGTCCGGAACTCGGCCTTGTCGGAGCTGATCGCGATGTCACTCATCAGCGTCAGCACGAGCCCGCCCCCTTGGCAGAGGCCGTTGATCGCCACGACCACGATCTTCGGGCAGCGTTCGAGCGCGACGAAGGGCACGAGGTCGAGCCCGTCGGTCTCGCGATCGAGCCGGTCGCCGCCCTCGTGCTTGCCGCCCATCTCGCCCCCGACGCAGAACACGTCGCCCCGCCCCGTGAGCACGACGACGTCGATCGCATCGTCTCGCCCGGCGAGCACCGCCGCCTTCTTGATCCCATGGTACATCTCGATCGTACAGGCGTTTCGACGCTCCGGCCGGTCGAGCGTGACCGTCAGCACCCCCCCGGAGAGCTCGCCGTGGAGGTGGTTCGAGTCGAGGTCGATGCCGGCCATGGCGGGAGCGTTAACATGCGTTCACCCGCCCTGTCACTCGCGGCTTCCGCATCAATTTCCCCATTCGCGGGTTGAGGTTATCGGAGAATCCCAACCTCGGCAGTTCAACTTCAGGGAGGACAGACGCATGAAGAAGACGACATGGATGAGTCTCGGGGTCGCCGCGGTCGTCGCGGCCGGCGCCTTGACGTTCGCGGCGTGCGGCGGCAGCGACGACGATGACGAAGGTCTCGACAGTCCGCTGCTTGCGGGCGGAAGCAACATCACGGGCACGGTCTCGACCGCAAACACCAACGGCGACCTGACCTTGGCGGGCATCACGGTCACGTCCCAGAGCGACGCGACCGTCAGCACGACGACGAACGCCTCCGGCGCCTTCAGCTTGCCGGCGTCGGGCACCGGCGACGTGGTCGTATCGTTCTCGCGCGGCGTCGGATGCACGTCGAGCTTCGTGCTTGGGAACGTGATTTCGCGCTCCTCGCTCACGCTCGGCGGCGTCACGGTCACCTGCGGCGCGGCCACGGTCGCGTCGATCAGCGAGACGTTCAACGGTGTCATCCACGAGGATCCTCCCGGCGTGCTGTCACCGATCGACACCTGTGTACGCGTCGGCTCCGACAACCAATTCCGCGACATCGACGCCAACGGTGCGACCGTCCTCGACGTCGACGGCTCGACCACCAACTTCGAGCAGTTCGCAGACGAGAATCTGATCGAAGCGACCGGCACACGCCCGAGCGTCGGCGCGGCCGGCGTGCTCGATGCCTCGTCGATCCGCATCATCGAGGGCGACGTCCTAGACCCCTGCGATGTCCCGTAGTTCTGCTTGACAGGCCGGCCATGAGCGACCACCAAGGCCGCTCATGGCCGGCACGTATCGCATCTTCGGCAACGAGCTCTCCCCCTACTCCATCAAGGTTCGCTCGTTCTTCCGCTACAAGCGGATCCCGCACGAGTGGATCGTCCGGAACGCCTCGAATGAGGAGGAGTTCCGGAAGCACGCGAAGCTCCCGCTGATCCCGCTCGTGATCACGCCCGACGGACGCGGCCTTCAAGACTCCACGCCGATCCTCGAGACGCTGGAGAAGATCCATCCCGAGCCGCCGCTCCAGCCCGCGGATCCGACGCTCGCGTTCCTCTCGGCGCTGATCGAGGAGTACGCCGACGAGTGGGGCAACAAGCCGATGTTCCACTTCCGCTGGACGTACGAAGCGGATCAGCAAGCGGCCGGCGAGCGCCTCGCGAAGAGCATGATGCCGAATCTCGGCGACGCCGAGATCGCCGGCGCCGTCGAGATGATCAAGGGCCGCATGGTCCCGCGCCTCCGTCTCGTCGGCTCCGCGCCTGAGACGCTCGAGGCGATCGAAGGCTCGTTCCGCCGCCAGCTTGCGATCCTCGAGCCGCACCTCGCTCGGCGGCCGTATCTCTTCGGCGGCCGTCCCGCGCTCGCGGACTTCGGTCTCGGCGGACAGATGTACCAGCTCCTCGATCGATCCGACCCCAGCGGCGATCGTCCGCCGCGAAGCGCCGAGCGTCGTCGCGTGGGTGGAGCGCATGCTCGAGCCGCGCGTCGAGGGCGAGTTCGAGCCCTGGAGCGCGCTCCAGGCGGCCTCCTGCCGCTCCTCCGCGACGAGGTCGCCGCCGTGTTCCTCCCGTGGTCGGACGCGAACGCGCGCGCGATCGCCGCCGGCCAGACGAGCTTCTCCCTCGAGCTCGGCGGACGGCCTTTCGGACAGGAGACGCAGAAGTACCACGCGAAGTCGCTCGCCGTGCTCCGCGAGCGGTACGCGCGCGTCCCCGACCGCTCCGCGCTCGACCCGATCCTCGACGAGAGCGGCCGCCTCGCCGGGCTGCGCGCCTGATCCTCGATTTCCTGGACGCCGTGCCCGGACGGCGCTAGGCTCCCCGGCGATCGGCATCGCCGTTTCCGGAAGGAGGACTCGCCATGAGCCAGGCCCTCGAAACCGGAGCCCGGCCGCTCCCGACCGAGCTGTCGCCCCCGAGGAGCTCGACCACGTTCGGGGAGGGCATGATCGCCGGCGTCCTCGGCGCCGCCACGATCGCGCTTCTCTTTCTCGCGGTCGACGCGATCCGCGGGCGGCCGCTCCTCACGCCGACCGTGCTCGGCACCGCGATCTTTCGCGGCGGGCAGGGTCGATTCGCCCGAAACGCTCGCGATCTCCGGCGAGATGGTGTTCCTCTTCACGTGGATTCACACGCTCGTCTTCGCCGCGATCGGGGGCCGTGCGCCACGGCGTCGCGCTCGCCGAGCGCGACGAGCATCTCGGGTTCGGCCTCGTGCTGCTCTTCGTCGGGCTCGAGATCGGCTTCGTGCTCGCGAGCCTCGTGATCGCGGAAGGGGTGCTGAAAGCGATCCCCTGGCAGGCCGTCCTCGTCGGCAATCTGCTCGCGGCCGCGGTGATGGCGACGTACTTGGTCCGCCGGCATCCGAACCTGCGCATCCTCCCGTAGACGTCCGCGCCGCTCCGGTGAATTTCAGCTGGCGCGGCGCGGCGCGCCTCCTGTAGCAAGGGGCCCCCGCTCGAAAGCTCGGGCCGCAGCACGCAAGTGCGGGGTGGGAGGTACGCAGGTGGGGAGACACGGCGCAGCGCATCGCGCTCGCGGCGAGCGTCGCGCTGATCCTGCTCGACGCGGCGTCGAGCTTCGCGACGATTCGCTACGGGGATGTGCAGATCTCCGGCAACATCGAGACGCAGACGCTGTTCCGGCTCGGAACTCGTTCGACTTCGATCCGGTCCAGCTCCGGAACACCTTGCGCCTGCAGTACGAGCACAAGCTCGCGAACGAGGGAGCCTTCTTCGGCGGCACGTGGAAGCTCCCGGGCGTCCGCGACGTCGACTTCTTCGCTTACTACCGCGGCGTCTACGACGGCATCTATGACATCGAGCCGGGCGGGAATCTCTACACGCAAGACGGCAGTACTGGCGGGAGCCTCGACGACATCCCGAAGCGGAGCCGCAACGAGCTCGCGTGGGAGAACGTGCTTCGCGAGATCTACGTCGACGTCAATACGAGGAGCCCGTTCTCGTTCCGCATCGGTCGCCAGCAGATCATCTGGGGCACGGCGCTCGACTTCGCGCGCTCGACCAGCACAACGCGCTCGATCTCACCTGGCACTTCCAGCAGGAAGCCGGGCTGCTCGGACGCGTCGGCTTCTCCGAGCTCCGCGTGCCGCACTGGGCGATCAAGGTGCTCGGCGACTTCGGCACGATCGGGCCGTTCTCGAACGTCTTCGCCGAGGCGTACGAGATGCCGTTCGGCTTCAACCCGACGAAGCTCCGCTTCCTGCCGGCGCCGTGGGGCATCCCGCTTCGCTATCCCCTCCGTGGCGGTCTCATCGACGCCGCCGAAGCGTTCGGCGCGCCGGTCGGCGAGGGCCTGGTCTTGCTGCAACCTTGCTTCGACACGACCGGCAACACGCAGCCGAACGCGACCGCCAATGCCGACTTCTCCCGCGCGAGCGAAACCGGGCTCTGCCCTTCCGCCGGCATCGAGCAGACGACGTTCAGCAAAGGCCACTACGATCGCCACGATCCATCGGAATCGCATCAGCTCGGCGCGCGCGTCGGCGCGCTCGCGCCGCTCGGGCTCGAGTTCACGCTGAACTACATCTACGGCGCGCACCGGGTCTCGGCCTCCCGGGCTCGAGCTTCGTGAAGACGCAGCTCGGCACGCTCGCGGGCACCAACGCCCTCAACATGCTGCAGATTCCCGACATCCACGACACCACGGACCCGATCACCGGCGAGACCACGAACGTGCTCGGCTACGTGCGCGTGCCGCTCGAGTTCTACTACCCGTACGTTCACATCTTCGGGCTCTCGCTGAACTATCCCGAGAATTGGTCGGGATCGGTGCTGAACCTCGAGCTCACCTGGATGGAGGACATCCCGTCCGGAAACGCGAACCCGGTCGGCAACGGCGTGAAGAAGAAGGACTTCGTCGTCGGCGCGTTCAACGTCGACCGCCAGACCTGGATCCGCCCGTTGAACAAGCGGACGACGTTCACGACGATCTTCCAGGCCAACTTCGTCTACAACACGCAGCACGAGGACTTCCGCGTCGGCGCCGACGGACAGGCGTACGCCGGCGACATCGGCACGCCGAGCAGCACGTTGATCCCGCGTCTCTACGGCGATCTCGATCGCATCGACAAGTCGAACGAGCTCGAGCTCCTCACGCTCTTCGTGATCACCACGTTCTACAAAGGTGGTACGGTCGTCCCCCTCTTCGGCTGGATCTCGGACTGGGGGAACGCGCCGTCGATGGAATTTCTCTTCCTCGTGGACTGGTATTTGACGAACAACTTCTTCATCGAGCCGGGGCTCCGCATCTTCACGAACTTCGGGCGCAACGTGGACGATCCGTTCGGGATCGGACGTCTCTCGGAGTGGGACGAGTTCCAGCTCAAAGCCACCTGGCAGTTTTAGTCGTGAGGGACGCTCCTCCTCGGCTCTTTCGTCGTGACGGCCATCTCCGTCGAGCCGGAGAGGAACGTCCCCTACCCGGCTCAAACGCGATCGCGTTTTTGAGCCGGCAGCGAGATCCCGGCAGAGGTAGCAAATGTACGACGGCCTGCCGGTCATCGACGCCGACGCCCACAAGATGGAGAACCCGGTCGTCTTCTTCGACTACCTGGACCCGGCGTATCGTGACCGGCTGGGCTCGCGCATCGACCGCTACGGCGCAGCAGCGCCTGGTGATCCAGCGACTTCAATCCGCGCACCGGCCGGAACGACCTGGAGCGCGTGTTCCCGCAACCCGACGGGCCGGGGAAGGGCGCCTTTGCGCGATCCACCCGAGACCGCGATCGGCGGCGATCTTCAACCGCATCCGCATCGAGCACATGGACCGCGAGGGCGTCGACGCGCAGGTGCTCTACGGCTCGATGACGCTCTGCTTCGAGGCCATCGTCGACCGCGATCTCGCCGTCGCGTGCATGCGCGCCTACAACGACTACATGGCCGACGACTGCCGCGCGCACGGCGGGCGGCTCCTGCCGGTCGGCTTCATCTCGCTGGTCGACGTCGGCGAGGCGGTGCGCGAGATGCGCCGCTGCGTCGAGCAGCTCGGCATGATCGGCGTCCACGTGCCGCCGAGCCTGCCGGTGCCGCATCCCGCCGCGCCGCACGCGTTTCCGCAGGTCCGGCTGCCGAAGCATCTCGCGCATCCCGACTTCGACCCGATCCTGGCCGAGGCGGAGCGGCTCGACGTCGCGCTCGGCGTGCACGGCTCGCCCGGCGTCTACATGCCGGGCGGCATCTCGGAGCAGGTCGACACGTTCATCCTGTCGCACATCTTCGGGCACCGGAACCAGATGCAGATGGCGCTCGCGACGTGCGTCTTCGACGGCGTGTTCGATCGCTACCCGCGCCTGCGCATGGGCTTCCTCGAGGCGGGCTGCGGCTGGCTGCCCGACCTCGTCCACGCGTTCCACGAGCATTGGGAGAAACGCATCCGCGACTTCGATCCCGACGTGCGCCTGCCCATGGGGCAGTTCACCGCGGAGCTGCTGCGCGAGCGCGGCGGCAAGGACGGGAAGCTCAACCTGCTCGGCAAGGCGAAGGGCGTCTACGACCTGCTGGCGCGGCGTCGAGCGCGAGCGGCGCGACCCGTCGACGCGACGCGTTCATCTTCGAGCACCGCCACCTCGACCACGATCCCATCGACTTCTTCCGGCGCGGCCAGGTGTTCGTGAGCTTCGAGTCGGACGACCCCGCGCCCGCGTATCTGCGCGAGGCGCTCGGCCCGATGGGCGAAGACGTCGCCTGCTTCAGCGCCGACTACGGCCACTGGGACGGCGTCCTCACCGACTGCGTGAAGAACGTCGCACGGGTCCGCCCCTACGAGCGCGGCCACCTCGCCAAGCTTCTCGCCGGCAACTGCGTCCGCTTCTACGGCGCCCGGCTCGAGCGCGCGCTCGGCGAGACGAAGCTGTTCAATCTTGGCATTCGGTAGCGCGCAATTTCGTTCGCATTCGACTTTGGTCGGGAAGCGGCTGACGTCGTGGCGTCGCCGGGCGCAAGGTCGGCACGTGACCTCGATCGACCCTTGAGCGGATAGCCGGGCATCGAATTCGTCAGCGCTTCCGGGGCGGCGCCCGTTCGCTCCCCGTCCCCATCTCATCGACCCGTTCGCCCGGCCAGTCCCGCGCGCGTGCGGCACGGCTGTTGCTCCTTTCTTGCCCAGTGTTCGCTCGACGGATCTTTTTCGATGGTTTTCCGGCCACAAAGGAGTGTCGAATGAAGGTCACTGTCAAGAGATCGCCCGCGCAACGGCGGCTTCTCGTCGATCGAATTGCTTTCGTCGATGTTCATCTTCGCCGTCGTCTCCCTCTGGGTCACGAGCTCGACGGTGACCGCGGTGCAGACGAACCGCGCGAGCCAGCAAAAGGCCGTGGCGGTCAATCTCGCGCACCAAGCGCTGGAATGCATGAAGAGCCAGATCCAAGCCGGGCGCTCGATCACCGCGGCAAATGCCGGCGGCGATCAATCCGGCGGGCGCGCCCGCCGGCTACGTGCTGACGGTGCCCCAGCCAACCGCCGGCGCGGGAGCATACACAGGCATGACGCGCGTGCAGATCACGATCGCGTGGAGAAGCCCGAAGCCGGACTTCATCCTCCTCGATTCGTACCTCGACACGCAAGCCAGCCCTCGGACGCGCGACTTGGGACGCTCGACGCCGGAACGCAGGCTTCTCGCTGATCGAGCTGCTCGTGATGGGCACGGTCATGGCGTTGTTGATGACCGCGTTCTTCACCTTCGATCGCTCGCAGGTCCTCGCGCTGTCGAATCAAGAACGGTTTCTCAACGCGAAGCAAAGCGCCCAGCTCGGCCTCGACTTCATGATGCGGGAGCTGCGCACTGCCGGATCGCGCCCGGCATACGAGAGCTTCGCGGGCTGCACGGTCGCCGCGTCGACGGCGACGGTTTGCCACGGCTTTCTCGGCGTCAAGGGTTTCCCGAGCCTCGTCAGCGCGAACGCCACGGGCCTGCGACTCTTCGCGGACTATCGGGGCAACGCTGCGGGCGATGCTCCTGACGGTTGCCCCGACGACCCAGGCGAGGACATCACTTACACCTACGACGGCGCGAACGCGCGCCTCCTGCGCACCGTCGGCGCGGGAACCCCGCAACCCGTGCTCCAGGGCATCGACGCCGGCGGCTTCAACATCCAATACTTCGGGTACGGCAACGGAAACCCTCCGCCGTACGAACCGTTCACGGGGACGCTCACCGCGAATCAGATCGCGCGACTCACCCACATCGTGATCCGCGTGCGGACGGTAGCTCCGAACCGTCTCCCGGGTGCGGGGGAGATCACCCTCGACGCAGACGTCGACGGTGGATGTGCGGAATCCGGCTTGCTGAGACGGTAGGCGGAGAGGAAACCATGAAGAGGATCCGAGGGCTCGGCGAAAGCGGGGTGGCGCTGATGGGCGCGATCGTCGTCGCCGCCGTGCTGATGACGGTGGCCGTGACGTCGCTGATCTACAGCCGGAGCGACGTGATGGTTTCGGACAATGCCAAGCACGGCTCGACGGCGCTCTGGATCGCGCAGCTCGGCAGCGAGCGCGCCAAGAACTTCCTGAAAAGGAACGCCGGCTTCAAGACGATCCCCGTCGGCGCGCCGACCGAACTCTATGCGCCGGGCACGACGTATGCCGGGCTTCCAGGCGCGACCTACGGTGCGTCCGTCAGCCGCTACGGCGGCAACAAGTTCCTGATTGAGACACGAGCGCGACCGGGCCCGACGGGACGAGCGTACGCATCCAGGAAGTGGTCGGGTTGCCGGCGATCGACCTCGACCTGGCGGCGATCAACCTGCACGGCGTGGGCACACATACGAAGCTCGACGCGAACTTCGGCGTGCCCGCCTGGTTCATCGACGCACGGAACCACGATCGCCACGGGCAGCCGATCCTCTCTGGCCCCACACAGATCACCCAACCGGCCTTCCTCGGGACCACGGAATCGGTCAGCGCGAACAGCGAGACCTCCGTCAACCGCGAGCTCTGCAACGTCCGAAACAGCATGATCCAAAAGGAAAACTCGTGTAACTCGGCGGGCAACGGCACCTGCGACGGTGGGAAGCGCGGGCGCGACGGCGACGGCGCCGGCCGTTTCTACATGCGCTCGCTCGGGCTCTCCACCTGCAGTTGCAGTACCGACTACAACTGCAACACCTTCAATCTCGACGCCGACCAGCTCAACGCGGTCGCTCACGCGAACTCGCAGCCGCCGCAGCCGCCGAGCCACAGCGACACGCGCTGGAGCGACGATCCGACCGGCAAACGCCGTCCACGAATCCGGTCTGGTATCGCGGGCCGCTCGTGGGAAACCCGCCGACCGACATCATGACCGGGCCGCAAGCGACCCAGCTCGCGCAGACGATCCAGCTCCTCCTCGAGTTCGCGCTCCACTCGAACATTCGCGACCGGCGGGCGATCACGGCGGACATCACGAGCGACACGACGACCGGCGCGAGCGGCACGTCGTCCGATCCGAATCGGTTCGGCACCTGGGACAACCCGGTGATCGCGATCCTCTGCGATCCGAGTCATCCGAACGCGAAATTGGCGCGGCTGTCACAGGAGCCGCCGTGCAATGGGCAGAGCGCGCCTGAGCATCACGCAGATGAGGACCAGTTCGGCGAGGATCGCCGGCACGGGCGTGCTCCTCATCGGGCGCGAGATCGATATCGGCAACCAAGCTCAATTCAGTTGGCGCGGCATCGTTCTCGTGCTCGATTCGGGTCGGGTGGAAGCGCGCAACATCAACGGCAACTTCGAATCGTGCGGCATGGTGCTGGGCACCTGACGTGCTGCAGGCGAACTCGAGCGGCAACTTCCCGAAACTCCGCTTCGGGGAGGCGGCGCATCGGAACTGCGCGAACTACTTCGCTGACCGAACCGGCGCCTGCCACGCCACTGCCGAGCGAGATCGCGACCATCCGCGGGATCGGCGTCAAGTACAGCCAGGAAGCGATCGACAACGCCCTGACGGCGGGCCTCACCACGCTCGCCTGGCACGAAGTCTACGAATCGGAGCAAGGCCTATGATGCGCAATCCAGAGGTGGATGGACGGCGATCGAGCTGATGGTCGCCGTCGGCATTCTCGGAATCTTCATGAGCCTGGCGATGGTCTCGCAAACGAGGCTGCTGCCGCACTATCGGCTGTCAGCCGCGACGCGGCAGGTCGTGACGGATCTGCGGCTTCTTCGCGCCAAGGCGATCTCGCAAAACGACCGCTTCAAGATGATCTTCGCCGCCGGCCAGGGCGCGTACCGAGCCGAGCGGTGGAACCCGACTTTGAGCGCGTGGGAGCCCATACGCGCTCTATCGCCGCGGGGCCACCACCGCGGTGGACCCTCAGCCGGTCAGCCTGCCATCCGGCATTGCGACCGTCTCGGCGATCGAGTACCTTCCACCCGCGAGGAACGATCGACGTCACCGCGGGCGCGTCGCCGATCGTGTTGTCGGCTCCTGGACCGCGCACGAGAAGCGTGGCCGTGGCCGTCGCTGGATTCATCACGATCTCCGGAGCCCGCCGCTCGGCCCACCGCGGGTTCATCTCCGGACGCGACCGCGCTCTCTTGAGCGCAAGGAGGCTCCCATGCCGAGAGTCGCACCGGTCGCGTACGACGAGATGGAGCCGGCGATCCAGGAGATCGTCAAGGCGAGCGACGAAGCGCTCGGCGGCTCGGAATGGATTCAGTACTTCTGCCACCCTGGCCGAGCTCTACAAAGACTTCGTCAAGTTCTACTACTCGCGGATCATGACGGACGGGAACGGGCTCAGCGTGAAGCTGACCGAGCTCGTCCGCCACACCGTCGCCGTCCACAACGCGTGCACCCTTTGAAGGGGCGCCGTGTATGCCTCGGCGAGGCATCAAGGTCTGACCGACGAGATGGTGGACGCAGTCCCGAACTTCCGCGAGAGCCCCCTCTTCACCCCGGCCGAGAAGGCGGCGATGACGCTCGCCGATGCGATGGCCGGCGCGCACACGAAAATCGCGTTCGAACCGATCTTCGCGGAGATGCGGAAGCACTACAGCGAGGAGCAGATCGTCGAGCTCGGCTGGGCGCGTGAGCGTGTTCATCGGCTACGGGCGGCTCGTCTACGCGCTCGGCGTCGACGCGATCGGGCAGTCCTGCCGGCTACCCCATCCGAAGTGACATCGCGCAGAGAGTGAGAGCGTGCCTGGGAGGTTCGGCCGCGTCTCGCAGTACATTGGCAGCGTGAGGCCTTCAGGGCGTCGTCACGAGCGGCAGCACAACGGTGTGAAAGCCGCGGAGCTGTAGGGTCTCCTCCACCTTCGCAACCGTCTGGTTGTGGAGGAACCGGGTGAAAAAGCTCGCGCGCCCGAAAACCACCTTGCCGGCGAAGAACGTGGCGCGCGGAAAGTCGGCCGCCGTCGCCACGCAGAGCTCGTCGAGCGCCGGGACGGGGTCGATCGCATCGCGTGTCGCGCCTCGGCGTAGACCCCCATGTTGCGCGCGAACCCTTTGTACTCTTCGAGGTCGTCGAGCACCGCCTTTTCCAGGTGGCGGATCTCGCGTCGACCCTTGAAGCGGCTCGAATCGACGACGCCGACTTGCACGAAGACGACGTTGCGGAAGTAACCCGGGAACGTCCGCTGGATGGAGAGCAACGAGTGAGAGTCGACACCGTTGAAGCCGCTCACCATCAAGACGGCGGTCGGCGACGCGCGGTCGGCAGCGGCGGGAGCGCAAACATCCGGTGGAAACGCGACGTTGATCAACGTGTCGTCGAGCTTCCGCAGCGCGGCCCGGACTTGCTCGTAGTGACGGCGAATCGCGAAGCAGAGCGCGATCGCCGAGCCCGTGATGAGCACCGTCACCCACGCGCCCTCGAGGAACTTGAGCGCGAGCGTGAACACGAGGATGAGCCCGGTCAGGAAGAGGCCGACCCCATCCATGGTGAGCTGCCCCGCCCATCGCGGCTCGCTCGAGCGCACCTTCCACCAATGGAGCACCATACCGAGCTGCGAAAGCGTGAACGTGGCGAAGACGTTCACGGCGTAGAGGACCACGAGCACTGCTTACATCGCCGCCCGTGAAGAAGAGGATCGCAAGCGCGGACGTCCCCATCATGAGGACGCCGTCCTGCGTGACGAGCCGATCGGAGAGGAG
>CAWBOU010000002.1:0-83357 GCA_963790365.1 uncultured delta proteobacterium
TCGCCCAGCAGGCGGTGCTGCGCCCGATCGGCCCGCAGGTCGGCTCGCTGGCGGTCGCCGGCCGGTACATCTCCGCCACCGCCGCGGCCGACATCGGCGGCGACCTCTACGAGGCGCTCGACACGCCGTACGGCGTGCGGATGATCATCGGCGACGTGCGCGGGCAAGGGCCTGGACGCGGTCCGCCTGGCGAGCATCGTGCTCGGCTCGTACCGGCACGTCGCGTACGAGCGGGCCGACCTGCGCGCGATCGTCGCCGACCTGGACCGGGCGGTCGCCCGCTCCGTCGGCGACGAGGACTTCGTCACCGCGGCGCTGGTCGAGGAGCGCGGCGGCACGCTCACGATCGTCAACTGCGGCCACCCGGCGCCGCTGCTGCTGCGCCGCGGCGAGGTGATCGCGCTGGAGCCGCCGCGCCCGCGCCGCCGCTGGGCTTCATCCCGGTGGCGCAGCCCCGGGTCGAGCGGCTCGAGCCCGGCGACCGGCTGCTGCTCTACACCGACGGGCTGGCCGAGGCGCGCCGCGACGGCGAGTTCTTCCCGACCGCCGAGCGGGCCTGGGGGCTGCTCGGCCACGGCACGGTCGGCGACGGGCTGGCCTCGCTGGAGAGCGCGCTGGTCGAGTGGGTGCGCGGGCAGCTCGACGACGACATCGCGCTGGTGCTGATGGAGTACGCCGGGCGCCGCGCCGGCGACCGAGCCGGCCGTGCCGAGCTGGGAGATCGGCGGCGCCCGTACCGCGTGAACCGAGCGCGTCTAGGTGCCTACGCCGGGCCGAGCGGAAGCGTGACCGATGAACCGGATGCGTGATCGCGGGCTCGATGCCGGCCGATGTACCGGCGCGGATAGCGCGGCGTCATCAGCGACTGGATCATGTTCGTCGAACACGCTTGTGCCTCCCCCGGTCGCCGACCGTATTACCGGCATGCAACGACGTCACCGCACGTCCGGTGACGTCAGATGCACGATCGATCGCTGGCCGACCGGCGTGCGCCTGTGGCGGTGCGTCACGTGGCGAGCGCGCCCGCAGTTCGTGGTTACTCGGTCGCAGTAATACTGGCCTGGGTTACCTGACGGGTAACACAGTGCGAACGGACGGCGGGAGCAGACGAGCACCGATGAGCCACTACAAGAGCAACCTGCGCGACCTCGAGTTCAACCTGTTCGAGGTCTTCGGCGCCGACCGGTGCTCGGCACGGCCCGTACGCCGAGCTCGACGTCGACACCGCGCGCAGCGTGCTCGCCGAGGTCGACCGGCTGGCCCGCGAGGACCTCGCCGCCAGCTACGCCGACGGCGACCGCAACCCGCCGGTCTTCGACCCGGCCACCCACACCGCGCCGCTGCCCGAGTCGTTCACCGAACGTACCAGGCGTTCATGGCCTCCGAGTTCTGGCGCCTCGACCTGCCGGCCGAGCTGGGCGGCACCCCCGCGCCGCGGGTGCTCTGGTGGTCGCCTCGCCGAGCTGGTGCTCGGCGCCAACGCGCCGGTCTGGATGTACGCGTCCGGCCCGTCCTTCGCCCACATGCTCTTCGTCGAGGGCACGCCGAGCAGCAGGAGTGGGCCAAGCTCTTCGTCGAGAAGCGGTGGGGCGCCACGATGGTGCTCACCGAGCCGGACGCCGGCTCCGACGTCGGCGCCGGGCGCACCCGGGCGATCCCGCAGCCCGACGGCTCGTGGCACATCGAGGGCGTCAAGCGCTTCATCACCAGCGGCGAGCACGACCTGACCGACAACATCATCCACTACGTGCTGGCCCGGCCGGTCGGCGTCGAGGGCGCCGGCGGCCCCGGCACCAAGGGCCTGTCGCTGTTCGTCGTGCCGAAGTTCCACTTCGACCCGGCGACCGGCGAGCTGGGCGAGCGCAACGGCGTCTTCGCCACCAACGTCGAGCACAAGATGGGCCTCAAGGTCTCCACCACCTGCGAGATGACCTTCGGCGAGCACGGCGTGCCGGCCAAGGGCTGGCTGCTCGGCGACGTGCACGACGGCATCCGGCAGATGTTCCTGATCATCGAGTACGCCCGGATGATGGTCGGCACCAAGGCCATCGCCACGCTGTCCACCGGCTACCTCAACGCGCTGGAGTACGCCAAGAACCGCGTCCAGGGCGCCGACCTGCTGCGCAGCACCGACAAGACCGCGCCGCGGGTCACGATCACCCACCACCCCGACGTCCGCCGCTCGCTGATGCTGCAGAAGTCGTACGCCGAGGGCCTGCGCGCGCTGGTCTGCTACACCGCGTCCTGGCAGGACCGGGCCGGCTGGCCGAGCGCGCCGGCGACGCCGACGGCGCCGAGCTGGCCGACGCGGGTCAACGACCTGCTGCTGCCGCTGGTCAAGGGCTGCGGCTCGGAGCGGGCCTACGAGCTGCTCGGCCACGAGTCGCTGCAGACCTTCGGCGGCTCCGGCTTCCTGCAGGACTACCCGCTCGAGCAGTACGTCCGCGACGCGAAGATCGACACCCTGTACGAGGGCACCACGGCGATCCAGAGCCTCGACCTGATCTTCCGCAAGATCGTGCCAAGGACCGGCGGTACGGCGCTGCTGACGCGTCGCCGGCGAGATCCAGGCGTTCCTCGACGGCCGAGGCCGGCAACGGCCAGCTCAAGGAGGAGCGGCTCGCGCTCGGCACGGCGCTCGGCCGACGTCGCAGGGCATGCTCGGCCGCGTGACCGGCTGGCTCGGCGGCGGCGCAGGGCGGCGAGCCGCGCGGCGCTGTACAAGGTCGGCCTGCGCTCCGCCGGCTGCTGCTCGCGCTCGGCGACCTGGTCGTCGGCTGGCTGCTGCAGCGGCAGGCCGAGGTGGCGCTCGCGGCGCTCGGGCCGCGAGCGACCGTACCGGCCGCCGACGGGGCCTTCTACAGGGCAAGGTGGCCGCGGCGCGGTTCTTCGCCCGCGAGGTGCTGCCGCGGCTCGGCCGCGACCGCCGGATCGTCGAGACCACCACGCTGGACCTGATGGACCTGCCGGAGGAGGCCTTCTGACGCCTCATGCACGCGCGGTGTAGCCGGCCACGAACGGAGCGCGACCGGGTCTACATTCGACCCACGATCCCTCCATCTGGTGGACCGCGATGCCGCAGGTACGCAGGCCTTCCTCGATCCATCGGGGTCCAGCAGCGCCGACAGCTGGGACAGGCCGGGGTTGTGCCCGACGAGAAGGACGACGTCGACTCGTCGTCCCGGCACCGACCGCGCCGAGCAGGTCCCGAACGGTCGCCACGTACAGGTGGCGGTCGTAACGCACCGGCGGCGCCTCGATCAGGCCCAGCGCCACGCCCTGCCAGGTCTCCCGGGTCCGCCGCGCCGGCGAGCACAGGACCAGCGACGGCGCGTATCCCCGGCGCGAGAGCCAGGGGCCGGCGGCGGTGGCGTCGGCGTGGCCCCTTGGCGTGAGCGGCCGGTCGACGTCGGCCAGGTGGGCCGCCTGGGCCGCCTTCGCGTGGCGCATGATCACCAGAGTGCGCGTGGTCACCCGGCCATCCTCGCGCCTGATCGCCACCCGCGCCCGACGGATCGCCGCGACACGGCGGAGCCTCATGGGTACAAAGGCAACGGGTACAAGGCAACGGGTACAAGGCAACGGGTACAGGCCTACGCGTAGAGCGCGAAGTAGATCGCGATGTGGTGGCAGAGCGCCGCCACCAGCGTGCAGGCGTGGAAGAACTCGTGGTGGCCGAAGACGGTCGGCCAGGGTTGGGCCGGCGCAGCGCGTAGAAGACCGCGCCGACGCTGTAGGCGGCGCCGCCGACCAGCGAGCAGCACCAGGCGGTGACGCCGCCGCCGTGCAGGATGCGGGCAGGACGGCGACCGCCACCCAGCCGAGCGCCAGGTAGAGCGGCGCGGACACCCAGCGCGGCGTGTGCGGCCAGACCAGCTTGAGCGCGACGCCGGCCAGCGCGCCGCCCCAGACGACCGCGAGCATCGACGGTCGCGGTCGCCGGCGAGCAGCAGCACGCAGAACGGCGTGTAGGTGCCGGCGATGAACACGAAGATCATCGAGTGGTCGAGCCGGCGCATGATCTGGTAGCCGCGCGGCGTCCAGACCCGACGGTGGTAGAGCGCGCTGACGCCGAACAGGCCGCACACCGTCAGGCTGTAGATCGCGCAGCGTGACCACGGGGCGCCACCCGGGTCGGGTCGCCGCGATCGCGCACAGGACGATGCCGGCAGACGGCGGCGACGAAGAACGCGTAGGCGTGCAGCCAGCCCGCGCAGCCGCGGCTTGCCGATGTCGGCCGGCCGGAGTCGGTCCGGTTCAACGACCCCGCTCTCACGCTCACCATAATCCTGGCTACGGAACCGTAGGTTACCGGCGGGTATGGTGATGTCTCACGCCGGTCCCACCCGTCACCGGTGGTAGCTTGCGGAACTGGCGTCACGCACACACACCACGGGGAGGTGTCATGCGCCGAACACGGTCGGTCATGGCCCGGCTCGCCGCGCTGGCCGTCCTGGCCACGCAGCGCGGCCTGCGGGTCGGGCGTGACCGGCGGCGGTCCCCAGCGGATCGGCGGCGCCCTCGTCGGCCCGGCCAGCCCCGCCGCGGACTCGGCGGCCACCATCCAGCGGCGCGAGACATCACGGCGATGGTGGCGGCCGCGCGACTGAGCCTGTCGCAACTCGGTGTCAGGAAGCCGGTCGCGGAGGAGACCACGCTCAGCCTCACCACCCCGTGCCGGATGCCCCTGAACGCCGACCACGTCGCGACCCGCTACTGGTCCTACCGCGGCGCGAAGGTCGACGTGGTCTCGCACAGCGTGTTCGGCTTCGATCCGCAACGGGGGGCGGACGTCGTCGGCCAGGTCAGGGCGGCGCTGGCCACCTGCCAGACGTGGATCTACGGCGACGCGTTCCTGATGAGGATGCCTCGGAGAGTTCACGGTGAGCCGGCCCGCGGGGTGGACAACGTCCTCGCGTACTGCCATCACGGCACGATCATTTCCGGCTCCGACAAGGGGGACAAGGTGTACCTCTGTGACGGCCTGATGAGCCGGGGGAGCCTGGTCCGACGTCGCAGTCAGTGCTGGCCGATGCCCAAGGGGAGTTGAGCGCTGGCCATCGCGGCGGCGGCGCTGGTGAAGGCGGTTCCCCTATCCTGACCGGCCCGCCGCGGGTTCGGGCCGGTTGACCGATGGCCCAGACCGTCGAGGGACCAGACCGCCAAGGAAGCGAGGGTGGCCGCGATGCGGGTTCGACCGGTCGGCGCGGACGCGTTGCTCCTTGAGGTCGACGACCCGCCCGCATGGTTCGCCGAGCTGTGGCGCCGGCGCGCCGCCGGTGAGCTCGACGCCGTCGAGATCGTGCCGGGCGCGCGGACCGTCCTGCTCGACGGCGGTGCCCGACCCGGCGGCGACGGCCGAGCTGGTCCGTGCCTGGGCGCCGCCGCCGCCGGTCGAGGCCGGCGACCGGCGGCGTGGTCGAGATTCCGGTCGAGTACGACGGCGAGGACCTGGCCGGCGTCGCCGAGCTCTGGGGCATCGACGTCACGCGGGGTCGATCGACCGGCTTGGCGACACCGAGCTGCGGGTCGCGTTCTGCGGCTTCGCGCCGGGTTGGGCGTACCTGGCCGGGCTGCCGGAGGAGCTGGCGGTGCCCGCGACTGGCCACGCCCCGCTCGCGGGTGCCGGCCGGCTCGGTCGCGCTCGCCGGACACGTACGCCGGCATCTACCCGACGGCGTCGCCCGGCGGCTGGCGGCTGGTCGGCCGGACCGACGTGCGCCTGTTCGACCTGGACCGCGACCCGCCCGCTCTGCTCGACGCCCGGCACCCGGGTGCGGCTGCGGTGCCGGTCGACGATGATCGAGGTGGTCCGGTCGGGCCTGCTCACCACGGTGCAGGATCTCGGCCGGCCCGGGTACGCCCATCTCGGCGTGCCGCGATCGGGTGCGCTGGACCCGCCCGCGCTGCGCCGGCCAACCGCCTCGTCGGCAACCCCGACGGCGCGGCCGGGCTGGAGACCACGTTGACCGGCGTGCGCGCTGCGGGCGGAGGTCGGCACCGACGGTCGCGGTCACCGGGGCGCCGCGCCGGTGACGGGTCGACGGGGAGCCGGTGCCGTTCGGCGTCGGCGTTCGCGGTGCCGGCCGGGCGCGTGGTCGAGGTCGGGCCGGCCGAGGCTCGGGGTGCGCACCTACGTCGGCGTTCGCGGGCGGGGTGAGCGTGGCGACCGGTGCTGGGCAGCCGGTCGACCGACACGCTCTCCGGCGCTCGGGCCGCCGCCGCTGCGCGCCGGCTTCGTGCTGCCGCTGGGTCGCTCGTCCCCGGCCCGGCAGTCCGTCCGGTCGACCGGCGACGGCGGTGCGGCTGCGACGAGCCGCGGCCGGCCGAGGCCGTCGTGCGTGCGGCTGCGGTTCGGGCCGCGGCACGACTGGTTCAGCGTCACCGCGCGGGACGCGTTGCTGGGGAGCCCGTACACGCTGTCGGTGAAGAGCAACCGGGTCGGTGCGCGGCTGGCCGGCACGGCGCCTGACCCGCGCCGATCGCCGGCGAGCTGCCCAGCGAGGGCATGGTGCTCGGCGCGGTCCAGGTGCCGGCGGACGGGCAGCCGCTGGTCTTCCTGGCCGACCATCCGACGACCGGCGGCTACCCGGTCATCGGCGTCGTCGACGGCGGCCGACCTGCCGCTGCTGGCGCAGGCCCGTCCGGGGACTACGGTGAGGTTCCCCATGGACCTGAACGCGGACCTCGGCGAGGGCTTCGGCGTGTGGCGGCTCGGCGACGACGACGCCCTGCTGCGACGTGTGACCAGCGCGAACGTCGCCTGCGGGTTCCACGCCGGCGACGCCGTCGACGATGCGGCGGGTCTGCGGGCTGGGCGGCCGACCGCGGCGTGGCCGTCGGCGCCCAGGTCGGCTACCGGGACCTGGCCGGCTTCGGGCGGCGGCGCATCGACTACGACCTGGCGCGAGCTGCGCGACGAGATCATCTACCAGATCGCGCGCTCTCGACGGCTTCTGCCGCGTGCGCGGGCGACCGGGTGCGTTACGTCAAGCCGCACGGCGCGCTCTACAACGCCGCCGCGCGTCGACGTCTGGCCAGGCCGTCGGCGATCGTCGCCGCCATCGTCGGACTACGACCGGTCGCTGCCGGTGCTGTGCCAGCCCGGGTCCGTGCTGGCGCGGTCGCGGGCGGGCGCCGGATTGCCGTGCGGTGGCCGAGGGCTTCGCCGACCGGGCGTACCAGGCCGACGGGCGGCTCGTCCCGCGGCGCGAGCCCGGGCGCGGTCTGTCCGATGTGGACGCGGTGGTGGCCCGCGCGGTGCGGATGGCGACGTGGCCGGGGTGGTCGCGGACGACGGCACCGTCGGTCGCCGTGCCGGTCGGGTCCCTGTGCGTGCACGGCGACACCCCGGCGCGGTGGACCTGGCCCGCCGGGTGCGGGACGGCGCTCGAGGGCGGCCGGGCATGCCGCCTGGCGCCGTTCGTCGTACGACTCTGAGCGTCGAGCGCCAGGCGCTTCGACGTCGAGGCGGCGTCAGGCGGGTCCAGGCCGCGCAGGACCAGCGGCAGGCGGTCGCGCCGTCGGCGGTGACCACGATCGGGACGCCCCAGTCCTGGCGGGTGAGGTGGCAGGCCGGCGTGCTCGGCGTCGGCGTCGCAGGTGGCGGCCTGCGCGACCACCTGCAGCACGCCACCGTCCACGTCGGACGATGAGCCGAGCTGCCGGTCAGCTCGGTGGTCGCGCCGGCGCCGTCGATCAGCAGCGACGGCGGCGAAGCCGAGACCTCCAGCCGGGTCGACGGGCCGAACGACTCGTCGAGCTTCTGCCCCGGCGCCGGCGTGAAGATCACCTCCAGGGTCACCTCGCCCGGTGCGAGCGGGTGGGCGGGCGTTCGGTGCGGTGGCGCGACGCCGACCGGTGAGCCGGCGGCCGCGCAGCGCGCCCGGCGCGAGCCGGGTCAGCCGGTGGGCGGCCGACTCCACGACGAGTACGCCGCCGTCGGCGGCCGAGCACGAGATCGCTCGGCTCGGCCAGATCCCGTCAGCCACCGTGGACACCGTGCCGTGGCCGGATCGAAGCGGCGCACCGCGCCGTTGTAGGTGTCGGCGACCAGCACCGAGCCGTCGGCCAGCGCGCACACCCCGAGCGGATGCTGCAGCAGCGCCTGGCCGGCCGGCCCGTCCACGTGGCCGAAGTCGAACAGCCCCTGACCGACCGCGGTGTGCATCGCGCCGTCCTGCGATCTAGCGCAGCGCCGACTGACTCCTGTCGGCGATCCACAGCCGGGAGCCGTCGGCGGCGACGGACAGCCCGGACGGCTGGGCCATCCACACGCTGGTCCAGCGGGCCGTCGCGCAGCGCCTCGACCGTGGTGCCGGCGTACACCCCGGCCGTGCGCTTCACCGGGTCGAACCACCACAGCTGGTGGATGCCGGCCATCGCGACGATGACCCGGTCGTCGAACCAGGCCAGGTCCCACGGCGAGGACAGGTCCACCGCCAGCGCGTCGTGCGCCTGGAAGTCCACCGTGGATCGCCACTGGCCGGCCGGTGCCGGCGATCGTGCGAGACCTCGCCGGTGCCCAGGTGTACGCCCCGCAGCAGGTGGTTGACCGTGTCGGCGACGACCAGGTCGTACCCGGCCGTCTCGGCCGATGTCGGGCGGCAGCGAGGCACAGGCCCGCCGGCTCGGAGAACCGCGCGGCCCGGCCGGCGCCGTCGGCGTCGCCCGCGCCGCCGGTGCCGAACCGGCCGCAGCACGGTCTCGCCGTCGGCGTCCATCTCGACCACGCGGTGGTGCGCCGAGTCGGAGACGAGGACAGCGTGCCGTCGGGCAGCGGCGACCGCCTTGGCCGGGAACCGCAGCACGGTCGCGGGGTCGGCCGGGGGTACATAGGGCCCGTCGCCGCGGTGCAGGGTGCCGCTCGCCTCGTGCCGCGCGACGAGCTCGTCGACGAGCCGGGCGAGCCCCTCGGCGTGGCCCTCGCCGGCCATCGACGCGACCACGTAGCCCTCGGGGTCGACCACGGCCAGCGTCGGCCAGGCCCTGGCCGTGTACTGGTGCCAGGTCACCAGGTCGGGGTCGTCGAGCACCGGATGGGTCACGCCGTAGCGCTCCACCGCCAGCGGCCAGGGCGGCCGGGTCCCGTTCGTGCTCGAACTTCGGCGAGTGCACGCCGATCGACGACCAGCACGTCGGCGTACTTCTCCTCCAGCGGCCGCAGCTCGTCGAGCACGTGCAGGCAGTTGATGCAGCAGAACGTCCAGAAGTCGAGCAGGACGATCTTGCCGCGCAGGTCGGCCAGGGTGAGCTCCTGCCCGCCGGTGTTGAGCCAGCCGCGCCCGCGCAGCTCCGGCGCCCGTACCCGTGCGGTCCTCGTCTGCTCCTCGGCCACCAACCCATCCTGCCCGATGCGCAAGCGCCGGCGGCGATCGCGCCGGCCACCGGTTAGATCCGGTCGGCCGGCACCGGACCGGTGATCGCGGAGGCGGGCCCGGCGGGCGGCGGCGGCGCGGCGGGCGCCGGGACCGCGCTGGAGCTCTCCCGGCCGTCCTGGGCCGGAGTCAGTCGGCGGCGCAGGGACAGGGCCAGCACCGACGCGACGAGGGATCCGGCGATCACCAGAACCGCCCAGGTCGTGGCGCGGCCGGCGCCGATGAGCGGCCCGGCGGCCACGGGCCGACGACGCCGCTCACGCCCCACACCATGGAGCCCATGGCGTTGTACCGCCCTCGCAGCTCGTCGGTGGCCAGGGCGTTCGTGATCGCGGGCAGGACCGGCGACAGCAGGGTCTCGCCCATGGCGAAGATGACCATACAGGCCACGACGCCGACGATCGCCGCGATCCGCCAACCGTTGCTCCCCGCCATCCCGGCGCCGGCGAGGACGACCCAGGAGACGGCGAAGAACACGCCGACCGTGGCGAGCGCCCGGGTCCGGCTGCGTCCCTCGAGCCAGCGGATGACGAAAAGCTGGGCCGTGACGATCAGCAGCGTGTTGGCGGCCAGTGCCCAACCGACCACGCGTGGCGCCACCTCGGCGACCTCGATGGAGAAGGCGGTGAAACCCACCTCGATCTGGGCGTAGCCGAACGTGGTCAGGGTCAGCCAGAAGATCACGAAATGAACGAATGGCCGGTCGCGCAGAAGCTGGGCGTACCCGCCGCGGGTGCGGCCGCCCGCCGCCCCGCGAGCGCCCGCGAGCGGAGGAACTGGTACTTCGCGATTCCGACGCGTGACCCGCGGTCGTCGCCCGCAGGACGTCGGCGCGCGTAGCCGGCCTCGTAGAGGAGCGAGTCCTCACCGAGCACGTCCATCGCGCACTCGAAGATCCGTTTGTTGAGCTCCGCCATGACGAGCTTCGCGACCGATCCCTCGGGACCGGGATTGCCCGCCTTCTGCGCCGCGCGCGCGCGCTGGACGGTCAGGCGGAGAAGCTCCGACTCGATCCAGAGGCGGACGACACGGTCGCCGAGCATGAGCTCGGCCTCGGGCGAGTGTGAGCTCGGACGTCGCGCCTTCCAGAGATCGCAGAGGATCCCGATCGCGCCGCCGCCGCGGCGCGACGAGCCGCCGCCGCCGATCGCGCTCCGCTCGTTCATGAGCGTCGTGATCGCGACCTTCCAGCCCTCGCCTTCCTTGCCGATCACCCGATCGGCGGGAATCCGCACGTCGGAGAGGAACACCTCGTTGAACTCCGCCTCGCCGGTGATCTGATGAAGCGGCCGCACCTCGACGCCGGGCG
This sequence comes from uncultured delta proteobacterium, assembly GCA_963790365.1. Classification (GTDB taxonomy): domain Bacteria; phylum Desulfobacterota; class Binatia; order JACPRU01; family JACPRU01; genus CAWBOU01. The sequence continues at coordinate 10,687 of CAWBOU010000002.1, forward strand.
CCTCGAGGTCGAGCAGGAAGTACGACATGCCCTCGTGCTTCGGCACGTCGGGATTCGTACGCGCGAGGAGCATGCCCCACTTCGAGACGTGTGCGAGGCTCGTCCACACTTTCTGTCCATTCACGATCCAGTCGTCGCCCTGCTTGACGGCGCGCATGGAGAGGCCGGCGACGTCGGAGCCGGCGCCGGGCTCGCTGAACAGCTGGCACCAGATGTCCTCACCCGTGAAGATCCGGCGGAGGAGATTCTTCTTCATCCACTCCGTGCCGTGCGTCAGCACGGTCGGCATGCCCATGCCGATGCCGATCGGGTTGACGTTCATGTCTTCGAGGAGGTTCTCCGTGTGGCGGCGGAGCTCGTCCGTGACGACCGCCTGCATGCCCGGCGAGAGGCCGAGGCCGCCGAACCCTTCCGGGAAGTGGACGAGCGCGAGCCCGTGGTCGAACTGCTTGCCGCGGAACGTGAACGCGTCGACGCGGTCGGGATGCGCCTCGGCGAGAAGCGCGCGAACGCGCTCGCGGAGCTCTTCCTCGGTCATCGTCTGCTGAGCCATAGCGGGGGAATTACCACCGCGGTGTAGACCCGAGAAGAGGAGCCTTCAGCGGGCGACCCACCGGGGCTCGCGCTTCTCGATGAACGCGCGCGGACCCTCGGCGAAGTCCTCCGTCTGCACCAGCTCCGCCACCTCTCGGTCCGCGAGCTTCCAGCGGTCGTCCTCGGCGAGATCGCGACCGCCGAGAATGGAGCGCCGGGCGGCACGGGCGGCGAGCGGCGCATTTCGGCAGATCGCCTCGGCGAGCGCGATCGCGGAATCGAGGAGCTTCTCCTTCGGCACGACCGAAGAGACGAGCCCGAGGGAGACGAAGCGCTCCGCCGGCCACACGTCCCCGGTCAGCGCGAGCTCCATTGCGGCCTTCTCGCCGATCAGGCGCGGCAGGTTCGCGAGCGCGCCGCCGACCGCGAGGAGCGAGCGCTTCACCTCGGGGATGCCGAGCCGCACGCCCTCCGCGGCAACGATCAGGTCGGCAGCGATCGCGATCTCCATGCCGCCCGCGACGGCGTCGCCGTTCAGCGCCGCGATCACCGGCTTCGAGCGCTCGCGCCGGACGAAGCCGGCGAAGTGACCGCGCTCGGTCATCAGCCCGCCGGCCTCTCCGCGGCTCACCGCCTTCAGGTCCGCACCCGCGCAGAAGACGGGCCCGTTGCCAGTGAGAACCGCGGCCCACAACGACGCGTCCTCTTCGAGGACGTCGATCGCAGCCTCGAGCGCCGACGCCACCGCGGCATTCACCGCGTTCCGAGCTTCCGGACGATTCAGTGTGAGGAGAAGAATCTTGTCCCGACGTTCGACGAGAATGACCTCGCTCATCCGACCATCTCCCTGCCCATGAGCTCACGGGCGATCACGAGCTTCTGAATCTGCGGCGTGCCGTCGCCGATTTGGAGTCCGCTGGCATCGAAGAGAAGCTGCTGGAGCGGCATCTCGACCGACCAGCCGAGATGGCCGTGAAGCACGATACAGTCGTTGATCGCGTCCACCGCGACGCGCGGCGCCCACCATTTGCACATCGCCGCCTCGCGCGTGTGCTTCTGCCCGGCCGCGCGAAGCCCGAGCGTGCGGTAGGCGAGCCAGCGCGCAGCCTCGACCAGCGTGTCGTGCTCGGCGATGTTGAACGACACGCCCTGGTAGCGCGAGATCTTCTGCCCGAACGCCTCGCGCTCGGTGACGTAGCGGATCGTCATGTCGAGCGCACGGCGCGCGGCGCCGACGACCATCAGCGCGAGAAGCGGGCGCGTGAGATCGAACGCGTGGAGCGTCCGGCCGATGCCGCTCCCCTTCTCGCCAGCCTTCGGGCGGATTTCGCGACCGGCCGGCACGAACGTGTCGTCGAACGTGAGGCTCGCGCGCGAAAGCGGCCGAAAGCCCGGATCGCGAAACTGCTGACGGTGGATCGACGGATCGTCGAGCGGCACCAGGAACTGGCGCGTCCCTTTCGAGCCGAGCGTCGGATCGATCGTCGCGACGACGATCGCCTCGCTCGCGTGCATGCCGAGCGTGATCGACGTCTTTTCACCGGAGAGTCGGAAGCCGTCGCCGGTCGGGCGCGCGCGGACGGCGGGATGCGCGGCGTCCGAGCCGCCGCGCGGCTCCGTGAACGCGCCCGCGACCACCTCTTTCCCGGCGATCATCGCCTTCGCGAGCCTAAGCCCGATCTCCGGGTCCGCGGTGCCGAGGAGGCCCTTCGCGAGCGCCGTGCCGAACACGAGATACGAGACGTTGAAGTCGGCGTACGCGAGCTGCTCGACCGCGATGCCCATCATCACGGGATCCGCGTCCTGCCCGCCGATCTCGACCGGCGCGCTGAGCCCGAGAAGGTCGTTCCGCCCGAGCGTCTCGAGCTCCTTCCACAGGAACGCTTCGCTGGTCGCGCGCGCGAGGTAGCCGTCGTGGAACTCCCGCTTCGCGAGCGTCGCGACGCTCCGCTCGAACTCGAGGTGATGGTCCTGGAAGACGAAGGGAACGGTCATGAAGCCCCCTGCTAGATCCGCGCGAGCGGGACCGGCATCCCCTGCCACCGCACTCGAGTGCGGAAGATCGTGCCCTGCCGCTCCGGCGCCTCGAGGTTGTCGGCGGTCACGATGTAGAGATCGCGATCGCGGCCGAAGCAGACGCTCGTGACGGCGCTCGCCGGCACGCCGATCACGTCGTCGAGCAGGCCGAACGGCGAGTGGCAGACGACTTTGCCCGCCCCGAAGAGCGCCACCCAGACGAAGCCACGCTCGTCGACCGTGAGGCCGTCGGGATCGCCGCCGGTCGCGAACGATCGCCGGCGGACGGCGCGGCCACCTTCGATGTTGTGAACGATCACTTCTCGCGCCGCGGTGTCCGCGTGGTAGAGGACGTGACCCTCGGGGCCGAAGCCGATCCCGTTCGTGAGGCCGACGCCGCCGTAGAGCTCCGTCGCGCGTCCCGCCGCTTCGATGCGATAGCACTCGCCGGGCGTCCGCGGGCCTGCGCCGAAGGGATCCGAGCGCAGCGAGCCCACGTAGACTCGGCCGTCGGCATCCGTGAAGAGGTCGTTGAAGCCGAGCACGCCTTCGCCGCGCTCGAAGAGAACGCGCGTGACACCGTCCTTCACATGGCAGACGTTCCGGCCCGAGACGACGAGGCCGCCGTCGGCGTGAAGGGCGATGCCGCCGACGCCGCGCCGCTTCGGGATCACCGTCGTGATCGTGCCGTCCGGCGCGAGACGAAACACGCCGCCGTTCGTGACGTCGCTGAAGAAGAGGTTCCCGTCCGCGTCGACTCGCGGCCCCTCGATCAGCCCGTAGCCGGAGGCGAGCGTCTCGACGTTCACGGCGCGTGCTCGGCGAACACTTCGAGCTTGCCGTCCTTCTTCACGGCGAGCGTCTGGTAGCGCTCCGCGTTCGGGCCTTCCATTCCGGGCGAGCCGATCGGCATGCCGGGAACCGCGAGCACGAGCACGTCCTTCGGCCGCTCGGCGAGCAAGCGCGAGATGTCGTCGGCGGGCACGTGGCCCTCGATGACGTAGCCGCCGATCACGGCGGTGTGGCACGACGTGGCGCCCCGCGGCACGCCGAGCTCCTGCTTGACCGGCGCCAGATCGGTGACGTCGTTCACGGTCACGACGTAGCCGCGAGCCTTCATGTGGTCGACCCACTTCTGGCAGCAGTTGCAGGTCGGCGTCTTGTACACCTGCATCGGCGGCGGCTCGGCGAGCAGCGGCGCAGGGAGGACCAGCAGGAAGGTGGCGAGAAGACCCGTCGTGAGGTTCACGGGGGCAATCTGCATCATCGACTCCCCTGGCGAAAGTGCTCGCTTCGTCGGAACATGGGGGGCGTGAGCACGCCCGCGCTGCCCTTCGACAACAGCTATTCCCGCCTCCCGAACAGCTTCTACAGCCGCGTGGAACCCGCGCGCGTGCCGGAGCCGCGGCTGATCCGTGTGAACGAAGCGCTGGCCGAGCACCTCGGGATCGACCGCGAGTGGCTCCGCTCCGAGGCCGCCGTGCGAACGTTCGCGGGGAACGAGATCCCGCCGGGTGCCGAGCCGATCGCGACCGTCTACGCGGGCTTCCAGTTCGGCTCGTGGGTGCCGCGGCTCGGCGACGGCCGCGCCATTCTCCTCGGCGAGCTGATCGGCCGCGACGGGATCCGCTACGACGTGCAGCTCAAGGGCTCGGGCCGAACGCCCTACTCGCGGAGCGGCGACGGCAAGGCGCCGCTCGGCCCGGTGCTCCGCGAGTACGTCGTCAGCGAATGGATGGCCGCGGTCGGCATCCCGACGAGCCGGAGCCTCGCCGCCGTGACGACGGGCGAGCAGGTCCTCCGCGAGATGGGGCCGTCGCCCGGCGCGGTGCTCACGCGCGTCGCGCAGAGCCACATCCGCGTCGGCACCGTTCAGTACTTCGCCTCGCGGCGCGACGAGAACGGCGTGAAGGTCCTCCTCGATCACGTGATCGACCGTCACTTCCCCGAAGCGCGCCGCGCGGAGAACCCGTACCGTGCGCTCCTCGACGGCGTGATCGCGCGCCAGGCGGACCTCATCGCCCGCTGGCTCGCCGTCGGCTTCATTCACGGCGTGATGAACACCGACAACATGCTGCTCTCGGGCGAGACGATCGACTACGGCCCGTGCGCGTTCCTCGACGAGTACGACCCGCAGAAGGTCTTCAGCTCGATCGACCACGGCGGGCGCTATGCCTATGCGAACCAGCCGCCGATCGCGCACTGGAACCTCGCGAGCTTCGCCCAGGCGATGTTCTTCCTGCTCGACGCGGATCGCGAGCGGGGGGCGGACCTCGCGCAGTCGGCGCTCGACCAGTTCCCCGGGCTGCTTCTCGCCGCGCGGCGGCGGACGATGCTGGAGAAGGTGGGGCTCGCGACCTATCGCGAAGAAGACGATCGATTGATCGACGAGCTCCTCTCGGCGATGGCGGCGGCGCGCGCGGACTTCACGCTCACCTTCCGGCGTCTCGCGCGAGCTCGCCGATCCCGCGGAGCCTGCCGAGATCGACTCGAGAGCTCGCCGAATCACTCCAGGCCTGGCTCGCCCGCTGGCGCGAGCGCCTCGCGCTCGAAGGCACGATCGCTCCCGCCGAGCGCCGGCGTCGCATGGCCGCGGTGAACCCGGTGTTCATCCCGCGAAACCACCTCGTCGAGGAGGTCATCGCCGCGGCCGTTGCGCCGCGGCGACTTCCAGCCGTTCCACGACCTCGTCGATCTCCTCGCGCGCCCGGCCGAATGGCGCCCCGAGAAGGCCCGCTATGCTCGACCGCCCCGCCCGGAGGAAGTCGTCGAGCGCACGTTCTGCGGCACCTGACTGTCTGTCGCGCTCAGCGGCGAGCGTTCGCTTCGCAGCCCGCGGGATTCAGCTGACACTGGGAACCGTCTCCCTCGGATTCCTGGAGATCGTGGTCGCACTGTGAAAGGTCCCCGGTGCATTCGCCGCGCTCAGCGTCGCATGCACCCAGATCGTTCCGACACGCGTCCCGCTCGATGAGGCACACCTTCAGCGCGCCCGCGGCGGCCGCCACCCGGGGTGCTCCACCGAGCACCCCGGCGACGACGAGCGCCACCAGAGCTCCGACGAAACGGCCGCGCGGAGCTTGCTTCTCTCGTCGGCTCGTCATGTCGTCCCTTACTGCGTCGGGTTGAGCAGGCCGAGCAAGCCCGACCAGTCGAAGGACGACGAGCGGTCGTCCCTGGAATCGACGTAACGGTCTGACCGGTAGTCGTAGCGATCGTTGGTCGTCCTGCGTTCACGGTAGTTCCGCAGATCGCGCTCGGCATCGCGGAGATCGTTCCGGAACCATTTCAGCGCCTTGAGATTTCGGCCGGTCGGGGCGATCTTGGCGATCTCGGCGCGATCGTGTCGGATCCGGTCGACGAGCTGCGAGTACCGCGGATCGTTGCCGCGATCCCTCCGGTCGTCGCGGTCGCGCCAACCGTTCCGGATGTAGTCCCGGTCGCCGTTCCGATGCTGCCACTGACTCTGGTTGTCGCGATTGCGATCCTCGTCCGTGTGTCTCGAACGATCCCACATCCCCGACCAGGGAGAGGGATCCGCGGCTGCACGAGGTGCGAGCGAAAGAGTCAATCCGCCCGCGAGGATTCCCGAAAGAACCAATGCTCGCATTTTCATAGTGGAGAAAATCTAACCGTCGCGAGCAGAAGGGGAATGAGGACCTTCCCCTAGCCGCACCGCTCAGTCGCCGGCCGAAGCGCTCTCGATGCGGAAGCCGACCTTGAGCGTGACTTGGAACTCGGCGACCTTGCCGTCCTTGATGGCGCCGCGCTCGTTCATCACCTCGAACCACTCGAGGTTGCGCAGCGTCTTGGACGCTTTGATTACCGCGTTCCGCGTCGCCTGGGCGTAGCTCTCGTCCGAGACGCCACAGAGCTCGATGATCTTGAAGGTCTTTTCGGGCATGGCGAATCCTCCTGAGCTCGAGTCTCGCCGCTCGGCACTGAGCTGCCTATCAGGGACTTCCCGGATTCAGCCCTGCCGACCCGGTACGCGCGAAAACGACTAATACCGCTCGTAGTCGTCGTCGCGGTCGCGGTTCTGCTCGCGCTTCAGCGCTTCGAGCTCCGCTCGTTGCCGGGCGAGCTCCTGGTCCTGAGCCGTTCCCCGCTGGTCCTGAGCTTCGAGCTGGTCGCCGACGACCGCGCCTCCGAGGACCCCGAGCGCGCCGCCGATCGCCGCACCGGCGCCGGCGTGACCGCTCTGATGCCCGATGAGAGCACCGGCTCCTGCGCCCAGCGCGCCGCCGCCGAGGGCTCCCTTTTCCCGCTTGCTGAGACCTCCCGATGCGCAGCCGAGGGTGAGGACCGCCGCGAGACTGAACGAGGTCGCAATCCTGATCATTCGTTGTTGCATGAGGTCAGCGTAAGGCCCCGCGGCCGCACGGCCTATAAGGGACTTCACCGACCCTCGCCCTTCGGAATGAGTCGAGTCGGCACCCCCTCAGGGGGTCGGGCGAAGCCCGGGGGTGAGTACTAGAGGACCGCCCGCAACTCCTTGATGTGGCTGGCGAGATTCCCCGCGTCCCGGAGATTCCTCAACGCAGCGGAGCGCTCGCGCCCCGACGGACCGATGCGACGTACCCCGACCTGTTGTCCGTAGTCCCAGGCTTGGACGCCGAACTTAGGCGGCGGAAATTCCTTCTTGAGCTTCTCGATGATCTGGTCGTCCGTCACGGTGCGAACCTCTCGAACCGTGCATAGTACTCCGGTTGGTGAGCATGTGGTAGCGCCGTCAAGGATGCCACGTGAGCTGCCGCCGATTGGATTCCTCCGCGCGTTCGCTCTCGCCGCGGAGACGCTGAGCTTCAAGGAGGCGGCCGCCGAGCTCGCCTTGTCGCCCTCGGCGATCAGCCGGCAGATCCAAGCGCTCGAGGCGCATCTCGGCGTCGCGCTCTTCCGGCGATTGAATCCGGGATTGGAGATCACCGACGAGGGCCGACGTTATCTCGAAACGGTCCATCGAGTGCTCGCGGATCTCGCCGCGGCGCAGGATGATTTCGCCGCATACGGGTCCGGCCCACTTCGCGTGAGCGCGCTCCAGTCGTTCACGGAGAGCTGGCTCGTGCCCCACTTGTCGGACTTCGAACGGCGCCATCCGGGCATCGCGCTCGAGGTCGAGGCGACGCTCCGCTACGCGGATTTCGATCGCGACGCCGTCGACGTCGCGATTCGCTTCGGCACCGGGCCGTGGGACGGCCTTCACGGTGAGCCGATCGTCGACCTCGAGTACTTCCCCGTGTGCAGCCCCGCGCTCGTGCGCGGCAAGCCCGCGCTCCGTGAGCCCGCGGACCTCGCTTCACAGACTCTGATCCACGTCGTGCAGACTCCGGATGCGTGGCAGGGATGGCTCGCGGGCGTCGGGCTCCCGGATCTGAAGCCGAAGGCGACCGTGACGTTCGATCACCTCTCGATCGCACTCAGCGCGGCCGAGGCGCGCCGCGGCGTCGCGCTCGCTGCGAGGTTCCTGTGCGAGCCCCGCCTCACCGCGAAGCGGCTCTGCGTTCCGTTCGATCGCGCGGTTCGTTCGGCGTCGACCTACCACTTCGTCTGCCGGCCCGAGCGGCTCGACGATCCGCGAATCGCTGCGTTCCGTGACTGGCTGGTCGACGCGCTCGCGTGAGCGGCTGATTGCGTCGCCCGCAATCGCGCGTACGGAGAAATCGTTTGCCGGAGCTCCGCGCGCCGCGAAGACTCCGCGCCCATGAGACAGCTCACCTGCACCGGGGCCGACGCGATCGAGTGGCGTGACGTCCCCGAGCCGCGGCTTCAGGGAGACGGCGAAGCGCTCGTGCGCCCGCTCGCGGTCGCCCGCTGCGACATCGACCTCTTCCTGACGTCGGGCCCGTTCCCCGTGCGCGAGCCGTTCGCGCTCGGCCACGAATGCGTCGCCGAAGTCGTCGCGCTCGGTGACGCCGTCCGCGGCCTCGAGATCGGACAGCGGGTCGTCGTCGCGTTCCAGGTGAGCTGCGGCGCCTGTCGCTCGTGCAGCGCGCGCCACACCGGCAACTGCGACGAGTATCCGGTGCTGTCGGACTTCGGCATGCAGCCGCTCTCCGGCACCGAATACGGCGGAATGCTCGCCGATCTCGTGCGCGTGCCGCACGCTGGGGCGATGCTCGCGCCCGTCGCGCCGCAGCTCGATTCGACGGCCCTCGCGAGCGTCTCCGACAACGTGCTCGACGGTTACCGGGCGGTCGCTCGGCACCTCGCCGAGCTTCCCGGCGCCGAAGTGCTCATCGTCTGCCACGGGCTTCGCAGCGTGCCGCTGTACGCCGCACAGACGGCGATCGCGCTCGGCGCGAGCCGCGTCGACTTCGCGGGCGACGACGACGAAGTGCTCGCGCTCGCCGAGCGCCTCGGCGCGCGGCCGATCCGCGCGCCGTTCGCCAAGCCCGAGCGCCGCTATCCGATCGTCGTCGACGCCGGCATCACACCCGAAGGATTCCAGTACGCCGTCCGCGCGACGGCGCCGGAAGGAGTGTGCCAGGGCGTGAGCTTCTACGCGGGAGGCGACATGCCGCTGCCGATGGGGCGGCTCTACACGCTCGGCATTCGCTTCTTCACCGGTCGAGCGCACGCCGCAGCGCTTCTGCCCGAGGTGATGCCGCTCATCGAGCGCGGCACGCTGAAGCCCGAGCAGGTGACGACGCGCGTCGTCGACTGGCAAGACGCGGCGCGCGCCTATCGCGAGCCCGCGATCAAGCTCGTCGTCCGCCGCGGCTGATCAGGGAATCGTCAGGCTCGCGGCCGAGCCGTTCGTGTTTCCGAGCTCGTCCACGACGCCGCCGGCGGGAACTTCGACGACGTCGCCGCTCGCGAGGCCCGATACGCTCCAGCGCGTGCCGTCGAAGCTTGCCGTCGTGGGGGCTCCGTTCACGAGGACGTCGACCGATGCGACTTTCCCCGTGTTCGCCCACGGGCGGAACGTGCAGCGATAGCAGTAGAGATGCGGCCCGCTCGTCTCGTAGCCGACGCGCACGTAGGGGCCGCTCGCCTCGTAGGTGTCCGGATAGTGCACCTCGTCCGGAGCGAGCGTGAAGTCGTCGTCGGTCTCGAGCTCGCCGCCGCCGAGCTCGACGCCGCGCACCGCGAAGCTCGCGACGCCGTTCGCGGCCGTGAGATCGTGGACGACGAGGCCCTTCCACACCGCGACCGTGAACGGCTCGCTCTCGAGGCGATACGCGTTCGCCGCGCCGCCACGGCGATGGTGCCCGTCGACGACGAAGCGGTAGCTTCCCGGCGCGGTCTCCTCGAAGACTTCCCAGGTGGCCGTCCAGCGGTAGAGCTTGTTCCCGAGGAGCCAGTCGAGCGGCGCGGCGGAGAACGGGCTGTCGTATCGCAGCGTCAGCACGATCTCGCCGCCCTCCTGCGTCGCGACCGTCGTCCATCCTCCGGCGCTGTCGTCCTTCTGCACGACGATCGCCGGATTGTCCGTCCAGTTGCTGCCGCCGATCCACGAAAGCTTCGCGGCGTCGAAGCGCTCGATGTCGGTGGGCGAATCGACGACGGTCCCCGCGGTGCCGCCGTCGTCCGGGAGGGCGGCTTCGGAGACGGCGAGGAGCGCGCTCCCGGCATTGCCGGCCACGAGCGTCTTCACGGTCTGCAGTGCGTCGTCCACCGGAGAGACGATCGGATCGAGCACCGCATCGGCGACCGCGGGACCGCCGCGAAGCTCGGCCGCCATGCGCACGAGACGCGTGTTCACGTAGTCGGCGGTATGCGGCCCGAATGCCGTCAGCGCCTTTCGGTAGTGATCGCCGCGCATGTACTCGCGGTACGTGACGATGTAGCCGACGTAGTCGTTCGCCTGCCCGAGCAGGATCGGCAATCGGTAGCCCGCGCACGGCGCGCCCGCGCAGCGGAGGTCCTGGATCTCCTCGTGAGTGAAGTTGCCGCGGATCGCGGCGGGGTCACTCGGCTCCGATTCCGACTGGAGGCTCGCGAAATCGTCTTCCCATCCGTCGGCGGGGTTCCGGATCTCGGCCAGCATCCGTAGGTACGCGGCGCGATCGACCGGCCGCGGATCCGGCGGCTGATGCGCCGCGGTGGAGAAGTCGCACGTCACGCTCGCTCCGTCGTCGGTACACGGCCACTCGTAGCCGAGGTGCATCGCGCCGGCCGCCTCGTCGACACGCGACTTCAGGTTCCGCACCATGTCGCTGATCGGCTCACCGGGCACGGTGGCGACGAGAATGTCGCCGATCGCGAGCGCCTGCACGTGAATGCGCAGCTCTTCCTGCACGGCGCCGTACGACGGCACGCCGTAGTTGTCCGGGAGAGGAAGGCCGGCGTCTTTCAGGAGCTCGAGCGTCGTGCCGAACTGCTCGGGCGGATCGGCGAGGCGCTCGCAGTCCGGTATGCCGAGGACCGGAATACCGAGCCGCTCCGTCCGGCAGTTCGAGACCGTCGGCAGCGGGTGGAAGAGCGGACCGGAGAAGCGGCGGTCGAGCATCGCCACCGGAACGTCGGATCGAAGCGGCACGTGCTTCGCGACGACGAGCCTCGCGTCCTCCGGATCCGGCGCGGCGACGTGCTGCCAGGCGTCGAGCACGGCGCCGGCGAGATCGCGGCTCATCTTCTCCATCTGCGCGTAGTCGCGGTGCCAGTATTCGCGCCCCGCCGCGGGTGGGCTCGCGCGGCTCTGGTCGGGCTCGATGTCGCCGACCGCTCCCTGGCTCCACACGACGACGGGTCCGTCGGCCTCGCCGGGGACGCGCCCGAGCGCACGCTCGACGATCCGCTCCGTCGGGCCGAGGAAGTCGGCGCTCATGAAGTCGGTCGTGTCGAGCGACTCGGGGTGCATGCCGAAGTTCACCCACGCGGCGATCGGCGTCCTGTCCGCGGCGCGCTCGAAGCGGATCACCACGAGCTCGTCCTCGAAGACGTCGTGCGGGAATCCTGCCGGCGTGCCGTCGTCCGCGGTCGCCGGGCCGAGGATGTTGCGCTGCACGCCGCGGAAGCGCAGCACCGCCGCACCGACACTCGCAGGGGCGAGGCGCTCGTCGGCACGGCGAATCGCTTCGGCGATCCGGCGAGCCGTCGCTTCGAACATGCGAAGGTCGAGCGTGTCGGTGAAGAGCCAGATCCCGAATGCGGTCGAGGCGTATTCCGGCGCCGAGTGATTGTGGGTCGCGCCGAGCATCACGTGCGCGGCGTCGAGCCCGTCGACGACGTAGTCACGAACCACCAGGTCGCCGCCCGAGACGAGCTCGGCCACGCGCCGCGTGAGCACGTCTTGCTGGAGATAGAGCTCGGTCTTGACGTACGCCGCTTTGGTGCCGTCCGCGCCGCGGACGACGATCGCCTTGGCGAAGAGCCGCGACTGCATGCCGTGCGACGGCACCATCTTCGTCTGGTGATGGAACGGATCGAACCGATCGGCCGTGAGGCCGTTGCCCTCGGTGCCGTACTGCCCCTGCCCCGCGCCGGTGTGCCACGTCATGTCGACGCTCGCGGCGCCGGCGCAGAAGGTCGGGCCGGCGCACGGCTCGGTCGCCGCCTGGGCGAAGGCCGCCGAGGACACGAGGACGCCTCCCAGCACGAGCGCGCCGAGACGCCGGACCCCGATTCGAGGCATGGCGATTCTTCTAGACCGCGCGACGCTGTCGAGGCGAGCGCTAGTTTTCGTCAGCGCTCGGGGAGGATCTCGTCGTCGGCCGGCTCGGGCGGAGCCTCCGTCGGCTCCGGCGGCGCGGTCGGCTTCGGCGGTTGCGTCGCCTTCGGCGAGACCGGCGTCGCCTCCGGCTCGGGCGGACTGGTGCGGACCGTGCTCGGCCGGCGGGTCGGGCGGACCGGCGGCTTCTTCTTTCGTGCCGGCGTCTTCACCGCGGCGGGTGCGGGCGTCGGCTCGGCCCGCACGAGCGGGCCGAACGACGAGACGAGCGACGCCATCTCGGCGTGCCGCGCGCTCGTCGGCGCGCCCTTGGCGAGCCCGACCGCGATGACCGCGGAGTCGCCGTCGCAGAACGCCGACATCGTTCCCGAGCTCTCGCCGTCGAGCGTCTCGATCTCGCCCGTCACCGACGGCCGTTCGCGCGACGAAATTCCCACCGAGCGGTCGATCGTCGACGTGAACGCGGCCGCATGCGCTTTCGGCAACCACTCCTCGATCGCGACGCGGCAGCGAGACGAGGCGATCGACACGACCGAAACGGAGACCACGGCCTTCCCGTCGGACGAGCGCACCCGAAGCTTCTCGCGCGCATCCCCGGATCCCAACGCGTCCCCCCAGCCGCGCGGGATCCTGAGCCGGAAGCTCGCATCGCGGTCCACGTACTCGCCGTCCGGCGCCATGCCGGGCGGCGGCACGGCGGGCGGGACACACGCGGCGAAGGCCAGCAGAGCGACGGCGATTCCGATTCGGGAGGTCGACATGATCGGGCTCGTAGCACGGACTCCCGCAGGAATCCTCGATCTGATACGGGCACGGCTCCCATGATCGAGAGTTGGAATACCGCCGTCCTCGGTCGGACCGGCCTGCGGACGAGCCGGCTCGGGCTCGGCTCGAGCTTCGGCCTTTCGACCGCCGACGTGCATCACGCGTTCGAGCGGGGCGTTCGCTACTTCTACTGGGGCTCGATCCGCCGGCCCGCGTTCGGACAGGGCGTGAGCGAGCTCGCGCGGAAGCACCGCGACGAGATGACCGTCGTCGTGCAGAGCTACGCGCGTCTCGCGGCGGCGGTGCCGTGGTCCCTCGAGGCCGCGCGCTGGCGGCTCGGCCTCGATCGCGTCGACGTGCTGCTGCTCGGCTGGTGGAACGCGCTGCCGGCGGCCGGGATCCTCGACGCGGCGTCGGCGCTCGTCGACGCCGGTCGCGTGCGCACCGTGATGGTCTCCTGCCACCATCGCCCGAGCTTCGAGACCTATGCGCGCGAGCCGCGGATCGGCGCGATCATGGTCCGCTACAACGCCGCTCACGTCGGCGCGGAGTCCGAAGTCTTCCCGCGCCTCGGCGAAGCGCCGCCCGGCGTCGTCGCCTACACCGCCACGCGCTGGGGTGACTTGCTGCAGCCGCGTCTCGTGCCCGAAGGCGAGCCCGTGCCGCGCGCCTCCGACTGTTATCGCTTCGCGCTCTCCAACCCCGCGGTCGACGTCGTCGCCGCGGGGCCGGCCGATCGCGCCCAGCTCGACGAAGCGCTCGCGACGATCGACCGCGGCGCGATGACCGAGGACGAGCTCGCCTGGATGAAGCGCGTCGGCGCTGCGGTGCGCCGGCAGAAGCGCACGCAATCGACCGCGGTCGATCTCGTCGATCGGTTGATGGGCGCGCACACGCCCTGACCGGCTATTCGAGCGCGCCGGCGACGACGAGCTCGGTGATCTTCTCCTCCGGGTAGCGGAGGATCGTCTCGAGCACGTACTGATTGTCGCGCCCGAGCGTCGGCGCGGAGTGGCGCACGGCGGGCGGCGTCCGCGATAGCTTGAACCGCGAGCCCTCGACCACCGTCTTCCCGTGCTCGGGGTGCTCGAGCTCGACGAAGTGCCCGCGGTGGAGGAGCTGCGGATCGCGGACGAGCTCGGTCGAGTTCTCGACCGCGCTCGCCGGTACGCCGCGCTCCTGGAGGAGCCGCTCGATCGCTTCCGCCTCTCGCGTCTTCGTCCATCCCGCGACGAGCGCGTCGAGCTTCTCGCTCTCCGCGAGACGCGCGGCGCGATCGGCGAAGCGAGGATCCGCGGCGAGATCCGGCCGCTCCATCGCCGCGCAGAGTGTTCGCCATTCCTCGTCGTTCCGGACGGCAATCGCCACCCACCGGTCCTCGCCGGCGGCCGGATAGACGCCGTTCGGCGAGTGCTCGCGGTCGCGGTTTCCGGCGCGCTCCGCAATGCGCCCGTTCGCGTCGTAGTCGAGGAGCGCCGGCGCGAGGAAATGCAGGCTCGCCTCGCCCTGCGCTTGGTCGATGTAGACGCCTTCTCCGGTTCTCCGCCGGTGATCGAGCGCGGCGAGCACCGCGGCGACCGTGAAGCGCGGCGAGAGATAGTCGGTGTAGGCGCTGTACGGCCCGGCCGGCGGACGATCCGGCCAACCGGTCAGGTTGTAGAAGCCGGTGATCGCGGCGGCGAGATTGCCGAATCCCGCGTAGCTCCGGAGCGGCCCGCTCTGGCCCATCAGGCACGAGCTCAGCATGATCAGGTCCGGCTTCACCTTGCAGAGCGACTCGTAGTCGAAGCCCCACCGCTTCATCGTCCCGCCCATGAACGACTCGAGGACGACGTCCGCCCAGCGCACGAGGTCGAGCACGATCTCGCGGCCTTCCGGCTTGTCGAGATCGAGCGTGATCATGAGCTTCCCGGCGTTCAGGTTGTGCTGGATCGCGCAGCTCTCCGAGCCCGGCGGCATCGACAGGTAGGGCGTCAGCGTTCTCGTGACGTCGACGCGCTTCGTGGATTCCACGCGGACGATCGTCGCGCCGCAGTCCGCGAGCACCCGCGACGACGCCGGCCCGGCCATCGCCCACATGAAGTCGAGCACCTTGACGTCGGCGAGCGCCTGCTCGTTCGCCATCACACGATCCCCTGCTCGCGCAGGCGCGCGAGCTCCGCGTCGTCGATCCCGAGCTCCGCGTAGATCTCGCGGTTGTGCTCGCCGACGGTCGGCGGCCGACGCCGATACGTGATCGGCTTCGCTTCGCAGTGCACGAACGGTCCCGGATAGCGGAACGAACGACCGAGCTCCGGATGCTCGACGTCCCGCCAGTAGCCGCGCGCGGCGAGCTGCTCGCTGGCGACGACCTCGTCGATCCGCGTGACGGGCGCAATCAGCACGTCGCGCTCGCTCGCCGCGCGGAGGAGCTCCGCCTTCGTCTTGCTTGCTGTGAACGTCGCGATGATGCCCTTCACGCGCTCGAGCTCCGCGATCGGCTCGACGCCGCTGAACAGGAGCTCCGTGTAGCCGATCCAGTCCTTGTCGCGCGTCGCGGCGTCACAGAAGCCTTCGTCGTGAACCAACTCCATCAGGCGGCGCGTGAAGCGGCCGACCGAGGAGCCGAACACGAACGTGATCGAGACGAACCCGTCCTTCGCCGGGTAGACCAAGCGGAACGTGATCGGCCCCGCGCGGGCGCCGCCCGAGACCCGCGTGAGCTCGGGGAACCCGACCGCTGCGGAAAGAATGTTCGACTGCGTCGCGATTGCGACGGCTTGCTGCGCCGAGACGTCGACGTGCTGCCCGAGCCCGGAGCGGTGCCGCTCGTGGAGTGCGATCAGCGCCGCGCCCGCGGCCTCGGCGGCGGCGTGCGAATACGCCTGCGGAACCGTGACGCGCACGGGAGGCCGATCGTCGTCGCCGGTCACCGACAACGGACCGCCGGCGGCGAGGATTACGATGTCGGCGTCGGCGTAGCTCGCTTTCGGTCCGTCCTGACCGAACGGGGTGATCGAAACGTACACGAGCTTCGGATTCAGCTTCGCGAGGTCTTCGTAGCCGAGCCCGTGCGCGGCGAGCGTGCCCGGCAATTCCGATTCGATCAGGATGTCCGCCCGCTCGGCGAGGCGGCGGAGGATCGCCGCGCCCTCGCTTCGCGCGACGTCGAGCGTCACCCCTCGCTTGTTCCGGTTGAAGCCCCACCAGAAGAGCGAGCGATCGGGATCCGGCCGATCCTCGCACCCCCGCACCCCCTCAGGGGGTCGGGCGAAGCCCGGGGGGTGATGAACCAGGGGGTCGGGCGAGAGCCCGGGGGGTGATTCGTAGAACGGGCCGATCTTCCGCGCGGAGGAGCCGCCGGGAGGCTCGACCTGGACGACGTCGGCCCCGAGGTCGCCGAGGATCTGTCCGCAGAGAAGCCCGCGCTCGTTCGTGAGATCGAGGACGCGATACGGACCGAGCAGCCCGTCCATGCGCCGTCCTAGGGGAATTCGCTCGCGACTTTCAATGGCCGGCGTCTGATATTGACCTCTCCTGGTGAGAGGGAGTCCGTTCATCATCGCGTCCGTCGTCGCGACGCTGGCCATAGCGTGCAGCAATGACGATGCGCGTGAGGTGCGCGCCTGGATGGTCGATGCGGGCGCGCTGAAGCTCGTGGTCGAGGAGTCTCCCTGGCGCATGCGCTTCTTCGACGCCGCCGGCACCGAGCTCTTGAGCTGAGGCGACGGGCAACGGGTCCGCTCCGGGCGGCCGTCTCGCGGTGCATCTCGGCTTGCCGCCGGACGGGGACGGGCTCCTCCCGTTGTTGCCGCCGATCGCGCTCGGCATTCCGCCGGCACCGCTCGCGCGTGAAGTCGGTTGGTTTCATGCGACGCGAGTCCTCGAGTCTCGACTCGACGGATCGACATGGCGCGCGACCCTCGCCACCGAGAGCCCGCGCCATAGGATCGAAGTCAGCGCGGAGCCGGCCGGCGACGGTGTCATCGCGCTCGCCGCGCGCGCGTCCCCGCCGGCGCTCGTGCAGGCGATGGGCGTCGGGTTCGCGGCGACGCCCGGCGAACGCTTCTTCGGCTTCGGCGAGCGCAGCAACTCCGTCGATCAAGCGGGAAGGATCCTCGAGCACTACGTCGGCGAAGGACCGTACCGGAACGAGGAATACGCGCCCATCATCGCCGTCGTCCCCAAGTGGGGCATCCGCTGGCGCGAGGACGCGACGTACTTCCCCATTCCCTGGCTGCTCTCCGCGCGCGGCTACGGCGTGCTGCTCGACAACGACGAGTTGAGCTATCACCGGCTCGGCGCGAGCGAGTGGAGCATGGAAGCGGAAGCGACCGAGCTCCGCTGGCGCGTGTTCGCCGGGCCGACGCCCGCGGACGCTCTGCGCCGTTTCTCCGCCGCGGTCGGCCGTCAGCCCGCGGACGTCGCGCCGTTCTTCTTCGGGCCTTGGGTCCAACCGGACACCGTCGAACGGATCGCCGAGCTCCGCGCCGGCGATGTGCCGACTTCCCTCACCGCGACCTACACGCACTACCTGCCGTGCGGCGATCAGCAGGGTCGCGAGCAGACCGAGCGCGAGCGCACCGCGGCTCTCCATGCGCAGGGCACGGCCGTCCACACGTATTTCAATCCGATGATCTGCAGCAGCTATCAGCCCGCCTTCGCGAGCGCGGAGGCGGCGGACGCGCTGATCGAGAATCGTCTCGGGCTCACCTACCTGTACCCCTACGTGACGGACACGGTGTTCCTGGTGAGTCAGTTCGATTTTTCCGCGCCGAACGGCGTGACCGCGTACCAGACGCTGACCGACGAGGCGCTCGGGCACGGCTTCGACGGGTGGATGGAGGATTTCGGCGAGTACACGCCGCTCGACGCCGTCGCGGCCGGCGACGGCGCCACCGGCACGCGCTTCCACAATCGCTATCCGCGCGACTACCACTGCGGCGTGCAAGCGGCGACCGCCGACGCGGGCAAGCCGCTCGCGCGCTTCGTCCGCTCGGGTTGGACGGGCTCCGCGGCGTGCTCGCCGCTCGTCTGGGGCGGCGATCCCAGCACCGCGTTCGGGTTCGACGGCCTCGAGTCGTCGATCTACCAGGCGCTCTCGATCGGCACGTCCGGTGTCGGGCTATGGGGCTCGGACATCGGCGGCTTCTTCGCGCTCGGATTCGCCGAGCTCACGCCGGAGCTTCTCGATCGCTGGATCGCGTTCGGCGCCCTCTCCGTGCTGATGCGCAATCAGAAGGACGGTATCGCGATTCCGCCCAAGGCGCGGCCACAGCTCTGGGAACCGGCGCATCTCCCGATCTGGCGCCGCTACGCGAAGCTGCACACGCAGCTCTACCCCTACGTCGGCGCGGCGGTCGCCGAATACCACGCGACCGGCATGCCGGTGATGCGCCATCATGTGCTCACGCATCCGGACGACCCTCGCGCGGTCGAGCGCGACGATCAGTACATGTTCGGCCCCGATCTCCTCGTCGCGCCCGTCTACGTGGAAGGGGCGAACACCCGCGAGCTCTACCTACCTCCGGGCCGCTGGCTCGAGTGGTGGAAAGCGATCGAGTACCGGGACAGCGACGGCGATTTCGTCATTCGCGACGCGCCGGTCGTCGAAGGCGGTCGGAGCATCACGGTCGACGCGCCGATCGACGAGATCCCGATGTTCGTGCGCGCCGGCGCGCGCATTCCCAAGCTTCCGGCCGACGTGTTCACGCTGGCCGAGCACGGTACCGACCCCTCGATCGTTCATCTGCGGGACCGCGAAGGGGATGTGCGCGAGCTCGTCTTCCCAGATTGAACGGCCCTACATCGGTCAGACCGCCCGGCATGGGCGGTTGCCTACCCGTGTACTGTATACAGCTGTCAACGCTCGCTCCGCTCCTTCACCGCGGCCACGTCTTCCAAGTGGGTTTTCGCCGCGAGCAGGAGATGCACCGCGCTCCACATCAGGAGCACTTGGAAGGCGAGCATCGCGTACCGCAGGGATTCCTTGCCGAACGGACCGGCGAGGTGGTCGCTGAGCGCGCCGATCGCCAGGGGGCCGAGACCGAGACCGCCGATCGAGACCGCGAACATCGCGATCGCCGAGGAGAGCGCGCGGAGCTCCGACTCCACCACTCCCTGCATCGCCGCGAAGAGCGGTGGCGTGTAGAGGCCGAACATCACGTAGTAGGGAACCGAGAAGGCCAAGGCGGCGTGAAAGCTCGTCGAGAGATAGAGCGCGATCGACAGCGGAAACGCCGCGCCGAGGCCGATCGCGGGAATCCAGAGCTGCCAACGGAGATCGCGTCGCGCGGCGAGATCGCCGAGGATCCCACCGAGCGCCACCGCCGCAGCGGTCGCCATGAGAGCGATCAGGCCGAAGGCCGTCGCCGCGCGTGTCATCTCGACGTCGAAGCTTCGCATCAAGAACGGCACCGACCACTGCGCCGCCGCCGAGCTCGCGAACGATGCGATCGCGTTCGCGGCGACGATGTGCACGAACGTCTTCCGGCGCGCCAGGATGCGGATTGCCCGGCGAAAGGGCACCGCGCCGCCGCTCGCCCGCGCCTCCGCCGAAAGGTCACGCCGCGCGGGTTCCACGAGCGTCGTGCGCACGAGGATCGCGAATGCGAGCCCTGGGAGCCCGAGCAGGAAAAAAGCCGTGCGCCATCCGTAGGCGTGCCCGATGTGCGCCCCGCCGACCATGCCGATCACGGTTCCGATGATGGCGCCGATCAGCACGGCGGCCATCGCCCGCGCGCGGCGATCGGGCGGAAAGAAGTCGGCGACCATCGAATTCGCGGAAGGCAAGCCGCCCGCCTCGCCGACGCCGACCCCGACGCGACAGAGGAACATCTGCGCGAACGAGCCCGCGAGCCCGCAGGCGGCGGTCATCACGCTCCAAACCGCGATCGACGCCGAGAGGATGTTCCGCCGATTGCCGCGGTCCGCGAGCCGCGCGATGGGAATCCCCGCCATCGCGTAGAAGAACGCGAACGCGAGCCCGCCGAGCACGCCCATCTGCGTGTCGGAAAGCGCGAGGTCGGCTTTGATCGGCTCCGTCAGCGCGCCGAGGATCGCGCGGTCCATGAAGTTGAAGAGGTTTGCCGTCGCGAGCAGGACGACGACGTAGACGAGATATCTCCCCTGCATGCTACACACTGTATGCAATCGAGGGAGATTCCCAATGGCCACTGTCCGGCCTCCGACGCGGAGAGGCTCCGCACTCTCGTTCGACTACCGCATCGGCGAGCGTCCCTGACCCACGAACCCGAGGAGAACTTCGACATGGCCCGTAAAGGCAAGCAGGCGAGCATCTCCACCACCTTCGAGCGCATTCGCTACGAGCACCCAGAGCCGGGGATCGCGCGCGTCGTCCTCGCGCGGCCCGAGCAGCGGAACGCGCAGGACCGCAAGATGCTCTACGAGATCGACCGCGCCTTCCGCGTTGCCGTCGCGGACGACGAGGTGAAGGTCGTCATCATCGCCGCGGACGGCCCGCACTTCTCCTCCGGGCACGATCTTCGCGACGGCGAGTCGCTCGACAACTACGACACGGTCTCCCTCTGGGGCGGCTTCGACGAGGAAGGCCAGGCCGGGATGATGAACGGCGAGGAGGAGATCTACCTCGGGTTCTGCTGGCGCTGGCGGAATCTGCCGAAGCCGACGATCGTGCAGGTGCAAGGCAAGGTGATCGCCGGCGGGCTCATGCTCGTCTGGCCGTTCGACATCATCGTCGCGAGCGAGGACGCCACGTTCTCCGATCCGGTGGTCGCGTTCGGCGTGAACGGCCACGAGTTCTTCACGCACGCGTGGGAGGTCGGCCAGCGGAAGGCGAAGGAGATGCTGTTCACCGGCGTCGCCTTCACGGCCGAAGAATGCCGGCAGCTCGGCATGGTCAATCGCGTCGTCCCGCGAGAAGAGCTCGAGAGCGCGACGCTCGAGATCGCCCGGCGGATCGTCAAGCGGCCGATGATCGGGCTCCGGCTCGCCAAGCTCGCGGTCAACCAGAGCCTCGACGCGCAAGGCCAGTGGATGGCGCTGCAGGCCGCGTTCAGCCTGCATCACCTCGGTCACGCGAACGCGCGCGCCAAGTACGGCTATCCCGCGGAACCGACGGGCGCCGAGCTCATCCGCAGCGACGCCAAGGGCGGCGACAAGAAGAAGAGCGGCTAGCGCCGGAATGCGAGTGGGCGCCGCGCGGAGTCGGCCTCGTCGACCGACCCGCGGGCGCCCACACGCCTCAGAGTTTCTTCTTCAGGCGAGCTTCGGCTCGCGCACCGGTGATCCGACCATCGAGGGCGGTGCCGGGTGATCCACGATGCTCCCGCCGCTCCCGAGCGTGTACGCGCTCTCCAGGTGCTGCGTGAGATCGAGACCTTCGAACTCTTCCTCCTCGGCGACACGGAGCGAACCGAACACGAGCTTCATCGCGGTCAGGATCACGATCGTCATGACGGGCGCGAAGACGGCGACGAAGCCGATCCCCTTGAGCTGCACCATCACCTGCTGAGCATTGCTCTCGACGCCCGCGCCGAGCGTCACCGCGAAGAGACCGGAGGCGAGCGCACCCCACGCTCCGCCGAGCGCGTGGACGCCGAACACGTCGAGCGAATCGTCGTAGCCCGCGGCGGGCTTCAAGAACGTGCAGGCGACATAGGAGACGACGGCGACGCCGCCGCCGACCAGATCGAGCCAAGCGGCGAGACGTTGCCGCAGGCCGGAGTGATCGCCACGAGGCCCGCGACGGCCGCCGTGGCCGCGCCGAGCGCCGTCGGCTTGCCGCGGTGGAGGATTTCGATCAGCGCCCACGCGACGACCGCGGTCGACGCCGCGGTGCCGGTGTTGAGGAACGCGAGCGCGGCGAGCGGGCTCGCGCTGAGCGCGCTGCCGGCGTTGAAGCCGAACCAGCCGGTCCAGAGGAGGCCCGCGCCGATCAGGCAGAGCGGCAAGCTATGCGGCGGCATCGGATCCTTGCCGAACCCTCGCCGCTTGCCGAGCATCATCGCGGCCACGATCGCGGAGAATCCGCTCGACATGTGGACGACGAGGCCGCCCGCGAAGTCGATCGCGCCCGACTTGAAGATCCAACCCTCGCTCGCCCACACCATGTGCGCGATCGGGCAATAGACGGCGAGGAACCAGATCGTGATGAAGGCGACCCACGCGCTGAACTTCATGCGCTCGGCGATCGCGCCGAGGATCAGCGCGGGCGTGATGATCGCGAACATCCCCTGGAACATGATGAAGACGTACTCGGGGATGTTCCGCGGCGGCGACGCGAAGTTCGCGGTCACGGAATCGAGCGTCACGCCGGCGAGCCCGACCTTGGAGAAGTCGCCGACCCAGGCGCCGCCCGTGCCGAACGCCAGGCTGTAACCGACGAGGATCCAGAGCACGCCGACGACGCCGGCGGAGATGAAGCACTGCATGAGGACGTTCAAGACGTTCTTGGCGCGCACCAGGCCGCCGTAGAAGAGCGCGAGCCCCGGTAGCGTCATCATGAGGACCAGCGCCGACGCGGTGAGCACCCAGGCGGTGTCTCCGCTGTCGATCACCGGAACGGCCGCCGCCTCCTCGGCGAATGCCACCCCGTGAGCCAACGTGGCCGTCGCCAAGGCGGCGGCGCCGAACTTCCCGATTGCGCGCGAGCGAGCTGTCGTCATCGATTCCCTCCCCTTTCCTGCGGTGTGCGAACGAATCTCCGCAGCCGCGAAAAGCAACGACGGTGCCATCGGCATCGGCGCCGGAAGTCGGCATTTTCTGCGCGTGGGAGCGCGTCGATTGCCCGCTCGATGGGCAGGCGATGCTCATCGCGTGTGCACCGTTCCCTCGCCTCCTCGGTCCTGCCACTTTCCCTCGGTGATCCGCCTCGATTCCGTCTCCAAGCGCCACGGCTCGCAGGTCCTCTTCCTCGAAGCGTCGATGTCGGCGTTCCGCGGCGAGAAGATCGGGCTCGTCGGGCCGAACGGCTCCGGCAAGTCGACGATCTTCCGCATGATCGTCCGCGAGGACGAGCCGGACGACGGCCAGGTCGCGATCGATCGCGGCCTGACCGTCGGCTACTTCAGCCAGGACGTCGGCGAGATGGCGGGCCGCACCGTGCTCGAGGAGACGATGGCTGGCGCCGGCAAGGTCTGCGGAAGCCGCGCACGAGCTCCACGAGCTCGAGCACGCGATGGCCGATCCGGCGCGGGCGGACGAGCTCGACGCGATCCTCGAGCGATTCGGGCGAGGCGCAGGCGCGCTTCGACGAGCTCGGCGGCTACGCGCTCGAGGCCCGCGCGCGCGAGATCCTGGCCGGACTCGGCTTCCGAGAAGACGTGATCGACGACGACGTCGGCAAGCTCTCGGGCGGCTGGAAGATGCGCGTCGCGCTCGCGCGCATCCTCCTCATCCGGCCCGACGCGCTCCTCCTCGACGAGCCGACGAACCACCTCGACATCGAGTCGATCATCTGGCTCGAGCAGTTCCTCCGCGGCTTCGAGGGCGCGCTGGTCATAACTTCGCATGATCGCGAATTCATGAACCGGATCGTCACGAAGATCGTCGAGATCGACGGCGGCGAGCTCACGACCTATTCCGGAAACTACGACTTCTACGAGGCGCAGCGGGCCATCGCGACGGCCCAGGCAGAGGCCCAGTACGCGCGCCAGCAAGCGATGCTCGCCAAAGAAGAGGCGCTTCATCGCGCGCTTCAAGGCGCGGGCGAGCCATGCCGCGCAGGTGCAGTCGCGCGTGAAGAAGCTCGAGAAGATCGAGAAGGTCGAGCCGCCGAAGCGTCGAAAGGTGATCGAGTTCGAGTTCCGCCCGGCGCCGCGCTCCGGCGACGACGTCGCGAAGCTCCGGCAGGTCTCGAAGGGTTACGGCACGCGCAAGGTGCACGACCAGCTCGACCTGCTGCTGCGGCGGAAGGAGCGCTGGTGCGTGATGGGAGTGAACGGCGCCGGCAAGTCCACGCTCTTGAAGCTCATCGCCGGCGAATCGCAGCCCGACGAAGGGGCGGTCACGGTCGGCGCGAGCGTCAAGATGGGGTACTTCGCGCAGCACTCGATGGAGCTCCTCGATCCGCGCTCGACGGTGATCGAGACTCTACAGAGGGCGTTTCCGGTCGCGACGCTCGGCTCGCTCCGCACGCTCGCCGGCGCGTTCGGCTTCCCCGGCGACTACGATCGAGAAGTCGTGCCGCATCCTCTCCGGCGGCGAGAAGGCGCGCCTCGTGCTCGCGCTCATGCTCTACGATCCGCCGAACTTCCTCGTGCTCGACGAGCCGACGAATCACCTCGACCTCGACACGAAGGAGATGCTCATCAAGTCGCTCGGCGACTTCGAGGGCACGATGATCTTCGTCTCGCACGACCGCCGCTTCCTCCGCGCGCTCTCGAACCGCGTGCTCGAGCTCACGCCCGAAGGCGTGCGCACCTACGACGGCGGCTACGTCGAGTACGTCGTCCAGTCGGGGCACGAGGCCCCGGGCGTGTCGTAGGGGCGGGAAGGCTCGCCCCGCCCTACGCGCTTGACTCCGTCATCCTGCGGGATGATGGGGGGCTGGAGGTTCGTCATGGCAACCGGAACGGGGGGATCCGGGGAACAGGGCGCCGCGTGGGGGCCGGCATCCGGCGGACCGGCCGCGCTACTCCGCATGGCGCTGGGATTCAGCGCATCACAGGTCTTGTATGTCGCCGCCGAGCTCGCGATCGCAGACCATCTGGCTCGCGAACCGTTGACCGCGGGCGAGCTCGCCAAGCGGACCTCCACCCAGCAGGACACACTGGCTCGCCTTCTGAACGCCTTAGTCGCCTTCGGCGTCCTTCGGCTGGACGAATCGCAGCGGTTCGGCCTGAGTCCGGTAGGCGACCTGCTGCGTTCCGACGTGCCCGGTTCGTTGCGCTCGACGATTCTCTTTCTGGCCGGGCCGTGGTCATGGCGCGCCTGGGAGAACTTGAACCACAGCGTGCGCACGTCCGAGCCGGCGTTCGATCACGCGTGGGGGATGTCCAACTTCGAATACTGGGAACGACACGCTGATGTCTCGGAGATCCACGACCGCGCCATGGCGGAGCTCACGGCCGCGGAGACGTCGCGAATTCTTCAAGCCTACGACTTCTCGCAATTCTATAAGATCGTCGACGTCGGTGGTGGGAACGGCAGTCTGCTGGCCGCGATCCTGGCGCAGCATCCGCGAACCACCGGCATCCTCGCCGACCTTCCTCACGTGATCGCCGGCGCCCCTCCCGTTCTCGATGCGGCCGGTGTCCGCGATCGCTGCGACGTCGTCGCGGGCGACTTCTTCAGCAGCGTACCCGAAGGCGGCGACGCCTACGTTCTCAAGCACATCATTCACGACTGGGACGAGGAGCGCTCGCTCACCATCCTGAAGAACTGCCATCGGGTGATGAGCGCAGGGGCGACGTTGCTCGTCATCGACCGGGTCCTTCCTCGAGAGCCGGTGCCCGGCGCGGCCGACGGATACATCGCCGACCTAATCATGCTGGTGGTCACGCCCGGCGGTCGGGAACGGACGGAAACTGAATTTCGCGCCCTCTTCGAATCCGCAGGCTTCGAGCTCATGAGAGTGGTAGCGACCGGCGCGCCGACGGCAATCGTCGAAGGGCGAAGGCGCTAGCTTGTCCTGTCGCGCGGGGCCTATCGGCCGCGCGACCTAGTCACCAGGCGCGCTTCGCAGCGTGCTGCCGGCTTGAGTGCGTTAACCCAAGCTTCGTTTTCAGCCTGGCCGGAACGATCAAATTTTTGGCCCGGCCGAGCATCGCCTTTCGCGGCGCTCGTCGCGTATGGTTCGCCTACCCTGAGCGTATGGGGAGGCAACCATGAGCCAAGCAACGGCGCAGATCACTCCCGACGAGACGAACGGCAACCCCTTCGCCCCCGGAGTCTGGGAGAAGAAGGACTTCACCGAGCGCGTGCGCGTCGGCACGCAACATGTACGTGCTGCAGGGGCTCGACTACCCGCTCGCCGCGTATCTGTTCCACGCGGTCAAGCTCGCGCTCTTCGTCGCTCGGCTGGATGTTCTTCTGCCGCTTCACGCCCGGGCTCGGCGACGTTCGCGAGCTTCACGACGTGGATCTTCGAGCCGACTCGCGTTCCAGAAGGCGTTCATCTGGGCGAGCCTGTTCGAGGTGCTCGGGCTTCGGCTGCATGAGCGGGCCGCTCGGGCTCAAGATCTGGCCGCCGTTCACGGCGTCGCTCCACTTCCTGCGCCCGGGCACGACGAAGCTCGCCGCCGTTCCCGGACCTGCCGATCCTCGGCGGCACGACGCGCACGTGGCTCGACGTCGCGCTCTACGCGGCGCTCGTCGCTGTCGCTCCTGCGCGCGCTCGTGCAGCCGGCGATCACCGCCGGGCATCTGCTTCCGATCGTCGTCCTGCTGCCGCTCTGCGGGCTCGGCGACAAGACGATCTTCCTCGCCGCGCGCGTCGAGCACCACTTCGCGATGATCGTCTGCTTCGCCTTCGCGCGGGCAACTGGATCGCCGCCTGCAAGTGGGTGCAGCTCGCGATCTGGTTCTGGGCCGGCGTGTCGAAGCTGACGGTCGCCTTCGGCTACGTCGTGCCGATCATGACCGCGAACAACCCGCTGCTGAAGAGCCCGGCGCTCCGGAAGCGGCTCTTCGTCTCGTATCCCGACGATCTCCGTCCGTCGACGCTCGCGAAGGCGATGGCGCACGCCGGCACGTTCCTCGAGTTCGCCGCGCCGCTGACGCTCCTCTTCGTCACCGGCCCAGGGCCGCTCCTCTGGTCGGCATGTTCTTCGCGCTGATGCTGCACGGCTTCATCCTCAGCAATCTGCCGATCGCCGCCGTCTTCGAGTGGAACGTCCTCAGCATCTACGCCGCGTTCTTCCTCTTCGTCGGCAATCCCGAGGTGAGCCTCTTCGCGGTCGGCTCGCGCGCCGCTCGCGATCTACCTCGTGATCGCGCTGCTCGTCCTGCCGCTGCTCGGGAACCTCGTGCCGTCGAAGGTCTCGTTCCTGGTCGCGATGCGCTACTACGCCGGCAACTGGGCGTGGAACGCGTGGCTCTTCCACAAGGGACAGCCACGAGAAGCTCGAACAAGCTGAAGCGCGCCGCGCCGCTCCTTCCGCGAGCAGCAGCGCCGCTTCTTCCCGCCGAGGCAGATCGCGAACCAGGCCGACGCGGGCTTCCTCGCGTTCCGCACGCTGCATCTGCAGGGCCGCATCCTCGGCATGCTGCTGCCGAAGGCGACCGACGGCCGCCCGTTCCAGGAGTACACCTACTGCGACGGCGAGCCGATCGCCGGCTCGGTCATCGGCTGGAACTTCGGCGAGGGGCATCTCGCGGACGAGCGGCTGATCGCGGGCGGTGCAGGCGCAATGCAACTTCGAGGAAGGCGAGCTCCGCGCGATCTGCGTCGAGGCGCAGCCGATCCTCGGCTCGACGCTCCACTGGCGCATCGTCGACGCCAAGCGCGGCGTGCTCGACGAGGGCCACGTGGAGCTCGCCGAGCTCGCACGGCGCAAGCCCTGGGACTACGGCGCGATCTAGCGACGTGGACGACGCGGTCGTCGTCGGCGCGGGCCCGAACGGGCTCGCGGCGGCGATCGAGCTCGCGCGCGCCGGCGCCTCGGTGCGCGTCCTCGAGGCGCGCGACGAGATCGGCGGCGGCACGCGCACGGCGGAGCTCACGCTGCCGGGCTTCGCGCACGACGTCTGCTCGGGCTGCCATCCCGATGGGCGTCCTCTCGCCGTTCTTCCGCACGCTGCCGCTCGAGCGCGCACGGGCTCCGCTGGATCTACCCGCCGGCGTCGGTCGCCCATCCGCTCGACGGCGAGCCCGCCGTGCTGCTCCGACGCTCGCTTGCCGAGACGGCGCGCGAGCTCGGCGGCGACGCGCGACGCTACGAGCGACTCTTCGCGCCGTTCCTGCGCGATCCGCACGAGCTCCTCGCGGATCTCCTCGGCGCCGCTGCGGATTCCGAAGCACCCGTTCCGCATGGCGCGCTTCGGCATGCTCGGGCTCCTGCCGGCGACGCTCGCCTTTCGCGCGCGCTTCCGCGGCGAACGCGCCCGCGCCGTGCTCGCCGGCTGCGCGGCGCACTCGATCCTGCCGCTCGAGAAGCCGCTCACCGCCGCCGTCGGCATGATCTTCGCGCTCACCGGCACACGTCGAGGATTGGCCGGTCGCCGCGGGCGGCTCGCGCGCGATCGCCGACGCGCTCGCGTCGTATCTGCGCGAGCTCGGCGGGCAGATCGAGACCGGATCGCACCGTCCGCTCGCTCGCGGATCTGCCGCCCGCGCGCGTCGTCCTCTTCGACACGAGCCCCGACGCAGCTCGCTGACGATCGGCGAGCCGATCCTGCCCGCCGGCTACGTGAGCCGTCTTCGGCGCTTTCGCTACGGGCCCGGCGTCTTCAAGCTCGACTGGGCGCTCGACGGCCCGATCCCGTGGCGCGATCCGCGCTGCCTCGAAGCCTCGACCGTGCACCTCGGCGGCACGCTCGAGGAGATCGCCGCCGGGGAGGCGGCGGTCTGGCGCGGCGAGCATCCCGAGCGGCCGTTCGTGCTCGTCGTGCAGCAGAGCCAGTTCGACCCGACGCGCGCGCCGGCCGGCAAGCACACCGGCTACGCGTACTGCCACGTGCCCGCGGGCTCGACCGTCGATCTGACCGACGTCGTCGAGCGCCAGATCGAGCGCTTCGCGCCGGGCTTCCGCGACCGCATCCTCGCCCGTCACGTGATGCGCACCGCGGATCTCGCAGCGCGACAATCTCGAACTACGTCGGCGGCGCGATCACCGGCGGCGTCGCCGATCTCGCGCAGTTCTTCACGCGCCCGGTCGCGCGGCTCGATCCGTACTCGACGCCGAACCCGCGCCTCTTCCTCTGCTCGGCTTCGACGCCGCCCGGCGGCGGCGTGCACGGCATGTGCGGCTACTTCGCCGCGCGGAGCGCGCTCCGCCGGCTCGCGAAGCTCGGCCCGAACCTCGAACCACTAAAATAGGGACGACTGAAAGGGGACAGATCTATTCGGCGCCGGGGAATAGATCTGTCCCCTTCATTTTTAGGCGCCGGCGATTGCGCGCGTGACGATCTCGCGCGCTTCTGCCTGGATCCGGCGGAGGTGCTCCGTGCCGCGAAAGCTCTCGGCGTAGATCTTGTAGACGTCTTCCGTGCCCGACGGGCGCGCGGCGAACCAGCCGTTTTCCGTCACGACCTTGAGCCCGCCGATCGCGGCGTCGTTGCCCGGCGCTCGCGTGAGGCGCGCGACGATCGGCTCGCCGGCGAGCTCAGTCGCGGTCACCTGCTCCGCGGAGAGGCGCGAGAGCTTCGCCTTCTCGGCCGGCGTCGCGGGCGCGTCGATGCGCTCGTAGGCGGGGTCGCCGTGGCGCCGACAGAGCTCGCGATAGTGCTCGCTCGGATCCTTGCCGGTCCGCGCGAGGATCTCGGCGGCGAGGAGATCGAGGAGAATGCCGTCCTTGTCCGTCGTCCAGACACTGCCGTCGCGGCAGAGGAACGACGCGCCCGCGCTTTCTTCGCCGCCGAAGCCGAGCGTGCCCGCCGCGAGCCCGTCCACGAACCACTTGAAGCCGACCGGCACCTCGACGAGCTTCCGGCCGAGCGCGACCGCGACGCGGTCGATCATCGAGCTCGAGACGAGCGTCTTGCCGACCGCGACACTCGGCCCCCACGCCTCGCGGCCGCGGAACAAGTAGTCGATCGCGACCGCGAGGTAGTGATTCGGATTCATCAAACCGCCACCCGGCGTGACGATGCCGTGGCGATCGACGTCGGCGTCGTTGCCGAACGCGAGATCGAAGCGCTCGCGGAGCGCGATCAGCGACGCCATCGCGTAGGGCGACGAGCAATCCATGCGGATCTTGCCGTCGCGATCGAGCGTCATGAACCGGAACGTCGGATCGACCTCGCGATTGACGACCTCGAGATCGAGGCCGTAGCGCGCGCGGATCGGCTCCCAGTAGCGAACCGCCGCCCCGCCGAGCGGATCGACGCCGAGCTTCACGCCGGCCGCGCGGATCGCCTCGAGGTCGATCGCGAGCGGGAGGTCTTGGACGTAGGAATCAACGTAGTCGAACGACTCCGTCGTCGACGCACGGAGCGCGCGCTCGTAGCCGATCCGCCGCACGTCCCGGTTGCCTTGGGCGAGAAGCGCGTTCGCGCGCTCCTCGATCGCGCGCGTCACCGCCGTGTCCGCCGGGCCGCCGTGCGGCGGGTTGTACTTGAAGCCGCCGTCCTCGGGCGGATTGTGCGACGGCGTGATCAGGATGCCGTCGGCGAGCCGCGAGCTCCGGCCGCGATTGTGACGGAGGATCGCGCGCGAGACGACGGGCGTCGGCGTGAACTCGAAGTCCTTCGCGACGAGCACCGTGACGCCGTTCGCGGCGAGCACGGAGAGCGCGGTCGTGTGCGCCGGCTCGGAGAGCGCGTGCGTGTCGCGGCCGAGAAAGAGCGGGCCGTCGATGGCGTTCGCGACG
Source organism: uncultured delta proteobacterium (assembly GCA_963790365.1). GTDB lineage: Bacteria > Desulfobacterota > Binatia > JACPRU01 > JACPRU01 > CAWBOU01. The sequence continues at coordinate 41,047 of CAWBOU010000002.1, forward strand.
CGGTATTCGCAGATCGCCTGCGTGACGGCGAGGATGTGCGCCTCGTTGAACGAGCCGGCGAATGCAGAGCCACGATGCCCCGACGTACCGAAGGCGACGCGCTGCTCGGCCCGAGACGGATCCGGCTCGACGACGTAGTACGCGGTGACGAGCCGCGGCACGTCGACGAGCACGTCGCGCGGCGCAGGCTTTCCCGCGAGCGGATGAACGCCGGACGCTTCCACGGGCTCACCGTACCACGAGGCTCACCGAGAGGAGCCCCGCGCCGAGGAAGCCGAAGATCGCCGTCAGCCGATTCGGTCGATTCTCAGTAAGAAAGCGCAGCGACGCGCCGGCCATCGCCTCGAACGTCACGGTCTTCGAGAGGAGCGTGTTCGACGCGCGGAGCCGGTGGCTCCCGGGATCGACGTCGCGCGACACCGATTCACCCGGACGAAGCCGGCCGATCCGCTCGCCGTCGAGCGTCAGCGTGATCCCGTACTGCTCGCCGAGCTCGTCCGGAGCGGGCCGCTCGACCGTGATCCGCGCCCGATGAGAGGAATCGCTCAATACGTCCACTCCTCGGTGTACGGCCGGAGCTCGACCTCGTTGCTCCACGCGGACTTCGGCTGCTGCACGATCCAGAGATACGTCTGCGCGACGTCGTCGGTGTTCGACGCGTACTTCGGATCGAACTTGTCGCCCATGTACTGTCGCACGATCGGCACGTCGAGCGTGCAGTCGAGCCGCACGTGCGCGACGTGAACGCCCTCCTTCGCGTAGGCCTTGGCGAGGCTCTGCGCGAGCGCGCGCGCACCGAACTTACCGATCGCGAAGAGCGGATTCGAACCTGAGCCGCGGAACGCGGCCGTCGCGCTCGAGTAGATGACGGTGCCGCTTCCCTTCTCGATCATGGCCGGCATCACCGCCTTGGCGGCGGCGAGCCCGCCGAAGATCTCTTCGTCGAGCGTGGCCTGAAGCTCGTCGTAACCGATCTCGAGCGGTGGCTTCGGCCAGAACCCCCCGCGCACGTTGTAGATGAGGACGTCGATTCCGCCGAGCTTGGTGCGCGCCTCGCCGAGCGCGGCCTCGATCGTCGCGGGCTTTCCGGCGTCGCCCGCGAAGAACGCGACCTTCCCCTTCGGGTTCGCCTTTCGCGCGGCTTCCGCGGCCGCCGCGCTGCCCTCCGCGCTTCGCGACACGAGCGCCACGTCGTATCCCGCTTCCGCGAACCTCGCGGCGAGAGACTGTCCGAGTCCCGCCCCCGCTCCCACGATTGCGCACGTCTTCGCCATGACGACCTCCTGAGATGAGCTCGCCCACACGTGCCAAAACGCGTGAGCTGATCCTATCCGTGCGCGCCAAATCAGCCGCGTTGACTCTCGGGAGCGATGGGGATTCAATTCGCCGTTGGAGGCTCCCATCGATGGCCGAGAACTGGACGCAGCTCGAATCTGCACGGCGCGGGATCCTCACGCCCGAGATGCGTCGAGTCGCGGTGCGCGAGAACGCCACTCCCGAGTTCATCCGAGAGGAAATCGCGCGCGGCCGCCTCGTGATCCCCGCGAACAAGCGCCACCTCGCCGGCAGCGCCGGCGAAGCTCCGGCGACGAACGGCTCGGCCGCCCCGCGCGAGTACGCGACGGCGCCGGCGGGACACCCCGGCGCGACCGGCTCGGCGAGCCTCTGGGTCAACCAGACGGTCACGCAGCGCGAGCGCGAGCTCGCCGACGACGACTGGATGCGCGGCGAGCGCGCGCCGAAGCGGCTCGATCCGATGGGCATCGGGCGGATGATCTCGACCAAGGTGAACGCGAACATCGGCGCTTCGCCGGTCGCGAGCTCCACCGCGGAAGAGGTCGAGAAGCTACGCTTCGCGCAGCGCTACGGCGCCGACACCTTGATGGACTTGTCGACCGGCGGCGCGCTCGCGGAGACGCGGCAAGCGATCATCGATCACTCGACGATCCCGATCGGCACCGTGCCGATCTATTCGATGATCATCGGGCGCCGCCTCGAAGATCTCAGCTGCGACGACATCCTCCGCGAGGTCGAGCGCCAGGCGCAGCAGGGCGTCGACTACTTCACGATCCACGCCGGCGTCTTGCGCAGCCACCTCTCACTCGTGCGCGGACGCGTAACCGGCATCGTCTCGCGGGGCGGCTCGCTCCTCGCCAAGTGGATGATCCATCACGGGCGCGAGAACCCGATGTTCGAGCTCTTCGACGAGATCTCGGCAATCATGCGTGAGTACGACGTCACCTACTCTCTCGGTGACGGCCTGCGGCCGGGTTGTCTCGCCGATGCGAGCGATCCGGCCCAGCTGGCCGAGCTCCGCACGCTCGGCGAGCTCGTCCTCCGCGCGCGCGAAGCGGGCGTGCAGGTCATGGTCGAGGGGCCGGGGCACGTTCCGCTCGACCAGATCGCGTTCAACATGCAGCTCGAGCAGCGCGTGTGCGACGATGCGCCCTTCTACGTGCTCGGGCCGCTCGTGACCGACGTGTTCCCCGGTTACGACCACCTGACGAGCGCGATCGGCGCGACCGAGGCCGCGCGCGCAGGCGCCGCCATGCTCTGCTACGTGACGCCGAAGGAGCACGTCGGGCTGCCGAAGGCAGACGACGTGAAGCAGGGCTGTATCGCCTACCGGATCGCCGCCCACGCGGGCGACATCGCGCGCGGCATCTCCGGCGCGCGGCAATGGGACGACGATCTCTCGCGGGCGCGCGCCGCGCTCAACTGGCCGAAGCAATTCGAGCTCGCGTTCGACGGCGAGACCGCGCGCGCGCTCCACGACGAGGACCTCGAGGTCGATACCGACTTCTGCGCGATGTGCGGCCACGACTGGTGCAGCATGCGCATCTCGAAGGAGATCGAGGAGTTCGCGAGCGGCAAGGCGGACGGCTTCCAACCGGAGCGCCGCGTGCAGCGGAGCCCCGGCATGGGCGCGGGCGGCCGCGAGCTCCTCGCGCGACGCGCGGCGGTGCTCCCGGTCGTCGACGGGAAGCACGCCTGTCACAGCGAGGTCGCCGGCGACGAGAACACGGCCCGCGCGGTTCAGGCGACCGTCACGCCTTCATGATCGTCACCAGCGAGCGGCGCGGCGCCGTCACGATCCTCCGCTTGAACCGTCCCGAGGCGATGAACGCGCTCGGCAGCGAGGGCGACGGCGAGGCGATCCGCGCGGCGTGCGACGCGATCAATGCCGACCTGACCGTGCGATGCGCGGTGTTGACGGGCGAGGGCCGCGCGTTCTCCGCGGGCGGCGACATCAAGAAGATGGCCGACCCCGAGGGCCCGTTCCGGGGACCGGGCGCCGGCATCCGCGGCCACTACCAGCGGAACATCCACCGCATCGCGCGCGCTCTCTTCAGCCTCGACGTGCCGCTGATCGCCGCGGTCAACGGCCCCGCGATCGGGCTCGGCTGCGACGTCGCCTGCATGGCCGACATTCGCATCGCATCCGACAAGGCAAAGTTCGGCGTCACGTTCTTGAAGCTCGGCCTGGTGCCCGGCGACGGCGGGTCGTGGCTGCTGCCCCGCACGATCGGCATGAGCCGCGCCGCCGAATTGTTGTTCACCGGCGACGTCATCGACGCCGCGACCGCCGCGGAATGGGGGCTCGTCAGCCGCGTCGTGCCTCACGACTCTTTGATGGACGAAACGATGGTCCTCGCCGACCGCATCACCAAGCTGCCGGCGCACTCGCTTCGGCTCACGAAGTCGCTCCTGCGCCAGGGACAGACGAGCAGCTATGACCAGGCGCTCGATGCGGCGTCCACCGCGCAGGCGATGAGCCATGCGACCGCCGACCATCGCGAGGGCGTCGCGGCGCTCCTCGAGAAGCGCGAGCCGAATTTCCGCGGCGGGTGAGTCCCGTCGCTTGAATGAGCCAACGCCCCATGGAGATAGAGAAGCCATGAAGAACGCCGAAAAGTTCTACATCGACGGAAAATGGGTCGAGCCGATCTCGAAGGAACGGCTCCCGGTGATCAATCCCGCGACGGAAGAGCCGGTCGCGACGATCGCCCTCGGCAATCGCGAGGACGTGGATCGTGCCGTCGCCGCGGCGCGCAAAGCGTTCGACAGCTACTCGACGACGTCGCGCGACGAGCGGATCGCACTGCTCGAGCGCGTGATCGCGGAATACAAGAAGCGCATTCCGGACATCGCCGCGGTGATCAGCCAGGAAATGGGTGCGCCGAAGAATCTCGCGAGCCGGGCGCAGGCGCCCTCGGGGCTCGGCCACTTCATGATGACGCTCGAGGCGCTCAAGAAGTTCGAGTTCGAGGAGAAGCTCGGCTCGACGACGGTCGTCTACGAGCCAGTCGGCGTCGTCGGCATGATCACGCCGTGGAACTGGCCGCTCAACCAGATCGCCGCGAAGGTCGCACCGGCGCTCGCTGCGGGCTGCACGATGGTGCTCAAGCCGTCGGAGATCGCGCCGCTCAACGCGCTCGTCGTCGCGGAAGCGCTCGAAGCGGCCGGTGTGCCCGCGGGCGTCTTCAACCTCGTGAACGGCGACGGCCCGACGGTGGGCGCCGCGCTGTCGTCGCATCCGGACGTCGACATGGTGTCCTTCACCGGCTCGACTCGCGCCGGTATCGACGTCGCCAAGAACGCAGCGGCGACGGTGAAGCGTGTGGCGCAGGAGCTCGGCGGCAAGTCGGCGAACATCGTGCTCGACGACGCGGACCTCGAAGAAGTCATCAAGCGAGACATCGGCGCCGTCTGCGTGAACTCCGGCCAGTCGTGCAACGCCGGCGCGCGGATTCTCGTCCCCATGAGCCGCATGAAGGAAGCCGCGAAGATCGCCGAGGCCGCGGCGCAGGCGATCAAGGTCGGTGACCCGCAGGGCGACGGCACGACGATCGGGCCGGTCGTCTCCGACAAGCAGTGGGAGAAGATCCAGCGCCTCATCAAGTCCGGCATCGACGAAGGCGCGACGCTCGTCGCCGGCGGTCCGGGTCGTCCCGAGGGGATGACGAAGGGCTACTACGTGCGGCCGACCGTCTTTGCCGACGTGCGGAACGACATGACGATCGCGCGCGAGGAGATCTTCGGGCCGGTCGTGACGATCATCGGCTACAAGGACGAGGACGACGCCGTCCGCATCGCGAACGACACGGTCTACGGGCTCTCCGGCTACGTCTCGTCGAAGGACATCGATCGCGCGCGCAAGGTCGCACGGCGGATCCGCACCGGGATGGTGCACATCAACGGCGCCGGCCTCGACATCCGCGCACCGTTCGGCGGCTACAAGCAGTCCGGCAACGGCCGCGAGTTCGCCGGCCACGGGCTCCGCGAGTTCCTCGAGGCGAAGTCGATCTTCGGGCACCAGTCGGCCGCCTGAGGCGGTCGCCACACCCGCGAACCGTCGGCCCGGCGCGATCTCGACGAGATCGACCGGGCCGAGCCGTTCAAGGAGACCCTCGATGATCCGCATCCGCAAGGCCGACGACCGCGGCCACGCCGAGCACGGCTGGCTCGAGAGCTTCCACACGTTCTCGTTCGCGGATTTCCACGACGAGGCCCACATGGGCTTCCGCGCGCTCCGTGTCATCAACGAGGATCGCGTGCAGCCCGGGCGCGGGTTCGGCACGCACTCGCATCGCGACATGGAGATCGTGACCTACGTGCTCGAAGGCGCGCTCGACCACAAGGACAGCCTCGGCACGGGCTCGACGATCGAGCCCGGCGACGTGCAGCGGATGAGCGCGGGCACGGGCGTCAGCCACAGCGAATTCAATCACTCGCAGGCGGAGCTCGTGCACTTCCTGCAGATCTGGATCCTGCCCGAGCGCGCGGGGCTGCCCGCCTCGTACGAGCAGCGCGCGTTCCCCGAGCGCGAGCGCCTCGATCGCCTGCGCATCGTCGCCTCGCGCGACGGGCGCGACGGCGCGGTCACGGTGCATCAGGACGTCGAGCTCTATGCGTCCGTGCTCTCGCCCGGCGCAGCCGTCGAGCATGCGATCGCGCGCGGGCGTCACGCATGGCTGCAGGTCGCGCGCGGGAGCGTCGAGCTCGGCGCGGAGCTCCTCGAAGCGGGCGACGGCGCGGCGATCAGCGACGAGGCCGCGGTCCGCGTGAAGGCGCGCGACCGCGCTGAGATCCTGCTCTTCGATCTCGCCTGAAGTGCGCAAGGGGGGAGACATGCTGCGACGGTTCGTGATGGTCGTTCTCGTACTCGTCGTGATCGGCGCGGTGAGCGGGCTTCTCTTCCGTGAGCGAATCCTCACCGCCGTCGCGCAGCGCGTGATCGACCAGCGGATGACGACCGATGCGGTCGCCGCGCTTCGCGCGGCGCAACCGGATGCGATTCACGTCATCCTCTGCGGCACGGCAGCGCCGCTACCCGACCCGACGCGCTCGGGTCCGTGCACGGCGGTCGTCACGCCGAAGAGATTCATCGTCATCGACGCCGGCAGCGGCGTGGCGCGCACGCTCCTCTGGTACGGCATGCCGGTCGGGCAGGTGGATGACCTCCTCCTCACCCACTACCACTCCGATCACATCGACGGTCTCGGCGAGCTTCTCCTGCAGCGATGGGCCGGCGCCTCGCGGCAGGAGCCGCTGCCGGTGCACGGACCGGAGGGCGTCGAGAGCGTCGTCGAGGGCTTCAACCGCGCCTACGAGCTCGACAAGGGGTACCGCGTCGCGCACCACGGCGAGGCGATCATGCCGCCGGCGGGACACGGTGGCGTGGCGCGGCCGTTCGCCGCGCCGAAGCTCGGCGAAGGCGTGACCGTGCTCGATGCGGACGGGCTTCGCGTGACCGCTTTCCTCGTCGATCACCCCCCCGTCGTTCCGTCCGTCGGCTATCGCTTCGACTACGGCGGGCGCTCGGTCGTGGTGAGCGGCGACACCGCGAAGTCCGCGAACCTCGCGCAGTTCGCGAAGGGCACCGACCTTCTCGTGCACGAGGGGCTCGCGCCGCATCTCGTCGCGCAGATGACCGCGGCCGCGAATCGGGCGAGCCGCGCGAACGTCGCGAAGATCACGGAGGACATCCTCACCTACCACACGCCGCCGGTCGAAGCGGCCGAGATCGCGCGCGACGCGGGCGTGCGCATGCTCGTCTTCACGCACGTGATCCCGCCGCTGCCGAACGCGGCGATCGAGGAGCTGTTCCTGAAGGGCGTCGCCGACGTGTGGCAAGGCCCGGTCGTCGCCGGCCGCGACGGCATGACGTTCACGCTGCCCGCCGGCGGCACGGCGATCGAGCGCGGGAGCCTCTGAACCGACCTCTCCCCGTTGGGGAGAGGTCGGAGGCGAAGCCTCCGGGTGAGGGGGAGGCGCGTGTCGCAACGGCTTGCTCCCCCTCACTCGCGCCTGCGGCGCGGTCTCTCCCCAAGGGGAGATACGTGGATCAGGCACCTTCGACCTCGGCGCGGAGCGCGGCGCGGACTTCCGCGTAGACCGCCTCGATCGCCTTCACACGCTCCGCGGCCCCGTCGACGGCTCCTGCGCGCGCCAGACTTTCGAGCTCTTCGCACCGTGACGAGAGACCGCGTGCGCCGAGGATCGCGCTCGTGCCTTTCATCGTGTGCGCGGTCCGCCGTATTTCCGGTGCGTCGCCGCACGCGGCAGCCGCCGCGAGCTTGGCGATCTGCGCCGGGCTCGCGCGGAGAAAATCCTCGATCACCTCGCGCGCGGTCTCGGCATCGAGGTCGGCGCGCATCTCCTCGAGCGCGCGCCGGTCGATCACCGCGTCGGCCGCGGCCGCCGGCGGTGCGGCCGGCGCGCACGGCGCGACCGGCGCGCAGCGGCCGAGCGCGCGCCCGAGCTCCTCCAGCCGCACCGGCTTCGCGATGTAGTCGTCCATGCCCGCGGCGAGGCACCGGTCGCGGTCGCCGCTCATCGCCTCGGCCGTCATCGCGATGATGCGCGGCCGCTGCCCCGCCGGCCAGCGCGCGCAGATCGCGCGGCTCGCCTCGAAGCCGTCCATCTCGGGCATCTGCACGTCCATCAGCACGACGTCGTAGGACGCCTGCTCGAGCCGCTCGAGCGCCGCGCGCCCGTCGCCGACGACGTCGGCGCGTTGCCCGAGACGATCGAGCAAACCGAGCGCGACCTTCTGGTTCGTCGTGTTATCCTCGGCGAGGAGGATCCGAAGCGCCGTTCGCTCCGGCGCGATCGCCTCCGGCGGCGATTCGTCGCACGTCGCCGGCGCGCCGATCACGTCGAGCAGACGGTCGTGGAGCTGAGAGAGCCGGAGCGGCTTCGAGAGCACCCCGGCGATCCCCTCGGCTCGCGGATCGGCAGGCAACGGCCGACCGATCGAAGTGAGCAAGAGGATCGCAAGCGTGTCGGCCGTCTTCGACCGCCGGATCTCCGCGGTCAGCATGAGGCCGTCCATGTCCGGCATCTGGTAGTCGAGGAGCGCGACGTCGAACGGATCGCCGCGCCGAATCCACTCGACGGCTTCCGCCGGCGATTCCGTCTCGCGCGCGAGCATGCCCCAGCGCTCGGTCTGGAGCTTCAGGATCCGCCGGTTCGTCTGGTTGTCGTCGACGATGAGCACGCGCTTGCCGGCGAGCTCGCGCGCGGCTCCGTCGCGCACGGGAGCCTCGATCGCCTCGCCGACGATCGTGAAGGCAAACGTCGAGCCCTTGCCGGGCTCGCTCTCGACCCAGATCCGCCCGCCCATCTGCTCGCTCAGGCGCTTGCAGATCGCGAGCCCGAGGCCGGAGCCGCCGAAGCGCCGCGTGGTCGACGCATCGACCTGGCTGAAGACCTTGAACAGCCGATCGAAGCGCTCCTTCGGGATACCAACGCCCGTGTCGCGCACGCGGAACTCGACCTCGTGGCGAGCGCCACCGAGCGGCCGCGCCGAGACCGTGAGCACGACCTCGCCCCGCTCGGTGAACTTGAGCGCGTTGCCGAGCAGGTTCACGAGGATCTGCTTCACGCGACCCTCGTCGCCGACGAGCGTCGCCGGCGTGCCGTCCTCGACGACCGAGGTGATCTCGATCTCGCGCTCGGAGACTTTCGGCGCGACGAGGTGCAACGATTCCTCGACGCACGTCGCGACGTCGAACGGCGCGAAGTCGAGCTCGAGCTTGCCCGACTCGATCTTCGAGAAATCGAGGATGTCGTTGATGATCGTGAGGAGATGCTCGCCGCTGCCGCGGATCGTGTCGACGAGCTCTTCCTGGCGGTCGTCGAGGCGCGTGTCGACGAGGAGCGTCGACATGCCGATGATCGCGTTCATCGGCGTGCGGATCTCGTGGCTCATGTTCGCGAGGAAGTCGGACTTCGCCTGCGTCGCGGATTCGGCGACGATCCTTGGCCTGCTCGAGCGCGGCCTCGGCGCGGTCGCGCTCGCGGTCGACGCGGTTGAGCGCGCGGCAGGCGAATGCCGTGACCGCGCTGAACGTGAAGATGCCGAGCACGACCGCGACGGCGAGGCCGACCTCGATGTCGAGGCGCCCCGCGCGATCGCCGAGGAACGGCAGCCAGCCGAGCAGCACGGGGACGAGTATCGCCGCCGGGAACAGGCGGCGCGCGAGCACGCCGCCCGCCTTGTCGCTGATCAAGAGCGCGATGACGCCGCGCTCGGGGCGCGCGGCGATCGCCGCGAAGCAGAGGAGCAGGAGCGCGACCGCGGTCGGCAGCGACATCGGCTTGTAGCCGCGCAGGCCGTAGAGCGCGGCGACGCCATAGGCGTGGCCGATCAGCGAGACCAGTGCGAGCGCGGCCGGCACGATGAAGACCCAAGGCGCCGCCTTCGTGCGAAAGAGCGCGACGCCGATCGCCGCGAGCGCGAAGGCGGTGTTCGGCGCGATGCGATTCGCCCCGAGGCGTTCACGGAAGAGGATCTGGTCGAGCCCCGCGTCGAGACCGAGCGCATAGGCGACGACGGTGACGCCGCCGACGAGGGCGACGAGCGCGGCGAGCGCCTTGGCGAGGCTACGGCGGACGGGAGAGACCGAGCCGTGGCGAAGGAGCTGCGTCGCCGCCGCGGCGACGAGCAACACCGCCGTCGTCGGGTTCATCGCCGTGCGTCCCGGCACGAAGCTCTTGAGGAGCGCGACGTCGAGCTGCCAGCCGATGAGCGCGAGACCGGCGAGCGCGATCACGAACGCGCTCGCGCCCTGCGAAAGACCGCGGAGCCCGGCCCGCGTCATCCTTCGCGTTCGCTCGCGTCGCGGCGCATGAGCCACGCCTGTACGCGCGACCGCACGTGCGCCGGACGAAACGGCTTCGTGAGATAGTCCGTCACGCCCGCCGCGAATCCCATCGCGGTGTGCTCGGCGTCGGACTGCGCGGTGATGAGCACGACCGGCACGTCGCGAAGCGCCGGATTCGTCTCGGCACGGAGCGCGCGCGTCACCTCGACGCCGCTCGCGCCGGGCATCTCCCAGTCGAGCAGCACGAGCGCGGGCAACTCCGCGCGCGCGAGGCGCAGCGCGGTCTCGCCGTCGGGCGCGGTGACGACGCGGAAGCCGTCCTTCTCGAGCGTCGAAACGAGCACGCGAAGCACGGTCGTGTCGTCGTCGGCGACGAGCACGGTCTGCCCTTCCTCGTAGACCTTCCGCGGCGCGGCGCGCCCGCTCCGTCGAGGCTTCGCCGATGTTGCGGCCGTGAGCTCGACGACCTGCCCTTCCGCAGCCGCGAGCACCTCGAGCGTGCTCCCGGCCGCGGCCACGCGCTTCCGGCACACGTCGAGGATGCCGTCGACCGCCTCGTCGGTGCGGAGCGGATCGTAGTGGAAGAGCGCGAGTCGCTTCGCGCCCGCGGCGACGGCGTAGTCGACGGCCCACTCCGCCGGCGTGTGCCCCCAACCTTCCTTCTGCGGGTATTCCGCGATCGTGTACTGCGAATCGTGGATCACGAGGTCCGCGCCCGCCATGAACTCGACGTGACGGCGGTCCTCGCCGTGCACGGGCACGACCGGCGCCTTCGGCGCCGCGTCGCTCGGCGGGTTCCCGAAATGCGGCGCGTGCGGCTCGTGATCGACGGAGTAGACGAGCGACGCGCCGCCGCTCTCGATCCGGTAGCCGAGCGTCAACGCGGGATGGTTCAAGTACTGCGCGACGATGCGCGTCTCACCGATCGTGAACGAGCCTTCGGCGAGATCCTGGTAGCGGATCGTCGCGCCGAGCTGCGCGAGCGTGACCGGGAAGTACTGGTACTCCATCTGCCCGGCGAGCGCCGTCTCGAGGTGCTGGCCGAGACCGCCGGGCGCGTAGATGTCCCACTCGTTGCCGGCGACGAAGAGCGGCGCGAAGAACGGAAAGCCCTGGATGTGATCCCAGTGCGTGTGCGTGAGCATGAGGTGCCCGCGCAGCCGCGGCTTCTCCGCCATGAGCGCTTGCCCGAGCTCGTGAGCGCCCGTGCCGCAGTCGAGGACGATCAGCGTGCCGTCGTCGGTGCGAACCTCGACGCAGGAGGTGTTGCCGCCGTAGCGGAGCGTCTTCGCTCCCGGCTTGGCGAGAGACCCGCGGGTACCCCAGAACCGAACGCGCATACCGCCCCCCCGATGTCGCGTTCGCTCAGGTCGCCGACATGCCGCCGTCGACGCTGTAGACGCCGCCCGTGCAGAAGCGGCTCTCGTCACTCGCAGAGGAAACAGACGAGGTCGGCGACTTCCTCCGGCGTGCCGTAGCGCGCGAGCGGGATGATCGCCTCGAATCCCTTCTTCGCTTCCACGGCTCCGCCAGGCGCGAAGCCCTCCTCGAGCGAGCGCATCATGCGCGTCTCGATCGGTGACGGGTTCACGGTGTTCACGCGGATCTTCATCGGCGCGCATTCGAGCGCGGCCGTCCGCACCATGCCGATCACGGCGTGCTTGCTCGTGACGTAAGGTGAGACACCGGCAAAGCCGTGGAGCCCGGCGATCGACGAGAGCACGACGATCGAGCCGCCGCCGCGCTTGGCGATCTCGGGGATCGCGTACTTCATGCCGAGCCACACGCCGCGCACGTTCACCGCGATCACCTTGTCGAACGTCTCGACGGGATACTCGGGAATCGGCTTCACGGTGCCCTCGATGCCCGCGTTCGCGACGAGCACGTCGACGCCGCCGTAGCGCTCGACGGCCATGCGGATCATCCGCTCGTTGTCCTCGGGCTTCGTGACGTCGCCGGCGCAGATCGTCGCGGCTTCGCTGCCGATCGTGCGCGCGGCCTCGCGCAGCTGCGCGTCGGAGAGATCCACCAGCAACAAGCGCGCGCCTTCCGACACGAGCTTCTTCGCGGTGGCGATGCCGATACCGCCGGCTCCGCCCGTGACGACTGCGACCTTTCCCTCGAGGCGCTTCATGACTTCGGCTCCTTCCCGTGGGGGCGCACCAGTCGCACGAACTCGCCCGTCAGCGGGGAAAGGTCAAGCGCGCCGAGCTCGCTCGCCGGCCGGAAGCCAGCCCACACGATCTCGCGCCCGTCGATGCGGATCTCGGGCTCGCCGTCGAGCTCGACCTCGTACACCTCGACGACGTCGTATTTGTGCTCGTGCCGGTTGACGAGCTGGCCGACACGGCGGAGCCTCGCCGCGGGAACGGCGAGGCCGACCTCCTCACGGAGCTCGCGCGCCGCGGCATCGACCCAGGGCTCCCCCCGCTTCGGGCCGCCTCCGGGGATGAAGAGATGCGGCTTGTACGAGTGGCGAATCAGCAACAAGTGGTCGTGCCACCACGCGAGCACGTACACGCCGTGCGAGCGCGGTCGCGCGACCGCCCAGTACGCGAGGAGAAGCCGATGGGCGACGGCGAGCCCGGCGCGCACCGCCATGTCCGCCAACTGTACGTGCCACGCGCGCTCGCGCGCGAGAGTGGCGAGATCCGAGTCCGGAGTCACGAAAAATACTTACGAAGTCTTTTTCCGGAACGGCCCGGAGGGTGCTTCGCAAAAAAGACTTCGTAAGTATTTTTCGTTACGCGCTCCTTCGCTCGGGAGGCACCGCGACGTCCGCCGCGGCGAACGCGTCGGCGTACTTGCCCCTCACGTTCGAGTAGTACGCTCGGATCACGCGCATGTCGGCGTCGATGTCGCCCGTCGGCACGAGCGCAGGACCGAAGCCGCCGACCTTCCGGCCGTAGTCGAGGAAGCCGAGAGCGATCGGGACTCTCGCCCCTCGAGCGATATTGTAGAAGCCCGTCTTCCAGTAGCGGACGCGCGAGCGCGTGCCTTCCGGCGGCACGACGAGCACGAAGTCCGCGGCGGCCTTGAAGCGCTCGATCGACGCCGCGACCATGCCGTTCGCGCGGCTCCGGTCGATCGCCACTCCGCCGAGCCAGCGAAAGAATCCGCCGAACGGCCGGCGAAAGAGGCTCTCCTTGCCCATCCAGCGGATGTCGAGCCCGAACGCGAAGCCCATCGCGAGCGTGAGCGGCAGGTCCCAGTTCGACGTATGCGGCGCGGCGATGATCACGTAGCGCCGATCGCTCGGCGGCGAGCCCTCGAGCCGCCAACCTCGCAGCGCGAGCAAGCCGCGCGCGATGCGGCGGAGAAAGGCGCTCAGCACCGGCGTGTCGAAGATCGTCAATCGCAACTCCCCCCGCCCTTCGCGATCGCCCCCTCGAGACGAAGGTCGCGCGACGACGAGCCGACGGACACACCGTAGCACGCGGGAGTCGTCGCCCACGCATCGGCGTTTGCGTTCCAGTGGGCGAACGTCCGCTCGTCGAGCGGGAAGACGATGCGCGCCGACTCGCCGGGCGCGAGCGCGACCTTCGCGAAGCCCTTCAACTGGCGCGGCGGCTGCGCGAGACCCGGCCCCGGCGGCGGGATCGCGACGTAGAGCTGCGCGACTTCGCTGCCCGCCCGCTCGCCGACGTTCGAGACGATCGCTTCGATGCGGTCCTCGTGGATCTCGAGGCCGTCGTAGCCGAACGTCGTGTAGGAGAGCCCGTGACCGAACGGGAACGCGGGCTCGATGCCCTGGGCGTCGTACCAGCGATAGCCGATGAGCGGCCCCTCCGAGTAGAAAACCTGGAGCCCGTTGCCGGGATACCGGAGCAAGTTGCCGGCGGTCGGGAGATCCCCCTCGCGCTTCGGGAACGTCATCGGCAGCCGTCCGCCCGGATCGGCATCGCCGAAGAGCACGCGCGCGATCGCGGCGCCGCCCTGCTGTCCGGGATACCAGGCCTCGATCACGGCGGCCGCACGCTCGCGCCACGGCGTGAGCACCGGCCCGCCGGTCTGGAGGACGACGATCGAGCGCGGGTTCGCGGCGAGCACCTTCGCGATCAGCACGTCCTGATTCGGCTGGGGCGGAATCGCGGACGGGAGCTCGAGCGGACACGAGAGCGAGAGGCACGTCTTGTCGCCGCCCTCGCTCGCTTTGTCCGCGGCGAAGACGATCGCCACGTCGGCGTTGCGCGCGACCTTGACCGCGTCGTCGACGTCGCTGCCGTCGCGATAGCGCACCTGAACGAGCTCCCCGACTCGATTTCGGATGCCGCGGAGCGGCGTCACCGTCGCGAACGGCGTCACCACGGAGGATCCGCCTCCCCCCACGTAGCGCCTCGCGGATTCGCCGATCACCGCGATCGATCCGAGCGAGCCCGCGTCGAGCGGCAGGATGCCGTCGTTCGAGAGGAGCACGAGGCCCTCTTCCTCGACCTCCTGCGCGAGCGCCGCATGCGCCGCCTTGTCGATCAGGCCGTCGTCGGTGGGATACGCGTCGCGATCGAACACGCCGAACGCGAACATCGTGCGGAGGATGTTGCCGACGCGCTCGTCGATCGTCGCTTCCGTCACCTGGCCGAGCAGCACGGCCGTGCGGAGCGCGAGCGGCATGAACCAGAAGCCGTACGGCATCTCGAGCTCGGTGCCGTTGTTCGCGGTGTGAATCGTGTCCTTCTGCGCGAGGAAGTAGTCGGTGACGACGAAGCCGTCGAACCCCCAGTCGCCGCGAAGCACGCGCTCCAGGAGGAACGAGCTCGAGCACGCGGGCGCGCCGTTCACGAGATTGTAGGCGCACATGATGGTGCCCGCCTCGCCTTCGACGATCGCGGCCTCGAAGGGTGGCAAATAGATCTCGCGGAGCGTGCGCTCGTCGATCCGGTGGTCGACGATGAAACGGCTGCCGATGAGGCCGGTGAGCGGCGGGACGCCGATCAAGCCTTCCTGGCTGTTGCCGACGTAGTGCTTGACGTTCGCGATGATGCCTTCGCTCTGCGCGCCGCGAATCCAGCTCACGCCGATCCGCGCTGCGAGGAACGGATCCTCCCCGTACGTCTCGAACGTGCGGCCCGCGAGCGGCGTCCGCACGATGTCGACGGTCGGCGCGTGCACGAGGTCGTTGCCCTTGAGCTTCACCTCGTTCGCGATCGCCGCGCCCGTCCGCTCGGCGAGATCGCGTGAGAAGGTCGCGGCGAGCGCGGGCGGCGCCGGATGCGCGGTCGCATTGCCCTCGCGCGGGCCGACCGGGCCGTCGGAGTGGTACACCGTAGGAATTCCAAGACGAGCGACGCCGAGGCTCGTGCCCGTCGCCGGCTCGCGGATGACGACACCGAGGAAGTCGTCGCCCGCCATGAGCGAGATCTTCTCGTCGAGTGTCATCGCCTCGAGGACGAGCGCGGTGCGCTCGGCGGGCGAGAGGCTCGCGTCACACCAGGGGTGCGCGCCGCAGCGCGCGGCAGCCGTCGCGCTCCCGACGGCGGCGAGCACCGAGGCGACGCAGAGCGCGCCGATCGTCCGAACCATTCTCGTCATGAAGGCCTCATCCTTAGCGGTCCGGCTCCCGTTCGCGCCAGCGAGGACTTGCGCGCGCGCCTTTCGTAAGGCTTCATCAGCGCAGGCGATGTCGGTGCCGGAGATCGATCCCCCCGCCGCGACCGCGTTCGCGGCTTTGAAACCCGAGAGCGTGCAGTTCCTGCTCGGGCGCGCGCATTCGGTCCCGCTCCACGCCGGGGACACGTTCCTCCACGAGGGCGATCCCGGGGGAGACCTCTACGTCGTCCGCACCGGCCGGGTCGAAGTCTTCCTCGAGCGGAACGACGAGGGCACGCCGGAGCCGGTGCGCATCCACTTGGCCGAGCTCGGCCCGGGGGACTGTCTCGGCGAGACGTCGCTCCTCGGCGTCCTTCCCCGTACGGCCTCCGTCGTCGCGCTCACCGAGGGCAGCGCGATCCGGCTCCGCAACACCGATCTCCTCGCGTTCTCCGAAAAGGATCCGCGCGAGTTCGCGATCCTGATGATCAACCTCGGGCGCGAGGTCGCGCGGCGGCTCTGGCTGATGAACGAAAGGCTGCTCGAGCAGCTCAGGCGGATCCGCTAAAGCGGATTTGCCACGGCGCGTTGCTTGCTTCTACGACCGGGGCTCGCCGCGGCCGGAGTCGAGCCGCTGCCCCGGCAGCCACCAGTTCCATTTCCCGGCGAGCGCCATCAGCGCGGGTGCGAGCACGGTGCGGAGCAGGGTCGCGTCGAGCGCGACCGCGAACGCGAGGCCGAGGCCGAACTGCCGCGTCACGACCAATTTCGTGAAGCCGAACGCCGTGAAGATCGAGACCATGATCAGCGCCGCGCTCGTGATGATGCCGGCCGTCTCCTGGAGCCCGACGGACACCGCGCGCACGTTGTCGCGCGTCGCGAGGTACTCTTCGCGGATCCGCGTCATCAGGAAGACCTCGTAGTCCATCGAGAGGCCGAAGAGGATCGTGAAGAGCGCGACCACGATGAACGGGTTGAGCCCACCCGGCGGCACGAGCCCGATCGCGCTCGCGCCGATGCCGTCCTGGAAGACGTAGACGAGGAAGCCGTAGGCGGCGAGCACGGAGAGGAGATTCAGGAGCGTCGCCTTCAGCGGGATCAGGATCGAGCGGAAGAGCAGCAATAGAATGAGGAACGTCGAGACGAGCACCGCCGGCACGATGCGCCGGAGGCTCCCGTAGAGCTCGGCGTCGAGGTCGGCGCGGATCGCGGTCCACCCGCCGACGTGAACCCTGAGGCCGGCGTCGATCGCCTCCTGGAACCCGTCCGCGCGGAGATCCTTGATCAGCGCCATCGCCTCCGGGCTCTCCGGCTCGCTCCGCGGGAAGAGCGGGATCAGCGCGGTCGCGCTGTCGAGCGGCAGCACGAACTTCGCGAACGGGCGGAGCGACTCCGGCAGCGCGTCGACGCTCGCGACCTTCATGCGGAACTCCCGCAGAGAGTCGAGGATCTCGCCGAAGCCGCCGATCTCTTGGATGCGCTCGTCTTTCTCGAGCCGATCGCGGATCGCGAGGATCGCCTCCTGCGCGCGCCACTCCCAGAGGTTGTGGCTCGGCGCGGCCTCGACGACGAGCACCGTCGGCCCCATCCAGCCTTTCTCGAACTGCGCGGAGAGGACGTCGTAGCCCTTCCGTGATTCGAGGTCCGGTGTGAGGTCCTTGGCGCCGATGTTCCAGGAGTGAAGCCGGCCGAGCGGCATGAGAAAGATCGAGAGGACCGCGAGCCCGACGAGCAGGAAGAAGAACGGACGGCGCATCACCGTCTCCGCCCAGCGACCCCACGCGCCGTGCTGCGCGTCCATCGTCGCCGCGGCGCGGAAGCCGCGCGGCCAGTACGTCCAGTCGCCGAGGAGCGAGAGCGCCGCGGGCAGAAACGTGAGCGACGCCGCGACCGCGGTCGCGACCACGACGATGCCGCCGAGCGCAATGGAATGAAGCACCGGCGCGTTCGCGAGGAAGAGCCCCATGAAGCCGAGCGCGACGGTGAGGCCGGAGAAAAGGACCGCGTGCCCCGCTTCCTTGACGCCGTTGACGATCGCCTCCGACTGCGATTGCCCGCCGACGAGCTCCTGGCGGTAGCGGCTGACGATGAAGAGCGCGTAGTCCGTGCCGACGCCGAGGCCGATCATCGACACCGCGTTCTGCGCGAAGAGGCTGACGGGGGTGAGGCTGCTCAGGAGATAGAGCGCGGCGAGGCTGACCGTCACGCCGGCGAGCGCGAGCATCAGCGGCAGCGCGGCGGCGACCGGCGCGCCGAAGACCGCGAGCAAGATCAGCAGCGTGATCGGCAAGCCGATCTTCTCCGCCTCGAGGAGGTCGTGGGAGGAGCTCTCGTCGAGGTCATAGAACATCGAGCTCATGCTCGTGACGTACGCGCGGAAGCCCTTCGGGAGCTCCGAGCTCGCGATCGCCTCGCGGAGCCCCGCGGTCATCATCTCCGCCTCGTGGTGCGTCGACACCTCCGGCGTGACGAGCATCAGCGTCGAGTAGTCGTCTTTCCCCTTCAGCGCCGGGAGCTTTAGGTTCCAGTACGTGCGCACCTCGGCGCGGAGGCCCTCGACCGCCGTCAGCGCGTCCGCCACCCGGCGCGCGATCAGCGGGAACTCCGGGTTGTAGATCGACATCTCGTCGCTCTCGAGGATGACGAGGTACTGATAGAGGCTGCCCGGACCGAAGCGCTCCTGGATGATGTCGTTCACCTTCGCGGACGGGCTCCCGGGGATCGGCTCGGCGCCGCCTTGCAGGACGTCGGCCAGACGCGTGGCGAGCGTGCCGGCGACCGCGACGATCACGATCCAGAGGACGATGACCGTCCTCCGCCAGCGGATCATCATGTGGGCGAGGCGTCGCACCGGGTCGCCGCCGCATACCACCCATGGGCTCGGGCGGCCAAATCGGCTAGGGTAGCCGCGTCCCGTTCCGATCGGATCCTTCCTTGCCGCGTCTTCTCCTCTTCATCGTCTTCGTCGCGCTGACGTCGCTCTCCGCCTGCTCGAAGCCCGAGGAGCCGGCCGCGCCGACTCCGACGCCCGCGCCCACCGACACGCCGGCGCCAACGGCGACCACGACGCACACGCCGACCGTAACGCCAACACCGACCTCGACGCCCACGCCGACGTGGACGCCGACCCCGACGCGCACGCCGTCGCCGTCGCGATTCTCGCGCGTCGAGCCGCTCGGCGCGGGCGAGGTCTACGTGCTCGACGGCGGCGAGGTCCGGCGCGACACCGCCGCAGCGGCGAAAGCCGCGGGCTTCCTCGTCGTCGATCTCTCCGACGAGTGGGCGCCGTTCATCTTCAGCGATTCCGACCGAGCGGGCGCGCCGGCGAAGCCGAATTTCTATCGCAAGACCTTCGTCGACCTCGCGAACGATCGGGCCACGCCCGACGAGGTGTTCCTCGCGAGCGCGGCCGGGCGCTCGGCGATCCGCTCGACGGTGCCCGAGTCGCTCCGCTCGGAGGACCCGAAGAACCCGTCACCGGACGAGCTCGCCGCGCTCGCGAAGGCGGAGCGCGCGCTTCGCTCGCGCCGCGCGCCGAACTTCCTCGAGGTCTACGGCATCCCGCCGACGCTCGCCGTGCTCGCCAAGCGGATCGCCGACGATTCCGCGCGCACCTGCTTCGGCGAAGTCGACAGCAACGCGCTCCGCGAGCTCGACTTCGACATCGACTACCAAGGCCACGAGGCCGCGCGGCGCGCCTCGGAGCGCGCGCTCGAGGCGATCGCCGATCCCGCGATCCGCGTCGCCATGTTCGACCCGCGCGGCGACGTCGCGGACGAGGAGTCGCGCGCGCGGCGCGGGCTCGTGCGGCTGAACGCGATCGTCGCCGTGCAGACGCGGCTTCGCTGCGAGGGGTTCCTCCTCGACTCGGCGCGCCCGACGTTCGCGGTCTACGACATCGCCACGCACCTCGCGCTCTCGCAGTTCGAGAAGAAGAACGACATCTTCGGCTGGGCGTTCGTCGCCGGCGAGACGAAGGACGCGCTCCTCCTCGACCCGGGGGCGCTCCACTACGCGGGCTTCCGCCGCGTGCTCGCCGAGCGATTGTCGGATGCCGCGGGCATCATCGAGGACGGTTCCGTATCGAAAGGTGAATCCGCCGCGACTTACGTCGACGATCGGGGCGAGAAGCGGACGGTGCCGAATCTGATCGGTGAGTTCGTGGACTCGCTCGCGCGCGCGATGGGCGTCACGGAGCCGGTCGATCTCCCGCCGTTCTTCGCGGCGACGGCGCCGCACGGCTTCGGCACGATGCGCGTCGCCTTCCGCCCTCCGCCGCTGCCGCCGTACTACGCGGCGAAGATGGACCTCTCGGCGGAGATCGATCGCGGCGACGTCTGGTACGACCCGCCGTTCGACTCGCAGGGCCGCGCGGTGACGCAGCGCCGGCGCGTCTATCCGAGCTTCACGCTCTTCGTCACGTGGCGCCAGCAGAAGATCCCGCTCGTCCGCTGGCGGACGACGATCGGCTCGTGGCGGAGCGAGCTCCACGACGACGGCCAGGTCTACTTGAAGTACAAGAACTCCGACGTCGGCCCGCGGATCTGGAAGGACATCATCGCCTCGCCGGTATGGCTCCCGCCGGAGTCGACGCCGGCGAAGGATCTCCTCACGCGGAAAGTGTTCGACGTGCGCCAGGGCCCGGTGACGGTGGTGAACACGGACGTGATCGGCCCGGGCTTCGCGTCGGCGTACGGGCTTGTGATGGCGATCCATCTGAAGGAGCTCGAAGGCGGCGGGCTCTTCGACAACCAGATCCGCACGCACGGCTCGGTCGACTACACGTCGATCGCGCGGCGCTTCTCGCACGGCTGTCACCGGCTCGTGAACAACCGCGCGGTGCGGCTCTTCGACTTCGTGCTGAAGCACCGCTCGTATCGCCGGCTCGGCAATCGCTCGATCGCCGGCTACAAGCGGAAGTTCAGCCACGAGGAGAAGACGTATCGCTTCGAGCTCGAGTCGCGCGGCTACGTCTACGAGCTCCGCCCGCCGATGCACGTCGTGACGCTCGAGGGCCGGATCCTCGGCGAGGCGCAGGCGCCGATCAAAGCGCCGGTGCCGAAGCCGGGCGTGGTCTACGGACCGGCGCCGGTCGAGCCGCCGACGCTGGGCCCGTGAGGATGCCCTCCCACCGTCTCTCCCCGTTGGGGAGAGACCGCGCCGCAGGCGCGAGTGAGGGGGAGGCCAACGTTGCGTCGGGGCATTCTCCCCCTCACCCGGCGCTGCGCGCCGGCCTCTCCCCAAGGGGGAGAGGCGTTGGGATAGGGCTCATCTCTCTTCTGCTCGCTTCGTCCGCCGCAGCGAGCTGGACCAGCGCGAACACTTGGGCCTCCCACCGCACGCCCAAGGCCGGCAAAGCGCGCGTCATCGGCGGGTATGCGAGCGGGTGCGTGCAAGGCGCCGAGGAGCTGCCCGATGCCGGGCCCGGGTTCGAGCTGCTCCATCGCAGCCGGCATCGTCAGTTCGGTCATCCCGACCTCGTCGACTTCGTGAGGCGGCTCGCCGGGGCGGCGCAGGCGCGGAAGCTCCCGACGCTCCTCGTCGGCGACCTCGGGCAACCGCGCGGCGGGCCGACGCCGACAGATCACGGGAGCCATCAGTCCGGGCTCGACGTGGACATCTCGTTCACGCGCCCGCGCGACGCGCTCGATCGGCCGCTCGCACCCGAAGTGCGGGACAAGCTCTCCTTCCCCGTCATCTTCGATCTCCGCACGAAGTCCCTCACGAGCGACTGGAACCCGCAGATCCGCACGCTCGTCGAGCTCGCCGCGACGGACGCCGCGGTCGACCGGATCTTCGTGAACGCCTCGATCAAGCGCGCGCTCTGCCAGCAAGGCCGCGCGCCGTGGCTCCAGACGGTCCGGCCGTGGTGGAACCATCACGATCACTTCCACGTGCGGCTGAAGTGCCCGCCCGGAAACCGGTCGTGCAAAGGCCAGCCCGCGCTGCCGCAGGGCGACGGCTGCGGCAAGGAGCTCGATTGGTGGTTCAGCCCGGCGATGAACGCGCCGCGGAAGCCGTCGAAGAAGCCGGCGCGGCCGAAGCTGCCGGCGGCGTGTCAGGCGTTGCTGCGGTAGCGGCTCACACCTGGAAGACGACGGCGGAGCGGATCTTCTCGCCGCTCCACTCGATCAGCTCGAGCACGTGCGCCGGTGAGGCGCCGTCGACGTCGGAGAAGCGGCGGTACTCGACCGCGCTCCGTTGGCCGTCCTCGACGAACGAGAGCACCTCGAAGCGGACGCCCGTGAACCACGTGACGCCGCGCGCGAGGTACGCGCGGAGCGCCTTCGCCCCGACGAGCACGTTCCCCTTCGCTTCCGGGTAGAGCCGCGGCACGAGCGCGCTCTCGTGACGACACTTCTCGGCATAGAGCGCGGCGATCCGCGCGACGTCGGAGCTCTCCCACGCCGCCTTCCAGCGCGCGATCCGCTCCGGCAGGTCGACCTCGGCCATCGCCGGAAACCTAGCACTCGAATCCTCCGCTTGACGAACCTCGGAGGGGTTGGTCTATCGACCAATTACAGTCGATGCACTGGAAGACCGCCGCCGCCGCACTCGCCGTCGCACTTCTCGCCTGGATCGCGACGGATGCCGCCGAGCGCGACCCGACGTTCTCGAGCTGCGCCGATGGAGTCGTCGCGGCGCGCATCATCGCGGTGAACGGACGGCACTTCCCGCTTCTCCGGAAGATCGCGCCGGAGACGCTGCGGCTCTGGGCGACCCGCGACGGCGCGCGCGTCGCCGTGCCGTTTCAGATCGACGAGTGCGCGGCCGACGGCTCGCTCGTCGTGCCCGCGATCGGCGCGCCGGCGCCGGCCTCGCCGTTCGGCGCGCGCAGCGTTCTCCTGTTCCGTGCCGCGGATGCCTTCGCACAAGCTCGCGGCGGCGACGCGCGCGTCGCCTACGAGATCGAGGTCGAGGGCAAGGACGGCCCGCGCTTCGTCTACCTCGGCGTCGACCCCGCGCTCGCAGTCGCGGCGAAGGACGAGGTCGACTACGAGCCCGCGGACGACGTCATTCGCGCGGATCGCTACACGACCGGCTTCGCTTCACCGCAGACCGACTACTTCTCGCTCGCCGACGGCAAGGGCCACGAGCGCGGCAACCTGATCGACCGCCTGAAGGCGCGCGTCGAGGCGAAGTTCCTCTTCGGTCTCGTCCGCTTCGTGCGGGACGAGTCGCAGGTGAGCGAGACGGTGCTCGGTGCGATCGACGGACCGATCCGCGTCGTCCGCCGCTCGCGCCTCGCGATCGAGATCGGCTGGGGAATTCCCGCGCCGGAGATCCTCTCCGACGACTATTTCTACGCGGACCACGCGGAAGGGCCGGTCCACATCAACCTGCCCTTCTCGCTCGCCTACGTGTTCGGCGATCTCGACGTGGAGATCTTCCTCGACTTCCGCGACCTCGAAGACTTCGAGGTGCGCACTCGACACTCGCCGGAGCCACTCGCGCGCGTCGGCGAAGGCACGAAGCTCGCCGGCACCGTGCTCACCGACTGCTTCGCGCTCCGCCGCGGCGACGTCGGCTTCCTCCATCGCCTCCGCTTCGGCCCGACGCTCCGCCCACTCGTCACCGAGCTCGTCTATCGCGACGATCCGACGCTAGAGGATCCGCCCGAGGACGTGCCCGGCGCGCGCCCGGCGATCGGCTACCGCATGACCGGTTGGAATGCCGTCGGCCGCGGCCGGCACGAGATCTGGCTCGACATGTACGTGGTCGACGGCACCGCCGCCGCGGATCCGCAGGGGACGATCGAGCGCTTCAAGGCGCAGCCCGAGGTGGGGGTTCGGTTGGTGGAGGCCGACTGATAGCTTCGCGGCGATGGCCGAGTACGACGAGAACCAACCGGAGCGCGCGGAGATCGATGCTCTGCCCGGCGCGACCGTGCTGGAGTTCGGCTCGAACTGGTGCGGCTGGTGCGCGGCCGCCGAGCCGCTCGTCGAGAGCGCGCTCGCCGAGGCGAAGGACGTGCGCCATCTGAAAGTTCAGGACGGGAGCGGCCGGCCGCTCGGCCGCTCGTTCCGTGTAAAGCTCTGGCCGACGCTCGTGTTCCTGAAGGACGGCCAGGAGCTCGGCCGCGTGGTGCGGCCGGCGAGCGAAGAGCAGATTCGCGACGGCTTGCGCGCGATCGCCTAATCCCACCTCTCCCTTTGGGGAGAGGTCGACGGCGAAGCCGTCGGGTGAGGGGGAGACGCGATTGGCCGCGATCGCCTCCCCCTCACTCGCGCCTTCGGCGCCGCCCAAGATGCTCCTCGCCGGCTCGGAGCGGACGCTCCCCAAACGGGAGAGACGTTGGGTTACGCGGCCGCTTCTCGCACCTCGCTGCCGCGCACGAATGCGACCACGTCGTCGGCGAAGCGCCGCGGCTCTTCCCAGTGGAGCGCGTGGCCGGTGCCCTCGTAGACGACGAGCTTCGAGCCCGGGATCCCCTCGACGAGGATCTGCTGGTGCTCGCGGACCGCGATCTCGTCGCGGTCCGCCCAGAGGATCAGCGCCGGCATCGTGAGCCGGGGCAACCGCTCGGTCGCGCGAAAGCCAGCGATCATGTCGAAGGCGCCGTGCCAGACGTTCGCGGGTAGCTTCATCGTCTCGTCGACGAACCGCTCGAGCAGCGCCGGAGCGATCGGGCGATGGATCGTGCCCACCTGGAAATCCCTGCCGAACTCGCGCGCCACCGGATCGCGGAGCTTGCGCACCGCCTCGTAGAAGCCGGCGACGGACTCGTTGTCGTAGCAAGACGACGCGCCGGCGAGCACCAAGTGCGAGATGCGATCGGGCCGCGAGAGCGCCACTTCCTGCGCGACGAGGCTTCCCATCGAGTGCCCGACGAGCGCCACGCTCTCGAGCCCGAGCGAGTCGAGAAACGCGACGACGTCGCCCGCGAAGTCTTCGATCCGGTAGCTCCCCGGCCGATCCGAGCCGCCGTGCCCGCGCTGCGTGAGCGCGATGCCACGGACGCCCTCGGGGAGGCACGCGAGCACCTCCGAGAACGAGAACCACGAATCCGTGACGCCGTGGAGGAACACGATCGGCGTGCCGCGGCCGCGCTCGACGTATTCGAGCGTGACGCCATTGGCCAACCGGATGCGACGAACCTCAAGCGACGACATGACTCTCTCCTTCGTGGGCGGTGGTGCGAGCGAAGAGCCGCCAGCCCCAGCGGCTCTCGGGCTTGTGGACGAGGCGTTCCGCGACGTAGTGCCGCGCGAGCGAGTTTCGCCCGCTGCGGATCGCGGCCTCGATCAACGTGAGCGTCAGCACATCGCGCTGCGCGTGGCTGCCGCCGAAGCGATGCGCGACGTCGCGAACCGTGACGAGCCGCTCGATCGCCTCGTCGAAGCGCCCGCGGCTGAACGCCAGGATCGCGCGACACACCGGAATGCCGACCTCGCGGGTCATCGCACGGTTTGCGGCGGCGCCGCGCTCGGCCGCCAGCTCGAGGTCTTCGAGCAGGCGCTCGGCGTCGGTGTCGTGCGCGGCCATCGCGAACGCCATCATCGCGTGCGCGTCGTTGAACGCATAGTAGCCGTGCTCCGTGTCGAGCCGCTTCGCCCAGTTCGCGGCGACGGCGTCCACGCGCGCGCCGAGGTCGACGCCCTCGAGATGGAGCCGCCAGAGAAGCGCGGTCGCGTCGATCAGCGGCAGCACGAAGTCCGGCGCCTGCGGATGGACACGCCGGTCGTAGATCGCGAGCACGTCGTCGATGCGATGACGGTCGAGCTGGAACAACGCGAGATGCCAGTAGTTGTGGAACGCGAAGCCGTTGTCCGGCGCCCAGTCGCCCTCGCGCGACTGGAGGAACGCGACGCCGTCGTCGATCCGGCCTTGCATCTCCATCACGTGCGTGACGGCGTGCACGGTCCACGCGTCCTTCGCCTCGAGCGCGAGCGCGCGGAGGCCGGTCTCCTCGGCCTCGGGATACTGGTTGCACTCCTCGAGGCCGAACGCGTGCATGCCGAGGATGAAGCTGTAGCCGGGAACGCTCGGGCTCCAGTGCGGGAGCACACGCGAGATGCGGTTCCGGAGATTCAGCGCGTCGCCGCGGAAGAAGTCGAAGAGATGCGCGGCCTGGATCGCGAACGCGTCGCGGGGATGGTCGACGAGGATTTCGTCGAAGCGCGCGCTCGCGGCGTGCCAGTCGCCGTCGACGAGCTTTCGCGCGGCGTCGACGAGCCGGCGCTCGCGGGCGTTCGCGCGACCGAGGAGCGCCTCGGCCGAGACGACGCTCGGACGCGCGCTCTCGGCGAGACGCCGTTCGCCCGCGGTCATGAGCGCGATCGCGCGAAACGCGTGGCCGAGAACGAAATCGGGATCCTTCGCGAGCGCTTCTTCGATCGTCGCGATCGGATCGCCGACGTAGCTCTGGAACTGGTGGAGCGCCCGTTCGTAAAGCGCGAGCGCACACGGGTCGGCGCTCGAGACGGGAACGCCGCGCGGATCGACTGCGGCGCCGGCGGCGCGGCTCGACGAGCGGGGTTCGACGGCGACGGAACTGTTGCAGCCCATGATGACCTCCTCGTTGGGTTCATCGAGGAGGCGTGAGGACGGGCCTTACATCGTGAGGCCGGCGGTCAGAGACTCCATTCCGTCGGTTTTTCAGGGGTATACGCGCAGTACGTGCCGGTCTGGATCGCGTTGTCGAGATGCCGCCCGAGCGTCGGGTGAGCCCCGCCGATCTTCCGGATCGCGTTCCGGATCCGCCAGGTCACGGCGGCGCGCGCCCGCTCCGCAGCGCTGCCGAGGCGACGCGACCGCCTGCCGAGCCCGAGCGCGCCCTCGAGCTCGGTGACGATGCGGTCGAGCTCCTCGCGCGCGCGCTCGCCGCGCCCGCGGTCGTGCCGCTCGTCGGCCTCGTCGATCTCGGCCTGGAGCTCGCGGGCTCGCTCGGTGAGCTCGCGCCGAGCGCGCGCGTCGAGCACCGGCGCGTCGCCGCGCGGCTCGTCACCACGACCGGCGAGCTCGAGGCAGTGGATGCGCGTCTCCGGCTTGCCGAGGAGCTCGGCGAGATCGTGGAAGCCCTTCGCCTCGGTGAGCTTCACCGCGACGCCGTCGAAGCCCAGCGTCCAGAGCTCGCCTTCGCGGCGGAACGAGGCGATGTCTCGCTTCGAGGGCCGCGACGGCACCGGTCGCGCCGCGCGCTCGTCGGGATCGACCGGCAGCCCCGCGAGCTCGAGACCGCGAACGAGAATCTCCGTGTGCTCGGGCCGGCGGAATGGATTCACGTGCACGACCCAGCGGAGCGGCTCGCCGAGCTCGGGCTCGCGGCCGAACGTGATCTTCTCGGTGAAGTCGACGAGGAACGTCGCGAGCGATCCCGCAGCGCGCTCGCGATCGCCGAGGAACGCGTAGGACGCGGCGAGATACGCCGTCGCGTCGACGGGCGCCTGCGTCGCGCCGGCGGTGCGCGCGATGAGCTCGCCGTGCCGTTCGAGCGCGCACGCCGCGACCGCGAACCCACCGAGGTACCAATCGGGGTGATGCGGATTCAGGCGAAATGCCTTCTGCACGAGCGCGTAGGCGCTCTCGGGATCACCGAGGTAACTGCGGCAGAGCGCGGCATGCGCCAACACGTCGGCGTCACTCGGGTTCAGCGCGAGCGCACGGTCGACGTGGCGCGCGGACTCGTCATACTGCCGGCGATAGATGTGGACGCGGCCGAGCAGGACCTGCACGAGCGCGTCGCGGTCGTCGAGGTCGGCGGCGCGGCGCGCGTACTGATACGCGAGCCGCTCCTTCTCGTCCCACCGCTCCCACGCCTGGCAGCTCCACTCGTTGAAGTGTGACAGCGAGAGCCCCGCGTACGCGCGCGCGAAGAGCGGATCGAGCTCGAGCGCGCGCTCGAAGAACGCGCGCGCGCGGTCGTCGTCCGCGAGCGTGCCGCGCTTCAGACAATCGAGCCCGCGGAGCCAGCAGTCGTAGACCTCGAGGCTCGCGAGCGGCACACGCCGCGCCTCGTGGAGGCGCGCCCCGTCGATCTCGTGCGCGAGCGTGCTCGCGACGCGCGCGGCGATCTCGTCCTGCACGGCGTAAAGGCTCGCGGCGGAGGCGTCGAAGCGCTCGGCCCAGACTTGCCGGCCCCCCGCCTCGACGAGCTGCACCGCAACGCGCACCTCGTCGCCGAGGCGGCGCACGCTGCCCTGCAGCAGATACTCCGCGGGCGACGCCACATCGTCGGGATCCGGATGCACGACGTCGAGCGTGGCGAAGCGCGAGAGCTCGGTCGTCACGTCCTCGACGAAGCCGCGCGCGAAGTACCCCTGCTCGGGATCCCCGGAGGGGTTCTCGAACGGCAACACCGCGACGGTCGCGTGCATCAGGAACCCACCTCTCCCCCTTGGGGAGCGGTCGACGGATCAGATAGGAAGTCTAAAGGCACCCGCATCCGCGCTCGGCCCGGTCCCCGCGCGCGCGATCAGCTGGTCTTCGACCGGCACGCGGCGCTTCAGCTCCGGCATCACCTCGCTCGCGAAGAGGCGGAGGCTCGCCTCGGCGACATCGTACGGCATCGCGCCGAAGCTGAAGACGCCGTTGAACGCCTCGGCGCCCGTCTTCTTCTGGATCTCGAGCACGCGCTCGTAGCACTGCTCGGGCGTGCCCCAGACCTGGAGCGTCAGGAAGAACTCGACCATCTCGTCGACCCCGCCCGGCTGCGCTCGCGCGCTGCTGGAGCTGCCCGTACGACTCGTAGCCCTTCATCTTCGTCAGGTGATCGCCGACGAGCTCGTAGTGGCGGACGACGGAGCGCCAGTACTCGCCGATGTACTTCCGCGCGTTCTCCTCGGCGCGGTCGGCGTTCTCGTCGCAGTAGGTCCAGCCGCCGACGATCGGCGGAGGCGCGTCCGTCCCGTTCACCTCGCTGTAGATCTTCCGGTACTCGTTCAGCTCCTGGACGCACATCTCCCACGGCTTCTGCGGGATGATGAGGATGCCGATGCCGAGCCGCGCCATGATCTCGCGACGACTCGGGCGACACGGCGGCAGCGTACGTGCGGCCGCGGAACGACTTGAACGGCCGCGGCCGGAGCTCGCGCCGCGTCTGCTTGACGAACTTGCCGTCGTACTCGCAGTAGCCGCGCTCGAGCCCCTCGAGGATCATCTGCGCGGCCTCGACGAAGAATTCGCGCGACTGATTCCTGATCGACGCCGAAGCCCTCGAACTCGACGCGCCCGAGCCCGCGGCCGATGCCGAGGATGAAGCGCCCGTTCGACATGTGGTCGAGCATGACGACCTGCTCGGCGACGCGGATCGGCTGAATGCCACGGCAGCACGACGACCATCGAGCCGAGCTGGATCGTGCTCCGTGCGGCCGGCGAAGTACGTGAGGTACTGCAGCACGTCCGGACACATCGTGTAGTCCGTGAAGTGGTGCTCGACGCCCCAGAGCGACTCGAAGCCGAGCGGCTCCGCGAGATCGCCCATGCGAAGCTCGTTCCGGTAGACGTTGCGGTCGGTGCGGCCCTCGCCCTGCCCCTGGAAGATGACGCCCATGCCGACGTGCATGAATGAGCCCTCCTCTAATCGGCCGACGCTATACCAATCCGCGCGCTTTGGATAACTATCCGAAGGAAGGAGCGCGGATGACCGACGAGAGCACGGCGAAGAAGGGATTCGATACGGCGGCGGTGTCCGCCTGGTACGAGGCGAACGTCGCCGGCGCCAAGGGCCCGGTCACGTGGGAGCTGATCGCGGGCGGGCATTCGAACCTGACGTACGGCGTCACCGACGCGAACGGCACCAAGACCGTGCTCCGCCGCCCGCCGCTCTCGCACGTGCTGGCCTCCGCGCACGACATGGGGCGCGAGCACCGCATCATCTCGGCGCTCCACCCGACCGGCCTCCCCGTGCCGAAGCCGCTCGGCTTCTGCACGGACGCGAGCGTCAACGGCGCGCCCTTCTACGTGATGGAGTTCGTGCCGGGCGTCGTCCTTCACGACGTCTTCATCGCCGAGCGCGAGCTCAATGAGACCGAGCGCCGCGCGACCGGCGAGTCGTTCATCGACGTGCTCGCCGACCTCCACAAGGTGGATCCCGACTCCGTCGGCCTTCACGACTTCGCGAAGAAGGAAGGCTACATCGCGCGCCAGCTGAAGCGCTGGTACGGGCAATTCCAGCAATCGAAGACGCGCGAGCTCCCCGCGGTCGATCGCATGCACGACGCGCTCGCCGCGCGGATTCCGGAGCAAGGCCCGGCGACGGTCGTCCACGGCGACTATCGCCTCGGCAACTCGATCACGCAGAAGCCGGGGCGCATCGCGGCCGTGCTCGACTGGGAGATCTGCACGCTCGGCGATCCGCTCGCGGATCTCGGCTACGTGATGGCGACGTGGCCGCACCCGGACGACGAGATCCAGGTCGCGCCCGGCACCGCCGCCGGCCCGCCGTCGCTCGCACCCGGCTTCCCGCGCCGCGAGGAGCTCCTCGAGCGCTACGCGAAGCGCTCGGGGCGCGATCTCTCGCAGATCAATTTCTACGTCGCCTTCTCTCAGTGGAAGAGCGCCTGCATCATCGAGGGAGTGTTTGCGCGCTACGTCGGCGGCGCGCTCGGCAAGCACAACGTGAACCTCGATGCGTTCGCGAAGCAGATCGACAATTTCGCGAACCTCGCCGAGCAAACGCTGGCGAAGCTCTGAGCGCCACGGAGGCACGCATGGCCGAGCACGACATCGGCATTCTCGACTCGACGATGCACTACCGTGAGGAAGGCAACGGCGATCCGATCGTGTTCCTGCACGGGAACCCGACGTCGTCCTACCTCTGGCGCAATGTGATGCCGCAGCTCGCGGGCGAGGGCCGTCTTCTCGCGCCGGACCTGATCGGCATGGGCAAGTCGGGGAGGCCCGCGGGCGACTACCGCTTCCCGATGCACGAGCGATACGTCGACGCGTGGTTCGAGGCGATGAACCTCCGCAAGGCCACGCTCGTGATCCACGACTGGGGCTCGGCGCTCGGCATCTCGTGGGCGCGGCGCCACCCCGACCGCGTCGCGGCGATCGCGATGATGGAGGCGATCGTCACGCCGATCGGCTGGGAGGACTTCCCGCCGGACTTCGTGCCGCTCTTCCAGGCGTTCCGCACGCCGGGCGCGGGCGAGCAGCTCATCCTCGAGGAGAACAAGTTCATCGAGATCGTCCTGCCGGGCGCGATCGTGCGCAAGCTCACCGACGAGGAGATGAACGCCTACCGCGCGCCGTTCCCGACGCCGGAGTCGCGCCGCCCGATGCTCGCGTGGCCGCGCTGCCTGCCGATCGCGGGCGAGCCGAAGGACGTGATCGCGGTGATCGAAGCGAACGCGAAGTGGCTCGGCAGGAGCGACGTGCCGAAACTCTTGTTTGCTTTCGACCCGGGCGTGCTGATCACTTCGCGGACAGTCGCGTGGGCCAAGGCGAATTTCCGGAGCCTCGAGGTCGAGCACCTCGGCGCCGGCGTCCACTACGTACAGGAAGATCACCCGGTAGAGATCGGCGATGCCGTCAAGGCGTGGCGCCGCCGCGTGCTTTCATGAACACGGTCGTCGAGCGCTTTCGCGCGCTCGCACCGCGCGGGGTCGACTGGTCTTTGCGCGTGGTGCGGGAGAAGAGCGAGGAGTTGACCGTCCGGAAGGACGTGGTCGAGCCGCCGCGCGCGACGGATGACCTCGGCGCGATGGTAACGGTCGCCGAAGGCGACGGCCTCGGCTACGCGGCGACGAGCGACGTCTCGGATCGCGGCCTCGCCACCGCCGCGGCCGCCGCGCACGAGTGGGCGAAGCGCACCGCCGGCCGCTCGGTCGCGGGCATCGGCAGCTCCGTCACGTTCGACGCGCACGGCGAGTACGATTCACCCGTGCGGATCGGCTGGGACACGATGTCGCTCCGCGAGAAGCTCGAGCTGCTGCGCGAGCTCTCGACGCGGCTCCATCCCGACCCGCGGATCGTCGATTGGAGCGCGACGCTCTGGGCGAACGAGAGCGAGACGCTGCTCGTGTCCTCGCGCGGCGGAAGCCTGCGGCAGCGCTTCCGCTTCATCGTACCGCTGATGGAAGCGACCGCGAACCAGGGCGCCGACGTGCAGACGCGGACGTTCGGCGGACACGCGTGGGTGCGGCAGGGCGGGCTCGAGCTGCTGGACGATCTCGGCTTCCGCGAAGCCGCGACCCGCCTGCCGGCCGAGGCGATCGAGCTCTTGCTCGCGCCGAACTGTCCGAGCGGGACGATGGACGTGCTCCTCGCGCCGGATCAGATGATCTTGCAGATCCACGAGTCGATCGGGCATCCGCTCGAGCTCGACCGCATTCTCGGTGACGAGCGGAACTACGCGGGCACGAGCTTCGTCACGCTCGACATGTTCGGCTCGTATCGTTACGGCTCCGAGCTCCTGAACGTCGTCTTCGATCCGACGGTCGCGGGCCAGCTCGCGAGCTACGCGTTCGACGACGAGGGCGAGCCCGCGCGGAAAGAATGGATCATCAAGGACGGCGTCCTCCTCCGCCCGCTCGGCGGCCGCACCTCGCAGGCGCGCGCCGGCCTCGCGGGCGTCGCGAACGCGCGCGCAAGCGGCTGGAACCGCCCGCCGATCGACCGCATGGCGAACTTGAACCTCGAGCCCGGCACGTCGTCGTTCGACGAGATGGTCGGCTCGATCGAGCGCGGCGTCTTCATGGAGACGAATACGTCGTGGTCGATCGACGACTCGCGGAACAAGTTCCAGTTCGGGTGCGAGCGTGGGCGGATGATCGAGAACGGCACGCTCGCCGGTGTGGTGAAGAAGCCGAACTACCGCGGCGTCTCGGCGACGTTCTGGCGGAGCCTCCGCGGAGTCGGCGATTCCTCGACGTTCCGCGTGCTCGGCACGCCGTTCTGCGGAAAGGGCGAGCCGAACCAGATCATGCGGGTCGGGCACGCGGCGCCGGCGTGCTTGTTCGGGAGCGTCGAGGTCTTCGGCGGGGCCTGAGCGCTCGAGCCTGCAGAGCATCGAGCACTACATCTAGGCGCGAATTCTCCCCGCCAGGTCCGTAGACGGAATTTAGCCGTTCGGTGACAGTCCGCTCGCGGTGCCTCGCAACGAAGCCGAGATCGCCGAGGCATAGAACACGCTGCGAGGTACGCCGAGCTCCGCCGCGAGCTTACCCGCGGCTTCGCGAATGGCCTTGGGCAGGTCGATCGTCGTCTTCATCGTGGGTGACCTAACTATGGGTATGCCTCACGCATAGACGTTCCGTCGACGTGCTCTACAACCGCGTCGAGTTCGCTCATCCCGGCGGAGCCGGTTTCAGTTGTCAAAGATCGGCAGGTACCGCTCCCCGTGCAGGCGGAGCAGCGGTGCCTGGCCCGGCCGGAGGCCGAGCTCCCACACGACGTCGTCGGGTGCGCGGCCGCAGGCGCCGACAACGCTCAGACGAACGGCATGCAGATGATGCGAAGCGCAGACGGAGACACGGTTCCAGCGCTCGTTGCCGCCGCCGCGCGAGCGGTACTGGATGTGGTGATCGTGCAAACTGCGGCGCCCCGTACAAGCAGGCACAGCGCACCGCCAGCCGTCGCGTGCGAAGATCGGATCGCGGTGACGCGGTTGGGCCTCCCACTCCGTGATCACGTGTTCGAGTAAGCGCTCGAAGGCGCGCCATTGCGGCTCGCCGCGCTCGGTGAGCGCGCTCACGCCGGCCCGGAACAACGCGACGACCGACTCGGGGCCGAAAAACGTCACCCGACGGTCGCACGGCTCGTTCGCCAAGCGCGCACACGTTTGGAGGTCGGGGCGCTCGAGCGTCTGATCGGTGTCCGGCGGTGACAAAGGGCGGCCGTGCGCGTCGTGCATGTCGAGGGTCCACTCGACTTCGTCTTGCAGGCCGCGAACGGTGATCTCGCGGGCTCGGGCGATCCAGGCGGAGGCGTACTCGCCGCTCGCCAAAGGCGCGATCGCGAGCGCGCGCCCCCAGGAGATCTCGGCCGAGCGGTAGGCGCGAGAGAGATCGGGCGCGTCTTTTGCGCGGCGCTCGAGGGAGATGAGAGCGCGCGCCTTTGCGGGGGAGATGCCGAGCTCGTCTTGGACGTACGCGTCGAAGCTCGTGAGCCTCCCCTGCGGCGAGGCCCTCTTCCTCTCTCCCCCCCCCCCGGGGAGGAGCCGCGGGCCCCACGTTCCCCAACCCCGCCATCCCCAGGCACCGCGGATCCCCACTCACCTCGCTCAAGCAAAAACTTCCCCCAACCACCTTGGCCCGCTATCAGCACCCACGTATGAGCGAAGCCACCTACGCCGACCTCCCCAACGTCCGCACCTGGTACGAAACCGAAGGCACCGGCGCCCCGCTCGTCCTCCTCCACGGCGGCTTCTGCACGAACGCGACGTGGACACCGCAGCGCGCCGACTTCGCCGCGAAGCACACGCTCTACCTCCCCGAGCGCCGCGCGCACGGCCACACGCCCGACGTCGCCGGCCCACTCCACTACGCCGACATGGCGCGCGACACCGCCGACTTCCTCGAGCGCGTCGTCAAAAGCCCCGCGCACCTCTGCGGCTGGAGCGACGGCGCGATCACCGCCCTCCTCGTCGCGATCGCGCGCCCCGACCTCGTCAACAAATTGGTCGTCGTCGGCGCGCAGTTCGAGCCGAGCTTCGCCTTCCCGTCGATGGCCGGAATGTTCGAAACCATGACGGCTGGCGACCCCGACCTCGACACCTTCCGGATCCTCTACGAAGCCGCCTCGCCGGACGGCCCCGCGCACTGGCCCGAAGTCGTCGCGAAGATGATCGCCATGTTCCGCACCGAGCCGCAGATCGCGCTCGAGGACCTCGCCAAGATCCAGTCCCGCACGCTCGTCCTCGCCGGCGACGACGACCTCACGCCGGTCGAGCACCAGGCCGCGCTCGCCCGCGCGATCCCCGACGCCGAGCTCGCGATCGTGCCGCGCGCCTCGCACGCGCTCCTCATGGAGAAGCCGCAATTCGCGAACGGGCTGATCCTCGATTTCCTCGCAAACGACGCGCCGGCCACGTTCATGCCGGTGCGAAGAGCCAAACCGCCGCCCGATCCCTTGTAGCAAGCGCTACGCCCCGTGTAGCGCTTGCTCACTGCTCGTCGGAGCGGAGGAGGTGCGATGGCGACACGGCGCAAGAAGTCGATGAAATCTCGCCGTAGGCGAAGCTCGCGCTCGCAGCTCGTCGCGATTCTGCATCCTCGCCTGGCGGTTGCGAAGGGACGCGTCGCGACGCGCGACCCCCGCGCGACGGAGATCAATCAGGCGCTGCGGTCGGCGCAGGCGAAGCTTGTGCGCACCTTCGCCTCGGACCACAGCGGACTCCGCTTCCGCTCCGGACCGCAGCCGATCTCCGCGCGCCTCCCGCCGCTCGCGAGCTACTTCGACGTGCGTGTGCCGAAAGCACGCGAAGCGCGCTTGCTCGATCACCTGCTGAAATGCGACGGCGTGCTCGGCGTCTACGTGCAGCCGGCGGACGACGCCGAGCTGGAGCAGGTCACCGCCGCCCCTCCGGCGCCGGCCGCCTTACGGAGACCGGCCCGACTCGCTCGCAGCGCGCCGAGCCTTGCTGCCGGCGTTCTCCCCGCTCGCACGCTCGCCGCTCCGGCAGCGGCGCGGGCCGTGGCAGCAGCGCCCGTCGTCCCCCCACACCCGTTCACCTGGGACAGCGACTTCCTGCAACGCTCGGCGGCGAACCGGAATCGCTATGCGATCGGTGCCAACTCGGTGATCATCGATCGCGCCACCAATCGACCAGCTTCCGGAATCTCCGGATTCCCCTTCCTGGACATCGACCGACGGAACGCGGCTGTCGCCGGCGCGCAGATCGTGTGGAACGCCTGGTATCTCCGCGCGCGCGCGTCGCAGACGAAGAGCCCGCTGACGATCAAGCTGATCACTCCACCGGCCTCCGAGCTCACCTCGCGACCCTGCGAGCACCGCGCGTACTACTTCGAGGGCCGCGCTTCCGGCACGTTCCCCCCTGCGGCCGGATTTTACTCCGAGCTGCTCGACGACAAGCAGGCGCGCGTCCTCACCGAGCGCGGCTGGGGCGGTTTCGACGACGTGCTCACCGGTCGCATCGACGGCGTCGTTCGCCCTCTCGGTGCGGCGTTTCGTCCGCATCGAGTGCGTCACCTCGACATCGCGCTCGACGACCTGTCCGTCTGGTCGGGCAACATCCCGGAGTGCGGATGGAGCCTGGTCGGCACGAGCACACTGGACGTCTTCGTGAGCTCCGTGAAGGGAACGCTCACGAGAGGCTCGGGCGGTGAATGGGAGACCGGCAACCCGCCCTCGGCCCCGTCGCTCGTCGATCCCTGGGCGAACGGTGCGGGCACCACGCACCTGAAGGTGCCCAGAACGGTCTACGAGGTCGCGGGCCGGCCGATCGAGAGCTGGTACGACTACGTCTCGCACCGTCTCTTCGTCGACGTCGACACGATGTTCATCTATGCGCGCGAGCTCCGGAAAAGCCCGAACGAGATCCTGCGGACGATCCAGGCGGACTTCGCCCCGGCGTGGAGCGAAGACCGCTCAT
Source organism: uncultured delta proteobacterium (assembly GCA_963790365.1). Classification (GTDB taxonomy): domain Bacteria; phylum Desulfobacterota; class Binatia; order JACPRU01; family JACPRU01; genus CAWBOU01. The sequence goes on from CAWBOU010000002.1 coordinate 77,182, forward strand.
ACAGCGTGCCGATGTCATCGGTGCTGAAGGCCGCAGACAACGAGACGCGCCAGTGGACGTTCGTGCTCGCGGGAAATGGCAAGAAGCCGTACCACTTCAACTGCAGCCACCTCGAGCCGCACATGTTCACGCCGAGCAATGTCTGAGACCGTCGGACGAAGACTGCTCGCGCTCGCGAGCCTTTCGCTCGTCTCATTGCTCGCGCCCGCGCGCGGTGCTGCATCCAGCCTTTCCGAATACGGCATAGCGGTTAACGCGGACTTGAGCTCGGAGGTGAGCTTCCGCACGTCTCGTGAGGCCGGATTCTCGCGGCCGAGCATCGCGCGCGGGAATCTCGTGCAGAACCGCTATCAGCTTCGTCTCGAGTGGTTTCATGACCTGAACGATTTCCTCGAGGACAATCCGTTCGAGAAGCTCGATTATCTGATCGAGCTGAAACCCGCCTACGAGGGCGTCACCGACTACGGCCCGGATGCGCTTTCGGACAGCGACGACGCAGCCGTCGAGGTGCTCGCTCATCAGCGCTTCCGTCACGATGCCTTCCCGTGGCGCGCCTTCGCTTCCATCAAGTACGGACGCACTTCCTTGAAGCTCGGCCGGCAGATCCTCGACCCCTGGGGCAGAGCGATCGGGCTACGCGTGCTGAGCATGGTGCACCCGGTAGATTCGCGGATCGGTTCGCTCTTCGTCGAGCCGCAGGCAGACAAGCTGATCCCGCTTTGGATGGCGAACGCGACGTTTACGTTGTCGGGCTACGGCGTCGAGCTCCCCATCGTCCTGGAGTCGCTCGACGCGTACGTCGTGCCGGGCCCGATCGACAACCAGAGCACCCCCGTGCCGAGCTTCGCGAGCCCATTCGCTCCCGACGGAATCCCCCGGCCGGAGGACCTCGGCGCGGAAGCGGAGCTCCACCGCCTGGACAAGGACTGGAGCTCCACTCGCGGTGGAGCCCGCTTGATGATGCGATCACGGCATCTGCCATGGGGCAGAATCAACTTCGGCCTACTCTACTACCGCACGTTCAACGACATCCCCTCCACGCGGTTCCGCATCGAGCCGCTGCTGCCGGATTTGTCCCCGCCCTGCAATCTCAGCGGCAACGCGCTGCAGATCGCCGCCTGTTTGCAACGCGCGGTTGCCGAGATCCATCCGTACCCGGTGGACGTGCTCGGTGCGCAGGTCGACTCACCGTACCCGAAGGGGCTCGTCTATCTCGACGCCGCGATCTTCCTCGGCGAGCGCGTCTCCGCGGCGGCCGACCAGAGCGCGGCCGCGCTGCTCGAGCTCGCCGTGCGCGCGGACACGACCGGCACGCCGCAGCGCACGTCGTTTCACGAGCGCGACGTATTTCGCTCGGTCATCGGTATCGACTACTACGCCGCCGGGGCCGACCTTCCGTGGTTTCTGGAGCAAGCGATCGTGAACCTCCAATACGCGCACAGCCACGTGCTCGGAAACGTCGACGGCCTCAGCGGCTCCGTGGATCCCGGAGCGAGCGATCTTCAGGCGTTCATCCCGTCGATCGCCTCCGAAGAGCTCCAACGGGACGACGGCCAAGTCACGTTCGGCGTCATCGCGAACGTCGCTTGGCGCGATCTCCTCCAGCTCAGCCTGATCGGCGCCTACGACATCCACCGCGTCACCGCGATCGTGCCAGGAATCGCGATCGACGCCGGCGTCGCCGGCATCTTCATCAAATACGCGAGCGTGTTCGGCGATTGGCACAGCTTCGGCGCACTACAGGACGACGACGTGCTCTGGATCCGCATCTCGGCCAGCCTCGAGGTACTGAAGATGCTCGAGGACCCGATGAAGGCCCTTTTTCAGAAGCCACTCCAGGCCGATCGCAAAACGCTCGAGGATACCGCTCCTCTCTACGGCCTCTAGCCGGCGACGTTCATGCCCGTCCGCAGAGCTGCTACACAGGCGGAGTGACGTCCGCCGCCTCCGATTCTCGCGACGCCTTCGACGCCCTCGCCGCTGCTGCGACGAAGCGGCTTCGCGCCGAGGAAGTGCTCCTCCTCAACTGGGCGGGCGAGCGCTCCGATTTCGTTCGGTTCAATCAAAGCAAAGTCCGCCAGGCCGGCCAGGTCTCCGACCGATCCCTCTCCGTCGAGCTCGTGCGCGGGCGGCGCCACGCCTCGGCCGGCGTCACGCTCGCCGGCGATCCGGCGCAGGACGAGCCGCGCGTGCGCGCGACGATCGAGCGCCTGCGCGAGACGCTCGACGAGGTGCCCGACGATCCCCTCCTCCTCTACGCCACCGAGACTCGCACGAGCGAGCGCCGCGGCGGCGAGGCGCCGCCCCCGAAGGACGAGGTCGTCAGCGCCGTCGAGTTCGTCGGGCGCGATCGCGATCTCGTCGGCGTGTACGCGGGCGGCACGCTCGAGCGCGGCTTCGCGAGCTCGCTCGGATCGCGGAACTGGCACGAGACGGAGAGCTTCCACCTCGACTGGAGCTTCTACCTCGCGCGCGACAAGGCGGTGACGACGAGCTACGCCGGCCTCGTGTGGGAGCCCGAGGAGCTCCGCGCGCGCGCCGAGCGAGCCGCCGCGCAGCTCGCCGCGCTCGCGCGCGAGCCGCGGCGCATCTCGCCCGGGCGCTACCGAGTGTACCTCGCGCCGAGCGCGCTCGACGAGCTCTTCGCGATCCTCGGCTGGGGCGGCTTCGGCCTCCGCGCGCATCGCTCGAAGACGACGCCGCTCCTTCGCATGGTGGATGAAGGATTGCGCCTGAATCCCGGCGTCTCGCTCACCGAGAACATCGCCGGCGGGCTCGCGCCCGACTTCCAGGAGGAAGGTTTCGAGCGCCCGCCGTTCGTCGACCTCGTGCGCGGCGGCGCGTACGCCGATTGCCTCGTCTCGCCGCGCTCGGCGATCGAGTACGGCGTGCCGACGAACGGCGCCGCCGGCTTCGAGTCGCCGCTGTCGCTGGACGTCGCCCCCGGCTCACTCGAGACGGCGCGCATTCTCAGCGAGCTCGGCACCGGCCTCTACGTCTCGAATCTCCACTACCTCAACTTCTCCGACCGGAGCGCCTGTCGCACGACCGGCATGACGCGGTTCGCGACGTTCTGGGTCGAGAAGGGCGAGATCGTCGCGCCGATCGAAGTGATGCGCTTCGACGAAACGCTCTACCGCATGCTCGGCGAGAACCTGGTCGGCCTGACGCGCGAGCGCGAGCTCCTGTTCGACAGCGGCACGTACGGAGGCCGATCGACGCGAACGAGACGCCTGCCGGGTGCGCTGATCGACGACTTCACCTTCACCATCTGACGAGATCCCCATCGCCTCTCCCCCTTGGGGAGAGGCCGGCGCAAAGCGCCGGGTGAGGGGGAGCCCGCTACGGCGCCCCCCCCGCGCCGCCCCCCGCCGCGACATCCCCACCACCTCCGCCGACGCTCCCCTTCGTCGAGCCCCACGTCCCCGCCGATCCCGGGATCTCCTTGATCACCGTGGGATTCACTCCGCGAGGCAGCGGCGTCACGCAGCCGCGTCCCGTGTACGGGTTCGGAATGAACCCGACCTTGCAGACGATCCAGAACTCGTGGATCTCCGCATTCGCCGGCAGCTCGCGCAGTGCCGCCTCTCGTGCCTTCCGGTATCCGATCGCGGCATAAGACACGGGCCACGCGGTCTCCTCGGCCTCGCTCGCGTGGGGAGCGAGCAGTGAGATCGCGAAGAGCACCGCGAGCACCGCGGCGCCGCGGACGCCAAGCTCGAGCATGAGATGTCCCCCCTGGTTCACTCGCCCTTTAGTCCCGGCGAGCTCGACGGTGCAAGGCTACCGAAGTCATACCGGACCGGCTACGACGGCCCGAGTGAAGCCCACGATCATCGTCCTCGACGGCCACACCGTGAACCCCGGCGACAACCCGTGGGACGAGCTCGCCGCGCTCGGCGACTTGACCGTCTACGACCGCACGCCGCCCGGAAAGATCGTCGAGCGCGCCCTCGACGCCGAGATCGTCCTCACCAACAAGACCCCGCTCAGTGCGGTGACGATCAACGCCCTCCCGCGTCTGCAATTCATCTGCGTGCTCGCCACCGGCTACGACTGCGTGGACGTCGAAGCCGCGCGAGCGCGCGGCATCCCCGTCTCGAACGTGCCCGAGTACGGCACCGAGTCGGTCGCGCAGCACGTGTTCGCGCTGATCTTCGCGCTCACGAACAAGGTGGCCGAGCACGACGCCGCGGTGAAGCGCGGCGAGTGGTCGCGCTCGCCGGACTTCTCGTTCTGGCTCGCGCCGCCGGTGGAGCTCGCGGGGAAGACGATGGGTGTGGTGGGGCTCGGGAGGATCGGGCGGCGGGTCGCGGAGATCGCGCAGGCGCTCGGCATGAAGACGATCGCGGCGACGCGGAGGACGAGCGATGTCCCAGGCGTGCCGAGCGTTCCGCTCCCCGAGCTGTTTGCGACCGCGGACGTCGTGAGCCTCCACTGCCCGCTCACACCGGAGACGCGCGGCCTGGTGAACGCCGAGCTCCTCGCACGGATGAAGCCGACCGCATTTCTGATCAACGCCGCGCGCGGCGGCCTCGTCGACGAAGCTGCGCTCGCGAGCGCGCTTCGCGCGCGCAAGCTCGCCGGCGCCGCCTTCGACGTCGCCTCGCGCGAGCCGATCGATTCCGCGAATCCGCTCCTCTCGGCGCCGTTCTGCTTCGTCACACCCCACATGGCGTGGGCGAGTCATGCGGCACGCGAGCGGCTTCTCGCGGCGAGCATCGAGAACATCCGCGCCTTTCTCGCCAACACGCCGCGAAATCGCGTCGCCTAGCGCGTCGACACCGAAACCGGAGCGAACCGACACGGCATGTGCTTGATGCCGTGAATGAACGCCGAGGCGAGTCGTACCGGCTCGTCGCTGACTTCGAGATCGGGAAGCCGGCGGAAGAGCTCCCGGAACATCACGGTGATCTCGGGGCGGGCGAGGTTCGCGCCGAGGCAGAAGTGCGGGCCCGCGCCGAAGCCGACGTGCGGATTCGGATGATCCTCGGCCGGCGCCTCGAGACGCTGCCTCCGTAGATCGTTCACAAGCTCGGCAAGCGCCGCGCCCGCGCCCATCAGCTGCGACGCGAGGTCCGTCGCCTCCAGCGTGTACTCCGGATCGCCGAGGCCGAGGATCTTGTTGGTCTCGCAGAAGACGAAGGCGTGCTGGCTCTCGGGGATGCCCATTATCTCGCAGATGATGCGGATCGGGAACGGCGAGGCGATGTCGGTGACGAAGTCGCATTCACCCTTGTCGGCGACGGCGTCGATGACCCGCGCGGCCGCTTCTTCGACGCCGCGCTGGACGCGCGAGAGCATCCGCTCGGTGAAAGCCGTCGATACCAACGGCGCAGACGGCCGTGCTTCGGGGCGTCCGTGTTGACCATCGACCCGAAGAACTCCAGGAACTCGCTCGGGATGTCGGCGATCGACGTCGCGCCTTTCCCCGAACACGGGCAACACTGCCGACTCGGTTGTGCTGACGCAGAGCAATATCACTGCGCCAGCCACGATCGAATCGTTGTATTTCGATGTCGATGGCAGTGGAACACTGACCGCCGGCGATGTAGCGATTACGCTGAATCAAACGATGTCGCCGCAAATGCCTCCGGGTAGTTGCGTCGGCGTACTTGCGATTATCAACACCAACGACGTTCCTCCGCAAAGCACGCTCACGATCTCAATCACGGCAAGGTCGAACGCGTCGGGCGCAGCCAACGGTAATGCTCAGGACGCGGGGGCCATTATTAACTCGGTGGGACTCGGACCAAGACTCACCGATCCAGGCAACACCAGTCTGGGACCGAACAAGCTGGTCAATGGCCTGGTCGAAGCGGTCGTCAGTGCTGGTGGACAGTTCACTTACACGGTTGCGTTTCGTAACAGCGGCGACACTGCGGCCCGCAATGTCGTGATCAGCGACCCCCTGCCCGCGGGAGTTGAGTACGTGGCCGCTTCTCTCAGGCTAAATGATCGGTTGCTTTCCGATGTGTTGGATACCGACGAAGGCTCAGTTATCTCAAACAGAATCGAAGTTCGGCTGCCCCTCGTCAATTCCTCAGAAATATTCCGCATCACATTCAGTGCGCGGCTTTCCCCGTCAATCGCCGCCGGCACAGGCCTGGTGAACAATGCCACGTTCACCGCAACCAATGCTGCTTCGGTGCGCAGCACGGATGCGACGGTTGTTT
>CAWBOU010000003.1:0-13302 GCA_963790365.1 uncultured delta proteobacterium
CCTCGACGTCGTACGTCGCGTAGCTCCCGTAGCCGCCCTTCACGTACGCTTCCCAGTCCTGCTTCGGCTTCGCGGTGAGCACGTTGATCGCGCCGGCCGTCGAGTTCCGCCCGTAGAGCGTGCCCTGCGGGCCTTTCAGAACTTCGATGCGCTCGAGGTCGTAGAGGTCGAAGCTCATGAGCGCCAGCGAGGAGAGCGTCACCTCGTCGAGATACACGCCGGCGGCGGGACTGTTCGTCGAGCTGAAGTCGTCGAGGCCGACGCCGCGGATCGTGACGACGGGGATCGCACCCGGTACCTGCTCCTTGATGTCGACGTTCGGCAGGTAGCTCGCGACGTCGCGGACCTGCTCGACGCGCGCTTCGCGGAGATCGTCGCCGGAGAGGCTCGTCACGCTGAGGCCGACGTCGACGAGACGCTCGGCCCGCTTCTGCGCGGTGACGACGATCTCCTCGACGCCCCACGTCGGCTGGATCTGCGGCACGGGGCTCGCTTCGGTTTCCGCGACGGGGGAGTCGCTCTCCTGCGCAATTTCCTGTGCGGGGGCCGCGCCCGCGAGGGCCACCGTCAGGGCGACGACGATCTTGGTTGTTGACATTTGAGTATGTCAACCTAACCTCATGTCAGCACCGCTTGTCAAGTGAACTGACATCAGGGTATCTTCGCGTATCCGTATGCCAGTGACGGCGAAGAAAAACGCCCGGCCGAAAGCGAAGCGGAACGCGCCCGCCACGCGGGCGGCGCTCCTCGACGAGGCGGCAGCCGAGCTCAACGCCCGCGGCATCTCCGGCGCGCTCGTGAACCGGATCGCGGACCGCGCCGGGGTCAGCCGTGCCTCGCTCTACTACCACTTCGAGGACCGCGACGACCTCGCGTTCCGGTGCTTCCTGCGCGCCTGCGAGACGACGGCGGAGGACCTCGAGGCCGCCGATCGCGAGCACTCGGGGCTCGAGAAGCTCCTCGCGGCGATCCGCCGGCTCCTCGACCCGCGCCGCCCGCAACGCGCGGTGCTGACGGAGGTGCCCTACCTCGCGGAGAAGAAGCGGAGCGCGGTCGAGGCGGCGCATCGCGGGAACGTCCTTCGCTTGCGGCGTTTCCTCGACGACGGCGTCTCCGACGGCTCGGTTCGCGCGTGCGATACCGAGGTCGCCTGTCAGGCGATCGTCGGCATGGTCTCGTGGGTGCCGCTCGCGGGCGGATGGGCGGCCGGAGCCGGCGACGGTTCGATGCGGCGAGCCGCCGAGGCGCTCGCCGGCCTCGTCCGGGACGGCGTCGCCGCCGATCGCGCGCGCGTCGTGTCGTGTCCGATCGACGTCGCGACGTTCGCGCGAAAGCCGGGTCGCGCGTTCGACGCGCGCGAAGCGAAGGCGGCGAAGATCGAAGAGATCGCCCGAACCGCGTCGTGGCTCTTCAATCGCTACGGCATCGACGGCACGTCTCTCGACGACGTGACGTCTGCGCTCGGCGCGACGAAGGGCGCGTTCTACCACTACCTGTCCGACAAGGACGAGCTCGTCGTGCGCTGCTACGAGCGTGCCTACGATCTCTACGAGCGGTTCGCGGATGCCGCGGAAGCAGCCGGGGCCGACGGCCTCGACCGCTCGATGTTCGGCCTCCATCTCAACGTGCAAGCGCACGTCGCGGATCTCTCGCCGCTCGCGCCGCTGACCGGCGTCGAGGCGTTGTCGAAGCGGGCACGCGATCGCTTGCGCCGCCGGACGGTCGCGATCGAGCAACGCTTCGAGCGCTTCGGCCGCGACGGCATCGCCGACGGCAGCATGCGGCCGTACGACGTGCCGGTGCTCGCCGTGGCCGGCGCCGGCGCGTTCGGCTGGCTGCCGAAATGGCTTCCCGAGAACGACCCGCGTCCGCCGCGCGCGGTCGCCGACGAGATCGTCGCGCTCTTCGTGCGCGGCTTGAGGACCTGATGCCCGGATTGCCTCTCACGATCGAAGGGACGTGCGTACCCGGCTTCGAGCGCGTGCGCGACGTGTTCACCGCGAGCTTCGCGCGCGACGACGACTATCGCGAATGCGGTGCGGCAATCGCCGCTTATTGCGGCGGTCGCCCCGTCGTCGATCTCTGGGGCGGCTTCGCCGATCGCGCGCAGACGCGACCCTGGCAGCGCGACACGCTCGTCAACGTCTGGTCGACGACGAAGGGCGCGGTCGCCGCCGCGCTCGCGCTCCTCGTCGAAGATGGCGCGCTCGATTACGCCGATCCGATCGTTCGCCGTTGGCCGGAGCTCGGCGCGGCAGGGAAGAGCGGCACGACGATCGCGCACGCGCTCTCGCACCAGGCGGGGCTCCCGGGCTTTCGCGAGCCGACGACGATCGCCGATCTCTACGACTGGGAGCGCTGCTGCGCCGCGCTCGCGCGCCAGGTGCCGGCCTGGGAGCCGGGTACGAACACCTCCTACCACGCGATGACGTTCGGCTACCTCGCGGGGGAGATCGTCCGCCGCGTCACCGGCAAGACGGTCGGTCGCTTTCTCGCCGAGCGCATCGCCGCGCCGCTCGGCGCCGATTTCTTCATCGGCCTGCCCGCGAGCGAGGAGCCGCGGGTCGCGGAGACGATCGCGCCGAAGTCGCCGCCGAACCTCGCGCTCCTGCAGATTCCGGAAGCGGCGATGATGGCTCTCGTGAATCCGCGGCTCGATCCCGAAGCGCCGAACGCGCGCGGCTGGCGCGCGGCGGAGATTCCGGCCGCGAACGGCCACGCCTCCGCGCAGGGCGTGGCACGGCTCTACGCCGCGCTCGCGAACGGCGGCGAGCTCGACGGCGCTCGCCTCTGGTCGTCGGCGACGATCGCGCGGATGGGAACGGTGCAGAGCGCGCGACGCGACATGATGCTCGGCTTCACCGGCAACTGGGCGCTCGGCGTGACGCTCAACGTGGGCGGCGTCTACGGTCCCGATCCGCAGGCGTTCGGACACAGCGGCTGGGGTGGCTCGTTCGGGTGCGCGAGCCCGGCGACCGGAGTCGCCGTCGGCTACGTCTGCAACCAGATGGGCAGCGAGCTCGTCGGCGACCCCCGCGGCGCGGGACTCTGCGGCGCGATCTTCGACTGCCTCTAGCGCTTTCCGCTCGCTCGCGAATTTGCTAACCGTCGCCGCTCGCGACGCGCCTCGGTCCTTTTTTTGCGGCGATCAACATGGACCCCCGACCGACACTCGGCCTCACTCCGGAGGAGATCGACCTCCGCTACGACGCGCTGCAGGCGAAGCTCGTCCCGCTCTGGAAGTCGATCGCTTCGCTGAACGAGGACGCGCAGACGATCGTCGTCGTCCCGTCGATCAGTCTCGACCAGCTCAATTTTCCGCCCTCGATCGTTCAGGCGCTCGAGGAGCGCGCGCTCTTCATGCTGTTCCTGCTTCGGCAGCCGAACGCGCGAATGGTGTACGTGACTTCGCAGCCGATCCTGGCGGACGTGATCGACTACTACCTCGGGTTGCTTCCCGGAGTGATTCCCGCTCACGCACGAGCTCGGTTCTTCAATCCGGTGCCCTACGACGGCACGGTTCGCCCGCTCTCGCTCAAGCTGCTCGAGCGCCCGCGGCTTCTTCAGCGGATCCGCGACTTGATCCCCGACAAGAACCGCGCCCACCTCGTGCCGTACAACACCACGGAGCTCGAGCGCGATCTCGCGATTCGGCTCGGCATCCCGATGTACGGGGCCGATCCGCGTCATTTTCCGCTCGGCACGAAGAGCGGGTGCCGCGAGCTCTTCCGCGCCGCGGGGGTTTCGTTTCCGCTCGGCTCGGAGAACCTGTCGAATCTTGCCGACGTCGTCGACGGATTGCGGAAGCTCCGTGCCGACCGACCGGCCGTCCGTCAGGCGATGGTGAAGCTGAACGAGGGCGTTTCCGGAGGAGGCAACGCCGTCGTCGACATGACGGAGCTCCCGGCCGGGGGACGGGCGGAAGAGGTGGCTGCGCTCGAGCAGCGCGTGCGTGCGATGAAATACGAAAGCGCGCGGCAGAACTTCGACCGCTACTTCGCCGACCTCGCCCGGCTCGGCGGCGTCGTCGAGGAGCGTGTCATCGCCGACGAGATTCGGAGCCCGAGCGTTCAGCTTCGGATCACGCCGCTTCGCAAGCTCGAAGTGCTCTCCACCCACGATCAGATGCTCGGCGGGCAGGGCGGTCAGAGCTATCTCGGCTGCCGCTTCCCCGCCGATACCGCGTACGCACCGTTGATCACGCGCGAGGCCGTGAAGGTGTCGGAGAAGCTCGTCGACGCGGGTGTCCTCGGGCGCTTCGCCTTCGACTTCGTCGTCGCGCGGAACGGAGACACGTGGACGCCGTACGCGATCGAGCTGAACTTGCGCAAGGGCGGCACGACGCACCCGTTTCTCACGCTGCAGTTTCTCACGGACGGGACCTACGACGCGGAGCGCGCGGTCTTCGTCGCCCCGAACGGCAAGCCGAAGTGCTTCGTCGCGAGCGACCACGTGGAGTCGCACGCCTACCGCGGCCTGCTTCCCGAGGACGTGTTCGGAATCGTCGTGCGACACGGGCTCCACTTCAACCAGACGCGGCAGACCGGGGTGGTGCTTCACATGCTGACCGCGCTCTCGGAGCGCGGCCGTCTCGGCATCACGGCGGTCGGCGAGAGCCACGACGAGGCGGACGCTTTCTATCGGAAGGTCGTGACGGTGCTCGACGCCGAGGCGGAAGTCGCGACGCGAGCCGAGCCGATCGTTTAGGGCTGACGGGCAAGTAAACCGATCCTGGCCGACGCGTCTCTCAACGGTGAGCGCGTGGTCTCGATCGATGCGGATTGTCCTTCTTCTCTCGCTTTTTTTCTTCGCGATCGCGGGCACGGGCCGTGCCGACGAAGGCCGAACCTGGGCGCAGTTCGTCGAGGAGGCATCGCGGGGCAACCCCGATCTTGCCGCGGCGCGTGCGGCGGTCGAGCGCGCGGAGGCCGCCAAGACCGGCGCGTGGACCGCGTACCTTCCGCAGCTCTCGCTCTCGAGCGACTACTCGCGGCGCAGCGGCTCGTCGTCCTCTCGTGACGGCGGGTTCGATCCGTCGTTCGAAAGTGATGTTTCCTCGGGCGGTCGTGACAGCCTTTCGTCCGGCGACCGCGACAGCTTCTCGACCACGCTGAACGTTCGTCAGGGCGTGTTCACCGGCTTTCGCCGCGGCGGCGAGGTCGCGCAGGGCGCGGCCGGACTCGACGAGGCGCGCGCCGCGCTCACTTCCGTGGGCGCGCAGGTGACGTCGGATCTCGCGAGCGCGTTCGCCGAGCTCGTGTACGCGCAGCAGCAGGTCGACCTCACGAAGGCGATCCTCGATCGCCGGCAGGAGAACGTCCGCCTGATCGAGCTTCGCTACGAGGCGGGCCGCGAGCACAAGGGCTCGTTCCTCCGCATCGCCGCCGCCGCCCGCCAGGCCGAAGCGGACCTCGCGAGCGCGAATCGTGCGGTCGCGGTCGCGCAGCGACAGATCGCGCGCGTGATCGGCAGCGACCAGGCCGCGACGATACGTGCCGCGGGCGCGTTCCCGGAGGCGAATCCGGACCGGCCGACCGACTTCCGCGCGATCGCTGCGGCGGTGCCGGCGCATCAGCAAGCGCTCGCGCGCCGGCGGGCCGCCGAGGCGGCCGTGACGGTGGCGAAGAGTCAGTTCTATCCCTCGCTCGACGCGGTCGCCTCGACCGGGCGGCGGGACGATCGCTTTCCGCCGGAAGACGACTCGTGGTCGGCGGGCGTGAGTCTCTCGTTCCCGTTCTTCTCGGGCGGCAAGAGCTTCTTCGACGTGCAAGGCGCGGAGGCGGAGAGCTCGCGCGCGAAGTGGAGCGCGGCGGCGGTCGAGGAGCAGGCCGTGCTCGATCTCGAGCGCGCGTTTTCCGGCTGGGAGGATGCGGCCGAGAACGTCGTCGTGCAGAAGCAGTTTCTCGACGCCGCGGAGACGCGCGCCGAGATCGCTCGCGCCCAGTACACGAACGGCCTCCTCTCGTTCGACGACTGGGATCTCATCGAGAACGATCTGATCCAGACGCGGAAGAACACGCTAGCCAGCCAGCGAGACGCCGCACTCGCCCGCGCTCGTTGGGAGCTCGCGCGCGGCACGGTGGGAGTCTGATGAAATCCAAGAAAACTCTGTTCGCGCTTCTCCTCGCCGCCGGGCTCGGCGTCGCGGCCGTCGGTTGGGTCCGCGGTTCGGCCGAGCCGGAGATGCCTGCGATGCGCTCCGTCGCCGTCGAGCGCGGCACGGTCGAGTTGACCACGCTCGCGACCGGCGTCGTGCAGCCGCAGAATCGCCTCGAGCTGAAGCCGCCGATCGCGGGGCGGATCGAGAAGATCGTCGTCCGCGAAGGTGACCGCGTCGGCCGCGGCCAGATCCTCGCGTGGATGAGCTCGCTCGAGCGCGCTGCGCTGCTCGACGCCGCGCGTGCGAAGGGTACGGACGAGCTCGCGCACTGGGAGCAGCTCTACAAGCCGGTCCCGCTGCCCGCGCCGATCGCGGGCACGATCATCGCGCGAAACGTCGAGCCCGGACAGAGCGTCACCGCGGCGGATCCGGTCTTCGTTCTCTCCGATCGGCTGATCATCAAGGCGCAGGTCGACGAGACCGACATCGGTCGCATCCGCCTCGGCGAGAAGGCGAAGGTGACGCTCGACGCGTACTCGAACGAAACGATCGCGGCGCGTGTCGACCACGTCGCCTTCGAAGCCGTGACCGTGAACAACGTGACGGTCTACGAGGTCGACGTGCTGCCGGCGAACGTGCCCGCGTTCATGCGCGCGGGCATGACCGCGAACGTGACGTTCGAGGTCGCGCGCCGCGAGAACGTGCTCGTCGTGCCGGCCGAGGCGGTCGACCAGAAAAATGGGGCCTCCACGGTCCGCGTTCCTTCCGGCGAGCGCCGTCCCGAGCGGAAGGAGATCGAGATCGGCCTCACCGACGGCGATCGCATCGAGGTCGTCGCCGGTCTCGACGAGGGCGCCTCCGTGCTCGTGCCGGTGCTGAAGATGCCGGAGAGCGCGGGTGGCCGCGGCACGAGCCCATTCTTGCCCACGGGTGGGCGCGGCGGTCGCGGTCGCGGCGGGCGATGATCGAGCTCGTCGACGTTGAGAAGACGTACCACCTCGGCGGCGCGGACGTGCACGCGCTCCGCGGCGTCTCGCTCACGATCGAGCCCGGCGAGTTCGTGGCGATCATGGGCCCGTCGGGCTCGGGCAAGTCGACGCTGATGCACTTGCTCGGTCTCCTCGACGTGCCGAGCGCGGGCTCGTATCGGATGCTCGGTACCGAGGTGTCGCAGCTCGGTGACGTCGAGCTCGCGAGCCTCCGCAGCCGGACGATCGGCTTCGTCTTCCAGCAGTTCAATCTCCTGCCGCGCGCGACCGCGCTCGAGAACGTCGCCGTGCCGCTGCTTTATTCCGGTGATGGCGGGGATGCGCTGCGGCCGCGCCGGCTCCTCGAGCGTGTCGGGCTCGGCGACCGGCTCGATCACCGGCCGCGCGAGCTCTCCGGCGGGCAGCAGCAACGCGTAGCGATCGCGCGCGCGCTCGCGAACGAGCCCCGACTCATTCTCGCGGACGAGCCGACCGGCAACCTCGACTCGACGAGCGAGCGCGAGATCATGGCCATCCTTGGCGAGCTGAACGCGCAGGGGATCACGATCGTGCTCGTCACCCACGAGCCCGAGATCGCCGAGTACGCGCGCCGCGTGATCCGCATGCGCGACGGTCGGATCCTCTCCGACGAGCGGAAGGCGGAGAGCGGCGCCGCTGACTCGAGCGGCGCCATGGCGGAGACCACCGTGCACCGCGAGGCTCGCGGCGGCCTTCGGCGTATGCGCGCGCATCTCGGTGAAGCGGCGCGCGCGCTCCTCGGCAACAAGGTGCGCGCGAGCCTCTCGATGCTCGGCATCCTGATCGGCGTCGCCGCCGTCATCGCGATGATCGCGCTCGGCACGGGCGCGAGCGACGCGATCCGCGGCACGCTCTCGTCGCTCGGCTCGAATCTCCTCGTGCTGCGCCCGGGCTCCTCGAGGAGCGGCGCCGTGCAGCTCGAAGCGGGCGCGGTCACGCGCTTGACGCTCGAGGACGCGGCCGCCGTCGCCGAAGCCGTGCCGGCCGTCGTGCGCTCTTCTCCGTCCGTACAGGGCCGCGTGCAAGTCACCTACGCCGGGCGCAACACGAACACGCAGGTGCAAGGCACGACGCCGACCTACGCCTCGATGCGAGCCTCCGAGCCCGCCGTCGGCCGCTTCTTCGACGAGCAGGAGGTGCGCGAGCGCGCGCTCGTCGCGGTGATCGGCATGACGCCCGCGACCGAGCTCTTCGAAGGGCGAAGCCCGATCGGCGAGCGCATCAAGATCAATCGCATCAACTTCCAGGTGATCGGCGTGCTCCCGGCCAAAGGCGCGACCGGCTGGCGCGATCAGGACGATCTCGTCGTGATCCCGATCTCGACCGCGATGCGGCGCGTGCTCGGGCGCGACTACGTCGATTCGGTCGACATCGAGGTCGACCGGGCCGAAGCGATGGAAGCGGCGGAAGGCGCGGTTCGCGCGGTGGTGAACCGGCGGCATCGGCTGCCCGCCTCCGACGAAGAGAGCTTCGACGTCCGCAACATGGCGGACATCCAGGAGGCGCTCAGCGAGACGAGCCGGACCATGTCTTATTTGTTGGCCGCTATCGCTGCGATCTCGCTCGTCGTCGGCGGCATCGGCATCATGAACATCATGCTCGTTTCGGTGGTCGAGCGGACGCGCGAGATCGGCCTCCGCAAGGCGCTCGGCGCCCGCGACGGTGACGTGCTCGCGCAGTTCCTGATCGAAGCAGCGGTCGTCGCCGGCACGGGCGGCGCCGCGGGTGTCGCGCTCGGCGGGCTGATCACGCTCGCGATGTCGTCGCTCGCCGGCTGGGCGGCGAGAGTCTCGGGCGACTCGGTCGTGCTCGCCGTCGTGTTCTCGCTGGGCGTCGGGATTGCGTTCGGCATCTGGCCGGCCCGCAAGGCCGCCTCGTTGAACCCGATCGACGCGCTTCGCTACGAGTAGAGTCGATCCTACGCGGCCAGCGGCCGCACCGGCGGGCCGACGTACGTGGCGGCTGGGCGGATCAAGCGGTTGTCCGCGATCTGCTCGAGCACGTGCGCGACCCACCCGACGGTCCGCGAAATACAGAACGTCGGCGTGAAGAGCGAACGCGGGATTCCCGCGCGTTCGAGCACCACCGCGGCCCAGAACTCGACGTTCGTGAAGAGCGGGCGATCGGGCTTTGCGCGGCGGAGCTCGGCGAGGGCGACGCGCTCGACCTCGCGCGCGAGGATCGTTCGCTTCCCGCCGAGCTCCGCGGCGGTCTCGCGGAGGCACGCGGCGCGGGGATCTTCGGCGCGGTACACCCGGTGGCCGAAGCCCATCAGCCTGCGGCCGCCGGCAATCGCCGCGCGGACCCATTCCTCGGCGCGCTCCGGGGAACCGACTTCGTCGAGCATGTCGAGCACGAGCGACGGCGCCCCTCCGTGGAGGGGACCGGAGAGCGCTCCCGCGGCACCGGCGACGGCGGAGACGATGTCCGCTCCCGTCGAGGCGATCACTCGCGCCGTGAAGGTGGACGCGTTGAGACCGTGCTCGGCCGTCAGCACGAGGTAGCGCTCGAGCGCGAGCGCGCGGTCGTTCGAGGGAGACCGGCCGTCGAGCATCCAGAGGAAGTTCGCGGCGTGGCCGAGCAACGGATCGGGCTCGATCGCAGCCTCGCCGCGCGAGGCGCGCCAGAGCTCCGCGACCAGAGTCGGCACCACGCTCGCGAGGCGGATCCCGATGTCTCGCGAATCGAACGCATTTCGTCCGTACCACGGCTTCACGCCCCAGGCCGCGCCGCACGCGGCGATCGCCGCCTGGAGCGATGACATCGGAGACGAGCCGGCCGCGGCGACACCTCGCAACGTCGCCCGATCGAGCGGCGAGCTGCGCAGCGAGGCGACGAGCCCGGCGAACGCGTCGTTCGGCACGAGCTCGCCGTCCACGAGGAGCGCCCACACGTCCTCGAACGTTCGCCCCCGCGCGAGCTCGACCGCGTCGTAGCCGCGAAAGGAGAGGCGGCCTGCTCGCCCGTCGATCTCCGAGAGGCACGTTTCCGCCACCGTCACGTCATCGAGGCCGTTCGTCGTCATGGGCGACGATTTCGCAGATCTGGAAAGATGAGAGAAATCGATTGTTCTGATTCAAACGATCAGGAATTCTTGGAGGTGCCATGGACCTCCTTCCGGCCCATCTCCGCACGCTGCAAGAGATCGCCAAGCGCGGGAGCTTCTCGCGGGCGGCCGAGCAGCTGCATCTCAGCCAGCCGGCCGTCAGCCTGCACATCCGCCAGCTCGAGGAGAGAGTCGGCCTGCCGCTCCTCGAGCGCGTCGGCAAGCGCGCGTTCCCGACCGCCGCCGGCGAGATCCTCCTCGGTCACGCGGCGAGGGTCTTCCAGGAGCTCGACGCCGCGTCCGAGTCGCTTGCGCGCTTCCGTGGCGTCGTCTCGGGACGGATCCGGCTCGGGACGGGCGCCACGGCGAGCATTCATCTGTTGCCTCCGCTCCTTCGCCGCGTGCGCACACGCCATCCGGAGATCGAACTCATCGTCGTCACGGGCAACGCGCCGGAGATGGCGCGCGCCGTCGCCGCGAACGAGCTCGACCTCGCAATCGTCACGCTGCCGGTGACGGCGCGGCCGCTCGTCGTTTCGTCGGTGTATCACGATCCCCTTCTCGCGATCGCGCCGCCCGGGCCCCGATGGCGGCGGCGGAAGCCGATCACCGCGGCGGAGCTCGCCGAGCATCCGCTGATGCTCTACGAGACCGGCGGCACGATCCGGCGAGTCATCGACGATTGGTTTCGGCGCGCTGGCGTCTCGCCTCGCGTCGCCATGGAGCTCGGCAACGAAGAGGCGATCAAGAAGCTCGTCGGTGCCGGGCTCGGGCTCTCGATCATTCCCGCGATCGCGACTCGGAACGAGGCACGTGACGGATCCCTCGTCGTGCTCCGGCTCGAGCCGCCGCTCGCTCGGCGTCTCGGCATCGTGCGCCGTCGCGACAAGCCGGTCGGCCCCGCGCTCGAGGTCTTTCTCGCCGCGCTCGAAGAGTTCTTCGCGGCGCGGCGACGCTGACTCTCCCTTGCGGCCGAGCGAACCGCGGCGTTAGTGGTCGGGCATGGCCGCCAGCTCCTATCGAGAGCTCGACGCGAAGAAGGTCGTCGAGACGGCGAGGGCTCTCCGGCAGCGAATCGAGGAGCGCTTCCCGGGCTCGGGTCTCGGACGCGTCGCCGCGACCGTGCTCGAAGTGAGTGAGGAGGCGGCGAGCCTCTCCGAGTGGTTGCGGGCGCCGGTGCTCTGGATCCGCGCGCTCGTGGTGGTGGCCGTCGTGCTCATCGGTGCGGTCGCTCTCGGAGCGATCGTGGCGATCGATCTCGATTCGAGCCTCGGGCTCTTTTCCAGTCTCTCGGATCTCGTCCAGGGACTCGAATCCGCGATCAACCAGCTCGTGTTTCTCGGCGTCGCCGTCTTCTTCCTCTTCCAGTGGGAAGCGCGCTTCAAGCGCCGCCGCGCGATCGCCGCGATTCAGGTGCTGCGCTCACTCTCGCACATCATCGACATGCATCAGCTCACCAAGGATCCGGAGCGCATCCAGAACGCGGGACCGAGCACCGAGGCTTCGCCGAAGCGCGTGATGACCGCGTTCGAGCTGACGAGATACCTCGACTACTGCAGCGAGCTTCTCTCGATGCTGAGCAAGCTCGGCGCCATCTACGTGCAGGACTTCGACGACGCCGCGACGCTCGCCGCGGTAAACGAGGTCGAGGACCTGACGAGCGGCCTCGCGCGGAAGATCTGGCAGAAGATCATGATCCTCGATCGGATCATGAGCTAGGTGGCGAGGGTGAAGCGTCCGCTTTTCGCCAGAGACTTCACTCAACCCCGGTTGTCTCGGTCGGCGACCCGGACGAGGATCGCGAGACTTCACCGAAGGAGGCGCGTGTGGCCCATCCCATTCGTTTCGGCATCCAGACCGGTCAACACAACGTCGAGTGGAGCGAGCTCCTCCGATCTTCCGCTTGGCCATGACTTCATCCACCTCCAGTCGTCTCTACCACCGCCGCGGTTCACGATCGTTTCGCTACGCGTGATCACTCGCGGATCGCGATCCGGGCATGCGATCGGCGCGCGAAGAGCTCGTTCACGAGCTTGCGGTCGGCGAAACCGTCGGCGCGAAGCGGAATGCTCGGCGGCGACGATTCCGCTGCCGCCGCGCGCGCCGCAGCGTCGGCGCGAAGCCGCGTCATGTCGGCGAGGCGCTCCTCCACCGGCGCGAGGTGATCGGTGTCGAAGCGCTCGGATCCCGGTAGGCCGCGAAGCGCCCAGAGGCCCGCCCAGCGCACCGCAGGGTAGGGATCGAGGAGGGTGTAGGCTAGAAACGTGGCGCGCCAAGCCGTCGGTGACGTCTCGAACGACTCTGCGCGCCCGAGGCTGGTTGCCGCGAGCGCGCGCGAGAGCGCGTGACCCTCGATCAGGTCGATCACGGCGGCCGACCACTGGCGATCGACGTCGCGGAGCTCCGGCAGCGACTGGCCGTACCATTCGCGCAAGCGCTCCGCCGTCCACGCGAGCGGCCGATCGACGTGGCAGTCGTTGCAGCCGTTCGGAATGCGCGTCGCCGCGCTGATCACCACATCGGGGCTCGAGATCCGGTGGCTGCGGATCGCCTTCAGGATCCCCCACGTCTGGTACGGCATGTGGCAGCCGACGCAGCGGCTGCCGGATGAACCCGCCTCGTGATGCGTATGCGCGACCAGCGTCGCGTTGTCCGAGAAGGCGGGGTGGCATTGCGTGCACGCGCGGTCGTCCTCGCGTGCCGCAGTTGCGGGATCGTCGACGTGCGCGAGCTGGTCCGTCGGGTCCGCGCCGTGCATCAAGTGGCAGGAAAGGCAGGTCATCTCGCCGCCGCGGAAGCAAGGCGAAGCGAGGACGCCCTGATATTCCATCGCGCTCGCGCGCGGAGTTCTGTCCGGCCACCACCAGCCGCCGTCCCGCTCCTCGCGGAACGTGCCGTCGTGACGCGGACCGACGGTGTAGTGCTCCTCAAGTCCCCAAGGGCCCGGCCGGTAGATCTCGCCGCTCTCGAGCCAGCGCGCCTGCGCCTCGCCCTTCGGCCACCACTTGCCGTGACAGCGGCCGCAGGCTCGGAGCGAGTCCATTTGTCCGAGCCGCGCCGGGTTGACGATCGTCGGATCGCCCGCGCCGCCGAGCGCGAGGAGCACGCGCCGCATCGGGTTTCGGTTGACCGACTCGTGCTGTTCGCCG
>CAWBOU010000004.1:0-24868 GCA_963790365.1 uncultured delta proteobacterium
GAGCGACTCCCCGGATGAGCGGAGCGGCCAGGCGAGCGGCGCTGCTCGCGGCGATCATCCGACCCTGCCAGATGCCGTTCGGAGAGAGCGCTCGAACGAGCGCCGCCGCGCGAGCGTCGCGCATCAGTTGAGTCACCGGTGCGTGCTCGACGAGATCGAATCCGTGCGGCGCGCCCGGCAACAGGTGAAGCTCGACCTCGATTCCTTCGGCGATCGAGCGCATGGCGAACGCCAAGCCCTCATCGCGGAGCGGGTCGACGTCGCCGACGATCATGAAGAGGGGAGGAAAGCCCGCGAGGCTCTCCGCCGCGGCAGGGGCCGCGTAGGAGAGCGCTTTTCCCGTCGGCGTTTGAGCGCCGAAGTAGGTCCGCCAGATCGCCGATAGATGCTCGCTCGTGAGGAACGGCGTGTCGGAGAACGTGCGAGCGGAACGCTGCGTCTGCAGATGGTCGAACGACGGCTGAACGAGCATCACCAGGCGGAGCGGCAAGCCCTCATCGCGAGCGCGAAGCGCCACGCCGGCCGCTAGCGTCGCGCCGGAGCTTCCACCGCCGACCGCGAGCCGATCGGGCTCGACCCCGAGCGTGCTCGCGTTCGCCGCGAGCCACCGGAGAGCGGTCCACCCGTCCTCGTGGGCGGCGGGAAATGGAAACTCCGGGGCCAGCCGGTAGTCGACCGAGACCACCACGCAGCCTGCGTGCTCCGCGTGATCGAGGCATTGCGGGTGCTCCGTCTCGAGACCTCCGACCACGAATCCGCCGCCGTGGAAGTAGAGCAGCGCTCCGCGCTTGCCGCCCCTCTTGGGCTCATAGACGCGGATTCCGATCTTCCCACCGGGACCGTCGATCGCGCGATCGTCGAAGGTGACCGCGGCCGATCGACGCTGCGGCAGCATCGCCTGCATCGACGCCATGCGCACCCTCGCGCCGGGAATGTCGCCGAAGTCCGGCGGCGGCATTTGCCGGAGGGGCTCGAAGACCGGGTCGAGACTCATCGCATCGACTCCCTTCGCCCGACTACGGGCGGTGCATGTCCCACGGTCCGAGTCCCGGCGGCAGCGGCGGCCTCTTCGTGAGCGAGCTCAGTGGCTCGCCCGCCTCGAATCGCCGCACCATGTCGTCGGGGTCGAAGATCACGCCCATGAAGTTCTCGACGTAGTTGCCGGCGGCGAAGAACGCGTCGACCTCTTCGGCCGTCCGGAAGACATCGTACTGGAGCTCGACCTTCACGCCGTTGGGGTCTCGGTAGTACAGGGAAACGGTCGGTCCGTGGATGATCGGCCAGAAGGGAACGATGTCGTGCTGCTTGAGCCTCAGATAGGTCGCCAGCAGCTGGCCGAGCTCGTCGTACGTGAAGGAGACGTGCTCGACGCCCGCGGCGCTCTTGTCCATCGGAGCCGCGTCGCGCGCGTGAATGATCCCGAGCCGATGGTGCTCGTCGTCGTAGCGAAGAAAGGCGACGTCGTCGTTCTCGAAGGCGACCTCGGCGCCGAGGACCGTCAGGTACCAGCTTCGCGTCTCTTGGAATCGCGACGTGCGCAGCACGACGTGCGCGAGCTTGCTCGGCCGGAGGAGGGCAGGCCGCAGCTTCCGGGGAGCAGCAGCGCCTGGTATATGGTCGACCATATGCCATCGACTATCACGCCTCTCGAGAGCTTGTCGACGAGATGAATTCACCAGAGAGCCCGCGGATCGCCCTCCTCGGCCTCGGCATCATGGGCGAGGCGATCGGCGAGCGACTGCTCGATCGGGGCTTCCCCCTCTCCGTCTGGAACCGGACTGCCGAGAAGGGGCGCGCCCTGTTGGCGGGCGGCGCGCGCACGGCGCCGACGCCGGCCGAGGCCGTCGCCGACGCGCCGATCGTCGCGCTCTGTCTACGCGATTCGACGGCCGTCGAGGATGTGCTTTTCGGGAGACGGGGCGTCGCCGAGAGCCTCGCGGCCGGCGCGGTGGTGGTGGATTTCTCGACGATCGGAATCTCACCCGCCCGGCGTTTCGCGGAGCGCCTCGCGAAGACGACGTCGAGCGCTTACCTCGACGCTCCCGTGTCGGGCGGTCCATCGGCAGCTCGCGCCGGGATGCTCGCGGTGTTTTGCGGGGGAACCGACGAAGCCGTCGCGAGCGCGACGTCGCTGCTCACCGCGGTGTCGCGGCAGTACACTCACATGGGCCCCGTCGGCTCGGGACAGGCGACGAAGCTCTGCAATCAGCTCATCGTGTCGACGACGATCGTGGCGATCGCCGAAGCGATCGGCGCGGCCGAGGCCTTCGGGATCGACGCTCGCGCGCTACCGGCTGCGCTCGCCGGCGGGTACGCGGACTCGACTCCTTTGCGGATCTTCGGACCGCGGATGGCGTCCCGGGAGCTCGAGCCGAAGATCAGCGAAGTCGAGACCATGCGGAAGGACGTGAAGGCGCTGCTCGAAGCGGCGGCGGATGCGCCGATTCGCCTCCGGATCGCGCACGCCGCGGCGAGTGTCTACGATCTCGCGGTCGAACGGGGACTGGGGCAGAATGATCTCGCGGCCCTCGCGACGCTGGTTCACGAGTCGGAGCCGGCGAAATGAATGAAGAGGCACTGAGCTTTCGCATCGAGCACTCGTCCCTGCAGGCGAGGGCGCTGGATCGCTTGCGCGACGAGATCGTGAGCGGCGTGTGGAAGCCGGGGGAACGGCTTCAGGAGCGGACGCTCTGCCAGCGGTTCGGAATTTCCCGCTCCCCGCTGCGCGAGGCGTACCAGGTGCTCGCCGCGGAAGGTCTGCTCGAGCTGCCGCGGAATCGCGGTGCGATCGTGGCGTCCCCTTCACTCGCGGACGTGCTGCAGCACCACGTCCTTCTCGAGACCCTCGAGACTCTCGCGATCGAGCTCGCCTGCGACGAGGCGACGGATTCGGAGATCGCCGCGATCGTCGCCAAGCACCAGGAGGAACGGCGTGCTGCGAAGGCCGACGCGTATCGATTGAACAACGAGCTCCATCGCATGATCGTCGTGGCGAGTCACAATCGCCCCGTCCAAGATGCGCACATCGTCGCTCAGCGCCGCCTCATCCAGGTGCAGAACGTGAACGGCTTTCAGGAAGAGGAGCCTGCGCCGCCCGCGGCGGAGCACGAGCGCTTCATCCGCGCTCTCGCGAAGCGCTCCAAGGCCGAGGCCGTCCGCGGGCTGAGAGCGCATCTCGCGAACGTCAAGAAGCACCTCCGTTCCCGTCTGGAATCGGCCGGCCGGCGCACGGGCTGACCTCTCAGGAGCGCGTCGTGCGCGGCTCCGGTTCGTCGATCACGGGATTCGAGATGTGGCCGAGGCCCTCGATCTCGACGCGAACGCGCTGGCCTGCGGTCAGGAAGCGGGGCGGATCCATCAGGGCTCCGATCCCGGCGGGCGTCCCGGTCGCCAGGATGTCGCCGGGCTCCAACGTGAAGACCGTCGAAAGCTCTTCGATCATCTCTCCGAGCGAGTAGATGAAATCGTTCGTGTTGCCGTCCTGGCGCAATTCGCCGTCCACCCACGTGCGAATCCGCAATCCGGCGGGGTTCGCGATCTCGTCGGCCGTCGTCAGCCACGGCCCGATCGGGCCGTGCGTGTCGAAGGACTTGCCGAGCATCGCGGTCGGCGACCGAAGCTGCCAATCGCGTACGCTGACGTCGTTGCACACCATGAAGCCCGCGATGACGTCCATCGCCGCCGTTCGCGGTACGTGCCGCGCGCGCCTGCCGATCACCACGGCGAGCTCGCCTTCGTAGTCCAGTTGCGAGGAAACGCGGGGGAGGTGGATCGGGTCGTAGGGTCCGGTGATCGCCGTGACCTGCTTGTTGAACCAGACCTGGTGCGGCGGGATCTCGATCGGAATCTTCTTTGCGCGCAATTCTGCGACGTGGGATCGAAAGCTCAGACCCAAGCCGAGGAACTTGCGGGGCGCGGGGATCGGCGCTTCGAGGTGCACGTCCACCAGCGGATGCCGCCGCGCGCGACGCTCGAGCGCGCGAACCGCCTCGAGGGCGTCGGTGCCGCGCGCCAACAGGCCGATCAGGTCCACGGGCATCGAGGCGTCGGCCGCGGTCAGATCGCAGATCTCATCGCCCACGACGGAGCCGATTCCGCGGACGCCGCCGACGGTGAAGGACGCGAGCTTCACGGGCGTGCTCCTCTCGGGACCAGCGCGCCTTCGAACGCGACGTCGAGACGGCGCGACCGGAATGCCCATCCACCCTCGTGCGGTACGACGATGTCGGTGGAGGTTCCTCCCGTGATCACGGTGTCGTCGCCTTCCGCGACGATGACCGTCATCACGTTGGTCACGACGCCGATCTCGACCTCGCTCCCCGAAAACCTCGCGTTGCTCCAGTAGTGCCGAGTGCGCCGGCCGACGTCTCTGGCGCGCGCCGTGAAGCGCTCGCGGATCTGCTCTCGATTCGCGAGCACGAAGAGGGGCGTCTCGATGCGGCCGGACTCGACGAAGAGCTCATGAACGGTGTCGCCGCGCCCGCCGTCGACCCGCGCGGAGAATTCGCTGAGAAGATCTTCGACCGCGAATCGGAGGGAGAGAGAGATCGTGGCCGGCGATTCCAGACCAGACATATGGTCGACAATATACGATCAGAGGCTTCGAACGGAAGCGATCCGACCGTGCGGGGTCGCCCGATTCGCCTACCGGGCGGGTGCTTTCTTCGGCGCCGCGCGCGCGACGCGCCGAATCTTGGTGCTCGGCGGTGGCGGCTCGTGGCGGAGCCCGTCACCGATCCCGTCCAGCAGCGTGCGTAGCTCCTCGACGAACCCCGCCCGTCCGAGCGACTCGATCGCGCACCGGACGCTCGCCGAGCCGATGATGCCGACCGAGCGGGAATAAGGATCCGCCTCGGCGTTCGTGTGGCGAGACGCCGCCACCGTGTCGGCGATCGCAGCTTCGAATTCCATCGACAGGACGACGAACCGCTGGCGCAACACCGGCTCTCGGAACCATGCCTCGAAGCGTTCCGTGGCGAGATCCGCGTCGCCCGACAGGAAGCGGGAGACGACGGCAATGAGGGTGTCGACGACGGCGTCCCACACCCCTTGGCGGCCGAGCGATTCCGCCAAACGCGACCGCAGGAAGGCGAGGTGGTGGGGGAGGTCGTGGAAGACGAGATCCTCCTTCGAGCCGAAGTAGCGGAAGAACGTCCGCGGCGAGCATCTCGCGGCCGCGGCGATCTCCTCGACGGTCGTCCGCTCGAATCCCTGGCGCCGGAACAGCACGAGCGCGGCCCGCACCAGGTCGTCGCGAGTCTGCGCCTTCTTGAGAGTCCAGAGGGATCCGTTTTCCGCCACGGGCGCGAACGTAGCGTCTCGCTCAGCTGACATCAACTGCCTCTTGACAGTTTCTGCCAGATGGCAGTATGCGCCAACCAGGCAGGAGGGAGGCGCCCGTGGACGACTATCGCGCACGACAGATCCGGCTCCGGCGATCGGTCCTTCTCGCCGCCGTGGTCGTCTCGGCGCGGTTCGCCGCGGCTCAGGAAGCGCCCGACCTCTCGGCGCCGGGGATCGAAGAGATCGTCGTCACCGCGCAGAAGCGCGCGCAGTTCCTGAACGACGTGCCGATCGCCGTCAGCGCGTTCTCCGGTGATGATCTCACGAAGCTCGGCGTCGTCGACACGCGCGACCTCGGCCGCATCATCCCCGGCTTCAGCTACGCGGAGAGCGGATACTCGGTGCCGATCTACTCGCTCCGCGGCGTCGGCTTCAACGAAGCGAGCCAGACCGCGAGCGCGACCGTCGGCCTCTACGTCGACGAGCAGAACCTGCCGTTCCCGGTGATGTCGAAGGGCGCGATGCTCGATCTCGAGCGCGTCGAGGTCCTGAAGGGACCGCAGGGGACGCTCTACGGCCGCAACACGACGGGCGGAGCGATCAACTACATCGCGCGGAAGCCGACCGACGAATTCGAATCGGGCGTGACGGCGAGCCTCGGACGGTTCGTGACGAGCGACGTCGAGGGTTTCGTGAGCGGCCCGATTCTCGGCGACGTGCTGCGCGGCCGGCTCGCGCTCCGCGACATCCGCTCGCAGGAGGGCTGGCAGTACAGTCTCACGCGCCCGAACGACCGGCTCGGCAAGATCGACAAACAATCCGGCCGGCTGACGCTCGATGCGCGGCCGTTCGCCGGCTTCACGAGCTCGCTCACGCTGAGCGGTTGGCGAGACGGCGGCGAGCCGCAAGCGCCGCAAGTGCTCGGCTTCGAGCCGCAGAACAACATCACGGCGGGGCCGCTGCGCGCGCTCGGCTTCGACCCGAGCCTCGTGCTTGCTCCCGCGGTGCGAAACCATCCGACCGTGCCCGCGCACGGCGCGGACAACCAGGTCGCGGATTGGTCGAACCTCGATTGGGAGAACGACGAGCGCTTCGGCATGGGGGCGCTGCGAAGCGACTGGGACGTGACGGAGACGAACACGGTCACGCTCCTCGCCTCGTACGACAACTTCCTGAACGACCACTCCTTGATCCCGCAGTCGGGTCTCTCGGTCAGCAACACCGAGCGCGACCTCCTCGTGAAGACGAACGCCTACGCGATCGAGCTCCGCGTGAACGGGAGCTGGGGCCCGGATCTCGACGGCATCGTCGGCGGCTTCGCGAGCCGCGATCACGTCTTCGAGTATCAGTCCGTGCACGTGAACACCGACAGCGTGACGGTGTTCCTCCCGGTGGACGGCTTGACGACGATCACGGACCGCGTCGACACCCGGGGTGATCAGGTCGCGAACACGAAGGCGATCTTCGCGAACGGGAACTGGCGCTTCTGGCCGGCGTTCAACTTGAACCTCGGCGTTCGCTACACGACGGAGAAGCGCGAGTACTCCGGCTGCGTCGTGGACAGCCCTTTCCAGACGCGCGGCATCGGCTTCTCGGCCGTCTTCAACGCGGTCAGCCTCGCGCAGGGCGGCACCGGCGGCGCGATGGAAGGCGACTGCGTGACGCTCGACGCCGAGACGAACAACCCATCGCCCTTCGAGGGCACGCTCGACGAGGACAACGTCTCGGGACGCGCCGCGGTCGACTGGACTCCGCTCGACGACCAGCTCTTCTACGCGTCGTTCAGCCGCGGCTTCAAATCCGGCAGCTTTCCCGTGCTCGCGGCTTCGACGTCGGCGCAATACACGCCCGCAACGCAGGAGCAGGTGCACGCGTTCGAGCTCGGCGCGAAGAGCGCGTTCTTCGAGCGGGCGCTGCGAGTGAACGCGGCAGCGTTCTACTACGACTACAAGGACAAGCAGCTCCTCGGCCGCATCCAAGACCCGATCTTCGGCTCGCTGCCGATCCTCGTGAACGTGCCGGAGTCGACGGTGATGGGCGTCGAGCTCGAGGCGGAATCGCGACCGCTCGACGGGCTCTTCGTGCGTGCGTCGTCGATCTACCTCGACACGAAGGTCGATCGCGGCGAGACCTTGGACGGGCAGGGGAACCACGTCGACCTCGAGGGGCGGCCGTTCAACTTCGCTCCCGAGTGGACGACCACGCTCGACGCGGAGCACACGCGGCCGCTCGGCGAGTCGCTCGAGCTCGCGATCGGCGGGAGCCTCACCTACAAAACCGAGACGAACTCGACGCTCACGGAGGATCCGCGCTTCGTGATCGACGGCTACACACTCCTCGATTTCCGCCTCGGTATCGCCTCCGCGGACGACACGTGGCGCCTCACGGGCTGGGTGCGAAACGCGACCGACGAGTTCTATTCGAACGGCACCTTCAACACGGGTGACACGATCAGCCGCTACGCCGGCATGCCGCGAACCTTCGGCGGCACGCTGACGGTGCGCTTCTGAGCGGGGAGCCGACGTCATGGCCATCGCGACACATCCGCCCGAATCCGACCTGATTCTCCCGCTGCCCGCCGCCGGCGAGAGCTGGGATCCGCACACGGTGCACACGCACTACTTCGGCTTCTCGATCCCGCAGGCCGCGCTCGGCGCCTTTCTTTACGTGCGCTATCAGCCCGCCTTCCCGCTCGCGCAGGGCGGGGTCTGCATCTTCCGCGGCTTCGGCAATCTGTCGCCGCTCGACGTCGAGTTCCTCGACTACGAGATCACGATGCCGTGGCCGAAGGTCGAGGGCAGCGCGATCACCACGGCGAACGGCTTCTCGATCGAGTTCCTGGAGCTCGGACGCAAGGCCTGCCTCCGCTACGAGAGCGCCGACGGCCGGACACGCTTCGACGTGCTCCAGACCGCGGTCACGCCGCTCTTTGCTCGCGGTCACGTGATCCCCGGCGAGGAGCTCCGCAGCGATCCGGCGCGCGGACCGGGCGGCAGCGAACAGTTCATGCACGCGACCGGCGAGCTCGTGCTCCGCGGCGAGCGCTTCGCGATCGACTGTTACGCCGCGCGCGATCGCTCGTGGAACCAGATCCGCACCGAGGATCAGGACGCGGTCAAGGTGCCGCCGATCGGCTGGACGCCGATGTATTTCGGCGAAGACCTGAGCTTCAACCAGGTCGGCTTCGAGGCGCCCGACACGGAGCCCGCGTGGAAGGGGATCTACGAGATTCCCGCGGGCCGGCCCTCGCATCACTACGGTTGGGTTCACGCGGACGGCCGGCCGCGCGCGCTGAAGAGCGTTCGGCGCCGGGTGCTCGAGCGGCATCCGGAGCTCTACGCGGCGACACGGCAAGAGGTCGAGGCCGAGGACGAGACCGGCCGCACCTATCGCTTCCGCGGCGAGGCGATCGCGCAAGCCGCGGTGCCGGCGTGGCCGAACCTCTCGTTCCGGGACAGCCTCTATCGCTGGACCGCCGAAGACGGGCGCGTCACCCACTGCACGTACCAAGAGATCTGGTTCGACGCGTTCCAGCTCGCGATGAAGCGGAAGAAGCGAGGCTGACGATGGCGCTCTCGAATCGAACGGATCCCGAAGTCGCGGCGCGGAACCTGGCCGCGTGGCTCGCGCAGAAGATCGACGGCGCGCGTGACGTCCGGGTCTCCGATCTCCGGATCCCGAGCGCGAGCGGCCTCTCCTACGAGACGATCCTCTTCGATGCTTCCTGGCGCGATGCCGGCGGCACGGAGCGGAGCGAGCCGCTCGTCGCGCGCGTGCAGCCGATCGGCTTGACGATCTTTCCCGAGCGCACGCTCGAGACCGAGTACCGCGTGATGAAGGCGCTCGGCGAGCACACGAACGTGCCGGTGCCGCGCATGCGCTGGCTCGACCGCGACGCTTCCGTGCTCGGCGCGCCGTTCGCGGTCATGGTCCGCGTCGACGGGCGCGTCCCCGCGGACGATCCGCCGTTCACCGCCGCCGGATGGGTGCTCGATCTCGGCCACGACGAGCAGGCACGGATGGTCGAGAACGGTCTCGGCGCGCTCGCGAAGATCCACGCCGCCGATTGGCGGGCGCTCGATCTCGGATTCCTCGCCAAGCCGGATCTCGGAGCCTCGCCGCTCGATCAACAGATCGCGTGGTGGAAGCGCTGCTTCGAATGGGCCGCCCCGGGCGAGCCGAATCCGACCGTCGAAGCCGGCTTTCGCTGGGTCGACCAAAACCGACCGAAGGAAACCGAGCCGACCGTCCTCAACTGGGGCGACGCCCGCGTCGGCAACATGATCTTTCCGGACGATCTCTCCGTCGCCGCCGTGCTCGACTGGGAGATGGTCTCGCTCGCGAGCCCGGAGCTCGACCTCGGCTGGTGGCTCTTCCTCTTTCGCCATCACACCGAAGGCATCGGCATGCAGCCGCCGCCGGGATTCCCGAGCCGCGAGCGCGTGATCGGCCGCTACGAGGAGCTCAGCGGCAACCGCGTCCGCCACGTCGACTTCTACGAAAGGTTCGCCGCGCTTCGTCTCTCGGTGCTCATGCATCGCGCCGGCAACTTGATGATCGGCGCCGGGCTCTTGCCCGCGGACGCGCCGATGAAGCTCAGCAACCCCGCGAGCCAACTCCTCGCCAAGCTCCTCGACCTGCCGGCGCCGTCCGGCGCCGTGCAGTCTTTCATCGGCAATCGCTGAACAGGAGGAAACGATGGTCCCTCAACCGCCCACCGACATGGTCATGCCCGACGCGATCGCATGGTTCACGTACTTCATCTTCGCGCCGCTCGGCGTCGCGATCGTGATCGCGATCACGCACCTCGTGCAGGGGAAAGGGCCGATGCTGCTGCTCTGCCTCATCGGCGGCTTCATCGCGTGCGCCTTCGAGCCGATCGTCGACGTGCTCGGCCTCGTCTACTTCCCCGATCCGGGTCCGTGGACGGCGTTCACGTTCATGGGGCGACCGCTGCCCTGGCTGATCGTCTTCGTCTACTGCTGGTACGTCGGCGGGCAGGCGTACGTCGCGCATCGAATGTTCGAGCGCGGCATCGATCGCGCGGGAGTGTACCGCCTGTGGGGAACGTTCGGCCTCATCAACGTCGTGCTCGAGACCCCCGGCATCCTCGCGGGCGTCTACGTCTACTACGGCGCGCACCCGTTCAACTTCTGGGGCTTTCCGCTCTGGTGGGACGTCGTCAATCCGCTGATGCCGATCACGGCCGGCGCGCTGATCACGAAGGCGCGGCCCCACTTCGGCTCCGGATGGAAGCTCCTCGGCGTGATTCCGCTCGTGCCGATGGCCGACGGCATCGCCAACGCCGCGACCGCTTGGCCGCTCTGGATCGCGCTCAATAGCGGCATCGGCTACTCGGTCACATACCCGGCCGCGCTCGTGACGTTCGCGCTCGTCATGTACGCGCTGTGGATCGTCTCGCTCGCGGTCGCGAAACCGGCCGTGGAAGTGCCGCACCGAACGGCCGTCGCCGCTTGAACGCGACCGACGTCATCGTCGTCGGAGCCGGGCACAACGGGCTCACGGCGGCGTGCTACCTGGCGAAGGCCGGGCTCCGCGTCATCGTCGTCGAGGCGTCGCCGACCGTCGGCGGCATGATGTCGACGAACGCGATCTTCCCCGCGGCGCCCGGCCATCGCATCAACGAGGGCGGCATTCAGGCGTCGCTCTTCCGCGCGACGACGATCGAGGCGGATCTCGACCTTGCGCGATACGGCTTGAAGCAGCTCGATCGCCGATCCCTATCACGTGCATCTCGACCCCGACGGCGCCTCGATCGCGATCTGGGCGGACCCGCGGAAGACGGCCGAGGAGATCCGCCACTTCTCGCCGAAGGACGCCGACGCCTGGCTGAGACTGTCGCGCACGCTCGATGCGGCGATCGACATCGCGGTGCCGATGATGCTCGCTCACCCGACGCGGCCCGGCCGTCGGCGCCGTCGTGAAGACGCTCGCGGCTGCGCTCCGCCATCGGCGCGAGCTCATGCCGATCGCGCGGCTCTTCGCCGGCGTCGCACGCGGAGGTGATCGAGGAGAGCTTCGAGCATCCGCTCGTCAAGGGCGCGCTCGCTGCGATGCCGCCGTTCTCGTGGATGACGCAGGACGGGACCGGCTGGGCGCTCATCTACCTCGGCATCTGCCACCGCACGAACTCGGCCCGCTTCGAGGGCGGCACCGGCGCGCTTGCCGAACGCGCTCGCTCGCGTGCCTGCAGGAGCAGCGGCGGCAGACGTCCGCACCTCGGCCGCGGTGGCGGAGCTCGTTGATGCGCGAGCGCCGCGTCGACGGCGTTCGGCTCGCGGACGGCGAGGAGATCCGCGCGGCGAACGGTGCTCACGACCTGCGATCCGAAGCAGACGCTCACGCGACTGCTGCCGAAGGGCGTGCTTCCCGAACAGCTCGCTCGCCGGGCGGAGCAGATCCCGACCTCGACCGTCGAAGCGGCGTCGCTGAAGATCGACGTCGCGCGTCTCGGGCCGGCTCGACCTGCCCGCGCCACAATCGCGTGGCGCAAGGACGGCCTCGATCTGCGCGAGCCGATCGTGCAGCTGGCACACGCTTCGAGGACCACGTCGAAGCGTGGGACGCGGTCGTCGCGCGGCGCTGGCCGAAGCAGATTCCGTTCATCGGCATCGTGCCGACGGCGATCGATCCGACGCAGGCGCCGGATGGTCAGGATACGTTCTGGCTCTGGTCGGGCGTCGTGCCGGCGCATCCGGAGAAGCCGTGGGCCGAGATGCGCGACGCGGTCGGGCAGCGCGTGCTCGCGGAGTGCGCGCGGTACTACGAGGGGCTCGACACGTCTCGAGATCGCGCGCAGCGTGCGCTCCGGTCCGGACCTCGAGGAGCGCTTTCACGCGACTGACGGCAACGTCTACCACGTCGATCCGGTCGCGTGGCGCCTCGGGCCGCTGCGCCCGGCATTCGGCTTCGGCGGCTACGAGACGCCGGTCCCGGCCTCTTCCTGAGCGGCGCGGGCACGCATCCGACGGGCGGGATCAGCGGCATTCCGGGGCAGCTCGCGGCGCGGACGGTCATCCGCAACCTCGAGCGCAAGCACGCATAGCCATTTCCGGGAGGGCTCACATGGTTGGATCGGGATTGGCACGAGTGCTCGCGGTGTCGGCACTCCTCGGCGCCAGCCTGGCAAACGGCCAGGACGCGGCGCCCGAAGCGTCGCCTGATGCGGGGCTCGAAGCGGCACCCGAAGCAGCGCCTGATGCTGCGCAGGAATCGGCGCCTGATCCGTCGCTTCCGAGCTCGGCGTTTCGCTCCGTCGAGGAGATCGTCGTCACGGCGCAGAAGCGCACACAGAACGTCCAGGACGTGCCGATCTCCATCGTCGCGTTCCCCGGTCAAGCGCTCGTCGATCTCGGCATCACGGACACGCAGCAACTGCAGATGGTCAACCGGGCCTCGTCTACGGGTCGAACGCTGGGTACGCGCAGGCCTACATCCGCGGTATCGGCTCGGACGCAACGCTGCCGACCGCGGATCCGTCGATCGCCACGTACGTCGACGGCGTCTACTACCCGATGATCCAGTCGACGATCCAAAGCTTCGGCAACGTCGACCGCATCGAGGTGCTACGTGGGCCGCAAGGCACGCTGCGGGGGCGGAACGCGACCGGCGGCGCGATCAACGTCGTCACGCGCGACCCCGGTCCCGAACGCGAAGCGTCGATCGACGCCGAGTACGGCGACTACAATCACGGGCGTTTCAGCCTCTACGCCTCCGAGCCGTTATTCGACTGGCTCGCGCTCGCGGTCGCCGGTTTCTACGATCGCACGGACGCCTACTACGAGCAGTTGAACCCGACCGGCCCGGAGATTCTCGACCAGCAGAACTGGGGCGTGCGGCCGAAGCTCGCGTTCACCCCCGGGAAGATCTTCGACTTCGTCGACGTGAAGATGGTGCTCTCGGGCTACATCCTCGACCACGAAGGTGCCGACACGAACGTCGTCAACCAATTCGATCCGACGCCGCTCGCGGAATTGCTCGGCGCTTCGGCCACGCCCGAGCCGTTCAAGGCGAGCAGCAACCTGCCGCAGACGAACTACGTGAACATCCACGGCGTGAACTTCGGTGACGACGCTCGGCTTCGACTGGCTCGACGTCCCCGCTCACCGCCTACCAGGACGTCTCGAACGCAGGCTTCGTCGACTACGACGGCTCGCCCGGCAACGCCGCGGGCTTCGGTACGCTGCCCGGCTTTTCGGAGTCGTTCTCGGAGGAGATTCAGCTCAAGTCGAACGGCGAGGGACCGCTCGGCTGGCTCGACTGGGTCGCCGGCGCCTACTACCTGAAGGGTGAGGGGCGGCTTCGAGCCGCTCAACTTCATTCTCGGGACGCCGCTGCCCGAGGTGGCCGGAGCGGAAGGGATCTATCGCGTCCTCTCGGACGTTCTCGCGCAGGTCGAGCCGGGAATCCCTCTGCCGCCGACGACGTTGCCGCCGACGGCGGAGATCCCGTTTCCGATTCCGATTCCGGCGCTGACGACGCCGAGCCTGCCGGGGCAGCATCTCTATGTCGGCGTGCCGCTCATCTCCACCGTCGAGGCCGACGCGCTCGCGGGCTTCGGGCAGGCGAGCTACTCCGTGCTCGATTGGCTGAAGCTGACCGTCGGCCTCCGCTATTCGTCGGAGAAGCGCACGCTCGCCAAGAACGAGGTCTACGCGCCGTACTTCATCACCGACCCGGCGCGCGCCGACGAGCGGCGAGGCATTCCCGCCGGCAATGCCCCACTCGCGACCCGGGAGCCGCGCAGCAAGACGTTCGACAACCTCTCGACCCGGTTCGGCATCGACGTGCCGTTCGAGGGTCTTTGGATCCTCGACGAGGGGATGCTCTTCGTGAGCCGCTCCACGGGCTTCAAGTCGGGCACCTACAACCCGGTCGCGCTCGTCGAGGAGCCGGCTCCGGTCGACGAGGAAATCGTCACGTCATGGGAAGGCGGGTTCAAAGGAGCGCTCTTCGATCGCGCCGTGCGCCTGAACGTCTCCGTCTTCCACTACGACTACGAGGATCTCCAGCTCCAGACGATCGCGCTCACGAGCGGCGGCGCGGTGCGCCTCGAGAACGCCGGCAATGCGGAGCTGCGGGGCATCGACGCGGATCTCGTCTGGCTGCCGTGGTTCGTCGACAACCTGGATCTCAGCGTCGGCGCTTCCTTCCTCGACACCGAATACCTCGAGTGCAATCGCAGCGGCTTCGAGGAGAACACCGGTATCGCGTTTCGCCGGGGGATTTCTCCGGCAACGAGCTGATCCGCGCGCCGGAGCTGACGCTCGAGCAGTCAGATCAAATATCTGATCGACGTCTGGCGCGGCCCGGTCGAGATCGCGAGCACGATCTACCACAACTCCGGCTACTGGTTCGACTCGCAGAACACGTTCTTCCAGAAGGAGTATCAGCTCTATAACGCGTACGTGAAGTACACGTACGAGCCGTGGGGAGTCGGGTTCAGCGTGTACGGCAAGAACCTCGCGGACAAGGAGTATCTGATCAACGGCAACGTGAACGACTTCGGCATCTTCGGCACGTTCGGCGCGCCGCGCGAGATCGGCGCGCGCGTCCAGTGGCAATTTTAGTGGCGACGGCGTCAGCGGCATCAAAGGTGGTCGTCGCCGGCGACCGCTCGGGATTCTAGAGCATGTCCCCCGACTTCTCGGACGGCTCGGCGACGCGCGGATCTTCATCGACCGCACGCCTACGCCGATCTCGACGAGTGGCACGCCGCGGCCGAGCGGCTGCGCCGCAACGACCCGCTGCCGCTCGTCGAGGTCGAGGGTTACGTCCCGTTTCGCGCCGTCACGCGCCACGCGCACGTCGTCGAGATCGAGCGCAACCACGAGCTCTTCTGGAACACGCGCGACTCGGTGCTCGGTCCGCGCGCGCAGGTCGAGCAGAGCCGCGCGCTCGGGTGGACATCAAGACGCTCATCCACATGGACGGCGACGAGCACCGCGACTATCGGCAGGTCACGAACGACTGGTTCAAGCCGGCGAACCTGCGGAAGGAGATCGGGCGCGACGTCTGCCGGTGCTCGCGCGGCGCTTCGTCGACCGCATGCTCGAGCTCGGCGGCGAGTGCGACTTCGCGCGCGACGTCGCGCTCTACTATCCGCTGCACGTGATCATGAGCATCCTCGGCGTGCCGGAGACGGACGAGCCGCGGATGCTGGGGCTCACGCAGAAGATCTTCGGCGCCGAGGATCCCGACTTCGGCGGCGCCGAGGGCGAGGATCCGGTCGCGATCTTCATGGCCGCGCTCGCTGGACATGGCGATGTACTTCAACGGCATGACCGACGACCGTCGCGCGCACCCGACGGCCGACATCGCCTCGACGATCGCGAACGGCACGATCGACGGCGAGCCGCTCGGCGACCTGCAGACGGTGGGCTACTACGCGATCATCGCGACGGCCGGCCACGACACGACGTCGAGCTCCCTCGCCGGCGGCCTCGAGGCGCTGATCCGGAACCCGGCGCAGCTGCAGCGCGCTGCAGGAGGATCCGCGCGCATCCCCAACGCGGTCGACGAGATCATCCGCTGGGTGACGCCCGTGCGGCACTTCATGCGCCATGCGCAGGAGGACTACGTGCTCGGCGACGTCGAGCTGCCGCGCGGGCGACCGGCTCCTCCTGTCGTACCTCTCGGCCAATCGCGACGAGACGGTGTTCGAGGATCCGTTCCGCTTCGACATCGCGCGCCAGAACGCCGACGAGCACCTCGCCTTCGGCATCGGCGTGCACTTCTGCCTGGGCGCGCACCTCGCGCGCATGGAGCTCGAGGCGTTCCTCCGCGAGCTCCTGCCGCGCCTCGAGCTCGTCGAGCTCGCCGGCGAGCCGGAGTAGATGGCGACGACGTTCGTCGGCGGGCCGAAGCGCATGCCGATTCGTTTCCGGCTACGATCCGCCGCCTGAGAGGAGACGTCGAATGACCGAATCGCTGATCGCTTCTGGACCCGTTCTTCTCGATCTCGAGGACGACGGCCTCGCGCGCCTCCGGCTCGAACCGCCCCGAGGCGTCGAACGGCTTGGACGTCACGCTTCTCCGAGCGCTCCACGAGGCGCTGATTCGTTGCCACGGCGAGCCCCGCTTGCGAGCGCTGCTCCTGACCGGCGAAGGCCGGCACTTCTGCGCGGGCGGCGACGTCAAGACGTTCGCCTCGAAGGGCGAGCGGCTCCCCGATTACCTCCGCGAGGCGACGGCGTGGCTGCAGATCTCCGCGTCTGCGTTGATGCGGCTGCCCGCCCCGGTCGTCACCGCCGTCCAGGGCTTCGCGGCAGGCGGCGGCGGCTTCGGCCTGGTCTGCGCGTCGGACATCGTCATCGCGGGGGAGTCCGCGAAATTCTTGCTCGGCGCGACTCGCGTCGGCATGGCGCCGGACGCCGGGGGCTCGGTGACGCTCGCGCAGATCGTCGGCCTTCGCAAAGCGATGGAGATCGCGCTGCTGAACCCGACGATCGGCGCCGCCGAGGCGCTCGCGATCGGGCTCGTCACTCGCGTCGTGCCCGACGAGGCTTTGCTCCCCGAGGCGCTGGCCCTCGGCCGCGCGCTCGCGGCCTCGCCCACCGCCGCGCTCGCCGCGACCAAGCGTCTCATCTGGGACGGTCTCGGCGCGACCGTCGAAGCGCGTCTCCCCGAGGAGGCGCGGACCGTGTCGGAGCTGTCGGGAACGGCGGACGCTCGAGAAGGTCTCGCGGCGGTCATCGAGAAACGCGCGCCGAAGTTCGTCGGACGATGAGCACGGCGTTCGTCACCGGGGGCGGCCGCGGCATCGGCGCGGCGATCGCGAGGCGCCTCGCCGCAGACGGTGCGAGCGTCATCGTCGCCGACCTCGACGGCAACGCGGCTCGGGCGGTCGCCGAAGAGATGGGTGGGCGCTCGGTTCAGCTCGACGTCGCTGATCCGGCGGCGGCTCGAGCGGCGATCGAATCCGCCGGCACGCTCGACGTGCTCGTCAACAACGCGGGCTTCGACGACTTCGACTTCTTCACGGCCATGACGCCCGAGCGCTGGCGGCGCCTCCTCGCCGTCAACGTGGAAGGTGTCTTCGCCTGCACGCAGGCGGCGCTGCCGGCGATGCAGCAAGCCCGCTACGGGAGGATCGTCAACGTCGCTTCCGAAGCAGGGCGAATCGGCGCCAAGGGCAACGCGGTCTACGCGGCAACGAAAGGCGCCGTGATCGCGTTCACGAAATCGATCGCCCGCGAGAACGCCCGATACGGGATCACCGTGAACGCGATCGCGCCGGGTCCGACCGACACGCCGCTCCTCCGAGCGATGAGCGAGCGGGCGATCGAGGCCGTCGTCGCCGGCACGCAGCTTCGGCGGCTCGGGACTCCGGAAGAGATCGCGGCCGCCGTCGCGTTCCTGGCCTCGAAAGAGGCCGGCTACATCACCGGCGAGACGCTCGGCGTCTCCGGGGGAATGGGAATCGGAGGATGACGGCGCGGGTCGCGGACAGCCTGTGCGGGCTCGATTCGCGATGGTTCACCACCGTGCTCCGCGAGGGCGGTCATGCGGAGGCCGCGGTGACGACGATCTCGATGGAGCCGATGGCGGTCAGCGGTGCGATCGCCGACATGGCGCGCGTGCGTCTGGGATACGACGACTCCGGCAAGGCGGGCCCGCCGACGTTGATCGCCAAGATCCGCGGCGCCGCGGAGATCCAAGTCGCCATGGACGGCGCGATGGGACTGTACGATCGCGAGGCGCGCTTCTACGCGGATCTCGCCGAGCGCGTCTCGGTCGTGACTCCGCGCTGCGTTCACGTCGGCGACGGCACCCGGACTCCGCTGCTGCTCGAGGACCTCGGCCGCCTGCGCCCGGGGGATCAGATGCAGGGGCTCGCGATCGCCGACGCCGAGCGGTTGATGGACGTCCTCGCGGACTTCCACGCCGCGTTCTGGGAGTCGCCGGCGCTGGATGCTGATTGGCTCGCCTCGCCGGCCGAAGGCGCGTTCGCCCGCATGATCACCCAACTCGTGGCGAGCGGTGTCGATGCGCTGCGGATGCGCTACGCCGGTCGCGTCTCCGATGGCGTGCTCGAGGCGGTCGCAGGCGCGGCGCCGCGCTGGGGTGAGATCCTCGAGCGCTGCGCCGAGGGGCCGAAGACGCTCGTCCACAACGATTGCCGGCTCGACAACGTCTTCTTCGAAGAGGACGGCACTCCGGTCATCGTCGACTGGCAGCTCGTCGCCCGCACGCGCGGAACGCAGGACGTCGGGAACCTTCTCGCGGGCAGCATGAATGCCCAGGACCTCGAGAGCGAATGGCAGGCGCTGCTCCGTCGCTACCACGACCGGCTGCGTGCGCGAGGGATCGGCG
The DNA here is from genome assembly GCA_963790365.1 of uncultured delta proteobacterium. Taxonomy (GTDB): domain Bacteria; phylum Desulfobacterota; class Binatia; order JACPRU01; family JACPRU01; genus CAWBOU01. Next base: position 18,619 of record CAWBOU010000004.1, read on the forward strand.
ACTACTCATGGGAGGCGTGCATGGCGCACTATCGGCAGAGCGTCCTCTTTCCGCTCGGAGCGGGCATCGCCCTCTTGGGAAGCATGGACATCGGCGACGGCCGCGGCCTCGGCGATGCCATCGTTCTCCGCGCTCTCTCGCACGTCGCCGACGTCGACTCGTTCGGTGCGCTATGAGCGCCCGCGTCATCGACGATCTCAGCGCCTACGTCATCGCCGGGCGCGTCGCGGCGCAGCCCGCGAGTCGGAGACCGCAGCGCGCACTCCGGCACAAGGGGTCGAGGACGGTGTCGAAGCCGAGCGCCTCGGCTTCCGGCGGGTCTTCCTCTCGGAGCGCTGGAACCTGAAGGAGGCCGGGGCATCCTCGGCGCGTCGGGGCACGGACCAGGCGGATCGGCGTCGGCACCGGCATCATCACCCCCGCCTCGCGCCATCCCCTGCTAACGGCGGCGCTGGGGTCGACAATGATCGCCACCTACGGTCACCGCTTCATCATCGGCCTCGGCCGCGGTGACAACGGCGTCTTCAAGGGCATGGGCCTCAACGCCTACAGCTTCGAGGGCTTCATGGACTACGCCGACATCCTCGACCGGCTGTGGGCAGGCGAGCCGGTCTAGCTACGACGGCCCCGCCGGCACCTACCCTGAGATCGCGCTCGGAGACGTCCACGCCGGAGATCCCCCCCGCTCTGGTACGGGACCTTCGGCCTACCGCGCGCCGCAGAGGCGACCGCCAAGAGCTTCGACGGCGTGCTGCTCGTCCCCAATCTGACCCCGGACGCAACCGCCGAAGCCGTCGGCCGCCTCCGGGCCGCCTGCGAGAAAGTGGGCCGCGACCCGGCGACGCTGCGGATCGCCCAGTGCCTGATCACCGCGCCCGAGCTCGGCGACACCGAGACCCGCGAGATCGCCCACGCCCGTGCCCTCACCTACCTCCAGGCCCCTCACTACGGCGCCTCCCTGATCAGGGCGAATGGCTGGGACCCCGACATCCAGGTCAAGCTCGACGAGCACAAGCAGCTCCAGGACCAGGAGCACATTGCCGACAGCGTCTTCCACCGCAAGGACCTGCTCGAGCCGGCCAAGCTGATCCCCGACGAGTGGATGATGAGTCCTGCGCGATCGGCTCGGTCGACGAGTGCGTCAAGCAGTTCCAGCGCTTCCGCGACGCCGGCGCCGACGAGATCGTCACCTACGGCAGCACCCCCGGCCAGAACGCGAAGCTGCTCGAGGCATGGGCCGCGCGAGGATCACGCGAGTGAGCGTCGAGACCGCGGTCGCGGTATGGGGCGATCGGCATCTCCCCGTCAGCGCGTTTGCCGATCAAGCGAGAGCGCTCGCGGCGAGCGGGGTCGTCGACGGGATCCTCCTCGCCGACCAGCTCGGCAACTTCATCCCGCCGCAGCTCTGGACCGCGGCGAACACGCCGATGGCGGCGATCCTCGGCGACCCCGACTCCGACACGGACGTCTTCGTGATGGCGGGCTACCTCCTCGGCGCGGCGCCGGGGCTTCGTCTCGCGATCTCGACCGACTCCGTGCGCCGCCCACCCGCCGAGCTCGTGCAAGCGATGCTGACGCTCGCCAACATCACCGAGGGACACGCGAGCTTTGCATCGGGGGCGGGGAGGCGGAGCAGTGCCAGCCCTTCGGACACAAGCGCTCGGAGGGTTTGTCGCGTGGATCTCTTCCGCATCTTCCACGCGCTCTGGGAGAGCGACGGGCCGATCGACTTCGCGGGCAAGCGCTGGCGCTTCGAGAAGGCCTCGATCGGCAATGCGAAGCCGCATCGCCCGAGGCTCTACGGTCTCGGCGGCGGCCCGCAGCTCCTCGATCACACGACGTCGTACGCGGACGGGCTCGCGGTGGCGTGCCCGTCGGTCTGGCCGACGGCCGAGCGGTTCGCCGACGCGCGCGCGGAGATTCTGCGCGAGGTCGAGCGCAAAGGCCGCGACCCCGGCCAGTTCCGCTTCGCCGTCTGGTTCCCCGTCATGCTCGCTCGCGACCAGCAGCAACTCGAGCATGCGCTCGGCAATCCGATCGTGCGTTGGCTCGCCGCGGTCTTCGGCCGCATCGAGCACGACCGCTGGCGAGAGGACGGGCTCGACTCGCCGCTACCCGCGGACTGGCGATACTACGAGCACTTGTTACCGAACGACACGTCGGCGTCGTTCATCGACGACGTCCTCGCCAAGGTGACGCGCGAGCACGTGACGAAGGGCTGGTTGTGCGGGAGCCCGGCCGCGGTCGCCGAGACGATCCAGTCCTACGTCGATGCGGGCGCGGACTGGGTCTGCCCGATGGACTACTGCCGCTCGTCCTCGACCCCGGCGAGGCCGCGGCCGCCCTGGCGCGCACGGTCGAGCTCTGCCGACTCATCAAGCGCGGCTAGCGAGCTGGCGCCTTCGCGGGTCTCAGGCGCCGGAGGGCGGGAAGAACCCCGGCACGAACGTGCCGCTTCGATCTTCGACGACGCATTGCCCGTCCACCACGGGATCGCCCGTGTCGGCGCAACAAACGTCCGTATTGCTGCACGCGTACCCTTCGAACAGCACGCGCGCGAGCCGGTCCTGTCCGGAAGCCGACGGGTGGAAGCAGTCGCAGCAAGAGATGTCGTCGTCCTCGAACTTGCCGCGCCACGCGGCGTCGCTGAAGACGACTTCGACGCCTGCCGCCTTCGTCCCACTCGCTTGGTACTCCGCGGCGACCGCGGCGAGGACGTCTCGGTACGCCTTCGAGATCGTGTAGGCCGAAGCGATTCGCTCGTCCGAGCAGTCCTTCGTGAGCGAGCCGCAAACCCCGCGCTCGTCGGGCACCTGCGTCGCGACCGCCGCTTCCCAGAAGTCGTCGCAATTCACGAAATCGAGACAGAGGTCCCGGGAGCCGTGCGTGCAAAGAAGCGACACGCGCACCGGAGCCGCGACGCCGATGCGGAGCGACGGCACGGCCACGAGAGCGTCGAGCCCTTCGCGGAGCTCGCGCTCGAACGCCTGCGGCGTCGTCCGACAGTGGTTCTGCGGATCTTCGTCGACCCCGTTCGGGCAGCTCGCCTGAACGCGGTCGACGGTACCGCCGCAGACGTCGTTGTCGCCCAACAGGATCGTCACGTACCGCGGCTCCGGTTGCGCGGCCAGGAATGCGGCCGCAGCACGAGCTTCGTCGGCGAACTCCGTCAGCATGCGAGCGCCGGAGAGCGCGGAATTCGGATCGGCGCGGACGATCTGTTTCCCTTGGACGCACTCGAGTCGTTCGGTGTGGCTGAAGACTCCCTCGCCGCCGTCACGGCAGAGGTCGTCGCCGTGAGTGTCGCCGGTCGCGTAGTTCCGGCTCTCCTGCTCCCCCTGGCAGAATTCCCCGTCGTCGACCGCATCGAAGCCCTTCGAGATGCTGTCGCCGATCGCGTCCATCGAGGCGACGTTCGCCTGCACGGCGGGAACGGGCCGTTCGTCGCCGTCTCCGTTTCCGTCGTCACACGCGGCGAGGACGAAGAGCAGCGTGATCGCGATCCAGGGGGACCTTCGATGCGTCATGGCGTCCTCCAGTCGTCCGTTCGAACCGTTCCATTACGACACAACGTTCGCCACGCGGCTTGGTTGCAGCGCCAAGACTAGACCTTGGTCGAGCGCGACCTGAGCCTCGTCGCGCCTCATGTCGTGACGCCCGCCTCGGCGAGCAACGCGTGCAAGGTCGCGACGACCTGCGCTCCCTCGCCGACCGCGCCGGCGACTCGCTTGACCGAGCCCGCGCGCACGTCGCCGATCGCGAACACCCCGAGCCGATTCGTCTCGAGTGCCCGGTAGCCGACCCCGATCTCCGCGCCCGTTCGCACGAATCCCTTCGCGTCGAGCGCCACGCCCGAGCCCGCGAGCCAATCCGTGTTCGGTTCGGCGCCGATGAAGAGAAAGATGTGCTGAACCGCCCGCCTGACTTCGACGTCGCCGTGCCGCCAGCGCACGGCTTCGAGCATTCCTTCGCGTCCCTCGAGTTGGGTGACCTCCGCAGGCGTCACGACCTCGACGTTCGGAAGACCGCCGATCCGATCGACCAGATAGCGCGACATCGTCGCGGCAAGCGGCCGGCGCGCGATGAGCCAAACCTTCTTCGCGCCGCTCGCGAGGTACACGACCGCCTGGCCCGCCGAGTTTCCGCCGCCCACGAGGACGACTTCCTGTCCTCCGCAAAGACGCTCTTCGAGCGGCGATGCCCAGTAGTGAACGCTCGAGCCTTCGAACTCGTCGAGGTTCGCGACTTCGAGGCGGCGATAGCGCGCGCCGGTCGCGATCACCACCGCGCGAGCCCGCACCGTCTCGCCGTTCGCGAGATCGAGACGATGCTCGCCGTTCGATTTCTCGTTCCGCAGCGAGGAGGCTTCCGCCGGAATCGCGACGTCGACGCCGAACTTCTGCGCTTGATTGAACGCGCGCGCCATCAGCGCGATGCCGCTGATCCCCGTCGGGAAGCCGAGGTAGTTCTCGATCCGCGCCGACGCGCCCGCCTGCCCACCGAACGAACGGCAATCGAGCACCAAGACGGAGAGGCCCTCGGAGCCCGCATAGACCGCGGTCGCGAGACCCGCCGGCCCCGCACCGACGATCGCGACGTCGTAGACCTTCGCGGCATCGATCGGACCGACGAGACCGATGCAGCGCGCGAGCTGCGATTCGCTGGGATTCCGGAGAAGCTGGCCGCCGGGGCAGACGACGATCGGCAGTTCGTCGCGCTCGATGCGAAAGCGCTCCAGGAGCGCACGCGCGTCCGCATCCGTCTCCGGATCCAGGCGCTGATGAGGTTGCCCGTTTCGGCGAAGGAAGTTTGCGAGACGGAGGACGTCCCCGTCCTCGTCGTCGCCGACGATGATCGGGCCCGCTCCGGCTTCGATGAGCCCGACCCGGCGAAGGATGAGCGCGCGCATGATGCGCTCGCCGAGATCGGCCTCGGCGACGAGCAGCGCGCGGAGCTTCTCTGGCGGAATGACGAGAGCCTCGACGGCCTCCTCCGCAACCGCATCGACGAGCGCGGGGCGTCCCGAGAGCTGCGACAGCTCGCCGAAGAAGTTTCCCGGCCCGTGCGTGACGATCAGCTCCCGCCGGCCGAGCTCGTCGTGCCGACTCACGGCGACCTGACCGGCGAGAATCACGATCTGCCCGTGTCCGACCTCGCCGGTCTTCACGAGCGCCTCGCCGGCGGCGTAGGCGCGGAGCTGCCCGAATCTCCGGACGCGATCGATCTCCGCCGCCGTGAGCATCGGGAACATCTGCTCCCGGCGCGTGTCGGCGATCGAGCGTTTCGGCGCGTCCACGGCCCGGAGCCTAGGCCGGAGGAATCGTGCTCGCGACCTCGTGGACGTAGCACCAGGTATAGCTGCCCGGCAGCGTGCGCATCACCGGATGCTGCGTCGCCTGGAAGTGCGCGGCTGCGTGCTTGTGGGGCGAGTCGTCGCAGCAGCCGACGTGGCCGCACGTGCGGCATTCGCGGAGCGCGACCCAAACCGTTCCCGCGGCGATGCACTCCTCGCACCCGTTCGGTGTCCGAGGCGGCGGGAAGTCGGCAGGGGTGAGCCCTTGAAGATCGTCGCAGATCGTTGGCATCGCGGTCCTCCGATTCTTGCCCCTTACTACCCCGCCGGAGTCAGAACCACCCGGAAGCGTGCCTTGCCGCTCATCATGCGGTCGTAGGCTTCGCTGACCTTCGCGAGCGGCATCACTTCGTTCATCGAGCGGACTCCCGTTCTCGCGCTGAAGGCGAGCGTATCCTCGGAGTCGATCGAGACGCCGGAATAACAGCCGGTGATGCTCCGGCGCCCGGCGATCAGGGGAAACGCCGGCGCGGCCAGAGGCGTGGGCGGTGCGCCGAGGACGAGAAGCGATCCCTCGATGCCGAGAGCGCCGATCATCGCGCTCATCGCCTCGCTGTCCGTCACGGTCGCGAGCACGACGCGCGCCCCGCCCATCGCCGCGAGCGCTTTTGCGGGATCTTCCACGGTGCTGTCGATGTAACGATCCGCGCCGAGCGAGAGCGCGAGCTTGGCCTTGTCCGCGCCACGCGCGACCGCGACCGTGTGGAAGCCCATCTTCGCCGCGTACTGCACGCCGAGATGTCCGAGGCCGCCGAGCCCATGAACGGCGACGAGGTCCCCCGAGCGCGCGCCGCTGTTGCGAAGCGCGTTGAACGTCGTCACGCCTGCGCACATGAGCGGTGCCGCGTCGCTCGCCGACAGCTCGGCGGGAACGCGCGCGAGCGACGTGACCGGCGC
>CAWBOU010000005.1:0-150824 GCA_963790365.1 uncultured delta proteobacterium
CTGCCGCAGCCAACTCGATCTCCTGGAGGCTTGCCGCCGGCTAACCCGACCGTCAAGGTGGTGTATGCCGGCACGCGCCAGATCTACGGCCGGCCGCAGTATCTGCCGGTGGATGAAGCGCACCCGGTGCGGCCGGTGGACGTGAACGGGGTCAACAAGCGCGCCGGGGAGATGTACCACCTGCTGTACTGGGACGTGTTCGGCGTCCCGACCTGCGTGCTGCGGTTGACCAACACCTACGGGCCGCGCATGCTGATGCGGCACAGTCGTCAGGGTTTCATCCCCTGGTTCGTCCGACTGGCGATCGAGGGGAAGACGATCACGCTGTATGGGAGCGGGGAGCAGCGGCGGGACATGAACGAAGTGTCGGACGTCGTCGATGCGTTCCTGCGGGTCGGCGCCACCGATGCGAGTAATGGCCAGGCGTATAACCTGGGCCACCCGCAGGCGATCTCGCTGCGGGAGATCGTGGAGATCCTGATCGCGTTCTGCCCCGGCTGCGACTACCGCCTGGCCCCGTTCCCCGAGGAGAAGCGCCGCATCGACATCGGCGACTACCGGGGCGACTTTACCCGTCTCCGGAACGCAGTCGGCTGGGAGCCGAAGGTGGACCCGCGCGAAGGATTGGAGCGCATGGTCCACTACTACCGCGAGCAGGCGCGGTTTTATTGGGATGAAGAGGGGGACGGTGTTCAGATGTTCAGGTGTTCAGGTGTTCAGGGAGCCACGAGCCCAACCACCTGAACGCCTGAACCGTTGTTTCACCTCACCGTGGAGGGAGTATTGATGCCGATAGTCGCCCCGAGGCAGATGGTCTGGGAAGAGTCCGCACGCGAGCGTCTGGCGAGCCTGGAGGAAGGCAAGTACGGGTCCGACCCGAATAGTCGGGGGGGCCTTCCCGCGCAGAATGTTGCGACCGAGGAGGGGCGGAAGGGCGGTGCGATCGCGGCCCAGAGCATCACGGCGTTCTTTCCTGCGTACAACGACGCGGTGACGATCGGTGGGCTGGTGAGCTATACGGATGCGGTCCTGTCCCGTGTCAGCGGCGACTATGAGATCATCGTGATCAACGATGCCAGCGAGGACAACACGGGCGAGGTGCTGGAAGCGCTCCGGGCGCAGTTCCCTCGCCTCAAGGTCGTGAACCACGTCCGAAATCGCGGCTATGGGGGCGCCTTGCAGGCAGGGTTTGCCCATGCCACGAAGGAGCTGGTGTTCTACACGGACGGGGATGGGCAGTACGATCCTACGGAGATCCTCTCGCTGCTCCCGCACATCGACGGCGCCGACCTGGTCAACGGGTTCAAGATACGGCGCGCGGATGCCCTGTACCGGGTGGTGATCGGACGGCTGTATCACTGGACGGCGAAGCTGTTGTTCGGCCTGAAGGTGCGCGACGTCGATTGTGACTTCCGGCTGGTCCGGCGCTCCCTGATCGAGCGGGTCCACCTGGTCTCGATGAAGGGATCGATCTGCTGCGAGATGATCAAGAAGCTGCAGATGGTCGGCTGCCGGATCGTCGAGGTGCCGGTCCACCACTATCCGCGCATCTCGGGACGCTCGCAGTTCTTCCGGTTCAGCAAGGTCGCGGCGTCGCTGGCGATGCTGCTCCGGCTCTGGTCCGACATCGTGCTGGCGCCCAAGCTCCAGCCCTTGCGGCGCTGGCTCCCGTTCACGCGCCGGGTGCCCCTCGACGTGCAACGGCCGGAATGAAGGTCCCGATCCTCGAATTCAAGACCCAGTACCGGCAGCACCAGGCGGAGCTGGACGCGGCGATCCGGGAGGTGCTGGAGGCAAGCTGGTTCATCCTGGGCCGGCAGGGTGAGGCGTTCGAGGAGGAGTTCGCGGTACTGCGGCGCGGCACACGCAGTCGGCGTCGGGTCCGGCACGGAGGCGCTGCACCTGGCACTTGTAGCGTGCGGGATCGAGCGTGGGGACGAGGTGATCACCGTCCCGAACACTGCCGTCCCCACCGTCTCCGCCATCGACTTCGCCGGCGCCACCCCTGTATTCGCGGACGTTGATCCCGCTACGCTCACCCTGGATCCCGCGCAGTTGGAGCGCCGGCTGACCCCACGCACAAAGGCCATCGTCCCGGTCCACCTGTACGGCCAGCCCGCCGATCTGGATCCGATCCTCGCCTTTGCTCGCCGGCACGGGCTGCGCGTCATCGACGACGCGGCGCAGGCGCACGGGGCGGAGTATCACGGTCGGCGGATCGGCGGCCTCACGGACGCGACGGCCTGGAGCTTTTATCCTTCCAAGAACCTGGGCGCTTACGGCGACGCGGGCGCCGTCACGACCAACGATCCGGAGATCGCCCGGCGCCTCCGGATGCTGCGGAACTACGGGGAAGAGGAACGGTACACCCCCACGATCCGGGGTTTCAACAGCCGCCTGGACGAGATCCAGGCCGCCATCCTGCGCGCGAAGCTGCGCCACCTCGACGACTGGAACGAGCGCCGGCGCGCCATCGCCGGCGTTTACAGCCGGGCCGATAGATCATCCCGCTGTGCGGCTCCCGGTCGAGGCGCCGTGGGCGCGCCACGTCTATCATCTCTATGTCGTCCGGACGGCGCGGCGAGATGCTCTCCGGGAGCACCTGGCGGCGCGGAGATCGGCTCGCAGATCCACTACCCGCTCCCGATCTACCAGCAGGAGGCCTACGCGTACCTGGGCATGGTACCCGGAAACTGCCCGCATGCCGAGCGCGCTGCCGACGAAGTCCTCTCTCTACCCCTCTACCCCGAGCTGACCGAGGCGCAGGTTGATCATGTAGCGGCGGCCCTGAATGAGTTCCCGCGAGGGTAGTTTCAACTTCATCCCGCTCATCCTCCCCGACGCCGGGCACCGCCATGTATGCTCTTCCCCTCCGACGGCTCCTGGATGCTGCCGCACTTCGTGGACGCGCCGGACGGCACTTGGACGCTGCCGCACTTCGGGCTGCTGTCGCCCAGCCGGGCGGATGCGATCGAAGCCCTGCAAAAGCGGTTGGGCCTGGTGGTTACAGTGCTTTGCACCGTGGACCTCCCGGACCCTGACCAGGGAAGCTCTTCCCGTCTGCACATGCTGGAAAACCACAGCCCCCCATTGGGCGCCACCGAAGGGTGGGTGCTGGATGGGGCAGGAAGCACTGGGCAGCCTCTCCTTTCAGCGACCCATCGAGGGAGCGGCGCTTGCCTCCTGGTTCGCCGAAGCCGGCGATCTCGGCCCAGGAGAGCCGCTGGTGCCATGGTGGCGACCTGGCTGGATCCCGGAAGCGGTGGCCTGGACCAAGGTAGAACTGTGCCACCGGGAAATCACGCCTTCCGACCCCCGGAGCAGGTGCAAAGTTGGTACCGATCCAGTGTCCTCCGCCTGAAGACAGACGCGGGGGCCATCTATTTCAAGGCGTCGTTCCGTGCCTTTGCCCACGAAGCGGCGCTGACCGAATGGCTGGCGATCCAGGAGCCAGCGCGCGTGCCCACGCTGCTGGCAGCCGATCTCGATCGGGCATGGACGCTCACCCTGGACGCTGGTGGCGTCTCGCTGCGGGAGATGCCCGGAGATGCCCGTCTGGGAGGAGGCGCTCCGCGCCTACGCACGCCTGCAGATCGCCTCGGTTTCACGGTTGGACGAGCTTCTTGCGCTCGGCTGCCTGGACCTGCGGCTGGAACGGCTGGCTCAGCAGGTGGACGCTCTCTTTGCGGAATTGCCCTGGCTGCTACAAGGATCGCCGGATCATCTTGCCCTGGATTTGTCGAACGAGAGCGTCGCCGTGTCGCCCTCGAAGCCGGGCACGCCCGGGCTCGGGGGGTTCGCGCAGCAGTCGTTGTGGCCGAGCTCGGCGAACTCCAGGCCGTCGATGTCGTCGCCGTTCAGGTCATCGAAATCGACGAAGAGATAGGAGAGGCCGACGTCGAGCTTGCCTTTGCCGAGCGTGCCGGGGCGCTCGACGAAGACCGGGCCGAGCGGACCGGGCGCCCGCTCGAAGACCTCGAGCTCCGGATTCAGGCGGTAGGTGAAGCCGGGAACCGTCGAGACGGCCGGAAAGTCGGCGGCGCTCGACGCGAGATCGGTGACGAGCAAGCCGAGCGTCCCGAGACTGTCGCTCGAGAAGTGCGCCGTGTGCGGCGGGAACGCCGGGTTCGCCGGCCGGATGTCGAGCGTGACACCCGACGGACCGAACACGTTGGTGATCTGATCCGCCAGGCTCGATGCGCGCGCATCACCCGCGGAAGCCACGATCGCCGCCACCACCACCCAACCGAGAGCCTTCTGCATCGACATTCGCGACCCCCTCTCCCCTCGCGGTTGTCGGTCACGGATCCACGGCTGTCAAGACGGCGAGGGGCGTCCGCGCAAGCCGGAAGAACCTGACGGCTATGCAGGTTTCGTCGTCAAGATTTTGACGGACGGGGTTTTTGAGGGCGCCGCACAGGCGCTCGCAAGTGCCGAATGGGGCGCCGGAATTCGCGTGACGACGGATTCATGACCGAACGGGCACGAGGCTTGCGCTGGGGCGGTTCAGAAGGGAATCGCCATGAACTCCATGTTTCGCTTCGCAGCCTGCCTCGCCGTCGCTCTTCTGCCGACACAGGCATCCGCATTCGTGCTGGATCTCGACGGCGTCGGCAACGTGCTCCACTGGGTGCTCGGCGGCAACGCGGTCGGGTACCGCATCAATACCGCGACGGTGCCGTACGGCGCCGAGGGCGAACAGGCGATCCACAACGCGTTCGCCGCGTGGAGCAACGCCTCGACCGGGCTCGACTACCAGTACCAGGGCTCGACGAACGCGCGCATGGCGAACGATGGATCGAACACCGTCCTCTTCGTCTACGACAACTGGCCCTACGATCAGGGCTTCGCCGCGCTCACCTTCCGCTACTACGACAACCGGACGGGCAAGCTGCTCGACACGGACATCGCGTTCAACGCGGAACGGTACGCGTGGTCGATCGGCGGGCGCGACTTCGACATCCAGAACTCCGCGGCGCACGAGGTCGGGCACTTCAGCGGGCTCGGGCATTCGCAGGTCGGCCAAGCGACGATGTACTCGAGCACGCTCGCCGGCGAGACCTCGAAGCGAAGCCTTCACTCCGATGACGTCTCGGGGCTGCTCGCGATCTACGGCGGGAGCGGCGGCCCGGTGGCGCCGCCTGACGACGAGCCGAGCGGCGGGATCTCCGGCGATGGCGGCGGTGGCGGCGGCTGCACCACGGGCCCCGGCCCGGGTGATGCGCTCGTCGCGGGCGCGCTGTCCCTCGGCTTCGCGGTTCGCTCGGTGCGCCGGAGACGGCCGCGGCGGTGCCGAATCCCCTCAGGGGATCGGGCGTAAGCCCGAGGGGTGGCGGCTCGCTAGCGATCCTTCAGCTCGAACAAATGGAGCTGGCGAGGCTTCTCTTCCTCGCCGACCGGAACCGGATAGCGTCCGGTGAAGCAGGCGTCGCAGAAACCGTTTGCCGAGCCATTCGCAGACTCGGGCGAGAGAAATCCGTACATCCCGCTCTCGCTCAAATAGCCGAGGGTGTCCGCGCCAACGAACTCGCGGATCTCTTCGTTCGAGTGCGCGGACGCGATCAGCTCTTTGTGCGTCGGCGTATCGACGCCGTAGAAGCACGGACCGATCGTCGGCGGCGAGCTGATCCGCATGTGAACTTCTTTCGCACCGGCGTGCCGGAGCATCGAAACGATCTTGCGGCTCGTCGTGCCGCGAACGATCGAATCGTCGACGACGACGACACGCTTGCCGTCGAGCACTTCCTTCTGCGCGTTCAGCTTCACGCGTACGCCGAAGTGACGGATCGATTCCTTCGGCTCGATGAACGTACGCCCGACGTAGTGATTGCGGATGAGCCCCATCTCGAAGCGGAGCCCGGACTGCTCGGCATAGCCGACCGCGGCCGGGACCCCGGAGTCCGGAACGGGGATCACGATGTCGGCTTCGACCGGATGCTCGATCGCGAGGCGCCGCCCGAGCTCCTTCCGTACCTGATAGACGTTGCGTCCGTAGACGCGGCTATCCGGGCGCGCGAAGTAGATGTACTCGAAGACGCAGCGCCGCGGGCTGGCCGCCGGCGGAAACGGCCGATAGCTCTTGAGGCCCTCGGCAGTGATCTCGATCACCTCGCCGGGCTCGACCTCGCGGAGGTATTCGGCGTCTACGAGATCGAGCGCGCAAGTCTCCGAGGCGACGATCCAGCCCCGCTCACCGTCGTCGCGCGCGGGGAGGCGCCCGAGCACGAGCGGGCGGAAGCCATGCGCGTCGCGCACCGCGACGAGCTCGTTCTCGGCGAGGAACGTGAGCGAGTACGCCCCGCGCACGGACTGTAACGCCTCGACGACGCGGTCGACGAGCCGCTCGGCTCGGGACATCGCGACGAGGTGGAGGATCACCTCGGTGTCCGAGCTCGATTGGAAGATGCGACCGTCTTCTTCGAGCCGATCCCGCAGCTCGCCGGCGTTCACGAGGTTGCCGTTGTGCGCGACGGCGACGGCGCCGCGCGCGTAGTCGACGGAGAACGGTTGCGCGTTCTTGAGGAGGCTCGCGCCCGCCGTGGAGTAGCGATTGTGGCCGATCGCCGCGTGGCCCTCGAGCTTCTGGAGGATCTCCTCCTTGAAGATGTCGGCGACGAGGCCCATCCCGCGATGCGACAGCAGGTGCCGGCCGTTGCTCGAGACGATGCCGGCCGATTCCTGCCCACGGTGCTGCAACGCGTACAGCGCGAGGTACGCGATGTTGGCGGCTTGCGGATGTCCGAAGACCCCGACGACGCCGCATTCTTCGTGGAACTTGTCGAACATGGTCCGCGGGGAAGGCGGACTTAAGGTACCAGCCCCAGGGAGCGTTCTAAAGCACCCCTCCACACCTCGCGCATCCGCTCCACCGGCACGTCCACGAGGTCGCCGATCTCGAGGCGATCGGCACGCACTTCGCCGATCTGGGTGAGCGGTACGTCGTGGCGCCGCGCGTGCGCGCGAAGCCGAGCGAGATCGGCGCGATCCGCGCTCAAGAGAATGCGGGACTGGCTCTCGCCGAAGAGGAAAAAGTCGGGGCGCATGGCGCCGTCGGCCTCGACGCGGGCGCCGAGCGGGCCACCCGCGAGGCAAGACTCCGAGAGCGCCACGGCAAGACCGCCTTCGGCAACGTCGTGCGCGGACTTCACGAGCCCCGCGTGTGCGCATTCGAGCACGAACGCTTGGAGACGCTTCTCGAACCGGAGGTCGATCCACGGCGGCGTGCCGCGAACCTGACCATGGATCGTCGCGAGATACTCGCTGCCGCCGACCTCGTCGCGATTGATTCCCGCGAGGAGGATCACGTCGCCCTCGTCGCGGAACCCCTGAGTGAGGTGATCCGTCACGTCTTCGAGGAGACCGACCATCGCGATCGTGGGCGTCGGCGGGATCGAGCGGCCGTCGGTGTCGTTGTAGAAGCTCACGTTGCCGGAGACGACGGGCGTCTCGAGCGCGACGCACGCATCGCGGATGCCGGCGATCGACTGCTGGAACTGCCACATCACGTCTGGCTTCTCGGGGCTGCCGAAGTTCAGGCAGTCGGTGATCGCGAGCGGCTGCGCGCCCGAGCAGACGAGATTCCGCGCCGACTCCGCGACCGCGATGACGGCGCCGACGTACGGGTCGAGGAGGCAGTAGCGGCTGTTGCAGTCGACGGAGAGCGCGAGCCCGCGCTTCGTGCCAGGCACGCGCACCACGGCGGCATCCGAGCCCGGACGCACGACGGTGTTCCCGCGGACGAGCGTGTCGTACTGGCGCCAGATCCACTGCCGCGAGCAGAGGTTCGGCGCGGCGAGCAAGCGGAGCAGCGCATCGCCGAGATCGGCGGGCGGCTCGAGCGCCGCCACGTCGAGCCGGTGGAGCTCGCCGAGCCCTTTCGGCTCCTCTGCCGGGCGGCGATAGACGGGCGCGTCGTTCGACACGGTGGCCGCCGGAATGTCGACGACGACCTTGCCGCCGAAGAGCGCGCGGAAGCGCCCATCGTCGGTCACCTTGCCGATCACCGCCGCCTGGAGATCCCATTTCTCGAAGACGCGCTTCACGTCTTCTTCGTGCCCGGCCTTGGCGACGATCAGCATCCGCTCCTGGGATTCGGAGAGGAGGATCTCGTAGGGCGTCATCCCCTCTTCGCGGAGCGGTACGCGATCGAGGTCGAGCTCGAAGCCGAGACCGCCGCGACCGGCCATCTCGACCGAGGAGCTCGTGAGGCCTGCAGCGCCCATGTCCTGGATGGCGACGATGTTGTCGCCGCCCATCAGCTCGAGGCAGGCCTCGAGCAGGAGCTTCTCCGTGAACGGGTCGCCGACCTGCACGGTCGGACGCTTCCCTTCCGTCGTGTCGTCGAACTCGGCGGATGCGAGGAGGCTCGCGCCGTGGATCCCGTCACGCCCGGTGCGCGAGCCGACGTAAATCACGGGGTTGCCGACGCCCGTCGCCGCCGCGCGGAAGATGCGGTCGTGCCGCACGATGCCGAGCGTGAACGCGTTTACGAGGATGTTTCGGTCGTAGCCTGCGTCGAAATAGACGTCGCCGCCGACGGTCGGCACGCCGACCGAGTTCCCGTAGCCGCCGATGCCGGCGACGACGCCCTTCAGCGAGATACGGCGTCTTCGGATGAGTCACCGCGCCGAAGCGGAGCGAGTTGAGATTCGCGATCGGGCGCGCGCCCATCGTGAAGACGTCGCGGAGGATGCCGCCGACGCCCGTCGCGGCGCCCTGATACGGCTCGATGTACGATGGATGGTTGTGGCTCTCGATCTTGAAGACCGCGGCGAGCCCGTCGCCGATGTCGATGGCGCCCGCGTTCTCTCCCGGACCCTGGATCACGCGCGGCCCGGTCGTCGGCAGGTTGCGGAGGTACGCGCGCGAGCTCTTGTAGCTGCAGTGCTCGGACCACATCACCGAGAACACGCCGAGCTCCTCGATCGTCGGCGTGCGGCCGAGGATCGCGAGCACCTTTTCCCACTCGTCGTGAGTGAGGCCGTGCTCTGCGGCGGTCTGCTCGGTAACCTCAGCCAAGCGCGACGACCTCGGAAAGCAACGCGACTACCTCGGAAACGATCGACGTCACGCGAAGGCGCGCGTTCCGCGGCGCGCGCCGACGGCATCGACCAACGAAAGAAACAGCTTGAGCCCGTCCACACTGCCGAGGAGCTTCTCTACAGCGTGCTCGGGATGCGGCATCATGCCGAAGACGTTGCCGCCGCGGTTCATGATGCCGGCGATCGAGTGGAGCGAGCCGTTCGGGCAGGACTCCGGCGTCGGCTCGCCCGCCGAGCTCACATACCGGAACATCACCTGCCGATTCGCTTCGAGCTCGGCGATCGTCGTCTCGTCCGCGAAGTAGCAGCCTTCCCCGTGTTTGATCGGGATCGACAGCCGCTCGCCTTCGCGACAGCGCGAGGTGAGCGCCGTGCTCGCATTCTCGACGCGAAGCGACGCGTCCTCGCAGATGAACGACAGGCTCGGGTTGCGGATCAGCGCGCCCGGCAGCAAGCCTGCTTCGCAGAGAATCTGGAAGCCGTTGCAGATGCCGAGCACGAGACCGCCCGCATCCGCGAACGCGCGCACGCTCTTCAATACGGGCGAGAACCGCGCGATCGCGCCGCAGCGCAGGTAGTCGCCGTACGAGAAGCCCCCCGGCAGGACGACCACGTCGGCGCTCTGAAGGTCCGTGTCCTTGTGCCAGAGCGCGACCGCCGGACAACCGAGCACCTCACCCAGGCGAAGCGCGTCGTGATCGTCGTTCGAGCCCGGGAACGTGACGACGCCGAGCTTCACCGCGGGGCTTCCTCCAGCTCGAAGCGGAAGTCCTCGATCACGCCGTTCGCAAGGAGCTTCTCGCACATCTCGCGCACGCGCCGTTCGGCTTCGTCCCGGTTCGCCGCCGAGAGCCGCACTTCCATGTACTTGCCGATGCGCACGTCCTCGACCTCGGCGAAGCCGAGCGAGTGGAGCCCGCTCGCCACCGCCTTGCCCTGCGGATCGAGCACGCCCTTCTTCGGCGTCACGTAGACGCGAGCCTTCAAGAAGAGAGCCTCCGCTCCATCTCGCGGTACGCCTCCTCGACGCCGCCGAGATCGCGGCGGAAGCGGTCCTTGTCGAGCTTCTCGCGCGTCTGCTTGTCCCAGAAGCGGCAGGTGTCTGGGCAGATTTCGTCTCCGAGAATCACTTCGCCCTTATGGCGCCCGAACTCGAACTTCGCGTCGACGAGGAGGATGCCGCGTGCATCGAGGAAGCTCTTCAGCGTTTCGTTGATCTTCAGCGCCATCGCGCGGATCGTCTTCAGCTCTTCCGGCTTCGCGAAGCCGAACGCGATCGCGTGATCCTCGAGGATCAGCGGATCGTCGAGCGGATCGCTCTTGTAGTAGAACTCGACGAGCGGGAACGGCAGGTCGCCGCCCTCTTCGAGCCCCAGCCGCTTGGCGAGGCTCCCCGCGACGATGTTCCGGACCACCGTCTCGCAAGGAATGATGTCGAGCCGCTTCACGAGCATCTCTCGGTCCGAGAGGCGCTTCACGAAGTGATGCTTCACGCCTTCCTTGCCGAGGAGATTGAAGAAGATCTCGGACATCCGGTTGTTGAGGATGCCCTTGTCCTCGATCGTGCCGCGCTTCTTCGCGTTGAACGCGGTCGCGTCGTCCTTGAAGTACTGGATGACGAGATCAGGATCGTCCGTCGTGAAGAGCTTCTTGGCTTTGCCCTCGTAGAACTGCTCGCGCTTTTCCATGGTCACCGTTCCTGTGGCATCAAGAGGAACCGAAGACGCGATCGAAGAGGACGTTGACGTACCGCAAAGAATGCCCGACGTCGATGGCCGATCGGAGCTGCTTCTCGTCGAGATGCTTGCGAATCTCCTTGTCGGCGAGGACGAGCTCGAGGAACGAGCCACGGCCGCTCGACGACGCGAGCGCATGCGGCTGCACGAGCGCGTAGGCGTCATCGCGCGCGAGGCCTTTCCGCACCAGCGCCAGCAACAGCGATTCGGAGAAGAGCGCACCGCCGGTGAGCTCGAGATTCGCCGCCATCCGCTCGGGCCGGACCTCGAGGCCTTCGATGACCCTCGTCAGGCGCACGAGCATGAAGTCGAGCGCGATCGTCGCATCCGGACCGATCACCCGCTCGGCGGACGAGTGCGAGATGTCGCGCTCGTGCCAGAGCGGCACGTTCTCGAACGCGGTGATCGCATAGCTCCGCACCAAGCGCGCGAGACCGCAGAGATTCTCGGTGAGGATGGGATTCCGCTTGTGCGGCATCGCCGACGAGCCCTTCTGGCCGCGGCCGAAGGGCTCGAGCGCCTCGAGGAGCTCGGTCCGCTGCAAGTGCCGGATCTCGACGGCGACTCGCTCCACGGAAGAAGCGACGAGCGCGAGCGCCGCGAAGAACTGCGCATGCCGATCACGCGGGATGACTTGCGTCGCGACCGGTTCGGGCCGGAGCCCGAGCTTTTCGCAGACATGGGCCTCGATGTCGGGATGCGTATGGGCGAACGTGCCGACGGCGCCCGACAGCGTGCCGTGCGCGACGTCGTCGCGGGCGGCGGCGAGGCGATCGCGGTCGCGCCGGAACTCCGCATACCAGCTCGCGATTTTGAGGCCGAACGTGATCGGCTCGGCGTGAATGCCGTGCGTCCGGCCGATCATCGGCGTCGTCTTCCAGCGCTCGGCCTGCTCGCGCAACGCGACGAGGAGCTTGTCGACGTCCAAGAGGAGTAGCTCGGCGGACTCTTTGCACTGCACCCCGAACGCCGTGTCCATGATGTCCGACGAAGTGAGCCCGACGTGAAGCCAGCGCACCGGGTCGCCGCCGACCTCGGCCATCGCCGAGAGGAACGCGATCACCTCGTGCTGCGTCGTCTTCTCGATCTCGCGCATGCGCGCGATGTTCACCGGCGGGAGCGCACGGAGCTTCGGGATCGCGTCCTTCGGAACCTCGCCGCGCTCGGCCATCGCCTCGGCCGCGAGCACCTCGATCTCGAGCCAAATCGCGAGGCGTCGTTCCTCGGACCAGATCGCCGCCATTTCGGGACGGGTGTAGCGATCGATCACGGCCTTTTCTTACATCGAAGAGCGAGCGGATGACAGGCGCCTCCCGACGCGCGGCGCTTGCAACTCCAGCGCACGGATGGTGTCCTCGGCGCCCATGAAGCCACGAGCCGCTCTCCTCGTTTCGCTAATCTCGTTCGGCGTCTTCGTACCGGCGGCGCGCGCGCAGTCCGAGTCCACGGTCTTGCCGGAGACCGCGGCCCAGCGACAGCTCGAGGTGAGCGACGTGCTCGCCGCGCCGGAGCGCGTGCAGGGTGTCGTCATCAACCGCACCGATGCGATCGCCAAGGACGTCGTGCTGCTCGTCCGTTACGAATGGCTTTGGCTGAACGAGCGGAACCCCGGCGAAGACACGATGAGCTTCGCCGACACGACGATGGTCGCCGGCGACATCCCCCCCGGCGGGACGGCGGGCTTCGCCTACATGCCGACGCGCTATCTGCCGAACCGACAGGACGGCTACTACAGGATCGGAGTCAGCGTGAAGTCGTTCCGCAAGTTGCGGATGGAGAAAGTGCTCTAGTCGATCCGAGTCAGCCCGTCGAGCCGAAGCCGCCGCCGCCGCGCTTCGTGTCGTCGAGGTTATCGACCTCGGCCCACTCGACGCGCGCAACTCGAGCGACGACCATCTGCGCGAGTCGCTCGCCGCTCTCGATCGTGACCGATTCGTTGCCGAGGTTGATGACGATCAACTGAATTTGGCCACGAAAGTCGGGATCGATCGTGCCGGGCGTGTTGAGGAGCGTGAGCCCGAGCTTGATCGCGAGGCCGCTGCGCGGCCGGATCTGCGCCTCGACGCCGGGCGGGAGCGCGATCGCGATTCCCGTGGGCACGAGCGCCCGCTCCATCGGCGCGAGCGTGAGCGGCGCATCGAGCGCCGCCGCGAGGTCGAGCCCGGCGGCGAGCTCGCTCATGTAGCGCGGCAGCTCGACGCCGTCGCGCAGTCGGCGGATCCGCACGGTGACGGTGTCGACGCTCACGCGCAGTTCACCGTCACCATGCGAGCCCGCAGGGCCTTCAGTCGGCCGCTTGGCCCTTCGCCTCGAGCTCCTTCATCGCCTCGCGGCGCGAGAGACGGATCTTGCCGCTGCGATCGACCTCGAGGACCTTGACCCAAACCTCGTCGCCTTCCTTCAAGACATCCGACACGTTTGCAATTCGCCGATCGGCGATTTGCGAGATGTGCACGAGGCCGTCGGTGCCGGGCAGGATCTCGACGAAGGCACCGAAGTCCATGATCTTCCGCACGGTGCCCTTGTAGATCTTGCCGATCTCGGCTTCCGCGGTGATCGAGCGGATGCGTTCGATTGCGGCCTGTGTCGAGGCCTGGTCCACCGATGCGATGAAGATCGTGCCGTCGTCCTCGACGTCGATCTTCGCGCCGGTCTCTGCGACGAGAGCGCGGATGACTTTGCCTCCCGGTCCGATGACGTCGCGGATCTTGTCGACCGGGATCTTGATGGAAATGATCCGCGGCGCGTACTGGGAGGTCTCGGGTCGAGCCGTGGAGATCACCTTGCTCATTTCTCCGAGGATGTGGAGACGCGCGTCGCGTGCCTGGTAGAGCGCCTGGCGCATCACCTCGCGCGACACGCCGCCGAGCTTGTTGTCCATCTGCACGGCGGTCACGCCTTCCGACGTGCCGGCGACCTTGAAGTCCATGTCGCCGAGATGGTCCTCATCGCCGAGAATGTCGGAGAGGACACGAACCTCGTCGCCTTCCTTGACGAGCCCCATGGCCACGCCGGCGACGGGCGCCGCAATCGGAACTCCGGCGTCCAACAGAGAAAGCGTGCCGCCGCAGACCGTCGCCATCGAGGACGAGCCGTTCGACTCGAGCACCTCGGAGACGATGCGGATCGTGTACGGAAACTTCTCTTCGTCGGGGAGGACCTGCGCGAGCGCCCGCTCCGCGAGCGCGCCGTGGCCGACTTCGCGTCGGCTGGCGCCGCGGAGGAACTTCACCTCGCCGACCGAGTACGGCGGGAAGTTGTAGTGCAGCATGAACTTCTTGAACGTCTCGCCGAGGAGCGCATCGATGCGCTGCTCATCCGAAGACGTCCCGAGAGTCGTCACGCAGAGTGCCTGCGTCTCGCCCCGCGTGAAGAGCCCGGAGCCGTGCGTTCTCGGCAATACTCCGACTTCGACCGAGATCGGCCGGATGTCGGTCAAGCTCCGGCCGTCGACTCGCCGCTTATCCTTGACGATCACGTCTCGGAAAATGCGGTACTGGAGGTCCTCGTACCCCGCGCGCACTTCGTGCTCGCGATCGGGGAATTCGGCGGCGACCGCCTCCCTCACCTCGCGGCCGATCGCCTTCAGGCGATCGTTGCGCTCGAACTTGCCGGTCAGCTTCAACGCCTCGCGGAGCTTCGGCTCGGCGTACGCCTCGACGCGGCCGACGAGGGTCGCGTCCTTCGTCGGCGCGACGACCGTCCGCTTGGGCTTGCCGACCTTCGCCTTCAGCTCGTCCTGCATGTCGAGCAGGACCTGGATCGCCTCGTGCGCGGAGAAGAGCGCGTCGAGGATCACGTCCTCGGGAAGAATCTTCGCGCCGCCTTCGACCATGACGATCGCGTCACGGCTGCCGGCGACGATCAGGTTCAAATCGCTCCGCTCGAGGTCGGGAACCAGAGGATTCACCACCAGCTTGCCGTCGATGCGGCCCATGCGAACCGCGGCGATCGGGCCCTGGAACGGGATGTCCGAGATCTCGAGCGCGGCGGACGCGCCGAGCATCGCGAGGACGTCCGGATCGTTCTCCTTGTCGACCGACAGAACGGTGGCGATCACCTGCGTCTCGCAAACGAAGCCCTCGGCGAAGTTCGGCCGGAGCGGCCGATCGATGAGACGCGAGGTCAGCACTTCCTTCTCGGAAGGACGGCCTTCGCGCTTGAAGAAGCCGCCCGGGATGCGCCCCGCGGCGAACGTCTTCTCCTGGTAGTCGACGGTGAGGGGGAAAAAGTCGATTCCCTCTCGCGCGTCTTTGCTGGAGACGGCGGTGACGAGGACCACCGTGTCCCCGTAGCGCACCAGCGCGGATCCACTCGCCTGCTTGGCGAGTCTGCCGACTTCGATCGAGAGCTTTCTCCCGTGGAAGTCGCGTTCGATGATGGTCATTCGTTGCCTCTCTTCGCCGCGCCCCTGGCGCGGCATTGTGGGTGTGTGAAGAGAGAGCGGGGGAAGAAGGGCGTGACGCGCCCCTCGGATCGGACCTCTGGGCGACTACTTGCGGAGCCCGAGCTGACCGATCAGAGTCTTGTAGCGCTGGAAGTCCTTGCGACGTAGATAGTCGAGGAGCCGCCGGCGCTGTCCGACGAGCTTGAGAAGCCCGCGGCGGGAGTGATGATCTTTCACGTGCGTCTTGAAGTGCTCGGTCAGATGATCGATCCGGGCACTCAGCAGCGCGACCTGCACTTCGGGCGACCCCGTGTCCGTCTCGTGGCGACGGTACGTCTCGACGACCTTCAGGGCTGCCTGCGCTGCTGCCATTCTTCCTCCGATCTCTCTTCTTAAACAGGCTTGCCTAGCACCCGACCGATGACATGGCAAGGTCGGGAACCAAACGAGGTATGAAATGAGCGAACGAAACGTGCTGATCGATGGTCTTGTGTTCGGCGAGGGTCCGCGCTGGCACGACGGGAAGCTCTGGATGTCGGACATGCACGGCCACCGGGTCGTCACCGTCGGGCTCGACGGCTCGAGCGAGACCGTTGCGGAGATCCCCGGTCGCCCGTCCGGCATCGGCTTCCTTCCGGACGGCACGCCGATCGTGGTCTCGATGGCCGACCGGAAGCTGTTGAAGCTCACGGCCGACGGTCCGAAGCCCTATGCCGACCTCGCGGCGTTCGTCGGCGGCGATCCCAACGACATGGTGGTCGACGCCAAGGGGCGCGCATACGTCGGCAATTTCGGCTTCGACCTCCTCGCCGGGGAGCAGTTGAAGCCCGCGGATCTCGTGCTCGTCGAGCCGGGCGGCGCGGCGCGCGTCGTCGCGCGCGATCTCCAGTTCCCGAACGGGATGGTGATCACGCCCGACGCCCGGACGATGATCGTCGCCGAGACGTTCGGCGGCCGGCTGGCCGCCTTCGACATCAAGATCGACGGATCGCTCGACCGCCGCGAGAACTTCGCAGAGATCGGCGAGCGCACGCCGGACGGCATCGCGCTCGACGCCGACGGGTGCGTCTGGGTGTCGTGCTTCAATCAGGACGAGTTCATCCGCGTCGCCCCGGGCGGCGAGATCCGCGACCGGATCGCGACCGACGGTCGCCGAGCCGTCGCCTGTGCGCTCGGCGGGCCCAATCGCCGCACGTTGTTCCTGCTCACCGCCGAGACGACGATCGAGGACCTCGCGCAAGGCAAATCGAAAGCGCGCGTCGAGACGGTCGAGGTCGCAATCGGCGGCGCCGGCTGGCCGTAGGCCGCTCACGGCGCGAACACGCGGAGGATCCGCCACTCCTCGCGCTCCTCGCCGAGGATCGCGACCAGACGATCGGGTTTCGCGATCGCCTTCGCGATCTCGCCGGCCCGCGCTGGAGGCGGAAATTCACGGAGCACCGCCTGTTGCCCGAGGCGGATCCTTCGTTCGCCTTCCGTATCCACGTCGAGCTCGCGAACCGAGCCGAGGGCGTCGCGCGAGGAGACGAGCGGCAGATCCGCGCTCGGCTGGATCGAATCGAGCGCGGCGCTGCGATCGATCGTGAACGCGCCGAAACGCGTACGGCGTAGGCTGGCGAGGTGGCCGACCGTGCCGAGCTCTCGCGCGAGGTCGGCGGCGAGGACCCGGACGTAGGTGCCTTTCGAGCAGTCGACCTCGAAGTCAATCCGGTCCACGCCCCTCGCGCGAAGCACGAGACGCTCGATCGTCACGCGGCGCGGCTCGCGCTCGACCTCGACGCCGCGGCGCGCGAGCTCGTAGAGGGGCACACCACCCCGCTTCAACGCCGAATACATGGGCGGCACCTGCTCGATCTCGCCGGAGAGCTTGGCCGCCGCGCGCGCGAGCGCCGCCTCGTCGAACGCGGCGACCGGCTGGCGCTCGCGCTCCTCGCCGGTGCGATCGAGCGTGTCCGTCGCGATCCCGAGCTGGATCGTCCCCGCGTAGGCCTTCGTCTCCTGATTGAGGAACGGCACCACCTTGGAGCCTTCGCCGAGGCAGAGCGGCAGGAGCCCCGTCGCGAACGGATCGAGCGTGCCGAGATGCCCGACCTTCGCGGCGGCGAGCCGGCGCTTCACCTCGCGCACGACGCCGGCGGACGACATCCCCTCGGGCTTGTCGACGAGGAGGATCCCGTCGAGCGCCATCTCAGTCTTTCTTGAGGTCGCGCAGCAAACGGCCGATCTGATCGGCGTTGTCGAAGCCGTCGTCGTACTCGAAGTGGAGCTCCGGCGTGAACTTCATGTGGAGAAGCCGCGCGGCCTTGCCTTGCATGAAGCGAGCGGCGCTCTCGAGGCCGCGCTGCGCCTGTTGGCGTTCCCCAAGCCCACCCAGGGTCGTGTAGCGCACGCGGACGCGCCGAAGATCGTCGTCCACCACCACGCCGGTCAGCGTGACCGCGCCGATCCGCGGATCCTTCACCTCGCGGAGGAGGAGCTCCGAGAGCGTCTCCAACAGGAGGTCACCGACTCTTTCCGTTCGTCTCGTCACGAGTAGTGCAGCATCTCGATCGACTCTTCGCCGAGCTCGACCGTTCCCATTCTTTCGATGAAGCCGATGACCGCTCGAAGCTCGCCGTCGACGTGCGCTTGATCGCTGCCGACGTGTGCGACGCCGATCATCGCCTTCTGCCAGAGATCGTGGTCACCCGCCTCCGCGATCGACACGTTGAACTCGTTCGCGACGAGCGCCTTCAGCTTCCGGAGCACCGCCCGCTTGCCCTTCAGCGAGTGATTCTCGGGAATGTACACGGTCAAGCGCAGGACGCCGACGACCATACCATCACGACCATCATGACGAGCCGGCCGCGTTGCGGCCGGCGGAAGGAATAGAAAGACAGGTCCGTCCGCTCCGCGGACGGACCTTACGCGTGACGCTCGGCGGCCGCCGGCCCACGACCGGCCGCGGACGGAACCGCGAGACGGCGCGCGACCTGCTCGGTCTCGTAGGCCTCGATCACGTCGCCGACCTTCACGTCGTTGTAGTTCTCGAGCTGGATGCCGCACTCCTGGCCGTTCAACACTTCGCGAACGTCGTCCTTGAAGCGCCGCAGGTTGGCGATCTTGCCATGCCAGACCTGTTTCGAATCGCGGACGAGCCGCGCGAGCGCTCCCTTGGTGAAGCGGCCGTCGTTGACCATCGATCCCGCGATCGTGCCGATGCCCGGGATCGGGAACGGCTGCTGGACCAACGCGCGCCCGACGGTCTTCTCGCGAGTGAGCGGCTCGAGCATGCCCTCGAGCGCCGCGTGCACCTCTTTCAGCGCCTCGTAGATGATGTTGTAGAGCCGGATGTCGACGCCTTCGCGCTCCGCGAGATCCGCCGCCTTCGACTCGGGACGGATGTTGAAGCCGATGATGATCGCGCCCGAGGCCGAGGCGAGGTTGACGTCGGTCTCGGAGATCGCGCCGACCGACGAATGGAGCACTGTGAGCTTGACCTCGTCGCTCGAGAGCCGCCCGAGCGCGTCCTTGACCGCCTCGACCGAGCCCTGCACGTCCGCCTTGAGGATGACCCGGAGCTCCTTCGCTTCGCCGGTCTTCATGCGATCGAAGAAATTCTCGAGAGATGCCTTCGACGTCGAGGCGAGCTGCACGTCGCGCGCCTTGGTGAGCCGATGCTCGGCCACCTGCCGCGCCGTGGCTTCGTCGCTCATCGCGGAGAAGACGTCGCCAGCTTCGGGAATTCCCTGGAAGCCGAGCACCTCGACGGGCGTCGACGGTCCCGCGATCTCGAGCTTACGGCCGGTCTCGTCCATCATCGCCCGGACCTTTCCGTTCAGCGTGCCGCAGACGAAGGGATCGCCCGCCTTGAGCGTGCCTTCCTGGATGAGGACCGTCGCGACCGGACCCCGGCCGCGCTCGAGCTTCGCTTCGATGATCACGCCACGCGCGATCTTCTGAGAGTTCGCCTTGAGCTCGAGCACGTCGGCCTGGAGCAGGATCATCTCGAGCAGATCCGTGATGCCTTGCTTGGTCTTCGCGGAAACCGGAACGACGGTCGTGTCACCACCCCAGTCTTCGGCCGCGAGGCCGTGATCCGCGAGCTCGCGCTTCACTTTCTCGAGATTCGCGTCCGGCTTGTCGACCTTGTTGACCGCGACGATGATCGGCACTTGGGCCGCGCGCGCGTGGTCGATCGCCTCACGCGTCTGCGGCATCACGCCGTCGTCGGCCGCGACCACGAGGATCACGATGTCCGTGACCTTCGCGCCGCGCGCGCGCATCGCCGTGAACGCCTCGTGGCCCGGCGTGTCCACGAACGTGATTCGCCGGCCGTTCGCCTCGACGCTGTACGCGCCGATGTGCTGGGTGATGCCGCCGGCCTCGCCCTCGGTGACCTTCGTCGAGCGAATCGCATCGAGGAGCGACGTCTTGCCGTGGTCGACGTGGCCCATGATCGTCACGACCGGCGGACGCGCTTCCTTGCCGGCTTCCTCGATCTCGGCATCGCCCCCGACGTGTGCTTCGGCGACGGCGGACTCGGCGTCGAACGCGACGTTCTCGACCGCGTACTCGAAGTCGGTCGCGACGAGCGTCGCCGTGTCGAAATCGAGCGCCTGGTTGATCGTCGCCATCACGCCCATGTCCATCAGCTTCTTCAGGATCTCGCCGACCTTGATGCCCATCTGCTTGGCGAGATCGCTGACGGAGATGACGTCGGAGATCCGGATCACGCGCTTGCTGGCCTTCGGGACGGTGATCTCGGTCTTTCGCTGTTCCTTTCCCGGAAGCGCGCGCTTCTTCTTCGGCAGCCGTCCGCCGCGCGCGTAGCGATCGGAATCGCTGACGTCCTTCTTGATGACCTTGAGCTTCTTCCGGCCCGGGGCGCCCTTCTTGTCGGCCTCACCTTCCGTGCCCGGGGGCGGCGCGGGCGGTGCCGTACCCGTGCGGAAGCGCGAGGCGGCGTCTCCCGGACGCGCGGCTCCGGCTGCCGGACGCGCCGGCTCCGGCTTCTTGAGATCGATGCGGCCGAGCACGCGCGCCGACTGCATGGGCTCGTCCAGCGTGAGCGGAGCTTTCGCTAGCGGCGGACGAGCGGAGGGGGCCCTCGCGGCAGGAGGAGCCGCGGGCCGAACCGGCGGCGGTGGCGGAGGCGGCGGCGCGACGACCTTCGGAGCTTCGCGCTCCACGACCGTCGGTGCGTCGCTCGGTTCTTCGCCGCGAGCGACCACATCGACCGTCTCTTCGAGGGCCGGCGGAGGCTCCTCCACGGTCGGCGGAGTGACCGGCTCGGGCTCCGGCTGGGGCTCCGGAGGAAGTGGCGGAAGCTCCTCGGAGAAGAACTCGGCGGGCGGAGGCGGCAACGCGCCGTCGGCGTCGTCCCCCTCGAACGAGGCAGGCAGCGGCAGCGGCTCGTCGACGGTCGGCGAGGACGCGACCTTCCGCCGCTTGATGACGTTCGCGCTGACCCGCGTGTCGGTCGCGGTGCCGGTCTCGGTCACCTTGACGCTCTCTGCGCCGATGCGGACCTCCGGGCGGGTCGCCTGGAACTGCAGATCGCGCACTTTCTCCTGCTCATCGTCCGTGAGCGGCGTGCGGACCGTTGCGCGCTTCTTACCGAGCTTCTCGAGATGAACGAGAACGTCCTTGGCCTCGAGGTTGAGGTCCTTGGCCAGCTCGGAGACCGTCTTCTTCGACATGCCGATTCCTTGTTAGAGCATCGCGACGAGCCGCTTGCGGTCCTCGTTCCCGATCGATGCTTTGAGCCCGCGGACGAACGGCTTTTGACGTGTGAATCGCGTCAAGCATTCAGCTTCGAGGTGGAGATAGGCGCCGCGCCCGGGCAGCCGGCGCTCGCGATCCCAGGCGACCTGACCGTCGCGGAGAGCAAAACGCGCGAGGCGCGCTTGCTCGTCGCGCCGGCCGCAGCCGGCACATTGCCGCAAAGGTACGTGCACCTGGCTCGTCAAGCTTCTTTGCTTTCCAGGAGCTCCGGCGATCCCTCGAGAGAGAGCGTCGCCGCTTCGATCTGCGCTCGCGCGCCCGCGCGAACGCGCTCCGCGCCTTCCTTGTCGACGGCGAGGATTTGCGCGAGCTCGGCCACCGCCGCGTTCGCGACCTTCTCGAGCGTGTCGACGCCCGCGGCGATGAGCTTGTCCGCTGCGCCGTCTTCCGCTCCGGGAAGCAGCGAGAACATCGTCCGCACGCGATCCGCTTCCGCCTCGGCGGCGACCGCGGCGGCCTCGGCCTCCGCCTGTCGCAGAGCCTGCACATGCTCGCGAGCGGACGTGATCACCTGTTCGGCGCGCGCCTCGTCGATCCCCTCGATGTCGATGAGCGATTCGACGTCGGATTCCGCGACGGCCTCCGCATTGCGGAAGTTCGCCTGGAGGAGGAGCTCCGCCGTGAGGTCACCGACGCCCGGAATGGCGATCAACGACGCACGCGCACGGCGCGACTCTTCTTCGGCCTCGCCCTGGCTGCGGACGTCGAGGCGCCAGCCGGAAAGCTTCGAAGCCAAGCGGACGTTCTGGCCCTTTTTGCCGATCGCGAGCGAGAGCTGATCGTCAGGGACGATCACCTCCATCGCCAAGTCGTCCTCGTACATGAGGATCTTCGCGACCTTCGCGGGCAGCAGCGCGCGGCAAACGAATTCCGCGGAATCCTCTGTAAAGGGCACGATGTCGATCTTCTCGCCGCGGAGCTCCTGCACCACGGACTGGACGCGCGTGCCCTTCATGCCGACGCAGGCACCGACGGCATCCACCGCGGAGTCGTGCGACAACACGGCGATCTTCGCCCGACCGCCGGGCTCGCGGGCGACGCCCTTGATCTCGACGATGCCGCTGTCGATCTCGGGGACCTCGTGCTGGAAGAGCTTCTTCAGGAAGCCGGGATGCGTCCGCGAAAGGAGAATCTGCGTCCCCTTCGTCTCCATCTTGCAGTCGAAGATGTAGGCGCGGATCTGATCCTGCGGCCGGTAGCGCTCCCGGGGGATCTGCTCCTTCTCGGGAAGGATCGCTTCGGTCGCCACGCCGATCCGCCTCGGCGAGCGGAGCTGCACGATCATGTTCTTCCGTTCGAAGCGGAGCACCGTGCCGTGCACGACCTCCCCGACGAGATCTTTGAACTCGTTGAACGTGATCTCGCGCTCGGCGTCGCGGATCCGCTGCACGAGGTTCTGCTTCGCCGCCGCGGCGGCGATCCGGCCGTATTCCTTGTCGATCTTCTCGAGGAACTCGTCACCCGGCTCGGCTTCCGGGTCGAAGCGCCCCCGCGCGTCGTCCACGGTGATCTGGGTGAAGGAATCCTCGACGACGGCCATCACCGTCCAGATCCGGAAGACTTCGACGGCGCCGATGTCGGGGTTGTACTGCGCCTCGATGTTGTACTGCATCCCCTCCTGCTTGCGTGCCGCAGACTTGATGGAGTCCTCGATCGCGCGGATGACGATGTCCTTGCTGATCCCCTTTTCCTTGCTGACCTGCTCGATGACTCGTGCGAACTCCATTGCCATGACACCACCTCGCTATTGCGTGGTCCTCAGCCGGCGCGCTTCGCGAAATCCGCGGCGGAGAACTCGTGCTCGTAGTTGGCTTTCTCGATCAGCGGAAACGGGATGCTCACCTCCTTGCCGGTCGCATCGTCGAGGAGGATGCCGGCATGGGAAACGTCGCGCAGTCGCCCGGTGAAGTTTCGCTGGCCGTCGATCGCCTCGACGGTGCGGACACGGACGCGTTTGTCTACGTACGGCCTGAAGTGATCCGGCTTGCGGAGTGGCCGGTTGATCCCGGGGGACGAAACCTCGAGCGTGTAGGAGCCGGGAACGATCTCCTCGACTTCGAGAAGATCGGAGCATTCGCGGGAGAGCTTCGAGAGCTCGTCGAGATCCGCTCCGCCTTGACGATCGACTAAAAGACGCAGCACGGCGCCGCTCGCCTCGCGACGCCACTCGACGTCGACGAGCTCGAGCCCGCGTCCTTCGAGGACCGGTTCGACGAGCTGCATGACTTTTTCTCTGATCTCCACGGCCCCAAAATGAAAAAGTGGGCTTGCGGCCCACTTTCCCGCGGCCAACTCCAACAGGGACGCGTAGCACAGCCCCCCAGGGTGGGCAATAACGAGAGCCGGGCACTGCGCGCTTGAACCCGAGGCACGGCGCGGGCATAGGCTGCCCCGGCGGGGAGCGGGCCATGGCCGTCAACAAGATCGTCACGATCCAGCGTCACATCATGGAGCAGCAGGCGCTCCATCCCTCGGCGACCGGCGAATTCACCACGCTTCTCTGGGACCTGATCCTCGCCTTCAAGATGATCTCGCGTGAGGTGAACCGCGCGGGCCTGGCGAATGTCCTCGGCCTGACCGGCGAAGTGAACGTCCAGGGCGAGCGGGTCACCAAGCTCGACGACTACGCGCAGCGCCGGATCTTCGAGCAGATGGACCACGGCGGTCACCTCTGCTGCATGGCCTCGGAGGAGTCCGAGGAAATCATTCCGATCCCGGACCACTTCCCGAAGGGGAAGTACGTGCTGCTCTTCGACCCGCTCGACGGCTCGTCGAACATCGACGCGAACGCGAGCGTCGGCACGATCTTCTCCGTCCATCGCAAGCGCACGCCGGGGCCGGACGGATCCCTCGAGGACTGCCTGCAGAAGGGCAGCGATCAGGTCGCCGCCGGCTACGTGGTCTACGGCTCGAGCACGATGTTCGTGTACAGCGCCGGCAGCGGGGTTCACGGCTTCACCCTCGACCCTTCCCTCGGCGAGTTCCTGCTCTCCCACGAGGACATCCGGATCCCGCAGAAGGGCAAGATCTACAGCGCCAACGAGGGCAACGAGCGGGCCTGGGACGAGGGCACGCGCAAGTACGTCCAGCACCTGAAGGAGAAGGACAAGGCGACGAATCGCCCCTATTCCCTCCGCTATATCGGCGCGCTCGTGGCCGACTTCCACCGCACGCTCCTCTACGGCGGCATCTTTCTCTATCCGCCGGACGTCTCGGATCCGGCGAAGCCGAAGCCCAAGCTCCGCCTCCTCTACGAGGCCTCACCGATCGCGTACATCGCCGAGCAAGCGGGCGGCCTCGCGACCACCGGCAAGGAGCGGATCCTCGACATTCAGCCGAACGGCCTTCACGACCGCGTTTCGGTGATCGTCGGCAGCCCAGACGACGTGCGGGAGTACGAGCGCTTCGTCCGCGGGTAACCGATGATTCACGTTGCCGCACCGCGGCGCCGTATCCTGCGATCTCGGCTCGTGATTTTTCGTTGCGGCCGTTTGTCTGTTACTCTATAGGAAGTCTCCACATTCAGGGTTCCGACGTTCGCAGTTGCCCGGCTCCGCGTTGTTCGAGCGGGTTCGGTGCTGTCGAGGGGTGAAGATGCGACGCGCGGTTGCGGCGGGTATCGCGAAGAAGTTCGTAGGGCGAGCCGTGGTCGTGGCGCTGGTTTCGATGCCAGCGGCCGCGGCTGCCGACGTCTACTATTACAAGGACGCGCAAGGCGTCTTTCACTTCACGAATTCGAAAGTTCCGGGTGCGATCCTCTTTCACATGGACGCGTCCGTCGAGAAGCTCACGCGCTCGCAGCCGAAGCCCTCGAGCTACGCCAAGCACGCCGGCAACTACGAGTCGATCATCCAGACGATGTCCGACAAGTTCGACGTGGATCCGACGCTCGTTCGTGCCGTGATCCGCGCCGAATCGGGCTTCAACCAGCGCGCGCTCTCACCGGCCGGCGCGCGCGGTCTCATGCAGCTCATGCCGACGACGGCTCGGCGTCACGGAGTCCGCAACATCCACGCGCCCGAGGAGAACATCCGCGGCGGCGTGAAGCATCTCCGCGAGCTCCTCGATCGTTACGGCGACAATGTCTCCATGGCGCTCGCCGCGTACAACGCGGGCGAAGGGCACGTCGACCGTTACCGCGGCATCCCGCCGATTCCGGAGACGCGCTCGTACGTCGCGCGCGTGCTCAAGTACCGCCGCGAGTATCAGCGCGCGGCGTTGGTCGAGCGCGCGAAGACGAACAAGCAGCCTACCCAGCAAGTCACCAAGCGGTAGCGGCAGCGTTCTCACCTCTCCCCGTTGGGGAGAGGTCGGCGCGAAGCGCCGGGTGAGGGGGAGCCCCCTCTACACGTAGGTGAGCCACTCCTGGTGCTCGGTGCTCTTCCCCTTCAGGATGGCGAAGAAGCGCTCCTGAACCATCTTCGTGATCGGCCCGGGCTTGCCGGTGCCGATCCGCCGATCGTCGAGCTCGCGACCGGGCGTCACCTCTGCGGCCGTGCCGGTGAAGAACAGCTCGTCCGCGATGTAGATCTCGTCGCGCGTGAAGCGATCCTCGACGACGGAGACGTTCGCCTCGCGGAGCAGCGTGATCACCGACTGCCGCGTGATGCCTTCGAGCATCGACGTGAGCGGCGTCGTCTTCACGGCGCCGCGGCGAACGATGAAGACGTTCTCGCCGCTCGCCTCGGAGACGAAGCCGTCGGTGTCGAGCATGAGCGCCTCGTCGTAGCCCGCGTGTCGCGCCTCGCGTGCGGCGAGGACCGAGTTCACGTAGTGCCCCACGGCCTTCGCCTTCGTCATCAGCGTGTTCACGTGGAAGCGCTGGAACGACGACGTCCGCACGCGGATGCCGTTCTGCAGGCCCTCGTCGCCGAGGTACGCGCCCCACGGCCAGGTGATGATGCTCACGCGGATCGGGTTCGTCATCGCCGACGCGACGCCCATCTCGCCGTCGCCGATGAAGACGAGCGGGCGGATGTAGCACTCACGGAGCTTGTTGGCGCGAACCGTGTCGATGCACGCGCGGCTGATCTCGTCGTGTGAAAAGGGTAGCTCGAGCCCGAGGATGTGCGCCGATTGGAACAGCCGTTCGACGTGCTCGTGCAGGCGGAAGATCGCCGAGCGCCCGTCGGTCGTCTCGTAGCAACGAATGCCCTCGAAGACGCCGTAGCCGTAATGCAGCGTGTGCGTGAGGACGTGGACCTTGGCCTCCTCCCACGGAATCAACTGACCATCCATCCAGATCTTTTCGGATTTCTGCACGACGAGACTCCGGGGATCGGGGCGTAGTCGGATCGCCCTCCTCTGTCAACGCGACCGGCCGGTAGAACGCGCAGCGCGTCCCAACCTATTCTTCTTCCTCGAGCGGCTCGGTGATGTGTCCAAGACGCATGAGGAGCTCACCGAGGCGGGGCGACCGCTGTCGCTGCTCTTCGAGCGCACGATCGACCTGCTCCCGCGTGACGTAGCGGCGTTCGACGAGGAAGTCTCCGAGCCGCCCTTTCGCAACCACCAGAAACTCCGGGAGCGCTTGCGCGAGCGCCTCCGCCGAGATCGCGCCCTGCTCGATCAGGAGATCCCCGAGCCGCGCGTACGATCGCCGCTGGACGTGAAGCGCGTGAGCGAGCTGGTCGGCGTCGATCATCCGGCGCTCGAGGAGACGAGCGCCGATCTTGGGACGATCCGGTCGGGTCGGCGGCTCGCCGGTCAGCCGCTCGTAGCCGCGGCGGATCGCGAAGGCGACGTCGGCTTGCGTCGCCAGGCACATCTCCACCGGGTGCGAGAGCACTTGCTCGATCTCTTGCACCTCGCTCGGCGCGAGGAGGTCGTTGCTCGCGAGGAGCAAGCGCCCCTCGGTGTCCTTCCCGAGCGGGAAGACGGAGAAGCGAGCGGCGACAGCGATGGGAACCTGACGAAGAAGCTCGAGCGGAGTCTCGTACGGATCGATCTCCGGAATCCCGGTATCGTCCTCCATCGGGCTAATCAGCTGTAATGACCCGCAGGACTTCTTCGATCGTCGTCACTCCCTCGCGCACCCGATCGAGGCCGGCCTCGGCGAGCGTCGCCATACCGCGCCGGCGCGCGGCCTGACGAACCTTGCCCGTCGACGCGCGCTCGAGGATGACCTCGCGCATGGCGTCGTCGATCGGCATGCACTCGAAGATCGCGGTTCGACCGCGGTAACCCGTGCCCGCGCATTCGTCGCAGCCCACGCCGTGGTAGAGCGTCAGCGACTTCGCTTCCTGCGTGGTGAACCCGATCTCGATCAAGGCAGAGAGCGGCGCCGAGTCCGTCGGTCGTCTGCAGGCGGCGCAGATGAGGCGCACGAGCCGCTGCGCGATCACCATCTTCAACGATGAAGCGACGAGGAACGGCTCGACGCCCATGTCGAGCAGTCGGTTCGGCGTCGAGGGCGCGTCGTTCGTGTGAAGGGTCGAGAGCACGAGGTGGCCGGTCAGCGCGGCTTTCACCGCGATTTCCGCCGTCTCGAAGTCGCGGATCTCACCGACGAAGATGACGTCCGGATCCTGCCGCAAGAACGAGCGCAGGCAGGTGGCGAACGAAAGGCCGATGCCGTCGTTCACCTGAACCTGGTTGACGCCGCGCAAGCTGATCTCGATCGGATCCTCCGCCGAGCAGATGTTCCGGCAAGAATCGTTGAGCTCGGTGAGCGCGGCGTACAGGGTCGTCGTCTTGCCGCTGCCCGTGGGTCCGGTGACGAGCAGCATGCCGTGCGGGCGCGTGATGGCCCAATTCACGCTCCGCAGCACCTCGTCGCGGAGCCCGAGCTGCGCCATCTGCAACGGCGTCTCCGCCTTGTCGAGAATTCGCAGGACGACCTTCTCGCCCCAAGACGTCGGCAGCACGGAGATCGCGGAAGTTCACTTCCTTGCCCGCCGCGAGCCGGATGCGAATGCTGCCGTCTTGCGGCAGCCGGCGCTCCGAGATGTCGAGCGAGGCGAGGATCTTGATGCGCGAGACGAGCGCGCCGTGGAAGCGCTGCGGCGGCGACGTGATGTCGTAGAGCACGCCGTCGATGCGGAACCGGACGCGGACCTCCTTCTCGTACGGCTCGATGTGGATGTCGCTCGCGCGCTTGGAGATCGCGTCGACCATGATCGCCGAGACGAGCTTGACGATCGGCGCTTCCTCGCTCGCCACGAGGAGCTTCTTGGTGTCGATCTCCTTGTCGCGTCTGACGACCGAGAGGTTCTCGTCGTCGAGCTCGGCGAGCACGCCGCTGTAGTAGAGCTTCGCCTCGCCGTAGAGGCGCTCGAATCGCGGTCTGGATCGCGCGGCACGACGCGAGCACGATGCGGAGCGCGCAGCCCGTCGAGAACCGCACCTGATCGAGCGCCGCGAGATTCGTCGGATCCGCAACGGCGACCGTGAGCGTGGCGCCGTCACGCTGAATCGGAATCAGCAGGTGATTGCGCGCGAGCGGCTCTGGAACGAGACGCAGCACCTCTTCGGGCGGGTCCGCGGTCTCGAGGTCGAAGCGAGGCAGCCGATACTCGCGCTGGAGATGGAGCACCACGGCTTCGCCATCGATGAAGCCGAGCTTGACGAGGCTCTCGACCAGGCTGTGGTGCTCGGTCCGCTGCAGGTTGACGGCTTCGCCGACTTGGCCCGGCGTGACGAGACCGAGCCGCACGAGGAGCTCACCCAACCGCGACGATGGTCGAGGGTCGCGCCCGCCTGGCGCAGGCGCTACAGGCGGCGTCGGCACCCCCTCCGACGTCGGCGCTTTAGGCCCTAGGTTCATTGGACCGGAGGACCCTCCCACTTGGCGGACTCTAGCAGCATGGCCCTCGAAACCACCAGAGTCGGATTCGAGGAAAGGCGAGCTTTTACGCGAAATGATCGACTAAAGTCTAGTCAGGATCCTGCAGGCGGTGGTAGGCGAGCGACTAGATGATGTCGGGTCGTGGCTCGGGTCACGCTGTCGGGCGCAGCCCCCAGCGCGCGCAATCGATCATCGTCGAGATCGTGGGCAGTGACGCGGCCACGAGCGAAGCCGGGCCGAGCTTCCTCACGCTGGAAGTCGCGACGCTGTCGCCGGCCGAGCGCCGCGCTCTGACGCGCATTCTCGGCCGCGCCCGGAGCCGCGTCGAGCCGCACCACGGCTTCGACAAGGTGACCGCCCGGGAGCGCGAGATCGTCGGCCTCGTGTGCGAGGGTCTCGGCAATCAAGCGATCGCCGAGCGGCTCGAGATCAGCGAAGCGACCGTGCGCCACCACCTGACGTCGATCTACGCGAAGACGGGCGTCCGCGATCGCGTCTCGCTGGTGATCACCCAACTTCGCCGACGCTTCGCGTCATGAGGGACACGGATCCTAGGCGCCGCCTCCCGAAATTCTCTTGGCGGCTCGATCCGCTTCAGAGTATGGTTGCCGATACCGAAGTATGAGATTGGGGCCATTTTCTTTCGCTCGAGTGCGTTGGGGGACGCGACTCCGCGGCGATCGTTCGTCGTGGAGCTGCAGAACGGAAGGTCGAACGTGGCGATCGGAGACGAAGAGTTTCGACGGACGTCGAACTCTCGGAGTGAGAGCGCGATGAATACCGGAGACGGCAAACGCTCGATCGCACCCGCGCGCGCTGCGCTCGCGAGTGTCTCATCGAACGGTGTCACGGGCATCAACGAGACGCGCGTCGTCGGTCTCGCGAGCGCCGTCGATGATCGTCTGCAGCGTTGGTCCAGCGGGCTTCCCGAGTGGTTGATCCCGCTACGCGTGACGAGCGGCAGCAGCTTGCGCTCGATGCTCTCGACGCTGCAGCCGGCGGTGTTGTTCCTCGAGATCAACTTGCCGGAGCTCGGCGGCATGCGCGCGGTCGGACAGCTCGCGCTGTCGTCGCCATCGACGCGCATCATCATCGTCTCCGGACATCTCGCCGACAGCGAAGCGCTCGCCGCCGCGCGCTCCGGTGCGTGGGGCTACGTTCACCACGATCTCGACGGCGCGATGATCACGCGCATCTCGGAGTCCGTGATGCGCGACGAGCACTGGATCCCGCGTCGCATCCTCTCCGGGCTTCTTCTCGACGGCGGCAGCCGCGTGACGCGCGCCGCTTTCGGCACTCCGCTTCGTGTCCCGCGCACGCCTTCGCTCAGCCGGCGCGAGACGGAGATCGCTCGTTTCGTTCTCGACGGCGTGAGCAATAAGGAGATCGCCACCCGGCTCTCGATCACCGAGGCGACCGTGAAGGCGCACCTGACGGTCGTCTTCCGGAAGCTCGGGGTGACGTCCCGGCTGCAGCTCGGCCTTCTGCTTGCGCGTCGGGACGAAGAAAAAGGCAGCTGAGGGTCATCGACCTTCGTCGGCGCCAGACGAAACTACTGCTCGCGATCGAAGCTTGAGCTCGAGCACGCCTCGACGAGCAACCAATCCGTCTTCTCGCCCTTCGTCCCTTGTTCCCGGCACGCGTCGAGGTAGGCGTGCTTCATGGTTCCCAGCGGGTTCTCGGCCATCGACGATTCCCACGCCGCTTTCGCAGCTTTCTGACGCTCGCTGAGCTCACGGCTCGTGGATTCTTGGGCGTCCGAAGAGGGGGCTTCTTCGACCGACGGTGGTGCGGGATCGGGAACGGCGCGCGCCGGATCCGGCGACGCCACCGCAGCTTCGACCTCGCCGACGCGCTCACTGCTGGGCGGCGGGTTGGTGCCGAAATAGATCTGACCGTCAGGAGTTTGCCACTTCGGCATCTGAGCGACGGCCGCGCCAGGAAGTAGCAAGGCCGCGGCAACCAGCGCCTGTTTGACGGATCGCATCACCGTTCCTCGACTGCCGAAAGTAGCATTTCCGGACCCCACCGCGAATGGCGGCAACGCTTATTGGCGCGAGCCTGGGCCCCGTGGTACTTTTTGGAATTGCAAAGCTTGAGGGGGACCTGGTTACGAGCAAGGTTGGGGTAACCCGTGTGACGGGTGACGCTGCCGGTGAGCGCGGCTTCACGCTGCTTGAGCTCGCCGTGGTGCTCATCGTTGCGGGCATCCTCGTTGCCGTCACTTGGCCGCGGCTCGGCCCGCTACTCGACCACTACCGCCTCGACGGCGCTGCCCGCCGTCTCATGGCTGACATCCAAAAGGTGCGATTTCGGGCGATCGCCGAGGGAAAGTGTTTCCAGGTCAAGTTCGACAGCCCGGTGCCTGCCAAATCCTTCCAGGTACGAAAGTCGAGCGCGAGCAGCTCGAACTGCAATGCTGCGACTTTCGACTTGATCGAGACCGCGCGAAAGGTCGATGACGTCGACTCTCTCACCGTCGCCTCCACCGCCAACATCGTGTTCACGCCCCGGGGAGTCGTGGACACGGTTTCGACGATCACTCTCACTTCCAAGTTCACCCGTACGCGTCAGGTGATCGTCACGAGCACCGGAAGAATCAGGATCAGCTGATGCGCCGTAATCGCGAGCGCGGATTCACGCTGATCGAGCTCCTCGTCGCTGCCGTGATCGGCGTCATCATGGTTTTGGCTCTCGGCACGCTCGGCCTGAACTCGTTCCATCAGCGAATCACGGCGGACTCGCTCTCCGCGGCGGCCACGCTCGCCGAGCGGCAGATCGAACGTCTGAAAGCGCTCCCAAACCCGGCGACGAATGCCCTACTGACGGCCGGCACCCATACGGCGGCCGGGTCGCCACTGAGGGAGAACGGCACGACCGGCGGCCCATTCGCCGTGCAATGGGTGGTCGAGAACAACATTCCGGTCACCGGCATCAAGAAGATCACGATGACGGTCGACCACGTCAACAACGACTCGGTGTATGTCCAGCTCGTCACCTACTACAAAGTTCCCTGATCAGCGTTCGGGCTTCACGCTGCTCGAGCTCATCGTCATCGTGCTCGTGGGCGTCATCGTGCTCGGCGGGTTCACCTCGTTCTACCTCGACCAGCAACGCACCATCCGGCGCAACGAGATCGAGATCGAGACCTCGCAGGCGCTGCGAGCGGCACTCGAACAGATGGAACGAGACTTAAGGTCCGCAGGTCGAGACCTCCTCAACACTCCAGCAAGCTACGATGTCATCACTTACGGCGACGCTAGTAGGATCGACTTCCAAACCGACTCGAACGACGACGGCACCCCTGAAGCAAAGGAGTTTCGGCGGAACGGTGCGAACAACACGTTAGAAATTTGTACTGCCGCGAACGCTAGCTGCGAGGTACTCGCAGAGCTTCATCACGTCGCTTACGATGCAGTACTTCAGTGGCAGTGCAACGACGGTGTGCGCCGTGACGGGACCGCTTGCCACACCGATCACCAATCGAAGGGACATCGTCCGTGTAGACGTAACGTTGACCGCCAGTCGTGGTGTCATCACCGGTTTACCGGTCACTCGGACAGAGTCCACCAGCGTGCGACTACGAAACAAGAAATGTACGTGAGATATAGGAGGTTAAGTGACATCTGCGAAAGAAAGACGTGACATTGGGGAAAGCGGGCTCGCGCTTGCAATCGTGTTCGTGTTTCTGCTTGTACTCACCGTCAGCGGGATCGTCGCAGCGAGCCTGACGGCGACCGACGTCCGCGTGGTGTCGAACCTCAGGGACGAAAAGCGCTCCTTGTTCCTCGCGGAGGCGGGCATCCATGAGGCCCTGCGTCGCCTCTCCTATCTCGGCGAAAGCAGCGTCACGGTCGACGGCAACACGTTCAACCAGGCGTTCGCGGGGTTTGACGCCAGCGGAAACCCTCTGGCGCCGAGGGACTCGGATCTGAACTGGCACGCGCAGATTCTCTACGACGGGACAGCGACGGCCTGGGATTCCGCGAATTCCAGAGTGACGACGCCCTCCGTTCAGGCGAC
Source organism: uncultured delta proteobacterium (assembly GCA_963790365.1). Classification (GTDB taxonomy): domain Bacteria; phylum Desulfobacterota; class Binatia; order JACPRU01; family JACPRU01; genus CAWBOU01. The sequence continues at coordinate 32,740 of CAWBOU010000005.1, forward strand.
CACCGAGCGCGCCGCGGTGCCGTATTCGGTGGCGAGCTCGCCCACGGATCGGATCCTCAAGATCGGTTGGAACCTCTGCCCGACGTCCGGGACGCTGCCCACCGGATGCTCGGCGTACGGCGCGATCCGTCGCGGAACCGCGACGGGCAACTGGCCGATCCTCGACATCACGTCGACAGGGATCTCCGGCGACGCGCAGCGGACGATCACGGTATCCGCCGAGGCACACACCGGCTTGCCGTCCGTAGGTGTCTACAAGACGGGTTGCACCCCCCCGTCCGGCATCAGCATGAACGGCACCGTCTCGGTGACGGTGAACTCGGGAATCCAGAACAACTCGAGCTGCTCACAGGCGATCGAGGGCGGAAACAACAACCTGGTGAGCGCCGATGGGCAGATCAACGTCGTCGGCGACGTGGATGGCCAACCGACGTACATCCCGGCACCGTTCACGGGAGCTCCGGCCATCCCGGATCCGTTGGATCGGCTCGATCCCCCGTGCTTCGGCGCCATGTGTCGGGACGCCCCTCGACCGGATGCCCCGGCACCTCGGCCGGCTCCTGCCCCGTCACCATGACGGACATCCGCTCGGGAACCGCCGCGAGCCCGGCGTTGTTGGAGCCCGCGGACGGCGCGACGCTCGACCCCGGCATCTACTACGGCGGCATTCGCATCCGGAACAACCGCACCGTGACGATGAATGCCGGCATCTACATCATGCGGGCGGTGGGCTTGAATTAACTGCGGCAACGGGACCCTCGTGGCCACGAGTGGCGTGATGATCTACAACACGCGAAATCCGACGACGCCGACCGGAGCCGGAGCCTACAAGCCCGTCAACCTCACCTCAAATCCGTCGGTCAGACTCGTCTCGCCGCGCTCGGGCCCCTACCAAGGCATGGCCATCTTCGACGATCGCTGTTTCCCGAACACGAACGCCACTCGCTGTGCGACGAGCCCGGACAGCCAAGTGTGCCTCCAGGGCGGCGACATCACGACGAGCCGAATCGACGGCGTCGTCTACGCGATCAACCAGCACCTGGATCTCCAGGGCGGCCTCAACATGCAGAGCAACATCATCGTCGGCTCGATGACGGCTCAGGGCAACAGTTCGATCGTCAGCGTCCCGACCCTGCCGCCGGCGATGACGATCAACGGTGGCTTCGGCGGCCTTTCGACTCGTGTGTCCTGGAAGGACTACTGATCATTCGGTGATCCGCCGATAGACGTCGAGCGCACGGCGAGCCTCGGCGGCGGCGCCTTCGTACCGGAGGCGCCGAGCGAGCGCGTCCAAGTCCGGATCTTCGAGGTCGACGATCTCGACGGCCTGCTCGCCTTCGTGCGGCGCTCGCGAATCGCGGGATGGTCGTGCCCGTGCCGCAGCTGCATCATCTGCACGGCAAATTCGACGTCGACGAGGCCGCCGCGACCCGTCTTGAGATTCCAGCGGGTGGGCGTCTCGCGGGCGAGCTCGCGCTCCATTCGCTCCGGCAGGCGCGCGATCTCGGCGCGATCGTCGTCGGCGAGACCCTTGCCGCAGACGAACTTCTCGACGTTCGCCTGCCACGGCGGCGCCGGGCTCCGGCTCGCCGGCGACGACGCACGCACGGATGAGCGCCTGGCGCTCCCAGACGCGCGAGCTCGACCGGTGGTACTCGCGTAAGACGTCGAGCGAGGACATGAGCGGGCCTTGCGATCCCGACGGGCGAAGCCTCGTATCTACCTTGTAGGCGAAGCCCTCGCGGTGTCGTCACCTCCAGCGCGCCTCAAAAGGCGCTGCGCGAGCTTCGCGAAGTACTCGCGCGGGGAGACGACGGCGCCCACCCTGGATGGCGCATCCCACACGAAGATGAGGTCGAGATCCGACTATAGTTGAGCTCGCGCTTGCCAAGCTTGCTCTGCGAGGTCCCGGACCTGGACACTTCAAGCAAATTGCGGAGGACCTCGAGAAGTTCGAGCCATACCGCGGGACTATGACGCCCGGCCCAAGGGGTTGATCGTCAGGGTGCGATCTCCGCGGGAATTCTGGATCCTGAGGCTCGGGTCGTACCGCCGACGAAACCGCGGGAGTCGAACGTGATGGGGAAGTTCGTCTGCGTCGCGGTGACGAGGTTGTCCGCCAAGTTGATCGTCGACAGAACGGTGCCGGTAGCGTCGTCGCGCAACTCTAGGACGCTGCCAGTTAGAGTGACCCGGGTCAGGCGCCCGCTATTGATCGCCCGCCAACGAGCCCGATCGAGCATCTGCTGGGCGTTCTCGGTCGCTGCGTTGAACGCCCACCAAAGCCGGAAGCCGTTGAACTGAGGAATGGCGATGGCGAGGAGGATGGCGGCGATGACGACCACCACCATCAATTCAACGACGGAGTAGCCTTTCGATCGCTTTCGGTTCACCGAATCATCGCAATTGCTGGAATGAGATGCGGTTCAGCGGGTTGCCCCAGCGGAGATAGTTGGGATCCGTCGCGAAGTCGCAGCTAGCCACGTTGGCGGGGGTGGTCAGTCCGTTTCCGCCCCCGGCGATGTCGAGCGTCGGAGTACCGACCCGAACGATACCATTCGCGTCCGTTCCCCAAGGAGCTCTCGTATTGGCGAGGACTACACCACCGCAGTAGACCCCATTGCCTTGGCCGGTCCGTAGCATTCTGCGTTTCCGAGAATGTACATGTTGCCCGTGAACGAGAAATTTCCGTGGACCCTCACCCAATTCGTCGTGGAATTGAGCGTGATGACCAGCACGCCACCGAAGTCTCCAGGTCCAACCGTTATGTCATTGCCGCTGGCCACCGTGATCCGTGGCGCGCCCTCGGTCCCGAGGTTCGAGCGATCGAGCGTTACAGCGCTCGTGCCGCCGCCTCCGGCTGGGCCAACGAGATAGTCGGCAAATCCCTCATAGGTGGTTCGGATGCCGTTATAGTAACTGACACTGGTGATGTAGAAGGGGTCCGCGTCGCATCTGCCGGTGGGATCGGTGACTCCCACCGGACACGGATCCTTGAGCAACGGATCGTAGAACGAGCCGTCATAGGGATTGGGCCGCCCCGCCTCCGAGTGGAGGATGTTTTCGATCGAGGGCGGCAGCGTCGTGCCGTCCAGATTCGATGGCCCGATCCCCCCCGGATTACAGGTGTCGTAGTTGCCGAGTCGCGAGGTCCTGATCCCGTCTCCGTCGTCATCGTCGAGAAGATCGTCACGCGCAGCGTTCGTGGTCACCGCGATCGCCGGAAAGCACGGGGGATCGCCCCCGTCACCGTCGAATGCGGCGGCGTTGCTGTTCGGCCCGTGGAAAACGACGTCTGGTCCCGGCAACACCAGACCCGGGTCCATTTCAATATCAGGTACCTGCCTCGGCTCGTATACCCCCTGGACGACGGAAAAGCCCCGGCTCGCGGCGTCGCTGCCGAACGCAGTCAGCGTGATCGCCCGGTTGGCGTCGGTGGCATTGCTCGCAACTTCGCCCGCATCGTTCGTGACGAAGGTGCGGTACGAGGCGCCGCCGACTCCGGCGATGCCCCCGGCAACGATCGGCGTCCCGTCGTGGGCGAGAACCGGCTTGTCGGGAGTTCCCGTGAAGCCGTTCGTCGTTACCCCGCCGACGTTGAAGTTCGCGAGATCTACGGAGTCCGTGAGCGAGCCGCCGTCGGCTGCGGCCGTCAACAGGTTGGTGAAGACGTCGCCGTCCGCCGGCGCAGGTGGGCCTTGGCTATAAACGAACTGGTGGGCCCGAACCGCCTCGCGTCCGTGTTCGAGACCCGCGAGCGCCGACTCGAACGCCGTCTGCTGGTTACGAAAGCTGGTCGAAACATTGACGCCGCCGCGCGGCTCGAGATTGCCAGACCCGCGCCAATCAGCACGAGCACCAGCATCAGGAGGAGCGACACTACCAACGCCACGCCCCGCTGCGATTTCACGATTTCCATGAAGGCTCCAGACCTCTAGTTGCGTATCGCGGCCTCACCGGTCAGCCGTCTTTGCACGACCTGCTGGCGGATCGTTTCCCTCGCCGTGAGGGTCACGCGTATGTAACAAGTTGTGTTCGGAACCGGTGTTGGTACCACGCCTACCACCGGAGGCGGCGGCCAGCACTGGAGCCCCGCCGTCGTTACGTCCGTGTCCGAGGTGCTCGGGGTACGGGCCGAATTGAAGAATGCAAGATTGAACTCGATGACATCGGAGGCGAGCACCTGCCACCCCCCTGGCCCGCTGCCGCAGGCGCTGCCGGACGGTTGCAGGCTGCGCCGCAGGTCGCCACCGCTGACGTCGTAACAAATCCTCTCGATGATGCCGTCTTCTTCGAAGGTGGAATCGGTGTCGCCGAGAATCTCGATGCTGTCGGTATTGTCGGTCGTGCTGTCGGCGACGGCGATCGGATTGGTCGTTGGCCCGACGCCGTAGCCGGCGATCGACAGGTCGTCGAGCAAGACACTCTTTGCAGCCGCTAGATCGTTTTGCTGTGTGACCGCCGTTACCTCGCGAGTGAACACCTTGACGCCGCTCGCGAACAGGACGCCCGCGATGCCCATGATGACCGCGAACACGACGATCGTGACCAGTAGCTCGGGCAAGCTGAAACCAGCGGAATCGAACCGCCCAACCTTCATCTCAGCGCACCCATCCTTTGACCGAAGCGATCTCTACACGCTCGTTGCGGCCGGCCTGATTCCACGACACGCGCACATGGACGGTCGCAAACTGCGGCTCGTTGGGGTCGCCCGAAGCGGACTGGGTCACCTGCCAGGTGCGAAAGAAAAATCCCCGGGTCGGGTCATTCCCCCCCTGAGGACTCAAAGGATTCGCCGGGCTTAGCGCGGCGCAAGGACTCACATAGCTCGCGCCGGTGTCGTCGAGGCAGCCTGCGAAGGTGCCGCCGTCAGGTGGGTCGGGAAAAGGAACGCGCTCGACCGATTCGAGAAGCTGACGGGCAAGGGCGCCGGCGACCTCACGATTCAAAGCCGATTGATTCGCCATTGTCGAGTAGCGCTGGATCTGCACCGCGGCGAGGGCTCCGATCGAGAGAAGCACGATCGAGACCAGGACTTCGACCAACGTGAATCCAACGGGTGCGCTCACGGCGCTTGCCGATCCGTCTCGTCGCCGCGGTGTCGATCCGAATGACACGATTTCCTTCTCACCCAGTGGGGTGCGTAGGGTAGCAGGACTGTGTTCGCTGCCCTATTCGACTTTCGTCGAATGGCGATCTTGCAAGCCGTCAGTGACGACCGCCTTCGAAGATCTCGGCGTGGACCGCTCGCACTTGCTCGCGGATGCCTTGGAGGGCGCGACGAAACGCGCACCTCGCCTCTTCGCCGGTGCCCTCGAAACCGAGCTTCGTGCCAGCGGCTCGAGATCGGGATCGTCTAGCTCGATCGCTTCGACGGCCTGCTCGCTCTCGAGCCGGAGCCGGCTCTCGACATGCGCAGGAAGGCGTAGCCGTCGACGGAGGCGCCGGATAGTCGTCGTCCGAGAGCATGTGTTCGCGATGGAGCGCCTCGAGCGCGGCCTCGATGCGGCGCTGCGAATGGACGGGATGGTCGTGCCCGTGCACGGAGCTGCAGCATCTGCACGACGAACTCGACGTCGACGAGGCCGCCGCGGCCCGTCTTGAGGTTCCACCGGGTCGGCGTCTCGCGCGCGATCTCGCGCTCCATGCGCGCGCGCAGGCGCGCGATCTCGTCGCGCTCGTCGTCCGTCGAGCCCCTTGCCGTAGACGAACTCCTCGACGATCGCCTGCACGGCGGCGCCGAGCTCCGGCTCGCCGGCGACCACGCGCGCACGGATCAGCGCCTGGCGCTCCCAGACGTGCGAGCTCGTCCGGTGGTACTCGCGGAACGACTCGAGCGACGAGACGAGCGGTCCCTGTGACCCCGACGGGCGAAGCCGCGTGTCGATCCGATAGGCGAAGCCTTCGCGCGTCGTCATCTGCAACACGCTCAAGAGGCGCTGCGCGAGCTTGGTGAAGTACTCGCCGGGGGACACCTCGCCGCTCGCACCGGGCGAGGCATCCCAGACGAAGATCAGATCGAGGTCCGAGTTGTAGTTGAGCTCGCGACCGCCGAGCTTGCCCATGCCGACGACCGCGAAGCGACCGGGCGACGGACCGAGCTGCTCCCGCACCCGTTCGGTCGCCACCGCGACCGCGGCCTCGAGACACGCCTCGGCGAGATCGCTGAGCTGCTCCTGCACGTCCGACGGCGTGAGCAGCCCGTGGATGTCGTTCACGCCGATTCGCAGGAACTCTTCGCTGCGGAAGCGTCGGATCGTATCGAGCTGCGATTCGTAGTCGTCCGCCGCCGCAAGAGGCTGCGAAGCTCGTCGACGAGCTCCCGTCGCTCCTTCCGCACGCGCGCGAGATCGGCGCGGACGAGGCTGTCGATCAGCTCGGGATGTCGCAGGAAGAAGCTCGACAGCGGCTCGCTCGAGCCGAACAAGCCGAGCAGGAGGCGGAGCGTCTCCGGATTCTCGTTGAGGAGCGCGAGGAAGCTCGAGCGCGCGCCGACCGCGGCGACGAACTCCGCCATGTGGCGGAGCGCGACGTCGGGATCCGCGGAAGCGCGGAGCTCCTCGAACAGCGCGGGCGCGAGCGCGTAGAGCGCCTTCCGCCGTCGCGGCGAAGACGGCGCGCCGGGCGGGCCGTCGCGCAGCGCGGCGAGGTGCCGGCCGGCGGCCGCGACGTCGCGAAATCCGAGCGCGCGAAGTCGCTCGATCATCGCCGGATCGTCGGCCGACTCGAAGAGCTTGCGGGCCTCGTTCTCGCCTTCGTCGACGATCTGCCGGCGGGCGCCGCGGAAGATCCGCTCGAACGAGCGGCGCACGAAGCCGCGATGCGCGTCGAGCGCGGCGCGGAAGCGCGCGACCTCGGTGCGACCGTCCGCTTGCGGAATCCGCAGCCGGCGCGCGAGCTCGCGCTCGCCTTCGACGTCGCTCGGCAGGAGTTGCGTCTGCCGCTCTTCGTCGATCTGGATCTTGTGCTCGACGTCGCGAAGAAAACGGTACGCCGAGGCCAGTCGCTCGGCTTCCTCTGGCTCGATCAGGCCCGCAGTCGCGGCGGCCGTGAGCGTTTCCAGCGTCGAGCGGCGCCGAAGCCGCCGATCGCGGCCTGCCGTGCACGAGCTGCAGCACCTGCACGACGAACTCGATCTCGCGGATGCCGCCCGGCCCGAGCTTCACGTCGCGTGCGAGCCGTTCGGCTTTCTGCGCGACGTCGACTTTCGCCTTCATCGCCTGGATCTCTTCGATCGTCTCGAAGTCGAGGTATCGGCGATAGATGAACGGCTCCATCTCGGCGAGGAACTCGTCACCGAGGGCGACGTCACCGCCGACCGGCCGCGCCTTCAGCATCGCCGCGCGCTCCCAGGTCTGGCCCCAGGATTCGTAATACGTGAGCGCGCTCTCGAACGAGTTCACGATCGGACCGTTCTGGCCCTCGGGCCGGAGGCGGAGGTCGACGCGGAAGACGAAGCCGTCGGCGGTGACCTCGCCGAGCGCTCGCGTGACCGTTTCGGCGATGCGCGCCGCGACGGCACCGGCATCGGCCGTGCCGCGCGTGCCGCCCGCGCTCTCGCCGTCGGCGCCGCGATGGACGTACACGAGATCGATGTCGGAGCTGTAGTTGAGCTCGCCGCCGCCGAGCTTGCCCATTGCGAGCACGACGAAGCGAAGAGACTCGCCGTTCGCGAATGCGCCGAACTCGGCGAGCGCTCGCGCTCGCGCGTGACGAACGGCGATCTCGACCGCCGCCTCGGCGAGCGTGGAGAGCTCGCGCATCGTCTCGTCGACGGTGGCACGCCCGGTGAGATCGCGGGCACCGATCCGCAAGAACTCGCGCCGCTTGAACCGCCGGAGTAGCGCGGGCAAGTCCGGGCGTCCGACATCGGCGCCGATCTCCCGTTCGAGCGCCTCGAGGTGCTCCGCGACCGACACGGCGTCGCGCGCGAGCGCCCCTTCGAGGAACGCGATCGCCTCGGCGCCGCCGGCGAGGATGCCGCGCGCGAGCGCGCGGCTCGAGCCGAGGACCACGAGCAGCGGCTCGAGGATCGACGGCGGAGGCACGATGCCGGCGGCGAGGAGCGCTTCGTAGTCGGCGCGAGCGACTCGGGGATTCGCAACGCGCGGCAGAACCGCTTCGACTTCGCCGTGCGGATCCTCGCTCAACGAGGGCGTCTCCCCCTCACCCGCGCTGCGCGCGACCTCTCCCCAACGGGGAGAGGTGAGAGTGCGCCGCGAGCCACGACGTCAGGTCGCGGGCGGCTCGGTCGGCGAGCGCCTTGCGCTTCTCGCGCCCGCGGGGCGGGTTCGCGAGAGCCGGGAAGAGCCCGTAGTTCGCGTTCATCGGCTGGAATTCGCGCCGTTCCGAATCGCTCACGTAGGCGAGCAGCGAGCCGAGCGCCGTCGTCGGCGGCGGCACGATCGGCGTCTCGCCGGCGAGCTGGCGCGCCACGTTCCATCCGGCGAGAAGCCCCGCGGCCGTGGACTCGACGTAGCCCTCGACGCCGACGATCTGCCCGGCGAAGTAGAGGTCGTCGCGCTGGCGGAACTGCAGCGTCGGACGGAGCAGCGACGGCGAGTGCATGTACGAATTCCGATGGAGACTGCCGAGGCGCACGAACTCTGCGTTCGCGAGCCCGGGGATCATCCGGAGGACGCGGCGCTGCTCGGGATACGTCATCTTCGTCTGGAAACCGACGAGGTTGTAGAGCGTGCCTTCCCGGTTGTCGCGCCGGAGCTGCACGACCGCGTGAGATCGGCTGCCGGTGCGCGGATCGGTGAGCCCGACCGGCTTCATCGGACCGAACGCGAGCGTTTCGCGCCCGCGGCGCGCCATCTCCTCGATCGGCATGCACCCTTCGAAATAGATGCACCGCTCGAAATCTCTCGTTGGGACCTTGTCCGCCCGAAGCACCTCGTCGACGAACGCGTGGTACTGGTCGCGATCGAGCGGACAGTTCCAGTAGTCGTCGCCCCCGTCGCCCTAGCGAGACGCGCGGAACGCGATCGTCTCGTCGATCGATTCGGCGGTCACGATCGGCGAGATCGCGTCGTAGAAGTAGAGCTGCTCGCGCCCGAAGAGCGCGCGCAGCCGATCGTACAGCGCGGACGAGGTGAGCGGTCCGCTCGCGACGATCGTCGGCCCTTCGGGAATCTCCGTCACCTCTTCGCGGACGATCTCGACTCCGGGAAGCGCCTCGACCCGCCGCGTGAGCTCGGCGGCGAACATCTCGCGATCGACCGCGAGCGCGCCGCCGGCGGGAACGCGCGCGAGATCGGCCACTTCCATCACGATCGAGCCGAGCTGGCGCATCTCCTCCTTGAGGAGGCCGACCGCGGCGTCGAGGGATGCGCTGCGGAACGAATTCGAGCACACGAGCTCGCCCAGACGATCGCCTTGGTGCGCTTCCGTACGACGCACCGGGCGCATCTCGAAAAGGCGAACCTTGACGCCGCGGCGAGCGAGTTGCCAGGCTGCTTCGCAGCCCGCGAGGCCACCCCCGACGATCGTCGTGGTCGTGCTCATCTCACGAGCTGTATCCGCTCCCGCGCCGGCAATCTACCGAGGTCCCGGCTTGACAGCGGTACGGGCGGTCCTCATCTAGAGCCCGCCCATGCCGAAGCCGCTCGTCATCGTCGAATCGCCCGCGAAAGCGAAAACCATCGCGGGAATCTTGGGCCGCGACTACGTCGTCGAGTCCTCGATCGGTCACGTGCGCGATCTCCCGAACGGTGCAGCGGAAATTCCCGAGAGCCACCGCGGCAAAGCGTGGGCTCGCCTCGGCGTCGACGTCGACAACGATTTCGAAGCGCTCTACGTCGTGCCGGCGAACAAGCAGAAGCAGGTCACCAAGCTCCGCAAGCTCGTCAAAGAAGCGAAGGAGCTCTACCTCGCGACGGACGAAGACCGCGAAGGCGAGGCGATCGCCTGGCATCTGAACGAGGTCCTCAAGCCGCGCGTGCCCGTCAAGCGCATGGTGTTTCACGAGATCACGCGCTCGGCGATCAAGCACGCCGTCGAGAATCCTCGCGCGATCGACCAGCGGCTCGTCGACGCGCAGGAAGCTCGCCGTATCCTCGATCGACTCGTCGGCTACGAGATCTCGCCCGTTCTCTGGAAGCGGATCACGCGCGGACTCTCGGCCGGCCGCGTGCAGTCCGTCGCGACGCGCATGCTCGTCGAGCGCGAGCGCGCCCGCATGGCGTTTCGCGCCGCGTCCTACTGGGACGTCGAGGGTCGATTCACCGCGGACGGTAGCGAGTTCACCGCCGATGTCGCGGCGCTCGACGGCAAGCGCATCGCCTCGGGCCGCGACTTCGACGCATCGGGCACGCTCGCCTCCGACGAGATCGCTCGGCTCGACGAGACCGCGGCACGCGAGCTCGTCGCCGCGTTGGACGGCGCCGACTTCGAAGTCCGCTCGGTCGAGGAGAAGCCCTGGCGGCGCTCGCCGTCCGCCCCGTTCATGACCTCGACGCTCCAGCAGGAGTCCCTCCGGAAGCTCCGCTTCAGCGTGCACAAGACGATGCGGCTCGCGCAGTCGCTCTACGAGCGCGGCTTCATCACCTACATGCGCACCGATTCGATCACGCTCTCGCGCGAGGCGATCACTGCGGCGCGCCGCCAGGCGACCGAGCTCTTCGGTCCGGAATTCGTGCCCGCCGAGCCGCGCGCCTGGCAGACGAAAGCGAAGAACGCGCAGGAGGCGCACGAGGCGATCCGCCCGGCGGGCGAGGTTTTCCGCAAGCCCGACGAGCTCGCGGCGGAGATCTCGCCCGACGAGCACCGGCTCTACGAGCTGATCTGGATGCGAACCCTCGGGAGCCAGATGGCGGACGCGCGCGGCCAGAGCACGTCGGTGCGACTCGGCACGCGCGATCGTCGCGGTCGCGACGTCGAATTCTCCGCGAGCGGCCGGGTGATCGAGTTCCCCGGCTTCCTGCGCGCCTACGTCGAAGGCGCCGACGACGCCGAAGCGGCGCTCGACGATCAGCAGAAGATCCTGCCGGCGCTCGCAGTCGGCGACCGGCCGAAGGCGATCGGACTCGAGCCGAAGGGGCACGAGACGAATCCGCCCGCGCGCTACACGGAAGCGAGCCTCGTGAAGGCGCTCGAGGAGAAAGGCGTCGGGCGGCCGTCGACGTACGCGTCGATCATCGACACGATCGAGCGGCGCGGGTACGTCTTCAAACGCGGGAGCGCGCTCGTGCCGTCGTGGACGGCGTTCGCCGTCACGCAGCTCCTCGAGCGACACTTCGAGAAGCTCGTCGACTACGCCTTCACGGCACGCATGGAGGACGATCTCGACGAGATCGCGGGTGGCGGCGCGAAGTCCGGGCCGTATCTCAAGCGCTTCTATCTCGGAAACGGCGAGCTCGGCCTGCGTGACCTCGTCGCCGACCGCCTCGAGAAGATCGACGCTCGTGAGGTGTGCTCGGTGCCGCTCGCAAAGGACGCTAGCGGACGAGCGGTCATCCTCCGGGTCGGCAAGTACGGACCGTTCATCGAGCGCGGCGAAGATCGCGCGGGCGTCCCGGAAGACCTCCCGCCGGACGAGCTCACGCTCGAGAAGGCCGAGGCGCTGCTCGCGCAACCGAGCCAGGATCGCCCGCTCGGGACGACGACGGTGAGGCAGGACGACGGCAGCGAGGTCGAGCTTCCGGTCATCGCGCGCAACGGTCGCTATGGTCCTTACGTGCAGCTCGGCGAGATCGAACCGGGCTCGAAGGAAAAGCCGAAGACCGTGAGCCTCTTCCGCGCGATGTCGCTCGATACGATCACCCTCGACGACGCGCTCCGTCTCCTCAGCCAGCCGCGCCTCGTCGGCGAGCACGAGGGCGAGCCGGTGCTCGCGCAGAACGGCCGCTACGGGCCGTACCTGCAGAAGGGCAAGGAGACGCGAAGCCTCGAAAGCGAAGACCTCATCTTCTCGATCACGCTCGAGCAGGCGCTCGCGATCCTCAGCCAGCCGAAGCAACGGCGCGGCGCTCGCGGCGCGGCTCGCGCGCCGCTTCGCGAGCTCGGACCCGATCCGACCTCGAATCGGCCGATCGTCGTCAAGCAAGGCCGGTTCGGCCCGTACGTCACCGACGGCGAGACGAACGCATCGCTCCGTCGCGGAGATTCGCCCGAATCGATCACGATGGAGCGCGCGCTCGAGCTTTTCGAGGAGCGCCGCGAGCGGCTCGCGGAGACCGGCGGTGTCGCGCCGCGACGGGCGGCGAGAGTCCGCCGCGGCGCCGCGAAGCCGAATCTCGGCGTGAAGCGCGTCGTCAAGGCGAAGACGCCGAAGAAGCCGAAGGGCAAGCGCTCTTCGGCGTCCTAGCGTCGCCGGCGTCCGAGCGAGTACGCCGGGCCGGGGTGCCGCCGGACGATCCCCTGCACCTCGAGCGTCAGCAGGAGCTCGAGCACGCGCTCCGCGGAGAGTCGGCTCGCCGCGATGAGCCGGTCGAGCGGCACGAGCGTCCGGTCGAAGCAATCGATCAACCGGCGCTCGTCGTCGCCGAGGCCTGCGATCGGCCGCCGCGTCGGGCTGCCGTCGGGATCCGCGGTGAGCCGCTCGCCGAAGGTGCTCTGCAGCACGTCGAGCGCGGTCTCGACGGGCGCCGCGCCCTGCCGCAGCAAGCGATGGGTGCCGCGCGTGCGTTCCAAGCAGACCTCGCCGGGCACCGAGTACACGTCGCGGCCTTGCTCACCTGCGAGGCGAGCGGTGATCAGCGACCCGCTCCGCTCGCCGGCCTCCACCACGACGACGGCGCGCGCGAGACCCGAGACGATGCGGTTCCGCCGCGGGAAATTCCCGGGATAGGGCTCGGTGCCGAGCGGGAACTCCGAGACCACTGCTCCCTGACGCGCGATGCTCTCGGCGAGCTCGCGGTGCTGCGCTGGGAAAATGCGATCGAGACCGGAACCGAGCACCGCGATCGTCCGTCCCCCCGCCGCGAGCGCACCGCGATGCGCCGCTCCGTCGATACCGAGCGCGAGCCCGCTGACGACCGTCACGCCGGCCGCGGCGAGCTCTCCACCGAGGCGCTCGGCGGTCATCAATCCGTATTCGCTGGGATGTCGCGAACCGACGACGGCGACAGCTCGCTCGTCCGTCGCCTCCAATCGCCCATGCACCATGAGCAGCGGGGGCGGATCATGAATCTCGCGGAGCAACCGCGGATAGGCATCGTCCGCAAGCCGAATGACGACGGGTGCGATCGGAGCTTGCATCCGCGCTTCTCACGCGGCGCAAGGGGTGGCAGCCGACACTGTAAGGAGCGCACGAGCGACGGGCAATGAAAACATGCCATCACGCTGGCGCGCGGAGTGCGGGGGGCTGGCCTCGCGGAAGTAAAGCGCAGCCGAGCAGCGGCCTACGCCGGCAGTCGGGTGCCTGGCTCGCTCCATGGCTCGCCGCTGGGAGCGAGCAGCTTCAGGCGAGCAACCTGCGCGGACTGCGCTTTACTTCCGCGAACCAGGCACCCGACTGCCGACTAAACACGCACGATCGGCGAGCCATGGAGCGAGGCCAGCCCCCCGCACTCCGCGCGCCCCCGTCAGGGTATGAGCATCGTCGCGAGGCCGAGGAACATTCCCATGCTGGCGACGTCGGTCGCGGTCGTCAGGAAGATGCTCGAGGCCGTCGCCGGATCCGCGCCGAGGCGGCGGAGCGTCATCGGCACGAGCGCGCCGGAGAAGCCGCTCGAGACGCATGCGCCGACCATCGCCATCAGGACGATGAGGCCGAGGATCAGCGCGTTCGGGTCGCCCTTGGAGTAGGCGTAGGCGAACATACCGATGCCCGCGCTCGTCCCCGTGCCGAGGCCGTTCAGCAGGCCGAGCCACGCCTCCTTGGCGACGAGCTTGCCCGCACGATCCGGCGTGAGCTCGCCGAGCGTCATCCCGCGGAGCGTGACCGCGAGCGCCTGACAGCCCGTATTCCCCGATTGTCCGGCGAGCACCGGCAAGAAGACCGCGAGCACCACGATCCGTTCGATCGTCGATTCGAAGACGCCGACGACCGCCGCCGCGACGAAGGCCGTGAGCAGATTGAACTGCAGCCACGGATGCCGGAACAGGAGGCTCCGTTGCCACGGCGTGGACAGGCGCTCCTCCTTGCCGACACCGACCATGCTTCCGGCCTGGGCGCTGATCTCGAACGCCTGTTGCTCGAAGAGCGTCTGCCCGCGAACGATGCCGACGAGGCGTCCGCTCGCGTCGGTCAGCGGGTAAACGGGGAAATGCCGGCGCACGACGTCTTTCATCGCGTCGAGGAGCGGCGTCTCCGGGCGTAGCGAATAGGGATCGCGGAGCATGATCTTCTCGACGCGATCGTTCGCGTCCGCGAAGAGGAGCTCGCGGAAGACGATGACGCCGACGAGCTTGTCGGCGGAGTCGACGACGTAGCCGTAGGTGACGAACGCGCGTTTGACGATCTCGCGCAGCTTGGCGATCACCTCGGCGACCGTCTCGTCCGGATGGAAGATCGCGATCGGCGGATCCATCAATCGGCCGACGGTGTCCTCCGGATACTCGTCGTTCCGCAGCCACTGCTCGCGCTTTTCCTCCGGCGCGAATGCGAGAACGCGCTCGCGGCGCTCGTCAGGAAGGCTCCACAGGAGACCGACGGCCACATTCGGATTCACGTCGGCGAGCACGCTCGCGATCGTTTCGTCGGACTCCTTCGCCAAGAGCTCGACCGCTTCTCGGCTGCCACGCTGCGCGAGCTCCGCTCGGAGCTTTGTCACATCCGTCATCGTTCGCTCCTTCTTCCCCCGACCGGCCCGGCGTCCCTAGCAGAACGCCCGGGGGAGCGCGATTCACCGAAGGATCATGCGATCGATTCGGAGAAGCTCGCCCATCGACCAGGCCTGGAACGGGCAGCCGCGCGGTGTGTGCGGCGGATCCCCGTCGGCGATCTCGGAGACGTGACCGAGCCCCGCCTCGTCGAGATGGGCGAGGAGCGGCGCGAGGAATCGGCCACGCGCCTCCGCCTTCGCCGCGGGCGTGCCGCCGCGGACCTTCACCCATGCTTCGACGAACGGGCCCGCGAGCCACGGCCACACGGTCCCCTGGTGATAGGCGCCATCGCGCTCGACCGGCCCGCCGCGATACCGCGGCGCGTACGCACGGTCTGCGGGATCGAGCGAGCGAAGCCCGAGTGGCGTCACCAGTCGCGACTCCACGGCATCGACGATCCTTCGCGCACGCTCGCCCTCGATGAGCGCGAGCGGCAGGCCCCCGACCGCGAGAATCTGGTTCGGGCGGAAGCTCGCGTCGACGACGCCCGGTCGATGGTCGACGTCGACGACGTCGTAGAGCGCGCCCGGGCTCTCGTTCCAGAAGCGCTCGGCGAACGCCGCCTTGCCGCGCTCGAGAGCCGCGCCCCACCCCTCGCCGAGATGCGCGCCGATCGCGAGCGCGTTGAGCCACAACGCCTGGATCTCGACGGGCTTCCCGATCCGCGGCGTGACGACCCAGTCGCCGACCTTCGCGTCCATCCAGGTGAGCTGCACGCCCGGGACACCCGCCGCCAGGAGACCGTCCGCGTCGGCGTGGATCCCGAAGCGCGTGCCACGAAGGTGCCCCTCGAGGATCGCGGTGATCGCGGCCTCGAGACGCCGCCGATCGCCGGCGGAGAGCGGCCGGCCCGCGGCTTCCGCGGCGCGCAGCAGCTCGTGCGCAGCGATCACGTACCAGAGCGACGCGTCGACGGAGTTGAACTCCGGCGTCTCGCCACGATCGGGAAACCGATTCGGGAGCATGCCGTCCGAGACGGCGCCGGACCACTCGAGGAGGATCGCACGCGCGTCGTCGAGGCGTCCGGTCGCGAGACAGAGGCCGCGGAGCGCGATGAACGTGTCGCGTCCCCAGTCGGTGAACCACGGGTAGCCCGCGACGATCGTCTTGCCGGTGCCGCGACGCACGAAGTACGCGTCCGCCGCGCGCTCGAGCGGCGTCGACAGCGATTCGCGACGCGCGCGCTCCTGTTCGCGGATCCGCCCGACCGCCGCTTCGACCGAGGTCGTCGATGGCGCCACGCTCGCGAGCGACTCCTCCGTGGCGAGCACGATCGCCGCCCCGCCGCCCGCCGAGAGGTCGAAGGCGAACACGCCGGGCGAAGCGAGGTCCTCGCTCGCGTCGAGGCCGCGCTGCGCTCTCCTCGGCATAGAGGAAGCTCCGAAACCAGGTCGGTTCGTGCGCGTACGCGCCGTTCGTGGCGACGACCGTTCCCGGAACCCCCGCGTACGGACGCCACGCGAGGTGGCCGTCAACCGTTAACGGCGCGAACGCGAACGCGCCGTTCTCGTGGTGAAGCGCGTGATAGTCGCGGCCCGAGAAGAGGAGGCGGACGGAGAGCCGCAGCGAGGAGGTCCGGCCGAGCGTCCGCCATCCGATCACGGTCGCGGGCGCGCCGTGACGAACGAGGATCTCCTGCTCGATCGTCGTGCCGTCTTCGAGCCGGAAGCGCCAACGCGGCCACGGATCGCGGGCGAAGTCGACGATTCGCCGCGAGCCGTCGGGATGGACGACGTCGGGCGCATATCGATGCGTCGACAGCGGATACCGTCCGCTCGCGGTCTCCGCCCACGCTTCGAGGCCGTTCACGAGCACGAAGCGCCCGGTCGGGGGCGTCGTCGCCGCGAGCAGGAGCGCGTGATAGCGGCGCGTGCGCTCGCCGCTGACCGTCCCGGAGGCAAAGCCGCCGAGACCATCCGCTTCGATCCACTCAGGAGACGGGGATGACATGCTCGGGCTCGGCCGAGCAGAGAATCACGACGCGTTCGAATCGGGAAGCGCGAGTCTAGTCGTCGTCTTCCTCGAGGTCCTCTTCGTCGACGTCCTCGCCGGTGATCGTCTTCTTCGTCGTCTTCGTCACCGTCGTCTCGTCGTCATCGTCGTCGTCCTCGCCGGAGCGAACCGTGGTCGACACCGATGCGCCCCCGTCGTCGTCGCCTACCTCGACACGACTCTTCGTCGTCACGCTGTCCTCGTCGTCGGCATTCGCCGTGGCGGGGAGCAACGCAATGGCAAGGAAGAACGCGAAAGCAATCGGCAGGGCCGGTATGCGGAATGGCGTCATGGCAGTCTCCTTTCGGAACTGAAGAGCCAAACCCCGCGCACCCCTTGCGGTGCCGGAGATCGCGGGCGCGAGCCCGGAAACCGCGCCCTTTCGCGACGTTTTTCCGCATGCCACGATGCCCGCATGACGACGACGAAATCGGGCCTGCAGTACGAAGACGTGAAGGAAGGCACCGGCGCCGAAGCGAAGGCCGGTTGCAACGCGAGCGTTCACTACACCGGCTGGCTGTATGTGAATGGGCAGGCGGGAAAGAAGTTCGACTCGAGCAAGGACCACGGTTCGCCGTTCCGCTTTCCGCTCGGCGGCGGGCGCGTCATCCGCGGCTGGGACGAGGGCGTGCAGGGCATGAAGGTCGGCGGCGTCCGCCGACTCGTGATCCCGCCGGACCTCGGCTACGGCGCGCGCGGCGCCGGCGGGGCGATCCCGCCGAATGCCACGCTACTCTTCGAGGTCGAGCTCCTCGGCGTCTGAGACGCGTCAGAACGTCACGAGCGGTCTGCGGCGACGACCGCCTTTGGCGTCGATGCGCCGTCGCCTAGGGAAAGTTCCTAGCGATCTCCTTGAGCTTCGCGACCTCGGTCTTCGGGCCTGGCTCCTTGCCCTCAGCGAGGTTCTTCAAGCGGCGGAGGATGATCTCCATGTACGGCTTGCGCACGTGCTGGACGATCTCCTTCATGTTGTAGGCGAGGTTCCGCAGGACCTTCGGATTGTACGTCTCCTCATAGGTGACGTTGCATTCCTTCTCCTGCTTCGGCCCGGCGGCGGGCGCGTAGAGGCGGAACTCCTGGACGCGGAGCCAGGGACCTTCTTCGGGCTGCACGAGCACCTGGACGCGGTTGCCCGGCTCGATCGTGGTCAGGACGAGACGGCCGCTGTTCTTGCTGCCGTCCGCGCGCTCGAATTCGTAGGTGAGCGCGTCACCCGGCTTCGTCGCGCTGGCGACGGGCGACTTCCCCTGCAGGTGCGGCACCAGCGCTTGCAAGCGTTGGAACTCGGTCAAGGACTTGAATACCTCGGTGCACGCGGCCTGGACCTGCACGCGGGACTCGAAGGCCAGCGCGTCCGCTGTGAACTCGCCTGACTGCTCGTCGACCACGGGAACGTCGTCCGCAGCATGCGCCGCGCCGACGAGAACGAGTGCGATCACCAAACACCATGACGTCTTCATGCCCGAACCCCCTGCGCCTACTTGGATGCGAAGGCCCCTCTTACACGGGCGCCGCTTCGCCTGTCGAGGAAATCGCGTGTCACATTCCCGCCTCGCCTTTCGTCGACCTCGCTTATCCTTGACCCCGCGACCCAGGCATTGTTAGTGCCCGAATCCTTCGGAGGGCATTCCATGAAGACTTCTCGGACGGCGCTGCTCGCGCGCCTCGGCCTCTTGGTCGCCTTGTCGGCGAGCGTCGCGATCGCCGATGTCGTACCTGGCGACAAGATCAACGCCGCGAACGCGGACAAGGTGAAGGACCTGATCTCGCCCGGCATGGAGTGGTGCGTGAAGCACGGCATGCCGATGACGATCGTCGAGCCGAAGCCGGTCGCCATGCCCGTGGCCTACAAGGACGCGACCGAGAAGTTCTCGGGGCAGGTGAAGCTCGCGCCGGACGGGCTGAAGCTCGAAAACTACGTCGCCGGAAAGCCGTTCCCCGTCCTCGATCCGAACGACAAGCAGCTCGCCACGAAGATCATGTGGAACTACGAGTACCGATGGGTGGTCACGGACGACGCGGACTCACGGAACTTCGACGCCGACACCGGACCCGTCTTCGGCGGTGAGACACCGATGGCGATCGAGCGCCACTTCATCATCGAGCACGTGCGGGCGCTCCGCTACATGGGCCGCCTCTACATCGACCCGAAGCCGACTTGGAAGACTCCGGAAAACTATCAGAGCAAGGCCGCGCTCTATCCGATTCTCGAGCCCTTCGACCTGAAGGGCGTCGGTGGCATCACGCATCGCTTCGATGATCCGGCGAAGAACGACGACACGTGGATCTACTTGCCGAGTCTCCGGCGCGTCCGCCGTCTCTCGACCGCGCAGCGCTCCGACGCGCTCTTCGGACAGGACATCGACGTCGACACGTTCTACGGCTACGCCGGCCACATCGCCTGGATGGATTGGAAGTTCCTCGGTGAGAAGACGATGCTCGGCGCGATTCACGGCCAGAACTATCCGGCCAAGTGGGCGCCCGGCGGCGCGGACTTCGCTTTCGACGACGTGTGGGAGAAGCGCCCGATGTACGTGATCGAGGGCGTCTCGAAGCTCGCGCAATACGCTTACGGCAAGCGCATCCTCTTCATCGACAAGGAAACGATGAACGTCGCCTACACCGATCTCTACGATCGGACCGGTCAGCTCTGGAAGACCTACGCGAACCTCTACACGATGCGGAAGCAGCCGTTCCCGGGCGCGAAGCTCTCCGTCTACACGGACGAGATGGCGTTCAACGTCGGCGAATTCCTCGTCGACACGCAGCTCCAGCATGCGACGCGCGTCGGCCTCCCGTCCGCGAAGTTCGCGGGCGAAGAAGGCTGGTACTTCAACATGGGCCCGAAGACCGGGATCAACGAGGATCAGTTCACCCTCGCGCACCTGATCAAGTCGGGTCGTTAGTTCCCCGTCTCTCCCCTTTGGGGAGAGACCGCGCCGTAGGCGCGAGTGAGGGGGAGACGACCGCCGGCGAGCGCGTCTCCTCCTCACCCGGAGGCTTCGCCTCCGACCTCTCCCCAAGGGGAGAGGTGGACTCACTCGGACAGCCGCGCGGGCGGCGTCGTCGGAAGCTCGAGGTCGCAGAGCGCGTTCGATTCGATCCGGAACGCGCGGTTGAACTTCGAGTTGAAGCTCTCGTGCGCGATCGTCGCGGTGAGCTCGACGAGCTCGCGCTCGCTGAACGCCGCGCGGAGGCGCTCGAAGAACGCATCGGGGACGTCGACGGGCGTCGCCGTCACGCGATCCGCGTACTCGAGGATCAGGCGCTCGCGGTCGTCGAGCGCGTTCGCGTCACCTCGGCCGAGTGCGACCTCGATCTTCTCGCGCGCGAGGCCCCGTTTGCCGCCGACCGCGGCATTGATGTCCATTCAGAAGAAGCAGCCGTTCAGCGCCGCGACGCGGATGCGCGCGAGCGTCCGCTGCGGCTCCGGAAGCGCGAGCGGTCCCCGCGTGAGGAGCGAGTTCGTGAAGAGGTACGAGAGGAGGACCGGCGAGCTCCGCGCGATCACCTTGTAGGGGTTGAGCTCGCTCCCGACGGCGATGCGGAAGATCCACTGCGCGAGGCGCCCGAGGATCCCCGCCTCGCGCCCCTCGAGGAAGCGAAGCCGCGCCATGAGCGGACGGGTCCCCTACTTCTTCTGCTCCATCGCCGCGCCGCAGCACTGGATGTCGCCGGTGCCGCCTTTTGTCACGATCACCTGCGCGCCGCACTTGGCGCAGATGTAGAGTTTCCCCAGCTGGTTCGGCATGAATCTCCCTCCGTCCCCGCGTGGTGCTGAAAAGCGCCCGCTCCGTCAAGAGCCACGGAATCGCGGACGGCGCTTCTCGAGAAACGACTTCACCCCTTCCGCACGGTCCGCGGTCGTCTGGAGGAGCGCGTAGAGGTCGTGCTCGAGGCGGGCTCCGTCGTCGAGCGGCAAGTCGAACGAGCGGCGCACGGCTTCCTTGGCGAAGCGGAGCGCAATCGGGCCGCGCTCGGCGATCGCCCCGGCGAGCCGCAGCGCCGCGGCGCGAGGGTTCCGCGCGATCGTCGTCACGAGGCCGATCTCCTTCGCGCGCTTGGCGGCGACGCTCTCCCCGAGGAGCACGAGCCGGAGCGCCGCCTCCGCGCCGACGATGCGTGGCAATCGCTGGGTCGCGCCGAACGACGGGATGCGTCCCGCCGCGACCTGCGTCAGCTGGAACCGAGCCGAGGGCGCCGCGATCCGGAGATCGGCCGCGAGCGCGAGCTCGACGCCCTCGTCCGCCGCCCGCCCGGCGATCGCGGCGACGACCGGCGCGCGAACCGCGGCGAGCGCGGTCACGAAATCACGACGCGCGTGACGGGGCCGTTCGGCCCCGTCGCCGTCGAGCCCGAGGCAGAAGTCGCGTCCCTCGTGAGCGACGACGACGCATGCCACGTCGTCCTCGTCCGCCCGCTCGCAGGCGTCGACGAACGCGAGAGCCGCGCCTGCGTCGAACCGGTTGCCGCGCGCGGCGCGCGAGAGCGTGAGAACGGCGACCGCTCCCCGGCGCTCGAAGCGAACGGGTGCGGCCGCGGCTTCCTTCACCCGCCCATCTCTTTCTTGAGATCCTTCTTCAGCACCTTGCCGAGCGGGTTTCGCGGCAGCTCGTCGTAGAAGGCGATCTTCTCCGGCTTCTTGAAGCTCGCGAGGCGCTGCTTGCAGTGCTCGACGACCGCAGCCTCGTCGAGCTTCGCGCCTGTACGCGCGACGACCGCCGCAGCGACGATCTGTCCCCATTCTTCACTTGGAATGCCGAACACGGCCACGTCCTCGACGTCGGGGTGGGACTGGATCGTCGCCTCGACCTCGGCGGGCGCGATGTTCTCGCCGCCGCGGATGATCATGTCGTCCTTGCGGCCGGCGAGGAAGATGTAGCCGCCGTCGTCGACCCACCCCATGTCGCGCGTGCGGAGCCAGCCGCCGTCGATCGTCGCCGCCGTCGTCTGGCCGCCTTCGCTGGCATAGCCTTTCATCACGCGCGCGGTGCGGATCGCGATCTCGCCGACCGCGCCCGCCGAAAGCGCCTTGCCGTCGTCGTCGAGCACGGCGAACTCGACGTCCGGCAGCGGCTTGCCGATCGACGAAAGGCGCTTGATTTTCGTCTCGACTTCCTCGGCGGTCCCCGTGAGCCGGTGGTCGTCCGGACCGAGGATCGTGAGGGTCGACGTCGTCTCCGTCTGTCCGTAGGCATTCACGAATCCGACGGTCGAAGGAAACTTTTCGATCGCGCGACGGATCACCGGAAGGGGCATCTGCGCGCCGCCGTACGAGAGGTTCGTCAAGCTCGAAAGGTCGTGCTTGCCGAACTCGGGATGGTCGACGATCTGCTTCAGCATCGTCGGCACGAGCATCGCGTGCGTGACGCGCTCGCGCGCGACGGTCGTCATCCACTCGATGGGATCGAACTGCGTGAGCAGCACCATCCGCCGGCCCGACCACATCGTCGTCATCATCTGCGCGGTGCCGGCGATGTGGTAGAACGGCACGGAGACGAGCGCCGTGCCGCGATCGCTGCCGTCCGCGAGCTCCGTCGTGTTCGTCACGTAGGCGGTGAAGCTCCCGTGCGTGAGCTGCACGCCTTTCGGCAGGCTCGTCGTGCCGCTCGTGTACATGAGGATCGAGACGTCTTCCTCATCGACCTCGGCGTCCTCGACCTCGTCCGAGCCGTCGCCGACGAGCTTCTCGTACGAGAGCCAGCCGTCCCGCTCGAACCCGTACGCGATCACGTGCCGCACGGTCGGGATCTTCGGCAGCAGGCTCGCGAGCAGATCGGCATAGCGCTCGCCGACGAAGACGATCTCGGTCTTCGCGGCCGACAGCATGTACTCGAGCTCCGGCGGCTTCGCGCGGTAGTTGACCGGCACGTAGGTCGCGCCGAGCGTGGCGGACGCGTAGTACGACTCGACGAGGTCGCTCGAGTTCGTCTGTAGCGCGGCGACGACCTTGCCGCGGCCCGCGCCGAGACCGCGGAGCGAAGACGCGAGCTTCCGCGCGCGCGACAACAGCTCGGCGTACGGAAGGCGCCGCTCGCCGAAGACCAGAATCTCCTGTTCCGGCAGCATCGAGGCCGGGATGCTCAGGAAGTTCGCCGTATTCACGCCGCCCCCTTTCCGCCCGCCCACAAACCCCGGGCGACGTGGTCATGCAGAGACGACGACCCTGTTCGGGGAGCGCGCTGTCGTGGCATGTTCACTTGGTTCTCCTTCGCAGCGCCGCGGCGAGGATCCGCTCCCTCGCGAGCCCCGCTTCGTGCGTCCGTTCGCGCGCGTGCCGAACGAGCTCCGTCACCTTCGCCGCGATGCTTCCGTCGATTTCGCCCACCCGGTGCGCCAGTCGATCGGCCTCTTCGCGCAGGCGATTCGGGCGCACCACGGAGCCGACGAGACCTATACGGAAGGCCTCGAAGGCGTCAATCCGCCGCTCCGCGAGCACGAGCTCGAGCGCGCGGCCGAGCCCGATCGCGCGGGGCACGGTCTGCGTACCCACCACCCCGGGGATCAAGCCGAGCGCTGTTTCGGGGAGCGAGAAGACGGCGTTCGTCGCGGCGACGCGGAGGTCGCAGAGAAGCGCCATCTCCATGCCGCTTCCCGCCGCGTGCCCGTGAACGGCGGCGATCGTCGGCTGCGGCAAGGCGCGGAGGAGCCCCCAGACGTCGCGCTTCCACCGCACCTCGCGCGCGACGACCGGCGACGGGGCGGCGCCGAATTCGGCGAGGTCGCCGCCCGAGCAGAACGCGCGGCCGTTGCCGCGGATGACGACAGCGCGGATCGAGTCGTCGTCCCGCGCGAGCGAGAACGCGCCGAACAGATCGTCGCGCATCGCCATCGAGTACGCGTTCAAGACCGCGGGGCGGTCGAGCGTCACGGTGAGCACCGGCCCGTCGCGCTCGACGACGATCGTCGCGGCCCGGGTCATCGCTCGTAGGCGACGTCGCCGGCGATGACCGTCGCCGAGACCGCGATCAAGGCCGGATCCGGATCGACCCCCGTCGGATCCGAATCGAGAACGACGAGATCGGCCGCGGCGCCGACGCGAATCTCGCCGAGACGGTCTTCGTCGTTCGCGGCGAACGCGCCGCCGCGCGTGTGGAGATCGAGCGCTTCCCGTCCGTCGATCCCACGGCGTCGCGCGGCGGAAAGGTTCTTGAGCGGATCCGCCGGCGCGATCGGGGCATCCGAGCCGAGCGCGACGGGCACGCCCGCACGTCGCCAGGCGGCCATCGGATACAGCCACTCGTGCTGCTCTTCCGGCACCTCGCTTCGATACTTCTCCGCGAATTCGTCCGCGAAGATCGGGTGCGTGACGACCGTCGCGCCGAGTCGGGCGATCTCCTCGACGAGCGGCGGCGGCACGAGCGACGCGTGCTCGATGCGGTGACGCCGCTCGCGCACGCGCTCGGGACCGAGCTCGCCGAGAGCCGCGACGGTCGCGGCGAGCGGACCGCCTTCCACCGCGTGGATCGCGACCTGCACGCCCTCGCGGTCGAGCTCGTCGAGGCGCAAGGCGAGATCGACCGCGTCCGCCTCGGTCGCGACGACGAGCTTCACTCCCGCGACGCGCACGCGGCGCTCGTCGACGCCGCGGATCTCGCTCGGCTCGGAACCGTAGAGCCGGAGCCGCTGGACGACGCGACCGGCGATCGCGTGCTCGGCGAGCTCGCGGAGGCGCCGGAGATCTTGCCCGGGCGTCGGATCGTGGATCGTCGTCACGCCACGCGCCGCGAGCTCGCGCGATGTCTCGATGATCGTCCGCTCGAGCTCCTTCCCCTCGGCCGCCGGAATACGGCCCGCGAGCACGTTGGCTTGCTCGTGCACGAGGCCGTTCGGATGCCGATCGCCGAGACCGAGGCGACCGAGCGCGACCGAGTTGAGGAGCGCGGCATGTCCGGTGCGGTGCAGCAACCGGAGCGGCCGGGCGGGCGCGGCTTCGTCGAGCTCGCCGAGCGTCGGCAGCCGGCGCTCCGCGATCAGCGCGTCGTCGATGCCGAAGGCGCGGATCCAGGCGCCAGCCGGCGTGGCGCGCGAGGCTTTCCGAATCGCGCCGAGAACGTCCGCGATCGCGGGCCGGAGCGCGACCGAACAGTCGACCTCGAGCCGGCGCCGCGCGAGCGCGAGGAGATGAAGATGCGCGTCGACGAATCCGGGGACGACGGTCGCGCCGCCATGCCCGACGACGCGCGCGCCCGCGTGCGCGGCGCGTACCTCGTCCTCGCTGCCGATCGCGACGATGCGGCCGCGCTCGACGGCGATCGCGGCGGCAGTGGTGCCGACAGGCCGGCCGAGAACGACGAGCTTGGACACGTCGAGCGGTCCCCGGCGACGACGGCTACCCCCTCACGGGGTCGGGCGAAAGCCCGGGGGGTGAGCAATCGTGGCGTCGATGACGCCGTCGCCGGAAGTCAGTCGGACGACGGCAGC
This sequence comes from uncultured delta proteobacterium, assembly GCA_963790365.1. Classification (GTDB taxonomy): domain Bacteria; phylum Desulfobacterota; class Binatia; order JACPRU01; family JACPRU01; genus CAWBOU01. The sequence continues at coordinate 57,928 of CAWBOU010000005.1, forward strand.
GGCTTCGCTTCCTTGAGCTTCATCTCGCCGCCGCAGCAGCTCACGGTTCCGTTACCGGGCTTGTTGCAGAGAATCTCCGTTCCGCAGGTATCGCAGATGTAGCGCTTGCCGAGCTGAGGCATCGAATTTCGCCCTCCCGACGGAGGGCTCTAGCCGGCTTCGCCGTAGGATTCCAGCGTCGGGATCCCGACGAGCCCACGGCGATCCGGCGAGCGGAAGCTCAGCGTCGCACGAACGTCGGCTCGACGACGGTCGCACCGACGCCGGCATTCGCGACCTCGACCTCGACGCGGGTCTCGGGAGCGATCGCCTCGCGCTTGACGATCGCGAAGCCGACGACCGCCTGAAGCGTCGGCGACCAGACCGCGCTCGTCACACGGCCGACCTCCTTCCCGCCGGCGGTGACGCGTGCACCCGCGCGGGGCACACGATTCCCGTCGACGCGAAGGCCGACGCGCCGGCGGTTCACGTGCCCGCGAGCCGAGACTCGCTCGACGGTCTCCTGGCCGAGGTAGCAGCCCTTCGTGAACGAGATCGCGCCCTCGAGCGCCGCCTCGAGCACGAGCGTGGTGGCGTCGAAGTCGACGCCGGCCCACGGCACGCCCGCTTCGACGCGAAGCACGTTGAACGCGAACATGCCTGCCGGAACGAGCCCCCGCGCGGCGCCGTCGTCGCGGATCCGGCGCCAGAGGGCTGCGCCGTCGGTCCGAGCGACATGCAGGTCGAAACCGGGCTCGCCGGTCCAGCTCTTCCGTACGATCCGCGTGGCGATGCCCGCGATCGTCGCCGCGCGATGCGCGAGCGGCGTCGCCGGCAGATCGCCCTCGGCGAGCGCCGAGAGGACCTCGGGCGCCGTCCTCCCGTGGATGCCGAGCGTCGTCTCCGCTTCACGACGGTCTTCGATCTCGACCTCGTCGGCGATGAGGTAGCGATCGAGGTGGGCACGCGCGCCTTCGAGGAGACGTGCGTCGAGATCGAGCACCATGGCGTCCTCGAGCGCGAGGACGTCGAGGTCCGTCACGACCTTGCTCTGGTCGGTGAGGAGCGCCGCGTAGCGGCCCTCCCCTGGCCGGAGCGACGCGACGTCGTTCGAGAGCAAGTTGTGGAGGAAGCTCGCGCGGTCCGGGCCGACGAGCGCGAGGCGGCCGCGGAACGAGAGGTCGAAGAGCCCGGCCGCGCTCCGCACGGCCTCGCACTCGGCCATCGCGTCCGTGAACTTCTCGGGAAGCTCGAGGCCTCCGTAGCTCTGGAGCTGGGCGCCCGCCTCGATCTCGATTTCGCGGAGTGGGCTCGTCGCCATGACGGCGATTGTAGCGCGCCGGGATTCCTAGTCGATCAGACCGGCGCGACGGCTCGCCGCGAGCGCGTCGATCGCATCAACGCGCCGGATCGCCTGGCGAAGCTCGTCCGCGAAGGTCGCGCGACACGCGGCGACGTCTGCGCTCGGCTCGAGCAGCCGACGATTCGCGGCGAGCTTCAGCGCGTTCGCGAAGAGGACGCGCGAAACCGATTCCGCGCTCCGGATGCGACGCTGCAGGTGGAGCTGGCGGCCGAGATTCATGCATGTCGTCAGGAGCTCCGTCTCGTCGACCTTCGTCCCGGGATCGCTCCGCTCGAGCGCGTCGCCGACCACGCGATACGCCTCGAGGAACGGCCGGAGCACGCGATGCGAGTTGAACGGACGGATCGAGCGAACGAGCCCGTGGATCGCCGCCGCGCCGCTCGCGAGCTTCCGCTCCCAGTCGGGATCGTGAAGGCGCATCTCCTCGGCGAGCTCGGCGCGGAACTCGTCCTTCTCCGCGAAGAAGAACTCGAATTTGAGGAGATCGCGGAGCCGGAGCGCCTCCTCCCAGAGCTCGTCGACGGGGGCCCGGACTCCGTCCTCGCCGGCGCGAAGGCACGCGAGCTCGGCGATCGAACCGACGAGGAAGAAGTGGATGATCGTGTTTCGGTAGTACGCGGCCGTCAGCGCCTGATCCGGCCGGATCGCGTACACGGGCTCGAGGCCCTCCGCGAACCGGAACACGACGCCGCTCTCGACGAGCGCGGCAAGCGAGCGCTCGACGCCCTCGCGCCGGTCGAGGTCGAGCTCGACCGTCGTCGGCAGGTTCTTCCGCCGCACGTACGAGACGAGGTTCTTCAGGGCTTGCGCGACTTCCTCGGCGTCCGCCGCGCGCTCGCCGAAGCCGAGGAGCCCGAGTGTCACGAGCGACGTCGGCGTGATCGGCGTCGCGCGATTGATGCGCACGGCGACCTCGAACGCGAGCTTCGCGACCTCGAGGTCGCGCTCGTCGGTCTCGGACGACGCCGTCGGATTCGGCGGGCCGAGCGCGGCCTGCAGCGATATCGGCTCGCCGAACCGGATGTGGATGTTCCCCGATCGCCGGCGGAGGCCGCGGACGAGCTTCACGAACCAGGAGAAGCCTTCCTTTTGCTTCGCCGCGCCACGTTGCTCCGCGACGTAGTCGCCGACGTCCTGGATCTGGTCGTACGCGATCGACACCGGGATGAGCATCACGTCGTCGCTCCTCCGGCGCTCGTACGCGTCGACGACGTACGCGAGCATGCCGAAGCGCGGCGGCAGGAGCTTGCCGGAGCGCGAGCGCCCGCCCTCGATGTACCACTCCAGCGAGAAGCGCTTCTCGATCAGGTAGTCGATGTAGCTCCGGAGGACGAACTTGTAGACTTCGTTGTCCTTGAACGTCCGGCGGATGAAGAAGGTGCCGCTCCGCCGCGCGAGCGGACCGACGGGGAAGAAGTTCATGTTGATGCCGCCCGCGGTGTGATTCGGCGGGTGGCCGTTCTCGTGCAGCATGTACTGCAGCACGAGATGGTCGAAGTTCGACTTGTGCGTCGGCAGGAACACGACCGGGTGGCGCTGCGTGAGCGAGTAGATCCGCGCGAGCTCGTCGCGGTCGTAGTGGAGTCGCTCGCCGTAGGCCTGCGTATAGAGGAGCCGGATCAGGTTCGCGGCGAGATCGATGACGTAAGGGCTGTGCGTCGCGGCCATCTCGCGGAGGTACTTCGCGGCCTCGCGGCCGACCTCGGCGTCGCTTCGCCCGAGCTCCCGCGCGAGCCGCGCGATGCCGCCGCGGAATCCCGGGCGCGAGAGGATGTCCTCGTAGACGAAGCGCGGCACCTTGTAGCGCGCGCCGCGGAGACGCCGCTCCGCGCGCTCGAGCGCGAGCCCGGCTTGCCGCGCGACGAATTCCGCGAGCCCGATCGTCTCCGCAGGGTTCGTCCCGCCGGTGTCCCGCCAGCGCGCGCGGAGCTCGCCGAGACGCGCGGGCTCCGCGACGACGACGCGAAAGCAGCCGGGATTCCGACGGAGCGCGAGCGATTGCCGGAGACGTCCGGGATCGCGCGGATCGCCAACGGTGAGGAGCTTGCGCAGCCGCACGCGCTGCGCGCCGTTCCCCTCGGCGCTCCACGCGATGCGGAGCGGGGCGAGAAGCGGATCGTCGCCGCTCGCGAGCGTCGACTCGAGTCGTGGATCGAGACCCGCGCGGCGCTTCCGCCTGAGCGAGGGGATCGCCACGGTCTCGAGGCGCTCACGCGCGAAGTCCTCGGGACGGCTCCTTTCGATCCATTCCTCGAGCAGCCGCCGCTCGAGACCGCTCGCCGCCTCCAGCACGAAAACGACCCGCGTCGCCCCGTCGACGGACGGCCATTCGCTTGCCGGAGCGCTCACAGGAAGTGCGTCCGGATCGTCGTGTCTTCCCAAATCGGCACGATCGGCTGTCCGCCGACGAGCTGTTGCGGTGTCGCCGCGCCGAAGATCTTCGCGCCGTGGCGATGACGTGGGCCGGGATGACCGGCGGCGCGCCAGCCGGCGTAGTTTCGGTTTCCGCCGTACTTCGGGTCCGAGAGGAAGCCGAGGATCACGTGGCGACGGACCGCGGCGAAGAACACGGGCGCCTCCGGCCAATCCCCGATCTGTCCGGCGGCCATGAGCCCGAGCGTCTCGTCGCGCTCCGCATCACCGAGCTCGGCGAAGCCTCGGCCGTGCCGGAGCCGCGCGAGCTTCTCGACCGCGACGAGACCGCTCGCATAGAGCGGGCGCTGCCCGGAGTCCTCGTGCGCGAGCGCGCGATCGATGAACCACACGCACGCGGCCTCGACGGCGCCCGGTTGGTCGTCGGTCGGGACGATCTGCGCCGCGATCGCCTCGAGCGTGCGGAACCCCGCCTCGTTGAGCGCCTCGCGCGTCGCGGGCGGCGCGTCGTCGTCTTCTTCCTGCGCGAGCGCGAGACTTCGCAGGAGCGAGAGGGCGAGGCCGGTCGCGGCGGCGCGCCGGAAGAAGTCTCGGCGCGAGATCACGATGCGCCAACTCCTTTGCTCCCGATCATGCGATCGGCCGCTCGATAGGCGAGCGCGACGATCGTGAGCATCGGCGGGTAACCACCGGCCGTCGGGAAAACACTCCCGTCGACGATCCACAAGTTCTCGACGTCGTGGCTCCGGCACCAGCCGTCGACGACGGAGCGCGACGGCTCCCGGCCCATCCGGCAGGTGCCGAGCGGGAACGGAGATCCCGCCATGCCGCTATCCTCGTCGACCGTGGTCGCGCCCGGGACGCCGACGGGCCATTTCTCCGCAGCGCCTGCGGCGCTGGCGATCTCGAGCAACCGTTCGCCGAACCAGCCATGCATCGCCACGTCGTTCGGGTGCTGGGCGTGCGTGATGCGAGGCACGGCGAGCCCGAAGCGATCCTTGACGTCGGGATCGACCTCGACGCGATTCGATTCCATCGGCAGGTCCTCGAGCACGGCGGTCAACGCCGCGCCGCGCGCGAACTCGGCGATGTGCTTCTTCAGCGCGCGCCCCCATGGGCGCAACCCGCCGCGCCCCGCCGAGCCGGCGAGCGCCCACGCCACCGGTTCCGCGGTCAGCGCGTTCGATTCGAGCACGACGCCCCCGCGGATGAAGCCGCGGCCGCGAGCGGTTCCCTGGTAGTCGTCGACCGCGACGTGACTCGTCACGCCGAGGAAGCCGAAGCCCGGGTCCTTCCGTACGAACGCGACGGTCGGCCGCAGGTGGAACATCAGGTTCCGGCCGACGAGCCCGCTCGAGTTCGCGACACCCGACTGCAGCAGCAGATGCGGGGAGCCGATCGCGCCCGCCGCGAGCACCACTCCCCTCGCCCAGACTTCCTGCTCGCGACCCTTCCAATCGAGATACCGCACGCCGCGGGCACGACCGTCGTCTCCGACGATGATCTGTCGTGCGGCGGCGCCGCTGCGGAGATCGAGCTTCCCGGTCTTGAGCGCACGCGGAATTGAGACCGACAGCGTCGACGCCTTCGCGTGCACCGGGCAACCGAAGCCCGCGCACGTCCCGGCGAGAAGACACGCCGGGCGATCGCCGTACGGGCGCGAATTGATCGACATCGGCGCGGGATACGGGTGGAGACCGAGCCGTCTCGCGCCTTCCGCGATCGCCACGCTCGCGGCGCGGCCCGGCAGCGCCGGGTTCGGCAATCCGCCCTCGCGCGGCGCCTGATACGGATTCGCGTCGAGGCGGCCCGAGACGCCGAACGCCTCTTCGGCGCGGCGATACCAGGGATCGAGCTCGGTGTAGTCGAGCGGCCAGTCGGCGAGGCTCGCGCCGTCGACCGGCCCTTCGATCGAGAGGATCTTGAAGTCGCTCGGTCGGAAGCGGAACGCGAGGCCGCCCGAGACGACGGTCGTGCCGCCGACGCACTCCGCGATCCCGTTGAAGCGGCCGGCGATCGTGGGCGTCGCCTCGTCGGGGCGATACGTCTCGATGCGCTCGGCGCCGAACGTCGTGCCGCGAACGCCGTGGCGAAGCGCGTCGTCGTCGAAATCCGACGTCTGCAGGAACGGGCCCTTCTGCAGCGCGACCACGTCGAGCCCCGCCGCGGTGAGCGCGTCGATCATCACCCCGCCCCCGGCGCCGGTGCCGATGACGCAAACGTCGAACTCGCGTCGCATACGTGCCGTTACGGCTTCGGGATCGTCCAGGCCCCGCCACGCTGCGCGCCGTGGACGAGGATCTCTTCGCCGGTGATGAACTCGGCGCCGGGCGAGAGCAGGAATGCGACCGTGTAGGCGACGTCTTCGGGCGTGCCGAAGTGGCCGAGCGGCTGCTCCGGCAACAGCTCGTCCTGGACCTTCTTGTCGTAGACGCGGCGAAACGCGTCCGTGGCGATCGTGCCGGGGGCCACGGTGTTCAGGCGGATGCCGTGCCGCGCCCACTCGGCAGCGAGTGACCGGGCCAGATTCCGGACTCCCGCGCGCGCGGCGCTCGAGTGCGCGATGCCCGGCATGCCTTCGTGGTAGTGCGCGGTGATCGAGACGATCCGCCCGCCGCGCCCGCCGGCGATCATGCGCTTCCCGACCGCCTGGGTCATCGACCAAACCGCGGTCAGGTTGTTGTTGATGACCGCGTTCCACCCCTTCATCGAGTAGTTTTCCGCGGGCGCGGGGAACTGACCGCCGGCGTTGTTGACGAGCATGTCGATCGGGCCGAGCTCCGTCGCGACTCGCTCGACGAACGCTTCGACGAGCTCGGGCTCGCGCACGTCGAGCGTGTGCCAGAGGCAACGCCGGCCGGTCTCCTTCTCGATCATCTCCGCGGCGGGTTCGACGTTCTCGCGGCGGCGGCTCGCGATCGCGACGTCGGCGCCGAGACGGGCGAGCTCGAGCGCGATCGCCTTGCCGAGCCCGGTGCCGCCGCCGGTGACGATCGCGATCTGCCCGGCGAAGAGGTCGTCGCGAAAGACGCGGGATGCGGTCACGGCGCGCGCCCCTCCGGCCAGCTCGGGACGTCGGGATCGAGCGGCACCTCGGCGGTCTTGAGGAAGCCGGCGAACATGCGCCAGTTGCCGGCGGCGAACACGAGCTCGAGAAGCTGCCCCGGCGAGAACGCCGGCGCGAGCGTCGCCCACGTCTCGTCGGAGACGCGCGTCCCTTCGACGAGCTCGTCGGTGAGCGCGAGGACCGCGCGATCGACGTCGGAGAAACCGGCGTATGCCGCGGGATCGCGCACCGCGAGGATCTCCTCGTCGCTCATGCCGACCTGTCGCGCGATCACCACGTGCTGGCAGAACTCGTATTCCGACTTCGTCTGCCAGCCCATGCGGAGGATCACGAGCTCGCGCGTGCGGTGGTCGAGCGTGCCCTGGAAGATGAGCGTCAGGATCAGCTTCGCGACGGGGCCGCTCGCGACCGGGTTGTGCAGCAAGGCGCGGAACGCGTTCAGACGCGCGAGGTTCGCCGGGATGCCGATCTCCGCGCCGCGCTTCTGCGCTTCCTCGACGGACAGCAGAGGGATACGGCTCATGCAGCCGCTTGTACGACGCGGCGACGGGCGAGCGCGAGAGCCACGCGGCCGGGCGGCTCGCGGGTCTCGGCCGATTCGGCAAAGATGCGCCGCAGCGTCGGCTCGATCGCCTCGGTCCGCGCGAGCGCGCGCTCGCGACGATAACCGCCCTCGCCGAGCTCGTCCGCGACGTTGATGAGACCGCCGGCGTTGATGACGAAGTCCGGCGCGTACAGGATGCCGCGCTCGAGGAGCCGCTCGTCGTCGGCGTCGACCGCGAGCTGATTGTTGGCACCGCCGCCGACGATTCGGCAGCCGAGCTCGGGAATCGTCTTCTCCGAGAGGACTGCGCCGCCGGCGCACGGAGCGAAAACGTCGCAACGCTCGCGATGGACGTCGTCGTTCGGCACGACACGCGCACCGAGACGCTTCGCTTCCTCGAGGCGCTCCGCGACGACGTCGGAGACGCGGACCTCGGCGCCGGCTTCCAGCAAATTTCTCACGAGGGCCATGCCGACCTTGCCGACGCCCTGCACGACGACCGTCTTGCCCGCGAACCCGGACGCCAGCCCCGCGGCGTCGATCGCCGCGCGGAGCCCGCAGAACACGCCCCACGCGGTCATCGGCGAGGGATCGCCACCGCCGCCGCGGTCGGTCGATACGCCGACGCCCCAGCGGCAGACCTCGCGGAGGTGCTCCACGTCGGGCGTGTACGTGCCCATGTCTTCCGTCGGCACGTACCGGCCGGAGAGCGAGTCGATGAAGCGGCCGAGCGCGCGAAAGACGTCGGGGCGCTTTTCGGGCGGCGGCGTGCCGAGCACGACCGCCTTGCCGCCGCCGAAGTCGAGCCCGGCGACGGAGGCCTTCCACGTCATCGCCTCGGAGAGGCGGAGGACGTCGACGAGCGCGTCCTCCTCGCTCGCGTAGTCGCGCATGCGGATGCCGCCGAGCGAAGGCCCGAGCGCCGTCGAATGGATCGCGACGATCGCCCGCAGGCCGGACCGCCGATCACGACAGTGGACGATCTCCTCGTGACCGGCGCTCTCGCTCCGCGCGAAGATCACACTTCGACGAGAACGTCGTCGCCTTCGACCTTCACGGCGAAGCGATCGACGGCGCACGACGGATCGTCGAAGCACTCCCCGCTCGTCACGTCGTAGGTCCAGGCGTGGAGCGGACAGGTCACGGTGGTGCCGTCGAGCTCACCTTCGCCGAGCGGTCCGCCGCGGTGCTTGCACGCGTTGTCGATCGCATGGAACTGGCCCGCGACGTTGAAAACGGCGATCTCGCGCCCGCCGGCTTCGACCGTTTTGCCGGTCCCCGGGGCGATCTCGCCCACACCCGCGACTTTGACGAAGGAGGCCATCGATCACTCTCCGCGGCGGAAGAAATCAAAATCGAACGGGAGCCGCAAGTTGGGGGAATTGCCGGAAAGCGGCCATGGCTGAGTTCCGTGTTTCGTCACCGCCATGTTCAGGATGAAACAAAAATGCCGATTTACTATGAAGGGATCTGCGGATTTTGTGGCACGTCAATTGCGTAACACTAAGGTCGAATGAACCCACTCTCCTCCTGGAAGGTGCCCATGATGACCCAAGATGATCGAGGCTTCACGCTCGTCGAGCTCCTCACGGTGGTCGGTATCATCGGTGTGCTGTGCGCGCTCGCGATCCCCAATTACTTCTATGCGAAGCGCCAGGCCCAGAACACGTCAGCCGCTGCGGATATGCGCGGCATTCTCCCCGCTGCCGACTCCTTTTCGTCGACCGAGCCGGTGCCTGCCGGGACTTATACCTTCCTCTCGGACGGAGGCCCGATCACGGGTCTCGAGCCGGCGCGTCGCTCCCCGGGCACGATCGGCAGCGTAACGATCGGCCCGAACCTTTATCAGGTGTGGACGTACCACGAGAACGGCACGGTCTGTTACTCTTACTTCAGTGACCTCTCCCCTTCGTACCGAGCGCAAGAAACCTCGGGCGCCAACGTCTGCGGGGCCTGAACCGACTCCCGCTCGCACCGAGGCGCGGCCATGCGAGGAGAACCTGCATTGAGCGACGACTTCCGCGAGCAGATCGAATATCTCGCCGACCGAGCGGGCGAGGAACGAACCAGGATCGCCGAGGAATCTACACCGGCGAAGTTGCGCAGTCCGATCCGCAAATTCCTTTGGTTCGGTATCGTCGCTGCCGCTCTCGAGCTCGGGTTGCTCGTCTACTTCTCGATGCAAGAGACTCGCGAGGTCGAGAAGCATCTCGCCGCGCCGAACCCCCTCAGTGGGCGTCAAGATTGCGAAGGGGAAAGCTTCCGGCTCTCGCAGAAAGTGATCGCGTACGCCCGCGCGAACGGGGGCCATGCCCCGGAGACGCTCCAAGCGCTCATTCCGACGTATCTCGACAAGATTCCGGTCGATCCGCTGACACTCCTTCCGTTGAAGTACTCGCTCTCCGGAAACACGTTCCGGATCGAGTGCGCGAAGCCGGCCACGGTCACGCGCTGACGCGCGCTCAGGATCGCAGCCCGCGCGCGCCCGTCGCGGGCAGCGGCAGCGGCGTCTGCGCGTCGTCCTTCTCGAACGACGCGACGCGCTCGGTGAGCTGGTCGATCCGCCTCTCGGCGTTACCGTAGGCGCCGCTCGCATTGCCGAGGTGCCGGCCGATCAGGCGGAAATCCTCGCGGAAGCGTTGCAGGTCGCCCGACAGGCGATCGAGGTGCCCGAGGATCTCTCGCGCGCGCTGCTCGACGCGCATTCCCTTCAAGCCGAGCAGGATCGCCTGGAGATAGGCGTAGAAGCAGCCCGGTGAGACGGGGATCACGCGCTTGTCGAGCGCGTGCGCGTGGATGCCGTCGTCCTCGCCGTCGAGCCCGCGAACGATCGTCTCGTAGTAGACGTTCTCCGCGGGGACGTACATCAACGCGAAATCGTACGTGCCCTCGTCGGGGACGATGTACTTCTCGGCGATCGCGTCGATGTGTTTCTTCACGCGCCCGACGAACGCTTTGCGCGCCTTCGCCCGGTCGCCGTCGTTGTCCGAGGCGAAGACGCGCCGCAGATCCTCGAGCGGAAACTTCGCGTCGACCGGGACGAACGCATCGCCGAGCCGGATCGCGGCGTCCACTCGCTCTCCGCTCCGGAACGCGTGCTGCAGCGTGAAGTTCTGCGCGGGGAGGATCTGGGCGAGCAGATCACCGAGCAAGAGCTCGCCGAAACCTCCACGCAGCTTCGGCGAGCGCAGGATGTCGTGGAGCGAGGCGATGTCCTTGCCGACGTCGAAGACCCGTCGCGTCGCTTCATCGAGCGAGCCGAGCTGTTTCTGCACGCCGCCGACGACGCGACTCGCGTTGTCGAGCCGCTCGCCGAGAGTCGCGTTCGCGCGCGCGAGCGCTTCGGCGTTCTCCCGGAGTCGATCGTTCATCTGACTCGAGGATCGCGCGAGCTGCTCGTTCACCTGGCCGAGGCTGTCCGCGAGCGAGCTCGTGACCTGACCGCGCAGCGACTCGATCTGTTGCTGGAGGAGCGCGATCGCCGGATCCGAACCGCGCGACCCGACGACGAGCCACACGACGACCGCCGCGACCACGATGACGAGCGAGCCGATCACGAAGAACGCGAGCGTCGCTTCCATCACCTCGCCCGCTTCCCTTCGGCGCGTTTCTTCGCGATCACGTCACGCCCGCCCTTCGCGAACCACTCGATCTGGCGGGCGACGCCGAGCCAGATGCGGACGTCGCGCTCCTGTAGTCGCGCGCGTCCGAACATCCGCCGGATGCCGAAGAGGATGTGATCGGGATTCGACTCGGGCAGGAAACCGATCGCGACGAGCGCGTCTCGCAGCCGGCCGTACATGAGCTCGAGGCGGGCGGACGTCGCGAGCGCCGGCTCGGCGCGGCTCGATCGTCCTGCGAGATGCACCTCGTAGAGAAAGAGGAGCGCCGCTTGCGACACGTTGAGCGAGGCGTAGGCCGGGCTCGTCGGGATCGTCACGAGCTCGTGGCAGAGCTTGAGATCGTCATTCGAGAGACCGGTGTCCTCCGGCCCGAGGACGAGCGCGACGCGGTTCTTCGCCGCCACGGCGTGGATCTCCGGCGCGATCTCGCGCGGCGTGCGCGCGCGCTCGCGATAGAGGCCCGGCCGGCACGTCGTCCCGACGACCCAGGCGCAATCGGCGACCGCGTCGGCGAGCGTCTCGACGGTCCGCATCGAATCGAGCAGCTCGCGACCGTGCACGGCCATCGCATCCGCCGGAAACCGCCGAAACCGGCGCGGCGCGACGAGCACGAGATCGCTCATGCCGAAGTTCTTCATCGCCCGCGCGACGGAGCCGACGTTTCCCGAGCTCTTCGGTCGCACGAGGACGACCCGCAACGTTCCGGCCATGTGCGCGCATTGTCGCAACCGGCGCTGCTTTACTCAACGCGAACCGTTCCTTACGGTCCCGCCGATGACGCGTCTCCGGGTCGACCACGTCTCCATCGCCGTCCAATCCATCGATCGCGCGCTCGACTTCTTCCTCGAGCACTTCCCCGCGCGACCGAACGAGCCGAAGCAGGACGGCTATGACCGGTTTCGTTGGGCCGACTTCCTGATCGGCGACTTCAAGATCGAGCTGATCGAGAGCGCCGGCTCCGGAAGCTTCGTCGAGCGCTTTCTCGCGAAGCACGGCGAAGGATTCCACCATCTCTCCTGCGAGGTCGATGCGTTGGATCCGCTCGCCGAGCGTCTCGAGCGTGACGGCGTCCGCATCGTCGATCGGTTCGATGCGGGCGATGGCCGGAAAACCGCGTTCGTCCATCCGCGCTCCGGCTTCGGCACGCTGATCCAGTTCTGGCAGACGCCCGAGATGAAGCACGACCCGATCGCGCCGTCGTGGGGCGGGCGTGTCGAGAAGCACGGCACGATGTGGCAGGTCGATCATCTCTCCCTCGGGCTTCGCTCGGTCGATCCGGCGATCCGTTTCTTCGAGCGGCATTTCGACGCACGGGTCGTGCACCCCGTGCACGTGGGGTACGACGGCTCGTTCCGTCTCCTGCTGATGAAGATCGGCGACTACCGGCTCGAGCTCATGGAGAACGCGAGCGAGGGCGGCTTCCTCGGCCGGTTCCTCGCGCGGCACGGCGAGGGCATGCACCATCTCTCGATCGACGTGCTCGACCTCGACGCCGCGATCGGCTCGTTCGAGCGCACCGGCGCCCGCATCGTCGATCGTTTCGATTTCGGCCCGGGCCGGAAGACGGCGTTCGTTCACCCGAAGAGCTGCTTCGGCGTCCTCGTGCAGTTCTGGCAGGTTCCGGAGGCCGACTTTCCGCGATGATTCGAGCCGTCACGTTCGACGCCGCGGGGACGCTCTTCGCCGTCGCCGAGCCCGTCGGCGCGACGTACGCGCGAAGCCTTCGCCGTCGCGGGCTCGCCGCGGATCCCGCGCGGGTCGAGCTCGCGTTCCGCCACGCGTTCGGTGCCGCGCCGGTGCTCGCGTTCCCGGGCATCAGCGGCGTCGAGCTCGACCGTGCCGAGCGTGCTTGGTGGCGGGCGATCATCGAGCAGTCGCTCGGCGAAGCGCTGCCGCACGCGCTCGCGGAGGACGTCAGCGACGAGCTTTACGCGCACTATACCCGTGGATCTGCCTGGCGCGTCGACCGCGAAGCGGTCGCTACCCTCGCGTGGCTGCGCAGTCGCGGAATCCGTCTCGGCATCGTCTCGAACTTCGATTCGCGACTGCCGATGCTGCTCGCGGAGCTCGGGCTCGCCGAGTTCTTCGATGCGATCGTCTGGTCGACGGGAGCGGGCGCGGCCAAACCGGATCGCCGGATCTTCGAAGCGCTCCTTGGCGCGCTGCAAACGAGCCCCGGCGAGACGCTTCACGTCGGCGACGACGAGGAATGCGATCTCTTGGGCGCGCGCCGGGCGGGGCTTCGCGCGCTGCGTCTCGACGTGCGACCAGGCGGCGCCGACGCCGACACGATCGCGCGGCTCGCGGACGTGCTTGCCCGGCTCTAGCGACTCCCCCCGGGCTGCGCCCGACCCCTGAGGGTGCGCTACTGGAGGCCGACCGGCGCGGGGCCCGCCGCACCGATTGGCGGCGGGCCGGCCGGACTGACGAACGACGGCTCGTCGTCCGGGATTTCCGCGCTCGGCCCGCGCGGGCGGCGCACACGCCCTCCGGGCACGAACCCACCGACGACGAGCGTGTCCCCCTCCGCAGGCTCGACGACCACCTCGGTCGTCTGCACGATCGTCGCCGGCACGATCTCCGCCTCGTCGTCGGCCACCGCTTGGCTCGCCGCTTCGACGCCCGCCGCAAACGCCCGCACGACGCGATCCTCGATCGCCTCCTCCTCGGCCAGCGGGGCGGCGGGCTCCGCTTCCGCGGTCGGAGTGGGCTCGGGCGCTGTGCGGGGGCGCTCGCGCACGAACAACGCCGCGGAGCTGCGCCGATCCTCCGGCACGCCGTCCAGACTGGTCGTGTAGTGCTCCCCACCCCCGACGTCGTGCCAGACGTAGATGTCACCGGCCGCGCTCGCACGCGCGAGGCCCGTGAGGAATGCCGCCAGAAGGAGCGGACGTCTCGGCACGACGGGAGCATAGGTTCGCACCCCGCCGTCTGGCAACCGGGCGCGGACGGGAGTACGATCCCGGGCAGCTTTTTCGGCCTCGGAGGTACGCTTCGCGATGCACCTCCAGCGTCTCGCGGTGCTGGCGTTCGGTGCGATGATCGCAGGCGTCGGGTGCGGCGCGCCGACGCGGTGGCTCGCCTCACGCCCGACGGCTCCCGAGGAGTTCTTCCCGCTGCGCACGGGATCGTTCTGGGTCTATCGCGTGCGCGATCCGTGGGGCGAGGAATCGCTGCAGCGCGTGCTCGTCCGCGGACCTCGCTACCTCGAGAACAAACGCACGACGGGCACGCTGGTCGAGGAGAGCGGCGGGCTCGGCGGCGAGTTCGCGCTCGATCCGAGCTGGCACCCGATCGCGTACTATCGAGAAGGCGACTACCTCTACAAATACTATGGCCTCACGCGCACGGACGCCGAGCTCCGGGAAATGCGGCTCGGCAGCACGGACGAGAAGCTCCTGCCCGCGAAGCCGCGCGAGGACGAGGAATGGGAGAGCGAGGTGCAGCTGTTTGACCTCCCGAACGGGGCCGGCTACGGCATGCGAGTGGTGTCACGGGCGACGTCGACCGAGGAATCGGTGACCGTCCCGGCCGGAAAGTTCGAGGGATGCCTGCTGGTCGACACGACGATCGTGCCGCGCACCCACACCGCGAAGGCGGAGGACGAGGCGCTCTCGTTCTTCCACTATCGCGACTGGTACGCGCCGGGCGTCGGGCTAGTGAAGAGCCTCGCGATCTCGGGACCGCAGTCGACGCCGATGACGACGATCGAGCTGATCTCGTTCCGCGACGGGGCCGGTTCCCGCTGAAGGCGCTCGCTTTCCTCCTCGTCTGCCTCGTGGTCCCGCATGCCCGTGCGGAGCTCCTGCCGGCGTCCGCGGAGCGTTTCCCGGAGCCGCTTCGCATGACGTTCGAGCTCCTACCCGCGGACTCGAAGGAGCCGCTGCCGGAGGACGTGCGCGAGATCGAGGGCGCACGTCTCCAGGTCGACGACTTCGAAGCCGAGGGGAAGCGCTACCTCAAGATGTCGATCGGGCTCCCGCTGCCGAGCGGCGACCGCCGCGAGCGCGTCATCTTCTTCCATGACGAGGGCGGCAAGCTCCGCATGCTCGGCTTCCATTCGATCCGGCGGAAGGTCGCCGGGCTCGAGGGCCAGACGCTCGTCTTCGACACCGGCACGCCGAACCCGATGCGGAACGAGCAGAGCCGGGTCCTCAAGGTGCCGGTCGACAGCTACTCGTACCTCGCGCTCTCGTTCGCGCTCCGCGGGCTCGCCGCGGCACCGAAGTCGATCGGCGCGAGCCTCTGGCACGGCGAGGAACGGATCGAGAAGGTGCAGATCGTCGCCGCGGGCACGGAAGAGCTCTCGCTCCTCGGCACGAAGATTCCGAGCGTGAAGCTCGAAGTGCGCGGCGGCGCCGGCGGCGCGGCCGAGGCGACCTACTGGTACGCCTCCTCGGCACCCCACTCGTTCCTGCAGTACGTCGGGCCGGCAGACTTCGTCACCGCCGAAGCGGAGGTGCCGCGCATCCTGATGCGCGCGACGTCGTCGTCCGACCAGCGCCGCAAGTTCTTCGGCGGCTGAGCGCCGCCCGGACCCGGGCGAAATCCCTGGTTGACTCAACGCTCCACAAAGATACTAAACGTTCAGTATGTTGCCGGGCACGCGGGAGCGGCGCGGGGCGGTTTCGCGCCGCGCGATCATCCACGTCGCGATCGATTGCTTCTCGCGCGACGGCTTCCAGGCAACGTCGATCGACCGCATCGCCCGCGCCGCCGGCGTGACGAAGGGCGCGCTCTACTACCACTTCGAAGACAAGCACGACCTCCTTCTCGGCGCGATCGACGATCGGATCGGCGGCTTCGAGAAGGTGATCGTCGAGCAGGTGACGAAGCTCAAAGACCCCGCCGCCGCGCTCGACGCCGTCATCGAGACCTGCATCGAGCAGGCGACCGTCAGCAATCATCGCCGATTCATCCTGACCCTCATGGTCGAGGCGCTCGATACGCACCCCGACCTCTCCGCGCGCTTTCGCGACATGATGCGCCGGTTCCGCGAGTTCCTGACGCAGACGTTCGCGATCGGCCAGAAGCGAGGCGTCTTCCGGACGGACGTCGCGGCCCCGCTCGCCGCCCAGCTGTTCGTCGCGGCGGTGATCGGCACGGAGCTGCAGCACTACCAAGACCCCGACGCGATCGACCTCCCTTACTCGATGCGCGCGATCGCCAACCAATTCCGAGGCTGGCTCGTTCAGAAGCCTGCGAAGAAACGAGGAGACCACTGATGGTGAGCTTCGAGCTCAGCGAGGAGCAAAAGCTCCTGAAGGATTCGCTTGCCGCATTCGCGACCGAGGAAATTCGCCCGCTGGCGCGCGATGCGGACGAAGCGGCGACGACGCCCGAGTCGATCGCGCAGAAGTCGTGGGATCTCGGACTCGTTTCCAGCGCGATTCCCGAGAGCTACGGCGGATTCGGCGAGGAGCGCTCGGCGGTGACGGGCGCGATCGTGCTCGAAGAGCTCGGCTACGGCGATCTCTCACTCGCGCTTCACGCGTTGGCACCGCGGCTCCTCGTCTATCCCGTCGTCGACCACGGCACCGAAGAGCAGAAGCAGCGCCTGCTGCCCGCATTCGCGGGTGCCGACTTCCGCCCCGGCAGCGCGGCCGTGATCGAGCCGTTCCTCGACTTCGACCTCACTTCGCTTCGCACGACGTTCCGCAAGGACGGGGGCGATTTCGTCGTGTCCGGTCGCAAGGCCTACGTGCCGCTCGCGGCGACCTCCGACACGCTGCTCGTCTACGCGCGTGCGGCCGATGCCAACGGCAACGGCGATCCGCTCGCCGCTGCGCGCTCGGTCCAGGCGTTCCTCGTGGATCGTGGTGCGAAGGGCCTGACGATCGGCGAGCCCGAGAAGAACATGGGCATCAAGGCGCTCGCTACGCACGAGGTCGAGCTCGCCGACGTGCGGGTCCCGGCGGACGCGCGACTCGGCGGCGAAGCCGGCGTCGACTTCGCGCGCCTCACGAACCTCTCGCGCGTTGCCCTCGGTGCGCTCGCGGTCGGCGTCGCGCGTGCGGCGTTCGACTACGCCCGCGACTACGCGAAGGAGCGCAAGGCGTTCGGCGTCGCGATCGCGCAGAAGCAGGCGATCGCCTTCATGCTCGCCGAGATGGCGATCGAGATCGACGCGACGCGCCTCCTCGTCTGGGAGGCGGCGTGGAAGCTCGATCGCCGCGAGGAAGCCACGCGCGAAGCTTATCTCGCCAAGAACTACGCGGCCTCGATGGTGCTCAAGGTCTGCGACGACGCCGTCCAGGTGCTCGGCGGTCACGGCTACATCCGCGACCACTTGGTCGAGCTCTTCCTGCGGAACGCGCGCGGCTTCGCGACCTTCGAAGGCCTCGCCATCGTCTAGGAATCTCGGGGGGACAGCGCATCCTCCACGCTCTGTCCCCTCACTTCATCGCGGCAAGTCAAAAGGAAACGACATGATCGACTTCGAGCTATCCAACAAGACCGAGAACCTGCGTCAGATGGTGCGCGGCGCGGCCGAGGGAATGATGCGGCCCGTGTCGCGGCAGTACGACGAAGAGGAGCACGAGATCGCCTGGGACTTCGTCAACTTCATGTGGCAGGTCTCGGCCTCGAACGGCGACAACCCGATGCTCGTGAAGAAGGGCAAGGGCACCGAGAACGGCCACTCCGAGCGCGCGCTTCAGCTCGCCGTCTCGATCGAAGAGCTCTCGTGGGGTGACGCCGGGCTCTACCTCGCCATGCCGGGACCCGGCCTCGGCGGCGCGGCGGTCGCGGCCGCCGGCACCGCGGAGCAGAAGCAGCGGTTCTTGTCTCGCTTTCGCGAGGGGAAGCCGAAGTGGGCGGCGATGGCGATCACCGAGCCGCACTTTGGCTCGGATTCATCCGCGGTGTCCACGACGGCCGTTCGCGACGGCGATCACTGGGTGCTGAACGGCACGAAGATCTTCTGCACCGGCGGCCACAAGGCGCTCGAGGAATCCGACGGCTTCGTCGTCGTCTGGGCGACGCTCGACAGGTCGAAGGGGCGCGCCGGCATCAAGGCGTTCATCGTCGAAGCGGGCACTCCCGGCATCACCGTCTCGAAGCTCGAGAAGAAGCTCGGCATCCGCGCCTCCGACACGGCGATGCTGATCTTAGAGGACGTCCGCGTTCCACTCGATAATCTTCTTGGTAGCTCCGAGATTCCCAAGACGAGCGAAGGCTTCAAGGGCGTGATGGCGACGTTCGACGCCACGCGTCCCGCCGTCGCGGCGAGCGCGATCGGCATCGGCCGCGCGGCGATCGATTTCGTCCGTGAGACGCTCGAGAAGGAAGGCGTGCCGATCCGGTACGGCGTCGCGCCCGGCAAGCTCACCGCGGTCGAGCGCGACTTCATGGAAATGGAGACGCAGCTCCAGGCGGCACGGCTCCTCACGTGGCGCGCCTCGTGGATGATGGATCGAGGCATGCACAACAACCTCGAGGCATCGATGGCGAAGGCAAAGGCCGGCCTCGCGGTGACGCTGATCACGCAGAAGGCGGTCGAGATGCTCGGGCCCCTCGGGTACTCGCGAACGCTGCTCCTCGAGAAGTGGATGCGCGACGCGAAGATCAACGACATCTTCGAGGGCACGCAACAGATCAACATGCTGATCGTCGCGCGCCGGATCCTGGGCTACAGCTCGAAGGAGCTTTCCTAGACGAAGCCTTTCCTAGGCCGGCGCTTTTCGGCAATACGGAGCCGAGGAAACGCGCCGATGGTTCGATACTACTGTGATCGCTGCAACGCCGAGGTCGAGGGTCCCGACGAGCTGATCGAGATCGCGATCGAGGGACGCGAGCGCCCGAACTACGCGGCGTGGAGCCTCCGCTCGGAGCTCTGTCGCCCGTGTTTCGAGACGGCGCGCGAACAGCTGACGGCCGCGCTCGGCACCGGGGACGAGACGAAGCGGAAGTCCGTCCGTCGCGCCGCCGGCTGACCGCATTCCCGGCTAGACGTCCCGCCAGATCCCGTCGTGACGAAGAGAATCGCCGCCGCGCTCGCGCTCCTCACTCCGATGTTCGCCTGCGCTCCGAAGCTCACGCCGCCCGGCGAAGCGACGCGCGTGAGCGGCGCGGTCAAGGCGAAGGGCAAGACGCCGGTGCAGATCAACGTGTACGAGCGCTGCTCGCCGCGCTTCTACCTCTTCGATCGCTGCCCCGGCCGGCTCCTCGGCGAAGCGAAGATCGCGGGCCCGGGAAAGTTCGTGATCGAGGTCGATCCCGAGTCGGCGGACATCACGGTCGTCGCGTTTCGCGGCGACCCGGGTGACGAGAAGCAGTGCGTGGCGACCGACGTGGCCGTCGCGGAGGCCAAGACGCCGCTCCGGCTGAAGCTCGAGGGCGGCCCCTGCAAGGTCACCCTGCCGAAGTAGCGCGTGCAGCACCCCCTCAGGGGGTCGGGCGGAAGCCCGGGGGGTGACGACTCGTGCGGAGGATCTCCAAAAGCTCGTCGTGGATCCGTCCGTTCGTGACCACGGCCGAGCCGCCATGGACGGTGGCGCGGCCCGAGAAGTCAGTGAAGCGACCGCCTGCCTCTTCGACGAGGATCTTGAGCGGCGCGAGATCCCACGCCTTCACGTCGAGCTCGAGCATCGCCTCCGACCAGCCGCGCGCGACCATCACGCTCCCGAGATAGTCTCCGAAGCCGCGCTGGCGCCCGGTCCGCGCGACGATCTCCTCGAACGCCCCCCACCAGCCTTCCTTCTGGAACACGGCCATCCCGCCGAAGCTCACCATCGCCTCGTCGAGGCGCGCGACGTCGGTCACGCGGAGCCGCCGCCCGCTTTCATCGTACGCGCCCTCGCCACGCGCCGCGTAGAGGAGCTCCCCCGTCGCCGGGGCGTGCACGACGCCCGCGGTGATCTCGCCATCCTCCTCGAGGCCGATCAGCGTGGCGAAGAACGGGATCCCACGGATGAAGCTCTTCGTGCCGTCGATCGGATCGATGATCCACCGGGCGTTCCGGGAACCCTCGGTCTTGCCGAGCTCCTCGCCGAAGAACCCGTAGTCCGGAAAGCGCTCGCGCAGGATCTCGACGATCCGGCGCTCGCACGCGCGATCCGCCTCGGTGACCGGGGAATGATCGGCCTTCCGCTCGACGGCGAGGCCGGTCCGGAACGATCGAAGCGCGATGTCTCCTGCCGCGCGAGCGGCGTCGATGGCGGCTTCCAGGTGTGGATTCACGCGGCGGGGCTTAGCACGAAGAACGGTTTCTTGCCCTCGCGGGAGTCGGATGGTAGCTTCCAACGCTGCATCGAGCCGGGCTGGTGAGCCGGGCCGGAGGCGAGTCCTAGGGTGCCGGGCACGTTGCGTCTGTTCGGTTTCTTGCTGCTGCTGCCATTGTCGTCGTGGGCATCCCCTGAGGAGGATCTCGTTCGCGTCATCGAGGGCTACCGTGAGCGGTCTGCATCGGACTCGGTGGTGACCCTCCTTCGGCGCGCGGCTCCGCTGAACCCCGTGGAGACGAGCGTCGTGCGCTTTCTGACCGCGAACGACCTCGCCGAGCTCGGGCTCGAGGGGACCGCGATCGAGGGCTTCCGCGACCTCGTCCGCCACCCGCGCCTCGGCGGCGCGGCGTTCGTCGGCTTGGCGCGCCTCCGCGACGAGCGCGGCGAGCACTCGACGCTTCGCCTCGAAGCCGAGCGGGCGCCCTGGGAATGGATGGAGCCCGACGACGCGGTCGAAGCGGCGTACCGGGTGGCGCGCGCGTGCGTCTCGACCGAGCGGTTCTCCGACGCGCGCGCCTGGCTCGCGCGCGTGCCGCCGGAGTCTCCGTTCGCGCCGTACGCGCAATACGTGCTCACGCAGGCGGAGTACGGGCTTGGAAATTACGGGGCCGCGGTCGAGGCGGCGCGGCCGATTTTCGACCTGCCCGGCTCGGAGGCGACGGTCTCCGCGCTACGGGATCGCACCGCGGTCCTCCTCGGGGACATGTTCATCGAGATCGGCCTCTACGGGTATGCGGAAGACATGCTCCGCTGGCCGGCACCGTCGAGCCCGTTCTACGGGCGCGCAAGGCGCGATCTCGCGCTCGCGCGCGCTCTCGCCGCGATCGCGGGCGGCGAGCTCGCCGCGGGCAATCGCGAGGTCGATCGCGTCGACGGCGAGCTCGAGACCGCCGCCGACGGCATCGGCATGATGGCCGACACGCAACAGGAAGCCGCGCTGCTCGGCGCGAACCTCGCGGTGGCGTGGCCGCCGCGGACGATTCTCGACGGGCGAAGGCGCTGGGCGGCGAGCCGCGCGCTCGAAACGCTCGACGCCGCTCGCGGCGCGAGCTTCGGTCGTCTCTTCCAAGCGGCATTCGAGTCTCTGCCGCCCGTGTTCCTGTACCGGCTGGCCACGCGCCCGTCGTCGCCGCCCCCGCCGCCGTCTCCGTCGGTCGGTCGCGAAGCGGCCTATCTCTTCCCGCCGGATCGCGAGCTCGCACGCGCGCTGGTCGCGCTCGCGGTGGCCGAAGAGAAATCAGGGAAGCGCGACTGCCCGAACGCCGCCGCCCGCGCGCTCCGAGCGCGCGCCACCGTATCTCTGCTCGGCGAATCGAAGGACCCTCCGCTTTCGGAGGTGAGCACGATCGCACGCGGCTGCGGACGCGGGCCGCACGGCGACGTCGCCTCGCGGGCGCGCGCCCACTTGCTGGCCGAGATTCCTTCCGAAACCAGACGCCGGCAGCGGAAGATCCGCGAGCAGCGCTATCGCGTCGACGATGCGATCGCGCGCTTCCGTCTCGCCCGGAGCGACGAAATCCAGACCTTGAGGACGACGAAGTGAATTCAATGACGACGATACCGTCTCCCCCTCACCCGCCGCTTCGCGGCGGCCTCTCCCCAAAGGGGAGAGGCACGGTGGTAATCGCGGCAGCTCTCGCCCTGATCGTTCCGCTCGCCGGTTGCGGCGCCTACAAGTCGTGGTCGAAGAAGCGCGAAGCCCGCGATCTCGAAGAGCAGGTGCAAAAGCAGCGCGCGCAGCTCAAGAAGATGAGCTCGGCGCAGCTCGAGCGCGCCGAGACCGACAGCCGCGACCGCGCGATCGCACAGTACGAGAAGATCCTCCGCGAATACGCCGACGTCGGTCGCGAGGAGATGGACGAGGCGCTCTACCTCCTCGGCCGCCTCCTCTTCGACCGCGAGCAGCGCGAGTTCGAGCAGGCGCAGGCGAGCTTCGAAGCGCGCCGCTTGGGCGCCGAGGCATCGGGCGGTTCAGCCCCGGAAGAACCGAAGCCCGCGTATCCGTCCGCGAAGACGGTGTTCCAGCGCCTCCTGAAGGAATTCCCCGACTCCCACTTCCGCGAGGACACGCTCTACGACCTCGGCTACATCCACTTCGAGGAAGGCAACCGGAAGGAAGGCGCCGAGCTCTTCCGCGAGCTCGTCAAGGCGAAGCCGAAGAGCCGGTACGCGCCGGAGGTGCAGTTCCGGCTCGCCGAGTGGGACTTCGAGTCCTATCGCCTGGCGGAGGCCGAGGAGCGCTACCGCGCGGTCCTCGGCTTCGGGAACAGCGAGTACACCGACAAGGCGCTCTTCAAGCTCGGCTGGGTCTACTACAACCTCGATCAGTACGACGACGCGAAGAAGGACCTCTCCCAGCTTCTCGACCGCCAGAGCGCGAAGATCGCGAAGGAAGGCGGTGAGTTCGCGCCGCCGCCGATCCTCTTCTTCCCCGGCCCGCGTCGCGCCGCGCTCGAGCGCGTCATGGAGCGGAAGGACAAAGACCTCTACGAAGAGACGCTCGAGATCATCGCGCGCGTCTACGCAGAGTCGGGAGGCGCCGACGCGCTCGTCCGCTTCTTGAAGACGAAGCAACGCGGCTCGACTCCGCCGCCGTTCGCGCCGCCGCTCATGCACCGCCTCGCGCTCGTCGAGAAAGAGCGCGCGAACTTCGAGCAGGCGTCGCGCGCCTACCAGCTGCTGCTCGATGCGTTTCCGACCTATCGCGACGCCCCGAAGATCGAGAACGAGTGGGTGAAGGTCCTCGTCGAGCAGAAGGAGATGGAGAAGGCCGCGCGCGTGCGCGAGGCGCTGCTCGCGAAATACGATCAAGGATCCGTCTGGGCGCGCGCGAACCCCGAGCAGGAGATCCGCGACGAAGCGATGAAAGCCGCGCGGAGCGGTCTCGCCTGGTCGATCCGCTACTTCCACTCGCAAGGCCTCGAGAAGCAGAAGGCCGGCGAGGCACGCCCGGCCGAGCTCGTCCACGCGATCGAGCTCTACGAGCGCTACCTGAAGCGATTCACCGAAGGGAAGTTCGCCTATCAGAAGCGGTTCCGATACGCGCAGACACTGTTCGCCGCGGGCGAGTATCTCAGAGCGGCGGAGGTGTTCCGCGCCGTCGCGGCCGATCCGACGATCACCGAGAAGCGCGAAGAGGCGGCGTTTGCCCGCATCCTTTCGGTCGAAAAGCTGACCGAGACGAACAAGCCGCCGTATCCGAAGGAAGTGATCGACGCGCTCGTGGCGGCCTACGAGGACTACATCGCGCTGAACCCGCAGAGCGAGAAGGTGGCGCAGCTCATCTTCAAAGAAGGGCAGCTCTACTTCGGCTCGGAGCAGTATCCGCAGGCGATCGCCGCGTTCGAGCGGCTGATTCGCGAGCGACCGGCCGACCCGCTGGCGATCGAGGCGAACGATCTGGTCGCGCAGGCGCACTACCGTCTCGGCGACTTCGCGATCGCCGAGAAATACAGCGAGAAGGCACTCACGCAGGCGTCGCCGGCGAATCCGCTCGGCGCGCGCCGGTCGGAGGTCGAGAATCTTTTCGCCGTGACGATGTTCAAGCAGGGCGAGAAGGCGGAAGAAGAGAAGAAGTACGACGAAGCGCGTGAGCACTATCTCCGTCTCGTCACGCGCTTGCCGCAGAACGAGAGCGCGGCGCGCGCGCTCTACAATGCCGCCGCGGCGACCGAGAAGGCCGGCCGCCAGAAGGAAGCCGTCGGGCTCTTCGAGAAGCTCCTCGCCGAGTATCCGGCGACCGACCTCGCGCCCGACGCGGCCGTGCGCCTCGCCGAAGCGTGGAAGGAAGATCCGCAGGCGACCGCGCGCATCATCCCGATCTACGAGCGCGTCTCCGACTTCCACGTGCAGGATCCGAAGGGCGAGGAGTTCCTCTTCCTCGCCGGCAAGCTCGCGGTGAAGGAGAAGCGGGAAGCCGAAGCGCTGCGGCTCTTCGAGAAGTTCCTGACGCGCTATCCGTCGAGCAACCTCGATCTCCGCGGCCAGCGCAACGTCGAGGCGCTCTACCACGTGGGCGTCGCGTACGGTGAGGCCGGCAACATGGAGCTCGCGCGCTTCAACCTCGAGCAGTTCCTCGGGCGCGCGCTGCCGGCAAACGCCAGCTTCGGGGAAGGCCCGGAGGCCTATACCTTTGCGCTCGCGAAGGCACAGTTGCTTCTCGGAAACGCGCTCGCGCGCCAGTACCAGGCGACGCGCATCTCGGCGCCCACGCCCGCCGAGCTGAAGAAGAAGGAAGCGGCGCTCGATCAGGTCGTTGCTCGCTACGCTCCCGCCGCAAAGACGGGCCTCTCGCCGATCGCCACCGAAGCATCGTTCGGGATCGGCCGCTCGTACGAGGAGTTCGCGAACGCGCTGCTCGAAGCGCCGAAGCCCTCCGGGCTCACTCCCGAAGAGCGCGACGAGTACGACCGCCTCATGTTCCAGAAGGTCCGCCCGTACCTCGCGAAGGCGGTCGAGGCCTATCGCGTGTCGGTGAAAGCCTCGCGCGAGAAGGGACTCGAAGACGACTGGGTGAACCGCTCGCGCGAGCGGCTTGCCGCGGTCGGGCCGAAGGTCTTCGAGCGGAACGCGCGGCCGGGCTATATCCGCCTCGAGAACGACGCGACGCCGCTGCCACCGCTCCTCGACACGTACGCCGGCGCGCGCGTCGCGCCGAAGTCAGCCGGCATCTTCGGCGGCATGTTCGCGAGCGACGAAGAGAAGAAGAAGGGCGCATTCGCCGCAGGCCTCGCGGCAGCCAACGAATCCGACGACGAGGAAGCGGTCGAGCATTTCCGCGAATCGGCGGCGGACGGTCCGCCCGAGGCGGGCTACAACTTGGCGATCGTCTCGGCGCGGCGCGGAAACTCCGCGGCGGCGCTGGCGGCGCTCGACGACGTGAACAAGCGCTTCCCGACGTTCCACGCGGCGACGACGCTCGCCGCGCGGCTCCACGAGCGGAGCGGTCATCCCGACCGCGCCGTCGGCCTCTACAAGGGCGCCGCCGAGGCCGAAGGGGCGACCGGCGGCGACAAGGCGGCGTACGCGCTCTACCTCGAGAAGCAGGGCAAGACCGAGGAGGCGCTCGCCGCCTTTCGCGCAGCGGCCGCGGCGGATCCGCAGAGCGGAGAGGCCGCGCTCGGGGTCGTGCGCCTCTCGGGCGCGAAAACGCTCGAGGAGCTCGGACCAGTCGTCCGCCTGCTCCGCACCCCGCCCGAGCTCGTGAACTTCGGCATCCTCGCCGCCGATCGCGGCGTGCCGATCGTGGCCGCCCGCGCCTTCGAAGCGGCGACGGCCGGCATCCCCTCTTCCGACGGCACGAAGCGCGCGATCGTCTGGAATAATCAGGCCGCGGCGGCCGTCGAGAACGGCGAGGTCGCGGTCGCCGAGTCGGTGCTCCAGAAGGCGCAGCAGTCGGACCCGAGCCTCGCCGCACTGCGCAATACCCGCGGCATGCTGCTCATGCGGCGGGGCGAGTTCGAGGCGGCGGAGAAGGAGCTCCGGGCCGCCCTCGAGGCGGACCCGAAGGCCGGCGCGCCCTGGGCGAACCTCGGCATCCTCCAGGAGCTTTACTTCGGGGCTCCCGATGAGGCCATTCAGAGCTACAACCGCTATCTCGCGACCAAGCCGGCCGACGCCGAGCTCGTCACCGGGTGGATCCGCGAGATCCGTGAAGGGGCGAGCGATCGCCGAAAGAGTATCTAACACCGTCCAGGAGCGGCGATGACAAAGCTTATTTTGACAATGATTCTGGCCTCCGTTAGCTTCGGCATTTCACCGCTCTACGCGGAGGAGGAGCCCGGCGACGATGCTCCGCCGCCTGAAAAGGTGGCGCCAGCCAAGCCGGGCAAGGCCCCGGCGAAGGCGGGATCGTCCTCGGTCAACTTGAACGAAGTCGAAATCCACGGCGAGCTCGAGAAGCCCAAGATCTTCTTCATCCTTCCGAAGGCTCAGCGAGACGCCGAGGCGAAGCAGCGTCGCATCCGCTTCTATCCAGACATTCTCGAGCCGCTCGACAAGGATCGGTTCGAGGAGGAGGCGCGGGTGCTCTATCAACACGGGATTCCCGCGGAGTGATCACGCGTTTCTCTAAGAGGAGCTCGCAATGACCGACATCAGTCTCGCCAACATGATCGAGCACGCAGGTATCTTCGCCTACCTGCTGATCGGGCTCGGAGTCTTCGCGATCGCCGTCGCGCTCGAGCGGATCTTCGTGCTGCATTTCCGCTACAGCGTGAACGGCAAGGAGTTCTGGAAGGAAATTCGCGCGCGCATCACGGGCGGGCAGATGGAAGACGCCATCAAGCTCTGTGACAACGCGCCGCTGCCCCAGATCATCAAGTCCGGTCTCGTCGAGGCCGCGAAGGGCTCGCCGCGCATCAAGGAAGCGATGGACGAGACGAGCCTCGAGGTGATCCCGCGGATCGAGCGCCGCACGCACTACCTGTCGATGGTCGCGAACGTCGCGGTGTTGATCGGCCTCATCGGCACCGTCCGCGGCATCATCCAGGCGTTCGGCGGCATGGCGAACGTCGATCCAGCGATGCGCGCGGAGATCCTCTCCCGCGGTATCGGTCTCGCGCTGAACGCCACGTTCCTCGGCCTTGCCATCGCGATCCCGGCGTTGCTCGTCTACAGCTTCCTCCAGTCGAAGGCGACGCGCCTCGTCGACGAGATCGACGAGTACACGCTGAAGGCGTTCCACCTGCTGCGTCCGACGCGCAGGCCGACCGAGCAACGCGCCGCTTAGTTGATGGCGACGGCGTCATCGATTCCAATGGTCATCGTCGCCGCAGACCGCTCGCGGCATCAAGGAGACTGACCCGTGGCGATGGACATCCTCGACGATCGTAGCCTCGGCGGGCGCCGGAGCCACGATCCGGCCAGCGCGCTTCTCGAGCACGAGGACGAGTTCGCCGAAATCCTTCCGCCGTCCCAGCTTCGTCGCTCGGGACGGCGCCGGCACACCGAGGCCGAGCTCAACATCACGTCGTTCGTCGACGTTCTCTCCGTGCTCCTCTTCTTCCTCCTCTCCGTGGCGACGATGTCGAAGCTCGGCACGCACGACGTGAACCTGCCGCAGCAGACCGACGAGTTCACGAAGGAGTCGGAGCTCGAGGTGAAAAATCTCTCGCTCTCGCTCGCGAAGGGCGGTCTCAAGCTCCGCGGCATGCTCACGCCGAAGGACAAGGAGCCCGAGATTCTCGCGGTCGAGATCCCGCTCGTCTCCGAGGGGAACTTCGATCTGCAAAAGCTCCGTGACGAGCTTCTCCGGTTGAAGGGCGGGTACAAGACCGACGACGCGATCATCCTCCTCGTCGCGGACGACGTGCCCTTCGATTCGATCGTGAAGGTCATGGACACGGTCCGCGAGCAGGTCGCGTTCGCCGACGGTCGCCGCAGCATCACGAATTTGTTCCCTCAGATTTCTTTGTCTGACTACCTCCTCGACCGCGTGGATCAGCAGATCGCGGCCGCGCCGCCGGAGAAGTCCTGATGGCTGGCGAAGAGATCGTCCTCCGCGAAGAAGATCGCGTCGCCGACGAGCGCGCCACCGCTACGGCGATCGAATGGGAAGAGTCCCTTCCCGCGAGCCGCATCCGGCGCCGCAAGCGTCGCTTCGACGATCCGCTCGTGAACCTGACGTCGATGGTCGACGTGCTCTCCGTGCTGATGTTCTTCCTCCTCACGATCTACACGGGAGGCGGCTATCTCACGGTGCTGCCGCCGGGCCTCACGCTGCCGAACTCGACCGTCACCGCGAGTCTCACGCGGAACCTCGAAGTGGCGGTGCTCGCGGACAAGATCCTCGTCGAGCGTGAGCCCGTCGCGGACGACCCGCGCGTGTTCGCCGAGAACGACGACCTGCTGTTGCCCGCGCTGCAGGCCGCTCTCGCGGCGAAGGCGCCGCCCCCACCGGCCGTGCCGACCGCCGAGGGCCAAGTCGCCGCGCCCGCCATCGAGACGCGGGTGACGATCGCCGCCGATCGAACGGTCCCGTTCCGGCTCTTGAAGAAGATCATGTACACGGTCGACCAGGCGGGCTTCCGCCGTCAGTCGCTCGCCGTGAAATCAGTCGAAGGATGACCGCGACGATGGACGATCTGAAGGCGATCCAGCGCCGCTACCGCAAGCGGGAGCTCACGTGGGAAGACCAGGTCTTCCTGCGGATTCTGTCGACGTTCGGCCTCACCGCCTGGGTCCTGGTGCTCTGGTCCATGGCGTTCCCGCCGATCATCGTCGAGGCGCCGAAGGAACAGCAGATTCAGATCGCGAAGCTGATCCTGAAGCCCCCGCCTCCGCCGCCCGAGCCCGAAAAGGTCGAGCCCGAGAAGCCGAAGCCGCAGCCGCTCCCGCCGCGCGCGAACGAGAAGCAGAAGATCGGTCCGCCTCCGGGACGGAAGGACACGAAAGTCGTCAAGGCGCCGGCCCCCGCGGGCGCGCCGAAGGCGACGGCCAAGCGCTCGGTCGCGACGATGGGCCTCTTGTCCGTGCTCTCGTCTTCGACGAGACCGGACTCCGCCTCGCAGCGGATCGGCCCGTCACTGCAGAACGTGGACTTCCGCGAGGCGCGCGATCTCACCGAGGACGTGAGCTCGCTCACCGGCACGGTCGGCGCGCGCGACAAGGTCGGCATCGGCCAGATGGTCGCGGGCCTGCCCCGCGGCTCGGGCACGAACGTCGTCTTGAAGGGCAGCGTCGTCACGCCCGTCACCGGGCCCGGTGGCGCGTCCGTCGGTGGCACCGGCTCGGGTGACGGCGTCGGCGCGGGCGGCAGCCGGACGCTCTCCGAGATCCGCGACATCGTTGCCTCCTACATCGCCGGTCTCAAATACCTCTATGACCGCGAGCTGAAGGCGCGGCCGTCGCTCCACGGCAAGGTCACGGTCGAGTTCGTGGTCACCGCGCCGGGTCAGGTTCAGGGCGTGCGCCTCGTGAACTCGGGGCTCGGCCATCCGTCGCTCGAGTCGGCGATTCTCGGCCGGATCCGCGGCTGGAAGTTCCCGCCGAAGCCGGGCGACGAGACGCGAGTGACGTTCCCCTTCGACTTCGTCCCGCCGACGACCTAAGGGCGAGGCATCACGCTCTCGGGAGCGTGATGCGGAAGCGAGCGCCGCGCTCGCTCGCGACGAGCTCCACCTTGCCGCCGTGCGCCTTCGTCACGGCGCGCGCGATCGCCAGGCCGAGCCCTGTGCCGCCGCTCGCGCGGCTCGTCGTGAAGAACGGCTCGAAGATCCGCTCGCGGTCGGTGGCGGGAATCCCCGGTCCCTCGTCCGCAACGGCGATCTCGACCTCGCCGTCCGCGGCGCGAACCTCGATCGTGACCGCGGGCTCGCGACCCGCGTGCCGGTGCGCATTGTCGAGGAGGCTGCCGACGGCGCTTTCGAGAGCCTCGGCCGCGATCGCCACGTGGAGCGGTCTCGCCTTCGCCGCGACCCGCACCTCGAGCCCGTCCCGGCGGGCGCGCTCGGCGATCCGCTCGATCTCCGCGACGGCGTCGCAGCGCTCGTCGCCGGGCTTCATCACGTCGGCGCGCGCCAGATCGAGCAGGCTTCGCACCAGGCGGTGAAGCCGATCGACGTCGGCCGCGAGGTTCGCGAGGAACTTCGCCCGCTCGTCTCCGCTCATCGATTCACCGTGGTCGAGCAACAGCTCGAGCGCGCCGTGCATCGCGGCGAGCGGTGTCTTCAGCTCGTGCGAGACCTGCGAGGCGAAGCCACGAAGGTAATCTTCGCGCTCCTCGAGCGCGCGGGACATGGCGGCGAAGCTCTCGGAGAGCTCCGCGACGTCGGCGGTCACGGGATGCTCGAGCGCGGTCACGGCGCCCCGCTCGCCGCGCGCCGCCCGTCTCGCCTGCTCGCGGAGCCGAGATAGCGGCCGCGCGATCGTGAGCGCCGTGAAGGCCGTGAGCACCGCGACCACGACGCCGAGCGCGAGCGCGCCGAGCGCGATCTCCGTACGCTTGCCGTAGAGCGTCTGCGTGATGCTTCGTGGTGTCCGGGACAACAGCACCGCGCCGACGACGCCTCCGTCGTCCGCGACCGGCATCGCGACGAAGACGCGAATGCCGGTGCCACGGCTGATCGAGGCGAGCGGAGGCTCCGGCTCGTCGGAGATGCGTTCGCGAAGCAGACTGACGGTCTCCCCGCGAAGCGAGCGCTCGATCTCCTCGAAGTGGGCGATCGAGCGCCCGAGATCCTCGCCGGTCGAGGCGACGACGACGGCGTTCCGGTCGACGACGCGGATCGCGGCGAGAGTCACGACCTGCGCTTCGCGCATGATCGGCAGCACGTCGCGGCCTGCCGCGACGACCGCCGGATCGGCGGGCTCGGGCGCCTCGAGCGCCGCGGGGGCGGGCGGCCGGACCTCGTCGATCGCGAGGTCGAGGCTCGCGCCGCGCGGCTGCCAATTCCCCGGCGGCGCGGCGGCGGCGGGCGAGCCGGCCGCGCGATCCAGCGCCGCACGCACCGCGGCGACGAGGAACGCCGCCTGCCCGATCAGCTCCGACTCCGTCTGGCGGACGAGCGCGCTCTCGTAGAGGCGCAGCACCGTGATGCCACCGAGCGGCAGCGCCAGGATGACGACGTTGACCGCGAAGAGGAGCGTGCGAAGCCGCGGCCGCCGCGATCTGCGTCCGGGGGGGACGCTCCTGCGGATCTCCTTCGACGAGGTCGTAGAATTCATCGAGCTCCGCAGGAACGTCCCTATCCGGATTCGAACGCCTACGACGTTCGAATCCGGTAGCCGATGCCGTGGACGGTCTCGATGGGATCGCCCCCGGCCGCGCGGAGCTTGGCGCGAACGCGGCGCACGTGGCTGTCGATCGTGCGATCCGAGACCGTCGTCTCCTCGCGGTAGGCGCCGTCCATCAGCTCGTTCCGGCTGAAGACTTTCCCCGGGCGCGCGAGCAACGTGCGGAGGATGCCGAGCTCGGTTGCGGTGAGGTCGAGCTCCCGCTCGCCCCACCAGCAGCGATGTTGCTCTTCGTCGACACGAAGCGAGCCGTGGCGAAGCTCTTTCGACGGCCGCGTCGGCGCCGCCTCGCGAGTCGTGCGGCGCAGGACGGCGCGGACGCGGGCGACGAGCTCGCGCGGGCTGAACGGCTTCGTCACGTAGTCGTCGGCGCCGATCTCGAGGCCGACGACCCGCTCGACCTCTTCGTCCTTCGAGGTGAGGAAGAGGATCGGCACCGATGAGCGGCGTCGGATCTCGCGGCAGACGTCCGTGCCGTCGAGCCGGGGCATGAGAATGTCGAGCACGATGAGGTCGGGCTGCTCGGTTTCCCAGCGCTCGAGCGCCTGTTTGCCGTCGGCGGCTTCGATCGTCCGAAAGCCCGCTCGGCCGAGCGCAAAGACGACTACCTCGCGGATGTGCGGATCGTCGTCGGCGACCAGGACGCTTTGCACGATTTCGGCACCGTTTCCCGGAAAACGTTCCTCGCGGCCGTCATCACGGCTGCACGCGGGAATCCTACACCGGCGTACCACGAGGGAGGAACGAGGGATGGAATCCAAGAAACAAGGCGAGTGGCGGGATCCGATGGTCGGCAAGATGTTCGTGATCGGCATCCTCATCCTGGCGCTGTTGATCCCGCTCGGCTGGATCTCGAGCCTGGTGACCGAGCGGCAGTGGCGTTACGAGCAGGTGCGGCGCGAGCTTTCCGCCACATGGGGTGGCGAGCAGCTGCTCCAGGGGCCGATCCTCACGATCCCTTACGTCGAGCGCCGGCGCGACGACAAAGGCAAGGAGAGCGTCTGGCGGCATCGCGCGTTCTTCCTGCCGGAAACGCTCGAGGTCGACGGGACGGTCGAGCCCGAGACGCGCTCACGCGGCATCTTCCGCGTGCTCCTGTACCGCGTGCGGCTGCGCGTCGTCGGCACGTTCGAGAGCCCCGACTTCGGCGTCCGGAAGGTCCTTCCGGCGGACGTCGCCTGGGACGAGGCGACGCTCTCGATCGGCATCTCCGATCTTCGCGGGGTGCAGAACGATCCGCAGATTCAGTGGAACGACGCGCCGCTCGCTTTCCGGCCCGGGCCGGGGCCGATCCACCTCTATCCGTCCGGCATGCACGCGCTCGTGCCGGCGCTCGCGGGCGGTGCGGCGAAGGCGCATCGCTTCACGTTCGACGTCACGCTCACCGGAGCCGACGCGCTCCGCTTCGTGCCCGCGGGCAAGGACAACCGCGTGACGCTCACCTCTGCCTGGCCCGATCCGAGCTTCGACGGCGCGTTCCTTCCCGTCGAACGAAGCGTCTCGCCGCAGGGCTTCGCGGCCACCTGGCACGTCTCGTACTACGCGCGATCGTATCCGCAGTCCTGGCGCACCGACGATCCGGGAAGCGCGCCCGCGGCGGAGACGATCACCGCGTCGGCGTTCGGCGTCCGTTTGATCGAGTCGGTGAATTTCTATTCGAAGACGGATCGTTCGTTGAAGTACGCGATGCTGTTCCTCTCGCTCACGTTCCTCACGTTCCTGCTCTTCGAAGTGCTCGCGGCGCTACGTGTGCACCCCCTGCCCTATCTGCTCGTCGGGCTCGCGCTCTGTCTCTTCTACGTGCTCCTTCTCTCGCTCTCCGAGCACCTCGGTTTCGGGATCGCATACGCGGTCGCCTCGTCGGCGACGATCGCGCTGATCGCCGGTTACGCCCGCAAGGTCCTCTGCGGCGGCGCGAGGAGCGCGCTCCTCGCGAGCGGGCTCGCCGGCCTCTACGGCTATCTTTACGTGCTGCTCCAGCTCGAGGACTACGCGTTGCTCCTCGGCAGCGTCGGTCTCTTCGCGGTGCTCGCGGCCGTGATGTACCTCACGCGCGACGTCGACTGGTACGCACTCAGCGGGCGGCGGGCGACGGAAGCGAGCGCGTCGTGACCCGCGCGGTCGGAACCCCCTCAGGGGGTCGGGCGAAAGCCCGGGGGGTGAGCGAATGCCCCTCAGGGGGTCGGGCGAAGCCCGGGGGGTGAGTGCTAGGGAGCGCCGATCAGGAAGATCGGGTTGCCGATCGTGGTGAGCGTACGGTCGTCAGCCGTTTCGATCCGCCAGAACGTGCCGAGCGGGCTCTGCTCGTCGGGGCCCCGCTCGATCGTCTTCTCGTGGACGAACGAGTTGGTGTCGATCGTGACGGTCGCGACCGTGTGGCCGTTGCGGACGTAGCGCAAGCGCTGGCCGCGTCCCTTCCGCACCGTCACGCGAAGACGAGCGGAGTTAGCGGCCAAGGCGTCGCCGAAGGTCCCGATTTCCCCGGTCGGGCTTTCGGCGCGCATCTCGAGCTCCGGGCTGCGCTGGACGCCGCGAGTCCGCACGTAGGCGTGCCCCGCCTCGATCGCGCGCCGAATCGCGGGGCGCGAGAGCTCGTCCGCGTAGACCGCGGTCGCCGACGAGCCGTAGCCGACGCGCCGGCGCTCCGAGACGGGGTTCACGCCCTTCGAATCCGAGCCGCTCACGGCGGTGATCTTGAAGCCGCGTCGCAGGAGGCCCTCCCAGAGGTCGATCGCTGCCTGCACGAACGGGTTCTGGATCTGGATGCCGAGCTCCGGAAGGCCGAGATCGCTCGAGGTCGCGAGGATCGGCCCGGTCACGACCTCGATCGTGTCGACGAGCGACCAGTCGATGTGCCGGCCGAGCTCGAACTCGCAGCCGCGACAGAAATTCTCGAACAGCGGACCCGGGAAGATCGTCGGATGGTTCACCTGGAAGAGAGCGCCCGCCGCCTTCGCCGCGCGTTGGATGTCGCGAAGCCGCACGTCCTCGAAGCCGTGGCGGTACTCGACGACGTCCGGCGTTTCGCCGTGAGTGTTGGCGTGACCGTGGTAGGTGATGATCTCGCGTCCCGGCCAGACGAGGAGATCCGGGTTCGCGCGCTGCATGGCGCCGAGCTCCTGCCAATGCCGTCCCGTCACGTACTCGGTGACCATCAGGAAATCGAGGCGCGCGGCACGCGCTTGCGCGACGAACTCGTCCATGTCCGGCCCGTTCGGGTTCGAATGAAAGCCGTGCATGTGAAAGTCGCCGTGGAACCAGCCCGGACCGGGTCGCGCCACGTGAGCCGCGTCGACCGGGTCCGGCGAGGGCTCCGGATCCGAGGGCGCATCGAGGCACTCGAGCTCGACGCGCCAATCGGCGCCGAGCGGACTGACCGCGCCGACGCCGAGCTCGACGAACCACGTGCCGGGCTCGATCGCTCCCGGCAGGTAACCGCGGTCGGCGGCGCCCTCCGCGATGAAGACCGGATCCTGCCCCTGATCGAGTCGCCCCTGTCGGCTGCCCGACCAACCTCGAAACCCTTCGGGTGAGCGGTAACCGTCCGCGTCCCACACCCCGAGGTCGAGCACCGTCTGGGTGATCGGCGTCGCCGGCAGCGCGAGCTTTTCGGTCCAGCGATAACCGATCTCGATGCGCGTCGTGCCCGCCCCGATGTCGACCGGCAAGATGCGATACGTCTTGGCGTGTCGCGGCTCGACGGTCCCCGTCAGCACAAGCGGCTCACCGGGCGCGCAGCGACCGCGCGGCACGACGCTCGTTCCCCCATTCCCGTCGCCGGAGGCCACGAGACCGATGAGCACGAGCAACGGCAGCTTTCCGGGGGCGCGCACGAGGGTGAGGTCGAACTGTAGCAGGCCCCTCGCGCGCGTTGACAGTGAAATTCGCGATCGCCTAGGACGAGGGATGCCGAATCGCTTCTCCGGGGAAGTGGCCGTCATCACGGGGGGGTCGGCGGGCATCGGGGCCGCCGCCGCTCGTCTTTTCGCCGACGAGGGTGCCGCCGTCGTCGTCGCCGCGCGCGGTGCCGAGGCGCTCGAGCAGGTCGTCGCGGAGATCCGGGGAAAAGGCGGCCGCGCCTCTCCGTTCGTCGCCGACGTCTCGGACGCGAGCGCGTGCGAGCGCTTGCTCGACCACGCCGAAGCGACGTTCGGCGCCGTCGACGTGCTCGTCAACAACGCGGGCGCGAACAAGCGCGGACCGATCGAGCGCTATGCGCCCGATGAGCTCGCGGCCGTCATTCGCGTGAACCTCGTCGCGCCGATCCTCCTCACGCGCCTCGCGATCCCGCGCCTCCGCAAGCGCGGCGGCGGCGCGATCGTCAACGTCGCGTCCATCGCCGGGATGATCCCCGTCGACCACGAGGCGGTGTACTCGGCGACGAAGTTCGGGCTGCGCGCGTTCACGTTCGCGCTCGCCGAGGAGCTCCGCGAAGAGAAGATCACGGTGTCCGCGGTGTCGCCGGGGCCGGTCGAGACCGGCTTCATTCTCGAAGACATCGACCACGTGCCGGACATCGTATTCGCGCAGCCGATGTCGAGCGCCGAGGCCGTTGCGAAGCTCGTGCTCGATTGCGCCGCCGACGGCAAGCCGGAGCGCGTGATCCCGCGAGTGACGGGCGTGCTGGCGACCGCCGGCTATCTCCTCCCCGGTCTGCGGAAGTGGATGCTCCCGCTCATGGAGCGGGAGGGCCGCAAAGTGAAGGAGGAGTACCGAAGGAAGCTCGGCGGCAGAGGAGCGTGAAACCGCGAGCGGCGCCCGGCGACGACCCTCTTTGTCGCCGGGGCGCCGTCGCCGCTACAACTGCGTCGAGCCGAGCAGGTTGCCGCCGAGCCGCGGGTGACCGATCCGCTTGTCGCCGACGACGTCGACGAACGCGGTCTTACCGGAGCGGAACGCGCGCTCGAAGGCGCCGCGCATGTCACCCGGTTTCTCGACGTGCTCGCCGTGGCAGCCGAGGCGCTCGGCGATCTCGTCGTAACGGATGTTCGGCAAGCATGTCGAAAGGATCCGTCCTGCCCTTGAGGAGCGGCATCTCCTCGAAGCCCGGCCCCCACGAGCTGTTGTTCCAAAGCACAGTCACGATCGGGGAGCTCATAGCTTCGCGGCCGTCTCGAGATCGAAGCCGCCGATGCCGAGGCCGCCGTCGCCGATCACGAGGACGACTTGCTTGCCCGGCCGCGCGAGCTGGGCGCCGATCGCCATGCCGACGCCATGACCGACCGGGGCGAGCGGACCCGCGTCGATCACCTGGCCGGCGAACCGTGAGCGGAACCACTGCGTCATCCAGCCGGAGAGCGTGAAGCTGTCGATGATCACGGTCGCGTCGCGGATCGATCACCTCGCAAAGGTCGCGCGCGCAGGCGATCGGGATGGATCGGTACGGCGTCGCGCGTGCGCGCGCTCGCGCTCGTCGATGCGTCTTCTCGTAGTTCGCGCGCACCTCGGCGACCTCGCGGTTCCACTGCGATTCTCCGCGATGCTGGCATCGAGGCCGGCGCGCCCGGCCGCGTCGATCGAGCTGGCGGAGGACGAGCTTCGGATCGCCGACGATCGCGACCTCGGCCGGCACGTGCTTGCCGATGCGCGAGCGGCGTAGCATCGACCTGGATGTACCTTCGTCTTGTCGTTCCAGGTCGGCGGCTGGCCGAAGTGCTCGCCGCTCCAGAAGTCGAAGCCGATCGCGAGCACCACGTCGGCGCGACCGGTGAACGGCTTCTTCCACGAGCCGCGGATCGCGAGCGGGTGATCCTCGGGGATCGCGCCCTGCCCCGCCCGCCGCGCGTACGCGGGGATGCCGGTCGAGCTCGACGAACTCGACGAGCTCGGCCGACGGCGCCCGACCAGAAGACGCCGTCTCCCGCACGCGACGAGCGGGCGCTCGGCCCCGGCGAGGAGCTCGATCGCGCGGTCGATCTGCCGCGGATCGCCGGCGCCGCGGATCGCGTCGGATCGCATGCACCTGCGCGCCGCGGCCGCTGCTTCGACTCGTCGTCGCGGTGGTAGAGGATGTTCGTCGGGATCTCGATCAGCGCCGGCCCCTGCGGCGGCGCGATCGCCTCGCGAAACGCCTGGCGGAGATCGACCGCGATGTCGACCAGTCGAGCACGCGCTTCACGTACTTCGAGAACGTCCGGCAGACCTCGCTGCCGTACGCTTCCTGGAACGAGCCGAGATGATCCTCGGTCGTCGGATGCTGGCCGGCGATGCAGACGACCGCGCTGTCCGTGAGTCCGGCGACACAGAGCCCCGTGACGGCGTTCGTGAGCCCGCAACCCGCGGTGACGCTACAAACGCCGACCGTGCCGGTCGCACGCGCGTAAGCGTCGGCCGCATAGGCGCAGGCTTGCTCGTGACGCATGTGGATCAGCTTCACGCCGTGCTCGCGCAGCGTGGCGAGGATCGGGAACGTGTGTCCGCCGTTCATCGCGAAGAGATACTTGACGCCTTGCGCCTGCAGCACGCGTCCGACCAGCGTGCCACCGTCGACCGTCGCCATCGTCCCACTCCTCTCTTTCGAACGTCCGCCGGAGAGCGAACCTTCCCAATCCATCTCGGGTGACATAGGAATTCGTGTCTCGCACGAGGGACCCCATGGAGTACAGCGACTACCAGCACATCCTCTTCGACCGAAAAGACGACGGCGTCATGCTGCTGACGCTGAACCGTCCCGAGGTCTACAACGCGACCGACGCGCGGCTGCACTGGGAGCTCACTCAGGTGTGGCAGACGATCGATCGCGACCCGAAGACGAAGATCGCCGTCGTCACCGGCGCCGGCAAGGCGTTCTCGGCCGGGGGCGACATCACGATGCTCGACGAGATGGCCGGGAACTCGAAGGCCGTCGAGCGCGCGCTTCGCGAGGCGTCCGACATCGTCTACCAGATGACGAACCTCGACAAGCCGATCATCTCCGCGATCAACGGCGTCGCGGTCGGCGCCGGCCTCGTCGTCGCGCTCTGCGCGGACATCAGCATCATCTCGGAGACCGCGCAGTTCACGGATGGCCACGTGAAGCTCGGAGTCGCCGCCGGCGACCACGCGGCGATTCTCTGGCCGATCCTCTGCGGGATGGCGAAGGCGAAGTACTATCTCCTCACCGCGGACTTCATCAGCGGCAAGGAAGCCGAACGCATCGGGCTCGTGAGCCTCTGCACGCCGGCCGATCAGCTCATGGACAAGGCGTTCGAGGTCGCGAACAAGCTCGCCGCCGGCAGCCAGCAAGCGATCCGCTTCACGAAGAAATCACTGAACAACTGGATCCGCATGGCCGGGCCGATCTTCGACAACTCGCTCGCGCTCGAGATGCTCTGCTTCCTCGGCCCCGACGTCCACGAGGGCATCGCCGCGCTCAAGGAGAAGCGGCCGCCGAAGTTCCCGACGGCGCAGGTCTGAGCTTCAGGGCTCGATCGTCACGCGCGTGCCGAGATCGACGCGCACGAACAAGTCCTCGATCGCCGCGTCCTCGAGTGCGACGCAGCCGGCGGTCGCCTCACCGCTTGCGCCGTGGATGAAGATCTCGCCGCCGAGCGGAGTCTTCCAAGGCGGAATCTTCCTGGCACGATCGGCCTCGACGATCTCGGCGTAGTCCGCGGGACCGATCGCGCCCTCGGCGAGGCCGCGCCGCGCGTCTTCCGCGTTCGGGTAGTTGAGGCCCAGCGACAAATGGAATCGGCTCTGCGGGTTCTTGAAGCAGACCCGGTACTCCCCTTCGGGCGTCTTGCGGTCACCTTCCCGTCCCTTGGTGCCGAGCGGGTCGGCGCCGAGCTTCACCGGATAGCGCGCGAGCTCGTTCCCGGCAGCGTCATACGCGACGAGCATCCGCGCCGACTTCCAGACGACGATGCGATCGACGGGCGTGAGCATCATGACCCGCGCAAGCGAGCCCAGCACGATGAGCGAGACCGCGACACGAGCGATCCATCCACCGCGGACCATCGTTCGGTCAATCGTCTTCAATCGAAGGAAGCGTTGACAACTTTCGACCCGTCACCGAGGAGACTGCCATGAAGCGCTACGAGCTCGCCAAGGTTTCCGGAATCGACGACGTCCGACTGGTCGAGCGCGAGACACCGAAGCCCGGACCGGGCGAGGTGCTCGTGCGGATGCGCGCGGCTTCGCTCAACTACCGCGACCTCCTCATGGTGAGCGGCATGTATGCCCGCGGCGGCCTCCCGTTGCCACTGGTACCGATGTCCGACGGCGCCGGAGAGATCGTCGAGGTCGGCGCCGGCGTCATGCGCGTGAAGCCGGGCGACCGCGTCGTGCTCACGTTCTTCGAGGGCTGGTCGGGCGGGTCGCTCACGGAGCGCGAGATGGGAACCGCGCGCGGTGGCGCGCGGCCCGGGGTGCTGTCCGAGCTCATCGTCTCGCCCGAAGACGCCCTCTTGCCGGTCCCCGCACACCTCTCCTTCGAGGAGGCGGCGACGCTGCCGTGCGCAGCGCTCACCGCGTGGCAGGCGCTCGCCGAGATCGCGCCCGCGATCCCCGGCGAGACCGTGCTCGCGCTCGGCACCGGCGGCGTCTCGATCTTCGCGTTGCAGCTCGCGAAGCTCCTCGGCGCCCGCGTGATCCTGACCTCGTCGAGCGACGACAAGCTCGCGCGGGCCCGCGCGCTCGGCGCCGACGAGACGGTCAACTACAAGACGACGCCCGACTGGGAGAAAGCCGTGCGCGAGCTCACTGGCGGCCGCGGCGTCGATCGCGTGATCGAGGTCGGCGGGCCCGGCACGTTCCAGAAATCGATCGCCTCGCTCCGCATGGGCGGACGTCTCGCGCTGATCGGGGTGCTCGGGGGTCTCACCGGCGGGGTCGAGATCCTGCCGATTCTCCTCGGGTGCCTCCACGTGGACGGCGTCTACGTCGGCAGCCGTGAGATGTTCGAGCGCATGAACCGCGCGATCGCGCTCGCCAAGCTCCGCCCGGTGATCGATCGCACGTTCCCGTTCGAGGAGGCGCCGGCGGCGTATCGGCACCTCCAATCCGGCGCTCACTTCGGCAAGGTCGTGATCCGGATCAGCTAGGCTCGAAGCCTACGGCTTCAGCGCTTCGGTTGCCTTCTCGTCCGGTAAGGGAGAGCCGTCGGCGCGGAGCGGCAGGATGCAGACGTGCGTCGCGCCCGCTTTCCAGTGGGCTTCGATGCGCTCGCGGATCTTGTCCGCCGAGCCCCAGGCGACGATTGCGTCGACGAGGCGATCGCTGCAGCCGTTCTCGAACTCCGCATCGCTCCAGCCGAGGTTCGTCAGGTTGTTTTTGTAGTTCGGCAGGCGCGGCACGTAGGTCTTCATGTACGCACGCGCCGCAGTCCGCGCCTTCGCCGCGTCGGTCTCGAGGATGACCGCTTGGGCGGCGCAGATCCACGGCTTCGGACCGATCGCGGCGCGCACCTTCGCGGTGTGCTCCGGCGGCACGAAGTACGTATGCGTGCCGTGCGTCTCCGCCGCGGCGAGCGCGAGCATCTTCGGATGGAGCGCCGCGATCACGATCGGCGGCTCCTCCTTCGGCTTCACCGCCGCGTACACGGACTCCTTCATCCGCGGCAGGTATTCCTTCATGTAGGAGTACGGCTTCGAATAGTCCTCGCCGCGGAGCTTCGAGACGAGCGGCGCATGCGAGACGCCGATGCCGAGAACGAAGCGGCCGCCGGAGAGCTCGGCGAGCGTGCGCGCGGCGCCCATCATCGCCATCGGCCCGCGCGCCCAGATGTTCGCGATGCCGGTCGCG
Source organism: uncultured delta proteobacterium (assembly GCA_963790365.1). Lineage (GTDB taxonomy): Bacteria > Desulfobacterota > Binatia > JACPRU01 > JACPRU01 > CAWBOU01. The sequence continues at coordinate 98,558 of CAWBOU010000005.1, forward strand.
AGGATCAGCCGATCGGTGTTGGCGAGGAGCTGACCCGCCTGCGCAAACGGCTCACGCCCGGCGGCCTCGGGAATCCAGAGCGCCGAGTACCCCTGCTTCTCCGTCTGCTTCGCGAACTTCGCCGAATCCGCGGCGCTCATCGCGTCGAGGAAAAACCACAGGCCGAGCTTGCCGATCTCCATCTTGAAAACTCCCCCTCACCCGCCGCTGCGCGGCGGCCTCTCCCCAAGGGGGAGAGGCGGATTCTAATCGATGCCGAGGATCTCGCGGCCTTCCGGCGAGATCATGCGCGGATTCCACGGCGGGTCCCAGACGATCTGCACGTCCGCGTCGCCGATGCCCTCGAGCGCGAGGAGCTTCTGTCGTGCGTCGGCGGCGATCGAGCCGCCCATGCCGCAGCCCTGCGCGGTGAGCGTCATCTTGATGTCGACACGACGATTGCCATCGGGCAGCGGCGCGAGCTGAAGATCGTAGACGAGCCCAAGGTCGACGATGTTGACGGGAATCTCCGGGTCGAAGCACGTCTTGAGCGTGTCCCAAACTTGCTCCTCGACGCTGCCTGCGCCCGCCGCCGCGGGCGAGCCTGCCGCGGGCACGGGCTTGCCGATCGCGTCGGCATCCTTGCCCTGCACGCGCACGAGGAGCCCACTCGACGGGATCTGCAGCGTATAGGCGCCGCCGAGCGCCTGGGTGATCACGCCGGCCGTGCCCTTGGGCAACGTGAGGGAGTGGCCGGCGGGAATCTGGATCACATCGCAGTCGCGTTGAAAGGTGACGAATTCGGCAGCCATGTCTTTCGTTTGTATGCCTCGACCTGGGCCGTCTCAAGGCCTACGATCCTCGGTGGTGGTGAGGCTCGGGCTCTATCTCCGCAACATGGGGCCGACGTCGACGCGTGAGACGATCGTCGAGTGCGCGCGGCTCGCCGACGAGGGCGGCATCGACGACCTCTGGGTGGCGGATCACGTCGCGATCCCGCCCGACGAAGCGGAAGGCTCGAACGGCCGATACCTCGACCCGCTCGCGACGCTCGCGTTCCTCGCCGCCGCCACGCGGCGCGTCTCGCTCGGCACCGGCGTGCTGATCCTCCCCTATCGCCCGGCGTTGCCGACGGCGAAATGGGTGGCGACGATCCAGGAGCTTTCCGGTGAGCGCCTCCTGCTCGGCGTCGGCTCGGGATGGATGGACTCGGAGTTCCGCGCGCTCGGCGTGCCGAAGGAGAGCCGTGGGCGAAGGACCGACGCGACGCTCGATTTCCTGAACCGCGCGTTCGCGTCGGACGAGGTCGTCGAGAACGGCCAGCGCTTCCTCTTCCGTCCACGTCCGTCGCGCCCGCCGATCTTCGTCGGCGGCTCCGCCGAGGTGGCGATCCCTCGCGCCGTCCGCTTCGGCGACGGCTGGATGCCGAACGCGGGCGACGCGGATCGACTGGCGGCGGACGTACATCGGCTCCGTGAAGCATTCGCCACGGCGGGCAAGCCCGCGCCCGAGGTCGTCGCGCTGACCTCGCTCGGGCTCGACGACCCGCAGCGCGCCGCCATGCGCGCACGGGAGCTCGTCGCGGCGGGCGCCACGCGCCTCGTCCACGCGCAGCGTTACGCGGACGAGCGCCACTTCGGCGCGATCGTCGAGACACTCGGCACGAAGGTTCTACCCGCCCTCGCTGGTTGATCGCCGCGAGGTTGCGGGTCGCTCGGGGTCGGGCGTATGCTCCGGGCCTTCGAGCTTACAGACGTCTCGGGGGGCTCCATGAGACGATCGACGAGTTTCGGATCCGTGGTCGCCTTCGGGTTTTTCATCGCGGTCGCCGAGCCGGCAATCGCGGGACCTCGCGATGGTCCTCGTTGCCGCTCGAGCGAGGATTGCGACGACGGCCTCTTCTGCAACGGCAGGGAGCAATGTCGCTGCGAACCTGGGAGCCCGGGATGCTCCGCGAGACGCTGTACGGCCGGTCTGCCCCCGGTTTGCAACGACAGCAACGAATGCACGAACGACCGCTGCGACGACGAGACGGCCGCGTGCGTGAATGCGCCTCGCGACGTCGACGGCGATGGCCATGGGGACGGCGCCTGCGGTGGTGACGATTGCGACGACGGCGATGCGCTGCGCTTTCCCGGCAATCCCGAAGTCTGCGACGCGAGCCACGACGAAGACTGCGATCCGGAGACGTTCGGCCCGGACGCCGACGGCGACGGCTTCGTGGACGCGAGCTGCTGCAACGGCGGGACGTGCGGAACCGACTGCAACGACGGCGCGGCCGCCGTGCACCCGGCGACCACGGACATTTGCAACAGTCAGGACGAGGACTGCGACGGTTTGATCGACGAGGATCAGCTCGTCACGGTGTACGCCGACGAAGACCTCGACGGCTTCGGTGACGGAGAAGCGATCCCGGATCAATGCCCGCGCGCGGGGAGGTCCGTGCTCGACAACGACTGCGACGACACGAATCCGGCGATCCATCCGGGCGAAATGATCTGCCAGACGGAATCGGCCGTGCAGGTCTGTCAGTCGGACGGCACGTGGACCAAGGCAGTCACTTGCCGCGGACCGTGTGTGACGCAGCCGAACGCGACAGGTTTCTGCCTGCCGCAGACATCCCCGCCGGATCCGATCTGATCGACGGCGTGCGGCGCGGCCGCTATTCGTTCGCAGCGGTGCGCGGGTTCACGCCGATCGCGTTCGCGAGCGCCCGCTGCACGATGCCGACGCGCTCGACCGGCCCGCGCGCCGCGAAGCGTTCGTAGAAGCCTTCCTCGCGGAACTCCGGCACCATCGCCCTCCAGGGCTCGATCAGGTTCTCGAACGCCTTCGTTCGCTCGACCGCCTCGAACGTACGCGCACCGCGCCCGCTCCGCAGGTAGTCGCCGAGCACACGGAGGAGCGCCATCAACGTCACGTCCGAGGTGATCCGATAGCGCGGGCTGTCCCACGCGTCACCGAACGTCTTCCTCACCGCGCGGAGATAGTCGCGCATGACCTCGTAGAGGTCCTTCGCCTTCGGCTCTTCGCCGAAATGCCGGACGTTCCGCTCGGCGAGGCGACGATACTCGCGGAAGAGGCTCGCCTGCTTGATCCAGCGCTCGGTCTTCTTGCGACGCCCGAGCATGTCGACGCGGCGATGCAGCGGCGAATCGGTCTCGCCGTAGGAGAGCGCGACCGCCTTGGCGGCGGCCTTGTCGACCGGCGTCGCGCGGCTCAAGCGATCGTAGAGGTCGATCAGATGCGACCGATTGAGACGCGTCGGCGTCGAGTTGATGATCACGAACATCTCGACCGCGAAGTCGGCCTGCGACTTGTCGAAGACGACGCACGGCACGTCGATCTTCTCGAGCGCTTCCGGCTGCGTCCGGCCGAGCACCTCGAGCCCGGCGAGCCGATGCTGGCCGTCGATGATGAGGAACGGCTCGCGCGGGTCGTGGAGGTTGCCCATCAGCTCCGAGCCCGACGAGGGGTCGAACGCGAGCTTCTCGGGCGTGTAGAGGAGGATCGCTCCGGGGATGATCGGCTGGCCCTTGGGATCGGTGTAGAACTCCGCGATTTGCCTCACTTTTCTCGCGTAGGGCCGGCGCTGGAAGAACCCCGAGCCGCTCTGCACCTTGCGAAAGAAGTCGAGCACGAGCTCGTCGGCGCCGGCGTCGGAATCCTCTTCGCCTTCGTAGGACTTGCCGGCGAACTGAACCCGGCGAAGCAGGTCCGCGGCTCGGTAGGCCGCCAGGTAGAAGACGCTGTCCTTCTGCCGCATCCGGATCGCCAGCATGGAGCCTCCTCGGGTCGAGCGGTCTCGCCCTGGTTACCAGGGGAGCCGGTTCGAGGCGAGCGCTCGTGCGTCCGCACCATTCCTGGGGTACAGGAAGGGGCGTGACGACCCCGCTCGATCACTGTCGCGGCCTCCCCGAGCGGATCTTCGAGGCGGGCGAGATCTTGATCCGTGAGGGCGCCCCCGGGCCTCTCTTCGTGCTCGCCGAAGGGGCGGTCGAAGTTCTCAAGGGAAACGTCCGGATCACCATCCTCGACGAGCCGGGAGCGATCTTCGGCGAGATCGCGGCGCTGCTCGGGATCCCGCCGACGGCGACCGTGAAGGCGCTCGAGCGAACCCGCACGTTCGCGGCGGAGGACGGCGCCGCATTTCTTTCCGCGCAGCCGGAGCTCGCGCTCCTGATCGCGCGGATGCTCGCGCAGCGTCTCACCTCCGTCACGAGCTACCTCGTCGACATCAAGCGGCAGTTCGAAGACCAGAAGGGACATCTCGGGATCGTCGACGAGGTGCTCGAAACGCTCGTGAGCGAGCAGAGCACCGGGGATCGCATCACCCGCGGATCCGACCGGGAGCCCGACCCGAACGACTGATCCCGGTCGGGCGCTCAGGTCGGCAGGAGCACTCGCTCCACGACGTCGGCGTCGAGTCGCGCCTCTTCGTTGCCGGCGAGGGAGACCCACGTCGCCCGAGCCGCGTCCGTGTCGAAGATCACGTGCGCGGGCACCGGCCCGATCTGACAGCCGGCGTTGAAGAGCCACGAAGAGCCGATGCGATCGATCCACGATCCGCCGGCGCGAAACGGCGACTGGTGAATGTGCCCACAAAGCACGAAATCCGGGGCGTACCCGGTAATCCAATCGCGGAGCGATTCGTCGCCGTAGTGCTTCGTGCCGTTCCAACTGATCGGCGAGCCGACCGGCGGCGAGTGGTAAACCCAGATCCATCGCGCCGGCCGGCGCTCAGAATCGCTCGCGAGTTGCTGCGCGACGCTCTCCTTCAGCGACGGTCCGTCCCACCACGGGCACACGGTGACGAGCGTCTCACCGAGGACGATCGACCCTCCGTCGGCTACGACGCCGAGCCGCCGCACCTTCGACATCCACTTCGCGACCTTCTCGCCCTCTGCGCTGAGCGCGTTGAGATCGTGATTTCCGGAGCAAACGACGAGCGGCACGACCGCGCCGAGACGCTCCAGGTACTTCAGCGTGACGGCGACCTGCGCCTCGATCGAGACCGGCGATACGGCATCGAGGTGGTCACCGGCGATCACCACCAGGTCGAACTCGGACGCCACGGATAACAGCCAGTCGAGCTGCTTCAGGCGGTAGTGGATGTCGGAGACGAGGAGGCTCCTCATGCGGGATCCGCACCGTCGCCATAGCGAAACGGTCGAAGAAAGGGCAGCGCGGCGCGCGAGGGTCGATCAGTCGTAGTCGACACGAACGAGACAGAGGCCGTGAGCCGGTGCCGTCGGGCCTGCCTGCGGTCGCTCGCGCGCCACGAAGACGCGCTCGAAGTCGGCGACGCTACGCTCGCCGTGCCCGACCTCGACCAGCGTGCCGACGATCGCCCGCACCATATGGCGAAGGAATGCCGTCGCGACGATCCGATGGACGAGCTCCTCGCCGTTTCGCGTGACGCGGCTCTCGAAGACCTCGCGGACGGGGTTCTCGGAGTCGCAATCCGCGGCTTGAAACGCGGAGAAATCGTGCTCGCCGACGAGTACGGCCGCGGCGGCGTTCATCGCTTCGACGTCGAGCGGCTCGTGCACGTGCCAGGCGAAGCGTCGCGTGAACGGCGAGGCGAACGGGGCGTCGTGGATGCGGTATTCATACGCCCGCCGCTTGGCGTCGCGGCGCGGATCGAAGTCGGGGCGGCTCTCGGCGAGCTCACGGATCGCAATCGCCGGTCCGGCAAGCGCGTTCCAGCTCTTCAGGAGCTTCCGCGGATCGACCGGGCGCACCGTCTCGAACGCGACCACCTGGCCGCGAGCGTGCACGCCGGCGTCCGTGCGACCGGCCGCTTCGACGCGGACCGCATGACCGAGAATCGTCGCGAGCGCCTTCTCGAGCGTGCCCTGGATCGTGACGGCGTCGGGCTGGAGCTGCCAGCCGGCGAAATCGGTTCCGTCGTATTCGACGGTCGCGCGAAGCCGCATGCGGTGGGGCCCGCTCAGTGAATGCCGCGCAGACGGACGATCGATTCTGCGACCGAGATGGCCGTGAGCGCTGCGCCTTGCCTCACGTTGTCCGACGTCGCCCAGAGGCTCACCCATCTCGGGTCGGCCGGATCCGTCCGCACCATCGCAACGTGGACGGCTTCACCGCCGGCGGCTCCGCGGATCGTCGTCGCCGCAGCCGGTGGATCGACGATCAGGGACGGCGCGTCGCGGAGCCACGCCTCGACGGCGCTCGATTCGAGCGGCTCGGCGGCCTCGATCGCGAGCGACACGCCCTGCCCGAAGAACAGCGGCAGCCGCACGGCCGAAAGAAAGATCGGCACCTCGGCACCGAGCAAGCGAGACACGTCGCGCCGCACTTCGGCGGCGAGGAAGTGATCGACGTCGCGCGGCTCGGGACCCGCGTCGAACGCGACTTGATCCTCGCTTTCCGGAGTTTGGCCGTTCAACAGCTCGGCCGATTCGGAGCCCAGCCGATCGAGCGCTTCGCGTCCGAGCGAAGAGATCGAGAGCAGCGCGGTGGCCACCACGCGCTGGATGCGCGTATGGGCGGCGATCGGGCGCAGAAGGAGGACGAGGAGCGTCGTCAACGGGTCGGGGATCGCGACGATCGCGGTCTGCGGCGGAGGTCCCTCGTCGGGAAGCGCGAGCATCACGTCTTTCGCGTCGCGGTGGCCGGCGGTGAGATCGACGACCGTCGCGCCGCCCGCGGCGAGGATCGGTGCCACGCGTTGACTGACTTGCGCCGAGGCGCAGAGAAACGCGAGGTCGAACCGCGCGAACGCGTCGCCCGTCTCGCGAACGGCGAGCTCCTCGCCAGCGAACGAGATCGAGTCGCCCGACGAGCCTTCCGAGGCGAACGGTACGAGCTCGGCGACCGGGAAACGGCGCTCCTCGAGGAGCGCGAGAATCTCTCGCCCGACGAGGCCGGTCGCGCCGACGACCGCGACGCGAAGGCCGTCGCTCACGCCGCGAGCGCCTCAGCGACTTTGCGGCCCATCTCGACGCAGCCGATCTTCTTCGTGCCCGGCGACGCGATGTCGGCCGTCCGCCAGCCTTCGGCGAGCACGTGGTCGACGGCGCGCTCGAGCGCGTCGGCCATCTTGCCGAGCCCGAACGAGGACCGCAGCATCATCGCCGAGGAGAGGATCGTCGCAAGCGGGTTGGCGAGGTCGCGGCCCGCGATGTCCGGCGCGCTGCCGTGGATCGGCTCGTAGAGCCCGACGCGGCGCTTCCGGCACGAGTTCTTCTCTTCGTCCGAGCGACGCCGACGGGCAGGAGGCCCATCGAGCCGGAGAGCATCGCGGCCTCGTCGGTGAGGATGTCGCCGAACATGTTCTCGGTGGCGATCACGTCGAAGTCGCGCGGCCGGCGGATCAGGTGCATCGCCATCGCGTCGACGAGCACGTTCTCGAAGCGCGACGTCGGGGTACTCGCGCGCGACCTCGCCCGCGACCTCGCGCCAGAGCCGCGAGGTGGTGAGCACGTTCGCCTTGTCGACGCGACGTGAGCTTCTTCCGCCGGCTCCGGGCGAGCTCGAACGCAGGCGACCATCAGCCGCCGAACCTCGTGCTCGTCGTAGACCATCGTATCGACCGCCTCGCGCCCCTTCGGCCCGGTGCGGCGCTCGCTCGGCTGGCCGAAGTAGATGCCGCCGGTGAGCTCGCGGACGACGACGAGGTCGATGCCCTCGAGCACCTCGCGCTTGAGCGTCGAGGCAGTCGATCAACGCCGACGAAACCTTCACCGGACGCAGGTTCGCGAAGAGGCCGAGCGCCTTGCGCATGCCGAGGAGCGCCCTGCTCGGGCCGCACCTTCGCTTTCGGATCGTCCCACTTCGGACCGCCGACGGCGCCGAGGAGGACGGCGTCGGACTTCCGGGCCTTGTCGAGCACGGCGTCGGTGAGCGCGGTGCCGTGCGCGTCGATCGAGCAGCCGCCGATCAGCTCTTCGGAAAATTCGAAGCGCTCCGAGAAGAGCTTGCCGGCCCGCTCGAGGACGAGCACCGCCTGCGCGGTCACCTCCGGGCCGATGCCGTCGCCGGGAAGAACGAGAACGCGATGACTCAAGGGCCGACGCTCCTCTGCACTTGGACTTCGGAATACCGCTTGCGGTGCTCGAGCTTGTTCAGCGCGTTCACGAACGCGAGCGCGCTCGCCATGATGATGTCGTGTGTGCGCCTTGGCCGCGAGACCGCGATGCCGTTCTCGCGGACGAGGCACGAGACTTCGCCCTGCGCGTCCGTGCCGCCGGTGATGGCCTTGACCTGGTAGCGCTCGAGCTCGGAGATCCCCGTCGCCGGCGATTTTCTTGATCGCGCGGTAGCAGGCGTCGACCATGCCGTCCCCGGTCGCGTTGTCGGAGTGCTCGACGCCGTCGACCTTGAGCGTCACCGTCGCGTGCGGCACCGCCATGCTCGACGAGGTGACGTTCAGATAGACGAGCTCGTAGCGCTCCGGAATCCGCGCTGCTTCCTCCGCGACGATCGCGAGCAGGTCCTCGTCGTAGACGTTCTTCTTCCGGTCGGCGCAGCGCCTTGAAGCGCTCGAACGCTTTGTTCACGTCGAACGTTCCGGTCTCGAAGCCGAGCTGCTTCAGCCGATCGACGAACGCGTGGCGGCCGGAGTGCTTGCCGAGCACGATGCGGTTCGACGACCGGCCGACCGACTCCGGGCGCATGATCTCGTAGGTCATGCTTGTACTTGAGCACGCCGTCCTGATGGATGCCGGCCTCGTGCGCGAACGCGTTGTCGCCGACGATCGGCTTGTTGAGCGGCACGGCGATGCCGGTGATCTGCGAGAGGAGCTGGCTCGCCGGATAGATCTGCTCGGTCTGACGACGCCGGTCTCGAGCCGAAGACGTCTTTCCGCGTCGCGATCGCCATCACGACTTCCTCGAGCGAGGTGTTGCCGGCGCGCTCGCCGATGCCGTTGATCGTGCACTCGACCTGGCGCGCGCCGGCTTCGAATCGCCGCCAGCGAGTTCGCGACGGCGATGCCGAGATCGTTGTGACAGTGCGTGCTCCAGATCACGCGGTCGCCGCCCGGCGTCTCGCGATGAGCTTCCGCAACAGCGCGCCGTACTGGTCGCGGGATCGCGTAGCCCGTCGTGTCCGGTACGTTGATCGTCGTCGCGCCCGCGCGCGATCACCTCGCCGAAGACCTCGCACCAGGTAGTCCGGATCGCTCCGCGAGGCGTCCTCGGCCGAGAACTCGACGTAGTCGACGTGCTTCTTCGCGAAGGTCGATCGCCCAGACGGCGGCATCGACCACCTCCTGGCCGGCTCATCATCAGCTTGTGCTTCAGATGGATGTCCGACGTGGCGATGAAGATGTGGATGCCGGGGTGCGTCGCCTTCTCGACGGCCTTGAGGCGCGCGCGTCGATGTCCGCCTCACGCGTGCGCGCGAGGCTCAGCACGATCGGCGTCCTCACCGCCTCGGCGACGCGGCGACCGATTCGAAGTCGCCTTCCGAGGAGGCCGCGAAGCCGGCCTCGATCACGTCGACGCCGAGCTTCTCGAGCTGGCGGGCGATCACCAGCTTCTCCTCGACGTTCATCGTCGCGCCCGGGCGATTGCTCGCCGTCGCGCAGCGTGGTGTCGAAGATCTGCACCCGCTTCGGGTCTCGCTTGCTCGCGTTTCCATCTCTTGGCCTCCGTCGTCTCGTTTTTCGCGACCTTCCGAAACAAAAAAGCTACGGGGAGAGCCGCCCGTAGCCTGAGGTCCGCGGTCACGGGCGGGGGTCTCCGCCCGTGACGTCCGACTCGATCAGGTTCTGCGGCGAGCGGACGCCTCGGGCGGGGTGGTAAGCCCCAGGAGGAGACCGCCAAGCAGACCTGAAGGATCGCCGACATCACCGTCGATGCTTACGGACCGGCTTTCCCTTGTCAAGCCGAGGGCTCGGGCGGCGTCGCGATCCGCCCTTCCGGGCGCTCCGATGCCGCATGCGGCGCACTCTACGCATGAACCCACCAGTCGGTCCGGAGGCCATGTAGAGCGAGATCCCCGCGAAGAGCGCGAGCTGCGGCTGCGCGATAAGGAGCTTGATCGCGACGATCAGCACGATCAGCAGCCAGAACGGCTGGCGGCGCTGCCAGTCGATGTCCTTGAAGCTGTAGAACGGCAGCGAGCTCACCATGAAGATCGCGAGCGCGTAGATGAGGAGCAGCAGGATGATGTGCTTGTGCGTCGCGCCCTCGCCGCCGAAGAGGTAGTAGAGCGAGGACGGTCGAGGCGACCATGTCCGCCGCGGCCGGGATCGGCATGCCGGTGAACGCGCGCTTCTCGGCCAAATCCACCTGCACGTTGAAGCGCGCGAGGCGGAGCGCGCCGCACGTGACGTAGAGCGAGGCGGCGAGCCAGCCCCACGTGCCCCACGGCTTCAGCGCCCACTCGTAGACGAGGATGCCGGGCGCGACGCCGAACGCGATCAGATCCGCGAGCGAGTCGTACTCGACGCCGAAGCGGCTCGTCGTCCGCGTGAGTCGGGCGATCCGGCCGTCGAGCCCGTCGAAGAGATGCGCGACGAGGATCATGAACGCGGCCATCTCGTACTGACCGGAAAGGGTGAGGATGACCGAGTAGAAGCCGGAGACCAGCCCTCCGGTCGTGAAGAGGTTCGGCAGGATGTAGACGCCGCGCCTGAGCGTGGACTGGCGCTCCGACGGAGAGACGACCCTCAGCGGCTCACGACTCATACGAGCTCCGCCAGCACGTGAGATCCCGCACGCACGCGTTCCTTCACGCGTACGAGCACCCGCGCCGATGCCGGCACGTACACGTCGACTTTCGAGCCGAACATGATGAGGCCCATTCTCTCTCCGCGCTGGACCCGATCGCCGGGGACCAGGCGGCAGATGATCCGGCGCGCGAGCGCGCCGGCGATCTGCACGAATACGATCGTGCGCCCTTTCGCATCGCGCATCACGACCTCGTTTCGCTCGTTCTCGATCGAGGCTCGTGGGTCGTAGGCGGCGACGAAGCGTCCCGGCGTGTGCTTCACCGACACGACCTCACCCTCTTCGGGCGCGCGGTTCACGTGGACGTTGAACGGCGACATGAAAATGCTCACGCACTGAAAGCGCTCGCCGGGAACGCCCTCGGGAGAGCGATCCATCTCGATCGCGGTCACCTGCCCGTCCGCGGGCGATACTACGAGCCCTTCGCCTTCCGGGATCTCGCGGTCGGGATCGCGAAAGAACGAAGCGATGAAGATCGTGAGCGCGAGCGCGAGGAGCCCGGCCCACCAGCCCGCGAGGAGGTTCAGCACGAGCGTGACGACGCCCGAGCCGAAGATGAGAGGATAACCCTCGCGCGCGAACTTCACCGCGGTCTTTGCGATCAGTTCTTAGATTTGTCGACGAGGCGCTCGGAAGCGAGCCACGGCATCATACCACGCAGCTCCGCACCCACCTTCTCGATCGCGTGACCTTCGGATTCCTTCCGGAGCTCCTTGAAGTGCGGCAGCCCGCAGCGCGCCTCCGTCACCCACTCGTCGGCGAACTTGCCGCTCTGGATGTCGGAGAGCACCTGCTTCATCGCCTTGCGCACCTCGGGGCCGACGATCTTCTTGCCGCGGGTCATGTCGCCGTACTCCGCGGTGTTCGAGATCGAGTAGCGCATGTTCTGGATGCCGCCTTCGTAGATGAGGTCGACGATTAGCTTCACCTCGTGCACGCACTCGAAGTACGCCATCTCGGGCGGATAGCCGGCCTCGACGAGCGTCTCGTATCCCGCGCGGATGAGCTCGGTGAGCCCGCCGCACAGGACCGACTGCTCGCCGAAGAGATCCGTCTCGGTCTCGTCGCGGAACGTCGTCTCGATGATGCCGGCGCGCCCGCCGCCGATCGCGCTCGCGTACGCGAGGCCGACCTGCTTCGTGTCCCCGCTCGGATCCTGATGGACCGCGAGGAGACAGGGGACGCCGCGCTCCTTCGTGAACTCGCTGCGCACGAGGTGACCGGGACCCTTCGGCGCAACCATGAAGACGTTCACGTCCGTCGCGGGCGCGACCTTCTGGAAGTGGATGTTGAAGCCGTGACCCCAGGCCAAGTACTTCCCGGCGCGGAGCCCGGGCTCGATCTCGGTCGGGTAGATCTGGAACGCGATCTCGTCTGGTACCAAAACCATGACGACATCGCCCCAGCGCGCGGCGTCGAGGGTGTCCATCACGCGCAGTCCCGCGCCTTCCACCTTCTTCCGCGACGAGCTGTTCGCCGACAACCCGACGGCGACGTCGACGCCCGAGTCGCGCAGGTTCAGCGCGTGCGCGTGGCCCTGGCTTCCGTATCCGAGGACGGCGACCTTCTTGCCAGCGAGGAGCTTCGAGTTCGCGTCGCGGTCGTAGTACTTGTTCATGCGGCTCTTTCTCCGGGATTCTTTTTGGCGCCGCCCGAGCCCTGCATCCCGCGGGCCATGGCGACCTTGCCGGTGCGCGCCACTTCTTCGATGCCGAGCGGGCGCAGCAGCTCGATCATCGCTTCGATCTTGTCCTGTGTGCCGGTGACCTCGACGATGAACGACGTCGGGCTCACGTCGACGATCTTCGCGCGGAAGATGTCGACGACGTTCATGAGCTCGGAGCGCGTCTTCTCGTCGGCGGCGACGCGGATCAGCACGAGCTCACGATCGACGGTCGAGACCTCTTGGAAGTCCTGCACCTGCACGACGCTCACGAGCTTGTTCAGCTGCTTCGTCACCTGCTCGAGGACGGCGTCGTCGCCGATCGTCACGAGCGTGATGCGCGACATCGTGGGGTCGATCGGATTCGCGGCGACACAAAGACTCTCGATGTTGAAGCCGCGGATGCTGAACAGCCCGGCGACGCGCGCGAGAACGCCGAACTCGTTCTCGACGAGGACCGAAATCGTATGCTGGCGCTTCATGGGTGCAGAGGATCCGTCCGGGCCCTCGCCCGGCGAGAGGATCGAATCTGGCGGGGCGGTGGCGGTCGGCTCAGGGCCTCGGCTGAACCGAGGCGACCCTTCCGCCGACGACCGTGTGCTGGGCGAGGATCTGCATGATGCGATCCTTGCCCGCGAGCTTGAGCTTCTGAATCCGCTTCTTCTCCATCTCCTCTTCAGGGGTGAGGTAGAGCTTGTGGTTCAGCTTGTCGAGCTTCCGCTTGAGGTCGAGATGCTCCTCGTAGAGGCCGCGAAGCTCGGGAACCTGGTTGATGAGGCCCAGAATACGCTCTTCCTCTTTCTTCTCCATTTGTCCCCTTTCCCTAAGCCCACCTGACGGTGGCATTGCGGGGACCGCCGGTGGGCGAGTCCCCGGCCCGGAATCTCTGACTATGACCGCCCTGGAGGTGTTGTCAACGCGTGACCCCATGGGAGAGCTCCGCCGCGGACGGGCGGACGTAGACGGCCGCGACGGCGCCCGCTGCGGAGGCTTTTCCTGACGCGATGAGACGCTCGCCAGCCGCGGCGACGACCCCTCCGCGAGGGTGAATCGATGCGAAGGGAGCGACCCGGAGGCCGGCTTCGGCGAGCGGGGTGAATTCCGCCTCGTAGATGGCCGCCGCATCCCCGAGGACGAGCCCGTCCGGCGGGAGTGAGGCCGCGATCCTCGCCGACGCGACCGAGGGCGGTAGAGCCTCGATATCGCCTTTCCGGACGGGTGGTGCTCCGGGCGAGTAGAACGCGAGGTAGACCTCGCCCTTCCTCGCATCCAGGCACGCGGCGAGCGGCCGTGCGGCATCTCCCGCGGCCTCGGCGAGCGCGTCCAGGGTGCCGACGCCGAGGAGCGGGATGCCGCGCGCGAACGCGATCCCCTTGGCGAATCCGATGCCGAGGCGAATCCCCGTGAAGGAGCCGGGCCCCACGGCGACCGCCACCGCGTCGAGATCCGCGACCGTCACACCCGCGTCGGCGAGCGTCGACTCGACGAGGGCCGGCAGCGAGCGCGCGTGATCCTTGCGGCGAAGCGAATCCGTCCGTTCGGCGAGCACGCGACCGCCGCGCAGGAGCCCAGCGGTGGTGACGGAGGTGGTGGTGTCGAGGCCGAGGATGAGGGAGGGCGACAACTAAGCAAGCCCGAGCGGTCTCCGGCGACGACGACCTCGGGTGTCAGTGACGCCGTCGCCAGGAACGGAGTTCACCCTTGGATCCAGCGCGAGATGTCGTTGTAGACCGCGAACAGCATCAGGCTCACGAGCAGGAAGAGCCCGACTTGCTGCGCGAGGTCTCGCGCCCGGCCTTCGAGCGGCCGGCGAAGGATCGCCTCGAGCCCGATGAAGAGCAGATGGCCGCCGTCGAGCACCGGGATCGGCAGCAGGTTCAACACGCCGAGATTCACGCCGAGAAACGCCATGAACTCGAGGAGTCCCTTGGCGCCCGCCTGCGCCCGCGCGCCCGCCTCGCGCGCGATCGTGATCGGCCCGCCGATCTCGCTCGTCGAGACCTTGCCTTGCACCATCTTGACGATGCCGAGGACGATCACCTCGGTGTAGAATGCAACTTGCCGGAACGCGACCCCGGGCGCCTCGATCAACGAGACGACTTTCTGGCTCGTCGCCCGCTCGATGCCGATGCGATAGAACTCGCCCACCTCTTCGCCGAAGAGGTTCTTCGTCATCACCTTCTCGGGCACGATCTCGAGCTCGACCTGCTCGGTGCCGCGCTGGATGCCGAGCCGCAGCGGCTTGCCGCCGCTCGACGTCACGAGGTCGGAAAGGTCGTCCCACTTCGCCACGGGCTGCGCGTCGATCGTGAGAATCCGATCGCCGGCGACGAGGCCCGCCGCGGCCGCTGGATGGCCTTCGACGGCGCGACCCACTCTCGGCTCTTCCGAAGGCTCGAGCACGCCATAGCTGACCGCGACGATGATCAGGCAGATCCACGCGGACACGAGGTTGAAGAACGGTCCCGCGAAAACGATGGCGAATCGCCGGAAAAGCGATTGCTGTGCGAACGACCGCTCCGGCTCCGCCAGCGCGCCCGCCTCGTCCGCGTCCTCCTCGCCGAGCATCTTCACGTACCCGCCGAGCGGGACGAGGCTCACGAGGTACTCGGTTTCACCGACCGTCCGTCCGAACAGCCGCGGGCCGAAGCCCAGCGAGAAGCGAAGGACCTTCACGTTCGAGGCCTTCGCGACCAGGAAATGACCGAGCTCGTGGACGAAAATCAGAAGCCCGAGGACGAAGACGGCGGCAACGATGGTGATCAGCAGAGAGGTCATCGGGTCAACGCCACATAATAGTAAACGAGAACGACCGGGAAAACGAGACTGTCGGCTCGATCGAGCACGCCGCCGTGTCCCGGCAGCAACCAGCCGGAGTCCTTCGCGCCGAACGCTCGCTTGAGGAGCGATTCGCAGAGGTCGCCGAGCTGCGCGAGCACGCCGGCCACGAGCGAGAGGAGGAGGATTTCCGTCCAGCTCGCGTTCGGAAGAAGCAGCAGCTTCACGCCCGCGGCCGCGAGCAGATTGCCGCCGAACGCGCCGATCGCGCCCTCGACGGTCTTCTTCGGGCTCACGGAGGGCATCAATTTGTGCCGTCCGAACGCCCGCCCGGCGAAATAGGCGGCGGTGTCTCCCGCCATCGCGACCGCGAGGACGTACAGCACCCAACCGGCGCCGTCGTCGCCCGCGCCGACGCGAAGCCAGATGAAGTGCGGGAGAAATGCTCCTGCGTAGAGGACACCGAGAATCGTGTGAGCCAGATGGCCGAACGATTGCGCAGGGTCGTTGGGATTCAGGAGCGAGCCGATCAGGCCGAGCGTGACGACGCCGAACAGCACCGCGCCGAAGGCGTCCGCCGACGACAGCCCCTCTCCCATCTGGCTCGCGTTCGCCATGCCGAGCGCGAGGAGCGCGCCGGATGCGATTCCCACGGCCTGCAGCAGACGCCGCTCGGGAAACACCATCGTGAAGTACTCACCGAGCGCGAGAAACGTGAAGACGAGAACGACTCCGCGAAACGCCCAGTCCGGTCCCCAGAAGATGAGCCACAGGAGAATCGGGATGGCGACGGCCGCCGTCGCCAGGCGTTGGGAGAGCACGGGCGGTTCGCTACCGAGCCGCGCCGACCCGCTCGCGCTCGACCTGCTCCGGCGTGCGCCCGAAGCGGCGCTCGCGACGCTGATAGTGCGCGAGCGCCTCGAGGAACTGCGGCTCGCCGAAATCGGGCCACAGCGTCGGCGTCACGAAGAGTTCCGAGTAGGCGATCTGCCAAAGGAGGAAGTTCGAGACCCGCATCTCGCCGCTCGTCCGGATGAGAAGGTCGGGATCGGGGATTCCCGCGGTCGAGAGGTGAGACGCGATCACCGACTCGTCGATGTCCTCGGGGTCGAGATCGCCCCGGCGCACGCCGCGCGCGATCGAGCGAATCGCCTGAGAGATCTCTTCGCGGCCGCCGTAGCTGACCGCGAGCACGACCGTCATGCCCTTGTTCTCGCGCGTCGCTTCGATCGTCCGGCGGAGGGCCGCCTGCACGGTCTTCGGCAGGCGACGCAGATTCCCGATCGCGAGGAGGCGGATCTGGTGCCGCATCATCTTCCGGAGCTCCGTCGAGAGGTAGCGCTCGAGAAGATTCATGAGCACGCGGACTTCGCCCTCCGGACGATTCCAATTCTCCGAGGAGAACGCGTAGAGCGACAGAAACGGGATGCCGAGGCGACGCGCCGTCTCGACGACGGCGCGGACGGAATCCTTGCCGCGACGGTGACCGACGACTCGCGGGAGACCGCGGTTGGTCGCCCACCGCCCGTTGCCATCCATGATGATCGCGACGTGCTTCGGGAGGAGATTCGACTGCAAATCGACGAGTGTCATCAGACCGTGAGGATCTCCTGTTCCTTCTTCTTCAGCCCTTCTTCCACATGCTCCAGGTAGGTCTTCGTTTCGGCCTCGATGCGCTCGCGGACACGATGCGCGTCGTCCTCGGTGAGCTCGCTTTCCTTCAGCATCTCCTTGATGAACTCGAGAGCCTCATGCCGATGCCGCCGGAGCTCAGACGCGATAGTCTTCGACCTTCTTCCGCATCTGCCGCACGATGTCCTTGCGCCGCTCTTCGGTGAGCTCGGGAATCGGTAGCCGGAGGATCTTGCCGTCGTTCAGCGGGTTCAGGCCGAGGTCGGACTGCTGGATGGCTTTCTCGATCGCGACGAGCCCGGCCTTGTCGTACGGCTGCACGACGATGAGGCGCGGCTCGGGCACCGTCACCTGCGCGAGCTGATTCAGCGGGGTCTTCGCGCCGTAGTAGTCGGCCTGGATGCCGTCGAGCAGCGCCGTCGTCGCCCGGCCGGTGCGAGTCTTCGCGAGATCGCGCCTGAACGCCGCGAGCGTCTCTTCCATCTCCTCTTCAGGTCGTCGAGAACTTCCTGATCCGTCATCGTCCTTCCCCCGGCGCCGCCACGCTCGCCAGGACTTGGCGTGCGGATGCACCGAGCGTGCCGATCGGCTTCGCCGAGCACTGCCTTCTGGATGTTGCCCGGCTCGAGCAGGTTGAAGACGAAGATCGGCAGTCCGTTGTCCATGCAGAGCGAGATCGCCGTCGAGTCCATGACCTTCAGCCCGCGGTTGAGGACGTCGATGTAGGTGAGCTCTCCGTACTTCTTTGCGGCCGCGTTCTTCAAGGGGTCGGAGTCGTAGACGCCGTCGACCTTCGTCGCCTTGAAGATGACCTCGGCGCCGATCTCCATCGCGCGAAGACCCGCCGCGGTGTCGGTGGTGAAGTACGGGTTGCCGGTGCCGGCGGCGAAAATGACGATACGCCCCTTCTCGAGATGCCGCGTCGCGCGGCGCCGGATGTACGGCTCGGCGACCTGGTGCATCTCGATCGCCGACATCACGCGCGTCATCACGCCGAGCTTCTCGAGGCCGTCCTGCAGCGCGAGGCTGTTGATGACCGTGGCGAGCATGCCCATGTAGTCGCCGGTCGCGCGGTCAGCCCGCCCTCGCGCTCGCCGCGAGCCCGCGGAAGATGTTGCCGCCGCCGATCACGAGCGCGAGCTCGCAGCCGAGCTCGATGAACCTCCTGGATCTCCCGCGCGAAGCGCGCGATCTGGCTTCGGGTCGATGCCGAAGCCGTTGTCGCCGGCGAGCGCTTCGCCGCAGAGCTTCAGCAGAACTGCGGCGATAGCGGAGCTGGGGGCGAGACCCGGGGTCAGCGTCCTCGGCCTGCACGTCGAGCCACGCTGAACCGCGCCGCTCAGAGTGCCTTCGCCGAGCTGGAAACGACGAAGCGTCGGACGAGGATGTTCTCGCCGAGCTTGGCGATCGCCGTCGGCCACGATGTCCTGCACGGTCTTCTCCGGCTCGCGGATGAACGGCTGGTCGAGCAGACAGATCTCCGCGAGGAACTTGTCGATCTTGCCGTCGACGATCTTGTCGACGACCTTCGTCGGCTTCCCGGACTGCGATCGCCTGCGCGCGATAGATCTCGCGCTCGGCCGCGATCACCTCGCTCGGGACCTCGTCGCGGCTTGACGTATCGCGGGACTTGCGGCGAAGCCGCCGCGACCTGCATCGCGACGTCCTTCACGAGGTTCTGGAAGTCGGCGGTCTTGGCGACGAAGTCGGTCTCGCAATTGACCTCGACCAGGACGCCGATCTGGCCGCCGGCGTGCATGTAGAGCCGATCGAGCCTTCCGCGGTCGCGCGCCCGGCCTTCTTGGCGGCCGCGGCGAGGCCCTTCTCGCGCAAGCTACTTGACCGCCCCGTCGAGGTCCCCGCCGGCTCTCGGCGAGCGCCTTCTTGCAATCCATGATTCCCGCGCCGGTCTTCTCGCGCAGCTCTTTCACCTGCTGTGCGCTGATCTCCATCATCCGACGCTCGCCCCCCGGCCATTTCGGCTCGCGGGCGCCTCGTCGCGACCGTCGCCGCTCTCCTTCGTCCTCGTCCCCGGCCGCGACTGACGCTCTTCGGCGAGCGCTCTGCCCTCGAGAACGGCGTCCGCGATCGCCGCGCAGAACAGCCGGATCGCGCGGATCGCGTCGTCGTTCCCGGGAATCTTGTAGTCGATCACGTCGGGATCGCAGTTCGTGTCGACCACGGCGACGACCGGGATCGCCAAGCTTGTTCGCTTCCTTGACCGCGATCTCTTCCTTCTTCGGGATCGATCACGAAGATCGCGTCGGGCAGCTGCTTCATGTTCTTGATGCCGCCGAGCGACACGCATGAGCTTGTCGCGCTCGCGCCGAGATGTCGAGCATCTCCTTCTTGGTGAGCGCGTCGGCCATCTTCGGGTCTCTCGAGCGTCTCCTCGAGCTTCCGCAGGCGATCGATCGACGCCTTGATGGTCTGGAAGTTCGTGAGCATGCCGCCGAGCCAGCGGTTGTTCACGTAGAACATCCCGCAGCGCTCGGCTTCCTCGCGGATCGCGTCCTGCGCCTGCTTCTTCGTGCCGACGAAGAGGATCGAGCCGCCGTCGGCGACGAGATCCCGCACGAACGCGTACGCGTCGCGGAACATGCTTCACGGTCTGCTGCAGATCGATGATGTAGATCCCGTTGCGCGCCCCGAAGATGTACGGCTTCATCTTGGGGTTCCAGCGGCTCGTCTGGTGGCCGAAATGAACTCCGGCCTCCAGGAGCTGCTTCATGCTCACTTCGGCCATACGTTTCCTCTCATGCGGACGCCGTCGCGCTGGGCCGGTGCTACGCGGGCGTCGTCCACCTGAATCCGACGGGTGCTTAGCAGAAGGTCCGGCCCGGCGCAACTACGCGAGCGTGTCGCCGGACTCTACGGAGTTCATCGAATCCATGAACTCCTGGTTGTCCTTGGTGCCCTTCATCTTGTCGAGCAGGAACTCCATCGCCTCGACGGGGTTCAGCTGGGACAGGAGCTTGCGGAGGATCCAGACCCGGTTCAGGACCTCCTTCGGCGAGCAGGAGCTCCTCCTTGCGGGTGCCGGAGCGGTTGATGTCGATCGCCGGGAAGATGCGCTTGTCCATCAGCCGGCGGTCGAGGTGGATCTCCATGTTGCCGGTGCCCTTGAACTCCTCGAAGATCACCTCGTCCATCCGGCTGCCGGTGTCGATCAGCGCCGTGCCGATGATGGTCAGGCTGCCGCCGTCCTCGATGTTGCGCGCCGCGCCGAAGAACTTCTTCGGCTTGTGCAGCGCGTTCGAGTCGACGCCGCCGGAGAGGATCTTGCCGCGACGGCGGCACGACCGTGTTGTAGGCGCGCGCGAGGCGGGTGATCGAGTCGAGCAGGATCACGACGTCCTTGCCGTGCTCGACCAGGCGCTTCGCCTTCTCGATCACCATCTCGGCGACCTGCACGTGGCGGGTCGCCGGCTCGTCGAAGGTCGAGCTCACGACCTCGCCCTGCACCGAGCGCTGCATGTCGGTCACTTCCTCGGGCCGCTCGTCGATCAGCAGCACGATCAGCACGACCTCCTTGTGGTTCGCCGTGATGCCGTGCGCGATCGTTCTGCAGCATCATCGTCTTGCCGGTGCGCGGCGGGGCGACGATCAGCCCGCGCTGCCCCTTGCCGATCGGCGTGAACAGGTCGATGATGCGCGTCGTGAACTCCTCCGGGTCGTGCTCGAGGTTGAGGCTGCTCGTCGGATAGAGCGGCGTCAGGTTGTCGAAGAGGATCTTCTCGCGCGCGCGTCTCGGGCTCCTCGTAGTTGATCGCCTCGACCTTGAGCAGCGCGAAGTAGCGCTCGCCCTCCTTCGGCGGGCGGATCTGCCCGGAGACGACGTCGCCGGTGCGCAGGTTGAAGCGGCGGATCTGGCTCGGCGAGATGTAGATGTCGTCGGGGCCCGGCAGGTAGTTGTAGTCGGGCGCGCGCAGGAAGCCGAAGCCGTCGGGCAGGATCTCGAGCACGCCCTCGCCGTAGATGAAGCCCGTTCTGCTCGGTCTGCGCCTGGAGGATCGCGAAGATCAGCTCCTGCTTGCGCATAGCTCGACGACGCCGTCGATCGCTGAAGTCGCGCGCGAGCTGCGCGAGCTCGTTGATCTTCTTCTCCTTGAGCACCTTGAGGTTGAGCCCCGCGCCGGTGGCGACATACTCGTCGACCGGTTCGGCAGCCGCGGCCTCGTCAGAAGCAGAATTGCGCGTGCGGCTTCGAGACATTGGCGACTCCTAGGATCGGTGGTGAACGGCGACGGCGAAATCCGTCGAGACGATGAAATAGAGGCGGGATGCGGGTCGGCCGCGTGACGGCCGAGCGGGTGGAAACGAAGCGTGAGGCTAACGAGGTTCGGTTGGGCAGTCAACGATCGCGGCGCCGCGATTCACTTGTCCGCGATCACCTCGCAGCTCGTGAACGTATCGGCACCGGCGCCGCCCTTGCACCCGTCCATGCCGCTTCGCCCTTTGATGAGATCGTCACCCTTGCCGCCGGAAACCAGGTCGTTGCCGTCACCCGCTTCGACGAAGTCGTTCCCCCCACTCGCGCAGATGACGTCGTCGCCCTCGAGCCCGAAAATCTGATCGTTCCCCTTCCCGGCGTGGATCACGTCCGCGGCGGGCGTTCCGACGATGACGTCGTCCCCGGACGTCCCATAGATCGTCACCGTCTGCCCCTGGCAGAGCGGCCGCGGCTTGAAGGCAGCGGCGGCGACGTCGGCCATCAGATCGTAACCAGCGGGAGTCGGATGCAAACCGTCGCTCGTCCAGATGAGACCGGAACGCGAATTGAAGTCGTCGCCCGGCGCAAAGGCTTCCCGGAAGTCGATCAAGGGAACGCCGCGTTCCTGAGCCAAGACTCGCAGATCCGCGCTCAGTTCCGACGAGAGGTCGTCTAGGAAGTCGCGGCTGCAACACAATGGCGTGAGCGTTCCGACCAGCGGCAATGCCCCCGTGGCGAACACCGAATCGATCATCGAATCGATGTCGTCGGGCACTCCGCCGATGTCCTGCGCGGTGATGTCGTTGGCGCCTTCCATCACGATCACGAAATCGGGCTGCTCCGTGCCGAGAACTCCCGGCAGACGGTCCGCGCCCTCGTCGGCGGACTCTCCGCCCTTGCCCGAATTGAAGACGGGAACGTTCAAGGCCTGCTGAAGACGGGCCGGATAGCCGCCGAACTCCGGATTTCCTCGGGCATCGCTGTCGTTGTCGCCGGTGCCCCTCGTGATGCTGTCACCATGTGCGACGACTTTCACGATCCCGTCTCCGTTCAAGTCCTCCAGGAGCACCTGGCCGCGGGCCTTCGGAGACCCGACCGCGAGAAGCAAGAGAAGCACGCTCGTCGACTTCGACTGCACCGACTTCATCGTTTCCTTCCTGGTTTGGTCGCGATCTGGGAGCGGAGCTGCGGAGACCGCGATCGATAGGCGGCGAGAATCGCCGCGAAGTCACTCGGTAACGGCGAGCGGATGCAAAGCCGCTCCCCCGTGCGCGGATGGGGCACGTCGATCGCGGCGGCGTGAAGCGCCTGACGACCGAGCTCGCGGCCCGGGCCTTCGGCCGGCAGCGCGCGCCGGCCGCGCGCGCCGTAGACGGGATCGGCCAATACAGGATGACCGAGAGCCGCGAGGTGAACGCGAATCTGGTGCGTCCGTCCCGTCTCTGGCTCGACCTCGAGCAGGGCCGCATCGCCGAACCGCTCGACGACACGCCACGCGGTCTTCGCTTCGCGAGTACGGCGCGCCCGGATCGACATCCGCTGCCGGTCGTGCAGATGCCGGCCGATCGCCCACGTGATGACGCCCGAATCCGATGCAGGCTGCCCGAGCACGATCGCGAGATACGTCTTGCGCACGTGACGCTCGCGGAACGCGAGCGTGAGCGCGTGGTGCGCCTCCGCCGAGCGCGCGACGAGGAGAACGCCGGACGTCTCCTTGTCGAGACGATGCACGATCCCGGGCCGCTCTCCGTCCGCGATCCCGTCGCGATCGACGAGCCCACGATGGAGGAGCGCGTTCACGATCGTGCCGCGCCAGCTTCCCGGCGCCGGATGGACGACCACTCCCGCCGGCTTGTCGATCGCGAGGAGCCACTCGTCTTCGTAGAGGATCGTGAGCGGGAGATCCTCGGGCTCCGCCCTTTGCGGCTCCGTCGCGAGCGGCGTGGTGTCGATCGCGAGCGCTTCCCCGCCGCGCAACAGCGCGCTCGCCTTGCACGCGCGGCCGTCCATGAGGACTCGACCCTGGTCGGCCCACTGCTTCGCCCGAGAGCGCGTCGGCGCGTGCCCCTCGCGCACGAGGAAGACGTCGAGCCGACACGGCTCGGGAAGCTGTGGCACGTCCACGCGTCGCTCCGCCGCCTTCAGGCGAGGATCTCCCTCGCCCGCGCGGCATCGCGCCGGATCTGCTCGACCAGCGCGTCGACCGACGAGAAGCGCTTCTCGCTCCGGATGCGCTCGACGAACTCGACGCGAAGCTGCCGCCCGTAGAGGTCGCCGTCGAAGTCGAGGAGATGAACCTCGAGCGAGCGTCCGAGGACGTCGCCGAACGTCGGGTTCGTGCCGAGATTGGCGACGCCGGGTCGCCGCGCGTCGGCTTCGACGACGTTCACCGCGTAGACGCCGTCCGGGAGCAGCGGCGCCACGCGCGGCCGCAGGTTCGCCGTCGGAAAGCCGATCGTGCGCCCGCGCTTCTTGCCGACGACGACGCGGCCGGCGAGGCCGTAGCGCCGGCCGAGCAAACGCTCCACGCCGGCGAGATCCGCAGAAGCGAGCAGTCGTCGCACGGCGGAGCTCGAAACCTCGATCTCCCCGGCGACGATCGGGCCGACGATCTCCACCTCGAAGCCGTGCTCGCGACCGAGCTCCTTCAGCCGCTCGGCGTTGCCGCCGCGGTCGCGACCGAAGCTCACGTTGTGCCCGACGATGACGCGCTCGACGCCGAGGAGGCCGACGAGCGTCTTCGCGACGAACGTCTCCGCGTCGAGCTGGGAGAACCGCTTCGTGAAACGCTGCACGACGGCGGCCCGGATCCCGGCAGTGCGAAATGCGCCGAGGCGATCGGCGAGCGAAGCGATCGGTGCCGGCGCGCGATCCGGCGCGAGCACGACCGCCGGATGCGGATGGAAGGTGATCACCGCGGGATCCCCGCCGCGCGCGGCGGCGTCGGTCACGACTCGACGGAGGATCTCGGCGTGGCCGACGTGCACCCCGTCGAACACGCCGAGCGTGGCGACGGGGTGCACCAGCCGCGGTCGCGAGCGGTCGAGATGTCGGATGACTCGCATGCGCGAAAACGCGCGGAGTATAGCGACGCGTCCCGAACGACGAAACGGGAGGATCTCAGCTCGAGCGGTCTGCGGCGACGACGACCTTTGACGTCGTGGACGCCGTCGCCAGAAGAACGCGGCTAGGCCGCGAGCTCGGCTAGCTTCTGCCGGCCCTTTTCCGCTTCGGGGGTCGTCCCGTGCTCGCTCAAGAGCTTCTGGAGCACGAGCCGCGCATCGACCTTGTCGCCGAGCTCGGCGAACGCGAACGCCTGACGGAGGAGCGCCGCCGGCACGCGGTCACCTTTGGGATAGCGGAGCAAAACCTCGTTGAACTCGAGAATCGCTCGGTTGAAGTCGCGGCTACGGTAGTACGCTTCCCCGATCAGGTACTGCGCATCGTCCGCGTGCGGCGACTTCGGCTGCTGGCGGAGGAACTCGCGGAACTTCTGGATCGCGCCCTGCGAATCTCCCTTTTGGAGCATCCCCGCGCCGTCGCGAACTTCGGCCGGCGCGTCGAGTGCGATGACGATCTCGTTGTCGCCACCGCCCGTCGGCGGGGGGACGCCGGTGCCTTCCATCCCGGGCGTGCCGGTCGCCATCGGCATCCCGCCGCGAGCCATCATCTCGAGCGAGGCGAGGCGCGCGTCCATCGCGTCCAGACGGCGCTGGAGCTGTTCGAGCTGCGAGCCCGATCCGCCGCTCTGGAAACGAAACGCCTCGACCTCGCCGCGGAGGCGGTCGACCTCGCGCTTCAGCGCGTCCATGTTCGCCTGATTGTCGGCGACGAGCGTGCGGACCTCACGACCCTCGCGCTGGACGCCTTGGACGTCCGACTGGGTCGCGCAGCCGCCAGCGACGAACACGAGCGCGGAGCTCGCGACGAGCAGGGATCGGCGCATGTTCAGCAAGGGCTATCGCTGCCGATCAAGGGAACTATTGCAGAACTACGAAATGCGCGCGCCGGTTCTGCGCAAAGCAAGATTCCGAGCCGTCGCGGCAGAGCGGCAGCTCCTCGCCGTAGCTGATCGTCGACAGACGTTCGCCGCCGACGCCGAGGGTCGCGAGATAGTCCTTCGCCGCCTTCGCTCTTTTCGCTCCCAAGGCAAGATTGTACTCGACGGTCCCGCGCTCGTCGCAGTGGCCTTCGACCTCGACCTTGGCCGCCGCGTTCGCCTTCAGCCACTCGGCGTTCGACTTGAGCGTCATGCGCGCGTCTTCGCGGAGGTCGTACGAATCGTAGTCGAACTGGACGTCCGCCAGCGGACCGCCCGATGCCCCGCGACCCGACATGCCGAACTCGTCGAGACTGCCCTTGCTACCGCCGAGGTTGCTGCCACTCATGGACGATCCGGTCCCTACGGTCCCCGTCGTCTTCTTCTTGCAACCCGGTGCAACTGCGAGAACGAGGAGCGGAACCAACACGAGCGCGATCGAACCCTTCTTCATGAAACCCGAACCTCCTGGGAGTGCATCGACAGTGGGCAGGCGACACATCAGCAGTGAAAGGCGAGACGACAAAAGCAAGTGAAGTGCCGTGATTCCGCGCTCACTGCAAGCGCGACGACCATGACGGGCTGGTATCATCCCCCCCTGTTTCGGTCAATTGAACCTGGTGTGAGCCGGACACGTCGGAGAGGAACAATGCGGGTCGTCCGACGCGCGTCGAGCTGAAGACGAGATACCGACCGTCGGGCGAGAACGACGGATCCTCGTTGTTACCCTGCCCCGACGTCACCTGCGACGCCTTGCCGCTCGCGACGTCGACCACGAACACGTTGAACCCCTGATCGCGGCTCACGTACGCGATCTGATCGCCCTTCGAGGACCAGCTCGGCGAGGTGTTGTAGCTGCCCTGGTACGTGAGGCGGCGCACGCCGGAGCCGTCCGCGCCCATCACGTAAATCTGCGGATTCCCCGTTCGAGCGGAGACGAACGCGATCTTGCTGCCGTCCGGCGACCAGGTCGGCGAGACGTCGATCTCCGGGCTGTTCGTCAGCCGATTGATGAGCTGTCCCGAAGGATCGATCAGCGCGACCTCGGAGTTTCCGTTCCGCTCCATGCTGATCGCGATCTTGCTCCCGTCGGGCGACAAGCGTCCGCCGAGATTCAGGCCGCCGCCGCCCGAGGTGATCCGTCGCTCGTTCTTCGAGCCGAGCTCGTAACGATAGAGATCGGCGCTCCGGTTCTTGTACGAGGTGAAGAGCACCGAGCCGCCGTCCGGGCTCCACGAAGGCGCGAGGTTGATCGTGCGGTTTTTCGTGACCTGCGTCGTCTCGATGCCGTCGACGGACATCACGAAGATCTCCTTCGCGCGCCCGCCGCGGCGAGAAGCGAATGCGATCCGCGAGTCGAACGGCCCGGGCTCGCCCGTCAGATAACGCATGACCTCGTCGGCGAAACGACGCGCGAGTCGGGGCAGATCACCGGAGGGCGCGTGGAACCGCTGGCCCCCGAGCTGCTGCTGCTGAGCGACATCGAAGAGACGCGCTTCGACGAGGATCTCGCTGCCGCTCGTGGAGATCGTTCCCTTCACGAGAGCTCGCGCGCCGATCAGACGCCAGTTCGCGAAATCGATCTTGTCGAGATCGATCGGCGTCGGACCTTCGACGTAAGCCTTGGGATCGAGGATCTTGAAGTAGCCGGAGATCGTGAGGTTCTTGCTGAGGATCTCCGCGAAGCGCCGGCCGAGATTGCCGGATTCGCCGTCACCGGCGAGCGGGGAGACCGCGATCTCGATGCGCGTCGCGCCCGGTCCGACGATCCGCCCCGTCACCTGCGCGAGCGCGGGCGACGCGCCGAGCACGAGGGCCAACGCGATGCCCATCCCGAAAATCCGTCTCATCCCCACGCCTCCATCTGTGCCGGTTGGAACACGCGGTTTCCGCCGCGGTCTCGGATCGTACAGGGTCAACCTCCGCTGCGCATCTCTCCCGAGACGAAGTCGATCGTGTAATTCCCGAAGATGTCTCGATACTTCTCCGGCGGCGGGGGGAGCGGGCTCGAAGCCCGGATCGCGCGAATGACCGACTCGTCGTAGGTGCCGTCGCCCGATCGTTGGAGGATCCGCACGTCCAGGATGTTCCCGTTCGATTCGATGCGGAACGTGATTCGCACGTTGAGGTTCGGATTCGCGCCGACCCACGTCCAGTTCTGCTTGAAGAGGCCCTCGACGCGATTCTTGTAGATGATGAAGTCGAGCCCCATCACGGTGCCGCCGCCACCGCCGTCGCCGCCGATGCCGAGCGCGGCTCCCTTCCCTTCCTCGCGGCCGCCGAGGCCGGTCGGTGTCTTGCCGGTGCCCTTCTCGCCCATGCGGCGGATCGCTTCCTGGATCTGCTTGTCGCGCTCGATGCGCGCGACCTCCTCCTTGGACTTCGCCGCTTTCGCCTTCTCCTTCGCGATGTCCTTCGCCGTCGGCTTCTTCGGCTCGACTTTCTTCGGCGGCTCCGGCGGCTTCTTCTTGTCGGGGATCACCACCTCGGGCTCCTCGACGGGCGGGGGCTCCGGCTGCTTCTCCTCGACCTTCGGCTCGGGCTCGGGTTCCGGCTCCGGTGGCTTCGGCTCGACCTTGGGCTCTTCCTTCGGCGCGACCGCGCTTGCGCCTTCCGGCTCCTTGTCCTCGCGGAGCTCGCCTTTCGGCAGGCGGCCGCCGAGCGAGTTCGGATCGATGATCTTCACCGTGTACGCGACGATCGGCGGTGGCGCCGAGGCCATCAGACCTCGCGGGATGAGGAGAATCGCCACGACCGCGAGTACGTGGAGCAAGCCCGAGGCGATGACCATCCACGCGAGCTCGGGATCGGGCCGCGAGTCGGTGAGCCACGCGCGAGAGGCCTGGCTCATTTCTCTTCGGTCGGAAGCTCCGTCACCATACCGAGGCTCTGCACCCCGGCGCCGCGAACCGCGGCCATCACGCGCACGACGTCGCCGTAGGGAACCGTGCGATCGGCGCGCAAGAACACCTGCTTGTCGGGACGGAGCTTCGTCACGGCCGCGAGCTTCTCGGTGAGCTCGGGCTCGGTGATCACGTTGTCGTTCAGGTAGAGCTTGCCGCTCTTCTCGATCGAGACGACGAGCTGCTCCTGCTCGCCGGAAAGCGCACCCGCCTTCGCCTGCGGCAGGTCGACCGTCACGCCCTGCTGGATGATCGGCGCCGTGACCATGAAGATCACGAGCAGCACGAGCATGATGTCGACCAGCGGAACGACGTTGATCTGCGAGATCGACGAGGAACCCTGTAATTGCGTGTCGAAGGCCATCTGAGAGGGGAACGACGAACGGCCGTCAGCTTGCGTTCATTTGATGAAGTGGCGCTCGGCGATATTCAAGAATTCGTGGCCGAAATTCTCCATGTCCGCCGTCAACACGCGGATTTGCCGAGCGAAGTGATTGTAGGCGACGACCGCCGGAATGGCGGCCGCGAGGCCGACCGCGGTCGCGATCAGCGCCTCCGCGATGCCGGGTGCGACGGCCTGGATGCTCGAGCTCGTCGCCGCAGTGAGGCCGCGAAACGCGTTCATCACGCCCCACACCGTGCCGAAGAGGCCGACGAACGGCGCCGTCGAGGCCGTGGTCGCGAGGAACGTGAGCGCGCGCTCGAGGCGCGTGATCTCCTGGTTCATCGCCCGGCGCATCGCCCGCTCGACGTTGTCGATGCCGCCGAGGTCCATCGACTCGCCTTCTTCGCCGGGGTTCCCCTTCTTCGCGCGCGTGAGGCGAAGGAGCTCCTGGTAGCCTGCGCGGAACACGTGCGCGACCGGGCTTTCCTTGAGATCCGTGCTGGAGCCGTGGATCGCGGCGAGGTTCTTCGCCTCCCAGAAGATCTCGAGGAAGCGCTCGGTCTGCGCGCGCGCGGCGCGCACCTGGCGGAACTTGTAGAGGATGACGGCCAAGCTGCCGACCGAGAACGCGACCAGCAGCAGAAGCACCATCTGCACGATCGGGCTCGAGCCGAGAATGATCGAGGTGAGATCGTGCTGGCTGCCGATCGTGGCGGGAATCGCGGTTTGGGTTTCGACTGGGGGCAAGCGTTCCTCCGCGGCGAGCGAAGCTCGCTAGTGGCGAGCCGCGTAGTTCATCGGGCGTGACAGGTCAACGCGCCGAAGGCGTTTCTTGACTGGGTAATCCATAAGTGAAATACGCGCAAACTTCCTGGTTTTTCAGGAGAAAGGGAGACGGCGAGGCATGAGCATTCGAGTCGGGATCAACGGCTTCGGACGGATCGGGCGGAACGTCTTTCGCGCCTGCCTCGAAGGTGCGGACGAGCTCGAGTTCGTCGCCGTCAACGACATCACCGATTCGAAGACCCTCGCCCACCTCCTCAAGTACGACTCGATTCACGGCAACTTGGAAGGCGCCGTGACCGCGGACAAAGATGGCATCCAAATCGCCGGCAAGAAAATCCGCGTCCTCGCCGAACGGGACCCGTCGAAGCTGCCCTGGAAAGACCTCGGTGTCGACCTCGTCCTCGAGTGCAGCGGTCTCTTCACCGATCGCGACAAGGCGGCCGCGCATCTTTCCGCGGGCGCGAAGAAGGTGATCATCTCGGCGCCGGCGAAGAAAGCCGACGTCACGCTCTGCTACGGCGTCAACCACCAGGCCTACGACCCGGCGAAGCACCACGTGCTCTCGAACGCGTCGTGCACGACGAACTGTCTCGCCCCGATCGCCAAGGTGCTCCACGAGAGCTTCGGCATCGAGCGCGGCCTGATGACGACCGTCCACGCCTACACGAACGACCAGCGCATCCTCGATCTCCCGCACGAGGATCTCCGCCGCGCCCGCGCGGCGGCGCTCTCCATGATTCCGACGAAGACCGGCGCCGCGGCGGCGATCGGACTCGTGATCCCCGAGCTCGAGGGCAAGCTCGACGGCATGGCCGTGCGCGTGCCGGTGTCGAACGTCTCGATCGTCGATTTGACTGTGACGGTCTCCAAGAAAACCACCGAGGCGGACGTGAACGCAGCGCTGAGGAAGGCGGCCGATGGACCGCTGAGGGGCGTCCTCGCGATTTGCGACGAGCCGCTCGTGTCGATCGATTTCAACGGGAACCCGTCTTCGTCGACGGTGGATTCGGCGCTCACGCGTGTGATCGACGGCACGCTCGTCAAGGTGCTCTCCTGGTACGACAACGAGTGGGGCTTCTCGTGCCGCATGCGCGACGTGGCCAAGCTGATCGGCCGCTCGCTCCACTAGTTTGCTTCCCTCGAGTCTAGTCGGCCGAGGTCTTGGCTGATGCGCCATCGCTCGATCGAGGGGCTGCCGATCGTCGGGCAGCGGGTGTTCGTCCGCGCCGATCTGAACGTGCCGCTCGAGAACGGGCGTGTCTCCGACACGAGCCGGATCGACGAGTCGCTGCCGACGCTCCGTCGCGTGATCGGCGGCGGCGGTCGCGCGATCGTCGCCTCGCACCTCGGACGCCCGAAGGGCAAGCCGGATCCGAAGTACTCGCTCGCACCGGTGCGCGAGATCCTCGCCGAGCGTCTCGGCACCGAGGTCGTGCTCGCTCCGGACTGCGTCGGCGACGAGGTGCTCGCGATGACGCGGAGCCTGCCGCACAAGGCGGTGCTCCTCCTCGAGAACCTCCGCTTCCACGCCGAGGAAGAGAAGAACGATCCCGACTTCTCGCGCGCGCTCGCGGCGCTCTGCGACGTCTACGTGAACGACGCCTTCGGCGCCGCTCACCGCGCGCACGCGTCGACGGTCGGCATGGTGGCGCACGTTCCGGTGCGCGGCCTCGGTCTCCTCATGCAGAAGGAGATCGACCACCTGACGCCGCTCATCGGCTCGCCGGAGCGGCCGTTCATCGTCGTGCTCGGCGGCGCCAAGGTCTCGGACAAGATCAAGCTCATCCGGAACCTCCTTCGCCGCGTGGACGGGCTTCTGATCGGCGGCGCGATGGCGTACACGTTCCTCGCCGCCGGTAAGCAAGAGATCGGCGCGAGCCTCGTCGAGCCGGATCTCCTCGACACCGCGCGACAGGTGCTCGGCGAGGCGCGCGATCGCGGCATCGAGATCTCGCTGCCGACGGATCACGTCGTCGTCGACGAAGTGAAGGCCGGCGCCGCGTCCGCGATCGTCGGGCCGGCGATTTCCGCCGGGAAGAAGGGCGTCGATATCGGCCCGGAGACGATTCAGCGCTATCGCGAGCGTCTCGCCGGCGCGAAGACGATCTTCTGGAACGGTCCGATGGGCGTCTTCGAGATCGAAGACTTCTCGAAGGGTACGTTCGCGATCGCCGAGGCGCTCGCCTCCGCGAGTGCGTTCACGGTCGTCGGCGGGGGCGATTCCGCGGCGGCGGTCGTGCGGTCGGGCTACGCGGAGAAGATCACGCACATCTCGACGGGCGGCGGTGCCGCGCTCGAGTTTCTCGAAGGCGTCGAGCTGCCCGCGCTGCGCGCGCTCGCCGAATGACGACGGGGCCCAGCATGGCGCGCACTCCCTTCCTCGCCGGCAATTGGAAGATGTTCGGCACGCTCGCCGAGACGAAGGCGCTGATCCGCGACCTCCGGGCCGCGATCGACGGCGTGACCGGCCGCGACGTGCTCGTCGCTCCGCCGTTCACCGCGCTCGCGGCGGCCGCCGAGGCGCTCTCCGGAAGCCGGATCCTCCTCGGCGCGCAGAGCGTCCACTGGGAGGCGAAGGGTGCCTTCACCGGCGAGATCTCGGCGGCGATGCTGCTCGAGCTCGGCTGCCGCGCGGCGATCATCGGGCACTCGGAGCGACGCCAGCTCTTCGGCGAGACGGATACGGGGGTGAACCGCCGGACGAAGGCCGCGCTCGCGGCCGGGCTGCTGCCGATCGTCTGCGTCGGCGAGACCCTCGCGGAGCGCGAGGGGGGCGAGACCCTGACCGTCGTCGAGAGGCAGCTCCGGGGCGCGTTGCTGGACCTCGGCGAAGCCGGTATACCGGGCGTTTGCATCGCCTACGAACCGGTATGGGCGATCGGCACGGGCAAGACGGCGACGCCGGATCAGGCACAGGAAGTTCACGCCTCGATCCGCAAGGTCGTCGGTGCGCTCGCCGATAACGCGACGGCCGAGGCGGTGAGAATTCTCTACGGAGGGAGCGTCAAGCCCGACAACATCGACGAGCTGATGAAGCAGGCGGACATCGACGGCGCGCTCGTCGGCGGTGCCAGCCTCGACGCCAAGTCGTTCGCCCGCATCGTCGAGTTTCGCGTTTGAGTCACGAACCATGCTGATGACTCTCGTCACGATCGTGCACGTGTTCGCGTGTGTCTTCCTGATCCTGGTCGTGCTGCTGCAGACGGGCAAAGGCGCCGAGATGGGCGCGGTGTTCGGCGGCGGCGGCAGTCAGACGATCTTCGGCGCGAGCGGCGCGGGCAATCTGCTCACGAAGCTCACCACCGCGACCGCGATCGTGTTCTTCCTGACGTCGCTGACGCTCGCGTGGAGCTCGCTCGCGCGCACGCGCCGCACCGTGTTCGACGCATCGATGCCGGAGCCGCCTCCGCCGGCGGTCACGACCCCGGCCGCGAGCGCACCCGCGTCGCAGTCGTCGACGAGCGACGCTCCGCCGCCGCCCGCACCGGCGCCCGCGCCGAACGCGGCGGCACCGGACGCGCTCCCGCCGCCCGCGGGGCAGTGACAACGGCAAAGCTTCGCGCTACGAAACTGGGATTCCCTCTTGCGAGGATGGCGGAATTGGCAGACGCGCTAGTTTGAGGGGCTAGTGGGGTAAAACCCGTGGGGGTTCAAGTCCCCCTCCTCGCACTGAAATCCCTCGGAAATTTTTCGCTCGAGGAACAATTTCCGACTTCTGAGGAACAATTCTCCGCTGGAGGAGCTCCGGCGCCGCCGCACGAGCGAGCGCCGTCAGCTCCGAACGCTCCTCGTCGTGGACCCAGCGCCCGTAGTGCTTCCGTAGCGTCGCGTAGGCGACCCCGGTCTGCGCCTCGAGCCACTCGATGCGGCACGCCGCGTGTAGTGCTGTCGTCACGTACGTGTCCTTCGTGCAGTAGAGGCCTCGCACACGCAGACCGAGCGCACGGAGCGCTGAATACCAGTGCTCCGAGAAGGTCTTCGGCTCGATCGGCTCTCCCCTCGTCGTCAGGAACACGGCGGTCTCGGGCTTCACGTGAAGCTTCTTGAGAGCGGTTAGGATCGCTACCGTCTGCGGGAAGAGCTCGACCGTCCTTCTCGCGGCCTTCGTCTTCGGCGCGTTGTAGCCGTAGAGGTGGTAGGAGCGTCGGACATAGAGCATGCCTCGCTCGAGATCGACGTCTCGCCATTGGAGACCCGAGGCCTCCGACGGTCGCATGCCGGTCCAGAAGAGAAGATGCACGTAGGCATGGAAGTCCGGATGCGGGAGCCATCGCGCTCCGGTCTTCCCGGGCCCCGGGCTGAACCCGAACCTCTTCCGCACGAAGTAAGCGAGGATCCGCTCACGCTCCTTCGGATCGAACGGATCGGGCTCGGGCACCTCGTGCTCGGGCCAGAGAAGGCGCGGGAAGACCCCTGGCGCGACGAGCCCGTCCTCCACTGCCATGCGCAGCATCGCGCGGAGGCTTCCCCAGAGGACGTTCTTCGCGGTCTTCACGGCGACCTTCGTCAGGAGCTCGGCCTGGAGGCCGCGGATGTCGGTCGGACGCAGGTTCTCGAGGAGGACGTCGCCCAAACGCGGCAAGATGTAGCCGTCGAAGTGGCGCCGGTAGTCGCGCGCGAGCGCCTTCCGCACGACCGGAGCCACGGTCGCGATCCACATCTCGTAGTAACGCCGGAGCGTCGGCCCTCGGTCCTGCTGCTCGTCGCTCGCTGGTTCCTCCCGCGCGGGCGTCGCCTGCCCGACGAGGGCGTCGAGGTGGGGGCGAGGGTCGACTCCGGCGCGAGCGAGGCCGCCGATCCGCTCGCGGATCTTCTCGAGCTCGTCGCGGTTCTCAGGCGTGTCCTCGAGGCCGGTCGACCACGCGACCTGGCGCGTCCGCCCGTCCGGTCCGGCGAAGCGGAACCGCAGGCGGAGCTTCCCGCGCAGCGAATCAACCGCGCAGCCCGCGTAGGATCTTCTTCGCCGCTTCGACATCGAGCCTTCTCGCGCGACGACGCCCATCACGTGCAGCGGAGCGCGCTTCTTGGTCGGAAGGGACTCCCGAGCGGATGAGTTCCACGACCGCCTCCCAAAAGTAAATCACGTGCGATCGCTCGCCGGGTAGCTTGAAGTAGTGTTTCCCCAGGACAAAGACGCCGCGATCCCGCATCTTCCGCTGAGCCTCGGGCGACCATGGCGTCACCAGGGCGAGCTCTTCAGCGCTCATGTACGGCTTAGGGAGAACGTGCCCGAGGCGATTGCGCGGGACGGCGGCGATCGAAAGTACCGGTCGCGCCGCAGCCGGCTGTCCGTCGGCCGAGGGCAGATGCTTCCCCCTGGAAATGGAGTGATGGCTCGGGGCCCGCACGCAGTTCACCTTTGCTGACCGCGGCTGCGAAGATGCCTACGCGCACGGTGCCGTGGGGCACTGGCTGCTTCGGGACGACCGAGGCGAAACTCGCCATCGCTGACAATAGCTTCGAGCGTTACCTCGCCATCGGCCCACTCGAAGTAGACCGCCCCGACGACGTCGCCCGCCAGGTCCGGCAGACGGGGGAGCTCGGGCAGATCACCAGCCGGCTCGGTAGACTTCCGTCTGTTTGAACCCCCTTCCGCCCGCAGACATGGGGGAGAACAACCCGGGCCCCGGCACTGACAGAACTGACAGAAATGGTTCTGTCGGTTCCGTCAGCTTCCTGCAGAGGCCCGCTCGCCCCTCGGCGCGGCTCCCAGTCCAGCCATTTCGTCCGTAGAGGGTTCACGGCGCATCCCCGCAAAGGGATGGATGCAAGCGAACGACGCGCTCGGCGCGGCCCTGGCCCAACGGATTCTTCTTCGGCGATTCCTCGAGGCGCACCCATCCCAATTCAGCGAGACGCTCCAGCCCACGCTCGACCGCGTCCGCGGTGCGAAGCCCGGCCCACTGCGGCCGGTACAGGTCTCGAACGGCGTTACCGTCGCGGATCGCTCCAGACCGGATCTTCTTGGCGAGCGCCAAGGCCTCGATGTTCCCCGGCTGGAGCTCAACCGCGTAAACTCGGCGAGCGTGCGCATCAAAAAAGTCGACGAGCGCTGCCGCACGACGAGCGGCAGGCAACGAGACGGGGCCTGCCGTGACAGCGCCGGACAACACCTCGACGAGGTGAGTGAGCAGCGCGAGCGTCGGCATCAACGAGCGGTACTTCGCAATGTGCGATTCGTACGCCGGCGTCGCCAGCATCTCGACCGAGCGCAGTCTCTGCTCCAGCCCCGTGCGCCAATCGTTGAAGAGCTCCTGAGCGTCCGCCGCGAACCTAAGAACAGGGATTTCGCCGGCGCCACGGTCCGCTCCAACATCTGCGGCGTTGAGCTGATCGAGCAGTCGGAAGATTTCACGAGCCTCGCGCCGGGCGTCCGAGTCGGGCCATCGGTCGACGTTCTTCCAATCACCGGGAAGATCTGGCCAGACCGTGGCCTGAAGACGCTGCAGGAGCCCGTCAGCGCCCTGACCCCCGCCAACCGCTTCCGCGACGTATGCGAGCAGGTTCCCGGGCGTCATATTCCCGAGAATGGAGAGGGTCAGCGATTCTATGTGTATCGTTCCACGCCCGATGCGATCTACGGTGAAAGTGCCGATGCCATTCCAGCTTTCGAGGAAGAACGCGCGGTCGCCCTCGCGTCCGGGCTTATCTAAGGCTCGAAGTAAACCTGTCAGCTCGTCGCGCCTGTAAGCAAAAGGCCGCGTGGGTTTTGATTAAGGAGATCGCCCAGCTTTTCGACCGTCGGATCCTGGGTCTCGTAGCGGCGCTCGACGACTACGGCCGCGGCTCGCGCCTCCAGTAGCGAACTCAGATCTCGTTTCAGTTGCCCTCGATCAGCGTTCTTCGCCGCACCACGCTTCTTTAGTCCAGCGAGCTCCAGTTCGACGATCTGCCGGCTTAGCTCTGCCTCTTTGAGTGCCTGCCGATACCGTTCGGAGGCTTCGGCGGCCAACAGGCGGACGAAACGACTTCCCTCGAGCACGGCTGGTGATTTGAGGATTCCCGGTCGCCCAATGATCGCCCCCCATAGGTTCGGAACGGCTATCCAGTCGTCGTGGCGCTTAGGCGCGATGCCGACCGTCCGGCCGACGACGCTCGCCAGCGAGACAATGGCCGGAACGGCGACCATCTCGAGCGGCACCTGAAGCCGTTCTGCTGCGTCGCCGAGCCAAGCACGGAGTACTTCGGGAAGAAGTTCTTCGGCAAGGTCTGGAACCGAAGGTATCTCTTCAGGTAGCGGCTTCCGGGTCGCGCCACCGTTCTTCGACTTCGGCCTGGAGAGACTGTCGCCCTTGCCGTTGTTCCCGGCACCGTATCCCTCTAACGCTAGAGCGCGAGCAGCTGCCGAGAAATCGCCGCCATGGGTTAGAACAGTGAAGCATCGGAACTTTGTGTACGCTTCATTTTGCGCCAATGGCTGTGCGTTCGTGCTGAAGACGTAGAGCAGATCCGAACCCGCGAAGTTCGTGGTCGCAGAGATACCGATGTCCGTCTTGCCCGGACGCCGCCAGAACATCACACCATCGCGTTCACTTCGTGAGCTCCATCCATGCGGCTCCAGAATCTCGGCCCACGTTGCGCGACTGTTGAACTCGTCGCCGGGCCGATTACCCTTTCGAGCAAGTGCCTGAGGTGAACGGGGCACCTCTTCGCGCGAAACGCCGAAGGACCGAGCACAGGATACGAGCAGAGCACGCTCCTCAGTGGTCAGGCGCGGGATCTCTGACAAGCTTCCGCCGATGAGATGGTATTCCTTGCGGAGGGCGTGGCACTCGGCAGGCGAGCCCGGTGCGATCGCGTATCCCCCCTCTCCGCGCGTCTCGATCGAGGTCGCGATGTCTCCCTTCTCGTTGGTCGCCATCGCGAGCTTCAGGTTGCCCGGGACGCGGTCTTCGCACCGAACGTAGAGGTGTATGCCGCCACTTGGCGTCCGAACGACTGGGGCGTGGGTAACCTTCGGAACGTATCGGCACGCTAGTTCGATAAACGGCTGCACAAGGTGTGGATCGTCTACGTCGAAGATTTCGAGATTGCCGCTGACGCGGCCGGCGATGATGGCCACGCCGCAGTGATTGGGCGTGAACATCGCATCCATCGCCGCATTGTCCGGCGGAGCTGATTGGAGCGATCGCCACTCCCCGATAGCAGGTGCCTTGGAACCATCCGTCCGCACCGGCACGACCGAGAACCCGTCGCGGACGTACCGTCTCGCAGCTTCGAGGAGAGCCAGCCGCGGCGCGGCTCCCGCGGATACCGCCGACAGGGGCGCCGAGCTCGTCACCGGCGCTTGGCAGAGCCGCCCGCGTCTTTCATCGTCGCCCCGCGATCCGGATGAACCTGCGTCGATTGGGACGGGGGAGGCGATCCGGGCGTAGTCTCCGATGTCGCGCGACCTGCGGCGCAGCGTCGGACGGCCCTCCACGACCTGAACCAGGGGATGTCAGTTCAGTAGCGACGGAGGAACGATCAGTGATCTCGTCGTGACTTGACGATCGGCATGAGCGGAGATAGGTTGACATTGGCAGATGTTCCTTTCTTCGGACGCCGATCGTTAGCGCGGTCGGCGTTCTTCGTTTGTGCGTCAGGTTCGGATCTGGTGGCTGCAGCATCGTCGGTCGCTGCCGCGATCGCGGAACGGCCATCCACGCTGCGAGACGCAACTGGAGAGCTCAGCGGTTTTGGGCGTTTGGCCCCGCGAAGATGGCGCGATACGTCGCTGCGAACGAGCGACAGCGTTTTCGCTACCACCTGGAGGAGGAGCGGGCGTATCGGCGAGAGCACTTCGCTCGCCGGGAAGAGCACTAGCGCAAGACGCAGCCAGACTAGCTCTGCGACCTCGTCTGCAACCCTCTTTGCTCGCCGGCCGTCCATCTGAACGGTCCGGAGGCGAGGAAGCAACGGCACAACCGGTGCCGCCGAAAAAATTGCTGTTCGGCGGTCGTCGAACGCGGGTATGCGGGAAAACGACAACCGCGCCGCCCGTGGCCGCGCGCTGGACCCGCTATAAGCCTCTTAGTGCGCGGCTTGAGGCACCTACGAGTCCTCCGGACCGATTCCCATGTCGCGCTCAAGCCCTTTTCGGATACGCCGTAGACCCGCGATGATCACCTTGCTGACAGCCTGTTGGGAGACACCCTGGTCATTTGCGATTTCGGTCTCAGACCGCTCCTCGACGAACCGCTCATGGATGTAGTGGCGTTGTTGCGCGGTACAATAGCTATCCGTCCAGGCGTCGACCTTACCGACCTGCAAAGCGAATACCTTTTGAGCTAGATCATCCGGATCAGCTTCTTCGCGGGTGCCGAGCCCATAGGCGCGCCGACGCTTGCCGCGTAGAGGAGCGTCAAGCGTCTCCCTACGATTCGGATCGTTGAACGTCCGCTTGTGCTCGGCCTCCTCATCCCGGACGATTTCCTCCCAGGGCCTCCTAAAGCGGAGATACGCTCGCCACCGGCGATGTAGCTCCGGACCATTGACTTCCAGCCCTCGCCACTTGCGCACTCGAAATACAAGCCAGAGAAGAATCAGGGCCTTGGTAGATTTATCCATGCCCGAGTAGAAGGAAACGATAACTCCCTCGTGCGCTGCGATCCGGCGGTTTAAGCCGGGGAGCCGGAAGTACATCAGTATAAACAGCCGTCGCTCGGGACGGCTGATTTGACGCCAGATCTTTCGAAGGAGCAGTTTGTAGACGGCTGCTTCGACTTCGACAGCGCTATCCTTAGCGTCGGCGTATAGTTGCTCCACGTCACTTTGAGCGGCAGCGTTTAGAACGTTACGAACGGATGGCGCATCAATCCGCCCTGCGGACTCGGCCTGACGACGAAGGCGTTGCAGGAGCTCGTCCTTCGATGCTGGCGACGATCCTACTGTCGCAAACGCCTTGGAAGAGTCCGGTGTGAGCGCCTCCTCAAGGAGGTGCGCGGTTGGATCGTTGACGTTGCCGACCCAGCGAACCATTCGCTCGCGAGGGGAGACTAGTTCCTCGTCGGCAAACGACGCAAGCTCGACGAACGTACTGGAGTAGGTGAGCGTCCGGAGTGAGAATCGACGGGTACTGCTCGGAGCGAGTTCCGGGGCTACGAGATAAGGCAACCCACGCTCGGTGAAGCGCACTAGAGCGTCGCTGAGTGCTCGACAATGTGCGCCAATCGACGGATCCGAGAGCAGCTTCTTCATGTATGCGCCAAGTTGACCAGCAGGAGTCAACGCTCGGCACGAAAAGGGTCTCCTCCTGGTCTTGTCCAAGGTGAATCTCTATCGGAAAAGAAAATAGTTCGACTGCCTCGAGGACCGAAATCCGGCTTGCCCCCTCGAAGCTCACCCTCTTGAAAAGCTGCTCGGCGCGACGCACCTTGCCCACCCGCGTCAACGCATTACTGAAGCGTCGTACAGCTTCCTCCTGCCACTGGGATTCGGGCCACCCATCCTCGCCACGTGCCCGCTGAATCTCGTCGAGATAAGAGACGACCGTGTCCGTATCGTAACCAAGCTGGCGGAGGACACAGCCGAGGATCGTGCCCGACCAACCGCGACCGTCCCCGCATTGAACGATGACCCCCTCGCCACTTGAGAGGCGATCGATGACTAGGGAGACGAGCTTACGAACCTTGCGAGGCTGCGCCTTCGATTTCGCAGGATCGAAACAGCGCCCGGCGGCGATGACCTTGAGAGGTGCCGGATCATATCCGGGGTCATCTCCTGCGAGGCAGACGACGTGCTGAAAGCCCAAGAGAGATAGAGAGTCCCACGGAAAAGCCGGCCTCGGGCATGGCATCCCAGCTAGCGGGGTCGGCTCCATCTTGATGAAGTAGAGATCCTTTGGAACCCTTACCGCATCGAAGACGGGCATCGCGCCGGGATACAGCAAGCTGCTTGCGGAAGGGGGCTGGCCGGCGCTGGGAACGACCTTGTCCATATTCCGAATGGGTTTAATGCTCGCGAAAACTAACTTCGCACGTAGCGGGGTTGTTTTGCAGGATCAATCCTCAGGGGAACGTAGGCCCGAGCGATCGGTGATCCGGTCGCTCTGAAACTGACCCAGTAGGTCGTTCGGAAAGTGACCCACCCCGAGGGTTGTTTGTGGTTACTCCCTGCGGCGGCTCTTCGGCAAGACGGCGGTGTGTGGAGCAGCAGCGGGTGCAGCGCGTTCGCGTTGTCGCATGCGGAAGCTCTTTCCTTTCGTGGTGAGGATGGTTGCGTGATGAGCGAGGCGATCGAGGAGCGCAGTGGTGAGCTTCTCGTCGCCGGCGAAGACGTTGATCCATTCAGCGAAGGCGAGGTTGGTGGTGACGACGATGCTTTTGCGTTGGTAGCGATCGGAGAGGAGATTGAAGAGGAGCTCGCCGCCGGCACGATCGAAGGGGACGAAGCCGAGCTCGTCGATGATGAGGAGATCGACGTAACGGAAGCGGCGATGAAGGCGCGAAAGCTCACGTGCGTCACGCGCCTCGAGAAGCGAGCGGACGAGATCCGCAGCGCGAGCGAAGAGGACGCGACGGCGCTGCTTGGCCGCTTCGACGCCGAGGGCGATCGCGAGGTGAGTCTTCCCGGTACCGATAGGGCCGGCGAGGATGACGTTTTCGGCCCGAGCGATCCAATCGCCGCGAGCGAGCTCGGCAATGGCAGCAGGAGAGATCGCACCGTCGGTGGCGGCGAAGTCGAAGCTGTCGATCGTTTTGGTTTCAGGGAAGCGCGCATCGTGGAGTCGATGGCGGATGGCAGACTCACGACGAGAGGATTCCTCGGCGGCGAGCACGTCGTGGAGGTAGTCTTCGTAGCCCCAGTGCTCTTCACGAGCCTGACGAGCGAGCGCCTCGAAGGCGCGACTGAGGCCGGGCATCTTGAGCGCCTTGGCCTGAGCGGCGATGAGATCTCGAGCGACGGCAGTGCGGCTCATCGATCCGCTCCTTCCTCGTCACCGTTGATCCTCTCGCTGCGGAGCCAGCGATCGTAGTCGGCGGCGCGACCGGACAGGACCTCGACGGTGCGGAGTGCGGCGGGCAGATCGACGATCGACGAGGCGCGCGGCGAAATGGAGGGACGCGAGACGATGCCTGGCAGCGGCTCGCCGCGCTCGAGAGCGCGAGCGATTCGATGCGCGACGTTGGTGATCCCGTCGCGTTCGATCGTGCCGAGGATCCGGGCGAAGTGACGAGCAGCGTCCTGGGGCCCGAGCATGTCGAGGAGGAGGCGCCACGCCGTCCCGAAGGGCTCGCCGAGATCACGCACGAGCTCCGCGGCGACCTGGCGGACAGCCTGCGGTTTCCGAGCCAGCTCGCGGAGATAGTGGCGGTAATCGACGACGCGCGCGCCGAAGCGTCGTCGCGGATGGACGACGAGGAGACCATCGCGCTCGCCGTCGCTCGACGGACCGACGAGCTCGACGTCGTGCGGACCGACCCGCGCCGTGATGGTGAGCCCGGACCAGTCCGTCGGCACAGAGTAGTGCGCGCCCTCGACCTTCACGAGCGATCGGCGTGAGACCTCGACGAAGGAGATTCGCCGAGCCACGAAGCGATGGATCGGCAGCGGCAGCATCGATCCCCGCTCGCGCTCGAAACGCTCGCCGATCATGCGTCGCTCGTCGCCCGCGTCGTCCTCCGATCGCTCGAGCCGCTCGGACATCCGGCCATCGAGCCGAGCGAGGACTTTCGCACTGATCGCGTCGAGCGTCTCTCCCGCTGGGATCGGCACGAGTGCCTGCCAACGGATCGCTTTCCCACGCGACTCGACGCCGCCCTTGTCGTGTCCCGTGCCAGGGCGGCAGAAGACCGGCTCGAAGACGTAGTGCGAGGCGAGCGCACGGAAGCGCGCCGCGAGCTCGCGCTCGGATCCAGCAAGGATCTTCGCGACCGCGGACTTCAGATTGTCGTACGCGATTCGCTGCGGCACGGCGCCGAAGTGAGTGAAGGCGCGCACGTGACCGTCGAGGAAGCTCACCTGGTCTTGCCGATCGTAGAGCCAAGCGAAGTCGCGGCCCGAGTACATGAGCCGCATCACGAAGAGATGCGCTTTGCGTCGCATGCCGGCGACGTCGACCAGCACTTCGAAGAAGTCGACCTCGGCGAGCTCGCCCGGGCGGTAGACGAGCGGCACGAAGACCTCTCGCCGTCGCCGCTTCCATTCCGCCACGGCTGCCTTCACCAGCGTCTCGCCGACGCGATGACCTTCGGCGACGAGCATCTCGTGGAGCCGCGCCGCCGTCAGCCGCTGCTTCCCGCCCGTCCATCGCGGCGAGGATTCGAGAAGCTCCTCGACTCGATGACCGACTTTCTCCCACACCCACCGCCGTCGCGGCACCGATTCGATCCGCTTCGGCTCCGCGATCGCGAGGTAGCGCCGCACGGTATTGCGCGAGACGCCCATCTCGCGGGCCACGCGCCGGATCCCCAGCCCCTCGACCAGCACCTTGTGTCGGACGACATGGACCTCATCCATCCTGAGCATCCTCCGGCGGATGCCCAGGCTATTTCCCCAGGCAACTCCGCCACTTCAGATCCCCAGGGGGTGGGTCAGTTTCCGAGCGACGAAAGGGTCAGTTTCTAAGCGGCGGGATCAGTGAATGCTAGATTCTCGCTCCACATTGGATCCTTAAGGCGCGCGAGAGCATCGCTCTTCCAATGGCGGTGATCGCGTTCACGCTGTCAGCGTGCGGAGGCGACGGCGATGGGTCCGCCATCTCAGGAGTCTGGCGTGGTAGCGTCACAATCCGCGCTGATGGCTGTCAACCGCCGGGGCCCGGCCCACATGCAACGCGGATCGACCCTCCCGAGCCGGGGCCCGATTGCGTCCGTCTGCGGCGGCGACCAACCGGGTGCAAACGTGACGGTGCTTGAAGGGACCTGTACATATAGCGGAACGGTCGATCCGGATGGGAGTTTCACCGCCCACCTCGCCGATCCAGAGTCCTGTGTCACGACGGTAGTGTCGCGGACCAGACGTTCTCCTTCAGCGGGATCCAGGGTGACTCTGCAACTGTTACGAAAACAGTAACGTTGATATCTACCTTCAACTGTTACGGGCAAGACATCGGCCCCTATACTCGTGACTGATTCGATCGCTCGTCCGTCTAACTCGGCATTGGAGCTGACGCGCATGAGACGACCTGCTTTCTACGGACCGACGTGCGCGCGCAGCTCAACGCCCACGCGTTAGACCGCAGCAGAGCAATGTCACCGGGACGCACCCGAGTCTGATTGGAAGGCTTTCCGCGAACTCCGCGAGGTCGCCCTTCAGCGATTCTGCGAACGCGCCCTCAAGGAGCTCCTACGGCACATCCAAGATGTTTCGGCGAGCCACCATGAGCGATACTTGGCCGTCTTTCGGCTTCTGCAGGAACGCGATGAAGAGCTCGCGGCTGCGTTCAACGACCCGGCGCGATCCCGAATGATCTTGCAGCTTGCTCTAATCCACGCTCACGGTCTCCTCACGCCCGAAGAATTTGGTCGCTTCACCGCGGAAACCCGAAGAGCTGCCGACGCGATCGCGAGCGAGCGTGCGGGCGGCCGCGGTCTAACAAAGCGTTCGAGCTGACGGGCGTGAACATGGCAACCAACAACGGCGCGCCGCAACGTTCACAACTCACGAACGCGGAACACACGGCGCGCCGCCGCCCTGACATGGCGCGGTCGCAGCGTCGCTACGCCATAACTGCCGTTCTCGCTCGCATACACTTCGCTGCCCGGACGAAGAAACGCGGCGGAAAGAATGCGGACGATCCCAGCGAGCACGCGCTCGCGTGGCAAACCCGGTTTCCGCAGGTCGCGATTCACGGCGCGCCGCATTGCCGGCAGGTTTTCGCCAAACTTGATTAAACAAATGAACTTTTTTTGT
Organism: uncultured delta proteobacterium; assembly: GCA_963790365.1. Taxonomy (GTDB): domain Bacteria; phylum Desulfobacterota; class Binatia; order JACPRU01; family JACPRU01; genus CAWBOU01. The sequence continues at coordinate 142,472 of CAWBOU010000005.1, forward strand.
TCGCGTTGGCGGACGTGACTGGCGTGATAGAGGTATTGCCAGCGGCCCGCCGCGTCTTTGCCTACGACCTGAACGCGTCCCGAGGCGGCCGAATTGATTGCCACCTCGGTCCAAGCCGGCGGGATTCGCAGAGCGCGAATTCGCGCCCGGTCCTGCGCGGTCACTTTCCCACCGTCAACGCGCTGGTACCGAAACCCACGTGCGGGCGTGCCCATTCGAAGTATTCCGGACGCATGAATCCGCTCGGTCGTGGTCATTAATTAGGTTGTCAGCGGGCGGTTTAAGTGCAACCGCGCAAAAGAAAGATGACGAGAAGAACGCTGACAGGCACGCCCAGCAGCCACAAAATGATATAGCCGACTTTGCCGCGCTGGCCTTTGAAATCGCGCATTGCGCTGCTCCTTCGCTAGCGTGCCGGCGTGGTCACGTTGATTTGTGTTCCCCCGCGGTTGAAGAGTTTGCCGCCAAAGAAAAATAGCGCAACGGCGACCAGGATTACGAAAATGACGAGCACGGCGACGACGCCGGCACTCGAACCACCACGTTCTGATGACATGGATATTCCTCCTGTTGAAGTTTGGAGAGCCTAAGAATTGTTTTCGGCTTCTCGTTCCCGTTTGACGCGCTGTTCGTCCATCAACAGTGCGACGTCTTTGTCCGAAGCCTTGTGCGGCTTCGTGTTTCCATGAGCGCCGGCAACCTGACTAGCCGCCGGCATTTCCTCATATTGATTGCGGGCGCTGTCTTCCTTTTGCGCTGAGGATCTCACGCCCCGCTTTTTCGAAAGTTGTTCACCCATGATTTTCTCCTCACTGATGATTACGAAGTCTGTACCATCCGCTCGAGCGGACGATTAAAGAAGCGCCTTGTTCCCACCCGCGTTACGCAGGTGATACTGATCACTGTTTTGCAGGATCTTCAAAATCGTTTCGCTCGCCGCGACGTCGCTCGGGATGTTCTGCACGCTTCTGCTCACCAAACCTCACCGAAGCCTGTTCGCGCCGCGGGTCGCTCTTCTCACGCATCGTCTGCGCCTTTTTGTCTTTACGTTGGTCTTTCTTTCGCCTTTCCTTTTCAGACATAACATTCTCCTTTGTGTTGGGACGGACAGGCGAAGCTGTCGTCAACCTGGCGCCTGGTGTCGTACCAGTTCGGTATCGTTAACTGTTGGTTAACCGAACGCACGACGGTACGCGTCAGAAGTTTTACTGAACGATTGACCGTTCAACCTCTGAATAGCAAAGCCGATGCCGTGAGGGTTGCGTCATGCGGTATGATGACGATGAAGTTGCAGCCCTAAAGTATTCAGGAGCCTTTGTATGGCGGAAGCAGGAATTGACACGTCGCCTAAATTCGATCGTCGCCCCTGGGGGACTTTTACCGTCCTCGACGAAGGCGAAAACTTCAAAGTGAAGCGGATCGAAGTCCTGCCGGGCAAGCGTCTTAGTTACCAGAAGCATGCGCAGCGTGCCGAACATTGGTTTGTGGTGCAGGGAACTGCGAAAGTGACGTTGGACGATCGCGAGATCAACGTCTCAGCCGGCGAAGCGATCGACATCGCCGTTGGATCCGCCCATCGAGTTGAGAATCCGAGCGAAGAACTGCTTGTCTTTGTTGAAGTCCAGCGGGGTTCCTATCTTGGCGAAGATGACATCGTCCGTTTGCAGGATGACTTTGGCCGCACAACTTAACTCTCTAAACTCCACCGCCCCCTGACGTCGCGCTGTTTAGCCAGCTACGGCCGGAGCAGAGGGCGCACTCTAATCCTGCTCGAGTGAATGGTGATAATGTCGCGCGAGGTACGTTCCTTTGTGATCGCACTGCGGGCACGTCACGATGTAATTGGCATCGAGGGCGCCTTTACCTTCGGTTAGGTCTGCGAAGAGGAAGATCGTCGATGTGCATTTCGCGCACGTGACGACGATGTACCAGGTTCCGACTTCGGGCGTAAACATCGGGGGGGCCACCTTTTGTCGGGGAACAAAGTTGGTGCAGACTGCCGATCCCAGATCGATCTCAGTTCTGTCAGCTGGACCGCCTACCTGAATTTGGCAGCCTGCGCGATGATTGTAGTGCGGATGTCTGTACGGTTGCGGACTGATTAAGAGCGCGCTGCTGCTCCATCCGCGGAGGCATCGATTAGGTCGTCAAGCGCCTGAAAATCGCGCAGTACGTTCACGCTGGAATCCTTTACGGTGGGGTGATTGATGTCGATGATGGCAACCACGATATTTTTCAAGTCTGCATGACTACGCAGAAGCTTCAACAATTCATCGAAGGTTGGTAAATCCAGGTCCGTCAGAATCATGGTTGGCCGATGGGCCTCAGCCATTTGAATAGCATCCTCGGCACTTACTGCGTGCATGACGCGATGGCCACGTTTATCGAGCGCGGTGGCCATGTTTTGGCTGATTTCGTCAACATCCTCAACGACTAAAACGGTGTGCTTTTGTCTTTCAGTCACGTCTTTTCGGCCAGTTGATGGATAGTATAGGGAAAGGGCAGGAATGTCGGTACGCTACCCGACTCCAGCGCCGGGCAACACAAAAAAATGACAGTTGAAGAAATGTTGATGGCGAGGATACTACTTTGACGGGTGATGGGCGTTCGTCTCATATTCCTGCTTCACAATCTCGTAGCATTCGCACGAGGCCACCTCTAACCCCGCGCGATTCAGAATGTGAATGTCGCCGCGACGGTAGTCGATCAATCCCTTTTGCTTGAGGCTATTGGCCGAAACACTTACGCCCGCTCGACGCACGCCCAACATGCGCGACAGGAAATCCTGGGTCATGGAAAACGCGTCGCCCTCGACGCGGTCGTGGCTCATCAAAAGCCACCGTGCCAGTCGCTGGTCCAAAGTGTGCAACCGATTACATGCGGCGGTCTGGGCCACTTGGGTGAACATGGAATGCACAAAGCGCAGGATCATGCGGTTCAGCTCTCCATTCCTGCGAAACTCAGTCGTTAGATCCGAACTGGCGATTCGTAAAGCTGAACCTTCGGCTTGAATGATTGCCTGGTTCGGGGTGGATTGCGCTCCCAACAGCACCGCTACACCAGCCAGTCCTTCGCTTCCGATCACGCCGGCTTCAACCGTATTGCCATCTTCGAGCGTTGCCAGCCACGAAACGATGCCGCTATTGACGAAGTAAACCGATTCAATCGATTCCTCGGGCTCGTAAACGATATCGCCAATTTTGAGATGTACTTCGCGAAGGTTGGGGCGGAGTCGCTCGAATTCTTCGTGAGGCAAAGCGGAAAGTATCTGGTTGGCCGGTCTCGGCTGTTGTGTCATAGGGGGTGGCCGCGATGGTTGCGTCAACATAGATGCACTACCTTTCTTTGTCTGTACGCAAACGTGAATAGCCCTTTAGGGGCGGGGCGAGTTCCAATTGATTGAAGTGACTTATTCGTGCGCGTCTTCATCAAACGGTAACAGGGGCACGCGAGGTTTTCGAGCGTCTTTCGGTCAGTGATGGTCACGACTCCCCGGCTGTATTTGATTGCGTTGGTGGCTTGCAGTTTCATGGCGGCCTGACTTACCGCCTGGTTGCGAACCCCGAGCATCCACGAAAGGAATTCCTGAGTCAGCGGGAGTTCGTTTTCGTGCATACGATCGCGCATCATCAGAAGCCAGCGTGAGAGCCTTTGCTCAAGATCGTGATGCCGATTACAACTGGTTACTTGTGATACTTGCAGGAATAGTTCATGGGCAAACAGGAGTACACGGTCATGAAAGGCGCCGCCTTGGCTGAACTCGGCTAAAACTTGTTTCGCTGGGATGCGTAGCCCGGTTCCTTCACCCTGAACGATGACGTGATTGGCGGAACTCGTCACCCCCAGAAAAAGCGGCAGACCTGCTAACCCTTCGAATCCAATTAGGCCGATCTCAATCGGTTTGTCAGCGTCATTGTTGACGACTGAGAGGACGCCGCCTTCAGGAAAATAGACGTAGTCAATTTTATCCTTCGGTTTGTAATCGTTTCCCCGAAGACGAGCGGCACATTCTCAAAATACGGCTCCAGACGGCCATACTCCGCCGCCGAAAGGCGGGAAAGCACACCATTGCGTGAATAGGATGAAAATGTTGATTTAGAAATTCTGCCCCCCGTTCCGGTCAAGCTAGCAACGCAGCTGACGGCACAAGGAGGGCACTCTTTACGGAAAGACTACAGACCCGATGTCGAGAGATGAGCTCTAAAAAATCAAACTTCTTAGTCACTACCGTACGCTCGAAAACGGGCGTTGTAAAGATAAGTACAGGCAGGTAGAGCATACATCGTTACTGACGCCGAAAGATCGGTTGAATGCAATACGAGACGGTGTGCGGCGCGATTTTTTCTTTTGTGTTTGATGGCGTACAGACAGGGAGGGGCCTCGCGCAGATAATTCGCCCCATCCGACAGCAGAAGAAGTGGGGCGAGTGGTAAGTAACGTCAGGGACTGACACTCGTCCCACTTCAGCTAAACATCCCAATCGGCGCGCCTTACCAACGCGTTACAGTCCCTGAAGAAATGGGTTCCCCCATGTCCGCTTCATTTATTCAATCGACTTTAGGACAAGCGGCCCAGGCTGTATCCGTAGCCAGGGCCAAACCCTTAATTCTAATCGCAGAAGATAGCCTCGACGGTCGCGAAATGATGCGCACGCTGCTAAGTATGAAAGGCTACGATGTCGTCGTCGCCGAAGACGGTGTGCAGGCCATTGACCTGGCCCTGAAAAATTCCCCGGATCTGATCCTTGTCGATCTCGAGCTGCCGAGGCTGGACGGCATCAACGTGGTAAGAAACATTCGCCGGAATGCGAAACTCTCCGGCGTGCCCATCATCATCGTGTCCGGGCACCATCCAAGCCGTTACGAAGCCGCGGCGGAAGCCGCCGGCTGCACTGATCACCTTATGAAGCCGATCGATTTCGAACGGCTCGACACCATTCTCAAACTCAACGTATCGCTCGCCAGTTAACGGACCGCGGGGGATTCTCAACAGGCTGATCCATGGCATTAGTCTTGCCGACTAGTGTTTTATCCCCATTCATTGTCCGAAAATTAGGCAAGCACGTCGCAAGTAGTGAGCGATTCGTATTCGATTCCAGATTTTCAAGAGGCCCTCGACATAATCAATTTCGATGACTGGAGGAACTTATGGCAGACGAACGTAATCAACAACAAGCTGGCGGCCAAGGCGGACAACAAGCTGGCGGCCAAGGCGGTCAACAAGGTGGTAATCAACAGGGTGACAAGGTGGTCAGCAAGGTGGTCAAAGGCGGGCAGCAGGCTCCCGGCCGCCGCGAAGAAGGTGGTAAAGGCGTGCGGCCGCGAAGGTCAGCAAGGCGGTGGTCAGCAGGGCGGCCAGGGTGGTGGTCGTCAATAACCATTCGTCATTTACGAATGCATCCGAGGCGAGCCTCCAATGAGACTCGCCTCTTTTCCGAAATCTGGGAGAGCCATCGATCCATTTAAGTTACTCAAAGCAGATCACCAGACCGTTTCGGAACTATTTGACACTGTTGAAGCGGCTAGAGGACAGGCAAAGTCTGCGGCCTTCAGGAAACTAAAAACCGAGCTAGATGTCCATGCTCGCATCGAAGAGACATTCCTTTATCCCGCACTGAAGAACGCTGAGGCGTCACGTGACATCACACTCGAAGCGTATGAGGAACATAAGGTTGTAAAGGACCTGCTCGCCGAATTGGCGGCGGGAAAACCCAGCGACGAGTGGAACGCGAAACTCACTGTGCTTAGGGAAAACGTCGATCACCACGTGGAGGAAGAAGAAGGCGAACTGTTCGATAAGGCTAAGGACGTTTTAACGGACGAGCAACTCGAAATGTTGGCGACGAAATGGCCGCCGAGAAGCAGCGGAAAGGATTGCCCGTAGCCGAAGAACTGCGTAAACCATCATTGTTAACGCGTGCCGTGAACGCTGTGTTTCGATCAAGTGAGAAACCCGCCGCGAAGAAAAAAGCCGCCAAGCGAAAGGCAGCGAAGGCAACGACTAAGAAAACCGCTGCAAAGAAAACCGTGAAACGCGCCAAGAAGTCATCGCCCAAACCATTGGCAAAGAAATCGACCGGCCGGCAAAAAAGGGCAGGGAAATAATTCTGATAAAAGGCAGCAGTGAACAAGCTCACAAGCCCCCGTCGCAGTCATCGACGCCGTCGCAGCAGGAGAAACACGACAACTACCACGACCAAGAGGCTGATAAGGCTACCGGGCCAAATCCACCAGCCGCCGTCGCTGCTGTAGCCTCCCACCATAACGCATGCCGATTGAGTGGCCGCGAGCACAAACACAAATAATGAAGTTAATCTCATAACAGCCTTTCAGCGCGTGCCCGCTTCGCTCGAGCAATTTTCAGTAGGTCTACTTGTGTAACTTTCATTACAAGGCGGATAGAACGCCTTCATTCCGTGCGACTGTTTCAGCCCCCGGTACCGGCAGTGTCGAAGGCCCAACAAAAGTTCACTCTCCCATCTCGGCATGAGGTGTAGCCACAGGCTTCGATTCTTTGAACCTCGCTCGCGTAAGAAAATTGTGAAAATGACCATTGAGCCAACGGCCAGGAACTCACTCTGCCAATTTTGAAACGACTCGAACCAAAAGCGAGACGTTCCCATGTACTTCCCACGTACAAACGGTTTCCGTGCGGCCGTGTTCTCTTTGCTCCTCGTTGTAATCACCGCACCACCGACTGCATGCAGCACCAGGCTGGCCAGGAACAGCAACAGAAAGGTGATTAGACAGCGAATGCTCGTACCGGTTTAAGATCCAGCCGCCCTTCTTAACCGACCACGGCGAATTTTTCTTGTTCGTTCGCCGCGGGTCCTTGTCCACTTCCTCTTCCTCGTTTGGATTTTTCGATTCCGCCGAGCCTTTCTGATAAAGGAATACGGTCAGGATTACAAAAGCGAACATCTGCAGGAATTCGCTCTCCCAGTTCTCCATTGTGGCTGAGAGGAAGTGATTTCCCGTCACGTATTCGCTGTAGGTAGCGGTAGGTTGTCCGTATCAATCTGTTCCTCGTTGTAGTGCTTATGACCGGCGAGCGATTGTGCCCACCAGAAGCCGAGGAACAGCACCACCAAGACGATTGAGAGTCCATTATTGCGGAAGATACGCTTCATGATTTATATCTCTACCAGTCGAAATCACGCCGTCTTCACACCTCTTCCACGGGTAAGATCGAACCTTTTTCAAATGGAGTCGATGAGGCGCGATTTGAATCCGCAAAGAGAATGCCAAAATCATTGGCGAGACGATTCACTTAGTAACAGTCTCTTTCGCAGTCCTGTTGGTGACCCGTCACTGTCGAGATTTGTGGGCGAATGACCAGGGAGCCCAAGCGATTCGATAACTACATCGTTATTTCGAGCCAAGCCCGTTTCGTCCAGTGAGTCGTCGAAGCCCTATTTGAATCGACTCGATTTAATACGAAATTGGCGAGTTAAGTTAAAAAACCAATGCGCGCGTTATGCACGGTAGCGTACAAACCATTCTTGAGGTAAGATTAGCTCCCGACCAAGGGAAGAAGTGGGGCGAGTCCCAAGTAATCAGGGGACTGGGGATTCGCTTCACTTCGAACCTAGACAGGACCTTCAGTCCGACTAATCCTTAAAATTCTAGTTTTCGTCCGTGATAGGGCTGAGCTTCCGCGCGATGACGGCGATGTGGCCGCGCGACGTAGGGTCGTCAACTTCCCACAATTCGATTTCAAAACCAGAGGCTTCGATTAGTTTGCGTGCAACCTCCGGGGCGAAGCCGCTGTAGTAAAACGTCTGACCATACATCTCAGAGGTGAAGCCTTCGACCAGTCGTCTTCCGCCGGGGCCGACCCACCAACTGACAACAACAGCCTAGCGCCGGCGCGCAGAGCATTCGCAAGCTTTTGATAGATAGCCGCATGATGTTTTCGCTCGACGTGAAACATTGAGTCCCAGGCGACTGCTGCGTCGAAAGTGCCGGTCAGCTCGACAGTCACCATGTCGGCGTGAATCAATTCGGCCTCAGGAACTGTCTGCCGCGCGAACTTCAACATCTGTTCGGATTCGTCAACGCCGGTGATCCGAAAGCCGCGCTCAAGGATGTACTTCGCGATCGGCTGGCCCGTGCCGCAACCTAAATCAAGAACTCTTGCGCCCGCCGGAAGTCCTTTTAGAATTCGATCGACGTAAGGTGAAAGGTGTTCGATGTACCAAGAGACACGCCGGCCCGCCTGCCATTGTTCAGCAATGAGATCGTAGGGTTTATGCATCTGCCGTCGCTGCAATTTAGGCGTTCGCGTTGCCAGGGGCAATAATAAGGACTTACAAGCGGGAATGGCTAAGCGGCGGCATTGTGATTGAGGTATG
>CAWBOU010000006.1:0-22278 GCA_963790365.1 uncultured delta proteobacterium
CCAGCCGATCGATCCAGGGCGAGAAGATCGCTTCGGGCTTGGCAGTCTTTAAGTAGGAATACCTAGCTCCTTGCCGAGGCTTTGCAATTGCTCCTGGAACGCCCAGCAAGCCGATAGCTGGTCACAGCAATGCTCGAAGCTGACCGCTTCTCCGGGTTCAAGCGGTATTGATGCCGATAAATGGTCTTTGCCTCGTTGAGGAACCTCTGGGCATTCCCGTAATTCCCTCAGGGCTTCGCTCATGGAATTGGCAAAGTGCTGCCGCGCATGCGCGGTCACCTCATCCGCCCAGAACGGCAACGGTCGCGGGCCAGACCAGCACGAGCAGTCCTAGTAGGACGCCATACGCCTTGCACATCTGGTCCTCCCTCTGGTCTAGATTAAATCCCAGAAAGTGGAAAACCGGCCTTCTCCCCGTCTTTCAGCCCTCATGGGGTAAGCCACGCCTATTCCACTTTCCCTTGAACATTCCGTACACGCAACAGGCGCAATACGAACTCCGCCTTTTCCGACGGGAAGTCCGCCAGACCCTCCTGGTAAACTTTCTCCCCGCCTCGCTCCACTTCTGCAGGTACTCCAGGATATCCCCACGCTGGAGCTCCGCCTCGGCCGTACGGAGCTTCTGCAAATCCTCGATCGCGTCTCGCACCTCTGGCTCCTCGCCGGACGGCGCCTGGCTGGCGGCGACTTTGTCTTGAGCATCTTGAGGAACCGTGCCTGGGACAAGATCACCACGCGTTCCGGCTTGTTGACCTCCTCACTCGACATGTTTGTTTTTCTCCGGATCACTGTTGACCCGGGATTCATGGCGGGATTGAAGTGACTCCATGAATTTAGCGAAGTCTATCGTCGGATTCGCGCCGGCGTCCAGAATTTTTAGAGCACCGATGGCATCCCCAGATTCAATTGCAATAGTTAATGGGCTGGAAACCCGCGGACTCCAATAGGAACTGCTCATGGAGAGATGATTGATTGCCCCCTTCACGGCCGGTAAGTTGTGCTCGAGCAGAACATCCACCAATTTTGGGGCCAGTTTTTTGCGACGCTGCGCGCGCTGGCGGTTCCGGTGAGGGAGTTGCAGACGACGTGCCGTGCTCAGGTGCGCTGGATGTTCACCGGTTTCCGACCACATCGGAGCGCGGCGTGCTCAGTTCACTGTCGACGTGCGCGTCGCGCCCGTGGAGCTGGTCCGTAGTGGACGGCTGGGGCCGCTCCGTCGCCGGCGCGTCACCGGGTCCAGTCGGCCCGCCGTGTGGGGCCATAGCCGTGGGACTCTCCGTATCCAAGGTCGGGTTCCGGCGAAGTAGAGGCTGAGCGCGACCCCATGGACCGTGGTGGCCGGCGTCGAGACGCGCGCCGCAGAGGATCGGCACGCGCACCCGGCCGCTCGGCACCACCCGGTGGCGTTTCGTCGGATGGAATCGATCGCGCTCGGCATCGAGGATCTCGTTCACGACATAGTTCGCGCTTGCGGCCACGCACGAGAGAGCGAACGCCTCGAGCGAGCGGAGGACGAGCACAGGGCCGACCTCGAGATGCTTGCCGGGGATGAGGACGGCGGCGATCGTTCCCGCCAACATGAAAACGTTCTTGAACCAGTGATCCGGCCGGCAGACCGAGAGATAGTCGCGCAGCGACGATGCCCGCATGAGGAGCCGTCCCTTAAGGAGGGGCGAGCGCAATAGCAATCCGTCCTGCGCTGTGGCATGGGGCCCCGCTCGTGGTGTCGGCTCGTCACGTCGTCCTCGGTGCCGCCCTCGCGATCGCGTTCCTGTTTCGCTTTGCGGGCCTGGCGCACGACGTCGCGGAGGGGTTCAGCTACCATCCGGACACCGCGAAGCAGGTTCGCGCCGTCGAGAGGTTCGTGCAGGGCGACTACCTGCACCGTGTCGGCCAGAGCGACTATGACGGCTATGCGTACTTCAATAGCCGGCTCGTCGAGTTTCTGTGGCGCGCGTGGAGCGCGGGCGCCGCGGCCGCGGCGGCGCTGATCGGCATCGAACCCGCGGACGGCGGTGACTCCGCGCTCACGTTTCTCTGGCTGAAGCTCCTCCTGAACGCGACCCTGTCGACGCTGGCGATCGCCGTGGTCTGGCGGTTCGCGAACGAGGCCTTCGGTCTCGCGGTAGCGACGCTCGCCGCCGTCTTTCTCGCGCTGTCGCCCGTCGACGTGGCGGCGTGCCACTACGCGACGGCGGACACGACCGCCGGCGTCTTCGCCCTCGTCGCCGTTTCGTTCGCGTTCCGCGTGTTCAGGTACGGCCGCGCGAGAGATTCGGTGCTCGCGACGTTGTTCACCGTGCTCGCCGCGGCGACGAAGTATCACGCGGTCTTCGCCGCGGTTCCGGTCGCGGGCGCCCACGTCGCTCGTTTCCACGCGTCGGATGGGCTCCTCGCGGCGGCGTCGTTCCGCCGGATCTTGCTCTGTGTGGTGACGGCGCTCCTCGCGCTGCCGCTGGCGATCCCCTCATTGCTCGTGAATCCGATCGTGCAAGTGCAGGACATCCTCGCGTTCGCCGACCACATCGGGCGTTTCGGGATGCCGGAGGAGCTCGCGGGGAAGGGGCCGGCGACGGTGTTTTTCTTCTCGATGCAGAAGAACCTGCCGATTCTCGTCGAGGTCACGAGCCCGTTCCTCCTCGTCGCCGCCGTCGCGGGCATCGTCGCCGCAGGGGTCGGGTTCGGCGTTCCTCGCGAGCGGAAGGCGGTCGCGCTCGCGGCGGCGCTGCCGATCACCTACTGGTTCCTGGGCGTCGGTCTCCGACCACAGTCGCACGCGGTCTACCACACGGTGATGACCCCGTTCGTGTTCGTGCTCGCGGCCGCCGTCGTCGTCGAGCTTTGGCGTCGGCGGCCGTTCGGAACGGCGGCGCTGCGGCTTCTCGCAGCGGTCGTCGTCGTCGGCGGGGTCGTCTCTCTCTGGCGAGTCGCTTCGCGTGAGGCGTTCTTTTTTTCGCTCGACGACACGCGCGAGGTTTCGGGGGACTGGGTCGCCGAAAACGTTCCGGCGTCGTTTCCGATGCTCGGCAATCCATACGGATTCGAGCGCGATCAGCCCGTGGAATTCTCCGACGGCGATCGGGGCCGGGTGCGGCGCGCCGAAAATCTCCTCGCGATCGATACGAACCTGCGGCCGCATCCCGTGCCCCACGGGGCACAGCTGCTGCGACGGTTCGCCCTCGAGGAGTCGCCCCTGCCGCTCTTCCGCAACCCGAGGATCGACCTGTGGCTCCGCACGCCGCTCCTCGCGGAAGGCTTCCGCGTTCCTCCATTGCTCGCGAGATTGCCGACGTCATCCGCCGCCGATCTGGTGATCGACGGCGGGCCGACCTTCTATCGCGATCCCAAGGAGTTCCGCGTCGTCGCCGAACACCCCGTCTGGAGGACGTTGGTCGCGTCCCGACCCCTCGATGAGGTCGTCGTTCGCGTTCAAGCGGGTGAATTCGCGACGCGGGTGCGAGCCACGGTCGGCGGAGTTTCGATGGAGATCCCGCTTGCCGCGGCGGAAGCGCGCGCGGCGCGCCTCCGCCGGCCGCGTCCAATTCGGATCTCCAGTGGGCGCTGGTTCTACGAGGTGGAGCTGGTGACCGCTCTCGGCGACGTGGACGTGCGGATCGCGACGGCGGCGCCGGAAACGGGTCTCGCGCTCGTCGAAGGCGGCGACCTCGCCGGCGGCGCGGTCTTGCTCGCCGAGGCGACCGGCGACGACGCGTCGCCCGAGATCGCCGCTCTCGCGGCCGTGAGCGCCGCGCAGGTCGGCGAGAGCGTCGATCCACGGGCTCTCGAAAGGGCGCGCCGGAGTCGGATCGGGGACGACGACGCGCATGACGCTCGTACTTATCTCGACGCGCTCGACTACCTCGCAGTCGAGGCGGAGGAGGCGAGGTTCGCGGGCTACGAAGTCGTCGAGCGCCGTCATCCCTCCGGTGGCGTCGAGCGGCGTTATCTGCGTGCGACGCTACGTTCTCCCCAGAGAGCGGTGAGCGGGCGCCTTCGCGGCATCGTCGAGCCCGGCCACTACTCCGCGAACGTGCTTCTCGCGTGTCGATCGGGCCCGCCCATGCCGCTCACGGCTCGGCTCTCGCGGCTCGGACGCGACGAGGCAGTCTCCACGACCACGGTCGAGTGCGACGGGCAGAAACAATTCGTCGAGCGGAGACTCTCCCTCCACGTTGCGGACGCGCTTCCCGATCCGGATCTCGTCGTGGAGGTCCCGGCCAAGCGGGCGCACGCGATCGACCGGATCGAGCTCGCACCCGACGTCGCGCGCAACGAGGCGGCGCTCGCGAGCGTCTTCGAGATGGTCGACGGCGGCGATCCCGCCGCAGCGGCCGCCGAGCCGACGGCGTTCCGTCCGATGCTCGCGCTCGGCGATCGTCGGCTCGCGGCAGCAGACCGCACGGGCGCGGAGCGGTTTTGGGTCGCCGCTGCGCGTCTTCGACCCGACCGGATCGAGCCGATCGAGCGACTCGCGCGACTCGGCGATCGGCTTTCGGAAGAAACCCGCGGCGCGTTTGCCGCCGACTTAGCGGCACTTCGCGAAAACGCGCTCGATCGTCCGCTGGAACCTTCCGATGGCGAATTCGCCGCGGGGGTTCGCCTCAGCGGCTATCGGCTGCCGGCCAGGGAGGCGCGCGCGGGGGGTGCGTTTCCGCTCGAGCTCGTGTGGGAGGTGAGCGACGTCGAGGTGCGAGCGCCCGAGCGGCTCACGGTCTGGGTCCACGCGATCGATGCGAAGGGGAACGTCGTCTTCCAGGGCGATCGCGCGCTGCTCGACGATCTCGACCTCGACGTCGACCGCGGCCTCACGACGCGCCGGCTTCGCCAGGTCGAGGTCCCGGCTACCGTCGCGTCCGGCAGCTATCGCATCGCGCTCGGGCTCCACTATCTTCGCGAGCACCGCCGGTCGCGCGTGGTCTCGACGACGCTCGAGCGCCACGGGGGCGGCATCGTGCTCCCCGAGACGCTCACGATTCTTCGATCCGCAGAGGAGCCGATTGCCCTAAGTGGGCGGTAGCCCGTCGCGCGAGCAGGGATCGATCACGTCGCCTTCGACGATGTGGATCAGGGTCGCGTCGAGGGTGCCGGCTTCACCGACAGCCGGGCGGGTGCCCGTTATTTCAAGCAGGTTTTCCTCGGCGAGCAGCTCGAAGCTCGCCGGGTTGCCGGCCTGGTCGGTGACGGTGGCGTTCGAGCCATCGACGTCGCGGAACTGATTGTCATCGCCGACTCGCACACAGGCATTGATTTCGAATGCCGGGGTGGGATCGTCGTTGGTGACGGCGCGGAACGACTCGGTGATCGAGCCGACCGTCGCGGAGTTGCAGGCGATCGTGATGCCGCCGAGCGTGAAGGACGACCGCGAGATCACGTTGCTGAGCGCGAAGCTCGCCGAGCAGGCGCCGCGCGTGATCGTGACGAGCAAGTTTCCGGTCGGCGCGTCGACCAGGGTGAAGCCGCCAGCGGCATCGGTCGTCGCGGTCACCGCCCGGTCGCTTTCCGCCTCCACCGTGAAGCCGGCGAGGCTCGTGTCGCCGTTCGTGTTCGCGCTGGCGAGGTCGCCGGTGATCGTGCTGCCGCCCGGCTCGAGCACGGTTCCGCCGAGGGTGGAGTCGTCGTCACCCCCACACGCGATGAAGAGACCGCCTGCCACGACCACGGCGGCGAAGCTCCGCCCGAACCATCTTGGCTGCGTCATCGAGGATCCTCCCTAACGCTCCCCACAACACCCGAGGTGGGAATCGGGCGCGCCCAACCAGTCGGGGGCGTGAAGAGGCCCTCGGGATTTTTGGTCGTCTAGACTTCGCGAGGGCCCTTCGGTAACTAGGCTCTCTTTGTAGAGGAGCTCATTTGGGAGAGGTGGCCGAGCAAGGTCTAAGGCGCAGGATTGCTAATCCTGTGTACGGTTAACCCCGTACCGAGGGTTCAAATCCCTCCCTCTCCGCTCGACTGCCACTCGCACACGCGCCCGTAGCTCAGTGGATTAGAGCACCTGACTACGGATCAGGGGGTCGCAGGTTCGAATCCTGCCGGGCGCGCTTTTAGTCGATTCCGTACCGCTTCCGTCGCCGCCAAAGCGTCGTAACGTTGATGCCGAGGCGGGCCGACGCCTCTTCGAGAGTCGCCGATTCTGCGAGAACCCGTTCGATGTGCTTTCGTTGGAGCGCGTCGAGAGACTCCGGCGCGGCCTCGGCGGGCAACTCGGGTATCGGCGGCGCGAGCAGCCGGTCGGGTAGATCCTCGATGCGGATCGTATCGCCGGTCGAGAGCACGATCGCGCGCTCGACGACGTTGACGAGCTCACGCACGTTGCCCGGGCCAGTCGTACGCCTCGAGAATGCGCCGCGTATCCGCGGCGACGGTCGGCGTCGCCCGGCCGTGACGCGCGGCGAGCATGGCGACGACGTGGTCGGTGAGCGCGCCGAGGTCGCTACGGCGCTCGCGGAGCGGCGGCAGCGACAAACCGACGACGTTCAATCGGAAGTAGAGATCCTCGCGGAAACGCCGCGCCGCGACCTCGGCCTCGAGGTCGCGGTTCGTGGCGGCGATCACGCGCGTGTCGATTGCGATCGTCGTGTTGCCGCCCACGCGCTCGAATCGTTTTTCCTCGAGGAACTGGAGGAGCTTCGCCTGGAGGGCGGGCGTGAGCTCGCCGATCTCGTCGAGGAAGACGGTTCCGCCGGCGGCGCCTTCGAGCCGGCCAGGCTTGTCCTTCCACGCCCCGGTGAACGCGCCCTTCACGTGTCCGAAGAGCTCGCTTTCGAGGAGATTCTCGGCGAGCGTCGTGCAGGCAATCGTCACGAAGGGGCGCTCGCGCCGCGGGCTCCATTCGTGGACCTGGCGCGCGAGCACGGTCTTCCCGGTGCCGCTCTCGCCGGTCAGGAGGATCGTGGCTTCCGACGCCGACGCTTGTCGAGCGAGCTCGAAGACACGCGCCATCTGCGCGCTTTCGGACTCGAGCAGCACAGGACGATCGAGCGCGCCGCGGAGCGTGCGGTTCTCGCGGCGGAGCGCCTGGACCTCGAGCACCCGCGAGACGAGGAGAGTGATCTCGTCGATCGAGAACGGCTTGAGCAGGTAGTCGTACGCTCCGTCGCGCATCGCCTCGACGGCCTGCGCGACGGTCGCGTAGGCCGTCATCAAGACGACGGCGGGATCGAGACGTCGGGCCTTGACCTCGCGGAGCAGCGCGAGGCCGTCGAGGCCCGGCATTCGAACGTCCGAAAATACGACGTCGAACTTCCCGGCCGTCAGGAGCTCGAGCGCGGCCGCGCCATCGGCCGCCACCTCGGTCGCATGGCCGAGGCCCCGGATGTGGCTCGCCATCATCGTGCGGATGTTCTTTTCGTCGTCGACGATGAGGATCGAAGCCACGACTCCTCCTATCCCTTCGGGACTTCGAGCGTGAAGCGCGTGCCCCGACCGACGGCGCTTTCCAAATGGATGCGGCCGCCATGTGCCTGGACGACGTCGCGAACGATCGCGAGGCCGAGGCCCGCCGCGCCGGGCTCGCCTGCCGACGGCACCTGCGCATAGCGCTCGAAGATCCGCTCCTGCTGTTCGGGCGGAATGCCGGGACCGGTATCGGAGACGGAGATTGCGACCGCCCCGTCGCTCGACGAGAGCTCGATCCGTACGTCGCCGCCGGCCGGAGTGTAGCGAATCGCGTTGGCGATCAGGTTGGAGAGCGCCCAGGTGAGCTTCGTCTCGTCGCCGACGATCGCCTCCTCCACCTCCGAAACGCGGCTCTCGAGCGCGACGCCCTTCTCTCGGGCCTGGATCGTGAAGAGCTTGACGGCACGCTCGATCACGCCGCGGAGGTCGACGCGCTTTCGCTCGACCGCGATGGCCATGGCGCGGGAGCGCGCGAGGTCGAGCAGGCGCTGCGACACTTCGCTCAAACGCGCGACGTCTTCGTGCGCGACCTCGACGAACGCGCGGAGCTCAGGGTCGAGCGCGGCCGAACGCCTCTGCAGCATCTCGACGGCCATGCGGATCGAGGTGAGCGGAGTACCGAGCTCGTGCGACAGAGTCGCGATCAGGTTTTCGCGCCGCGCGCTCCTGATCGCGGATGTGGGTGACGTCCTGAAGCCCGAGGAGAAGACCGGCTGGGGAGCCGTCGCGCGTGTGAAACGGCGTCGGCCGGAGCACGTAGGAGTGCTCTCGCCCGCGAAGAAAGAGCGAGATCTCGAGTGGCTCCCGCTCTCGCGCCGGATGAGCGAGCACGTCGCGAACTGCCTCGCGGAGCCGGAGATAGTGTGGATGCTTCGCGCTCAGGTGCGCGAATCGCGCCCCGAATAGCTCCGCCCGCGTTCATCTCGAGGATCGCGCACGCGACCTCGTTCGCGTGGATCACTTCGCCCGCGGGATCGAGCACGATGAGACCGTCTTCGCTCGCCTCCATGATCTGCTCGGTCTTCGCCTGTCTCCTCGAGCACGACGTCGATGCGACTGCGCTCCTCGGCATGCTGGCGAATCCGCGCGGTCAACTGACTCGTCAGAATTCCCGCGATGAGGAACGTGACGAGCGAGACGACGTCTTGCGGATTGGTGACCGCGAAGGCGTAGACGGGATCGACGAAGAAGAAATCGTAGACGAGCACGCCGAGCACCGAGGCGAGCACCGACGGCCCGAGTCCGCCCGTCACCGCGGTCACGAGGACGGCGGTCAGGAACACCATCGCCGGATCCGGCAGCGCGACCAGCCAGCGAAGGAGCATCGCAACGAGAAGCGCGCCGCCGGTCGCGGCGGCGCCGATCGCGTACCGAGCGGCGTCGCGCGCGAGGTTCGGACTGAAAACGTTCACGTCGGGATCACCGAGGATGCCGAATGTACGCTCTCCGAGAGGCGCGCGCATCATTGCAACTCGTAAGACGCGGCAATGCATTTTGCATTGCTCGCGGACGCCGCCGTCGCGACGTGCCCGAGATCATGCGGAATTGTGCTGGCACGGATCGCGCATTCCAATGCTCATGCCCGACGACGTCTTCGACACAGGCGAATTGCCGCAATCGACTCTCGGAGCGCGATTTCGGCGAGCGCTCCTCGGCCGGCCGCGGGACTTCCGTGACCCGCGCATTTTCCACCACGTCTCGCTGGTCGCGTTTCTCGCCTGGGTCGGTCTCGGCGCGGACGGTCTGAGCTCGTCCTGCTACGGCCCGGAGGAGGCGTTTCACGCGCTCGCCGAGCATCGCTATCTCGCGCTCTACCTCGCGGGGTTGATCGCGATCACCGTCTTCCTGATCTCCGCGAGCTATTCGCAGATCATCGAGCTCTTCCCCACGGGCGGCGGCGGCTACCTCGTCGCCTCGCACCTTCTCGGGCCGAAGGCCGGCCTCGTCTCGGGATGCGCGCTGGTCGTCGACTACGTGTTGACGATCTCGATCTCCGTCGCGAGCGGCGCCGACGCTCTGTTCAGCTTCCTTCCCACGCAATGGGCCGGCGCGAAGATGACGGTGGCGGCCGCCGCGATTCTCATGCTCGTCGTGCTGAATCTGCGTGGCATTCGCGAGTCCGTGATGCCGCTCGTGCCGGTGTTCCTGATCTTCGTCGTCTCGCACGTCATCATGATCGCGATCGCCGTCCTCGGCAACGCGCCGCAGTTGCCGGACGTCGTCGCCGCGACCGCGGCGGATACCCGGCAGACCGTCGCGGATCTCGGCATCTTCGCCACGCTCGTCATCCTCTTCCGCGCGTTCAGCCTCGGCGGCGGTACGTTCACCGGCATCGAAGCGGTGAGCAACGGTCTGCAGATCCTGCGTGCGCCCCGGGTCGAGACGGCGCGGCGGACGATGCGCTACATGGCGATCTCGCTCGCCTTCACCGCGTCCGGCCTTCTGATCGCGTATCTCCTCACCGGAATCGACCGAGAGACCGGCCGTACGCTCAACGCTTCTCTTTTCTACGGCCTCGCAGGGGATTGGCAGCTCGCCGACGTTCCGATCGGCCACTGGTTCGTGGTGATCACGCTCTTCTCCGAGGCGACGCTGCTCTTGGTCGCCGCGCAGGCGGGGTTTCTCGATGGACCGCGCGTGCTCGCGAACATGGCGATCGACTTCTGGGTGCCGACTCGCTTCGCGCTCCTCTCCGATCGGCTCGTCACGCAGGACGGCGTCCTCATGATGGGGACGTCCGCGCTTGCGATCCTCTTCTTCACGGGCGGCGATGTTCGCATGCTCGTGGTCCTCTACGCCGTGAACGTCTTCGCCACGTTCACGCTTTCGCAGCTCGGTATGGTGCTCCATTGGTGGAAGGTGCGCTCGAGCGAGCCGCGATGGGCGGGGCGGCTCGCCATCAATGGGGTCGGCCTCTTCCTGACCGGGCTCATCCTCGTGTTCACGCTCGCGCTCAAGTTCCTCGAGGGCGCGTGGGTGACGGTGCTCATCACGGGCTCGGCGATCGCGCTCTGCTTCGCGATTCGCCGTCACTACGAGCAAGTCCGGGCCGCGCTGCGGAAGCTCGACGACACGTTGATCAACGTCGCGTTTCCACCGGATGTTTGCGCTCCCGCCGCTGCCGACCGCGCGTCGCCGACCGCCGTCTTGATGGTGAGCGGCTTCAACGGTGTCGGCTTGCACTCGTTGCTCTCCATCCAGCGGACGTTCCCGGGTTACTTCCGCAACGTCGTCTTCGTGCAAGTCGGCGTCGTCGATTCGAGCCGCTTCAAGGGTCGACACGAGATCCGCCACCTGGAAAAGGCGGTGCTCGACGACCTCGAAGAGTACAAAGGGTTCGCGCGCAACATGGGGGTCTACGCCGAGGCGCGACACGCGATCGCGATCGACCCCGTCCCGGCGCTCGACGAGCTCTGCGTGGCGACGGCGGCCGACTTTCCGCGCGCCACGTTCTTCGCCGGCAAGGTGGTTTTCGGGCGCGCGAGCTTTTTCACCCGGTTCCTCCACAACCAGACGGTTGCGAAGGTGGAGGAGACCCTACAGCTCCGCGGCTTTCACACCGTTGTGCTGCCGCTCGTGACGACGCCCTGAAGGCCTCACGCTGCCAATGTACTGCGAGACGCGGCCGAACCTGCCGGGCGCGCTCTCACTCTCTGCGCGATGTCACTTCGGATGGGGTAGCCGGCAGGACTGCCCGATCGCGTCGACGCCGAGCGCGTAGACGAGCCGCCCGTAGCCGATGAACACGCTCGCGCGCCAGCCGAGCTCGACGATCTGCTCCTCGCTGTAGTGCTTCCGCATCTCCGCGAAGATCGGCTCGAACGCGATTTTCGTGTGCGCGCCGGCCATCGCATCGGCGAGCGTCATCGCCGCCTTCTCGGCCGGGGTGAAGAGGGGGCTCTCACGGAAGTTCGGGACTGCGTCCACCATCTCGTCGGTCAGACCTTGATGCCTCGCCGAGGCATACACGGCGCCCCTTCAAAGGGTGCACGCGTTGTGGACGGCGACGGTGTGGCGGACGAGCTCGGTCAGCTTCACGCTGAGCCCGTTCCCGTCCGTCATGATCCGCGAGTAGTAGAACTTGACGAAGTCTTTGTAGAGCTCGGCCGGGTGGCAGAAGTACTGAATCCATTCCGAGCCGCCGAGCGCTTCGTCGCTCGCCTTGACGATCTCCTGGATCGCCGGCTCCATCTCGTCGTACGCGACCGGTGCGACTCTCGGCATGGGAGCCTCCTTGCGCTCAAGAGAGCGCGGTCGCGTCCGGAGATCAAGCCGCGGTGGGCCGAGCGGCGGGCTCAGGAGATCGTGATCAGTCCAGCGACGGCCACGGCCACGCTTCTCGTGCGCGGTCCAGGAGCCGACAACACGATCGGCGACGCGCCCGCGGTGACGTCGATCGTTCCTCGCGGGTGGAAGGTGAGCTCGATCGCCGAGACGGTCGCAATGCCGGATGGCAGGCTGACCGGCTGAGGGCCCACCGCGGTGGCGGCCCCGCGGCGATAGAGCGCGTATGGCTCCCACGCGCTCAAAGTCGGGTTCCACCGCTCGGCTCGGTACGCGCCCTGGCCGGCGGCGAAGATCATCTTGAAGCGGTCGTTTTGCGAGATCGCCTTGGCTCGAAGAAGCCGCAGATCCGTCACGACCTGCCGCGTCGCGGCTGACAGCCGATAGTGCGGCAGCAGCCTCGTTTGCGAGACCATCGCCAGGCTCATGAAGATTCCGAGAATGCCGACGGCGACCATCAGCTCGATCGCCGTCCATCCACCTCGATTGCGCATCATAGGCCTTGCTCCGATTCGTAGACTTCGTGCCAGGCGAGCGTGGTGAGGCCCGCCGTCAGGGCGTTGTCGATCGCTTCCTGGCTGTACTTGACGCCGATCCCGCGGATGGTCGCGATCTCGCTCGGCAGTGCCGTGGCAGGCGCCGGTTCGGTCGCGAAGTAGTTCGCGCAGTTCCGATGCGCCGCCTCCCCGAAGCGGAGTTTCGGGAAGTTGCCGCTCGAGTTCGCCTGCAGCACGTAGGTGCCGAGCACCATGCCGCACGATTCGAAGTTGCCGTTGATGTTGCGCGCTTCCACCCGACCCGAATCGAGCACGAGAACGATGCCGCGCCAACTGAATTGAGCTTGGTTGCCGATATCGATCTCGCGCCCGATGAGGAGCACGCCCGTGCCGGCGATCCTCGCCGAACTGGTCCTCATCTGCGTGATGCTCGGCGCGCTCTGCCCATTGCACGGCGGCTCCTGTGACAGCCGTGCCAATTTCGCGTTCGGATGACTCGGATCGCAGAGGATCGCGATCACCGGGTTGTCCCAGGTGCCGAACCGATTCGGATCGGACGACGTGCCGCTCGCGCCGGTCGTCGTGTCGCTCGTGATGTCCGCCGTGATCGCCCGCCGGTCGCGAATGTTCGAGTGGAGCGCGAACTCGAGGAGGAGCTCGATCGTCTGCGCGAGCTGGGTCGCTTGCGGCCCGGTCATGATGTCGGTCGGCGGGTTTCCCACGAGCGGCCCGCGATACCAGACCGGATTCGTGGACGGCGTGCCGGTCGGATCGTCGCTCCAGCGCGTGTCGCTGTGGCTCGGCGGCTGCGGCGGCTGCGAGTTCGCGTGAGCGACCGCGTTGAGCTGGTCGGCGTCGAGATTGAAGGTGTTGCAGTTGTAGTCGGTACTGCAACTGCAGGTGGAGAGCCCGAGCGAGCGCATGTAGAAACGGCCGGCGCCGTCGCCGTCGCGCCCGCGCTTCTCACCGTCGCAGGTGCCGTTGCCCGCCGAGTTACACGAGTTGCCCCTTTGGATCATGCTGTTTCGGACGTTGCAGAGCTCGCGGTTGACGGAGGTCTCGCTGTTCGCGCTGACCGATTCCGTGGTCCCGAGGAAGGCCGGTTGGGTGATCTGTGTGGGGCCAGAGAGGATCGGCTGCCCGTGGCGATCGTGGTTCCGTGCGTCGATGAACCAGGCGGGCACGCCGAAGCTCGCGTCGAGCTTCGTATGTGTGCCCACGCCGTGCAGGTTGATCGCCGCCAGGTCGAGGTCGATCGCCGGCAACCCGACCACTTCCTGGATGCGTACGCTCGTCCCGTCGGGCCCGGTCGCGCTCGAGTCGATCAGGAACTTGTTGCCGCCGTAGCGGCTGACGGACGCACCGTAGGTCGCGCCTGGAAGCCCGGCATACGTCGTGCCCGGCGCATAGAGTTCGGTCGGCGCGCCGACGGGGATCGTCTTGAAGCCGGCGTTCCTTTTCAGGAAGTTCTTGGCGCGCTCGCTGCCGAGCTGCGCGATCCAGAGCGCCGTCGAGCCGTGCTTGGCATTGTCCGAAACCATCACGTCGCTCCGGCTGTAGATCAGCGACGTCACGGCCACCGTCATCAGCACGGCGGCGACGACGATCGCGCCCATCAGCGCCATCCCGCTTTCGCCGAGCCCTCGGATCCTCTTCATGGTTCCTTCTCCGCCTACCGTCTCAGCAAGCCGGATTCCGCACATCCACCGTCGACGTCTGCGTCGAGGTGATCTCCCCCGCACCCGGGAGACGGTTCGGAGCTACCGTCCGCACGCGGATCACGATGTGGGTGAGTCGCGCGATCTGATTCGCGGTGAGCGTCCCCGTGAACGGTTCGTACGGCGGAGGGTTTCCGTTGCCGTACCCGAAGTATTGGATGTTGAAGCCGCCGGCGTCGATGCCCTGGAGCACGGGTTGCGGGGTTCCCGCGCCGACGGTGCGCAGGAGGCGCGCGTTCGCGCCGTCGTAGGTGTAAGTGATGTCCTCGCCTGGGTCGTCGGGGCAACCGTCAGGAGCATCGCCCGCAGCGTTGCCCCGATAGTCCGCGAAGAGTCGCAGGCCCGTGGCGTTCGCGCTGACGAGGCTCGGGAAACCCTTGACGCCGAGAAAGCCGTGGCAAACCGTCGCCGTCGACGCGGCGACCGTGCAGCCCGCGAAGCTCTCGTATGCCGGGCGCGATCCGGCAGTGCGCAGCTCCCGCATCATGAAGTCGAGGCCGAGCTGGGCGCTTTGCTTCGCGTTGAGAAACCGTTCTTGATTCGACAGCGCGAGGACCTGCGAGCGATAGAAGGTGAAGAACGCGGTCATCAACAACGCCATGACCGTGCCCATCACGAGCAGCTCGATCAGCGAGAAGCCTGCGTTCCGGCGTCGAGCATCCATGCGCGCGTCCGAGGGCTGGCTCAGGTGTCGAGGTACGAATCGAGGAGGATGAAGTCCGGCTTCGGGCTTCTCCACGCGATCGTGATCTGCACGCGCGTCATGCCTGTGTATGCTCCCGCGCCGGCGGTTGGCTGGGGCACCGTCAGCACGTAGCCGGCGGGCGCGCCCGCCGGATTGCAGTCGCCGCCGGCATTTGCCGCGGTGATCGAGCGCCCGGCTTGGATCTGGCTCTTCATGCATTCCAGCGCTTGGTGCGCGAGATTGACCGCCACGGCCTTTTGCTGGCTCGCGCGGTTCGTCTGCACCGCGGTCACCGTCGAGCTCGTGACCCCGAGGGAGACGACGGCGAAGATGAACATCGACGAAAGCAATTCGATCGACGAGAAGCCGCCGTTGCGCGGCAATCTCTTGACAGTGACCTTCATTCGACACTCCTTTGTGGCCGGAAAACCATCGAAAAAGATCCGTCGAGCGAACACTGGGCAAGAAAGGAGCAACAGCCGTGCCGCACGCGCGCGGGACTGGCCGGGCGAACGGGTCGATGAGATGGGGACGGGGAGCGAACGGGCGCCGCCCGGAAGCGCTGACGAATTCGATGCCCGGCTATCCGCTCAAGGGTCGATCGAGGTCACGTGCCGACCTTGCGCCCGGCGACGCCACGACGTCAGCCGCTTCCCGACCAAAGTCGAATGCGAACGAAATTGCGCGCTACCGAATGCCAAGATTGAACAGCTTCGTCTCGCCGAGCGCGTGCTCGAGCCGGGCGCCGTAGAAGCGGCGACAATTGCCCGAGAGAAGCTTCTCGAGATGCGCGCGCTCGTAGCTCGCCGCCTTCACCACGTTGCCGACGCAGCCCGCGACGACGCCGTCCCAGTGTCCGTAGTCCGCGCTGAAGCATGCGACGTTCTCGCCGATCTCGCCGAGCGCTGCCTTCAGGTACGACGGCGCCGGATCGTCGGACTCGAAGCTCGTGAAGATCTGCCCCCGTCGGAAGAAGTCGACCGGATCGTGGTCGAGATTGCTGTGCTCGAAGATGAAGTCGTCGCGATCGCCGGAGCGGGGCTCACGCTTCCGCCGTCGCCAGAGAGCGACGGCCTGCTTCGTCTGCGCGATCAAGCCGGCTCGCGTGCGGCCCTTCCGCTCGCGGATCATCTCCGCGGCGAACGCCGCGGGCGGGATCGTCACGTCGGGCTCGAAGTCGCGGATCCGCTTCTCCCAGTGCTCGTGGTACGCGTGCACGAGGTCCGGCACCCACCCGCAGCCCGCCTCGAGGAACGCGATCCGGAGACGCGGATGGCGGTCGAAGACGCCCTCGAACACGCAGCTCGAGAGCGCCATCTGCATCTGATTCCGGTGCCCGAAGATGTGGGAGAGGATGAACGAGTCGACCTGCTCGGCGATCCCGGAGGGGAGGTAGACGCCCGGCGAGCCGTGCACGCCGAGCGCGACGTCGAGACGCTCGGCCTCCGCGAGAATCGGGTCGAAGTCGGGGTGGCTGAGATGCTTCGGTAGCCGCACCTGCGGAAAGGCGGAAGGCGCCGCAGGGTTCGGCACGGGACGGCTCGGCGGCACGTGGATACCGATCATGCCGAGCTCGTTCACGCAGCGGCGCAGCTCGGTGACCGCTACGCCCACGTCCGCGAGCGTGACGAAGCCGACGGGCAGGATCTTGCCCGCGTAAGCCCGGCAATCGTCCGCGATGTAGTCGTTGTAGGCGCGCATGCACGCGATCGCGAGCTCGGGGTCGAGGATCGACTCGAAGCAGAGCGTCATCGAGCCGTAGATCACCTGCGCGTCGATGCCCTCACGATCCATGTGCTCGAGGCGGATGCGGTTGAACACGGCGCCGATCGCGCTCTCGGGATGGATCGCCGCGAACGCGCCTTTGCCCGCGCCTTCCGGCTGCGGGAACACCCGCTCGAGATCGTTCTCGCCCGTCCGCGGGTTGAAGTCGCGGATCATGAGGCGCCGCTCGCCGTACTTGTCGATGCACGGCGACATGCGCCCGCGAAATCCGCCGGGCAGGTAGTCGAAGAAGACGAACGGATTCTCCATCTTGTGAGAATCGGCGTCGATGACGAGCATTCCGTCGTGCATTTGCTACCTCTGCCGGGATCTCGCTGCCGGCTCAAACGCGATCGCGTTTGAGCCGGGTAGGGGACGTTCCTCTCCGGCTCGACGGAGATGGCCGTCACGACGAAAGAGCCGAGGAGGAGCGTCCCTCACGACTAAAACTGCCAGGTGGCTTTGAGCTGGAACTCGTCCCACTCCGAGAGACGTCCGATCCCGAACGGATCGTCCACGTTGCGCCCGAAGTTCGTGAAGATGCGGAGCCCCGGCTCGATGAAGAAGTTGTTCGTCAAATACCAGTCCACGAGGAAGAGAAATTCCATCGACGGCGCGTTCCCCCAGTCCGAGATCCAGCCGAAGAGGGGGACGACCGTACCACCTTTGTAGAACGTGGTGATCACGAAGAGCGTGAGGAGCTCGAGCTCGTTCGACTTGTCGATGCGATCGAGATCGCCGTAGAGACGCGGGATCAACGTGCTGCTCGGCGTGCCGATGTCGCCGGCGTACGCCTGTCCGTCGGCGCCGACGCGGAAGTCCTCGTGCTGCGTGTTGTAGACGAAGTTCGCCTGGAAGATCGTCGTGAACGTCGTGCGCTTGTTCAACGGGCGGATCCAGGTCTGGCGGTCGACGTTGAACGCGCCGACGACGAAGTCCTTCTTCTTCACGCCGTTGCCGACCGGGTTCGCGTTTCCGGACGGGATGTCCTCCATCCAGGTGAGCTCGAGGTTCAGCACCGATCCCGACCAATTCTCGGGATAGTTCAGCGAGAGCCCGAAGATGTGAACGTACGGGTAGTAGAACTCGAGCGGCACGCGCACGTAGCCGAGCACGTTCGTGGTCTCGCCGGTGATCGGGTCCGTGGTGTCGTGGATGTCGGGAATCTGCAGCATGTTGAGGGCGTTCGTGCCCGCGAGCGTGCCGAGCTGCGTCTTCACGAAGCTCGAGCCCGGGAGGCCGAGACCCGGTGCGCGCCGGTAGATGTAGTTCAGCGTGAACTCGAGCCCGAGCGGCGCGAGCGCGCCGACGCGCGCGCCGAGCTGATGCGATTCCGATGGATCGTGGCGATCGTAGTGGCCTTTGCTGAACGTCGTCTGCTCGATGCCGGCGGAAGGGCAGAGCCCGGTTTCGCTCGCGCGGGAGAAGTCGGCATTGGCGGTCGCGTTCGGCTGCGTGTTGCCGGTCGTGTCGAAGCAAGGTTGCAGCAAGACCAGGCCCTCGCCGACCGGCGCGCCGAACGCTTCGGCGGCGTCGATGACGAGCCCGCCACGGAGGGGATAGCGAAGCGGGATGCCCCACGGCGCCGGCAGGAAGCGGAGCTTCGTCGGGTTGAAGCCGAACGGCATCTCGTACGCCTCGGCGAAGACGTTCGAGAACGGCCCGATCGTGCCGAAGTCGCCGAGCACCTTGATCGCCCAGTGCGGCACGCGGAGCTCGGAGAAGCCGACGCGTCCGAGCAGCCCGGCTTCCTGCTGGAAGTGCCAGGTGAGATCGAGCGCGTTGTGCTGGTCGAGCGCGCGGAAGTTGAGCGCCGTGCCCCAGATGATCTGCTGGCGACCGATGCGGAACGAGAACGGGCTCCTCGTATTGACGTCGACGTAGATCTCGCGAAGCACGTTCTCCCACGCGAGCTCGTTGCGGCTCCGCTTCGGGATGTCGTCGAGGCTCCCGCCAGTACTGCCGTCTTGCGTGTAGAGATTCCCGCCCGGCTCGATGTCATAGATGCCGTCGTAGACGCCGCGGTAGTAAGCGAAGAAGTCGACGTCGCGGACGCCCGGGAGCTTCCACGTGCCGCCGAAGAAGGCTCCCTCGTTCGCGAGCTTGTGCTCGTACTGCAGGCGCAAGGTGTTCCGGAGCTGGACGGGATCGAAGTCGAACGAGTTCCCGAGCCGGAACAGCGTCTGCGTCTCGATGTTGCCGGAGATCTGCACGTCCCCGTAGCGAATCGTCGCGAAGCTCGACGCCGCGTCGAGCAGGATCAGCGCGACGCTCGCCGCGAGCGCGATGCGCGTGCCGCCGTGTCTCCCCACCTGCGTACCTCCCACCCCGCACTTGCGTGCTGCGGCCCGAGCTTTCGAGCGGGGGCCCCTTGCTACAGGAGGCGCGCCGCGCCGCGCCAGCTGAAATTCACCGGAGCGGCGCGGACGTCTACGGGAGGATGCGCAGGTTCGGATGCCGGCGGACCAAGTACGTCGCCATCACCGCGGCCGCGAGCAGATTGCCGACGAGGACGGCCTGCCAGGGGATCGCTTTCAGCACCCCTTCCGCGATCACGAGGCTCGCGAGCACGAAGCCGATCTCGAGCCCGACGAAGAGCAGCACGAGGCCGAACCCGAGATGCTCGTCGCGCTCGGCGAGCGCGACGCCGTGCGCGGCGAGGCCCCCGATCGCGGCGAAGACGAGCGTGTGAATCCACGTGAAGAGGAAGACCATCTCGCCGGAGATCGCGAGCGTTTCGGGCGAATCGAGCCCCTGCCCGCCGCGAAAGATCGCGGTGCCGAGCACGGTCGGCGTGAGGAGCGGCCGCCCGCGGATCGCGTCGACCGCGAGAAAGAGAAGCGCGATCGTGGCGGCGCCGAGGACGCCGGCGATCATGCCCTCCCCGAACGTGGTCGAGCTCCTCGGGGGCGACAGCTCGGTCGGGAGCGGCCGGGCTCCGGTTTCGAGGGCCTGGCTCATGGCGAGTCCTCCTTCCGGAAACGGCGATGCCGATCGCCGGGGAGCCTAGCGCCGTCCGGGCACGGCGTCCAGGAAATCGAGGATCAGGCGCGCAGCCAGGCGAGGCAGCCGCTCTCGTCGAGGATCGGGTCGAGCGCGGAGCGGTCGGGGACGCGCGCGTACCGCTCGCGGAGCACGGCGAGCGACTTCGCGTGGTACTTCTGCGTCTCCTGTCCGAAAGGCCGTCCGCCGAGCTCGAGGGAGAAGCTCGTCTGGCCGGCGGCGATCGCGCGCGCGTTCGCGTCCGACCACGGGAGGAACACGGCGGCGACCTCGTCGCGGAGGAGCGGCAGGAGGCCGCCCTGGAGCGCGCTCCAGGGCTCGAACTCGCCCTCGACGCGCGGCTCGAGCATGCGCTCCACCCACGCGACGACGCTCGGCGCTTCGCGGCGGACGATCGCCGCTGGGGTCGGATCGATGAGGAGCTCGTACATCTGTCCGCCGAGACCGAAGTCCGCGAGCGCGGGACGGCCGCCGAAGAGATACGGCCGCCGAGCGAGGTGCGGCTCGAGGATCGCAAGCTGGCGGCGGAACGAGCCTTCGATCGCCTCGAGCGTCTCAGGCGCGGAGCCGACGAGACGGAGGCGCGGGACCATGCGGCCCTTGATCATCTCGACGGCGCCGGCGATCTCGGCGTCGCCGAGATTCGGCATCATGCTCTTCGCGAGGCGCTCGCCGGCCGCTTGCTGATCCGCTTCGTACGTCCAGCGGAAGTGGAACATCGGCTTGTTGCCCCACTCGTCGGCGTACTCCTCGATCAGCGCCGAGAGGAACGCGAGCGTCGGATCCGCGGGCTGGAGCGGCGGCTCGGGATGGATCTTCTCGAGCGTCTCGAGGATCGGCGTGGAGTCTTGAAGGCCGCGTCCGTCGGGCGTGATCACGAGCGGGATCAGCGGGAGCTTCGCGTGCTTCCGGAACTCCTCCTCATTCGAGGCGTTCCGGACGATCCACTCGTGCGGGATCCGCTTGTAGCGGAAGAACGAGCGAACCTTGATGGAGTAGGGGGAGAGCTCGTTGCCGAAGATGCGATACGTGCCGGCCATGAGCGGCCTTGGTGGTCGCTCATGGCCGGCCTGTCAAGCAGAACTACGGGACGTCGCAGGGGTCTAGGACGTCGCCCTCGATGATGCGGATCGACGAGGCATCGAGCACGCCGGCCGCGCCGACGCTCGGGCGTGTGCCGGTCGCTTCGATCAGATTCTCGTCTGCGAACTGCTCGAAGTTGGTGGTCGAGCCGTCGACGTCGAGGACGGTCGCACCGTTGGCGTCGATGTCGCGGAATTGGTTGTCATCGCCAACGCGTACACAAGTCTCGATCGGCGACACCAGGCCCGGAGGATCCTCGTGGATGACACCGTTGAACGTCTCGCTGATCGACGCGACCGTGGCCGCGCCGCAAGCGACCGTGAGCCATCGAGAGCGAGCGTGGACCGCGAAATCACGTTCCCAAGCACGAAGCTCGTCGTGCATCCACCGCGGGAGAACGATACGAGGACGTTGCCCGTCGCCGGCAAGCTGAACCCGCCGTAGGCATCGGTCGTCGTGGTGACCGCCGCGTCGCTCTGGGCCTTGACGGTGAAGCCCGCGAAGCTCAGGTCGCCGTTCGTGTTCGCGGTCGAGACGCCCGTGAGCGTGCTTCCGCCCGCAAGCAGCGGACTGTCGAGACCTTCGTCATCGTCGTCGCTGCCGCCGCACGCCGCGAACGTCAAGGCGCCGGCCGCGACGACCGCGGCGACCCCGAGACTCATCCATGTCGTCTTCTTCATGCGTCTGTCCTCCCTGAAGTTGAACTGCCGAGGTTGGGATTCTCCGATAACCTCAACCCGCGAATGGGGAAATTGATGCGGAAGCCGCGAGTGACAGGGCGGGTGAACGCATGTTAACGCTCCCGCCATGGCCGGCATCGACCTCGACTCAACCACCTCCACGGCGAGCTCTCCGGGGGGGTGCTGACGGTCACGCTCGACCGGCCGGAGCGTCGAAACGCCTGTACGATCGAGATGTACCATGGGATCAAGAAGGCGGCGGTGCTCGCCGGGCGAGACGATGCGATCGACGTCGTCGTGCTCACGGGGCGGGGCGACGTGTTCTGCGTCGGGGGCGAGATGGGCGGCAAGCACGAGGGCGGCGACCGGCTCGATCGCGAGACCGACGGGCTCGACCTCGTGCCCTTCGTCGCGCTCGAACGCTGCCCGAAGATCGTGGTCGTGGCGATCAACGGCCTCTGCCAAGGGGGCGGGCTCGTGCTGACGCTGATGAGTGACATCGCGATCAGCTCCGACAAGGCCGAGTTCCGGACGCCCGAGCTCCTCCGCGGTGTGGCGGATTGTTACCTCTCGTCGCGCCTCGCCGCGCGTGTCGGGCTCGCGCGGGCGAAGTATCTGCTCTTCGCCGCGCGCTCGTTCTCGGCGGCGGAGGCCGGCGCGATGGGGCTCGTCTGCGGGTCGTGCCGCACGCGGACCTCGAGCGCGCGGTCGCCGAGACCGTCGGGTGGATTCGCGAGACCGGGCCCGCGGCGCGGAGCGCGGTGAAGGCGGACATGAACCGAAATCTCCCGCCGATCGATCACGTGATGTTCGCGGCGTCGCTCCGCTCCGATGAGGTCAAGGAAGGCTTCCAGGCGTTCGTCGAGAAGCGTCCGCCGAAGTGGGTGAAAAAGGATTAGCCAGGTGCTCGTCGTCGAGGACGTCGCGGCGATCGCGGGCGGCGCCAAGGAAGCGTACCTCGAGGCGGTGCGGGTGAAGCTCGCGCCGCTCGTCGAGCGGCGCGTCGGTGGGCGCCTCCTCTTCGTCGGCAGCACGATCGGCAGCACCGGGGCCTGGCCCGAGGCGCTCTCGCTCTTCGAGCTCGACGGGTGGGAGGCGTGGGGCGCGTGGACGGCGGCGCTCGCGAGCACCGAGGACGCGGAGCTTTGCGGCTGGCGCGAGGAGTGCGC
>CAWBOU010000007.1:0-142765 GCA_963790365.1 uncultured delta proteobacterium
GGTGGGGCCGATGAATCGGCCAGCCGACTGACGTCTATAGGGGGAAAGAAAGGAGCTACCCCCAAATGGCCAACTACGTCGATGGTTTCGTATTGCCGATCCCGAGAAAGAACACCGCCGCCTACCGCCGCATGGCGACCCTCGCGAAGAAGGTGTGGCGCGAGCACGGCGCGCTCGACTACGTCGAGGCGATCGCGGACGACGTGAAGCCCGGCAAGTGGACGTCGTTCCCGCAGAGCGTGAAGCTCAAGAAGGGCGAGGTCGTCTGGTTCTCGTACATCGTCTACAAGTCGCGGAAGCATCGGGACGCCGTGATGAAGAAGGTCATGAAGGACGAGCGCTTCACGAGCATGGAGGGGCCGATGCCCTTCGACGGCAAGCGCATGATCTACGGCGGCTTCAAGATCATGGTCTCATGAGGCCTCGCCGAGCGTCCGCAGCACGCCATTGAGCTTCTCGATCATCGGCGCGCTGCGGAGAATGCTCGTGTGGTCCTCGGCGAAGCCGTAGACGGCCGCGGCGCCTTCCTGGGCACGCGGCGCGAGCTGGCTCGCGAGCGAAACGGTCCCGTCGGTGCCCGCGCCGCCCTCGTAGCTGAAGAAGAGGTGGTGTGGGATCGCCGGCGGGAGTCGCTCGGTGAGGAGTGCGTCGAGGAACGGGCTCGTCGGCGCGAGATCGACCCACGCGGGCAGCACGATCGGTGAGACCTTCGTGCCGGTCTCCGCGGCGGCATGCCCCTGCCAGGGCGTCGACACGGTGACGAAGCCGGCGACGTACTCGCGCTCGCGACGTTCGACGATCTGATTGATGCAGGCGCGCGAGACGAGCCCGCCCATGCTGTGCGCGACGATCACGATGCGCTCGAAGTGGACCTTCGCCGCGACCTCGTCGAGCACGCTCCGCATGCCTTCGCCGATCGCGGCGAGGCTCAAGCCCGAGGGATACGACGCGACCCAAGGCTGGAAGCGCTCGCGGTCGAGCGCGCCGATGATCTCCGCAAAGTCGCGCGGGGAGCCGCCCGCGCCGTGGACGAAGAGCACCGGCGTGCGATCCGGATCGTACGGCTCGAGGAACGAGATGCCGTAACCCAGCTCGCGGACGAACTCGACGGGCTGCCAGAGGCCCTTCGCCGAGTTCTCCTGCGAGAAGCGCGGATCGTCGAGGCTCGCGAGGTCACCCTCGTGAATGCGGGTGAGCTCGGGATTCCCTTCCCTGCCCTTCGCGGCGAGCGCGCGGAGCTCGGCCGTGCCTTCCGGCAGCTCGGTGCTGAGCTCGATCCGGAGCCCGTCGATCACGTCGCCGGGCGCGGCATCGATCCGCGCCGCACGCGCGCCGCCCCACCAGCCCGCCGGCTCGCCGTCCTGCCAGGTCCGATTCTCGTTCGTGTCCTGGATCGCGAAGACGTACGCCGGACGATCGGTCTCGACGCGGAAGCGAAACGGCCCTGATCCGTAGCGGACGGAGTAGGAGCGCACGACCTTCTTGCCGTCGCGCTCGTCGAAGAGAAAGACGACGACCGGCTTCGCGCTCGACGGCGCATGCACCTCGCCGCGGACGGTCGCCATGTGGTTGATCGTTTCGACGTTCCGCCGCGCGCGGACCAGCGTGCACGCCTGCGTCGCGAGCGCCAGCGTCGCGCACGTGAGGATCCAAGAGGTCTTCTCGACGGTCGTCATCGGCCCATCTCCCGGCGGACGGGAATTGCGAGGCCCATGCCAGCGGGAATCGCACGGCCAACGCGAGAATTTCGGCCGACGCGGCTCGCTCGTCGACGAGCCGTCGTCATCTGACGAAATTTCGTATCGTCGAAGCGCCAGCTCCCCTCGACGTTCCGGGAAATTCCGGACGGCACCGGGCGTGCAATGAACGGAAGGCATGACTGACCAAGCCCTCGTGATTGCCTTCTCCGCGATCGATCCCAGCGCCCTCGCCATCGTCGGCGGCAAGGCCGCGAACCTCGGCGTCCTCACCCGCGCCGGCTTCCCCGTCCCGCCCGGGGTGTGCGTGACGACCGAGGCATACGCCCAAGTCGCGGCCGCCGCGGACGTGGACGCGGCGATCGCCGCGCTCGCGGCGACCGCGCCGGAGGACGTCCGCCGTCTCGGTGACCTCGCCGCCGAGATCCGTGCCGCGATCCTCGCCGCGGCGGTGCCGCCCGCGGTCGCCGACGCGATCCTCGCCGGCTACGCCTCGCTCGGCGCGGGCGCCCGCGTCGCGGTCCGCTCCTCGGCGACGGCGGAGGACCTGCCGTTCGCGAGCTTCGCCGGCCAGCAGGACACCTATTTGAACGTGACTGGCGCGGAGGCGCTGCTCGATGCGACCCGCCGTTGCTGGGCTTCACTCTGGACCGAGCGCGCGGTCGCCTACCGCGCGAAGAACGGCATCGATCACGCGCGCGTCCATCTCGCCGTGGTCATCCAGCGGATGGTCGATGCCGAGATCGCGGGCGTGCTCTTCACCGCGAACCCCGTGACCGGACGCCGCGGTCACGCGGTCATCGACGCGAGCCCGGGCCTCGGCGAGGCCGTCGTCTCCGGCGCGGTCAACCCCGACCGCTTCGTGGTCGACGCCTTGAACGGCGAGATCCTCGAGCGGCGGCTCGGCGACAAGCGCCTCGTCATCCGCGCGCGGCCCGACGGCGGCACCGAGCACGTCGAACGCGCGAGCGGCGCCGACGCCGCGTGCGTGTCGGATCCGCAGATCCGCGCAATCGCCGCGCTCGGCCGCCGGGTCGAGTCACACTACGGCGCACCGCAGGATACCGAGTGGGCGATCGATTCCTCCGGTACACTTTGGCTGACCCAGGCGCGGCCGATCACGACGCTCTATCCGCTGCCGGAGCTGCCGCCGCGCGCGGGCGAGGACCTGCGCGTCTTCTTCTGCTTCAGCCTCGCGCAAGGCCTCGAGCGGCCGCTGACGCCGATGGGGCTCGCGGTGTTCCGCCTGCTTTCGGCCGCGGCTTCCGGGATGCTCGGCTTTCCGGTCGCGCGGCCGACGGCGGGCGCGAGCCGGTACACGGATTCGGGCGGGCGCATCTTCGCGGACGTGACGGGCGTGCTTCGGAGCCGCGTCGGCCGCGCGATCTTCCCGCGCGTGCTCGACGTCATGGAGGCGCGCTCGGCGGTCTTGCTCCGCGCGCTCATGGAGGACCCGCGGCTCGCGCTCGTGGCGGGCTCGAAGCTCGGCCTCGCGCGGCGCGCGCTCGGCATCGCCGCGCGCTTCCGCGTGCCCGTCACCGTCGCGCGCGCGCTCGCGAGCCCCGCGGCGGCGCGCCGGCAGGCGGAGCGGTACGGCGAGTCTTTGGCCGCGCGTCTCTCGGTGCCGGAAACCGCGACCGCCGAGGCACGCCTCGCCTTCGTCGAGCGCGTGATCCTCGAGGAGTGCGTGCCGCTTCTGCCCTCGCTCATGCCGGCCGCGATCGCGGGCTTCGCGATGCTCCTGTTCGCCGGCAAGATTCTCGGCGACGAAGCGACGCCGGACGAGCTCCAGACCGTGCTCCGCGGCTTGCCGCACAACGTGACGACCGAGATGGACCTCGAGCTCTGGGCGCTCGCGGCGCAGATCCGCGGGGATCGCGATGCGGTTCGGACCCTGCTCGACTCTTCGGCCGGCGATCTCGCCGAGCGCTTTCGCGAAGGCTCGCTCCCCCCGGTCGCGCAGTGCGGCGTCGCCGACTTCCTCGCCCGCTGGGGGCACCGCGCCGTCGCCGAGATCGACGTCGGCATGCCGCGCTGGACGGACGATCCGCGGCACATCCTCGGCGTGCTCGCCGGGTATCTCCGCATCGAGGCGAGCGACGCAGCACCGGACGCGGTCTTCGCGCGCGGTCGCGCGGAGGCCGAACGGATGGTGGACGAGCTCGTCGCGCGCGCCCGTCGGAAGGGCCGCGCACGCGCGCGGCTCGTCCGGTTCGCGCTCGACCGCGCGCGCGGGCTCGCCGGGCTTCGCGAGCTGCCGAAGTACGACTTGATCGTCGCCTTCGGCGCGGTCCGCCGCGAGCTCGCGCGCATCGGCGTGGAGCTCGCTTCGACCGGGCGCCTCGAGAGCGCGGACGACGTGTTCTTCGTCGACCTCGACGAGGCGCGCGCGGGGCTCGGCGGCCGCGACCTCCGCGCGCTCGTCCGCGAGCGGCGCGAGACGTACGACCGCGAGCTCCGACGCCGGCACATCCCGCGGGTCTTGCTGTCCGACGGGACCGAGCCGGAAGCCGCGCTCGCCCCGGCTGCCGCCCCGGACGGCTCGCTCGCCGGCACGCCGGCCTCGGCCGGCAGCGTAAGCGGCGTCGCGCGGGTGATTCTCGACCCCGTCGGGGCCCGGCTCGAGCCGGGCGAGATCCTCGTCGCGCCCTCGACCGATCCGGGCTGGACGCCGCTCCTCCTCATGGCCGGGGGGCTCGTCATGGAGATGGGCGGGGCGAACTCGCACGGCGCGGTGGTCGCACGCGAATACGGCATCCCGGCCGTCGTCGGCGTGCGCGACGCGACGGCCCGGATCGCGACCGGCCAGCGAATCACGGTCGACGGCGGCGCCGGGAGCGTGCTCCCCGCGTAGCGGGTTTGCGCGAGATCGCGGTGGCGGGCGCGGGCTCGCCTCCGCTCCATGGCTCGCCGATCGTGCGTGTTTAGTCGGCAGCCGGGTGGCTGGCTCGCGGAAGTAAAGCGCAGCTGCGCAGATCGCTCGCGTGAGGCTGCTCGCCACTGCAGCGAGCCATGGAGCGAGCCAGTCACCCGGTTGCCGGCGTAGGCCGCTGCTCGGCTGCGCTTTACTTCCGCGGAGGCGACCCCGCGCCGCCACCACTCTTGCCGCCTTGGCCGGCTCCGCTTCCGAAAGGGACCCCGATTTCGCTAGAGTCGGCGCACACGTGCCGAACGGAACGCTGCCCTCCCAACCGGACGAGAAGTACCGGCTGCTGCTGACGCTCGCCAAGGCGGCGAACGCGCAGATCGAATTCTTCAAAGTGCTCGAGGCGATCTGCGACTCGCTGAACCAGTACCTCCGCGTCGACGCGATCGGCGTGCTGACCAAGCAGGGCGACGGCTTCGCGCCGCAAGAGCTCCACATGCGCGGCTTCGAGCGCGTCAGCAAAGACGGTTGGTCGCAGGACCTGAGCCGCATCGTCGGCTCGCCGCCGGACGAGGTGAAGGCCGAGGTCGGGCGCCGCGTTTCGTCGCCCGAGTCCGGCTTCAACTGGGTCGCTCGCCACCAGAAGATGGACTTCGGCGTCACGAGCGACGCCCGCTACCCCGAGAACGAGTTCCTCTACGGCATGGGGCTCCGCGCGTTCGTGCGCGCGCCGCTGATCGTGCACAACCGCTTCCTCGGGGTGCTCCACTTCATGCGAGCGAACCTCCTTCCGCCCGAGCCCACGCCGTTCACGCAGGAGGAAGCCGACTTCCTGAACGAGCTGGCACCCTCGCTCGCCGGGACGATCTCGAACTCGCTCGCCTACGAAGAAATCCAGTCGCTGAAGCGCCAAGCGGAGATGGAGAACGTCTATCTCCGCGAAGACTTCGACGAGCAGCTCATGTTCGGCGACATCATCGGCACGTCGGCGCCGCTCCGGAAGGTGCTCGCGGCGATCCAGAAGGTCGCCGGCACCGACAGCACGGTGCTGATCACGGGCGAGACCGGCACCGGCAAGGAGCTCGTCGCGCGCGAGATCCAGCGGGCCTCCAAGCGCGCCGCGCGGCCGATGATCAAGGTGAACTGCGCGGCGCTCCCCGAGAACCTCGTCGCCTCCGAGCTCTTCGGCCACGAGAAGGGCGCGTTCACGGGCGCGCTCCAGCGCCGCATCGGCCGCTTCGAGCTCGCCTCGAAGGGCACGCTCTTCCTCGACGAGATCGGCGAGCTCGCGCCGGACGTGCAGGCCTCGCTCCTCCGCGTGCTTCAGGAAGGCGAGTTCGAGCGCGTCGGCGGCACGCAGACGCTCCGCGCCGACACGCGACTCATCGCCGCGACGAACCGCGACCTCCAAGGGGAAGTCGCGCGCGGCAAGTTCCGGAGCGACCTCTTCTATCGCCTGAGCGTGTTCCCGATCGCCGTGCCGTCGCTCCGCGAGCGGCGCGATGACATCCCGCTGCTCGTCGAGTACTTCGTCTCGCGGCACTCGCAGCGCCTCGGCAAGGAGGTGCGCAGCATCGAGAAGGCCTCGATCGAGCGCCTCACCGCCTACGATTGGCCTGGCAACATCCGCGAGCTCCAGAACGTCATCGAGCGCGCGATGATCCTCGCCGACGGCGATCGCCTCGTCGTCGATTCGTCGCTCCTCGCGTCGGCCGCCGAGCCGCGGCACGCGAGCGGGCTCCAGGCGAGCCTCGACACGCAGGAGAAGGAAGCGATCGAGTCCGCGCTGACGGCAGCGGACGGGCAGATCTCCGGCCCGAGCGGCGCCGCCGCGCGCCTCGGCATGCGGCCGACGACGCTCCACTCGAAGATCGCCAAGTACGGCATCGACAAGCGCCGCTTCCGCTAGCGTCTTCCCAGCTTTTGACGAGATCTCGTCAGCTGACGAGGCGTCGTCACGTCACGAGCGTCGATTTCGACGACTTTCCGAGATACTTAGCTCTGGCATGCCGCCTGCATCTACAGGCGGTCATGCTGCGCATCGAAATCGAGCAGAAGCGTGCCTCCCGGGCGGAAGCGAAGCTCTACGGGAAGGTCACGGCGGAAACCGTCGGCGCCCTTCGGGACGCCGTCTACGAGCTGGTCGGCTGCGTTCCCCACGTCTTCGTCGACCTCGCCGAGGTCACGATGGTCGACCGCGCCGGTCTCGAGCTCCTCCGCGGCATGTCCCGCGACGGCGTCTATCTCCGTCGGCCGAGCTCGTTCGTTCGCGAGTGGCTGAAGGCGGAATCGCGCCTCGCCAAGCTTCTCGCTTGCACGTTCTTTCTCCTCCTCGCCCCTCCCCCCGCCGTCCGCGCCGCCGAGCTCCTCACCATGGAGTCGGCGGTCGCGGCGGCGGTCTCCACAATCGCTCGCTCGCCTCGGTCCATCTCGAGACGACGAAGGCGGAAGAGCGCTTGGCTGCCACGAAGACTCGACGCCTCCCTTCGCTCGAGCTCGAGGTGACCGGCGGCCAGTCGCTCACGCCGCTCGAGTTCGAATTCGAGAAGGGCGTCTTCGGCAACGACTCCAATTCGAAGCCGGTCCCGAACGAGGACACCGAGGTCGAGGTTTCGAAGGACTTCAGCATGATCGCCACCGCGCGCGTCACGCAACCGATCTCGCAGCTCTGGCAGATCGGGCTCAACGTCGATCTCGCGAAGAAGTCCGTCGAGATCGAGCGCGAGAGCGAGCGCGACGCGCGGCAAGAGACCGCGCGGAGCACGAAGCTCGCCTATTTCGGCGTCGTCCAGGCCGAGCGCGTCGCGGCCGCCGCGGCCGAGACCGTCGCGTTCCATCGCGAGCTCGTCCGCTCGGCGGAAGCGGAGCTGAAAAGAGAGAACGTGCTCGAGGCCGACGTCATGCAGGCCCGCGCGCGGCTCGCCGGCGCCGAGCTCAGCGAGCGCATCGCCAAGGATTCGCTCGCGACCGCGCGCCAGAAGCTGAATCGCCTCCTCGGCCGCGACATCGACGCCGAGGTCGAGGTCGCCGGCCTCCCCGCGGACGTCGCGGGTGCCGCGCCCGTGCGCGGCGTGCGGCCCGACGTGCGGAAGTCCGAGCTCCAGCTCGACGCCGCGAACACCGACGTGCGGATCGAGTACGCCGAATACATTCCCGACGTCGCGCTCACCGCTTCTTGGCTGCGGCCGCTGAACGTCGAGCTCGTCGACGAGAACTTCACGTTCGCCGGCGTCGCGATCTCATGGGAGCCCTTCACCTGGGGCCGCCGCGAGGCCGAGATCCGCGAGAAGCGTCGCGCGGCCGAGCAGGCCACGCTCGCGCTCGAAGATACCCGGGCCGCGGCCGCGATCGACGTCGCCGAGCGCACGCGAGCGCTCGAGCAGACGAAGAGCACGATCGAAGTCCGTCGCCTCGAAGAAGAGGCGGCGAAGGAGAAGCTCCGCATCGTCCGCAATCGATTCGGCCAAGACGCCGCCGAGCTCTCCGACGTGCTCGGAGCGGCGGCCACGCTGGCCGATGCCACGACCCAACACGACCAGGCGCTCGTCGATTGGTGGAGCGCGAAGGTCGACTACGAAAAAGCCCTCGGAGAGGAGTGACCATGCAGACCCCAAAGACCCTCGCGCTCGCGACGCTGATCGCGGCCAGCGCCTGCCGCCACGAAGTGGCGGTCGAAGAACCGGCGACCGCGGTCGAGACGGTGGCGGTGGAGCCGCTCCGTCACGAAGCCGGCGTGCGCTACTCCGCGAACGTCCAGGCCGCGATCGAGGTGTCCCTCGCGTTTCGCGCGACGGGCTACGTGAGCCGCCTCTACTTCGACGAGGGCGACGTCGTCCGCAAGGGCACCGTGCTCGCCGAGATCCGCACCGCCGACGCCCGCGAGCGGCTCGCGCAGGCGACGGCCGGTCAGGCCGAAGCGAATGCGAGCCTCGTCCAGGCGAAGGAAGACCACCAGCGGGCGGTCGCGCTCTACGAAGCGAAGAGCATGACGAAACCCGAGCTCGACGCGGCCGAGGCCCGATATGCGGCGGCGAAGGCCAAGGTCTCCAGCGCGAGCGCCGTCGTCGGCGAGGGCAAGATCGGCCTCGCCGACACGAAGCTCGTCGCGCCGTTCGACGGCGTGGTGATCGCGCGGAACGTCGAGGTCGGCGACCTCGCCAGTCCATCGATTCCGGCCATGGTGGTCGCGGACACGAAGAAGATCAAAATCGAGCTGGACGTGCCGGACGTCATGGTCGGCACGCTCGCGATCGGTGAGCTCGTCGACGTGACGACCGAGTCTCGGCCGGGCACCGTCTATCTGGCGCGCGTCTCCCGCATCGCGCCCGCGGCGGATGCGCGCTCGCGCGCGTTTCCGGTCGAGCTCGAGATCGACAACTCGAAGGGCGAGCTCAAGCCCGGCATGGTGGCCTCGCTCGAGATCGGGCGCGGCAATCCGTCGAACGTCATCGTCATCCCCCTCGCCGCGGTGGCGCGGCCGCCCCGGGCGACCGAAGGCTACGCGGTCTTCGTCGTCGACGCCGGCGCCGCGCACGCGCGCGAGGTCTCCCTCGGCAACCCGGTCGGAAACTCGGTCATCGTCGAGCGCGGCGTCGCCGCCGGCGAGAAGGTCGTCGTGAGCGGTCCGGCGCTTCTCGTCGACGGGCAGAAGGTCCGCGAGCTCGCGCGGAGGAAGTCGTGAGCCACACGAACGCCAACGTCGAGTCCCAGCAGAACACCGCGCGCTTCTTCACCGAGCAGCGGCACATCTCCTGGGTCGTGCTCCTCGCGGTCATCGCGTGGGGCTTCTGGGGCTACGCGAGCATGCCGAAGCGCAAGGACCCTGACGTTCCGGTGCGCGTCGCCGTCGCGCTCACGCCGTGGCCGGGCGCGAGCGCCGAAAAGGTCGAAGAGCTCGTGACGCGGAAGATCGAGTCCCGCATCGCCGAGAACTCGAAGATCAAGAAGATCGAGTCGACCTCGCGAACCGGGCTCTCGGTCGTCAACTTCGAGCTCGTCGAAGGGCTGAAGGAGACCGGCAAAGAGCTCGACGACATCCGCCTCCGTCTCGAGGACATCCGGGACCTGCCGTCCGGCGCGGGGCCGATCAACTTCGTCAAGGACTTCGGCGACACGGCGGCGTTGATGCTCACGGTCGCGAGCCCGAAGGTCGACGAGACCGAGCTCGAGATCCGCGCGACGGCGATCGCGAAGGCGATCGCGGGCGTGCGCGGAGAGTCGGCGGAAGGCCGCGTGACGCTCGTCGCCGCGCTGCCGAGCTCGATCGATTCCCGCGCGATCGCGCGCGCCGTACACGCGGTCTCCGGGCTGCTCGTCGAGCGCGGGATCGCCGCAGACGTCCGTCCGGTCTCGGGCAGCGGCTTCGCCGCCCTCGACTTCGCGTCTTCCTCGTCGGACGCCGAGATTCTCGCCGCGGCGCAGGCGATCCAAGAGGAGCGCCAGCCGAGCTCGCAGGCGCATCAGGACGCCTGGCCGCTCGTCCTCGTCCGCGATCCGGCCGAGACGCGCGAGCGCCTCGCGGCCGTCGCCGGCGACAAATACAGCTACCGCGATCTCGACGAATACACCGAGCTCTTGCAGCGCTCGCTCCAGACGATCCCGATCGTCTCGAAAGTGACGCGCTCGGGCGTGCTCGAGGAGCGCGTCTACCTCGAGTACTCGCAGCAGCGGCTCGCGCACTACGGCATCAAGGGCGCCGACATCGACCAGCTCCTCCAGGCGCGGAACATCATCATGTCCGGCGGCGTGCTCGAGATCGGCGACCGGAACCTCGCGATCGACACCTCGGGCGAGCTCACCAGCGAACACGAGATCGGCGATGTGATCGTCGCCAAGTCCGACGCCGGATCCCCCGTCTATCTCCGCGATCTCGTCGACATCACCCGCGCCTACGAATCGCCGGCGACGTATCTCAACACGTTCACCTGGCAGGACGCGGAGGGCCGCTGGCAGCGCTCGCGCGCCGTCACGCTGTCCATCCAGATGCGCTCGGGCAAGCAGATCGCCGAGTTCGGCGAAGCCGTCGACGCGAAGCTCGCCGAGGTCCGCGAGCGCCTGCCGCGCGACCTCGTCGTCGTCCGCACCTCGGATCAGCCGCTGCAGGTGACCGAGAACCTCGACCTCTTCATGAAGAGCCTCTACGAGGCGATCGCGCTCGTCGTGCTGATCGCGCTGATCGGCTTCTGGGAGTGGCGATCGGCGGCGCTGATGGCGCTCTCGATCCCGATCACGCTCGCGATGACGTTCGGCATGATGTGGATCGTCGGCATCGACCTCCAGCAGGTCTCGATCGCGTCGCTCATCATCGCGCTCGGCCTCCTCGTCGACGACCCGGTCGTCGCCGGCGATGCGATCAAGCGCGAGCTCAACGAAGGCAAGCCGCGGCTCCTCGCGGCCTGGGTCGGGCCGACGAAGCTCGCGACCGCGATCCTCTTCGCGACGATCACGAACATCGTCGCCTACCTCCCGCTTCTTATGATCAGCGGCGACTCCGGCAAGTTCATCTATTCGCTGCCGGTCGTGCTCGCCTGCTCGCTCGTCGCGTCGCGGATCGCCTCGATGACGTTCGTGCCGCTCCTCGGCTACTACCTCTTGCGGCCTTCGAAGACCGTCGCCCCGTCGCGCACCGAGATGCGCCAGGGCGGCTTCGCCGGCTGGTACTTCCGCGTCGGCACGTGGGCAATCGAGCACCGCTGGGCGGTGCTCGTTGGCTCATTCGTGTTCCTCGCAGCCGGCGGCGCGATCGGCACGAACATCCGGCAGAGCTTCTTCCCGAAGGACTACGCCTACCTCGCGACGATCGACGTATGGCTGCCGGAAGGCTCGCCGCTCGGCGCGACGATCAAGGCGGCACGTCGAAGCGAAACCGTGATCCTCGAGAAGGCCGGCCACGGCGAGCTCGAGCGCCTGACGACGTTCGTCGGCGGCGGCGCGCCGCGCTTCTGGTACTCCGTGTCGCCCGAGCTCCAGCAGCTCAACTACGCGCAGATCATCCTCCAGGTGAAGGACAAGCATCACATCCATCACCTGCTGCCCGAGCTCCAGCACGCGCTCGCCGCGGAAGTTCCCGGCGCGCGCATCGACGTCAAGCCGCTCGAGATCGGCGCGCCCGTCGGCGCGCCCGTCGGCGTCCGTGTCTCGGGCGAAGACGAAACGGTGCTCCGCGAGGTCGCG
This sequence comes from uncultured delta proteobacterium, assembly GCA_963790365.1. Classification (GTDB taxonomy): domain Bacteria; phylum Desulfobacterota; class Binatia; order JACPRU01; family JACPRU01; genus CAWBOU01. The sequence continues at coordinate 11,737 of CAWBOU010000007.1, forward strand.
GAGGACCTGAAGGCCGTGCTCCGCTCGATTCCGCTCGCCGAGCGCGTACGCGACGACTGGGGCGCGGAGAGCTTCGCGCTCCGCCTCGCGATCGACCCCGATCGCGCGAACTTCGCGGGCGTCACGAACTACGACGTCGCGAGCGCGTCGGCAGCGGCGATCAGCGGCCGCATGGTGACGTCGATCCGCGAAGGCGACACGCAGATCCCGGTGATCGCCCGCGTGCGGCCCGAAGAGCGGGCGCGCGTGAGCGACGTGCAGAACCTCTACGTCGGCAATTCGAGCGACGACCGGCGGATCCCCCTCGGCCAGCTCTCGAAGCTCACCTACGGCCTCGAGACCGAGAAGATCCGCCGACGGAATCAGTTCCGGACGATCACGGTTTCCGCGTTCGTGCGCGAAGGCCGGCTCGCCTCCGAGGTGATGAACGAGGCGCGCGAGCGCATCGAGGCGATCGCGGCGGCGCTTCCTCCGGGGTATCGCCTGGAGATCGGAGGAGAAGAAGAGGAGCAGGTGAAGAGCTTCGCCGAAATGAAGGTCGTGATGGCGGTCTCGATCGCCTGCATCTACATGGCGCTCGTCCTCCAGTTCCGGAACGCGGTGAAGCCGCTTCTCGTCTTCGCCGCGGTGCCGTACGGGCTCGTCGGCGTCGTCATCGCGCTCGTGGTGATGGACGCGCCGTTCGGCTTCATGGCGTTCCTCGGCGTGGTGAGCCTGATCGGCGTCATCGTCAGTCACATCATCGTGCTCTTCGATTTCATCGAGGAGATGAGAGCCGAGGGCGAGTCGCTCGAAGTTGCTCTTTTGGACGCCGGGATTGTCCGCCTCCGTCCCGTCCTCATCACGGTGGGCGCGACGGTGCTCGGCCTCTTCCCGCTCGCCTCGCACGGCGGCCCGCTCTGGGAGCCGCTCTGCTACGTGCAGATCGGCGGCCTCACGCTGGCGAGCATCGTCACGCTCTTGATGGTGCCGGTGATCTACGCGACGTGCGTCCTCGACCTCCGGATCCTCGACTGGCCGGGGGTCGGGGACGCCCCGGCCGCTCCGGAGCACGTTCCGCACGCGCTGTCGGAAGTCGCGTGACCACGTACGACCACGTGGCGGACGCGGTCTCGCCTCCGCTGCATGGCTCGCCGACCGTGCGTGTTTAGTCGGCAGCCGGGGGCCTGGCTCGCGGAAGTAAAGCGCAGCCGCGCTGAGTGCTCGCAAGAAGCTGCTCGCTGCCAGCGGCGAGCCATGGAGCGAGCCAGGCCCCCGGCTGCCGGCGTACGCTGCTGCTCGGCTGCGCTTTACTTCCGCGGAGGCGAGACCGCGCCCGCCACTGACGGCAATTCGCTCGTGACGTGACCCTCTCCCGGCGTGTAAATCGAGACCGTTCCCGAAATCTCGATCTCACCCACGCACCGACGGAGAGACCATGACTCGACGGCTCGGCCCCACGCTCCTCGTTTGCTTGCTTCTCGTCGTCGCGGCTGCAAAGGCGTGGGCCGAGCCGGTTTATCAGCCGACGCTCGCTTCGCTCCGCACGCATCCGGTCCCCGCGTGGTACGAGGACGGCAAGTTCGGGATCTTCATCCACTGGACCGCGGCGACGATCCCCGCTTACGCGACGAAGGGCGTGCCGGTGATCGGCTACGCCGAGTGGTACTGGTTCTTCCAGCAGCAGACGCTGTTCCCGGCGTGGTCGTACCACAAGGACAAGTACGGCACGGGTTTCCTCTACGACGACTTCATCCCGCAGTGGCACGCCGAGAACTTTCACGCCGACGACTGGCTCGACCTCTTCGAGGAAGCCGGCGCGAAGTACTTCGTGTTCGTCACCAAGCACCACGACGGTCTCGCGCTCTTCCCGACGGCGACGACGGATCGGCACACCGGGATCATGGGGCCGGGCCGGAACCTCGTCGGCGAGCTGATGGACGCGTCACGCGCCCGCGGCGACGTCGTGAAGCCGGGGCTCTACTATTCGCTTCCCGAGTTCTTCAATCCGGCGCCGAACCCGAGCCTCTCGACGAACCCGCTCACCGCGGCGATCGAGCTCATGGCATTTCGTGGCAAGGCGAAGAACGCCTACACCGGCGAGCCCGCGCCCTACACCGGCTACAAGCCGATCGCGGACTATGCGGCCGATCACGCGATCCCGCAGATCCGTGAGCTGATCCACCAGTACTCGCCGTACGTCCTCTGGTGCGACATCGGCGGCAACCAGTCGTACTTCCGCTCGAACGAATGGATCGCGGAATTCTACAACCACGCGGCGCTGACGAACCCCGAGGGCGTCGTCGTCAACGACCGCTGCGGCGATCAGGTGCTCGACTTGCCGACCGACACGACGCACTTCGATTTCCAGACGAAGGAGTACCTGCCGATCAACCTGCCACAGCAGCGGAAGTGGGAGGCGACGCGCGGCTTCGGGAGCTCGTTCGGCTACACCGAGCAGGAGACCGACGCCGATTGGATCACGACCGACGAGATCGTCGACTCGCTCGTCGACATCGTTTCGAAGAACGGCAACTTCCTCCTGAACATCGGCCCGATGGCGGACGGCACGGTGCCCGCCGGCCAGGTCGAGCGCCTGCGCGGCGTCGGCAAGTGGCTCGGCATCAACGGCGAGGCGATCTACGGCACGCGGCCCTGGCTCCTCTCCGAGGAGCTGAACCTCCGCTTCACCACCAAGGGCGACGACTTCTACGTGATCTCGACGGAGTGGCCGGGCAAGCAGATGACGGTGCTGCTCCCGATCCCGGTGCCGAAGGGCGCGCGCATGACGCTGCTCGGCTCCGACGGCCAGCCGCTCGCCTACAGACGCCCGTTGCTCGGTCTCGGCCCGCTCGTGATCACGATGCCCGCGAACGGGAAGCAGTCCGCAGCGACGACGAGCAAGCACGCGTTCGTCGTCAAGATCGAGCCGGGGGCGTAGACCCCACGTCTCTCCCCTTTGGGGAGAGACCGCGCCGAAGGCGCGAGTGAGGGGGAGACGTCTCGGCGGTGGTGGGCTCCCCCTCACCCGGCGCTTTGCGCCGACCTCTCCCCAACGGGGAGAGGTTGTGGGTCGACAGTGGCCTCCGCTGCTGGCGCTTCCCAGCCGCCGCCGAGCGCGCGATAGAGCTGCACGACCGCGGCGAGCTGCGTGAGCAGAGTACGGCTTTCGGCGATCTCGGCGGCGAGCAGCGTGCGCTGGCCGTCGAGCACGTTCACGAAGGTCGTGAGCCCGCTCGTGTAGCGTGATTCCGCGACGCCGAGCGCCTCGCGTGACGCTTGCACCGCCTCGCGTTGCGCCTCGAGCGCCTCGCGCGCCTTGCGGTGCGCGACGAGCGCGTCCTCCGCTTCGCGGAACGCTTGCTGGATCGCCTGCTCATAGCGGACGAGCGCCTCGACCTGCACGGCTTCGGCGAGCTCGAGGTTCGCGAGGTTCTGGCCGCCGCGGAAGATCGGCACCGTGATGCGCGGGCCGAACTGCCAGGCGCGCGCCGGACCGGTGAAGAGATCGGAGAGCGCCACGCTCTCGACGCCGTACGTGCCGGTCAGCTGGATCTGCGGAAAGAACGCCGCCTTGGCGACGCCGATCCGCGCGTTCGCGGCGACGAGCGCCTCTTCCGCTTGGCGGATGTCGGGCCGCCGCTCGAGGAGCGCGGACGGCAGGCCTGCCGGAACCTCCGGCGGGAAGACCTGCCCCGAGAGCGGGAGCCCGCGGCGGATCTCGCCGGGATTCCTTCCGAGGAGCAGGCTCAACCGGTGCTCCGTCTGCGCGACCTGCCGCTCGAGATCCGGAATCTCGGCCTCCGTGCGCGCGAGATCCGCCTCGGCCTGACGCGCGTCGAGCGCGGAGGTGAGACCCGACTCGAACCGCTCGCGCACGATGCCGAGCGACTCCCGGCGCGCCGTGACCGTGCGGCGCGTGATGTCGAGCTCGAGATCGCGCTCGCGGAGCTCGAGGTACGTCGCCGCGACGTCGCTGACGAGCGTGAGCACGACGGCCTGCCGCGTGGCTTCGCTCGCGAGGAGCTCGGCGCGGGCCGCTTCGCTCGCGCGGCGGAGCTTGCCCCACACGTCGACCTCGAACGAAGCATCGCCGGTCAAGACGAACACGTCGGTCTCGGGGTCGGGGAGCGGGAACGTGCCCTCCTCGGAGAACCGCTGGCGCGAGTACTGGCCGCGCGCATCGAGCCGTGGCAGCTGGTCGCCGCGCGCGAGCCCGAGGCGCGCGCGCGCCTGATCGACGCGCGCGACGGCGATGCGGAGGTCCTTGTTCTCCTCGAGCGCGGCGCCGATGAGAGCGCGAAGCTCCTCGTCCTGGAAGAGATCCCACCACGCGAGGTTCGCGAGCGAGGGCGCGTCCGCCGCCTTCTCGGCGTGTCGCCACGCTTCGGGCGTCGGCACCGACGGACGGAAATAGTCCGGACCGAGCGCACACCCCGCCAGAATCAAAGAAAGAAGAAGCGCCGAGAGGCGCATCACGTGCCCCACCGCCGCGCCGGCTCGCCCCAGCCCGGCGAAGGCGCGGAAGGCTCTTCGGCCGACTCGCCGCCCGCCGTTTCGGGCCGGTGCTCCGTGGCGATCAGCGAATAGAAGACCGGCACGACGAACAGCGTGAAGAGCGTGCCGACGGTCATGCCGGTCACGAGCACGGTGCCGATCGAGTTCCGGGCCTCGGCCCCGGCACCCGTGACGAGCACGAGCGGGAAATGCCCGAACACCGTCGCCGCCGACGTCATCAGCACCGGTCGGAGCCGGGTGAGCGACGCTTCCTTGAGGGCCGCGGCCTTGGCCATCCCGCGCTCCTGCAGCGTGTTCGCGAACTCGACGATCAGGATGCCGTTCTTGGCGATCAGGCCGACGAGCGTGATGAGCCCGACCTGCGAGTAGATGTTGATCGTCGTGAGATCGAGGAAGCTGAAGACGAGCGCGCCCGAGATCGCGAGCGGCACCGAGCCGAGAAGCACGATCAGCGGATCGCGGAAGCTCCGGAACTGCGCGGCGAGCACGAGGTAGATGAGCACGAGCGCGAAGCCGAGCGTCACCGTCATCGCCGAGCCCTCACGGCGGATCTGCCGCGACTCGCCGGCATGATCGATCGTCAGACCCGCGGTCTTCATCTCGGCCGCGGCGGTCTCGAGGACGCGAAGACCCTGCTCCTTCGTCACGCCGGGCACGACACCGCCGAAGACGCGCACCGCGTTCTTCTGCTGGAACCGATTCAACGTGCGCGGGGCGGAGCGGCCCTCGATCGTCGTGAACGTCGAGACGGGCACGAGCTCGCCGCTCGGCGTCTTGATCTTGAGGTCGAGAAGCGGTCCGAGCGTCGCGCGCCGGTCCTCGCCGATCTGCGGGATCACCTTGTAGCTCCGGTCGAAGAAGTTGAAGCGGTTCACGTAATCGCCGCCGAGGAGAGTGCCGAGCTCCTGACCGACGCTCGCGAGGTCGAGGCCGAGATCCGCGACCTGATCGCGATCGATGACGACGCGCGCTTCCGCGAGATCCATCTTCAGGTCGGTATCGACGTAGAGGAACATGCCGCTCTTCAAGCCGGCCGCGACGACCGCGCCCGCCGTCTCGAGCATCTGCTCGGGCGACGCATCGCTCTGCAGTACGAGCTCGACGTCGTACTGTCCGGGATTCGGGAGCGGCGGATCGAGGCGCGGGAACACCTGGAGGCCGGGCACCTGCGAGACCGCCCGGTACACCTCGGCGTAGATGTCCTCGGCGGTCCGCTCGCGCTCCCCCCACGGCAGGAGGTCGACGCCGCCGAAGCCGCCCCACTGCGAGGTGAGCGACCACGTATCCTTCGCTTCGGGGAAGCGTAGCAGCGTTTCGATCACCTTCAGATGGTCGCGATACGACGCATCGACCGTCGAGTCGGGCGACGCCAGGTAGAAGATGCTGATGTGGCTCTGATCCTCGACGGGCGCGAGCTCTTTTCGCGAGAACATGTAGAGCGGCCAGGCCATCAGCATGACGAGAATCGCCGCGACGACGACGGCGCCCCGCATCTCGAGCGCGACGTCGAGCGCGCGCGCGTAGCCGCGGCGCACGCGCTCGAAGCCGCGATTCACGAACGCGGTGAGGCGGCCTTCCTTGCCGTGGGCGTGCACGAAGCGCGAGCTCATGACCGGCGACAGCGTCACCGCCACGACGCCCGACACGACCACCGCGGCCGCGAGCGTGATCGCGAACTCGAGGAAGAGCGTGCCGGTGAGACCGCCCTGGAAGCCGATCGGCGTGTAGACGGTCGCGAGCGTGATCGTCATCGCGACGATCGGGCCGAGGAGCTCGCGCGCGCCGACGAGGGCTGCCTCGACGCGCGTCCGCCCCTCACGAACGTGCCGCTCGACGTTCTCGACCACGACGATCGCGTCGTCGACGACGAGACCGACCGACAAGACGATCGCGAGGATCGTCAACAGATTCAGGCTGAAGCCGAACGCGTACATCACGATTCCCGCGCCGATCAGCGACACCGGCATGGCGACGAGCGGCACGAGCGCCGTCCGGACGGAGCCCATGAAGAGGAAGACGACGAACGCGACGATCGCGATCGTCTCGGAGAGCGTCTTCGCGATCTCCTTCAGCGCCTCCTCCATGAACATCGTGCCGTCGAACGCGAGATCCATCTCGATGTCGGCCGGAAGCTCCGGCTCGACGCGCGCGAGCTCCGCGCGGAGGCGATGCGCGACGTCGATCTCGTTGGAGCCGACGAGCGGCCAGACGGCGAGATACACGCTCTTCGCCTCGCTGAAGCCGCCGATCATGTCCGCTTCCTCGGCGCCGAGCTCGACGCGCGCCACGTCGGAGAGGCGGACGAGCGCGTCGCCGCGGTCGGCGACGATGAGGTCGCGGAACTCCGTGACGGACCGGAGATCGGTGTCCGCGAGAAGGTTCACCTGGACGAGGTTGCCCTTCGTCTGCCCGACCGCGGCGAGGTAGTTGTTCCGCCGAAGCGCCGCGTGGACGTCGCCGGGGGACAGGCCCACCGCGGCGAGCCGGTCGGGATCGATCCACACGCGCATCGCGAGCGGGCGCGCGCCCTCGAACGTGACGCGCTGGACGCCCGGGATCGTCGCGAGCTGCGGCTGCAGCGTGCGCGTCAAGAAGTCCGTGATCTCGGGCATCGAGCGCTGTTTCGACGCGTAGCTGATGTAGAAGGTCGCGTAGGGCCGATCCGCGCGCTGGATCTCGACGGCGGGCGGCTCCGCTTCGGCCGGCAATTCGGAGCGAACCTGCTGGAGGCGCGCCGTGACCTCGGCGAGCGCCGCGGTCGAATTGTAATCGAGCTTCAGGCGGACCGTGACCTCGCTCGAGCCCGCGCGGCTCGTCGACTCGATCGTGTCGACGCCGCCGATCTGCGAAACGACCCGCTCGATCGGCGTCGTGAGGAAGCCGCGCACGGTGTCGGCGCTCGCGCCGATGTAGAGCGTCTTGATGATGATCGAGGAGCTCTCGATCGACGGATACTGCTGCACCGGCAGGTTCGCGAGCGCGCGCCAGCCGACGAGCACGATCGCGATGTTGACGACGATCGCGAGGACCGGGTGTCGGATGAAGACGTCCGTCAACGATTTCACCTCTCCCCCTCGGGGAGAGGTCGGGCGAAGCCCGGGTGAGGGGGAGTCCGCCATGGTCATGCTCCCATCTACTCTTTCGCGATCGCGACCAGCGCCGCCTCGCGAAGCTTGAAGGATCCGGACGCCGCGACCTGCTCACCCGCGGCGAGCCCCGAGCGGATCACGACCTCGTCGCCGAGCATCGTACCGCTCTCGACCTTGCGCATGTGCGCGCGGGTGTTGCCTGCATCGTCGGGCCCGATCACGTAGACGTGATCGCCCTGCGGCCCTTTGCGAAGCGCGCTGACGGGCACGGCGACGACCGTCTTCGGCTCGCCGACGGGCACGCGGACGCGGACGGAGGATCCCGGCGCCGCCGCGGCGTCCGCCGCGAGCTTCGCGCGAATCATCGCGTTCCGCGTCGACGGGTCGACGCGCGCATCCACCGCGACGATCTCCGCGGGAGAGCCTTCCGCGCGACCCGCCGCGAACACTTCGACGCGATCGCCGACGCCGAGCTGCGCGGCGACCGCCTGCGCGACCGTGAAGTCGACGTGCACGGAATCGTCGACGCCCTGGAGCGTCGTCAGCTTCGTGCCCTCGGTCAGGTACTGACCGGGATGCACGTCGGACATGCCGACGTGCGCGCGGAACGGCGCGCGGATCGTCTTCTTGGCGATGAGCGCCTCGGTGCGTGCGATCTGCGCGAGCGCGACGTCGCGCTCGGCGCGCGCCTGATCGACCTCCATCTCGGAGGCGGCGTTGCTCTTGCTCGCCCGCTGCACGCGTTCGAGCATCGTCTTCGTCACGGCGGCCTGCGCGCGCTGCGCCTTCAGCTCGGCGTCTTCGACCGAGACGTCGAGCTGAACCAGCACGGTGCCGGCGTCGACGACCTCGCCGGGCACGAGCTTCACGTCGCGAACCGTGCCGGCGAGCTCGTTCTGGAGCGTCACGGAGCGAAGCGCGAGGACGGTGCCGATCGACGTGGTGGCCTCGCCGTGCTGGATCTCCTTCGCGACCGCGACGACGACGGATTCCGCAGGCTCGGGCATCTTGGCGAACTCGGCCATGGCCTCGCGAACGGAGAAGAACTTCCACGCGGCGAGCCCGACCGCGATCAGGAGCACCGCGCCGATCAACAACACGGATGTGAGCCAGCGACGATTCATCGACGACGACCTCCGGCGCGCCGGACGGCGGCCTTTCGCTTGCGAGCGGGACGAGTCGTCTTCGCGCCCGCGAGCATCCCCTCGAGCGCGGGACGGACCCGATCCAGCAAGTGTTGATTCACCGGGACCAGCCCGCAGACCCAGTCGAGCCACAACCCATCGGTCGCAGCGACGACCGCCTCGCCGACGCCGGGCGGCAGACCGTCCTCGGCGACGCGGCGATGAAGGTCGGCGTAGACCTCGCGCATCGGTTGGATGAGCGCGGGCTTGTGCGCGAGCGCCGCGAAGATCGAGGCGGAGCTCCGGCGGAGCTGCGGCGTCCACACCTGCACGTCGGTCAGACAGTGCTCGACGAGCGCGCGCGCCATGCGCCCCGGACCCGCCGGCGTCTTCGCGTACGCGTCCATGTAGTAGGTGCGCCAATTCTCGGCGCAGCGCGTGACGAGAGCCTCGACGAGATGATCCTTGCTCGGGAAGTGGTGGAGGAGGCCGCCCTTGCTCATGCCGGCCGCGGCGGCGACGGCCTCGAGCGTCACGTTCGCGATTCCCTGTCGCTCGATCACGACTTCCGCGGCGTCCAGCATTTTGTCTCGGTCCATGGCTCTTCCCCTGACCCTTCGGCGACCGTCCAGACGGTCGATTCCGCGGCATACCGTCCGGACGGTCGGGAAACAAGCCGGGTTGCCGAAACGGTCTCGACGGCGCCGGCAGCTCAGGTGTGCCGCGCGCGGACGGCGGCGATCGCCGCGGCGGAATCGCCGCGCAGGAGAGGCGCCGCGGCGCGACACGCGGCGATGAACCCAGTCGGATCGGTCGGGCTCCGGGTTTGCGCGAAGACTTCGAGCACGAGCGCGCGGGCTTCGTCGTAGCGTTCGTCGAGAGGCGGCAGCATCGCGCTCGCCGCGGGTAACGGCGGGAGCTCGGCCGCCGGCGTCTGATACCAGTACGCGACCGACGCGTAGTCGTTCGCGAAGTTGTTCGCGTGACCGTGCTCGACCGTCCAGCGGATCGACCGCGCGAAGTGGATCGGGTCGTGCACGTACCAGCGGTACATCCCGACGAGCCCGGCGTAAGACGGCGACTCGACGAGGGGATAGCCGGTGTAAGGCCCCGCGTACTCGGTCGAGGGACACGCGCCGCCGCCGAAGATCTCCTCGGTACCGGTGCCGTGGATGCGCGGCGGCCACGCTTCGCCGTCGACGAACACCATGTCGTCGCCCTCGCCGTACCAGCGCTCGCCCTGCCGGTTGTCGATCTCGAGCACGAGACCGACCATCCGTCCCTCCCCTCGCGTGTCGAGCGCGACGTAGTTCGCGGCACCGTCGGTGTTCTTCGCGCCGTGCAGTGTCACATTCGGCGATCCGCCGATCGCTTCGGTCGGACGCTCCTGCCGCCAGCAGGCGTGGAAGCGATGCACGTCTTCCGGCGGCGGCTCCGGGTAGACTTCGTAGTCGACGTGGAACCACACCGCTCCGAACGGGCCGCCGAGCACGGTGGCTCCGCGGTTTTCGAGAGTGATGCGCGCGCCCGTCGCGAACGGCATCGGGAAGTACGCGTTCAAGCCGTGCGAGAGCCCGAAGCCGGGATTCACCGCGACCATCGCGCTCGTGAATTCGCGGACCCGCCCGTGCGCGAGCGCGAAGAAGTCGCCGAGCGGGACCTCGACCGACGGCCGCGCGGTGCCGTCCCAGAAGCATCGCAGGATCGCGTTCCGGTGATCGCGAAGATCCTGCAGCGCCATCGCCACGTAGAGGTGCGTGATGCAGCCCGCGCCGTCGTGCTCCAGTAGCGTCGCGGTCGCGCCGGGCTCCACGCGAATGAAGTCGAAGTTTCCGCCGCTCCGATCGAAGGACGACGCGCGCCGGCTCTCCGCGCGCCGACGGCGAAACATCGCCGCCAGCGGATGTGCGAGCAGCGGATGGAGCATCCGCTCGTTCAACCGCAATCGTTGCCCCGATTGCAAACCGGTCCCCCGACGGAGCGCTGAAAATTCTTCGCGGCCCGGCTTGACCCAGATCGCGGTCAGCACTATCTATCCAAATATATGGATGGATCGAAACGGACGTCGAAGCGACCGAGCCCGATGGAAGACATCGACTTCAAGTCGCTCCAGCGCTGCCTCGCCGCGCTTTCCGATCCGACTCGCCAGCAGATCGTCAACGTCCTCTCCAAGGAGCGACTGAACGTCGGCGAGCTGACGAAGCGCTTCGCGCTTTCCCAACCGGCGATCTCCCACCATCTCCGGATCCTTTCGAGCGCCGGTCTCTTGATCCAGGAGCGCCACGGGCGCGAGCGACTTTATCGGCTCGACACCGCCTGCTGCCGCGGCCTCGCACGGCAATTCCAAAGCTTCATGAGCCAGTGTTGCGCAAGCGCGCAGTGCTGCTGAACCCCAACCCACAAGGAGGACCCATGGCCAACACGTTTCACGTATCGATGTACGTCCAAGATCTCGAGGCGGCGCTCGAGCGCTACCGCAAGATTCTCGGCACGGAGCCGGCGAAGGTGCGCCCTGGCTACGCGAAGTTCGAGCTCGCCGATCCGCCCGTCATCTTCTCGCTCGTCGTCGGCGGCGAGCCCGGCAAGGTGAGCCACCTCGGCATTCGCTATCCGAGCACGGGTGAAGTGGCTTCCGAGATGGTCCGCACGAAGAACGAGGGCCTCGAGACGCTGCAGCAGGAAGGCGTCACGTGCTGCTACGCGAAGGCCGACAAGTACTGGGTCCGCGACGCCGACGGGCTGTCTTGGGAGATGTACACGCTCCTCGCCGACGTCGAGGCGGAGACCGCCGACGACCCGCGGCTGCGCTCGTTTCTCGCCCAGGGCGACACCGCGACCAAGGAAGATGTGACGCAGGAATCGTCCTGCTGCGCTCCCGGCTCCAGCTGCGGCGCGTGACCCTCGATCGCCGAATCGTCGCCGAAGCGATCGCGACCGCTTTCTTGCTCGCGGTGGTGGTCGGCTCGGGGATCATGGGAGAGCGCTTGGCCGGTGGCAACGTCGCGATCGCGCTTCTCGCGAACGCGATCGCGACGGGCGCCGGCCTCGTCGCGCTCATCATCACGTTCGGCCCGATCTCCGGCGCGCACATGAACCCGGTCGTCTCCGCCGCGGAAGCGACGCGCGGGAACCTCACTCCCCGAGATGCGGCCGCGTATGCGGCCGTTCAGATCGCCGGTGCCTTCGTCGGCGTGGGGTTGGCTCACGTGATGTTCGAGGAGCCGCTCTTCTCTGCTTCGCAACACGCGAGGAGCGGAGTCGGGCAATTCGTCAGTGAGGCGATCGCGACATTCGGTCTCCTGGCCGTCATACACGGCGGGAAACGAGCCCCGGCGAGCACTCCCTTCGCGGTGGGGAGCTACATCACGGCGGCGTATTGGTTTACCGCGTCCACTTCGTTCGCAAATCCAGCAGTGACTCTCGCGCGAGCGGCAACCGACACCTTCGCGGGGATCCGTCCCTTGGACGTGCCGATGTTTCTCGGCGCGCAGCTCCTCGGCGCCGCCGGCGCCACGGCGCTGTTTGGCTGGCTCGATGGAGACGAGCGATGAGTCCGGAGAGAATCTACAACGTACTTTTTCTCTGCACCGGCAACTCGGCCCGAAGCGTGTTGGCCGAGGTCCTTCTCAATCGGATCGGCAAGGGCCGGTTTCGTGCGTTCAGCGCGGGCAGCCGTCCGACGGGCGAAGTGAATCCGCTCACGATCCGCACGCTTCGCGAGCTCCGGGAGTCGACCGAGAGTCTTCGCAGCAAGAGTTGGGACGAATTCGCCAGGCCGGATGCGCCGTCGATGGACTTCGTGTTCACCGTTTGCGGCAATGCTGCGCAGGAGACGTGTCCGATCTGGCCCGGCCAACCGATGACCGCACATTGGGGTGTCGACGATCCGGCGGCGGAGAAAGGCACCGAAGCGGACAAGCTTCGCGCGTTTCGCGACGCTTACTGGATCCTCGAGCGGCGAATTCGATTGTTCACGAGCCTTCGGATCGAAGCTCTCGATCACCTGGCCCTGCAAGGCGAAGTGCGAAGAATCGGAACGAACTGAGTCAGGGGCAGACGAAGCTCTCGGCCCCGGCGTCGCGCGCCGGCACGGCGATCACCTCGCCGTCGCTCCGCAGGAAATGCGACTTCTGGCAGCGTGCGACCCGCTGCGAGCGCGGGAACGAGTGCGGATCCGCGCCTTCGCGCGGCGGCACGTTGCCGATCGGCGGCGGCGGTTGCTGCTCGTTGTCCCAGATGACGAGCGCGGAGCCCGCGCGCGCGGCCGCGTCGGCGTAGTCGAGCGGCTCGAGCCCGAAGTACTCGACGTCGTCGGGATGGCGCTCGGGCGTCACGCGCGAGCGATCCACGCGCGCGCCGACCGTTCGCGCCAGCACCTCTGCCGTCCACATCGACACCTGATGATCGGAAAACGCGGGATGGAGGAGCACACGCTTGTCCGGCCCGCCGAGCGCCGCGTTGTTCGTCAGGTGATGCGCCCAGCCGTCGTTCTCGGAGCGATCCCAGAGCATCTGGATCAAAGCGAAGACGACGTTCCGCTCGAGGTCGTCGAGGTAGTTCAGATAGAGCGGCACGGAATAGACGTCGAAGTCGACGCTCCGCTGAAGAAGCGTCGAGTAGTTCATGCCCGGCACCCCGAGCACGGCCCGCCGGATGTCCTTCGACGCAGCGACCACGACGCCGCCGAGAATCCCGCCCTGCGAGTTCCCGTCGTAGAAGACCTCGACCGGATCGAAGACGGCTCGGCCGTCGACCTGGAACGCGGACGCGGCCGCGAACCCGTTGGGGTGGCGCAGCAGGCGCGCGAGGAACATCTGGTTCAACATTCCCTGCTGCGAAGCGTCCGGCACCACGGCGAAGTTCGACATGTCGGCGATCGCCGTCACGATGTTCGGCAGATCGCCGGTCGCGAACCCGTACCAATCGGTCGCACAGAACATCACGTCGTGCTCGTTGCCCATGGCGACGACGTTGCCGGCGCCGACCTCGCCTTGGCCGCCGAGGAGCCCGTGGCCGTAGAGCGACGGGCGCGCAGGGCGCACGTCCGCGGCGCTGGCTCCGGCGAAGTCTTTGCCCGATAGCGCGGCGCGCGGAATGTTGCACGTGAACGTCGTCGTCATCTCGCCGGTGCGATCGGGCAGGCCGTCGCCCCAGAGAACGCCGCCGACGTCGGCCGGGTTCAGCGCGTCCGTCGGATCGTAGAAGAGCCGGTTTGGCGGCAGGTTCGCGGAACCGAGGATCGTGCCGATGTCCTCGCCGTCGACGATTCCGAGCCCGACCTCGTCGGGCAGATTCCTGCCGACCTCGGCGAGCAGCGCCTTCACTTCCGGTAGGCCGTCGAGCGGCGACGGATCCGACGGCAGGACGTAGCTCGGCACGACGAACGTGCCCTTGACGACGCGCGCGAGCTGCTCATTCGGATTCTCGATGATCTCCGTCACCTTGAACCGCGGCCTCTTTCCGAGGTCGAGGATGTTGCCTTCCGCGTCCTCCGTCTGGCCGAGCACCCCGAGGAACGCGTCATCGCGCATGTGGCGGAGTCGCCCGATCGTGTTCTCGGTGCTCGCCACGGTGAAATCCCACGCGAGAAAGAGCGACTCGTCGCGCGCGATGCCCGCGGCGGCGAGCACCGGAAAGACGCTCGCTTCGAGCGCCGCGCAGCGCTCCGCGATCGGCGGCAGGCTCGTCGGCAGGCGGTCGCGGCACGCGCCGAACGGCGCCTGCGCCGAAATCGCCGCGCCCGCCTCGTCGACGAGGCTCTTCAGGACGACGACGTAGCGATGCCCTTCGGAGAAGTTGACCGCGGGACGCACGATCAGCGCGGGCCGCGCCGGCGTGGCCGCCGCGACTCCTTCCGACGGGAGGAGGAGGCCGGCGTTGAGATCGATCTCCGCCCACACGAGGTGCGGCTCGCCGGACTCGGCATCGAGCACGACGACGGACGAGCCCGCGACGTCGAGCGAGCGGCTGACGTCCGTGATCGGCGGCGCGCCGACGATCGGGCCAACCGGCTTGCCGTCCTCGCCCTTCACCGTGCCGACGTTCGGCACGAGGGTGACGATCATCTGTCCCGGCGAGAACCCGTCGTTGCGGTTCCACTCGGTCGGATCGATCGGCTTGCCGACGACGTTGCGCGGCGTCCCGAGCGGCGAGAGGTGAATCCGTCGGCCCGTGCCCCCGCGCGCCACGGACTGTGGGCTTCCTTCGGGTGCCGCCGTCGTGAAGTGGTCGCTCGGGAACGGCAGCAGGCAGTGCGCCGGGTCGAGCACGTCGCAGCCGCGCAGGAGCGCGTCCGCCGCAGGCACGAGTACCTCGCCATCGGCGCTTCCCGCGCTCGCGCTCGGTCCGGCGAATGCCGAGCAGATCGCCTCCGGCAGGCCGGCCTCGCGACACGGCGCCGCGAGGGGCGTCTCCGGGTCGAGAAGCGCGCAGAGCGCTTCGGGGCCCCCGCCGTCGCGGCAACGTGCGGAATGGGCTCGCTGCACGTAGTCGACGTGGCGCGCGACCGCGCTCACGATACATGCGTCTGACGTAGGATCCGCGCACGCCGCGATCGACGGCGGCACGTCGGCCGCGAGCGGCGCGTCGAAGAGACGGTTGTATCCCTGCACGCGCAAGAGCGGCGCGATCAGCGGACCGATCGAGACCCATTCCTCGTAGCTCGTGAACGGCACGTCGGCGAAGCCCGCGTCGCCGGATTCGTCGAGATAGCTGAATTCCTCTTCGGGGATCACGTAACCGAACGAGTTCTGTGTGAGCCCCAGAAGCATGACGTCCGTCTTCGCGAGCCCGCGCACCGAGCGGCCGAATCGGTTCGTCGCTTCGCCCGGGATCGTCACGATCTCGAGGCCGGTATCCGCACCGCCGAGCGTGACACGCGAGACCAGCGTCCGGGCGACCGGCAGCGTCTGGGGCAAGTTCGACGCCTCGGCCGCGAGCGCGGGGCCGATCCCGGGAATCTCGCCGATCGGCAGCATCGAGAAGTCGTAATAGCGATTGAACACGCCGGCCGCGGCGGCCGCGAGGAAGAGCGGATTCGTGATCGGCAGGAAGACCTCGCGGTGACGAACGTCGAGCGACGGCGCGAGCTCGCGCTCCGGGAACGCGAGCGCGGCGTCGGCGATGCCCTCGCCGCGGCAGCGGACCTCGCCGTATTTCGCGTCTTCCGTCGCCGGCACGCAGCCGGCGCGCGCGCCGCTCGCTGAGGCATCCGCGATCGGCCCGTTGTAGTAGAGCGCGACGCCGCCGAAGTGCTCCGCGTCCTCGAGCCAATCAGTCGCGCCGAGCACGAAGTCGGCGTGCGGGATCCGCGGATCTTCGTTGATCGACGTCGGGTGCGCGCTGTACTGGAGGATCGACGCGATCGGCTGCGTGCCGTCCGTCTCGACGACCGAGAGCAGCGTGAGCGTGCCGTCGACCTCCGCGGCGGGATCGAGCCGCGGGCGACGGTAGGAGTTGAATTCCAGCGTCTCGCCGCGGCGCACGCGGAGCCGCGCCGGCCGGCGCGCTTCGACCGCTTCGCGCACCGCCGCGGACGCCTCGCGGTAGAGAACGTTCGCGATCCAGTCCTGCGGCACGCCGCCCCAGAGCCCTTGCAAATCGGGGCCCGCGTGCGAATGCGTCTGCCCGAAGAGGACGTTCTGCGGAGCGATGCACGCGCCGGCTTCGCAGCTCGCCCCGTGAACCGCGCGCTTGAGCCCGTCTTGCACGAGATTCCCGGCGCCGACGGCGTCGAGCGTGACGAACGCGACGCGCTCGCCGTTCTCCCCTTCGAGCACGAGCACGCGCAGCCAGATCGGCTCTGCGCCGCGGCTGCCGTCGAACACGCGCTGGCTCGCCGGCTCGGTCAGCTCTTCGCCGTACGCGCCGACGGGATCCGGCACGTTCTGCAGCGGGTTCACGCCGAAGCCGCCCAGGTTGAATTTCTGGAGGTGGGTCGTGCCCGCGAGGCGGGGCTCGGCGATGCCGTCGATCTGGGCTTGCGTCGGAGCGACGTTCCGCTTCGCCGCGCCCGCACGGAGTCCGCCCGCGGAGGAGGCCGCGTGAGGACTCCCCGACGATGCCACGGCGATCACCGCCGTGGCCAAAACGAGCATCCACCCCCGATGCATGACGGTGCCGAGATGCTAGGGAGCGGGTGGCCGGTTCGTCAACGACGGTTTTCCCGTCAGAACAGCGCCTTCCCGTCCGGGCGCTGCTTGTTCGCGGCCTGACGCATCCAGCCGTAGAGCAGCCGGTCGTAGCGACCCGGGGCGATTCGCACGAGCTTGTCGATCAGCCACACGTCGAGGCCGATGAGCAGCCGCGGCTGGCCGCGAAGGATCGCGTCGTGGATCTTCTTCGCGGCGCGCTCCGGCGTGACGCCGGGGTTCCGGTTGTAGAGGCGGACCGCCTCCTTCCGCTCCTCCTCGGTGCCGGTGAGGAGGCTCGACGCGAGATTCGTCTTCACGACGCCCGGGTGCACGACCGTGACGGACACGTGGGTCCGACGGAGCTCGCTTCGGAGGTTCTCGGTGAAGCCGCGGACCGCGTACTTCGCCGCAAAGTACGCGGCGTTGCCGAGAATGGCCATGAGGCCGGCGAGGCTCGAGACGTTCACGATCGCGGCTTCGGGGCGGGACTTGAGACCCGGCAGGAACGCGCGTACGCCGTGCATCACGCCCCAGAAGTCGACGTCCATGATCCAGTGGAGCTCCTCGTCGGAGATGTGCTCGAGGGGCGCGAGCTGGCCGAGCACGCCCGCGTTGTTCACCAGCACGTCGACCGGCCCCATCTCGCGCGGCACGCGCTCCGCGAGCGCGTAGATCTCGTCGCGCTTCGCGACGTCGACGACGAACACCGCGGCACGGCCCGGCGCGCGCGGCTCGATGGCGGCGACCGTCTCCCGTGCGGCGCGCTCGTTCACGTCGCAGACGGCGACGCGCGCGCCCGAATCGACGAGCGCGACGGCGAGGGCGCGGCCGATGCCGGAGCCGGCACCGGTCACCACCACCACCTTGTCGCGAAGAGTCCGCATGGAAGCCTCCGGAGATGACGTCGCGAGCCTGGACAGTTACGTGACGATCGTTACAATAGTCAAGGTTCAGTAATTCCGGAGGGACCGATGAACGATTCGACGCCGCCATCGGAGACAGTCGCGAACGCGGTTCGGCGCGCGCGCGATGCGCAGGCGGAATGGGGAGCGCGCACGGTCGCGGAGCGATGTCGTCACCTGCGCGAGGTGCGGCGCGCGATCGCTCGCCGGATCGGCGAGCTCGGCGAAATCACCGCTCGCGAGACCGGCAAGCCGACGCCTGACGCTTACGTCGAAGCCGCCGCCAGCGTTCTCATGCTGGACTGGGCGGCGCGCCACGCGAAGCGTGCGCTCAAGCCGCGCGCGGTCCCGACCTTCCCGATGCTCAACAAGAAGGCGTGGGTCGAGTACTCGCCGCGCGGGGTGATCGGCGTGATCACGCCCTTCAATTTCCCCGCCGGCATTCCGTTCCAGTCGATTCCGTGGATCCTCGCCGCGGGAAACACCGTCGTGTTCAAACCGTCCGAGCTGACGCCAGAGACCGGCGAGTGGATCGGGGAGGCGTTCCGCCGGGCTGGTCTCGACCTCGTCCAAGTCGTCCAGGGCGAGGGCGGCGTCGGCGCCGAGCTCGTCGCGAGTGACCTCGATGGTCTCGTCTTCACAGGCAGCGTGCCGACCGGACGCCGCATCGCGGCCGCGGCCGGCGCGCGATTGATCCCCGTCGTGCTGGAGCTCGGCGGCAAGGACGCGATGGTCGTGTGCGAGGACGCCGACGTCGAGCGCGCCACGGGCGTCGCCGTCGGCGCGTCATTCATCAACGCGGGACAGGCGTGTCAGGCGCTCGAGCGGATCCTCGTCCACGAGAAGGTGCACGACGCGTTCGTGAATCGGCTCGTCGAGCGCGCACGGGCGATGCGCGTCGGGCCCGGCGAGGATGCACACGTCGGCGCCGTCACGCAGCCCCCGCAGATCGAGAAGGTCCGGCGGCGGATCGACGCCGCGATCGAATCGGGCGCGCGCCTCGCGTTCGGCGGGGCGACGCGCCAGGAGAACGGCCGTTGGTACTTCGAGCCGACGATCCTCGTCGACGTGCCGCCGGCGAGCGAGCTCTTCGTCGAGGAGTCGTTTCTGCCGGTCGTGTCGATCGTGCGCGTGCGTTCGGACGAGGAGGCCGTGATGATCGCCAACCACACGGAGTTCGGCCTGAACGGCAGCGTATTCTCTGCGAATCGGGCCCGCGCTCGCCGGCTCGCCTCCGCGATGCAGACGGGCGGCGTGAACATCAACGACGCGCTGCAAGCCGGCTTCCCGAGCCTGCCGTTCGGCGGCGAGAAGGCGAGCGGCATGGGTCGGCTCCAGGGCGACGACGCGTTCCGCACGTTCAGCCGCGCGAAGACGGTCGTCGACGATCGCTTGCCCGGGCCGTCTTCGACCGCGCTCGTCTACGCGCGCGACCGCCGTCCGTCGCCGAGCGCGGTCGCCCGCGGTGTGCGCGCGCTGTTCGGCGGCTGGGGACGCTGAACCTCCTCAGCAGGTCGGGCGAAGCCCGGGAGGTGAGGACTCGTAGCGCGGCTTCCGCGGCGCGAAGAAGAGACGCTCCGCGTTCGCGCGCAGGTACTTCTCGAGCACGCCCTCGCGGAGGTCGAGCGCCCTCGCCTCGCCGAGACAGCGCTCGAGCGGCAGCGCGGGGTGGTCCGACGCGAAGAGGATCTTCTCCTGGCCGCGCGAGTTGAGGAAACGGATCAGCTCCGGCGGCAGGTACTTCGGCGCGAACGCCGAGGTCATCATGTGGAGGTTCCGGTACTTGAGCATCAGGCTGATCGCGACGTCCCACCACGGGGCTGCGCCGTGCGCCATGCAGATCCGGAGCTCGGGGAAGTGGTAGCAGACGCGGTCGAGGTGCATCGGGTGCTGGCACTCGCCGGGGAGCGGAGGTCCCGGCATGCCCGTGTTCACCGAGATCGGCAGATCGAGCTCGATGCACTTCGCGTAGAGCGGATAGTAGATCCGGTCGTCGGGAGGCAGGTCGAACACCATGGGAGCGACGCGCGCCATCACGACGGGATGCTCGCGCGCGAGCGCCTCGAGATCCCAGAGCGCGCGCATGCCGCGCCGGAGATCCGGCATCACCGCGAGGAAGAAGCGTCCCGGACGCGCGCGCGGGAACGCGAGCGCAGGGTCGTCGGGGTTTTCCAACGAAACATTCAGCACGACCTTCTCGACGCCCGCACGATCCATGATCTCGACGAGCCCGTCCGGCGTCGCTTGCTCGAAGAAGCCGGGGCTCGTTCGGAACGTGTCCTCGGCGACGCGCTTCAGGTACTCGGGTACCGATCCATCGGCCGGAAGGAAGCTCACGTTCACCCAGCAATCGATCGCTCTCGGCTCGGCCATAATTATTGACCTTTTAATACGGTATCGGTTATTGGGTTTTCAACCCGCGAGGAACGTCCGATGGTTTACGACCCCTACGACGCCCGCACCGTCGCCGATCCGTTCGGTACGTACCGACGACTGCGCGACGAATTCCCCGTCTATCATAACGAGCACCGCGGGTTCTGGGCGCTGTCGCGGTTCCGGGACGTCGTCGACGCGCTTCGCGATCACGTCACGTACTCCAACAAGGAGGGCATCACGCTCGATCGGCGCATGCAGCCGTCGCAGCCGATGCTCACGAACCTCGACCCCCCGCGTCACATCAAGCTTCGCTCGCTGGTGAGCCGCGCGTTCACCGCGCAGAGCATTTCCGCGATCGAGCCTTCCGTGCGCCGGCTCGCGAAACAGCTGCTCGCGGACGCCCGCGAGCAGGGTGGAACGGTCGATCTCGCGACGTGCTTCGCCTCTCCCCTGCCTACGATGATCATCGCCGAGATGATCGGCGTCCCGCTCGAGGACCGCGACAAGTTCCGCACCTGGTCGAACGCGAGCGCGTCGTGGAACCCGGACGACGCCGAGGCCGAGAACCGCGTGATGGGCGCGATCTTCAGCCTCGTGCAGTACCTCGCGGAGGTCCTCCAGGAGCGCCGGAAGTCGCCGCGCGAGGACCTCGTTTCGAAGCTCATCGCCGCCGAGGTCGACGGCGAACGACTGGCCGACGAAGACATCGTCGGTTTCTGCTTCCTCCTCCTCGTCGCCGGCAACGAAACGACCTCAGGCCTGATCGGCACGACCGCGCTGGACCTCTCCCGATTCCCCGACCAGCGCCGCCTGCTCGCGCGCGAGCCGCAGCGGATGGCGAAGGCGGTCGAGGAGTTCGTCCGCTTCTGCGGCTCCGTGCAAGGGCTCACACGGACCACGACCCGCGACGTCACGCTGCACGGAATGACGATCCCGGAGGGCGCGATCGTGATGATGCTCTACGCCGCCGCGAACCGCGACGAGCGCGAGTTCGACGAGCCCGACCGTTTCGACGTGACGCGCGAGATGAAGCAGCATGTCGGCTTCGGGCACGGCATCCACTATTGCCTCGGCTCCGCGCTCGCCACGCTCGAGACGCGCATCGCATTCGAAGAGCTTCTCGCGGCCTCCCCGGAATACGAGGTCGACGTCGACAGTCTGACGTGGACACGATCGGCGCTCACGCGCGGCCCGCTGACGCTTCGCGTGCGCCTTTGATCCGCACACACTCGCTCCGCCGGATCGTGGTCGCGTCGTTCGCGATCGTCGCCGCGTCGTCGCCCGTACTCGCGCAGGAACCGGCGCCGCCTTCCACGAACGCGGGGCTCGAGGAGATCGTGATCACCGCGTCGCGCCGTGAGACGTCGCTCGAGGACACGCCACTCGCGGTTTCCGCGTTCGATGCGACCGCGCTCGAGCAGCGCGAGATCTCCACGGTCGAGGACCTCGCACACTTCGTGCCGGGCATGACGTTCGGCCACGTCGGGAGCGAGCAGCAGATCACCGTGCGCGGCATCGGCCTCGAGATCCCGACGCTCTCGGGCGAGCCGGGCGTTGCCGTCTACGTCGACGACATCTACCAGGGCCGCCCGTTCCTCTCGCTCGCGGCGATGCACGACCTCGAGCGGATCGAGGTGCTGCGCGGGCCGCAGGGCACGCTCTACGGGCGAAACGCCACGGGCGGCGCGGTGCGCTTCGTCACGCGACGGCCGGCGGAGGAGCTCGAAGGCAACGCGTCCTTCCAATACGGCAGCTACGACCAGCTCCTCGGACACTTCTCCGTCGCCGGACCGATCCTCGCGGACCGCTTGTTCGGCCGCGTCACGTACGTGCAGGAGGATCGCGGCGGCTATTACGACGAGCTGAACAGCGGCGCCGAGCTCGAAGACATGGAGACGATCGCGATTCGCGCTTCGCTGCTCGGGCACGTGAGCGATCGCTTCTCGATCGAGGTCTCCGGCGACTTCCAGCGCGACGAATTCGCCGGCGCGCCGTACTGGTCGACGACGCCGAACTTCGGCTCCATCTTCACGGACTCCACCGCAAGCCCGGCGACGTCGCCGTACGACGTCGCGCTCGCGAACCTCGAGGAGCAGCTCGGGCCGCTGCTCGCTCCGCTCCGCCAGCAGGTGCTCTCGGAGGTGGTCGGCGGACGCCGCACGAACGGCCCACCGGACACGTACCTCAACATCGTCCCTCACACCGAGCGCGACTTCGCGGGCGCACGCTTCAAGGCATCGCTCGACTGGGAGTTCGCGCAGCTCTCCGCGATCTACGGCTTCGGCACGTCCAGCTTCGACAACGTCGCGGACAGCGACGGCACGGACCTGCCGATTTTCTCGGTCGTCCGCATCGAGGACTCGCATCAGCACAGCGTCGAGCTACAGCTCGCCTCGGAAGAGGGACCCGAGAACCTGAACTGGATCGCCGGCGTCTACTTCTACCACGAGACGGCGAGCGCGCAGTTCTTCGGACCGCTCTTCGCGTTCGACGCGGTCGCCGCGCTCCCACCGATCGCGACGCCGGACGGCGTCTTCCTCGGCGACGGTCTCGCAAACGTCGATTTCACCGTTCACGATCAGACGACGTCGTCGTACGCCGCGTTCGGCAACGCGGACTACACGCTCTTCGACCTCATCCGGCTGCACGGCGGCGTGCGCTACACGAAGGACTGGAAGAGCTTCCTCGAGAGCTTCCGCGCCGCACCGATCGTCACGCGCTCCTGCTCGTTCCTGGAGACCAAGGCGCAGTGGTCGGACACGAGCTTCAAGGGCGGCATCGACCTGCTCGCGACCGAGGACACGATGCTCTACGCGTCGTACACGCAGGGCTTCAAAGCGGGCGGATTCAACGCCACGGGCTGCGGCGACCAGTACGATCCCGAGACGGTCGATGCGTACGAGGGCGGGCTCAAGACGCAGCTCTTCGAGAACCGCGCGCGCTTCAACGTCACCGGATTCGACTACTCGTACGACAACATCCAGACGGTGCGGACGACGCTCGTCACCCAGGAGGTCGTGAACGGCCCGAAAGCGAAGATGCGAGGCGTCGAGGTCGAAGTCGCCGCATCGCCGCTCGAGCGGCTCCGCTTCGACGGCACGTTCGCGTGGCTCTACGCGGAGTACACGAAGTTCACGGACGACGACTCGCTGACGCCGGCCGAGGGCCCGCGGGATCTCGCCGGCAATCGCCTGCCGAAGACGCCGGAGATCGCGTTCTCGCTCGGCGTGCAGTACACGCAGCCCGTCTTCTCGTTCGGCGACCTCACGGCGCGCTACGACTACGCCTACACCGACGGGTACTACTTCACCGCGTTCAACGAGCGCGTGGAGCGGCAGCGAGCCTACGGGATGTCGAATGCGTTCCTCATCTTCGAGCACCCGAGCGGCGTGTCCGTGAAGGGTTTCGTCAAGAACATCGAGGAAGAGTACGTGCGGACGGGCGTAATCCCGACCGCGCCGATCGGCGGTTACCTCGTGAACTTCGGCCCGCCGCGCACCTGGGGCTTCGAGCTCGCCTACCGGTTCTAGGGCGCCGGAGGCGAGCCTCAGTTCTAGGGGGCCCCGATCGGAGCTCGCGAAGCCTCACCGCTTGATCTACCGGAGTCGCAGGGTCAGGCTCCGAGAGTCGTGCGGCGAGTCGGATCGATCATCGGGGCGCTCGCCTTCGCGCTCGCGCTGTTCGCGTTGCTGCATGGCTACGTGATCTCCCGTCTCGTGCTCGCTCCGAGCCCGCCCGAGCCGTGGCGGACGATCGGCGTCGTCGTGATCGTAGCTCTCGCGGCCGTCCCGTTCGTCCGCCGGCTCGCCGCGGGAGCTCTTTCGCCGCCGGTCGCTCGCCTTCTCTCCCACGTCTCCTCGATCTGGTTCGGTTTCTTCTGGCTGCTTCTCTCGGCGACCTTTTTGACCGACGTCGGCCTCGGCCTCGCGGCCCGTGCCGGATGGCTCGACGGGATCGGGCTCGGTTTCCCCGCCGTCGACCGCTGGCGCGCCGGAGCCGTGCTCGGCTTCGCGATCGTCGCCACCGCTCTCGGCCGTCGCGTCGCGTACGGCGAGCCGCGCCGCCCACGAGTCGACGTGCGACTCGCCCGGCTCGGGTCCGGTCTCGACGGGCTCCGCGTCGTCCAGGTGAGCGACGTGCACATCGGCTCGCTCCTCGGGCGCGAGTTCGCCGAGAGTCTCGTCGAGCGGGTGAACGCGCTCGAGCCCGAACTCGTCGCGATCACGGGTGACCTCGTCGACGGCTCCGTCGAGCGACTCCGCGAGGCCGTCGCTCCCCTCGCCGGGCTGCGCGCGCGATACGGGCTCTTCTACGTCACGGGGAATCACGACCGATACGCGGACGCGGACGCGTGGGTCGCGCACCTCGCGACGCTCGGCGTACGCGCGCTAAGGGGCGAGCGGGTGACGATCGAGCGCGACGGCGCGTCGCTCGACGTCGCCGGCGTCGACGACGAATGGGGCTCGCGCTTCGCGCCCGGACACCGGAGCGCCGTCGAAAGCGTGCTCGCGGGACGCGCGCCGGATCGGCCGGTGATCCTCCTCGCGCACAATCCGGCCGCCTTCGCGCGTGCTTCGGAGCTCGGCGTCGATCTCCAGCTCTCCGGACACACGCACGGCGGGCAGATCTGGCCGTTCGGTTGGATCGTGTGGATCTTCCACCCGTGGCTCGCCGGCCTCTACGACCGGCGCGGCTCGCAGATCTACGTGAGCCGCGGCACTGGCTTCTGGGGCCCGCCGGTGCGGTTCCTCGCTCCGCCGGAGATCACGGAGATCGTGCTCCGCTCCGCGTGACGCCTCTCGGCGACTTCCCCTTCGTCGGTTGCTACCGCTTCCTCACCGCCGCCATCACGAAGTCGACGAGCTCGTCGACGACCGGCTCGATCGATTCGCCTTCCTCCGGGCGATACCACTCGTGGAGGTAGATCCAGGTGCCCATCACGTGCCGCGCGAGCAGGTCCGGATCGCCGGCGCGGAATGCGCCCGATCGCTGCCCCTGCACGATGATGCCGCGGATCTGCGCGATCGTCGCGCGCGCGAGGTCGCGCGACCACTTGCCGATCTCGCCTTCCATCCGGATCATCTGATGCGAGTAGATCCCGAGCTCGACGGGATGGGTCGCGACTTGCGTCGCGCGGGCGCGCACTAGGATCTCGAGCCGCTTCTCCGGCGGCAGCGACTCCGGCGCCTCGGTCGTCAGATCGAACGTGCCTTTGATGCTCTCCACGAGCCGCTGGTAGATGTGCTCCTTCGAGTCGAAGTAGTGGTAGAGGCTGCCTTTGACGATGCCGGCTTCGGCGGCGATGTCGTCGAGCCGCGTGCCCTCGAAGCCGAGCTTGTAGAAGACGTCGGCCGCGATCATCAGGAGCTCCTGATCGCGCGTGAGGTGGCGAGCGACGGCCTTGCCCTGTCGAGGCCGCCCGCGCTTCGGCCGCTCCGGCTCGGGCGCAGCTGCCTCCTCCGCGCTCGCGCGCGCCGCCGGCGGTCTCGCCGCCTTCGCCATCGTTCTCCGTCGCATCCGGCGCCGTCCTCTTATCATTCCGCTCGCGGCAGGCCGAGATGCCGCCGCGCAATCAGATCGCGCTGAATCTCGTTCGCTCCGCCCGCGATCGTCGTGACGATCTCGCCGCGCCACGCGTTTTCGAAACGGCCGGCGAGCACCGCGCGCGGATCGTCGCGGGAGAGCGCCCCGCGCGGGCCGCAGAGGTCGAGCACGCGGTTCGCGAGGTTCTGCCGGCACTCCGTGACGGCGACCTTGAGCATCGTCGCGGGCCGGGCCGGCGACTCGCCCGCGACGAGCATCTCGATCGCCTCGTCGAGGTGGCCGAGGCTCGCCTCCACGGCGATCGCTTCCTCCGCGAGCATCCGCATCACGACCGGATCGCCGACAAGCGGCGTGTCGCGCACCCACGCGGTCAGCTCGTCGAGGTCGCGCCGAAGGTTCCCTACCGGGAACGCGGTCAGCCGCTCGAGGTCGAGCGCTTCGAGAAGATACTTCCAGCCGGCATTCTCCTCGCCGACGAGGCGGTTCCGCGGCACGCGCACGCCCTCGAAGTAGACGACGTTCGTGCGGTGATCGTGCATCGTCTCGATCGCCGAGACCGTGATGCCCGGCGAATTCGCGTCGACGACGAGGATCGAGATGCCGCGGTGCTTCGGCGCGTCCGGGTCCGTCCGCGCCGCTAGCCAGATGACGTGCGCGAAGTGCGCCGCGCTCGTCCACATTTTCTGCCCGTCGAGCACGTAGTCGTCGCCGTCGCGCCGCGCGCAAAGCGAGAGGTTCGCGAGATCCGAGCCGGCCTCGGGCTCGCTGTAGCCGAGCGCGACGGAGAGCGCTCCGCTCGCGATCGCCGGCAGGAAACGCCGCTTCAGCTCCTCCGAGCCATGACGAGCGAGCGTGGGACCGACCATCGCGGACTCGATCGATGCGGTTGGGAGGCCGGCGTACTCGAGCTCCTGGTGGAGCACGTTCTGATACTCCGCGCCCCACCCGCGCCCGCCATACTCCGGGCTCCACGTGAGGCCGAGCCAGCCGCGCGCGCCGACCTTCTCGAGAAACACACGCTTCTCCGACGTGTCCGCCTGCGGGAACGGACCCTGGAGGGGGATCACGGGGTCCATCTCGCGCTCGATGAACGTGCGGACCTCCTCACGGAACGCGTCGAGCGGCGGCGGGGCGCTCATGCTCTCGCCTGCGCATAGCGATCGCGCAGCAGCGGCATCCGCAGGCGCTCGCGCGCGACGACGTCGAGATGCCGGTCACGGCCACCCCACGTCTGGGTGAGGAAGCGCGCGCGCCGGCTGAAGTGATGCACGTGCGATTCGGTCGAGAATCCCATCCCGCCCCACACCTGGTGACAGCGCCGCGCGACGTCGACGAAGCGATCGGTCGCGCCGACGAATGCGACCGAGGACCAATAGCGCGCAGGATCACCCGCACGGTCGACCTCGGAGAGCGCGCGCCGCGCGAGAACGCGCGCCTGATCGGTGGCGATCGCGGCCGAGGCGAGCGTGTGCTGGACCGCCTGGAAGCTGCCGATCGCGCGGCCGAACTGGCGGCGCTCGCTCACGTAGGCGACGGTCGATTCGAGAAGCGCAGCCGCGGCACCGGCGGCGTACGCCGATTGGAGCGCGGCACCGACCTCGACGAGCAAGGTCAAGTCGCCGGCCGGTTGGGACGGCACGCCCGCACATTCGATCTCCGTCCAGAGCCTGCCGACGATCGCCGTCATCGGGCGGAGCCGCATACCGGGCGGGCGCGTGTCGACGAGCCGCCATCCGCCGGGCACCGGTCCGACGAGCACCGAGTCGGCGGCGGTTGCGCCCTCGACGAACGCGATCGTGCCCGAGACGCGTCCCGCGCCGTCGACCTCGATGTCGCCTCCCGCCGCGCAGAGTGCCGGCACGACGACGCGCCGTCCGGCGACGACGTCCGGCAAGAGCCCGAGCGGATCGCCCGCGCGCGCGAGCGAGTGCACGACCGCGAGCGTCGCGACGAACGGATCGGGCAACAGCGCCCTGCCCGCTTCCTCGACGAGCACGGCTGCGAGCGCGGCGAGCGATCCCGGCCGCCCGGCCTCGAGCCAGCCGAGCTCGGCGATCGCGCGGCGGCGCTCGGGATCGTCCGCACCCGTCTCCGCTTCGGCGAGCCGCTCGAGCGGCGCCCGCTCGGCGAAGAATGCGCGCGCGGCGCGTCGAAGGAGCTCGCGCTCCGCGGTTTCTGCGTCAGTCGCGTAGGCCATGCCGGAAGTGCGGGATCACCCGCTCACCGATGTTCCGTACGGTCTCGAGCTGCGCGTCGAACGGGACCGTCCCCATGTTCACCACGAACATGATCTCGTCGACGCCGGTCGCCTCGAGCTGCTCGACGTAGTCGATCGCGCGCTCGACGGAGCCGAACGCGTGGTTCACGTTCGCCATTCCGGCCATCGCGTCCGCGGTCGGGATCTTCTCTTCGTGCAGAAACGCGACGACCTTGTCGACGCTCTTCCGGAGCTCCGCGCTGTGATCGGTCGGCTCCTCCGGGTCCCAGTTCGGTTCTTCGCCGACGCCGTAGAAGTGGTTGATGCACTCGACGAAGAAGCGCTGCCCGCGCTCGCCGACGCTCCGTGCGCGCACGGCGTCGTCGAGGACGACCGCGGGACAGAGCGCAGAGATGAAGTTCGTCGCGAACGCGCCGACGAACTGCGATCCGTCGCGGTCGGCGCACGCCTGGCGGTACTTCCACACCTTTGCGGCCATGTCTTCGGGGCCGGCGAAGCCGAGGCAGAGCGCACCGAGCCCCCAGCGCGCGGCGTCGAGCAGCGTGTCCTGGCGACTGCATGCGAGGAAGAGAGGCGGATGCGGCTGCTGGAGCGGCCGCGGCCGCACGCTCACCGGCGCGATGCGGAGCCATTTCCCCTCGTGCCCGGAGAAGCGCTCCTCCGCCCACATCCGCGGGATCAGCGGCAGCGATTCGGCGAGCTGGTCGCTCACGTCCGCGAGCGAGGTGCCGAACGCACCCGTCTCGATCGGCGTGCCGCCTTTGCCGAAGCCGAGGTCGAGGCGCCCGCCCGAAAGGACGTCGAGCATCGCCGCGCGCTCCGCGACACGGATCGGATGGTTCATCGCAACCGGCAGGCAGACGACGCCGTGGCCGATGCGGATGCGCTTCGTGCGCGCCGCGATGTGGGTCAGCAGGATCTCGGGCGCGGTGGACGTCGCGTACTGCGAGAGCCCGTGGTGCTCGACGGCCCACACGCGGTCGAAGCCGACCGCCTCCGCGAGCAGGGCCTGCTCGACGACGGCGTCGAGCACCGCGTGCTCGCGCTCGCGCGTCGCGACCGCGACCTGCGCTTCGATGATCAGGGAGAACGTCGGCATCGTCGGAGCTCCTTCGGATTCAACGCGCGAAGGCGAGCGGCTTACCCGCGTCGGGCCAGCGACAACGCACGAGCTCGCCGCTGCCGGACGCGGTGAGGAAGACGGTGCGAAGATCCGCGCCGGCGAAGCAGAGGTTCGTATGGAGGGTGCCGCGCGGGATCTCGACGAGCTCGCTTCGCCCGTCGGGCTCGACGACCGCGATCGCGTTCGCGGTCGGCACCGCGGCGCAGACGCGCCCGGCCGTGTCGACGGCGAGCGAATCGAACATGTGATTGCCCTCGAGCCGCATCAGCACGGAGCCGCCGTTCCCCGCGAGCGGGTTGTGGCCGCCACCGGCGGCGAGCGTGCCCGGCGCAGAGAGCGGAAAGGCCCAGAGCCGGCCGGTCGCCGTCTCGCTCACGTACACCCGGTCCTCGTCGGGCGAGAGGCCGACGCCGTTCGGCCCGTGCATGCCGTACACGACTTCGGAGAGTGTACCGTCCGTAGAAGAGTAATAGAGCGCGCCGCAATCCTCGTCGCGCTCGCGCCGCTTGCCGAGGTCCGTGAACCAGCAGCCGCCCGTGCGGTCGAACACGAGATCGTTCGGTCCGCGCAACCGGTGTTCGCCGATGCGATCGTGCACGACCGTGACGGCGCCGGTCGCGAGGTCGACCTTCTCGAGCCGTCCGCCGCGGTATCCCGGCGGCGTCATCGACCCCGTCGCGAGATCGATCGCGATCCAGAAGTCCGTGCCCGGCACGAGCGTCCACGGGAAGCCGCCGTTGTTGCAGAGCCAGACCGCACCGTCGGGACCGATCGCCGCACCGTTCGGCCCGTCGCCGACCTCCGCGACGACGGTCACACCTTCGCCTTCACGCCAGCGGCTGAGCGTGCCGCGACGGATCTCGACGAAGAGGACGCTGCCGTCGCGCATCGCGACCGGACCCTCGGGGAATTGCAGGCCGGTCGCGACGACCTCGCAATCGGTGACCGCTCGCATCACGCAGATCCTCGGCGGACCCGCTCGGCGACGAGCTCGGCCAAACGACGCTTGTCGACCTTGCCGCTGTCCTTCAGCGGGATCTCCTCGGCGGTGAAGAGCGCGACATGCTTCGGCACCTTGTAGGCGGCGAGGCTCTGCCGCACGCGGCGGCGGAGCTCGTCCGCTTCGATTGCGGTGCCCTCGTCGACGACGACGGCCGCGGCGACGAGCGCGCCCCGCGTCACATCCGGTAAGCCGACGACGTACGCGGCCTTCACGCGCGCATCCTCCGCGAGCACGAGCTCGACCTCACGCGCGGAGACGTTCGCGCCGCCCGTCTTCACCATGTCGGAATCGCGGCCGGCGAAGTGGAGCCAACCGTCGTCGTCGAAGAAGCCCATGTCGCCGGTGTGGAAGAAGCCGTCGGGACCAAACGTCTCTTCGCGCTCCGCCTTGTAGATCCCCTGCATGACGGTGAAGCCGCGCACGCAGATCTCGCCGAGCGCACCCGGCGCGGCAGGCTCGCCCGTCTCGGGATCGATCACGCGGTGCTCCACGCCCGGCATTGGTTTCCCGAACGCGCCCGCGAGGCGCTCGGGGAGATCGAACGACCAGTTCGCCATGCAATGCACGCCCGCGGTCTCCGTCATGCCGAGCGCATTGGTGCGAAGCTCCTTCCGCGAGGGGCGGAGCGACGGGTCCATCAGCTCGTGGAGGTTGCCGGCGCGGAGCGCGGAGAGATCCGTCTTCGCGAAGTCCGGATGGCTCGCCATCGCCGTGCCGAAGTGCGGCCACGCCATCGCCATCGTCACGCGCTCCTCCTGCAGTAAACGGAGCGCGGCGCCGGGCTCGAAGCGGTCCTGTCCCGCGAGCGTCGCGCCTTGCTGCAGCACGAGGAGGAGTCCCATGCAGAGCCCACCGACCCAGAAGAACGGCGAGGGATTGAAGAGGACTTCGCCCGGCGCGAGCGGCATGCGGCTCGCGATGTTCCACGTCTGGCGGACGAGCGTGCCGTGCGTGTGGACGGCGCCGCGCGGATCGGCGGTGCTGCCCGACGTGTAGATGAGGACGGCGAGGTCGGCGGGATGGACCTCGTCCTCGAGCGCCGCGAACGCGGCCGCGGAGATCCCGTTCCTCTCGAGCGCATCCGCGTCCGAGGCCCAGCGCCGCTCGGCGCCGCCCCACACGTGGATCCGCCGGAGGTACGGTGCGGCTTCGAGCGCGAGCTCCGGCGAGCGCGTCGCGGCGAGCTCCGGGAACGCGGCCTCGAGGCGCGCGAGATAGTCGTTCGCGAGGAACGACGGCGTGCAGACGAGGTGCTGCGCGTCGCAGTGCCGTAGCGTCCAAGCGAGCTCCCGCTCTTTGTAGAACGTGTTGACGCCGACCGCGATCGCGCCGGCGCGCGCGATGCCGAAGAAGGAGATCGCCCATTCGATGCCGTTCGGCGCGAGGAGCGCGACGCGCGAGCCCTTGCCGACGCCCGCCGCGACGAGACCGCGCGCGAACGCCGCCGAGCGCCGCTCGAGCTCCGCGTACGTGATCCGCACGCTCTCGTGAACGAGCGCGACGCGCTCACCGAAGCGCGCGGCCTGATGCCGCAGGAGCTCGCCGAGCGTCGCGCGCGCGTACGGAAGCGGCGCCGGCTCCGGCGCAAGCCGTGGGTCCAGGTCGGGTTTCGTCATCCGAGCACGCCCGCCGCGCGGAGCGCCGCGATCGCATCCGCGCCGTATCCGGCTTCGCCGAGAACCTCGTCCGTGTGCTCGCCGTGTGCGGGCGCGGGCCGGTGCTCGTCCGCCGGCGTCCGCGAGAAGCGCGCGGGCGATCGCACCTGGCGCGTCGGCCCGACCTGTGGGTGATCGACCTCGACGATCGAGCCCGAGGCGACGACACGCGGATCGCTCGCGACCGTCGTCGGATCGTTCACCGTCGCCGCCGGCACGCCCGCCTTGTCGAAGAGTGCGAGCCACTCCGCCGTCGTCTTGCCGCGGAATCCGCCGGCCACGGCGTTCGACCAGAGGTCCATGTGGCGGCTCCGTTCCGGCAGCGTCGCGAAGCGCGGATCCGCTGCCCAGTCGGGCCGCTCCGCCACTTCGCACATCGCGCGCCACTGCGGGTCCGAGCTCGCGAGCGCGATCATGTGGCCGTCGGCCGTCTCGTGGATGAAGCTCGCCGCTTTGAAGCCCGGCGTCTTCTCCGCCGCTTGGTCGAGAAACGTCTCGTTCATCATCACGTCCGGCCACATCATCCAGAGCGACGCATCGAGCAGAGAGAGGTGGACGTGCTGCCCGTCTCCCGTGCGCTCCCGCTCGAAGAGCGCGCTGGTCAGCGACTGCGCGGCGAGGATCGCCGTCACCTTGTCGAGCACGGGCGTCCGCACGATGCGCGGATCGCCGCCCGCGGCCTGGATCGAGGCGAGCCCGGTGACGCCCTGGAGGAGCGTGTCGTACACGGGCTGCTTCGCGAACGGCCCGGCCGGCCCGTAGCCGCTGATCGAAAGGTAGACGAGGCTCGGCCGGACGGCGCGCATCGCCTCGTACCCGACGCCCATGCGGTCCGTCACGCCGGGGCGGAAGTTCTCGACGAACGCATCAGCCGTCGCGACGACCCGCTTCAGCACCTCGACGCCCTCCGGCTTTCGGAGGTCGAGGACGACGGAGCGCTTGTTCCGGTCCATGCCGACGAAGCACGCCGACATCCCACGGTGCATCGTGCCGGAGACGCGGAGCGGATCGCCCATGCCGGGCGCTTCGATCTTGATGACGTCCGCGCCCTGATCGCCGAGCAGAGAGGTGCCGATCGGCCCGCTCATCAGCGTCGAGAGATCGACGATGCGGACTCCGGC
Source organism: uncultured delta proteobacterium (assembly GCA_963790365.1). Lineage (GTDB taxonomy): Bacteria > Desulfobacterota > Binatia > JACPRU01 > JACPRU01 > CAWBOU01. Next base: position 44,521 of record CAWBOU010000007.1, read on the forward strand.
GAGCGGCCCGGTCACGGCGCGCTCCTCCGCCGCGCGAGGATCTCCGCGGGATCGAGCCCGAGCAATCGGCACGCGTTCTCGCCGAGGAGCTTCCGACGCGTCGCCTCGCGAAGCCCGCCCATCTGCCGCTCGATCGCCGCGGCCGAGTGCGGCCACGTGCCTTCCGCGTGCGGGTAGTCGTTCGCCCAGAGGAAGTTCTTCTCGAGGCCGAGCTCTTCGACGAGCGCGATGCCGACCGGATCCTCCTCGAAGGAGGCGAAGCCGTGCTCGCGGAAGTACTCGCTCGGAAGCCCGCGGGCGAGCTTCGGCTGCACCCACATGTGGTGCTTGCGATACGCCTCGTCCATCGATTCGAGCGCCCACGGCACCCAGCCGACGCCGGCTTCGATGATCGCGAAGCGGAGCTTCGGATGGCGATCGAGCACGCCCGAGGCGCAGACGTGCGCGACCGGCGAGATCGCCATCGCGCGCGCGCCCCACGTCAGGTTGATGACCGCGCCGCCGCTCTTCCGCGCGACGCGCGGGTCGCGCCCCGTCGAGACGTGGAACGTGACCGGCAGATCGGCCGCGCAGAGCGCGGCCCACAGCGGATCGTAGGCCGGCAGGTTGTAGTTCGGGTCGTCGAAGTTCTCCGGGCCGAAGAGCGGCTTCACGGGGAGAAGGATGCCGGGGAACCCGAGCTTCGCGACGCGCTCGATCTCCGCGACGGCGTCGGCGACCTCGATCGTCGGCACGAGCGCCATCGGCAGAAAGCGCCGGCGATGCTCGCGGAGCTCCTCGATGATCCAGTCGTTGTAGATGCGCGCCTGCGCCATCGCGAACTCGGCGTCGCGCGAGCCGAAGCAGAGGAGGCCCTTGTTCGGGAAGACGATCTCGGCGTCGACACCGTCGTACTCCTGATCGAGCACGCGCGTCTCGACGCCGCGCGCAGTCGTCAGGCGATAGGTCTCCTCGGGACCGAGGTTGTCGGTCATGAGCTTCGCCGGGCGGAAGCCTTCCTTGTCGGCGTCCTTGCCGCCGCGCTGATCGACGTGGAGACGCGGCAGGCGGTCACGGAAGCGCGCGTCGATGCGCGTCTCCCAGAGATCGCCGGGCTCGTTGATGTGAGAATCGGCGCTCACGATCACGTAGCGGTCGCTCGTACCCGGGCGGCAAGAGTGCTCCCAGCCGGCGCTGCCGGGCGTGGCGCGGCGCCACTCGTTGTCGGGATCACGGACGTCGGCGAGGGGATGGTTCATCACAACTCCTTCGGGCTCTCGGGCCTCTCGGAGGTCAAAGGAACGAAGTACGGCAGCGTAACGTCGCCCTCGCGGCGGAACGAGACGCGCACCGGGAAGGCCGACGGTGACGTCTTCCGGCGCGCAATCGACGACGTTCGTCGCCATCCGCCAGCCCTCTTCGAGCTCGACGATCGCGACGACGTAGGGCACCGCGAGCGACGGCACCTGCGGACGATGGACGACGCTGTAGCTGTAGACGACGCCGCGCCCGCTCGTCGGAACCCAGCGGAGGCGCGTGCCGAGGCATCGCGAGCACGCCGGTAACGGCGGGAAGAGGAGCTCGTCGCAATCGTCGCACCGTTGCACGCGGAGCTCCCCCGCGGCGCAGCCGTCCCAGAACGGCGCGGAGACCGGCGTCGGCACCGGCAGCACGCGCGCGGTCGCGCTCATCGGCCCGCCCCGAGCAGGAGGACGTCGGTGAAGAGCGCGCCGGCGCCGCCGTTCGTGACGAGCGCGACTTCGGCGCCGACGACCTGGCGGTCGCCGCAGCGCCCGCGCAGCTGCTCGACTCCGGCCACGACCTTCTGGAGCATCTGCGCGGAGCCGGGATGGCTGAAGGACAGCGTGCCGCCGTCCGTGCAGATCGGCAGCTCGCCGCCGACCGCGATCCGTCCGCCCTCGACGAACGCGCCGCCCTCGCCTTCGCCGCAGAACCCGAAGACCTCGAACTGGCGGATCACCTCGAACGAGAATGGATCGTAGAATTCGCAGACGTCGACGTCCGCGGGCGCGAGGCCGGCCATGCCGAACGCGCGCGTCGCGGCGGCAGCGCCGACGCGACCGTGGCGATCCCACTCGGGGATCGTCGTGTAGCCCTGCCCCATCCGCTCGAGCGCGCCGCCGAGGATCGCGACGGACTGGGCGTCGAGGTCCGCGGCGCGCTCCTTCGAGGCGAGCACGACCGCGACGCCGCCCTCGGAGGTGATCGAGCAATCGAGGAGGTGAAACGGCTCGGCGACCATCCGCGAGCCGAGGACGTCGTCGACCGAGACGTCGCCTCCGCTCATCACCGCCGCCGGGTTCCGCGCGCCGTGCGTCCGGACCGTCGCCGCGACGGTCGCGAGCTGCTCGGGCGTGGTGCCGTAGAGATGCATGTGCCGGCGCGCGATCAGCGCGAACTCGACCGCCGTGTAGAGCCCCCAGCACGCGGTGAACTCGTGCTCGGGGCGCGTCCACGGCGCGGTCGCGGCGCGATCGGAATAGATCCCGGCCTGCGCGCTCGCGACGACCGCGACCTCGCAGAGCCCGCACGCGATCGCCTGCGCCGCCTCGAGCACGCCGGCAATGCCCATCCCCTCGCCCGTCCAGCACGACCGCCCGCCGAGCTGGCGCGCGAAATAGCTCGAGACGAGCGAGCGATCGAGGAGGTCGACGACGAGCCCGTCGACCTCGCCCGGCGCGATCCCCGCGTCCGCGAGCGCGCCGCGGATCGCCTCGACCGCGAGCGTTTCCGAGGTGTGCTCGGGCAGGCGCCGGGCTTGCCGGGTGTTGAACGCGCCGACGACGGCGACGGAGGCGAACGCCTCGCGACCGGACACGAACGAAGAATACCGTAACTTATGTTCGAATTTCAATCCCCGATCGACCGGGGCGGCGGCGATCGGCTAGGAAGGCGGGATGAAATCCTTTCAGGGCAAACGCGCCGTCGTCACGGGCGGCGGTACGGGCATGGGGCGCGAGCTCGCGGTGCAGCTCGCCAAGGAAGGCTGCGCCGTCGCGATCTGTGACGTCTCGGCCGAGAACATGGCGGCCACGAAGGATCTCTGCGAGGCGGCGGCGCCCGCCGGCACGAAGATCACCACGTACGTCTGTGACGTCTCCGACGAGAAGCAGGTGCTCGCGTTTCGCGACGCGGTGACGAAGGCGCACGGCGATTCCGTGAACCTCCTCTTCAACAACGCCGGCATCGGCGGCGGCGACAGCTTCGTGACCGGCGAGCGGGCCGAGTGGGATCGGACGTTCGGCGTCTGCTGGTCGGGCGTCTACTACTGCACGCGCGCGTTCCTGCCGCTCGTCATCGCCTCGGACGAAGGCTACATCGTCAACACGAGCAGCGTGAACGGCTTCTGGGCGTCGCTCGGGCCGAGCGTGCCGCACTCCGCCTACAGCGCCGCGAAGTTCGCAGTGAAGGGATTCTCGGAGGCGCTGATCGAGGATCTCCGCATGAACGCGCCCCACGTGAAGGTCGCGGTCGTGATGCCGGGCCACATCGGCAGCTCGATCGTCGCGAACACCCGGAAAGTTCACGGCAAGCCGCCCTATCTCGAGATGGACGCGGAAGAAGTTCAGAAGAGCCGCGGCGTGCTGAAGCAGCGCGGCGTCCCCGTCGACGGCTGGACCGACGACGCCATCCGCCAGGTGATGCACCAGTTCGCGAGCCTCTTCGAACACACCGCGCCGCTTTCATCCGCCGGCGCGGCGACGATCATCCTCGACGGCGTTCGCGAGGGACGCTGGCGGATCCTGGTCGGCGAGGACGCGAAGGCGCTCGACGCGCTCGTTCGTCGCGATCCCGAGAACGCCTACGAACGCTCGTTTTTGAAGGAGCTCGCGGCCACCGGGCACTTCCCCGGCATGGCGCGCGACTCTTGAGCCGTGTCGCCGCGCTGACGCTCGCGGGAACGCTCGTCGCGGCGGCGGCGTCCGCGCATCCCTATCTCCCGCTCCGCGAGGGCGACGTCCTCGTCCTCGACTACCGCTTTCACGTCGAGACGGATCGCAAGGAATTCGCGGTGCCCGAGCGGCGCGGCAAGATGATCATCACGACGGAGAAGACCGAAGAGAGGAGCGGCAAGCCCTGGGTGCGCTTTCGCGTCGCATATCGCGACATGCCGGAGCCGATTCCCGACGTCACGTTCTGGCGGGGCGAAGACGGCGGTGCCGTTCGCTCCGCCTCGATGATCGGCGACCGCTGGCGCGAGACGATCGAGCTCCCGGCCGACGTCTCCGTCGGCGCGGAGTGGGACTACGACGACGGCGAGCGCTCGCGGAGAAAGGTGACGCGGAAGCTCGCGCTCGAGCTCGGTGGCAAGACGCTCGACGACTGCATCGAGGTCACGCGCGCGGTCGCCAAGAAGAGCCTCTCGGCCGCGGTCAACCGCAACTACTATTGCCGCGACGTCGGCGAGGTGAAGTCGGTGTTCGAGATGCCGTCGCCGGTCGGGCGATACGTGACCGAGACGTCGCTCCGACCCCGGCCTTGAGCTTCGGCGCGGCAGAGCTCGTCCATCTCGGGTATGCGCTCATGCTCTGCGCGCTCGTGTCGCTTCGGGGCCTTCACGCCGCCGGAGTTTCTGCGCTTCTGGAGCACGGCGCGAGATCGCGATTTCTCCGCCGGCCGGATCGTAACGCCGGTCAAGCTCCGCCCGAGCTGATGCTCGTCCTCGTCGGCGAAGCACGCGTGATGCAAGGAAGCCGAACGGTCGCGACGTTGCGACCCGGCAGCTTCATCGCGGAGATGAGCCTCGTCGCCGATACGGTCGCCTCGGCCGACGTGGTGACGCCCGGCGACTTGCGCGTGCGCGCGTGGCCGATGGCGGAGATGCGGGCGCTCCGAGAGCGCCAACCGCTCCTCTGGTCGAAGCTCCAGTCCTCGATCGGTCACCGATCTCGTCGAGAAGCTGAAGGTCGCGCCGAGTTAGTCGACGGTGCTAGAGCTCCGTGATCTCGCGCACGCCATTCTTGCCGTCCCACGCCTTCGCCGCGTCGCGGATCTTCATCATCATCTCGTAGACCGGCGGCTCCTTCACCTCGGCGATCTCGTAGAGAAAGCCGCCCGGCGCTTCGTCCGTCGCGAAGTACGCGAAGCGGATCCCGCTGCCGGGGATCGAGCCTTCGTGAACCGCGATCAGGCCGCGCTGGCGTGCGGCGGCGCGCGTGCTCTCGTATTCCGCGCGCGTCAGCCACGAGGAGACGTGCTGGAACCCTTGCTGCCCGGCGACCAGATAGTCGCGGTACGCGCTCGGATGGTCGTCGTGCTGCTGGATGATCTCGACCTGGAACTCGCCCGAGAACCCGAGCGCGATCGTGATCTTCGGCGCGGGCGCCGGCTTCTCGCGGTAGAGGTACACGTCCGGCACGAGCTCGCGGAGCATGTAGAACGGGCCGACGCCCATCGTCTCGTTCCACCAGCGCAGCGACGCGTCCATGTCGCGGACCACGAATGCGATCTGTCTCATCTCTCCGAAGATCCGGCTCATACGCGACCCTCCTGGCCTCCGGGCTCCTAGCACGAATTCACGTTGAACGCGGTCCGTCCGTGCAGCTAAGAAGCCTCCGATCCACACATCGAGGGGGAACGAATGACGGCACGCAGGGAGAGTGGCGCGCGCGTCGCGGCGGTACTCGCCGCGCTCTTGCTCATCGCCGCGTGCGGCGATCCGGAGCTCAGCGACGAGGCGGAGGAGACGCAAGGCAGCGGCGATCCGCTCGGTGAAGCGGGGTCGCCGTTCCCGGGCATCCCTCCGACTATCCCCGGCCTGGCGCTGCCGCTGTGAGAACGATCACGCTCCTTCTTCTCGTTCTGCACGCTTCGCTGGCCATGGCCGAAGAGAAGCGGCGGCAGATCGAAGAGATCATCGTCACCGCGCAGAAGAAGGAGCAGGCGATCACCGACGTGCCGGTCGCGATCTCCGTGATCGACGACGACTTCATCGCCAAAGAAGGGCTCGTCGATCTCCAGGACGTCTCGTTCTATGCGCCGAACACCGCAGTGCGCTCCTCGAAAGGCGCGGCGGCGAGCGTCCGCGGCTTCACGACTAGCTCTTTGAACAAAGCCTTTGACCAGAGCGTCGCGCTCGTCGTCGACGGCGTGCCGTACAACCGCACGCCCTATCTCGAGGTCGGCCTCTTCGACGTCGAGCGGATCGAGATCCTCCGCGGCCCACAGGGGCACCTGATCGGCAAGAGCGCTTCCGCCGGCGCGATCCAGGTGATCACGAAGCGGCCGACGGACGAGATCAATGGCTTTCTCGACGTGCAGCTCGGCGAGCTCTCGCGCCGGCGCTTCGAGGGCGCGGTCGGCGGTCCGTTGATCGAGGGTCTCGTGAACTTCCGGATCGGCGGCATGAGCGACGAAGAGAACGGTTTCATCCGCAACACGTTCGCGCGCGTCGATCCGACCGTGCCGAAGCGCTGGCGCGACAAGGACGTCCACGGCGGGCGTTTGAAACTCGAGTTCCCCGATCTCCTCGGCTCGCGCCTCGGCTTCTCCGCCGAGCATTTCGAGATTCGCTTCAATTCGACCGGGCCCGAGATCAAGAGCATGACGAACGGCGTCGCGGGCTTCTTCCGCGACCTCGATCCCGATCTCGACACGACCTTCGGCAACGAGCGCACTTCGATGGACGGCCCGGACGATCAGTCCGACGAGATCACGACCTTACGCGGCGACTGGAATCGGGAGCTATTCGGCTGGGACCTGAATCTCTTCGCCACGCATTCGATGCTGCGCTCGCGTCTGCAGGTCGATTTCGATTTCCTGCCCGCGCAGATCTTTCAGGTACCGTCGCGCGACGATAATCCGCAGACGACGGTCGAGCTCCGCGGTGTGTCCCCGTCGTTCACCGGTCTCTTCGGGCTCGGCGATCTGTTCGGCCTTTCGCTCGGCACCACGGACGTGACGGCGGGGCTCTTCTGGCAGAAGCGCGAGCTCGTCGACGACCGCACCACGCTGAACGTCGACGCCGCGCGCCTCCTCGCCGCCGTCGCCGCGAACGAGCTCGACCACACGCCGGACTCCGGCGGCCCGCCGCCACTCGGCATCGGCGCGGGCGACGTGCCGCCGCTGATCGAGTCGTCGACGATGTTCTTCGCGCAGAACGCGAACACGTTCGCAGCGTTCGGCAACATCGAGTGGCATTTCCTGCCGAGTTGGACGCTCGTCGGCGGGCTCCGCCTCAGCCTCGAAGAGAAGAAGGCGGTGTGGAAGCGTGTGTTCACGTCGCCGACGCACGTCATCTTCACGCAGTCGTTGAACTGGCGCGAATTCGAGATGCGCGACGACCGGACGGAGTTCGACTTCGTGCCGAAGGTCGCCGTCGGCTGGAAGCCGTGGGATGGCGCAAGCATCTTCGCGAGCTGGACGAAGGGCGTGAAGGGCGGCGGCTTCAACGACACCGCGTCCGGCCCGTCCGAGCTCGAGCGCGCGTTCGATCGCGAGCGCGTCGAGCAATGGGAGATCGATTCCCGCTGGACGCTGCTCGACGACACGCTTTCGCTCGGGATCACGCTTTTCCGCATGGAGCTGCGCGACTTCCAGCTGATCACGACCCGCCCCCAGGACATCGTGCAGATCGTCGAGAACATCGGCCTCCTGCGGGCGCAGGGCGTCGAGATGGAGACCCTCTGGGTCCCGACCGATTGGCTCACCGTGTTCGGCACCGGCGCCTTCAACGACTCGCACTTCATCGAGTTCCCGTTCGGCGCGTGCGCCCTCTCCTTCCCGGACACGGACGGCGACGGCGATCCGCGCTGCGACTATGCCGGCGTGCCGTTCGCGCCGAACTGGTCGTTCGCGGTGACGCCCGCGGTGTCGTTCCCGCTCGAGACGATTCCTCTGGTGAAAAGTCTGCCCCTTCCCTTCGGCGACGTCGCGCTCGAGAGCTCGGTCACCACGCAGTGGATCGACGTGCGGCCGAACCCGTACCTGCAGATCGACTTCCGCAACCGCGAGAAGTCGCTTTTCATCGTCGGTGGCCGCGTCGGGTTCGCGAGCGCCGAGCGTGGCTGGTCGCTCACGCTGCAAGGCGAGAACCTGACGGACGAGCTGATCAACGCGGCGACGCTCGAGATCAGCGGTCTCGCCGACAACTTTGCCGGCGTGCCCGAGCCCGGGCGCGTGCTGTTCCTACAATTCCGCTATCAGTTCTGAACACCTCTCCCCCTTGGGGAGAGGTCGGAGGCGAAGCCTCCGGGTGAGGGGGAGACCGCAGTGACGCCGCGGTCGTCTCCCCCTCTCTCGGCCTTCGGCCGGTCTCTCCCCAACGGGGAGAGACGGAGACTACCTCCAGCCGAAGAGCTTCGCGGCGTTCTCGCCGAGTACGCGGCGGCAGCGCTCGGGCGACAGCGAGGCGACCGAGGCGCGGATCTTCTCCGCCGCGTCGAGCGTGGAATCGATGTGCGGATAGTCCGAGCCCCAGAGGATCCGGTCCTCGCCGACGAGCTCGCACATCGCGCCGATCGTCCGCTCCTCGGGCTCGGCGACGAACCAGAAGTTCCGTTGCAGGTATTCGCTCGGCTTCAAACGCAGCTGCTGCGCCATCTCGGCGAAGACGCCGTGTTTCTCGTCGAGCCGATCCATTAGGTACGCCGCCCACCCGCAGCCGGCCTCGACGCAGACGACCTTGAGGTCGGGAATCCGATCGAAGACGCCGTCGAGCACCATCGTCGCGACCGTCGGGATGATCTGCCCCGGCGCGCCGAGCACGAAGCCGAAAAGAAGCCCCGCGCCGGATTCGAGCCACGGCGCGAACGGCACGCCGGCGCCGCCGAAGCGGACGACGACGTGAATGCAAACCGGCACGCCCGCCTCCGCGCAGCGCCACCAAAGCGGATCGAAGCGCGACTCGCCGGGACGATCGCGGCCGACCGGCTCGGGCGGCAGAAACACGCCTTTGAAGCCGAGCGCGAGACAGCGCTCGAGCTCGCGAATCGCGCCGTCGACGTCGCGCAAGTTGAGCTGCGCGATCGCGAGCACGCGTCCCTCCGCGTCGCGCGCGAACTCCGAGGCCCACGTGTTGTAGGCGCGCGCGTAGGCGTTCAGCAGCTCGTCGTCGCCGCAGTCGAACGGAAGGATGCCGATCGTCGGGAACACGACGCCCGCCTGGACGCGCCAGTCGCGGTAGAGCTCGAGCCGCGCCTTCGGGTCGTAGCTCGCGGGCGGACAGCCGTCCCGGTACTTGAGGCCGGCGGTGAAGATCGCGAGCCGCGAGAGGTTCGCGCCGCCGAGCCCGGCGAGGTTGCCCTGCAGCACGATCTTGTCGCCCATCACGAGCTGCTCGATGCCGTTCACCTCGACGATGCGGATCGCGCGATCGCGATGGCGCGGCTCGAGGTAGCGCTCCCAGAGATCCGCCGGCTCCATCACGTGGGAGTCGGCGTCGATCACCAAGTCGTCGTTCGTCATTGACGAGCTTTCGTCACGTGGCGGCGGCTCGTCACGTCAGAGCGCCGCGGAAGTTAGAGATTTCGGGGGTTTGGCGTTGGTACAGCGCGTGCGTTCTAGCACGCGCATGAACTGCCAACGAACCCCCCAAACCCCCTCCCTCCTCCCCCTCGCCTCGATCCTCCTCTGCGCGGCGATCTCGGCCTGCGGAAGCGCCAAGGTTTCCGGCCGGCGCGAGATCGCCGCTCCCACCGCGCCCCGACCGTCCACGGTCTACGTGATGGACTTCGAGCTCGAGGTCGCGAACGTGAAGCACGAGCGCGGCTTTCTGCCTCCGCCCCCGCCGGCGCCCGGTCCGCTCGGCCAGATCCTGCCGCCGCTCCCCGGCACGCCAAAAGATCCGCAGAAGCTCAAGACCGAAGTCGTGAACACGATGAGCGAGTCGCTCGTGAAGGAGCTCACGAAGGCGGGACTCCACGCGCGGCGCATCGGCACGCGCGAGCCGTTGCCGGCCACGGGCTGGCTCGTGCGCGGCGTCTTCACGAACGTGAACCAGGGCCATCAACTGCAGCGCGCCGTGATCGGCTTCGGCATGGGCAAGACCGATCTCCAGATCGTCGTCGACCTCCACGATCTCGCGAGTGGCGTGCCGACGCCGTTCTATGAAGCGAGCGCGCGCGCCGACAGCGGCAAGGCGCCCGGGGCCGGTCCGACGATCGTGCTCGGACCCGCGGGCATCGCCGCGCGCGTCGTGCTCGCCGGCGGCGACTTGAACCGCAACGTCAAGCAGTCGGCGGAGCAGATCGCGAACGAGATCGCCGAGCGCGCGAAAGGGACGCGAAGCTAAAACGGATTCTGCGACTCGAGCCCGAGCGTGATGCGCCCGTGCTGCTCGGTGATTCGGTCGATATGGCCGTTGATGTGGAGCGGCATCGCTTGGAAGTCGCGGTAGCGGCGCTCGAAGTCGGTGCCTTCGCGGAGCCCATTGCCGCCGAGCACGCGGAGGATGAGTGTCATCGCCTCGTCGCAGAGATGCACGGCCTGCATGCCGGCCGAGGTCTGGCGGAAGTAGTTCTCCTCGGTCGGCATCACCCGGGCGGCGATGCGCGCGTCGGTCTCGGCCATCGCGGCCCAAACGGTGTCCGTCGCGGCGTTGATCAGCGCGCGAGCGCGGCCGAGGTTCACGTGGATCGTCGGCCGCTCGATCATCCGCGTGCCGAAGATCGCGATCCGCTCCTTGATGCTCTCGGCCATCTCGGTGAACGAGACCTCGGCGACGCCTGTCGCCATCGCGCCGAGCCACACGACCGAGAGGCCGACCCAGTCCTCGCGATAGCGGTGGTGGATCATCGGGCGGCTCGGATCGCGGAACGGCACGCGGTACTTCGGCGGCCACGGCGCGGTTCGCTTCGATGGCACAGGCAACCCTTCGTAGTGGATGTGATCCGTCGCCGAGGCGCGGAGCGCGAGGCCGTCCCATGTCGGATCGATGCGCACCTTCGGGTGGCGAAGATCGGCGAGCGCGAAGCGCGGCTCCTCGACGCCTTCCATCGCGAAGATGACACCAGCCCACTCCGCGTAGCGGCCACCGGAGCCGAACGCGGCGACGCCGGTGAGCACGGTCTTGTCGCCCTGCTCGACGCCCGTCACCTGCGACGAGGCGCCGGCCGGGAAGCAGAACCATTCCCGCTTGGCGACGATCTCGCCGAGGAAGTCGGCGTTCGCCGGGCCGAGGACACCCGCGAAGTGGTGGAACGTGCAGAGGTGATTCCAGAGACACCACGCGGTCGACGCGCAGCGCGGCGCGATCGCGCGGAGCTCGTTCCCCATCGCGACGATCGACTCGCCGAGCCCGGAGATCTCCGGCGTCGCCGACATCCGCATGATGTCGTTCCGCTTGATCGCGGCGATCAGCTCGGGCGCGACCGAGCGGGTCGTGTCGGCCTGCAATGCTTGCGCGGCAATCTGAGGAAGTAGCGGGGTGATGTACTTTGGTGCGCGCGGATCGGCCATCGCCGACGTCTACCGCTCCCCCACGCGACTGGCCAGGTTCGTCGGAGAATCCTTCGTTGACCAGGACTGATTCAGATTCCCGACGCGACCTCGTGAATCCCGAAGCCGCTGCCGAGCGTGCTCTCGAACTCGCAGACGTGGTCGTTCAAGCCCGTCACCTTCGCGAGCAGCTCGCGATCGTCGATCCGCCACGTGTCGGACTCGGCGACGAGCGGACCGCGGCGCTGGCCTTGCTGCTTCCCGTCGAGGCCGCCGTACAAACCGGCACGAAGATAGACCGTCGCGGCCGGCGCCTTGGCGGCGAGCTCGATCCTTTTCCCGGATTCCGTCTCCAGTACGGCGCGTGAGCCACGGAAGCGACCGTCCGGCGCCCAATCGATCGTGCGCTCGGCGGAGACGACCTTCTCGACGCCGTTCGGACCGGAAACGCCAGCGCCGAGGAACACGGGCGGACGCCCGCCCCCGCCGCCGAGGAAGTAGAACGCGGCGGAGTCGCCGACCCGCGCGAATACCCAGTCGTGCTTGCCGGCCGTTGCCGACGGCGCTTCGTCGTTCGGCACGTGTCCGGCGCCGGGCCGCACGCCCCAAGAGCGATCGCGCAGGCCGAACCACGAATCGGGCGTGATCTCGTGACGCCGCCCGTCGATCTGGATCCGTCCCTCGACTTTCCCGACCTGTACGAAATGCGAAAAATCGAGCAGCGCGCCCGTCCGCCGCGAGCGACGATGCATGCGCCCGGCGTCGATCGGCGCGAGATCCCCGTGGAAGGTGAGATCGTAGGCGAGCTTCGACTCGTTCTCGGTGAGCCGGAGCCGCCACGTGCGAAGCGGCTCGACGACCTCGGCCGAGAGCGGGCCGGCGACGACCTTCTTCGCGTCCGGCTCGCCTTCGCGCGAGACGCGGAAGTTTCGCTGCAACACCCCGTCGACGAGGACGGAGAAGCCGTCGATCACTCCCGTCTGCGGATACGTGCCCATGCCGAGCGAGAGCGTGAGGCCGCTCTTCGGCGAGTGGACGTTCACGTAGAAGCGGTCGAACCAGCCGGGATCGTCCGACTGCTGGCGATGAGTGACGAAATCGTCTTCCGCGTTCGGCATCGGGAGCGTCCTCCTCGGGGCTCCGGAGGTTAGCGCGTTTTGCGGCCGAGCGCGCGAGGGAGCTCGGCGATCAGGTAGTCCCGCAGGAGCGCGACGCGTGCCGGGAGATGGCGGAGCGGCGGCGAGACGACGTAGATCGCGCCGCCGCGCACCGCGTACGCGGGCAGCACCCGCTCGAGCGCGTCGCGCGCGACTTCCGTCTCCGCGAGCGTCTCGGGCAACAAGCCGATGCCCGCGCCGCCGAGCACCAGGCGGCGGACGAAGCCCATGTCGTCGGCCGTGACGCTTCCCGAGACACGCACGGTCTCGGGCCCCCGCGGGCCCGTGAGGCGCCACGGGAAGAGACCCTTCGCGGTACGGTAGAGCACGCAGTCGTGCCGGGCGACGTCGGCTAGCCGACGCGGCGTGCCGCGCCGTGCGAGGTACGAGGGCGCCGCGTAGAGCTTGAGCTCGCTCCGGGCCACCTTGCGCGCGACGAGCGTCGAATCCTCGAGGAGGCCGGCACGCACGGCGAGGTCGAATCCTTCCTCGATCAGGTTCACCCGCCGGCCTGTGACGGTGAGGTCGACGTGGATCTGCGGGTGGACACGGCAGAACGCGGCGATCACCTCCGCGAGCGGTCCGTCCTCGAAGTCCGCGGCGCTGATCCGCACGTTGCCGCGCGGTGCGAGCCCGAGGTTCGCGAGCTCGTTCGCCGCCTCGTCGAGATCAACGACCGCCTGCCGCGCCTGCCGGAAGTATCGCTGCCCCGCTTCCGTCAATCGCAGGCGGCGCGTCGTCCGCTGGAGGAGTCGCGTGCCGAGCGCCGACTCGAGCGCGGCGAATTTGCGGCTGACGGAGGACTTCGGCAGGCGCAGGACCGCCGCCGCCGCGGTGAAGCTTCCCGCCTCGACGACGCGGACGAAGACACCGATCTGGTTCAGATCGATTGATGTCGGCTCGGCAACGAGCTTTCCCACTGTTCCAATCTAATCGAGCGCCGCGGCGCGCGCTATTCGGGAGGCATGAAGAAGACACCGACTCCGGGGGCGTTCTTCCGCACCCCTTCGACGTTCCGCGATGCCGTCCGCGACGAGCCCGGCGCGCGCTTCCGGCCCGAAGCGGGGCGCTACCACCTCTACGTGATGTTCGGCTGCCCGTGGGCGCATCGCACGCTGATCGTGCGTGCGCTGAAGGGGCTCGAGCACGCGATCGCCGTCACCACGCTCGACCACCGCATGACCGAGCAGGGCTGGGCATTCGCGCCCGAGCGGCCCGACCCGCTCTACGGACACAGCCACCTCGGCGAGCTCTACGAGAAGGTCGAGCCGGGATTCGCCGGCCGCGTCACCGTGCCCGTGCTCTGGGACCGAGCGGAGCAGACGATCGTCAACAACGAATCGTCCGAGATCATCCGCATGTTGAACGGCGCATTCGACGCTTTCGCGAAGCACCCCGAGCTCGACCTCTATCCCCCGGTGCTACGACCCGAGATCGACCGCTGGAACGAGAAGATCTACGAGGCGGTGAACGCGGGCGTCTACGCCGCCGGCTTCGCCACCACCCAGGAAGCGTATGACGAAGCGGTCGTCGCGCTCTTCGCGACGCTCGACGAGCTCGAGGCTCATCTCGCCACGCATCGATATCTCGTCGGGGATCGGCCGACCGAGGCCGACTGGCGTCTCTTCCCGACGCTCGTTCGCTTCGATTGGGTCTACCACGGGCTCTTCAAGTGCAATCGGAAGCGCCTCGTCGACTATCCGCACCTCTTCGCCTACGCGCGCGAGCTCTACCAATCGCCCGGCATCGCCGCGACCGTGAACGAGCGGCACATCCGCGACGGCTACTGGAGCAGCATGCGTCAGCTGAATCCGAGCGGCATCGTTCCGGCGGGGCCGCTCGTCGACTTCGAGACGCCGCACGGTCGCGAGAAGCTCGGCTCAGGCGAGCCAAGCGGAGACGAGCAGCGCCCACCCGACACCGAGACAGGCGCCGCCGACGACGTCGCTCGGGTGATGCACGCCGACGTACACGCGGCACGCGGCGAGTAGAGCGAGCACGCCGCCGACGGCCGCGAAGAGCACGCCGCGCGCGGTCGCGTCGGGGAGATGCGGGCTCGCGATCAGCGCGACCGTCGTGTAGATCGCGCCGGCCGTCAGGAGGTCGCCGCTCGGATACGCGTGCCCGCGGATCCAGGGGATGACGTGGGGAATGGGCGGCCGCGGCCGGCGCACCAGGCGCTTGACGATCCCGCTGAGCGCACCGCTGCCGACCGAGACGACCATGAACTGCACGAGCGCGCGGCCGCCCACCGTGACGACGAGCATCGCGAAGGCGACGAGGCTCTGCACGATCAACGGCTCCATGGTCGCGAGCACCGAGAGCGGCGCGGCGATGCCGTCGAGGGCCTTCGTCCGGCGGCGCGCGATCGCGGCCATCGCGCGGTCGTCGAAGCGCGTGAGCGCCGTCCTGCGAATGACAGCCCACGTGACGACCGCGAAGATCGCGAAAAAGCCGAGCGCTGCCGGGAGCATGCGCGAGAAGGGATACATGCCGGCCCCGCGTTCGACAAAGGCCCCGGGCGGCGAGCGAGTCTGATTCGCCAGCCGGGGGTTGTGAGGAGTGCAGCACCTCTCGCTCCGAGGAGGGCGCGATGAATCTCAAAAATCTCAAGCCAATTGCAGTAGCAGTCCTGGTCGCCTGGGCCGCATCGGTCACGCCGACCCTCGCCGCCGACAAGCGGGAGGAGCAGAGGGCGCAGCGGCGCGCGCAAAAGCAGCAAGAGCGCGCCACGCGCGTCGCGCAAGCGGAGAAACCCGACCGCGAGCAGCGGCGAGCCAAGAAAGAGCAGGAGAATGCCGCGCGCGCGCAGGCACAGAACGCGGAGCGCGACCAGCGCCGTGCCCAGAAGGAGCAGGAGAACGCCGCGCGCGCCGCAAAGGCACAGAACGCCGAGCGCGACCGGCGCCAGGCTCAGAAGGAACAGGAGCGCGCCGCGCGCGCGCAGGCGGAGCACGGCGAGCGCGACCGGGGGCGAGCCGAGAAAGCGCAGCAGGAGAATCAGGAGAAGCTCCGTCGCCAGGCGGTCAAGGTGCAGGAACGTCGTCACGAAGAGAACGGCGCCCGGGAACGAGACCGCCTCGAGAAGATGCAGGCTCGCGAGCTGAAGGAGAACCGCGCCCGCGTCGAGGATAAGAACGAAGCCCGCCGCGACGAGCTCCTCCGCGAGCAACAGAAGCTCCAGAACCAGCGCGCGAAGCCGGACGCCTGGGCTCACGAGCAGGCGCGCCGCGCGAAGGACGCGAAGGAAGATCGCCGTGAGGACAAGCGCGAAGACAAGGCGGAGCGCCAGCGCCACGATGCGGAGCTCCGCTACGCGCATGCCAAGCGGCTGTCGAAGGAGAACCAGCGGCAGCTCACGGAGCAGCATCGAAGGAATCTCGATGCGTACCGCCGGCAGCTCGCCGCCGAACAGCGTCAGCTCGAGGCGGAGGCGGAGCAGCTCCGCCGGCAGCGCCGTGCGGCCCAGGTCCGCGCGCATCAGCGTTACCTCGACCACCTGCGCGACCAGCGCCGGCGCGTCGAGCTCTATCGCGACGACCACTGGGACAATGATCCGTACTTCTATTCGGCGCCGGTGTACCGCTATCGCCGCGCCGGCCGGAACTACGAGATCAACGAGCACGCCGCCGATCTTCTCCGACGCGCCGTGCGCTACGGCTACGAGGAAGGCTTCTACTCGGGTCAGGCGGATCGCGAGGACGGCTGGGCGCCGAGCTACCGCGAGGCGTACGCCTACCAGGACGCGAGCTACGGCTACGATCGCTACTACGTCGATCGCGACACGTACCGTCACTACTTCCGCGAGGGCTTCCGGCGCGGCTACGAGGACGGCTACAACAGCCGCCACGAATACGGCGAGCAGGCCGACGGTCAGTACTCGATCCTCGGGCAGGTTCTCGCCGGCATCCTCGGCTTCCAGTCGCTGAACTGAGGAGTCGCCGAAGGCGAGTCCGTGACCCGGCGGAGCGCCGCCACCGACACGGCGGTCGGTTGTTCTAGGTCGTGCAGGCAACGACGATGAACGCCGCCCGATCCGCCACCTGCCCCCTCTGCGACGCACTGCGCAGCGATCCTCTGCGCTTCCGCGTGCGCTTCGTCGACGGACGGTGGACGTTCGGGCGCGAGGAGTCGCCGTCGCAGATCTTCGAGACGAAGGAAGCCGCGATGGTGTGCGCGCGCACGATCGCCGCATCGCATCCCGGCTCGGAGCTCATCGTCGAAGACCGCAGGCCCCCTCGTTCACGCCGACCGATCACGATCTGAGCACTTTCGATCGATGGCGATCGATCCCGGGGCGTGACACGTCCTCCTGAAGGAGGACGCGCCATGGCGAATGGCCGGCTGGCGAACAAAGTCGCAATCGTGACAGGCGGCGCTTCGGGAATCGGCGAAGCCACCTCTCGCCTCTTCGCGCGAGAAGGCGCGCGCGTGATCCTCGTCGACATCCAGGTGGACAAGGGCAACTCGCTCGCGCGCTCGCTGCGCGAGGAAGGCGGCAGCGCCGAGTTCTTCCGCGCCGACATGGCGGTCCACGCCGAGATCAAGGCGATGATCGACCATGCCGAGTCCGGCTTCTGCCGCCTCGACGTGCTCGTCAACAACGCCGGCGTCGAAAGCCCGAAGACGGAAGTCGACACGACGGAGGAAGAGTACGACCACATCATGGACGTGAACGTGAAGGGCGTCTTCCTCGCGACGAAGTACGCCGTGCCGCTCATGAAGAAGAACGGCGGCGGCTCGATCATCAACATCTCCTCCGCGTACGGGATCATCGGCTCGAACGGGTTCGCGGCGTACCACGCGTCGAAGGGGGCCGTACGCCTCCTCACGAAGTCGACTGCCGTGACGCATGCGAAGGAAGGCGTGCGGGCGAACTCGATTCATCCCGGCGCGGTCGACACGCCGCTCCTTCGTGAGGCGATCAATCTCTATCCGGATCCCGCCGCGATCGAAGCACACTTCGCGGCCGCCCAGCCGATCGGGCGCCTCGGCAAGCCCGAGGAGATCGCCTACGGCTGTCTGTTTCTCGCCTCCGACGAATCGAAGTTCTGCGTCGGCGCCGAGCTCGTCATCGACGGCGGGATGGTCGCGCAGTAGTCGCGCTGCATCGCGCAGCAATCACGCTGCGTTGCCGTAGTCAGGAGGCGCGCGTACCTTCTGCCCATGGCAGACGTCGCTCCCCTCACCCGCGTCACCCATCTCATGTACGCGCTCCACGCGTTCAGCGCGGTCATGGGCGTCATCTCGTCCGCCGCAGTGGTCACGGCATTTCTCACGGGCTGGCCCTCGATCATCGCCGTCATCATCAATTACGTGAAGCGCGGCGAAGCGGGCGGAACGTTTCTCGAATCGCACTTCCGGTGGCAGCTCAGCACGTTCTGGCTGGCGCTCTTGTCGATGATCGTCGCGGTGCTTCTCTTCGTCACGATCATCGGCATTCCGTTCGGCTGGCTGCTGATGGTCGCGACGGGGCTCTGGGTGCTCTACCGCATCGCGCGCGGTTGGCTCGCGCTCGCCGACTCGCGACCGATCGGCGCCTAGTCCTCACCCCCCGGGCTTCGCCCGACCCCCTGAGGGGGTGCCGTCTCTAGACGTCGATGCCGACGGCGCGCATGAGGGCGAGCGCGTTGCTCTTCTCCACGACGCCGGGGCGAATGCGGTAGTCGAACGTCATCTTGCCGTCCTCGAGGTGGTCCTCGAAGTGGACGTTCGCGGCGCGCGGCGCGAGCGCATCGGCGATCGCGGCCAGCGCGAGGTCGTGCGTGGTGACGAGACCGATCGCACCGCGTGCGAGGAGCTCGCGGATCACGCCCTCGGAGCCGATCCGCCGGTCGTGCGAGTTCGTGCCGTGGAGCACCTCGTCGAGGAGAAACAGCAGCGGTAGCGGTCCGCGCGCGCGGTCGAGGATCTCGCGGAGTCGAACGATCTCGGCGTAGAACCGCGAGCGCCCTTCGCGGAGCGAGTCGCGGACGCGGATCGACGTACCGAGCGCCATCGGCGAGAGACGCAGCCGAGTCGCGCGCACCGGCGCGCCCGCGAGCGCGAGCACAACGTTCACGCCGACGGTGCGGAGCAGCGTGCTCTTGCCCGACATGTTCGAGCCGCTCACGACGAGCGCGTGGAGCTCGCCGCCGAGGCCGAGCTCGTTCCGCACGGCGCGGCTCTCCGGGAGCAGCGGATGCCCGAGGCCCTCGCCGTCGAAGATCGGCCCGTCCGGAAGGATCTCGGGAAACGGATCCGCGGGATGCTCGTAGGCGTAGCTCGCGAACGAGAGCAGCGCCTCGATCTCGCCGATCGCCGACACCCACCGCCCGACGGCGGCTCCGTGTCGCACGCGCCATCGCGCGATCGAGATCGCGAGCTGCGTCCGCCAGAGAAGCAGCGCCGCGAACGGCGCGAAGAACTGATTCTTCCGGGAATCGAGCAGGTAGGCGCGGACCGCGAGCTTCGCGATCCGCCGCGACGGCGGTAGGCCGTCCGTCTCGAGGCTCCGCCGGATCGCCACGAGCCGCGCGGCCGCGACCGGCTCGCGCTCGAGGAGAACGAGGATCTCGGCGAGGAGCGAGAGATTCCGCGTCGCGCGATCGAAGCCTTCGAGCACGGCGTCGACCTTGCGGCGGAGACTGCCGGCGAAGAGAGCCTGCACCGCCGCGGCGCCCAGGAACGGCTCCGGCGCGCCGCCGAACGCCTG
The DNA here is from genome assembly GCA_963790365.1 of uncultured delta proteobacterium. Lineage (GTDB taxonomy): Bacteria > Desulfobacterota > Binatia > JACPRU01 > JACPRU01 > CAWBOU01. The sequence continues at coordinate 63,748 of CAWBOU010000007.1, forward strand.
CCAGTAGACGAGGGCGGCCGTGGTGATCGAAGAAAGGAAAGCGCCGGCGATCGGGGCGACCGCCGGGAAATCGTCCCGCGCCTTCTCCGCCCACGCGACGAGGAACGCGGGCTCGACGGCTTCGGTCACACCTCGGCCGAGGAGCGCGAGCTGCTCGCGAAGGTCGAGTCGCGGGCGGAGCTCGTTCACCGCCTCCTGGCGCGCGCGAATCTCCGCCGGCTCGGCCGGGCTCCGCAGCCAGTCGGCGAGCGTGCTCTCGCCGACGCCGGTCCGCGCCGTCGAGAGCAATTCGAACAGCGAGCCCTCGCCGAAGAGATCGAGATCCTCGCCGATTCCCGAGTCGTTCTCGAGGAAGCGCTCGCCGCGCGCGCCCTTCCCCACCCAGCGATCGTCGAGCCGCGCGAGCCCGCGCTCGTAGTGGGCGACCGCGCGCTCCGCGAGCCGCTTCGCGCGGATCACGCGGTCATGGAGCACGACGAGCGCGAGGAAGATGCCCGCGGGCACGAGGAGCCATTCGCCCGCGAGCTCACCGCGTGCGAGCGAGAGCCACGCGACGACGCCTCCGGCGAGGAACGTCACGCCGCGCGCGGCCGAGATGCGGCGATCGAGCCGGTCGCCGTGGGCGACGCGCTCGCGCCGCCGCACGAGCCGGCGCTCGTACTCGGCGCGCGGGGCTTCTCCTGCTTCGTCCACGGATGGTCTCGCGGAGTCTGCGTGCTATGAGCGCTCGTGGCAACTCGCACGCTCGTCATCGGAGGCACGGGCCCGACCGGGCTCCCGCTCGTTCGCGGGCTCGTCGAGCGCGGGCACGCGGTCACGATCCTTCATCGCGGCGTTCATGAGCGTCGCGAGACACCGGCAGGAATCGAGCACCTCCATCACGATCCGTTCGACGAAAATGCGCTCCGCAGCGCGCTCGAGGGACGCACGTTCGACGTCGTGCTCTCGATGTACGGCCGCCTCCGCCGGATCGCCGAGGTCGTGAAGGGTCGCACGGGCCGCTTCCTCTCCGTCGGCGGCGTGCCCGCGTACCGCGGCTGGATGAACCCGTGGCTCCACGATCCGCCGGGTCTGCCGGTACCGACCAGGGAAGACGCGCCGCTCGTTCACGAGGTCGGCGACGACGAAAAAGGCTTCCGCATCGTCCGCACCGAGGAGGCGGTCTTCGCGAGTCACCCGGGCGCCACGCACTTCCGCTACCCGATGGTCTACGGCCCCTACCAGCTCGCGCCGCGCGAGTGGCTGATCGTGCGCCGCCTGCTCGACGGCCGGAAGCGGATGATCGTCGCCGACGGCGGCCTCACGCTCCACCATCACGGCTACACGGAGAACCTCGCGCACGCGATTCTGCTCGCCGTCGATCGGCCCGACGCCGCCGCAGGCAAGGTCTACAACGTCGCCGACGACGAGGTGCTCTCGGTTCGCCAGGTGATCGAGATCGTGGCCGCGACGCTCGGCCGCGAGCTCGAGATCATCTCACTGCCCTACGAGGTGGCGCTGCCGGCGCGCCCTCTCCTCGCGCTGCCGCTCTCCACGCATCGCGTGCTCGATCTCGGCCGCATCCGCCAGGATCTCGGCTATCGCGACCGCGTCCCCGCGCGTGAAGCACTGCGCATCACCGCGCGCTGGCTCGTCGATCACCCGCCGCCGCCGGGGGACGACGAAGAGCGTGCGCTCGGGGATCCCTTCGACTACGCGGCCGAGGACCGGCTCGTCGAAGAGTGGACGCGCGCCAAAGACTTGCTCGCAGCGATCCGCTTCGCTCGCGAGCCGAGCTACGGCACGGTCTACAGCGGACCGGGCGGGCGGAAGCGCTCGAGCGACGCGTTCGAAGAATAAAGCGGGGAACCCGTCCGACTAACCGGTTACTCGGACGGGTTCCTCTACTGCTGCGCGGCGCGGCCGAGCTCTTCCTCGGGGTGCTTCTCGAAGTAGCGCTGGTGCTTCTCTTCCGCGCGGTAGAACGTCTCGGCCGGCACGATCTGTGTGACGATGGGGTTCTTCCAGCGGCCGCTCATCTCGAGCCGCTCCTTCGACGCGATCGCGGACGCCTTCTGCGCCGGCGAATGGAAGAAGATCGCCGAGCGGTACTGCGAGCCGACGTCCCAACCCTGCCGATTCGGCGTCGTCGGATCGTGCTCGTTCCAGAAGACCTCGAGCAGGCGATCGTAGCTCGTCGCGCGCGGATCGAACTCGATCTCGACCGCCTCGGCATGCCCGGTCGTGTCCGTGCACACTTCCTCGTACGTCGGATTCGGCTTGGTGCCGCCGATGTAGCCGGAGGTCACCTCGATCACGCCCGGAACTTTCCGGAACGCGACCTCCACGTGCCAGAAGCAGCCCGCCGCGAACGTCGCGCGCTCTCGCGTTGCGCGCGGCGCCTCCGCCGCGCCGCCCTGCGGCGCGAAGCGAAGCGCGATGCCGTTGATGCAGTAGCGAAGCCCCGTCGGCGGCGGTCCGTCCTTCTCGATGTGCCCGAGATGCCCGCCACATCGCCGGCAGTGCGCTTCGGTGCGCGGATAGAAATACTGGATCCCCTCCTCGCGCGTGCCGATCGCATTCTCGAGCGGCGCCGTGAAGCTCGGCCAGCCGGTCTTGCTGTCGAACTTCGTCGCCGACGAGAAGAGCGGCAGATCGCAACCCGCACAGTGGTACGTCCCCTCGCGCGCCTCGTGCACGAGCGCGCTCGAGTGCGCGCGCTCGGTGTCTTCCTCGCGAAGCACCGCGTACTGCTCGGGCGAGAGGAGCGCGCGCCACTCGACCTCGCTCTTCACGACCTCGAACGTCTCGGCCGACCGGGCGCGGCGGAACGGGAGGAGAATCGCGCCGCCGATCGCGGCGGCGAGAAAGCCGCGACGTTTCATTCGTCAGTGGCGAGCTTCTTCGGCGCGCGCCGCTTCGCCGGCACCGAAGAAGAGACGAACGCGTGCGAGTCGCGCACCACGCTCGCGACGACCTTCCAGTCACGCCGCCCGTCGATCCGGACGCCGACCCAGCCCTTGTGGCCGACGTAGGGCGGCCGGAAGAAGGTCTCCGGGTCCTCGGCGATCAAGCGCTTCCTGGACGACCGGGCGGCAGCGCGAGCCAGACGGCGACGTGACTCGGCGCCGTGATGGTGCGTGTCCATCTGCGCGAAGAGCTTGCCGGCCCGCCAGGTGGGCTCGCCCCAGGCGATCTTCTCGTCGACATCCGGGAGCGCGAGGCAGATCTCGCGCAAGCGCTCGACGGCTTGCTCCTCGGCCTTCGTCCGCGTGCGCTTCATCGGATGCGTGCCGGTATTGGCCGGCCGGGCGGGCAGCGCTTTGCGTTTGGCGGGCACTTCGCCCGACTACCAAGCGGCCACTCGGGACGCCACCGCCGCGAGCGATCCAGAACCTCCGTATACAATCATGTCGGATCCAACGCTTCTATTGCTTGTAAATCGCCTGATTGTATACAAAAGCGCATCTATGGCTGCCCAGCGAGATGACCAGAGCGACGTCGCCTACCGGGCGCTCCGCGAGGGTATCGGCAAGGGTCGCTACCGCCCAGGCGAGCGGCTGATCGAGACCGCGATCGCGGCTCGCGAAGGGATCTCGCGAACCCCGGTCCGGCAGGCGCTCCGCCGGCTCGAGCGCGACGGCGTCGTCGTCTTCGAGAAGCGTCGCGGCGCACGCGTGCGCGACCTCTCGGGACACCAGATCTCCGACCTCTACGAGCTCCGCGCACGCCTCGAGGCGTTCGCCTGCGAGCTCGCGGCCGAGCACGCGACCGACGCCGACCGCGTCGAGCTCGAACGGATCTCGGCCGCATTCGACGCGGTCGTGAGCGACGAGCCCGCGCGCGACGACTTCGCGCGCGTGCGCGCCACGAACGCGGCGCTCCATCGCACGATCGCGACGATGGCGCAGAACCCGTTCGTGGCGATGGCGCTCGAGACGACGATAGAGAACCCGCTCGTGCTCCGCGCGTATCGGGGATTCACGCGCGAGGAGCTGACGCGCTCGGCGATGTTCCATCGCCTCATCGTGCGGGCGATCTGCGACGGCACCGGCGAGCGCGCGGCACGCTTGATGGCCGAGCACGTCCTCCAAGCTCGCGACGTGCTCGTCGCGGCGGCGACGGACGCTCAGGAGAAGGCGACCGCGTGAGCACCTTTCCGAAGCGCCCGGAGTCGGCCGGAGGCCGGGCGCTCCGCCGCCGGCTGGAGAGCGGACGCATCCTGCGCGCGCCGGGCTGCTTCGACGCGCTGTCGGTGCGCATGATCGAGCGTGCCGGGTTCGAGGCCGCGTTCCTCGGCGGCTTCTCCGTCGCCGCGACGAAGCTCGCGCTCCCGGACGTCGGTCTCATGGGCTACGGCGAGGTCCTCGATCAGGCGCGTGACGTCTGCGCGGCGACGTCGCTCCCCGTCTTCGCCGACGCCGACACCGGCTACGGCAACGTCGCAAACGTCGCGCGCACGATCCTCGGCCTCGCGCGCGCCGGCGTCGCGTGCGTGATGATCGAGGATCAGCGCTGGCCGAAGCGCTGCGGCCACACCTCCGGCAAGGAGGTCGTCGATCGCGACGAGGCCGTGAGCCGCATCCGCGCGGCCGTGTGCGCGCGCGAAGAGCACGGGCTCGACGTGCTCGTCATGGCTCGCACCGACGCGAACGCGACGAACGGCTTCGACGAGGCGATCTGGCGCGCACGTGCCTTCGCCGACGCCGGTGCGGATCTCACGTTTCTCGAGGCGCCCGAGAGCGCGGACCAGATGCGCCGCTACGGCGAGCTCGTGCCCGGACCGAAGACTGCGAACATGGTCGAGGGCGGGCGCACGCCGTGGCTCGGCGCGAAGGAGCTCGAGGAGATGGGGTACGCGCTCGCGATCTACCCCGTCACCCTGCTCCTCCGCTCGATCGCCGCGATGCGGGACGCGGCCGCGGATCTCGCCGCCGAGCGCGAAGGCACGACGCCGCGTGCAACGTTCGACGAAACGCGAGAGCTCGTCGGCTGGGGCGAATACGAAAAGGACATACGCCGTCTCGCCTGAGGAGAACGCCATGCCTCGTCTCCGACAAGTCCCGGGGCCGAAGCCCACGAGACCGCGCGCCAGATGTACGAGATGCTGTTCGGCGACCGTGATCCGGTCGCGTAGCCCGGCACCGCGACGGGCACCCCGGGAAACTGGTGGACCGTCTTCGCCGGCGTGCCCGACTGCTTCGATCACGCGCGTCGCGGGCTTCGTCTTCTACCGGAACCCGAGCCGCAAGCTCGCTGCCGGAGCTCCGCGAGCTCGCGCAGACACGCGCCGGCTTCGCGCGCGGCAGCCAGTTCGTGTTCTCGCAGCACTGCAAGGCGTGCCGCGAGGTCGGCATCACCGAGGAAAAGATCACGGCGATCCCCGCGTGGTCGGTGGCGACGTGCTTCTCGCCCGTCGAGCGCGCCGTGCTCGCCTACACGGATTGCCTCGTGCTCGAAGGCGGGCGCGTGCCGGACGCCGTGTTCGATGCGCTTCGCGCGTCGCTCGACGACGTCGAGATCCTCGAGCTCACCTACGTGACGTGCCTCTACGAGATGCACGCGACGATGTGCCGCGCGCTCCGCCTCGAGTTCGACGACGTCGAGGATCGCGTTCGCGAAGTCCCGGCGCCGGACGGCGGATCGCTCGACCCGATGGCCGCAGTCGACAAGTCGAAGTGATGACGGCGCGTTTACGAGCCGCCGCCCTGGCGGCTCTGATCTGGGCGGGCACGGGCCGCGCCCAGGAAGCGCCTCCGCGCGCGATCGAGGAGATCGTCGTCACCGCGCAGAAGACCGAGCAGTCCGCGCAGGACGTGCCGATCTCGATCTCCACCGTCGACGGCGACTTCGTGAAGGACGTCGGCGCGACGAACATGCAGGACCTCGCGCCGTACATCCCGAACCTCACGTTCTCGTCCGACACCGACCCGGCGCTCGCGCAGATCAACGTCCGCGGCTTCGGTACGAACCCGCTGAACGCGCGCGTTCGAGAGCTCCGTCGGCTTCGTGCAGGATGATCTCTTCTTCGGCCGTCCCTCCTACGTCGCGGACGCCCTCTTCGACATCGAGCGGATCGAGGTGCTGCGCGGCCCGCAGGGCACGCTGTTCGGCAAGAACACCGTCGCCGGCGTCTTCAACACGACGAGCGCAGGCCCGACGGACGTCTTCTCCGGTGACGTTCGTCTGAGCGGCGCGCTGCCCGCCGAGGGCCGTTTCGAGGCCGCGGCCGGTGGGCCGATCACGAAGTGGTTACAGGTGCGCCTGGCCGGCCTTCACTTCGATCGCTTCGGCGAGCTCGAGAACACGAAGCTCGATCGCAACGACGACCGCTATCGCCAGGATGCCCTGCGCGGGAAGCTTCGCTTGCTCCCGACCGACGACGTCACGGTCGACTTCACGTTCCTCGCCTCGCGGATCGAGAGCCGCTACTGGCCGCTCCAGCTCTACAAGCTCGACGACGACACGCGCACGTACCTCGAGCGCTTCGACCCGCGAGTCGAGGACGACCCGACGGATCACCAGCTCTCGCAGGACACGGACGGCTTTCTCGACAAGGACGCTCTCGCGCAGACCATGAAGGCAACGTGGGCGCTCGGCGCGCTCGCGGGCTTCGACGACGCGGAGCTGACGTTGGTCGCCGGCAACACCTCGCTCGGCATCGACAGCATCGTCGACCTCGACGCGTCGCCGGCCGACATCGGCCGCTTGCCCGTCGTCTCGGACTACGACCAGCAGTCGGTCGAGCTCCGCATCGCCGCGCACGCGCCCGAGGGGCCCTTCGGCTGGGGACACGGGCTCGAGCTCGTGACCGGCGGCTACTTCTTCCGCTCGGAGTTCACGCAGGTCTCGCAGATCGTCGCGGGCAACGACTTCGGCAGCTACCTCGGCACGGACGACGTGCTCCAGCTCGCGTCGGCGCAGAACGGCCTCGGCACCGGCGTCGTCTTCCTGCCGGGCATCGGCGACGTGCTGAACCTCGTCGGCGGCGGGGTGGTCGGCGACGACCGCTATCGCCTCGACTACGATCTCGACGTCACCGCGCTCGCATGGTTCGGCCAGCTCACGTGGCGATTCCTCGAGGACTGGGCGATCACGCCGGGCCTCCGCTTCAACCACGAGAAGAAGGAGTCACTCGCGACCGGCGCGGGGCAATGCGCGCTGAAAGCGCTCGGCGCGCCGTGCATCATCGAAACGGCGCTCAGCGCGCGCGACTACGCGGCGCCGACTCTCGAGCGATCGGAATCGGACCTCTCGCCGAAGGTGTCGCTGCAATACTTCTGGGGCGAGGACGCGACGTTCTTCGTGACGTGGGCGCGCGGCTTCAAGAGCGGCGGCTTCAACGGCTCTTCGTTCACCGGTGACGACCTCGAGTTCGAGAACGAGAAGGCCGGGACGTGGGAGCTCGGCGCGAAGAGCATGCTCTTCGATCGCTCGCTCGGCGTGAACCTCACGCTCTTCCGCACGGAGTTCGAGAATCTCCAGGTGCTCGCGTTCAACGGCGCGTTCTTCGACGTGGCGAACGCCGGCAGCGCGACGGCGCAGGGCATCGAGCTCGACTTCCGGTGGCTGACGCCGCTCGAGTTCCTCGAGGTCGGCGGCGCACTCGGAATTCTCGACGCGGAATACGACGAATACCGAGACGCCCCGGCACCCGTGCCCGATGGCCTGAAGACGACGCAGGACCTGAGCGGCCGCCCGGTCGCGCTCGCGCCGAAGGAGACGGCGTCACTCACGCCGACGGTGACGCTGCCACTGCCGTTCGCGGGTCTCGGCATGCGCGCCTCGACCGACTTCCTCTACACGGGCGAGCAGTTCACGGACACGGACCTCGATCCGACGACGCGCGTTTCCGGCACGTTCTTCCTCTCGAGCCGCGTGAGTGTCGGCCCCGAGAGTCAGCTCTGGTCCGTCACGATCGGCGGCAGCAACCTGACCGACGAAGGCGTCGCGAACCAGATCCTCGACACCGTCTTCTTTCCCGGCACCTACAACGTCACGCAGAAGGCGGGACGGAAGGTCTTCATCGCGCTCACCGCGCGCTGGTAGTCATCGCCGGGCGGCAAATAGCCCAGGAATCGACGCCCTTACGGAGCTCGTGACGGCGATCGCGGCACCCGCGAAGGCCCCCGAGCGCTGCGCATGACGCGATCAACCAAAAATCGCCTTGCAACCGCGGCGGAGAGCCCGTACCGTCAGCCTGTTTCGGTAGCAAAGCGTCCGGTCGGGGGATGGACAATATGAATCGGCGCGAAAGCGCCCCCGTCGACAGCGTAGTCGCGACCGCGGAGCTCGAGCGGCGCCCGACGCGAGCGCCCCGATACGAAGCGGAGAACCGCGCGTTGGTCGAGCTGGCGCGTCATCTGGCGGTTTCGCCCGGCGACATTCTGCAGAAGCTCGTCGAGACGTCGCGCGAGCTTTGTGAGGCGCATTCCGCGGGCATCAGCCTCATCGAGGAGGAAGGCGGCCGGGGGATCTTTCGGTGGTCGGCGATCGCGGGCGTGTTCGAGAAGAATCTCGGCGGGACGACTCCGCGGGATTTCAGCCCATGCGGCGTCGTCATCGACACGAACGCGCCCCAACTCTTTGATCGCCCCGCGCGACACTACCCGTACCTCGAAGCGGCATCTCCTCCGATCGTCGAAGCTCTCCTCCAGCCGTTCTCGGTCGCGGATCGTCCGATCGGCACTCTCTGGGTGATGGCGAACGACGAGCAGCGAAAGTTCGATGCGGAAGATGTCCGCGTGCTCGGCAACCTCGCGACCTTCGCCTCGGGAGCGTACCAGGTCGTCACCGCCCTGCAGTCGACGCGCGAAGTGGACAAGCGCAAGGAGGAATTCCTGGCGCTCCTGTCGCACGAGATGCGCTCCCCGCTGAGCGCGGTCGTCACCTGGGCGAGCGTTCTCGTCAGCGAAGCCGCCGGTCCGGCCGCGCGCGAGCGCGCCGGCCGGGCGATCCAACGAAACGCGCAAGCGCAGGTTCGCATGCTGGACGATCTCCTCGACAGCTCGCGGATCGCGGCCGGCAAGCTCTCGATCCGGCCGGAGCCGATGGATCTCGCCGACGCCGTTCGCGACGCCGCGGAGACGGTGCGCTTTCACGCGACGGAGCGTGGCATCGCACTCGTGCTCACGACCGGAAACGAGAGCGTGCCGATCTTCGCGGATCCGACGCGTATGCAGCAGGTCGTGACCAACTTGCTTTCGAACGCCGTGAAGTTCACTCCGGCGAACGGTCACGTCAGCATCGAGGTGACTCGTCAGGGCCAGTTCGGCGAAGTCGTCGTCCGCGATACCGGTGAAGGGATTGCGCCGGACGTCCTCCCCTTCATCTTCGACCGCTTTCGCCAGGGCGACCCCTCGACGACGCGCCGGCACGGCGGGCTCGGCCTCGGCCTCACGATCAGCCGACACCTGCTCGATGCCCAAGGCGGAGAGATCGAGGCCGCGAGCGAAGGCGTGGGGCGTGGCGCGACGTTTCGAGTGCGCATGCCGCTTGCGGCGGCTTCGCAAATGCCTTTCTCGCTGCCGCTCGACGAGGCGACGCCGATCCCCGCCTTGCGGCGGTTCGGCTCATCCGCCTCTCGCGACACGGCGAGCGAACAGGGTCAGCTGAAGCGAGCCTGAGCCGTAGGCTCGCCGCTCCCGGCGAGCACCCGCTCGCGAACCGCCTCGACGCGCTCTCCCATCATCTCCTCGAAGCGGTGCTCGATGTAAGGGCGAGACCGCTCGCCGATGCGTGTCCATTCGCCGGTCAGCCGGCAAGCTTCGGCGAACTCCCCGGTGCGCTTCAACGCGATGTGGAGCAGCACCACCGCGAGGGCGATTGCTGCAGCCTGGGCCGTGTTCGCTTCAGTGCTCGCCTGCCCGACGGAGAAGGCGACGATCGGGACCTCACCGAGCGGACTCGCGGGACAGCCGAGCACGACGTGGAGCACGTCGTGGAGCTTGTAGGCGCGCAGCAACTGATACTGCAGTAGATTCTCCGCCTCGCCCCATTCGACCTGATTGCCGAGTGGCTCGATGCCGTTGTCGCGGACGAAGCGAGCGTACTCGCGGCCGAGCGTGCCGTCGGGAAGCATGGCGAGGGAATCGAGCTCGAGAACGGGATCGTATCGCTGCTCCCAGAGCGCCGCGGTGGCCGGGCTTCGCCGACGAGCGTCCTCGAGCGCCCCGGGCTTGGGGTCCCGCAGGGCGCCTTCGATCAAGACATTGATGCCCTGCCGAATATCGGATTTCGCCGGATCCCAAACCGTGATCGCGAAGTTCTTGAGGCTCGCGAGCACGGCGCGCGGGCCGCTCAAGCCGAACGCGCGAAGCTCGGGAGCGAAGCGACTCGGATCTCGCAGGCCGGCGAGGAGCTCGAGCGGCGAAAAGGAGACGAGCGACGTGGCGCGCTTGGCGTATTGGCTCATCGACGAGAACCTCCGTCACTCTTCTAATGTGAGTAACTGCTCACGTATACTCGCATTCGCATGCCCGCCGTATCGAGCCCCCGCCGCCGGCGCCAAGTGCGCGTTCTCGCGCCGAGAAAGCGACCACGGCAGGCGCGTGCGCAGGCGAGCGTCGACGCGATCGTCGAAGCGGCGGCTCATCTTTTACGCGAGCGCGGCTGGGCGGCGCTCACCACGAACCACATCGCCGCGCGTGCCGGCGTGAGCATCGGCACGCTCTATCAGTTCTTTCCCGGCAAGGAGGCGATCGTCGCTGCGCTCGCCGAGCGAACGATTCGCCGTCACTTCGAAACGGTCATCGACGGCCTCCCGGCGGCGCTCGCGCGGGAAACGCCCGAGGAGGCGCTCACACTTCTCGTACGGCGCATCGTCGCCATGCTCGCCGCCGATCGTCGCCTTTATGCCGTCCTCCTCCGCGAAGTCCCCTTCCTTCGGTCGCCAGCTGCGTCGCCCGGTCCCGTTGACGCGCTCTCGACGCTCGTCGAGTCGCGTCTCTCTCCCCTATTCGCGCGCGGCGCCGACGAGGACTTCGAGATCGAGAGCTGGTTGATTCGCCGCCTGACGTACGAGGCGATCGTCGCGCTCGCGATCTTCGATGAGGGACCGGCCGACCTCGACCGCTCGACCGAAGCGTTCCTCCGGCTGCTCTTGCGGATGCTCGGCCGGCGCTCGTCGCGACCGGCGCGCCGTCGATCGAGCCGCTAGCGCGAGCGTCACCGCCGCTCGGAATGGAGCACGCCGCTCTCGCCGAGCGCGCGGATCTTCGCGTCGTCGAGGCCGAGATGCGCGGCGAGGATCTCGTGATTGTGCTCGCCGAGGAGCGGCGCGACGAGGCTCGCGGGCTCAGGGAATTCCGAGAACTTCAGCGGGAACCCCGGGATCGTCACCTCGCCCGCGAGCGGGTCCGGCACACGCCGCACCATCTCCCGCGCGGCGAAGTGAGGGTGAGTCATCGTGTCCGCGACCGAAAGCACCGGCGAAGCGGGGACGCGATGGCGCTCGAACGTCTCGAGCACGGCGGCGTCGGTCGGCAGCGTCTTCAACCACGCCTCGACGATCTCGGTGAGCGCGGCGCGATTCTGGCCGCGGAGCGCGCCCGTCTCGAACCGCGGATCGTTCCGGAGCTCGGGCCGCCCGATCGCCTCGGTGAACGCCGGCCATTGTCGATCGAGCACGAGGATCGCGATCCAACCTTCCGGTCCGCGATAGATGCCGTACGGCCCGGTGATCGGATGCTGCGAGCCAGCGCGCATCGGCACGTACGCGCCGCCGGAGTTCGCGTGCACCTGAACGTTCACTTCGTGCGCGTGGTAGAGCGAATCGACCATCGCGATGTCGATCGCCTGCCCGCGCCCCGTGCGGAGCTTGTGAAAGAGCGCGGCGGCGACGGCGCCGAATGCATGCACGCCGGACGTGACGTCGGCGATGCCCATGTGCACGAATTGCGGCGGGCCGGCCGGATCGCCCGTCATGTGTGCGAGCCCCGAGAACGCCTGCGCGACGAGATCGAAGCCGACCTTGCCGGCGAGCGGCCCGCGGCGGCCGAACGCGGAGATCGAGGCGAAGATGATCCCGGGATTCGCGCGGCGGAGATCCTCGTAGCCGAGCCCGCGCTTCTCGAGCACCCCGGGGCCGTAGTTCTCGACGACGACGTCGACCTTCGCCGCGAGTGCGCGGACGAGCTCGAGGCCCTCCGGCTTCGCGAGATCGACACAGAGGCTCTTCTTCCCGCGGTTCTGCTGGATGAAGTAGATGCTCCGCCCGTCGCGCACGAGCGGCAGCATGCGCGACGGATCGCCGCCCGGTGCCTGCTCGACCTTGATGATGTCGGCGCCGAGCTCGGCCATGAAGCGCGTGACCGTGGGCCCCGCCAGGTACTGCGTGAAGTCGAGAACGCGAATGCCCGAGAACATGCGATCGTCGTTCGACACGAAAACTCCTGTTCAGTCCTCGGGCTCCCAGTCGATCGACTCGAAGCGCGCCGCCGTGGTGAATCCGCCGTCGATCGCGACGTCCTGGCCCGTCACGAACGACGACTCGTCGCTCGCGAAGAAGAAGACGAGGCTCGCGACCTCCTCGGTCCGGCCGAAGCGTCCGAGCGGCGCCATCTGTCGCCAGCGCTTGGCGAACTTCGGCTCGACGAGATCCGGGCTCTTCCAGCGCGGCGTCTCGATGATGCCGGGACAGACGCAGTTCACCCGCACGCCGATCGGGCCGAAGCGCTTGGCGAGCTTCCGCGTGAGGCCGACGACGCCGGCCTTGGCCGAGCTGTAGGCTTCGCTCGCGAAGTCGATGCCGATGCGCGCGCCGGCGATGTAGAGGTCGGTCTTCGAGACGAAGGGGCTGACGTCGGGAAGCCCCCACGCGGGAATGAAGCCGTACATCGTGATCATCGCGGACCTCCTACCAGGGCAACGATTCGCCGTTCGCGTGACGGAAGGTTCCCGTCGTTGCCATCGTGAGCTCGTCGAGCCGCGCGACGAGACCTCGCGCCGCGAACGCCGGCTCGACGAGGTTGCCGACGGCCCCTCGCTCGGCGAGGCCACGGGTCATCTCCGTGAGCACGCTCCCCGGGTGGAGCAAGATGACCGCGATGCCGCGCGGCGCGAGCTCGCGCGCGAGGTTGATGCCCGCCATGTTCGCCGCGGCTTTCGACATCCGGTAACCGTAGAGCCCACCCGAGCCGTTCTCGCCGAGCGAGCCGACGCGGCTCGTGACGATGCCGATCTTCGAGCCTTCGCCGAGCCGCGGGAGCAGCGCCTCGGTCACGCGCAGTGGGCCGAGCGCGTTCACCTCGTACTCGCGGGCGAGGTCGCCGTAGTCGAACGAGCCAAGCCGACGCTCGCGGACGATCCCCGCGACGTGCAGCAGCACGTCGATCCTCCGCGTGCCGACTGCCGCGGCGAGCTTCGCGACGTCCGCGTCGGACGTCACGTCGATTCGCGTCGCGACCTCCACGCCGAGACTGCCGAGCGACGACGAATCGCCGAGGCACACGGCGATCACGCGGTCGCCGCGCGCGGCGAGCTCTCGGCAAACGGCCTCGCCGATCCCGCGATCGGCACCTGTGACCAGCGCGGTCTTCATGCAACCCGGCTCCTCGACCTGCGTCTGCCGGATCGCGACTCGCTGTCAAGGAATCGAAGGAATGAGTCGGTTGACGTCGACGACCTGCCCGCGCATGCGATCTTCGGGCAATCGGTCGATCTCGTCGCGTTCGGCTACGACCGAGCTCGACGCGCCCGCTTTGCCGGCGGTTCCGCCGGCGCACGCGCGAGCACGATGTCGGCGATCGAGCTCCTCGCCGAGGAAAACCTCGCGCGGAAGGCGCCTCTATCGCGCCGCGCTACGCGGGGGCGCCGGTGGGATCCCTGCCGGTGGAGGGGGAACGCCCGGCGGCACACTCGCCACTACCGAATTTCCGACCGGTCCCGAGTAGGCCGACGAGCCTCTCGGGAGTGGGACCTGATTGCCCGTCGCGTACATGCACTGCACGTAAGCCGCGTCGTAGCGATTCTGAATCGTCCAACCCTCCCCGTAGCGGCGATCCGCACCGGCAACCGTCCCGATCGCCGCACCGTTGGCGAGATCTTGGTTCGACGCCTGTGCGGGCGTCACACCCACTCGCTGCCCGGCCCACTCTCGGCAACCGGTGTCGTCGGCTTGGAACTGCGCCAAGCTCTTTCGGTTCCCGGGTAGCACCAGGACGTTCGGACCGACGGGCAGGCTCGCGCACCCGCCGAGCCCGACCGCAGTCGCCAAGAAAAGAACGTGGAACCGCCGCGTGACTCGCCTCCCTTCGCTCGTCATGGCTGAGCCTTCGGCGGGACCTTGATCCACTCCTCGGCGCACCGCTCGACCTTTGGATAGTACGCACCCGCGCTCCGACAGTAGTACCAGTATCCTGGCGCCAGCTCCTGCTCGCCCGAAGATTGCTGGACGTAGACGCGCGTCTCGTCGATCGGCGGAGCCGGGTAAACGACATAGGAATCGTAGAAGGCACCGTAATACGGACCGTAGTAGTACGGTGAGTAGCCGTAGGGTCCGTAAAAATACGGGTGGTAGTAGTGGTATCGAGAATAGGCGTACGGACTGTAGAAGTACGGCGAGTAGCCGTGCGAGTAGTAGAAACGCGGGTGATAGGAACGGCGCACGTGTCGGTGCCGCCCATCGACCGTCTCGAGACGGCTCCTGAAACCGATGCGACCTCCGCGGAGCCCTAGGTCGACGTGATTCCGGCCGCCCCCGCCGAGTCCGAGCAGACCGTTTCCGGCAGCGCTCGGCTCGGCACCGAGCGGAACGAGGGCGAGCGCGAGCAGCAGAGCCGAGAGAACCCTTTTCATCGCTGCCTCCAGATTCGTCGCTAACTGCTCCAACCCGCTGGCGCGATCGGAGGTTGCGCATCGCGGGGCTGCCGCGGCGCAGCGCGAATGCGCCGACGCGGGGCAACGAGGAAAAATTGGCGAGTCGCTACTCGACTTCGGCGAGCCGCAGGATCTCCGGTGGGCCCGCCATGAACTCGCCCATCCGCCGGCCGATCGCCTTGAAGTGCTCCGTCTTCCGGTGCGTCTCGACCGCGGCTTGGTCGACGTACCGCTCCATGAACACATACGTGTCGGCCGCTTCCGCGCGATGGAGCGCGTAGAGCTTGCAGCCCGGCTCG
The DNA here is from genome assembly GCA_963790365.1 of uncultured delta proteobacterium. Classification (GTDB taxonomy): domain Bacteria; phylum Desulfobacterota; class Binatia; order JACPRU01; family JACPRU01; genus CAWBOU01. Next base: position 78,843 of record CAWBOU010000007.1, read on the forward strand.
TTCGCGACCACCTGCGCGACGAGCTCCTTCGCCACGGCCTCGAATTGCGCTCCCGTTCCCGGCTTCACCTTGATCGTCGCGACGACTCCCAGCATGTCTCGTTCCTTTCTCAGTGCGTTTCGTAGACGGCCATCTCGATCGCGCCTGCGAGCGCGAGCACCTTCGCGTCGAAGAACGGCAGGATCTGGGTCAGCACGACCGCGGTCAACTGCTTCTTCGGATCGATCCAGTAGTAACTGTTCGTGATGCCCGCCCACGAGAGGCTTCCGGCCGAGCGCATGCCCGGAATGTCCTGCAGGTTGGTCGCGAAGCTGATCGCGTATCGCCAGTCGACACCCGGCAGGAACTCGACGTCGTTCGTGAAGTCCGGCATCGACGTGCGGATCGGTCGCATGGCGATGTCGCCGGTCTGATTCGCGCGCATCGTCGCAACCGTCTTCTCCTCGAGGATCCGCGCGCCGTCGAGCACGCCACCGTTCAGGATCGCGCGGAGGAAGCGGATGTAGTCGGTCATCGGCCCGTAGAGCCCGTGGCCGCCCATGTCGACCTCGGCCTCGGCGCCGGGAATCGCGAACGGGATCGGCACGAGGCTGCCGTCCGGTTGGCGCGCGTGCACGCCGGCGAGCCGCGACTTCACGGAGTCGGCGACCCCGAAGCCGCTCTCGCGCATGCCGAGCGGCTCGAAGAGGTTTCGCTGCATGTAGTCGCGGAGGCGGAGCCCGCTCGCGGCCTCCACCATCTTCCCCGCCCAATCGATGCCGAGCCCGTAGTCCCAGCGAATGCCGGGATCCGTGAGGAGCGGGCGCTTCATCGTCGCCTTCGTCGCCGAGAGGATGTTCGGCGTCACCGTCATCTCGAGGTAGCGGAGCAACGTCGGATCGCAGAACTCGTAGGACGAGCCGCAGGTGTGAGTCAGCATCTGCCGGAGCGTCATGCGGCTCTTCGGCTTGCGGAGGATCGCCGTGCCGTCCGGGCTGAAGCCGTCGAAGACCTGAAGCTCGTCGATCTCGGGACAAACGGACGCCGCCGGGGCGTCGAGCGACAGCTTGCCTTGCTCGACGAGCTGCATCGCCGCGGTGGCGGTGATCGCCTTCGACATCGATGCGTAGAACGCAATCGTGTCCGGCGTGAACGCGTCCGTGCCGCCGAGCGTCCGCTTTCCCGAGGCGCCCGCGTAGACGACGTCGCCGCCGTCGGCGACGACCGCCACGACGCCGGGCACGTCGCCCGATTCCGTGGCTGCTCGGAGCAGCCCGTCGATCCGCGAAGAGAGCGTCGTCATCGTGTTTCCTTTCGCTTCTCGCTTGTTTGTTTCGCGATGTTGGACCAGGTTTCGCCCACATGAAGTTCGGCGTCCATACCGGCCCGCAGAATTGCACGTACGACGAGCTCCGCCGCACGTGGCGGATGGCGGACGAGAACGGCTTCGAGTGGGCCTCCGTTTGGGATCACTTCTATCCCGCGCCCGCGATTCCCGACCCGGCGGGCACCTGCTTCGAGGCGGTCTCGATCATGACGGCGCTCGCGGCCGAGACGAAGCGTGTCCGCGTCGGCTGTCTCGTCTACTGCGTGCCGTACCGTCATCCCGCCGTGATCGCGAACGCCGCGGTCACGATCGATCACGTGAGCGGCGGGCGGCTCGAGCTCGGCCTCGGCTGCGGCTGGAGCGAGCCGGAATTCGCGGCTTACGGCATCCCGTTCCTGCCGATCAAAGACCGCCTCGATCAGCTCGAGGAGGGTGCGCAGATCGTTCGCTCGCTGCTCACGAATCGCCAGACGACGTTCGAGGGCAAGCACTACCGATTGAAGGACGCGTTCTGCGAGCCGAAGCCGGTGCAGAAGCGCCCGCGGATCTGGATCGGCGGCACAGGCGAGAAGCGCCTCCTCCGGATCGTCGCGCGCCACGCCGACGCGTGGAACACGCCGTTCCTCGCGCCCGACGTCTTCGCGCACAAGAACGCGGTGCTCACCGAGTGGTGCGAGAAGGAGAAGCGCGATCCCGCGACGGTGCTCCGCACCATCAACCTCGGGCTCGGCATCGCGCCGGACGAAGGTTCCGTCCAGAAAAGACGCGACGCTCTCCATCAGCAGTTCGGCGCGGGCGCCGCGATGGTCGAGCCGGGAATCCTTCTCGGCACTCCGCAGCAGGTGATCGACCGCATCGGCGAATATCAGCGAGCCGGCGCCGCCTGGGTGATCGTCGCTCTCCGCGCGCCGTTCGACTGGGAGGGCTACGAGCTCTTCATCGATCGCGTGTTGCCGGCGTTTCGCTGAGCGCCGAACGTGCGGGAAAACCCGTACGGGGATCTCCCGCCCGCGCTCGGGCATTTCACGGCTAGCCCACCTCACGCGATCGAGGGAGAGTCGCGTCGCTTGTTGATGTTCCGCAATCGACTTCAAGGAGAACGAGCAATGAAATCCCAGCTATCGTTGGTCGGGGACAATTGGGCGGTGACGATGGGGCGCGACGCGGCGGGTTGGCTCATCGAGGACGCGACACGGATCGCGAGCAATGGCCACGTCGAGACGCTCGCGTTGCGGCGCCTCGGCAAGCAACGCTTCGCCACCCGCAGCCGCGTGATCGCGGCGTCCACCGGCTTCCTCCGCAAGCAGGGCATCCTGCAGCAACTCGCCTAGCGGCGCGACGCTCGCGCTCGGGTCGCCAGCGCGGCACCCACGATGCCCGCGTCGTTCTCGAGCACCGCGGGCACGAGCGAGCAACGCGAGCGCAGGTGCTTGAGGAATCGATCGGCGTTCCGGCTGATGCCGCCGCCGATGATGACGAGCTCGGGCGCGAGCAGGATGTCCAGCTCCTCGAGGAAGCGATTCACGCGCTCGGCCCACTGCTTCCAGCTGAGGCCCCGCGTCTGCTTCTTCGAGATCCAGACTCCCGCGCGGCGTTGTCTGACTTTGAGCGCGCCGAGTTGCGTGTGCGGCACGAGCCGCCCGTCGCTGAAGAATGCGCTTCCGATGCCCGTGCCGAACGTCAGCACGACCGCGATGCCGCGGAAATCGTGTCCCGCGCCGAAGCGCATCTCGGCGAGACCTGCGGCGTCGGCGTCGTTGACGACGGTGACTCGGCAGCGGGTGCGATCCTGGAGCAGCTTCGCCGCATCGCTGCCGACCCACGACTCGTCGAGGTTCCCTTGATGGCGAACGATTCCGTCGACGATGCGCCCCGGAAATCCGCAGCCGATCGGCCCCTTCCAGCGCATCGCGCGCACGACTCCGGCGACCGCTTCGGTGATCGCTTGCGGCGTCGCGGGCTCCGGGGTCGCAAATCGACGCCGCTTGCCGACGAGCTTCCCGGAGCTCATTTCGACTCGCGCGATCTTGATCCCGGTCCCCCCGATGTCGACGCCGAGCGCTTGCATACGGTGGCTCGAACACCAGAGCGTAGATTTCGCTCGACATGCCGCTTGCTCCCTGGTGCCCGGGCTGCGATCGTTCGCACGGAGGCACCCATGGGCGACAAATCACCGAAGTCGAAGCAGCGTGGCGACAAACAGAAGAGCGCGGCCAAGCAAGGCGATGCCGCCGCCTTGCGGTCCAAGCAGGACAGCCACAACCGCACCCTGCAGATCGGGAAGAAGAAGTAGCACCGCGCGGCGCGCCAGCGGAGCATGCGCGACGCCGACATCGAAGATCCCGCAACCGTCACGGCGCGGACGCTCGAGTCCTACGACCGCTCGGCCGAGCAGTTCCGCGAAGGGACGTGGAATCACGACGTCCGCCAGAACATCGATGCCCTGCTCCGGCACATCGAAGGTCCCGCGCCCTTCGCGATCCTCGATCTCGGCTGCGGCCCGGGACGGGACCTGATCGCCCTTTCCGCGCTCGGTCACGTCGTAACCGGCCTCGAAGGCTCGGCGGCTCTGGCGCGGATGGCGCGTGAGCAGTCCGGTTGCGAGGTCCTGCTGCAGAGCTTTCTCGCCCTCGACCTCCCGCCGAACCGGTTCGACGGCATCTTCGCGAACGCGTCTCTGTTCCACGTGCCGAGTGGCGAGCTTCCGCGCGTCCTCGGGGAGCTCCGCACGGCGCTCCGTCCGCGCGGCGTGCTCTTCTCCTCGAACCCCCGTGGTCAGGGCGAAGAGGGTTGGTCGGGACAGCGCTACGGCTGTTACCACGACCTCGCCGGCTGGCGGCGATACCTCACCGACGCGGGCTTCGACGAGCTCGAGCACTATTACCGGCCGCCGGGCTTGCCGCGGGAGCAGCAGCCCTGGCTCGCCAGCGTCTGGCGCCGTCGAAGTGAGTGAGGTCCGGAGGTCCGCCCCGGTCACCAGGACCGGGGCGGACTCCCGAGAAAAACCTACTGGCTAGTAACGGCCTCGTCCGCCGCCGCCACCGCCGCCGCGGTTGCCGCCGCCCGGGCGCTCGTTCGCTTCATTTACCTTGAGCGCGCGACCCTTGAAGTCGGTCGAATTGAGCTGCTGGATCGCCTTCTGTGCCTCGGCGTCCGTGCTCATCTCGACGAAGCCGAAGCCTTTGGACTGGCCCGTGTCGCGGTCGCTGATGACCGCGATCGACTCGCAGCTACCGATCTGACCGAAGAGCTCCTTCAGGTCGTCGGTGGTGACGTTGTACGCGAGATTCCCAACATAAAGCTTTCTTCCCACAGTGATGTCCTCTCAGGTGAGTTGCGAGCGCCGGCGACACCTGACGGCCGCTGGCGAGACTTCCTGAGAGTTGTGTGCGGGAAAGAGAGAAGCGGAAACCGCTACCGGTTTCTCGCGCCGAACGGTCAGGGATAGTACCCCCCGGTGTAACAGCTCGGGGACACCAGTGCAAAGAAGTCGTGGCGTGAACCGACTAGGCTTGCTGGGCGGCGCGTAGCCTCTTCGCCAGGGCCTGCAACAGCTTCCAGGCGATCGCGGCATTTCCCTGCACCAGCGGGCCAAACTCCCAAAAGGTGAGGCCGTAGCAGACGAGGTCGGTCGAGGCGGTGACCGTCGCCGAGCGCGGCCCCCCGTCGATCAGCGCAGTCTCTCCGAAGTAATCCCCCTGGCGGAGCGTCGCTTCCTCCTTGCCGCGAATCGTGACGACTGCCTCGCCCGAATCGATCAGGAAGAAGGCCGCGCCTCCCGAGCCCTCGATGATCACCGTTTCGCCCTTGGGGAAGCGGCGCTCCTTCAGGAGCTGCGCGATCTGCTCGAGCTCCTTCCGGTCGAGCTCCGCGAAGAGCTGCACGCGCCGCAGAGCTTCGATCGGGCTCGGCCGCACCGCTCCCGTCTTCTTCTGCTCGGCCGAGCGCCCGGTCGTGACCGCTCGACATTGGAGGAGATAGAGCGTGCCGTCGGCGAACGCCCATTCGATGTCGCGCGCGGGACCGTAGATCTGCTCGCACCGGGTCGCGAGCTCGGCGAGCGCGGCGAGCTGGCTGTCGTCGAGACAGAGTTGCTGGACGCGCTCGGCGGAGAGCTTCTCCTCGCACGTGCCGCCCGTCGCGACCGTACGGATCGCAATCTTTTTATGTCCGGGCTTCTTCTCCAGCACCTGGCCCGCACGGTCGATCCGGAAGTTGTCCGGGATCACCAGGCCGGCGACGACCGCCTCACCGAGCCCCCAGGTGGCTTCGATGAGCCGCTCCGCCGCACCCGTGACGGGGTTCTCCGTGAACATCACTCCGGCAGCGGCCGGGTCGAGCAGCGTCTGCACGACGACGCCGACGCTCGGGCGAGTGAAGAGGCCGACCTTCTGGCGGTACGTGATGGCGGAGTCCGAGTTCGCCGACCACCAGACTTCTCGGATGGCGTTGGGTACCTCGCTTGCCGAGGCAACGTTGAGCACCGTGAGGTGCTGGCCCGCGAAGCTCGCGGCAGCGCCGTCCTCGTCCACGGCGGACGAGCGCACCGCGAACGGCCCCCGCAAGGAGCCGATGGCGTTCAACACTTCCTCGATCGCCTCCCCGTCCTCCGATGCAACCGCCTCGACGAGATCTCCCGACAATGCGACGCCGGGAGGAACGGGAAGCTTCTGTCGCGCGGCGTCGCCGAGACCCACCGCTTTCGAGCCGTAGAGCGACGTTTCGCGCGCTTTCTCGAGCGGGACGACCTTCTTCACCCCAGCACCGTCACCTCACCCGAGCCTCCATCCACGCGGAGGCGCACGCCATCCGCGATCCGGTCCGTCGCCTCGCGCGTCCCGACCACGCCGGGGATGCCGTACTCGCGCGCCACGATCGCGGAGTGAGAAAGAAGGCCGCCGTTGTCGGTGACGATCGCGCCGAGGAGCGGGAGCAGGATGTTGAACGCCTCGGTCGTCGCTTCCGTCACGAGGATGTCGCCCTTGACGATCCGCCCGAACTCGGACGGACCCGAGACGCGACGCGCCGGGCCTTCATAGATGCCCTTGCTCGCAGCCAATCCGCGAAGGACGGTCTCGTCGTGCTGCGCTTCGGAGCTCCCGAAGACTTGGCCGAGCGCGATCCCGATCGCGCGCATCAGCCGGCCGACGGCGGGCGGAAGCGCGGAGGGGTCGGGCGGCGGCGGCTCGGGCGGCCCGAGCGTCGGCGGCACTTCCTTGGCGGAGTGCGCGGCGCGATACGCGGCTCGCTCGGCGAGCTCGCCGGCCGACGGCCCGCCCGTTCCGGTGACGAGCGCGCACATCTCGGCGAGGCTGGCGTCGACGAGATGCACGGGGTCGGCGATGCCGCCGCGGCTCGCGACGCGGCGGCCGGCGGCGAGCACCGCGCGGCGCATCAGGCCGGAAGCCCAGATGTCGCTGTAGACGCCGCGCTCGTCGCGTAGACGGTAGGTGAGGCGCGCCTCGCCGAGCAGCTCGTCGAACTCCCGCTGGTGCTCCGCCGGAACCTTCTGCCGCACACCGGCGATCAGCTCGTCGACGTTCGAAGCCTGCTCGCGCTCTCCGGAGACGGCGCTCCGAATCGAGCGGAGCAGTGCGTCCGGCATCTCGATCGCCGTGGGCTCCGAGATGTCGAAGCCGTCGAGCAGCCGATTCCCGACGAGATCGAGATAGCCGGAGACCGCCTCGCCCGCTTCGCCGGGCGCGGCGCGAAGCGCCGCGAGCACACGCGCGGGCTCGTCGCTCGATTGGAGGAGCTCGCGGGCTTTCGCGTCCCGCGCGAATCCCGCCTTGAGCCGTTCGAGCTGATCGGATCCGCCGGCCGACACCGTGGCGGAGCCACGCATGAGGCCGAGCAATTCGGCCGGCGGAAGTCCGGTCCAATCGCCGACGTGCGCGAGGAAGTCGCCGGTCGGGATCATCGCCCCGGCCGTGAAGCGCATGTGCTGGGCCAGCATCGCCACGTGGTGGTCACGACAGCGGGTCAGATACGCGGCGAGCTCGGCGTCCGAGAGTGTATCCGGGTCGACGGCCTGGATCTCCCGGTGCGCGGCGATCGAGGCCGGTTTGCGATTCTCATCCCAATCGCGAAGCTGCTCTCTCCAGAGCTGCTTCGCGAAGGTCTCCTCCGCACGCTGGAATCGCTCCGGAAGCTCGCCTTCAGGCGCGGGCAACACCTTTTTGTACGCGAACCCGTTCACGTACCCCATTTCGAGCCCGTCGATGATCATCCCGTAGTAGCGCGCGAAGTCGTTGGTGCCACGCTTGAACGGCGCGGGATGGGTCTCCGCGAAATAGCGGGTCACCGGGCGCGGAAAATGCACCGGGTCTTGCGACCACGACCCTGCCCCGGGCGGTTCGAAGCGACTCTCTGCCGGCGTGCTCGAGCTGGCCATGTGCGGATACTCCTGTTGGCGAATCCGTATCTCGGGAGCACCGCGCCGAAAAGCCCCTTCCGCTTTTCCCGGAAGAGCACCGAACGAGCCGCACCGGTGTTCGCAGATGGCGTGGGAGCCATCACTTGGTTCGGCGTGCTCATCGCGACCGTCATCGTCATCGCGGCCGTTGCCTTGAGCGGGGTCCGTCCGAAGGGCGCCCGACCGGTCGGGAACACCCACCTCATGTCGGCCGCGCGCGTCGTGCTCGTGATTCTCGCCGTCGTCCTCGCCTACATGTGGGCGACGTAGCGGGTCGGGGTCAGAGCTGGCCGCGGACTCGATACGCCAAGGCATCCATCGTCCGATGCCAAAGGGTACGGCGACCCCAATCGGCGAGCGTGATCTCGCGCGCGAATTCCAGGTCGGCTTCGAACGCCGCCACGAGCTCCGCCGCGACCTTCGCGTCGATGACGCCGATCGAGACTTCCTCGTTCAACTCGAGCGATCGGGCGTCGAAGTTCGTCGAGCCGACGTGCGACCAGATCCCGTCGACGATCATCGTCTTCTGATGGAGGAGCGTGCGATCGTATTCGAACACGCGCACTCCCGCTTCGAGCATGCCGCGCACGAGGTAGTGTCCGGCATGCCGGATGAGCGCATGATCGGTTTGCTCGCCCGGCAGCATGAGACGGATCGAGACACCATCGCGAATCCGCCGCTCCATGAGCTCGACGGTGTCGTAGCGCGGCACGAAGTACGGATTCTGGATGATCACTTCACGCTGCGCGGACGCGATCGCGATGCCGTAGAGCAAGGCGACGTTCGAGACCGCTTCCCCGGAGCTGCTGGAAACGACGTGAGTCCGGATCTCGCCGGCGCGTTCGGCTGGAGGAAAATACTTCTGGCCGAGCGTCAGCTCGCACGTTTCCTCGATCCAGTTCTCGGTGAACACCGATTGCAGCGCATGGACGACCGGTCCGACGACGCGGATGGCGGTATCTCGAAAGTGCTCTCCGTCCTGCGCGTTGCCGCTCCATTTCTCCGAGATGCCGTGACCGAAGACGATGCCGACGCGCCCGTCGGCGACGAAGATCTTTCGGTGCGTGCGGTGGTGCCAACGGCGAAAGTTCTGCGGCCAGGGCCGGGCATAGACGGCAATCCGGCACCCGGCCTTCTCCATGGCCTCGAAGAGGGAAGAGTCGCGCGTGTGGGCGCCGAGAGCATCGACGAGGACACGCACCTCGACGCCGCTTCTGGCCCGATCCGCCAGTGCCTCACCGACCTGACGGGCGATCTCGCCGAGTCCCCAGACGTACGTCTCGAGATGGATCGAGTCGCGCGCCTCGGCGATGTCCTTCAAGAGGACGGGAAAGAAGCCGTCACCGTTCTGCAGGATCTCGACGGCATTGCCTTCGCAAATCGCGCCGCGAGTGATCCCCGCGATGGATGGGAGCTCGGCGGCGACGTCACCGATGGCGCACCAGGTGACGACGGGAGCGCGCCGGCGAGAGCTAGGCGTGAAGAGCCAGAGGAGAAGGCCGACGGAAACGAGGCCCCCCGCGAGCCAGAGCGCGATCTCGGATGTGGGAACCACGAGCTAAAGAACCCCGTGGGGCGTTTTCTGGCGTGCGCGCTCCTGGCGGTCATTCTCACACCAGGCGCAAGCCTCGCGTTCTCGGTGCTCGCACACCAGGAGATCGTCGATCGCAACTGGGAACGAGCGATCGTGCCGCTCCTCGAGCGCCGTTTCCCCGGTGCGACGCCGGAGGACGTTCGCAAGGCGCACGCCTACGCGTACGGCGGTGCCGTCGTCGCCGACCTCGGTTACTTCCCGTTCGGCGACGAGCTCTTCTCCGAGCTCTTGCACTACGCACGGAGCGGCGATTTCGTAGCCGCGCTCCTCGAGGCCGCTCAAGATCGCAACGGATACGCGTTCGCGCTCGGCCACCTCGCGCACTACTCGGCGGACTCCATCGGTCATCCCGAGGCGACGAATCGCACGGTCGCGGTCCTCTTTCCGAAGCTCGCCGAGGAGCACGGCGAGCAGGTCACCTATGCCGACAGCGCTCGTGCGCATCTGCAGACGGAATTTCGCTTCGACGTTCTTCAAGTCTCCCGCCTCGGCGTCCGTCACGAGCGCTTTCAGGACGGCATCGGCTTCGAGATCGACCAGGAGGTGCTCGGCGAAGCGTTTCGCCGCACCTACGGTCTCGAGCTCGAGGACCTGTTCGAGAGCGTGGATCTCGCCGTCGGGACGTTTCGTTGGGGCGTCCGCGCGTTCCTGCGCGAGGTGACGAACGTCGCCTGGCATCTCTACGAGGACGACCTGAAGAAGGAGCATCCGCAGCTCACGCGCGGCGACTACGTCTTCGATTTGCCAGTCGAGGACTTCGAGCGCAGCTTCGGCGACGTCTACCGCGAGCCGAGCTATTTCGGACGAATCGCCGGCTTCTTCTTGATGCTGGTTCGACTCGTGCCGGGTGTCGGCACCTTCGAGAAGCTGGTGTTCGAGCCGCTGCCCGACGAGGTGATCGCGCTGTTCGACGAGGGTCTCGATGACGCGACGAAGCGCTACACGAAGCTCGTCGCGACGCTCGCGAAGGGCCGCCCGCGCCCGCCCGAGAACGTCAATCTGGACACGGGCCGGCCGACGGCGCGCGGCGAGTATTCGCTCGCGGACGAAGCCCACGACGAGTGGTTGCGCCATCTCGAGGAGAAGGGCTTCGCGGGCGTCGACCCGAAGACCCGCGAGGCATTGCGGAGCTTCTACGGCGAGCTTCCACGGCGTGACGAATCCGGCTCAGGCAGGTAAGGGTCGCCGCATGCAAATCGCAGGCAAGAAAGCCGTGATCGTCGGCGGCGCATCCGGCATGGCGAAGTCCTCCGCAGAGATGCTCCGCGAGCGCGGCGCATCGATCGCGATCCTCGACCTGCCGACGTCCGCCGGCGCGGACGTCGCGAAGGCGCTCGGCGGCTCCTTCCATCCGGTCGACGTCACCGACGAGAACGCGGTGGAACGCGCGATCACCGATGCCGTCGGCGCGCTCGGCGGCCTCCACGTTGCGATCAACACGGCGGGCGGTGGCATCGCGATGCGCACGGTCGGCAAAGAGGGGCCGCACCCCCTCGACGCGTTCCGCCAGGTGATCGAGCTCAACCTGATCGCAACGTTCAACCTGAATCGCCTGCAGGCGTGGCACATGTCGAAGAACGATCCCGAGGACGGCGAGCGCGGGGTCATCATCGACACCGCCTCGATCGCCGCGTTCGAGGGACAGATCGGACAGGTCGCCTACACCGCGGCGAAGGCGGGAATCGCGGGAATGACGCTCACGATGGCCCGCGATCTCGGCAGCCTCGGCATCCGCGTGCTGACGATCGCGCCGAGCCTGTTCAGCACGGGCCTCACGAGCGGAATCAGCGACGAGTTCGCCGGTGCGCTCACCCGGGACGCCGCGTTCCCGAAGCGGATGGGCCGCCCGGAGGAATATGGGCGCCTCGCCGTCGCGATCGTCGAGACCCCGATGCTCAACGGCACGTGCATCCGCCTCGACGCCGGCCAACGCTTCGCACCGAAGTAGCCGGGCCCCGTCGTAGGTTCCGTCCTCGAGAACTGGCGAGGTCGCTTCTCACCGCGAATGAGACTTGCCTCGTTCCTGTTGGGTGTCGCGCTGATCGGGCTCGCCGCCGTCGAGGGTTGGAGCCCTCTCCACTCCGACGTCGCCGCATCGCCGGTCTGGTCGCTCGCGGCCGTCGTGCTCGGCATCGCGGTGTCGATGCTCGGACCTCTTCGTTCGTTCGGTCGGCGCGTGCGCGCCGCCTTCTGGGGCGGCTCCGACCGTACCTTCTCGCTCGCCGGAATCACGAGCGAGGCGAGGACGAGTCGGACGACGACGTTCCGCCAGGATGCGAACCGGTCGCGTGTTCACGGTCCAGTACGAGAATGCGACGGCGCCCGGAGGATGGCTCCGCGAATGGATCGACAGTTTCGGCTGGAACTCGACGAAGCGGCCGACGAAGTTCGGAGTCTTTTGCATCCAAAGGACCGCCTCGCCGTAGACCTTGTGGCGGCTATGCCACGGGTAGATCGGTCCTTCCCATCCGCGCGGGATCAGCGAGACGACGAGTTGCAACGCCGCGAACGCGACGACGAGTGGGATGACCCATCTGCTCCCGGATCGCGAACGCAGCGCGACGACGAAGATACCGATCGCGATCGCGAAGACCGCCGCCGCGGCGGCCGCTCGCCCGGCCACGCCCGGAACGAACGTGTCCCAAGGCGTTCCGTAGACCGGGAAGAAGGACCACGCTCCTCTCCGGAACGACGTCCACGGCTGCAGCTCGTAGTAGGCGGCGACGACGGCCCACGCTGAGAACGGCCGCGTCAGCCACGGCAGGTACCGCCCGCTCAGCGCCCAACCCCGCCGGCGAAGCCCGGGCGCGACGATCTCGGCTGCCGCCCCGCAACAAAGGATGACCTCGGTGTTCACGGAGCGTGGCGCAATAGTGAACAGCTTCGCCGTGCGCAACCGGGCCAGGGAACCGAACGAGAGAGCGTCGCCGGTAGCAGCGACACCGTTCGCCCCGCCGCTCAGCTGCCGCGCGCGGCGTCCCCGCCGGGCGGTTTCCGCGTGAGGACGCCGATCTGCTGGATCCCGGCTTCGCGCACGCGGTCCATCGCGTCGACGACCGTGCCGTAGGCGAGCGAGCGATCGGACTCGAGGAAGATCGACTTGTCGGCCCGCGTCGCGAAGGCGGAGCGGAGCTCGGTGACGAGCTCCCCGGGGGCGACCGTCTCGCCGTTCAAGCGCATGCTGCCGTCGGCGAGGAGCGTGAGCGTCACCTGATCGAGCTCGCCCGACTCCGCCGCGTGCTCCGCGTCGGGCAGCACGACCGGCACTTCCTCGCGGAGGAGCGGCGTCACCACCATGAAGATCACGAGGAGCACGAGCATCACGTCGACGAGCGGCGTGACGTTGATCTCCGAGCGGAGCTCCCCTCCGCCGGTCTCAAGCGGCGTCGCCACGGGCGACCTCCTTGGCTCGCGTCGGCGCGAGCGGCGCGAGCGTCACCTCGGCGAGCTCTTCTCCCGCGGCCTCGATCGTGCCGAGCAGGCACGCGATCTCGTGCGTCAGCGCGTTGAAGATCCACACCGCGGGAATCGCCACGAGGATGCCGAGCGCGGTCGTCACGAGCGCTTCCGCGATGCCCGCGGATACGGTCGCGAGACCGCCCTGCCCCGTCGCCGCCATCGAACGAAACGCGTTGACGATGCCGACGACGGTGCCGAAGAGCCCGACGAACGGGCCCGTCGAGCCGACGGTGGCGAGGATCGGCAGGCCGCGGCGCGCCTCGGTCGCGGTCTCGAGAGTCGCGCGACGGATCGCGTGGCGCGCGGCTTCGAGGCTCGTCGCCTCGTCGGTCGCGCGCATCATGGCGCCCATCGCGAGCGCGACGGCGCGAGCCGGCGGCGACGCGGGAAACTCTTCGCACGAACGGGCCGCAGCGGCGAAGCCCGCCTCGGCGAGACGCTCCCGCCAATCGGCGAAGAATCGAGCCGATTCGCGTCGCGCACGCCGGAGCCACCAGCCGCGATCCGCCGCGACCGCGAGGGACACGACCGACATCGCGATCAAGACGACGACCACGCCACGCGCGATCGCGCCCATCGTGTTCCACAGCTCGACGATCGAAAGCTCCATGTTCGGGGACGGTCCTTTCGGAAGAATCAGCGGAGAACGAAGCGAATCGGCACTTCGAGGATCACGCGCACCGCTTCGCCTTGCGCATTCCGAGCCGGCGAGAAGCGCCACGCGCGCAACGCCGCGATCGCCGCAGCGTCGAGATCCGGAACGGACTGCAAGACTCGGATCGGATCCTCGACGCGACCTTTGAGATCGAGCACCGCGTCGAGTCGCACGAGCCCTTCGATGCCGCGGCGCCGCGCTTCCGGCGGATATTGGGGCATGACGTGGCGCACGAGGAGCGGCGGCCGCGCGACGGAGCCGACGGGCACGGGCTCGGTGCCTCGGCCGCCGACGACACCGCCGGCGATGCCGCTCTCGACGCCCCCACTCACCCCACCCGTCGCGAGCGGCGTCTCCGGCAGCGGCGGAACGGCGGCCACTTCGAGCATGGGCGCCGGCACCGGCGCTTCGACGGGCTTCGGCTCGGCCCTGCGCGCGCGCTCCACGACGGGGGACTTCCGCTTCGTCTTCGGCGGCACCACGACCGCGGGCTCGGGAGCGTTCACGACCGCGGGCGGCGGAGGCGGCGGGGGCTCGTGGAAGACGAGCCGCACGAGCGGCGGCGGCTCGGGCTTGCGCACTGCCGGTGGCGCCCAGACGAGCATCAACACGAAGAGCGCATGGACCCCGATCGAGGCGACGTAGCCGGCGAGGCGCCGCGGAGAAGTCCCGGTCGCCTCCTCCAAGGTTGGGGAAAATCCGGAACGAGAGAGCGATTCGACCGCCGTCGGCACGCCGGCTGGCCTATCAGTCTGAAAATGAGAGTCAATCTCAAATAGGGGTCTATTGATGTTGACTTCCATTTTCAATTCGGGTTGAAGCCGCGCTCCATGCGACCGCGGGCGCTCGAGCGCTGGTACGGCGTCCACAAGTGGACGAGCCTGTTCGCGACGGCGAACTTTCTCCTCCTCTGCGCGACCGGCCTCCCGCTCGTCTTCCATCACGAGATCGACCACTGGCTCGGGAACGCCGCCGAGCCCGCGGTTCTGCCCGAGGGAACGCCACGGACGAGCCTCGACGGGATCGTCGCCGACGCGCTCGGGCGCAGACCGGGTGAGGTCGTTCAGTTCGTCTACACGGAGGACGACGAGCCTCACCTCTGGTTCCTCGGGCTCGCTCCCACTCCCGACGCCGCCGAGTCGTCCGTGTACCTCACCTACGACGCCCGCACCGGGAATCTCCTGAAGGAGGACGTCTACGGAGACGGCGTGATGTACGTCCTCTGGAAGCTCCACGTCGATCTCTTCGCCGGACTCCCGGGGACACTCTTCCTCGGCGTGGTGGGGCTCGCGGTCGTCGCCTCGCTCGTCTCCGGAATCGTCGTCTACGGGCCCTTCATGCGCCGGCTCCCGTTCGGCGCCGTGCGTCGCGAGCGCTCGCGGCGCACCCGCTGGCTCGATCTCCACAATCTCTTCGGCATCGCGACCGTCGCCTGGGTGCTCGTCGTCTCCGCGACCGGAGTCGTGAACACGCTCGCGCGGCCGATCCTTTCCTACTGGCAGATGACCGAGCTCGCGGAGATGACCGCGGCCTTTCGCGATCTGCCGCCACTCGCCGACAACGGCTCTCCGCAGCGCGCGGTCGATGCCGCGCTCGCCCGAGAGCCGAGCCTCGAGCTCTCGTTCATGGCCTTCCCCGGGAATCCCTTCGCGGGACCGCATCACTACACGGCGTTCCTGCGCGGTCGGGAGCCGCTCACCTCGAGGCTCCTCAAACCCGTCCTCGTCGCCGCCGAGACCGGTGAGGTCACCGACAGCCGCTCGCTTCCTTGGTACGCGGTGGCGCTCCTCGTCTCGGAGCCCCTCCATTTCGGCGACTACGGCGGGATGCCGCTGAAGATCCTTTGGGGAGTGCTCGACCTCCTCACGATCTTCGTCACGGTGAGCGGCCTCTACCTCTGGCTCGCCCGCGGCCGGCGCCGCGTCGAGGAGCGGTTGCGCGAGCTCGAGCAGAGCGACGACGACCGGGAGCTCCCCGCGGCGCGAGCAGCGGGATGAAACTCTCCGTTCGCGAGATCTACGGCGTCCCGCTCGTGATCGGTCTCACGAGCTTGGCGGGCCTCGTCACCGCGCTCGTCGGGGACGGTGTCTGGGATGCCTTCTCGTGGATCGCGCTCGCCGCGCCAGTTGCGGTGATCGGCTGGGCTCTGCTGCGGCCGACAAGGAGAAAATTCCCGATGTCCTCGACGATGCGCGCGACGCTGCTCGCCCTCTTTCCGCTGGTCCTCGCCTTCTCGCCTTCTGCGCGCGCGGATGATGAGGCCAGCCCGAGCGACCGCGTGGTGGTCGGCACCACCACCGTGGAGGCTGAGCGGGAGAGCGCCGATCACGGTTATTCGGCGGAAGAATCGAGGGCGGCCACTCGGCTTCCCGAGAAGATCCTCGACACTCCGCGCTCGGTCGTGGTCGTCACGCCGCAGACGATCGAGGACCGCGCCATCATCGATCCCCTCGAGGCGATCCAGAACGTGAGCGGCGTGCAGCGTGGGGGATCGCGCACCGGCGTCGGCGAGTCCTACCTCCTTCGCGGCTTCCCGCAGCAGGGTCTCTTCAAGGATGGATTCCGCGCCGGACAGCTCTCGAGCTTCGCGGAGTTCACCTTCGAAGGACCGACCGACGTGGCGAACCTCGAGCGCATCGAGGTGCTGAAGGGACCGTCCGCGATCCTCTACGGGCGTGGCGAGCCCGGGGGCACGGTCAACTACGTGACCCGCGCGCCGAGCTTCGACACCCGGTTCAGCCTGCAACAGCAGGTCGGGAGCGACGACTTCTACCGCACGGAAGTCCGCGGCAACGGCGAGATCCTCCCCGGCGTCGTCGCCGCGCGCATCGACGCGGCCTACCAGACGAACGGCTCGTTCATCGACTTCGTCGACGGCGAGCGCTTCCTCGTGGCGCCGGCCGTCGCCTGGCGGATCGCGCCCGAGACGACGCTCACCATGCGCGGCGAGCTCGTGAACGACGACCGATCGACGACGCTGTCGCTCCCGCTGATCAACGGCAGCCTCCCGGCCGGAACGTCCTACGAGCGCTACTTCGGCGAGCCGGACTTCACGGAGATCGAGGCCAAGACGTGGCGCGGCCTCATGACCCTCGATCATCGCTGGAGCGAGAGCCAGAAGACGACCGTGTCGGTCCATGGCGCGCGGATCGAGACGGAAGGCGCGAACTTCATCCTCTTCAACTTCGCCGGTCCCCTGCAGGATCCGGTCACCGGCGACATCTCGCGCGCCGCCGAGATCATCGACTTCGCCGGCGACTACTTCACGGCCCGGGTCGATCACACGTGGGACACGACGATCTACGACGGCGGGAACGACGCCTTTCCGAAGGTCACGAATCAGCTCCTCGCCTCGGTCGACTTCGATCGCCAGGCGATCGAGGGCACGCGGATCCTGAGCGGCCACTCTTCGCTCGACCCCGCCAATCCGGTCTACACCGGCTACCAGCCGCAGCCTCTCCTCCCCGGCTTCCCCACGACCTTCAGCGACGACAAGTTCGACGAGGGCGAGGCAACGTCGATCCTGCTTCTCGATCGCGTGGCTTTCGGCGACTCCGTGATCCTCTCGTTCGGCGGTCGCTACGAGTGGTTCGACGCGAAGAGCCAGCTCACGTTCGCGCCGGACGACATCCCGTTCGGCAACTCGGACAACGAGCTCTACGAACGAACCTTCAATCCCACGGTGGGCATCCTCGGGAAGATCACGCCGAACGTCTCGCTCTTCGGCAGCTACTCGGAGTCGACCTTCTCCTTCCAGAACATCGGCCTCTCGACGGTGGACGGCGACAAGCTCGACGAGGAGCGCTCCCGCGCCTACGAGGTCGGCGCCAAGGCCGAGGCGCTGGACGGGCGGCTCCTCGCCACCACCGCGCTCTTCCAGATCGAGAAGACCGACGTCGCGACCACCGATCCCGACAATCCCTTCTTCTCGATCAACGGCGGGGAGCAGCGGAGCCGGGGCGTGGAATTCGACATCGGCGGCGAGCCGATCCCCGGATGGCGGGTGACCGCGAACTACGCCTACATCGACTCGGAGATCACCGACGACCCGAGCGGCGAGACGACGGGCAATCGCCTCTTCGGCGTGCCCGAGCACAGCGGCGGACTCTTCACCACGTACGAGATCCAGCAGGGCCCGCTCGCGGGCTTCGGAGCCGGCGGCGGGGTGTTCGCCTCCGACGACGTCGAGGCCGACAACTTCAAGTCCGCGACCCTCTCGGGCTGGGAGCAGTTCGATGCCGTCGCCTTCTACCGGCGCGAGCACCTGGTCGTGCAGCTCAACGTCAAGAACCTCACGGACGAAGAGTACCTGACGCCCGGCAGCGCAGGGGGAGCGGAAGGCATCGAGGTCTATCGCGCGCAGGCGCGCACGGTTCTCGGTTCGGTGCGTGTCGAATTCTGAGAGCACCGCGGCGATGGACGCCGACGGTGCTCTCAAGTCACGGCTCGCCGCTTCGGGCGAGCCTTAGTTCTAAAACCCGCGGCCGCCGTCACCTACGCCGTACGCGGATCAGCCCCTGTTGCGCGACCGTCGCGACGAGCGTGCCGTCGCGCGTGAAGACGTCGCCGGTTGCGAGCCCGCGCGTGCCGATCAGCTGGTGGGCGTGCATGTCGAAGAGCAGCCACGCGTCGGCGCGAACCGGCCGATGGAACCAGAGCGCGTGGTCCAAGCTCGCGCCCATGAAGACTTCGTCGAGCTTCCTTCCGCCGGCCGCGTCGGGGTGCGCGCCGCGGATCGCGTCCATCGGATTCCCATCGGAGAGATACGCGAGCGCCGCATAGTGATCGTCGGCATCGTCGCCGATCGGGTCGGTGAAGCGGCACCACAGGCGGCTTCGTGGCGGATCGTTCGATTCCCGCTCGACCCGCGCTTCGAGGCCGGTTCCCCAAGGGGCGCGCGCGATCTCCTCGGGCGGCCGAGCGTCTTTGGGAAACGCGGCGCTCTCCACGTCAGGTCCCGCTTCCGGTCGCTGAAACGAAGCGGAGAGGTTGAGGATCGCTCCCCCGCTCTGGCGCGCGACCACTTGTCGCGTCGAGAAGCTCCGACCGTTCCGTAACCGGTCGACCTCGTAGCGCACCGGCTCCTTCGGGTTCCCGCCGAGGATGAAGTAGGCGTGTAGCGAATGAACGACGTGGCCTTCGGAATCGACCGTGCGCATCGCGGCGCGCAGAGCCTGCGCGACGACGAGACCACCGTAGATCCGCCCCCATTCGTAAAGCGGGCTCTCGCCGACGAACGTGTCGGGGCCGTGCGACTCGAGGCGGAGGATACTCACGAGGGCTTCCTATCGCCGATTCGACCAACTGTCATCGCGGGTCGCGCGTCTCCTCGAATGCGGCTTGACACCGTATCGAGCGCCCTTGCTAGGTACGAGCCCAAATCCACTCTCGGAGGGGACTCTATGAGATCCGTCGCGGGCCTCGTCGTGACCGCCACGTTCTTGACCTGCGTCTCGGCGCCCGCCCAGGCGGCGCCGGTGCGCTACCGAGACCTCGTGTTCGACGACACCGTCATCACCCGCCCGGACGAGGTCTACGGTCAGGCGGTCAACTCGCTCGGCGAGCTCGAGGTGCTGAAGCTCGACGTACACGAGCCCGCCGGCGACACCGCCGACCACCGTGCCGCGATCGTCTGGGTGCACGGCGGCTACTTCGTCCGCGGCGACAAGACGAGCTACGCCTCGACGATCCGCGAATTCGCGCGCGCCGGCTTCGTCGTCGCGTCGATCGACTATCGCCTCCGGGTCGACGGCGACTTTCCCGAGAGCACGCTGCAGGTCGTCTCCGAGCTGCGGCTCAACGAATACATCGACGCGGTGATCGACGCGCAGCACGACGCGCAGGCGGCGATCCGCTGGGTGCGCGCGCACGCCGAGGAGCTCCACGTCGACCCCGAGCGGGTGGCGATCGTCGGCCATTCCGCCGGCGGGCTCACCTCCACGTCGGTGGCGTTCAATTCCGAGGATCCCGGCAACAGCGGCCTGCCGGAGACCGTCGGCTTCTCCTCTCGGCCGATGGCCGCCGTCATCCTCGCCGGCGGTGGCGCGCCGGCGCTGACCGCAAACATCGGCATGGGCGAGCCGCCGGTGCTGTTCGTGCACGGCCTGGCCGACCAGATCGTTCCCTACGTCGCCGCAGCGCTGCCCTGCGTCGCCACGCTCGCCATGCTCAACGTCTGCGAGCAAGTGCTCGACCCCGACCAGGAGCACGACGTGTTCGGTCTCGCCGAGGCACGCGAGTTCCTGCACCGCTTCATGATCGTCCGCCCGCCGCTGCGCCTGCCGATCAGGTTGACCCTGGTCGGCTTTCCCTGAGGACCATCGTCCAAAGCAGTCGTGCTGACTCGCCCCTGAGCATCGCGCTGCTCGCGATCGCCTACGTCTGCGCCGTGCTCCTCGGGATGTCGTATGTCGTCGGCCCCGCGAACCTCGCCTGGACGGCTGGCTTCATCGCCGGGACGAACGCTCCGCCGCGACCCGGCATCCCGCCCGGCGACCATCTGCAGACCGCCTACAATCTCTGGCTCTGGAAGGATTCGATCACGACGCTGACGCACTGGCCGTGGTGGGACCCATATCTTTACGGGGCGATCTCGCGCGGTTTGCCGCAGCCCTTCGGATGGCCGATCGTCCTCTATACCGTGCCCGTGACGCTCGCCTGGGGGCCCGTGGCCGGTTACAACGCCGCCGTCGTCGCCGGCTTCCTTCTGGCCGCAGTCATGATGTTCGCGCTCTGCCGGACGCTCGGCTGCGGACCCGCGGCTGCAGCCGTCGGCGGATTCGCCTACGCGTTCGCGCCGTTTCGCATCCTCCAAGGGGCGGTGCATGCGAACGCGATGCTCGCCTGGATGCTTCCGTTACTTCTCGTCTGCTACGAGAACGCGCTCACACGTCGCGGCAAACGGGCGACCGTCGCGGCGTGGATGGCAGTCGCCGTCCAGGTCTCGATCATCTTCTCCGGCGAGTTCCACCTGGCGAACTACTCGGTGCTCCTCAGTGCAGCGTGGCTGCTCGCGCGCGCGCCACGCATCCCACGCGAGCACCTCCGGACGCTCTTGGCGCCGGCCGCGGTAGGCGTCGTTGCGATGTCCGCAGCCGTCGCCGTCGAATTCGTCCTCGTCATCGGCCCAGCGGTCGCGGAAGGTCGCTCGTCGGCGGAGGCGTTCGCCTATGCTCCCCGGCTCGTCGATTTCCTTCGCCCCGATCCCGTCGGGATCGGCAACGAACGCTACGTCTACCTCGGCGTCGTGATCGCGCTCCTCGCGCTGCGCGGCTTTCGCGTGATGGTCGCGGACGCCGGAAACAGGCGAGTGCTCGCGTGGCTGCTCGCCGCCGGCGTCCTCGCGGCGTGCTTCCTCGCCGTCTCGCCGGGCGCGCCGGTCGAGGCGATTCGCGAGGTCTATCGCTACGTGCCGGTTCTGTCGTTTTCGCGGACGCCGGGGCGCATCGCCTTCCTCACGGCGATGTTCCTCGCCGTGCTCGCGGCCTTTGCCGTCGAAGACCTTCCGAGCAAACGCGCACGACGGCTCGTCGCTGTGCTGGCCTCGACGCTGATCGCCCTCGATGCTCCTCGCGGGCTCTATACCTTGCTGCCCGGTCCGGTGCGACCGATCCCCGGGATCGCGCGCGGCGCGACCGTGCTGGACTTGCCCGCGTTCGACGCCGTGGACGTCCATGCTTCCGTGTACTCGTTCTATTTGATGTCGAGGCCCGGTCCTCGCGTTGGTGGGTATTCCATGCTCGCGACGCCGGCAGCGCGCGAGCGACAGCTTGCGAGCAGCGTGCTCCAAGAGACGCCGATCGATCGGCGCGTGTGGCACGACCAAGCGGCGGAGCTCGGATTCCAGTACGTGGCGGTGCACAAGCGACTCTTCGCTTTGGCCGGGCGCACCGGGCACGGAGTCCAGTTGGTCGACACGTTGACGGCCACGCCCGGCTTTCGACTCGTGTCGGCGCGGGACGAGATCGTCGTCTTCGAGGTGAGCTCAGCTCAAATTCCGCGTGAGCCCAGCCAATGAAACGCTCGCGCTAGACCGTCTCCTTGAAGAAGTCCGCCGCAGTCTTGAGCGACGCGCCGAGACCTGGCTCGGCGTAGAGCCCGAGCTGGCCGAACGGCAGGTAGGCGAGCCGCTTCGGCTCGCGCGCCCGCTCGTACGCATCGAGCACCGCCCACGCTGGGTGCACGACGTCGTGCTTCGCGGTCGTGATGAACAGGACGGGCCGCGGCGCGATGCGCTCGACGAACGAGATCGGGCTCCACTCGAAGATCTTCTCGATCGACTCGAGCGTCATGGTGTCGACCCAGGTCGAGAACAGCTGCTTCGCGCCGGCGAAGAAATCGACGACCTCCTGCTCCGACGGCAGACCGCAGAGCGTGCCGGAGAGCCCGCCGACGGGAATGCGCTCGCCGGGCTCGCCGGCGTAGCGTCGCAGGCGATCGCGCTCGACGCGCCGCACGAGGTCCTCGAAGTTGTCTTCGCTGCGCATGAGCTTCATCCAGCCCCAGCCGTCGACGACCGGCACCTGCGACACGACGGAAGCGACGCGGCGGTCGACCGCACCGACGAACAGCACGACGCCGCCCGAGAAGCTCGTCCCCCAGATGCCGATGCGCTCGCGGTCGACCTCCGGGCGTCCCTGCAGGTACGTGATCGCGTTCCGGTAGTCCTCGGCCTCGTTCAGCGGGAAGAGTTGGCCGCGTGGCTCGCCCTCCGAGCGACCGAAGTTCCGGTAGTCGATCGTGAGCGTCACGAAGCCGGCGTCGGAGAAGTACTTGCCCTGCTCGACGAGCGCCTCCTTCACGACCGTGAAGCCGTGGCCCACGACGAGCGCGGGTAGCTTCGCGCCGGCTTTCGCACCCGCCGGCAGGTAGAGGTCGCCCGCGCACTCGAGGCCGCCGCTCTGGAAGAAGATCTCGGTTGCCATGGTTGCCTCCTCGCAGAGGCATACTGCGCATGCATCCGACGCGGAAGTGCAACCGCGCCCGAGGCGAGTTCACGTCGAGCCGCGTCTAGGGGAAATCCCGGAGTTCACCTTGCGGAATTGAGGGTTAGAGTTCGCATAGACCCGGCGCCGCCGTGGAACGAGAGAGGAAGAACGGAAATGGATCGTAGGAAATACATGGTTCAAGAAATCAACGGGCGTTGGACGCTCGGTCCCGCGGAAGAGCCGTATCTGGCCTTCGACTCGAAGGCGGATGCGATCGCGCATGCGGCTCGGATCGAGATCCGGCTTCCCAAAGTCGAGATCGTCGTCGTCGACTAGCCCGGGCGTCACCGCGCGATCGGGCACAACGTCGCCCTCGATTCCGAGTCGAACGAAGCGCCCTCCCGACTGTTCGATAGTCCGCCATGACACACCGGGGCGGAAGCCATGCCCGATGGCGGCGAACGGGGCTCCTCGCCGGCGCAATTTTCGTCGCGGTCGTGCTCTTCGTCGCGATCTTCCCTGCGAGCGTCATCGACGGGAACCGCTTCAAGCCCCAGGTTCGGGAGGCGCTCCGAGCGGCGACCGGTAGACAGGTATCGATTGCGGGTCGTGTCACACTCGAGTCGACGCTGCCGCCAGTCCTCGCCGCCACCGAAGTCGTCCTCGGAAATTTCACCTCGGGCTCCGTTCCGGACATGGTGCGCGCGGGGCGCGCCGAACTGACGCTCGACCCCTTCGCGCTCATTCGAGGCGGTATCGAGGTCGACGGCATCGCTCTCCGGGACGCCAACGTCGTCCTCGAGACAGACGCGAACGGGCGCAGCAATTGGACGTTCAGGCCGGAAAACGGGCGAGAGAAGCGCCGGAACTTTCCGGAGATCCGCGTGGACGATTCCGCCGTCGAGCTCCGGAACCAAGCGACGCGCTGGCATGCGGCGGCGAAGGTGGAGCGGCTGCGGATTCGCGGAGGACCACTCGATGCAGATCACCCGTTTTCGATCGCGTTCGTGGCCAACCGGAGCGACGTGACCGGCGATGGCACCGTTCGGTTCGGCGAGCGGAAGTCTCTCACTGCCAAGCTCCGTTCGCGCGTTCTCGATCTCGCTGATTTCGGGCCGAAGGACGCGCCGACGGGGCGCTTGTTCAGCGATCGGCCGCTCGCATTCGATGCGCTCCGGAAGGTCGCGCTCGACGTGACGGTCGCCGCCGATCGTCTGGTCGCAAAGCGGCTTGCCTTCGACGACCTCACGGCACGGATCCGCTCGGACGAGTCGAATGTCGAGCTCCAAGACATCCGCGGGCGGTTCGCCGGGGGAAACATGACCGGCGACATCGATTTCGCGGGCGCGTCGAGCTCCCCGGAGATGCGTGCGAAGCTCGCGATTCGCAATTGGGGCTTCCGAAAATTCTGGCAAGAGCTCGGCGTCGACGACCCCTTCGACGGTACCGCGTTCCTCGCGGTCGACGTGAAGGGCCGCGGGAAGTCCTGGCATTCGATCTTCGCGGCGCTCGACGGCGCGATCGACTTCGCGATCCGCGATGGATCCGTCCGGAAGGACGTCGTCGATCGCGTGGCGCCGCGTCTTCTCGACGACGCATTTCCCTGGCTCGGCCAAAATGACGACACTCGTCTCCACTGCGTCATCGGCGGCCTCGACGTTCACGGCGGAGTCGCCGAGACCCGTGTCCTCCTGATGGAGTCGAGTGGAATGACCGTGATCGGCAAGGGGTCGATCGACTTCGGCGCCGAGAAAATCGACGTGGAGCTCGATCCCTATCCCAAGGATCCGGAGCTCCTCCAGTTCGCCTTTCCGATCGCGATCGATGGACCGCTCGTCAAGCCCAACGTGAGACCGCAGAAGCTCGCGATCGTCGAAGCCCTCGCAGACTCCGTTCTCCGGACGACGATCGCCCCGGCGACGCTGATGAAGCGATTCGTCGATACCGGATTCGATCGCGAGAGTGAGTGCGTTCAGGACCTCGCCTCGCCGGAAGCGATCGCGGAGCGAATCGACGACAAGCGCAGCGCGCTGACCGGACTACGTGGCTTTGCGCGGAACGTCGGCGAGAAGCTGAAGAACGCGGTTCGCTAGAGCCCGAAGGCGGCGCGTCCATCTCGCCGCATCCGATCGTCGCCGACGAAGATCCGAGCCATCTTGCCGAAGCGATTCCAGACGCTCTCCTGGACGTAAGGCACGCCGTGGCGCGCGCAGATCTCGCGGACGCGCGGCTGCACGACGCGGTACTGGCGCATCGGCACGTCCGGGAAGAGATGGTGCTCGATCTGGTAGTTGAGCCACATGTGCGCGTAGTCGTTTAGATCGCCGCCGGTCGGGTAGTTCGTCGAGCCGATCACCTGGCGGAAGTCGTATTCGGCGTCGTCCCGCGGCGGATCGTCGAAGCGATAGAGGTCGCCCCCCGCGTGGTTCGGCCCGACCACGAAGAACGAGTGCAGGTTGGTGAGAAGGTCGGCGACGACCGAGTTGATCAGCACGCTGAGCGCGGCAAAGCGGCCGAGCGGCAAGAAGAGGAGCGGCACGAGACCGAACTGGAGCGTCGCGTAGGGAAGCCAGCAACGGAGTAGCAGCGCCTTTTGCACCTGCCATCGGGTCGGCGTCGCGGCGCCGCGGCGAGACAGCCAGAGGCGCATCGTGTGCGTCGCGTAGTAGGACACGCGCCAAGTGAGAGCGAGCACGCCGAGCAGGAACCAGCGGAACGCGCGAGGCTTCCGGTGAATCCAAGCGGCGTTGCGCTCGAGAAGGTCGGGGTCGGCGAGCTCGCCGGTCGAAGCATGGTGCAAGGTGTTGTGCTCGTGGCACCACGCCTCGGGCGTCATCCAATCGGCCCAATCGATCCAGCGCCTCCAACCGCGGCCGAAGACCCGGCTCGTGTGACGTGCGGCCACGCCCGGAACGCGGTCGTACCCGCGATGCCCCATGTGGTGCATCATCAGCCAGCGCGTGCTCCTGCCGAGTGACAGCGCGAACGCGCTCAAGGGATTCGGTGCGATCCAGGCGGTCGCGAGCCCGATCGCCGTCGCGATCCGACCCCAGCGCTCGATCCGCCGAACGTGAGCGAGATCCTGCGGGCCGAGCGTCGCCCGGATCTCCCGGCGGAGCTCCTCGATCTCGGCATGGAACGCGTCGAGATCGACGAGCGCCGGATCCGCCGCGCGAAGTTGAGTGGCTGTGCGCATAGAGCCGGCCTTCCTACGCGATCGCCGTGCGCGGGACGAGGGTCAGCGCCGCCAATCTTTCGAACGGCGAGTCGTAGAGAGTGCTCGACCGGACCCGATGACGTCGGTGAGGTGTTTTACATTCATCGCCCGCATCACATCTTCTCGGAACGGGTGTCGGCACATGTAACGATGAACGAGCCATCCAAGGAGATGACTGGCAGCACGAAAGGGACCGGCCTGCGACGTCAGCTCGGCTCGATCATCCGTGCGCTGCGCGCCTCACCGATCGGCAAGATCCTCCTCTGGCTGGCGATCGGCATCGTGGCGGTGATCCTCCTGACCGCCTACCTCCAAGTCCGGCTGAACGCCTGGAACAAGAACTTCTTCGACGCCGTGGCGCGCCGTGATTTTGGCGGCTTCATGTTCCAGCTCGGCGTGTTCTTCATCATCGCCGGCATCCTGCTGGTCCTCAACGTCGGCCAGCGCTGGCTCGTGGACACGCTGAAGCTCAGGCTGCGCGAGACGCTGGTGAAGGACCTGGTCGGGCACTGGATGCAGCCGCGGCGTGCCTTCTGGCTCAGACACGCGGGGGCGATGGGCGTGAACCCCGACCAGCGCATGCACGAGGACACGCGCAACCTGTGCGAGATGTCGACCGACCTCGGCGTCGGTCTTCTGCAGGCGACCGTGCTGTTCGTGAGCTTCGCCGGCATCCTGTTCGTGCTGTCGGCCGACTTCAGCATACGCATCGGCGGCGCCGACTACCCGATCCCCGGCTTCATGCTGTGGGCGGCGATCCTCTACGCCGGCGCCGGATCGGCGATGAGCTACTGGGTTGGCCACAGCCTGATCGACCGGAGCGCCGAGCGCTATGCGCGCGAAGCGGACCTGCGCTTCTCGCTCGTGCGCATCAACGAGCATCTGGACGGCATCTCGCTCGCCGCCGGCGAAGCGGACGAAAAGCGCCGCGTGCAGGGCTACCTGGAAGAGCTGCTGATCGCCGCGCGCCGTCTGGTCTGGGGCCACACCAACCTTACGTGGGTCACCGCGGGGTTCGGCTGGATCATGGGTGTGGCGCCGATCCTGGTGGCGGCGCCGCTGTTCTTCTCCGGCAAGATCTCCTTTGGCGGGCTGATGATGGCCGCCGCCGCGTTCACGCAGGCGCAGTCGTCGCTGCGCTGGTTCGTCGACAACTTCAGCATGATCAGCGACTGGCGCGCGACGCTGCTGCGCGTCGCCAGCTTCCGGCAGGCGCTGACCGCGGAAGACATGCCGCGCGACACCGACAAGCGCATCGCTTACGTCGAGGGCGCGCCGGGACGTCTGCTCATCGAGAACCTCGCCGTCGAGTCGCCGACCGGGCGCGACATGTTGCGCGAGGAGCGACTGGTGGTGAAGCCGGGCGAGCGAGTGCTGATCGTCGGCGCGCCGGGCACGGCCACCACGCAGCTGTTCCGTGCGCTGGCCGGCTTGTGGCCGTGGGGCGCGGGCCAAGTGACGCTGCCTAGGGGCGAATCGATTCTGTACGTCCCGCGCGGAACTCCGTACTTGCCGCGCGGCACGCTGCGTGAAGTGCTGGCCTACCCCTTGCCCGTCGACCGTTTCGGCGAGCCGGCCTTTGCGCACGCGTTGGCTCGCCTCCGTCTCGGCCGGCTCCTTCCGATGCTCGACGTGGACCGACGCTGGGATCGCGAGCTCAGCCACGACGAGCAACTCAACCTCGCGTTCGCGCGGCTCGTGCTGCAGGTGCCGCCGTGGGTTCTGATCGACGATGCTTTCAGCTCGCTGGACGATCAGGCGTTCGAGCGCCTGATCGAGGTGTTCGAGGACGAGCTCGCGAACAGCGGCGTGATCCACATCGGCCGCGCGGTCGAGGAGCGCGATCCGCTGTTCTCGCGCGTGCTGCACCTGGTCAAGGCCGACGGGACCTCGGCGCTCGATCGCGAGCACGCCGCGGAAGCACTCGACGCCCGCTTGCCGTCATGAGGCGCATCCTGGCGATCGTTTTTGCCCTCGCGACTTCCGCTGCCGAGGCGCAGGACTTCGGCTTCGAGGCGCCCGCCCGCGCCGACGACGCGAACACCATGTCGGTCATGCGCGACCTCGCCGAGCGCATCCTGCCTGTCTATGAGGAGCAGGACCGCGAGCAGTTCCTGGCCAACCTGTCCGCCCTGCAGCTCGTCGCGGGAGAGCATGCCGCTGCGCATGGCACGCGCGACTCGCTGCGGGAGCGCCGGCAGAGCACGGGCATCCGCCCCGATGGACGCGCGCTGCTGCTCGACGTTTACGCGCAGGCCAGGGACGTCGAGGCGCACAACGAGCTGTCGTTCTCGGAAGCGTTCACGCAAGTCTTCCGCGAGGTCGTGCCCGGGCTGAGCGATCAGGACGCGGCCGCGATGAGCGCCTGGGTGGGAACACCACTCGCCTCGTTTCAGGACCGGCTGCAACAATCGTTCGACCGGCTGCGCGGCCAGCAGGCCATCGCCGAGCCAGAAGCCATCGAGCTGGTTTGGACGTATCTCGCATTCGACGCGTATCGAAGCGCCGCTCCGCTGCTCGAAACGCTCGCCAAAGAAGACGATCAACGCCGCTACCTCGTCGAGGAAGATGTGTCGATCAAGCTCGAAGGCGGCGCGACGATCCATGCGCGCGTCGTGCGTCCGAAACATGCGGCCAAGGCCCCTGCCCTTCTCGAATTCACGCTCTTTGGCGCGGACAACGATGCCAAGGCGTGCGCGGCGCACGGCTATGCCGGAGTCGTCGCTTACGCGCGCGGCAAGGACAGCCACGGCAACACGGTGGATCCGGCCCGCGTCGCGCCGTTCGAGCACGATGGCGCCGACGCGCGCGCCGTCATCCGCTGGATCGTCAAGCAACCCTGGAGTGACGGCCGGGTCGGAATGTTCGGAGCCGCGTACGCCGGTTACGCGGCTTGGGCGGCAGCCAAGCAACCGCCGGCCGCGCTCATGGCGATTGCCACGTACGATGCGATGGCGCCCGGCATCGACTTTCCGATGGAAGGCCGCGTCTTCCGCAACAGCGCGTATCGCTGGGCCGTCGCCAGCGCACAGGCGGATGCAGCGGTCGAGGACGAAGAAGCCCAATGGGGCGCGCTCGATCGAGATTGGTACAAGAGCGGCAAGCCGTATCGCGATCTCGACCGCATCGCGAAAAAACCGAGCGCGATCTTTCAACGCTGGCTCGAGCATCCGAACTACGATCTCTGGTGGCAGAAGATGATTCCTTTCCGCGATCAGTTCGTGCGCGTGAACGTGCCGGTGCTGAGTGTCGCGGGTCCGTCTGGCAGCGCCGAGGTCGGCAGCATGTGGTACTTCAGCGAGCACGTTCGCTACAACGAGCGCGCGGACCACACGCTGGTGATCGGCGCGTACGACGACCTCGCGCCAATCGGATTTGCCGTCGATCCAGTCGCGCGCGTGGATCTGCGCGAGCTGCGCTTTCAGTGGTTCGACCACGTGTTCAACGCAGGGCCCCGGCCGGCGCTACTGCAGGACCGCGTCAACTACCAGATGGCCGGCGCCAACGAGTGGCGTCACGCCGCCTCGCTCGAGGCGATGGCCAACGGATCGGCAAAGCTCTACCTCGACGGCGCCAATCGCCGGCTGGTGTCGGAGCCATTGCCCGATGCCGTACAGGCGCTGAGCGTGGATCTGTCCGATCGCGGCGACGCCGGGTGGCCGCCGCCGTCTGAGATCGTCAGCAAGGATCTGCCGATCCGTCACGGTACGAGCTTCACCAGCGAGCCGTTCGCCGAAGCGGTCGAGGTCGCCGGGCTGTTGTCCGGGGAGATCGACTTCACGGTGAACAAGCGCGACATGGACCTGAACGTCACGCTCTACGAGCTGCAGCCGGGCGGCGACTACCTCCAGCTCGCCGATCCCTACGAATTCCGCGCCAGCTACGCGCGCGACCCGATCCACCGGCGCCTGCTGAAGCCGGGCAAGCGCCAGCAGCTGACATTCAAGAGCACCCAGATCGCGAGCCGCCGCCTGCAGCCGGGCAGCCGGCTCATCCTGGTGCTCGGTGTGAACAAGCGCCCGGACCGACAGCTGAATTACGGGTCAGGCAAGTCGGTTGCCCGCGAGTCGCTGGCGGACGGCCGCACGCCGTTGAAAGTTCAGTGGTACGGGACCAGTTTCGTCGAGATTCCGGTTCGGAGATGACGCCACGGGCGAGTGTCAACGTGTGACGAGAAAAGTCCACCTGGCGGACTTGCGCGAATTCGCGAGGCGGCCCGGAAACTTACACGAAGATCGTCGGCAATTCCTGCACGCCGAGCGCGGCGAGCTCGAGGCGAGGGCCACAAGGGCCGAGGAGAGGGGCCTAGGGGAAATTCCGGACTGCAACTCGCGGGATGGACGCCTACAGTTCGCATGACCCGACGCCCCGTCGAAACCGCTGGCGGGGCGTCCCCTCGAGGAGGCCAATCCATGCATGTGATCCGCGCGATTCTCGTCATCGGACTCTCACTCACGACGAGCTGCAGCACCATCAGCCGCCGGCCAATTTCGGGTACCGAAATCGACGGCGAGCGCGTGAGTCAGATCGAGCCGCACAAGACCACCAGAGCCGACGTCGATGACTGGCTCGGTCCACCCGAGCGTCTCCTGCAGAACCGAGACGGGAGTGAAGAGGCCCGCTATCGGTACGCGGGATTCGTCGACCAGAAGCTCGAGGCGGTCGTCTACGCGAAGAACGTAACCGAGAAAGAGGCAAAGCTACTCCGATTGACCCTCAGGGACGGAGTCGTGACGAAGGTCGACTTCACGAACAGTCTCGACCCCGAGCAGAACGTCAAGAAATAGGCCGCGCCTGATCGTTCGAGGCGCCGGCTGGAGATCCCCCATGAGAATCATCGTACTGATCCTTTTGCTAATCGCACCCGGAATGACTTGGGCGGACGTCAGTGCCAAGCCGTCCCAACGAAGTTCGGGCTACGTCCCGTACATGACGGGAGGCGCCGGCGTGGACGAACGCGAGGCCCTGTTCGCGGCAAGTAAAGATTACGGCTTGAAGCTCAGCTTCGCGGCGAAGGACGAGACCGATTTCCTCTCCGACGTCACCGTCAGGATCGCGACCACTCGCGGCGAGCAGGTCATGTCGATGAAGGAAATGGGGCCGTATCTTTTCGTCAAGCTGGAGCCGGGGGACTACACGATCACCGCCAGCTCGCGCGACCAGATACTCGAGCAGACCGCGCGCGTGAGCGCCGATGGGCAGGCCGACGCGGGCTTCTACTGGTAGGGGCTTCCCCGACGGGACGTCGTTACGGAAGCTCGTCGTAACGAATCGCGACGATCTCGAGCTCCTCGTTGCCGCGCGGAGTGCGCATGGTGACCACGTCACCGACCGAACCCTTGAGCAAAGCCGTCGCGATCGGCGATATCCACGAGACGCGACCGCCGGTCGGATCGATCTCGTCGGTCCCGACAATGCTGACCGTGCGCTCGTTGCCCGCCTCGTCGGTCACCATTACCGTCGCACCGAAGTAGACCTTCTCGTGGTCTTTGCCGGCGTTGTCGACCACCACCGCGCTATCGACTCGCTGATTCAGGAATCGGATGCGTCGATCGATCTCGCGCAGCCTCCGCTTGCCATAGATGTAGTCTCCGTTCTCGGAACGGTCGCCGTTGCTTGCCGCCCAGGCAATCGTCTCGACCAGCTTCGGGCGTTCGATTTTCCACAGCTGATCCAACTCGTCATGCAGCCGGCGATAGCCACCCGGGGTGATGTAGTTCTTGAAACCATCCGGCACGCCGGGCGGACGACTCAGCTCGTCGTCGCCGTCGTCGCCGTCGGATTCCTTGGTGAACGCCTTGCTCATGGGCCGAGGTCTCGGGACGCACAAGTATACCCGGCGCTGCGAACACGAAAGTCGTCCCGATGGAGCAGAGCCGCGTGTTGACGTGAGCCGCACCACAGGCTTAAGCGTCGCGCCCTCGGGGTAATCAAATGTTCGAGCGCCGGTGGATGACTCGCGGCGACGTCTTTTTCGGGGCGGTCGTGGTTGCTGTCGCGGTAACAGTCAATCCAGCGTCGTCCTTGGCGGTCGTGATCCCCTGCCAGGGCGACGGCGGTGACGAAGCCGCCTTGATCGCTGCGATTGAAACCGCGAACGGAAACGGGCCTGGGGCGGACACGATCGAGCTCGCGGAGGGCTGCGTCTACGCGTTCACATCCCCGTACAGCTCTCGGACACCATCTACGACTTCTGGTATGGGCCGGCGGCGCTACCCGCGATCGCCTCGCCGATCACCATCAACGGCAACGGCGCGACGATCATCCGGATCGTCTCACCAATGCAGCCGTTCCGGTTGTTCTTCGTCGGGGCCGACCCGACTGATCCGACACCTTCGACTACGCAAGCCCCGGCGCGGGCGCACTGACACTGAGGGACCTCACCCTCAGGGGCGGCCTGGCCAAGGGCGGCAACGGGGGGGCGGACTTCAGCGGCGGCGGCGGCGGCGCGGGCATGGGCGGTGCGATCTTCAGCCAGGGCAGCGTCACCCTCGAACGGGTGACGATCGTCGCCAACACCGCCCAGGGCGGCAACGGCGGCAACGGGCGGCGGCCAGCGAAGGCGACTTCCCGGCAGCGGCGGCGGCGGAGGCGGCGACCGGACGACGGTCGGCCCGGCAGCGGCGGTGGCTTCGGCGCGGCTTCGGCTTCGGCGGCTTCGGCGGCTTCGGCGGCGGCAGCGGCTTCCACCAGCGGCGCGGCCGGGGGCGGCGGGGCTTCCGCGCCACCGACGACGCTGTCGGCCGACGGCGAAGAACGGCGGCGGACCCCAGCACCGGCATCGGCGGCGCCGGCGGCCTCACGCCAGGCAATCGGCGCGGCCGGCAACGGCAGCGGCGGCGGCGGTGACGGCAACGGCGGCGACCGAGGATGGCACCGGCGGCAACTTCGGCTTCGGCGGAGTGGTGCGGGCGTCGCCGGCGGCGGCGGCGGTGGGGAGGCGGCGGTGGCGTCGGCGGCGGCGGCGGCGGCACCACAAGAGGCGCCGGCGGCGGCGGCGGCTTCGGCGGCGGTGGCGGCGGCGGCTTCGACGACGGTGATGATCCCGGCGGCGGCAACGGTGGCTTCGGCGGCGGTGGTGGAGGCGGCGAACGACACCGGCGGCGACGGCGGTGCCGGAAGGGACCGGCGGTGTCGGCCTCGGCGGTTTCGGCGCCGGTCGACGGCGGTGACAGCGGCGACATCGACGGACACGGCGCCGGTGGCGGCGGTGGTGCGGGCATGGGTGGCGCCGATCTTCAACCACCAGGGCACGCTCAGCATCGTCAAACTCGACTCTGTCGGGGAACACGGCGATTGGCGGGCTTGGCGGCGCGGCGGGGGAAGCGTCTCCGGATGCCGACGGCACCGCGGCCTGGGCCTCGGGGGCGCGATCTTCAACCTCAACGGCCAGGTCACGCTCGATTCGGCAACGATCGCGGGGAACACCGCCGACGGCGGCGGCGCGATCTATAACCTCGGCTACCTTGCGGACGACGGGGGCGACCCGGCCAGCCACTCGTATAGCGCCCAAGTCACGCTGAACAATTCGATCCTCGCCGACTCGAGCAGCGGGGCCGACCTGGTCACGAACGAACCAGCCGCGGTGGCGGGCGGGCTGCTCAACACCGTTGCCAGCACCGTCGTCACCACGTCGCCCAACATCGTCGAGACGGTGCCCAGCGTGCTCGGCTCGGCTGACCCGATCACTGGCCCGGCGCCGATGATCGCCGACCCGGGTCTCGAGCTCTTGGCCGATAACGGTGGCCCCACGGTGACGCTCGCGATCACCGAAACGAGCCCGGCGTTCAATACAGGCTCGACCGTGCTCACCACGGACCAGCGCGGCGTAGCGCGACCGCAGGGGACGGCCGACGACATCGGTGCTTTCGAGCTCGAATTGATCACCAACACACCGACTCCCACGGCAACACGGACGGCGACGCCGACGAACACGCCGACCAACACGCCGACGAATACACCGACGAATACACCGACCAACACGCCGACGAATACGCCGACCAACACCCCTACGGCGACTCCGACCGCGACAGCGACTCCGACACCGACGCCTCGCCCCCTGGATAGCTTCCTTTGTTACGGCGCGAAGCTCGGGAACGGCGCGCCACCCTTCGCGCCGATCGACGATCTACCGTTGAGCGACGAATTCGAGTCTGCGCGGTTCGACGTCATAACTTCGAATCGCGGAATCTGTTTGCCCGCCGGGAAGAATCAGGACGGCATTTCCGATCGCGAGACGCATCTGCTCGACTACGCGATCGCCCAGACGAAGACGAACCCGGCGCAGCCGAAGCACGTGCCGCAAACGGAGCTCGTGGTCGACAACGCCTTCGGCGCGTTCCACCTCGACACCGTGAGGGCCACGCGGCTGCTGGTGCCGGCGGCCAAGAGCCTTACGGTCCCGGTGACGGAGCCCGATCCGCAGAGCCACGACGTGGACCACTTCAAGTGCTACTCGGTCCGCCACACGAAGGACGCACCGGCCGACCCCGCGCTGCCCGAGGTGGTGCTGCACGATCAATTCTACGGCGACGTGCGGTACGAGCCGCGTAAGGCGAGTCTCCTTTGCAACGCGGTCGACAAGGCAGGCGAGGGAATCAAGCACGGCGCCAACCAGCTGCTCTGCTTCACGGTGAAGAGGCTGGCGAACCTGTGCTCGAACGACACGGCGGTGAGCTGTCGGCAGGAGTCGGACTGCCCGGACGGCGTGCGCGACGTGACGAGCTTCTGTCCGGCGCCGAAGAAGATCGCCCCGGTGTACGCGGCAGACCAGTTCGGCACGAACGTGCTCGAGGCCGGCCGCGAGAAGGTACTCTGCGTGCCGTCGTCTGTGCGCCGCTAGTCGGCCCTACGCAACCGCGTCCTGCCCAGAATGAAGGAAATGTCCCCGAGGGGAATTGACACTTACTTCGCCGAGGTCGTCAGGGTGGAGTTTCGCCGCGCTCCGTGAATTGCTTCAACTCGTTTGACAGGCGCTTTGTCCGCCCCGTAGGGATCGCTCTTCCTAAAATCCCGCTCTCTTCGACGACGCATTTTGGAGGCGCTCGTGATCCACACACGGTCGATCGTGCTTCTCGTCTGGTCCTTGTTCGCCGCCGACGACGTGTCGGCGCAGTTGTGTGGTGGCCTTCCAGCGCCGCCGCGCGACGCCCAATACTCGATCGAGTCCGGCGGCCGGACCCGCACCTATCGCGTCTACCTCCCGGCGTCTTACGACAGGTCGCGACGCACGCCTGTGGTGCTGGCGTTCCATGACTCCTACATCCCCGAGAGCATTCAGCAGACGCACTTCGACCTCGAGCCAAAGGCCGATGCGGCGGGCTTCATCCTGGTCTACCCGAGCGGCGCGGTGGCTCCCGGCGCCGAGGTTGGCACCTGGAACGGCGGCGGCGACCTCGGCTGCTGCCCGCCGGCGAACATGCCGCACGAATTGCTCGACGTCGACGACGTGGGCTTCGTTCGCGATCTCATCGACCAGCTAGAGAGGGACTTCTGCGTCGACGAGCGCCGCGTGTTTGCCACGGGTATGGGGAGCGGCAGCCTCCTGTCACATCGCCTGGCGTGCGAGGTCTCTGATCGCATCGCCGCCGTCGCGCCAGTCTCGGGGCAGATGACGCTGCCGACCTGCGAGCCCCCACGCCCGATGCCGGTGCTGTACTTCCACGGTACCGGCGATCCCTTCGCCCCCTACGCCGGCATCCCCGGCATTCTACCTTCCGTCGATGCGACCATGACCGGCTGGGCGGAGCGCAACGGTTGCAGCGTCACGCCGGTCGAAATCGAGCGACGCGGCAAAGCCCGCCTGATCGAATGGCCGGGCTGTTTGTCAGGCGTCCAGGTTCAGCATTGGCGCATCAACCGAGGCGGCCACATGTGGCCTGGCGGGCGCTGCGACTTGCGCCTCGACGGGCTGTCACCCCTCGCCAAGTGCCCGCCCTGGTTGCCGTCAGGCACCACCACCTACGACATCAGCGCCAATGACGAGCTCTGGAGGTTCTTCCAGATGCACCCGCTGCCATAGGCGGAAGACCTAAGCCCGCCGATTTCGTGGCCTCTAAATGTCCCCGAGGGGATTCGAACCCGGAAAATCCCCTAGAAAGTCAACAAAGTCCAGAGGTGGAAGTGGGCACAATGGGGCCTGAAAGGGCACAATTGGCCCACGTGGGCCAATTGCAATTCGGGAGCATCCGCGGCGTAGCGACCGGCCGCCTCTCCCGCTGCGAACCGAACCCGCACTCGATCTTCCGACTACGGGAGATCGAGGATGAAGGATCAGGAACGGGTCGGTAGCGAAGCGGCTTTCGCCGCGCGATCCGCTGCGGACGCTTCTCGCGCTGAAGCAGATCTCGCGGCGATCATCCGGAGCGTGCGAAAGCGCGCCGAGCAGCCGCTCGGTGGCGAACGTCCGCCGAAGACGAAGCAGGGTCTGCACACGACTAGGTGTGCACCCAAAAGGGCGAGGTGCGTCCGAAGCACGCGCGCCGTCGTCGTTGAGCCGTGCAGCGTGATGAATCATGGTGATTCAAATCAGCACACTCGATTGCGAAGCTGCTTTGAAATGCGTTGTCATTCTGCGCACCCTGGTGAGGCGCCTACGACAGAGTACAACCTGCTGTCGTGCTTTTCGGACATCGATCAAATCGTTCTCGCCAATCCAAAGTTTGCCCTGAAAGCAGCGATCTCTCAGTCGACACATGCATGATGCTGGCAACAGGCGCTTGCAGTGGACAAACGCGCCAGGTGACATTCTCCATCCTGTAGGTCTGCCGAATCTTTGCTGTGAGTGAGGTTGGCCCGCTCCTTTGACAGCCAACTCGACAGCCAAGCCGACAGATCTGAGGAGAAACCCCGGACGCTGCTGGATTTAAAAACCTGGTCCTTTCAAGGGGTGGACCCACCCGGACGTGGGCGGACGGTGACCGGCCGGATTCGTAATCAGCGGGTCCCCACGGCGGGATACTGCCCTCCCGCTGCGTGGTTGTTGGGCCGGGATTTTCAGCTGGCTCCCGCGCTAGGGCGCGAGGGCACCGGCCACCCGGAGCACCCGACCGCGCCCAGTTTCCGCGAGATAGATGGCGCGGTCGGGCCCGATCGCGATCCCCTGTGCCTTCTCAAGGCCTTCGAGCACCACGACGGCCGCTCCGTCCGACCCGATGCGAAGGAGCCTCCCCCCACTCCGATCCTCGCCGACGAGGAGCGACTGCGTCGGCTCGTCCCACGCGAGGCCATCCGGTGCGTCGAGCCCGGGCTCGATCGCGGACGTAATCGCACCGTCCGTCCCGAGCGCGACGATGCGATCCGCGCCCGATTCGGCGATCCAGATCCGCCCGTCGTCCGCGACGGCGACGCCCTCGGGCTTCCGGAGCATCCCGATCTGCGTGACGGCGCCGTCCGGACTCACACGGAGGACGCGACCGCCGATGTCTTCCGTCACGAGGAGATTCCCCGACGGCTCGAACGCCAGCCCCTCGGGACCGCCGAGGCCTTCCACGAAGGTCGCTGACGTGCCGCCCGTGATGCGGACGACGCGGCCGTTCGCGATCTCTTCCGTGACGTAGAGAGCGCCCGCGCGATCGAGCGCGATGCCGTCGGGGCGATCGAGCCCACCGGCGACGGAGGACGTCCCCCACCGGCCTCGGCGCGCACCACCTCACCGGCACCGCCGCCGCGCTCGAGCGTGACGAACAGGTTCCCGGCTCCGTCGAACGCGAGTCCTTCTGGGTCGGCGAGCCCGGAGGCGAAGACCTCGAACGAGACGCCGGCGAGCGCGGCTCGCACGGGGGAAGAGGACCCGTCGCCGCAGCCCGAGAGGAGGGTCGCAATCGCAAGCGCGCTGACAAGCCGTCTCACGCCTATGCCGCCTTCTTGTTTTGCTTCGTAGGCCTCGGCGTGCTTCGCACCGTCAGCACAGGACACCCGGCTCCCCGTATCACTGCTTCGGCGACGCTTCCGATCAGCAGGCGCCTCAGCCCGGTGCGACCATGGGTACCCATCGCGATCAGCTTCGCCTTCACGCTCTTCGCGGCCTTCAGGATTTCCGCCGCCGGCTTTCCCTCGCGGTTCGCGATCTCGACCTCGAGGCCGAGCCGACGCAAACGCGCGGCGTGTTCCTCGAGTTGCCGCTTCGCCTCCGCGGCTTCCTTCGCGATGATGCGTTCGATGCGGGCCGCCGCCGCGTACTCGTCGGGGGCACCGATCGGGTAGCTCCGGTCGACGACGTGCAAGAGGACCAGCTTCGCCGGCCCATCCTTGGCGAGCGTCGTCGCATACTGGAGAGCAGCAAGCGACGGTTCCGAGAAATCGAGAGGGATCAGGATGGTCGTTTTCATACCCAGGCCAATCGCAAGGCCTATGCCAGTGAGGAGGCAGCGTTGAATCATCACCTTTTCTTCCCGTGAGGCGTAGGGTTTCGCGCGCGCAAGAACTCGATTTCCGAAAATCGCGAACGGCGCCGCGCCCAGGCCTAGAAACCGAAGGTATTCGCGCGGCACGCCGCGTGCTCATCACCGGGTCAGAGGTGACCGCCATGAGAGTTCGAGAATTGATGGAACGCGACGTGACGTGGGTACCTTCCCACGTGAACATCAACGAGGCCTCGCGCCTCCTGCGGGAGCACGGGGTCAGCGGAGCTCCCGTCGGCGATGCCACGGGTAAGGTCATCGGTGTCATCTCGAGGACTGACCTCGCCGATGGCTGGGAGCTCGCCGAAGCACGCCGACGGCTTGCCTTCTATCGCAATGAGCGAGGCGAGCTTCTTCCCGCAGGGGAGGATCCGATCAATGCGTTCTCGGCTCGCAAGGTGGAGGAGGTCATGATGCCGTTCGTTTTCGCCGTGCAGGCGGACGATCCGGTGAGCAAAGCCGCAGCCCTCATGGATGCGGAAGGGATCCACCGAGTGATCGTTCTCGAGGGTCCTCACCTCGCAGGCATCCTCAGCGCGTCCGACGTCGTGGGCGCCGTTGCGCGCGGCGAACTGGTTCCCCTCCAATGATGAGTGATCCGATCCTCGGGTGGCTGCTCGAGCACCCGTTCCTCCAGAATCTGGTCCGAGCCATATCGCGGCGCTGCTTGGTTGCGCGCGCAAGCGAGAGCTCGCCCCCGGTGAGATCGCTTTTCGAGAGGGAGACGAAGCGAGCGAGATCGTCCTCGTCCGCGAAGGCCGCATCGTTGTAGAAGCGCGCGCCGCGACAGCACCGAAGCGTTCCCCTCTGCCCTCAGCGCCGGAGAAGCATACGGTTGGGCGTGGATCGTCCCGGCTACCGCTGGCCGGCGAATGGTCGAACGGCTGAACCGACGAAGACGATCGTACTCGACGCCTCGTGCGTGCGCCGGAAGTGCCAATCGGACCCATCTCTCGGCTTCGAGCTCGCGAGCCGGTTCCTCGCCGCGGGCACCCGTTACGTGTCTCGCGGTTACGAGCTGAACGACGAAAGCAGGGCTCCGGTCATCCGCGCCGCATCCCGGGTTCGACATTCTCATGGCGAGAGTCCGTCACCCGGCGTATTCGACCCGACTCGCCTCGCCTCTTGAAGGGGAAACCAGCGTGACGAACGAGCTCGACCGCATCGATGCCTACTGGCGCGCCGCGAACTATCTCTCGGTCGGCCAGATCTATCTCCTCGACAACCCGCTGCTGCGCGAGCCGCTCCGGCCGCGAGCACGTGAAGCCGCGCCTGCTCGGGCCACTGGGGCACGACGCCCGGGCAGAACTTCATCTATGCGCACCTCAATCGCGCGATCATCGCAGCACGACCTCGACATGATCTACATCTCGGGCCCCGGCCATGGCGGGCCGGCGGTCGTCGCCAACGCCTATCTGGAAGGCACGTACAGCGAGGTCTATCCGGCGATCACGCGCGACGAGGCCGGGCTCGCGCGGCTCTTCCGCCAGTTCTCGTTTCCCGGCGGCATCCCGAGCCACGTCGCGCCCGAGACGCCGGGCTCGATCCACGAGGGCGGCGAGCTCGGCTACTCGCTGAGCCACGCCTTCGGCGCCGTGTTCGACAACCCCGACCTGATCGCCGCCTGCGTGATCGGCGACGGCGAGGCGGAGACCGGTCCGCTCGCGACGGCGTGGCACTCGAACAAGTTCCTGAATCCGGCCACCGACGGCGCGGTGCTGCCGATCCTGCACCTGAACGGCTACAAGATCGCGAATCCGACGATCCTCGCGCGCATCCCGCGCGAGGAGCTCGGCGAGCTGCTGCGCGGCTACGGCTGGAGCCCTACTTCGTCGAAGGCGACGATCCGCGCGCGATGCACGCGCTGATGGCGGCGACGCTGGACGACGTGCATCGCGCGACGATCCGCGAGATCCAGCGCGCCGCGCGCACCGGGCGGCGACCCTGCGCGCCCGCGCTGGCCGATGATCGTGCTGCGACGCCGAAAGGGTGGACGGGCCCGAAGATGGTCGACGGCAAGCCGCGTCGAGGGCACGTTTCGCGCGCACCAGGTGCCGCTCGCCGGCGCCGCGCACAACCCCGAGCACCTGCGCGCTGCTGGAAGAGTGGATGCGGAGCTATCGGCCCGAGGAGCTGTTCGACGAGAGCGGCGCGCTGCGCGCCGGAGATCGCGCGCTCGCGCCCGCGGGGCGCGACGGATGGGCGCGAACCCGCACGCGAACGGCGGGCTGCTGCTGCGCGATCTCGGATGCCGGACTTCCGCGACTACGCCGTCGACGGTGCCGCGCCCGGCGCGGTCGAGCGCGAGGCACGCGCGTGCTCGGCGCGTTCCTGCGGGACGTCATGCAGGCTCAACGACGACGCCGCGGAATTTCCGGATCTTCGGTCCGGACGAGACGCGCGTCGAACCGGCTCGACGCCGTGTTCGAGGTCGACGTCGCGACAGTGGCTGGCCGAGACCGAAGCCCGACGATGAGCGTCTGGCGCCGATGGCCGCGTCATGGAGGTGCTCAGCGAGCACAGTGCCAGGGCTGGCTCGAGGGGTACCTCCTGACCGGGCGGCACGGCCTCTTCAACAGCTACGAGGCCTTCATCCACATCGTCGATTCGATGTTCAACCAGCACGCGAAGTGGCTGAAGGTGACGCGTGAGCTGCCGTGGCGGCGCGCCAATCGCGTCGCTCAACTATCTGCTGGCCTCACACGTGTGGCGCCAGGATCACAACGGGTTCACGCCACCAGGATCCCGGATTCATCGACCACGTCGTGAACAAGAAAGCGGAAATCGTGCGCGTCTACTTCCCGCCCGATGCGAACTGCGCTGCTCTCCGTGATGGACCACTGCCTCCGCACGCCGGAACTACGTGAACATCGTCGTCGCCGGGAAACAGCCGGCGCCGCAGTGGCTCGAGATGGAAGCCGCGGCTCGAGCATTGCGCAGCAGGCATCGGCGATCTGGGAATGGGCGAGCAACGACGACGGGGGCGAGCCCGATGTCGTCATGGCCTGCGCCGGCGACGTGCCCACGCTCGAAACGCTCGCGGCCGTCGCGACTTCCTGCGCAGCACGCTCCGGAGCTCGGATTCGAGTGGTGAACGTCGTCGACCTGATGGGCTGCAGCCGAAGGAGCAGCATCCCCACGGACTGAGCGATGCCGGATTCGACAAGATGTTCACCACGCGACAAGCCCATCATCTTCGCCTATCACGGCTACCCTGCGCTCATTCACCGACTCACGTACCGAAGGAGGAACCACCGGAACTTCCACGTGCACGGGTACAAGGAGGAAGGCACGACGACCACGCCGTTCGACATGACGGTGTTGAACGAGCTCGATCGGTTCCACCTCGCTGCCGCCGCAATCAAGCGCGTACCCAAGCTCGCGGCGATTGTGCCGAACCTCCAGCTCCGGATCGACGCGAAGCTGGCCGAGCATCGCGCGTACATCACCGACCAGGGACAGGATTTACCCGAGATCCTCGAATGGCGATGGAGGGCCGAGTAGCTACGGGGCAGCGCCGACGACGCGCGCCGCGGCGAGGGCGATCATCCGTTCCTCGTCGGAGGGGATCACGTAGATCGCGATCGCGGCCGCATTCGCGCTGATCCTCGCGCTCCCGCTGACAGCTTTCGTGTTCCTGCCCGCATCGAGAACGATGCCAAACGCTTCGAGACCTTCGCACACTCGCTCCCGGATCGGCGGGCAATGCTCGCCGATACCGCCTGTGAACACGAGCGCGTCTGCCCCGCCGAGCGCACCGAGATAGGCGCTGACGACCTTGCGCGCGCGATAGCAGAACACTTCGATCGCGAGACGCGCCCCGGCGTGATCCGCCTCCCGCTCGAGAAGCACGCGCATGTCTGCGGAAAGGCCGGAGAGCCCGAGGAGACCGGAGCGCCGGTTCAGCCATTCCTCGACGGTTTCGATCGTTACGTTCTCGAGCCGCGAGAGGAGTCCGACGACGCTTGGATCGACGTCGCCGGAGCGCGTCCCCATGACCAGCCCCTCGAGAGGCGTGAGGCCCATCGTCGTGTCGATGGATCGCCCATCGCGGATCGCCGCCGCGGAGCAGCCGCTGCCGAGATGCAGGGCGACGATCCGCGCTCGCTCGCCCGGAACACCAGCGGCGCCGGCGAACCCGGCGACGATCGACTCGTAGGAGAGCCCGTGAAAACCGAACCGGCGAATGCGGTGCCGCGCGGCGAGTTCGTGGGAGATGGCGTAGTGGCGCGCTCTCTCCGGCATCGATGCGTGGAACGCCGTATCGAAGACCGCTATCTCAGGGACTTCAGCGCCGAATAGCGTGCGCGCCTCACGGACTCCGGCGAGACTCGGGCCGTTGTGAAGCGGCGCGAGAGCTTCGAGCTCTTCGAGCGAAGCGAGGTTTTCGGCGGTGACGAGGATCGGTGTGACGAAGCGCTCGCCACCATGCACCACGCGGTGCCCGACGGCCTCGATCGTCGCTGCGGAGCCGGCGTCCTTCGTGAGCGCCCCGACCAGATCGCGGAGCGCTCCCTTCAGATCGTCGTCGCCTGAGCGTTCGACGCTTCGCCGCGCAAGCTCTCGGCTCGGATTGCCATAGAAGATCTCGAACAGCGCGCCCTTGATCGACGAGCTACCGACGTTGAGCGCGAGAACCACCACGTTCGCGTCCGTACGTTGAAACGGCTCAGGTCGCCTCAGCGATCTCGAGCTCCTCGATCTTGCGGTACAGCGACGATAGCGAGAGCCCGAGGAGCTCGGCGGCCTGGCGCTTGTCGTTGTTCGTGCGCCGGAGGACGCTCTCGATGTGAGACTTCTCATAGACCTTCATCGCGTTGCGAAGGTCGTCACCGGCGTCCGGCGTATCCAAGGCCGCGACCGGCACCGAGCGCGGCAAGTCGGCGATCGTGATCCATTCACCGTCGCCGAGGATCATGGCGTGCTCGATGACGTTGTCGAGCTCACGGATGTTTCCCTTCCACGGAAGCGCCACGAGCACTCGCATCGTCGCGTTGTCGACGCCGCGATAGCCCTTCTTCATCTCGGTGTTGTGGCGGCGAACGAGGTATTCGACGAGCGCGGGGATGTCTTCCCTGCGTTCGCGAAGCGGTGGAAGGTCGAGCCCGACCACGTTCAAGCGGTAGAAAAGGTCCTCTCGGAACTTTCCTTCGTCCACTGCCTTGCGGAGATCGCGGTTCGTGGCAGCGATGATGCGGATGTCGATCTTGATCGGTGTCGTCGTTCCGAGAGGCAAGATTTCCTTTTGCTCGATGGCCCGGAGCAGCTTCACCTGCAACGAGATCGGCATGTCGCCGATCTCGTCCAAGAAGATCGTACCCCCGCGCGCCCGTTGAAAGAGGCCCTCTTGCGCACCGACCGCACCCGTGAACGCCCCCTTGATGTGTCCGAAGAGCTGGCTCTCGAGTAGGTTCTCCGGGATCGCGGCGCAGTTCACCGGAAGAAACAGCTTTTCCTTGAGGTGGCTCGTGGAGTGGAGCGCTCGAGCGACGACTTCTTTCCCGGTGCCGCTCTCGCCCGTCACGAGCACGGTCGAGTTCGTGGGAGCGACCTTGCGGATGATCTCGCGCATTCGGAGCATCGCCGGGTTCCGCTCGACGATCATGCTTTCGAAGTCGAATCGGGCGCCGACTTCGCGGCGCAGCTGCTGCACTTCCCAATGAGTCTGTCGGTACTCGAGGATGCGGCGAATGCGCGCGATCACGTCGTCGACGATGATCGGCTTCAGGATGTAGTCGTGCGCGCCCAAGCGTAGCGCCTCGACGGCCGTGTCGATCGAGGCGAAGGCCGTGATGAGGAGCACGAAGGTCTGCGGCGCAACGCGCCGCACGTGGCCGAGGACACCCAGGCCGTCGACCTCGGGCATGCGGAGATCGGTGACGACGACGTCGAACGACTGTTTGTCGATCTCGGCGATCGCCTCCGCGCCGTTCCCGACGGTGCTGACCTGGAAACCCTCCTCGCGGAGTAGCTCGGCGAGGCTTTTCCGCGTCGGCTCCTCGTCGTCGGCGATGAGAATATTGCCCGCGAGGGGAACGGCGCCGGCTGATTCGGCCATCAGGCCACCGGCAACCAGACGCCGAACGTCGAGCCGACTCGCGACTCGCTCTCCAGGGTCAGGCGTCCCCCGTGAGCCAGCACGATTCGCTCGCTGATGGCGAGGCCGAGCCCGCTGTTCCGGCCCTTCGTCGAGTAGTACATGCCGAAGATCTTCTTCTGCTCGTCCGGCGCGATACCGGGACCCGTGTCTCGGAAGCGAGTAGCCACTTCGAGACCTTCTTGCCGAAGACTCACGTCGAGCTTCCCGCCCTCCGGCATGGCTTCGATCGCGTTCGTAACGAGGTTCAGGAACACCTGATGGATCTTGTCGGGATCGGCGAGCACCGCCGGGCGCGCCAAGATCTCGCTTTTCACTTCCACATGCCGTTCGAGGGCGATCGGAATCTGCTCGCCGAGCAGGCGGTCGACGATCTCCGCGAGATCGACTCGACGAACTGCGAGCTGAGGCCCGCGCGAGTAGTCCTGGAACTCGCGGACCATGTGTTGAATGCGGCGAAACGAGTCGGCGATCACTTGGAGCGGCTCGCCGAAGTCGATCGTCGACCCGGGATCCGTGCGCCCGAGCCGCCGCTTGAGAATCTCGAGATGCACGGCGACGGCGTTCAACGGATTTCCGATCTCGTGCGCGAGCCCGGCAGCCGTCGCCTCGAGCGAGCCGATCCGTTCGGCCGCCGCTTC
The DNA here is from genome assembly GCA_963790365.1 of uncultured delta proteobacterium. GTDB lineage: Bacteria > Desulfobacterota > Binatia > JACPRU01 > JACPRU01 > CAWBOU01. The sequence goes on from CAWBOU010000007.1 coordinate 123,555, forward strand.
GCGGTCCCGCTTTCTGAACTTCTCGATCAGATCGTCCTCGTAAGTGCTGAGCATGATGCCGAGCTCGAGATCGAGGATCTTGCCGAGAGCAACCAGGGTGCTCTCGACTTTTTCTTTCTCGACATCCGCGACGACGATCTCGGTCAACGTGGTCCGCATCACGTTCATCGCCGCGAACATGTACTCCGCGGGCAAACCGACCTCGACATGCCGCCGCCCGATCCGGCTGCGCATCTCGAAGTAGCGATCGTCGTACGGGCCGAGGACGAGCTGCCCGAGCCAGATGCGGAACGTCTCCTTGAGACGGCTCACGACACGCGCGTCACGCAGCAGCTTCCGGGTCTCGGGAGTCTCGAGGATCTTCGCGTAGAAACGGTTGATGATTGCGGTGCCGTGCCGGTCGACGATCTCGGTCAGATCGGCGATCGCGTGCGCGTCGGCATCCGTGAAGTCGACGTAGGTCTTGAGGCGTTCGAAGAGGTTCACCCGCCGAGCTTCCCCCGAACGCCGGTTCTCACAGCCCCGCGGAGGCTGTCAATCGGACGGTGCCGAGGTCACGTGTCTCGCAATAGCGACCACACGATCTCGAACGTGATCAGAATGATGACGATCCATTCGAGCGCCTCGATCCGGAGCGCATTCGCGACGTCGGACATCTTGACGTAGATGCCTTCGAGCGCGCCGAGCTTACGGAGGATCGTCGCATCCCACTCGGCCATGTGGAAGCGCTCGCTCGCCGCCCGGTAGACCCGCGCCAGAAACTGATCGCCGACGAGCTTCAACGCGTTGTTGACCCCCTCGAAGAGCAGTGCGTTTTCGACCTGTAGCTCCCCGATCGCGCGGAGCTCGCGACTCGCCTGCCAAGGCCGCCACACCCGCGAGAGGCGCCGCTTCTCGAGCATCTCGTAGGCTTGGTCGAGCGCACCGTCGAGGCGTTGATCGAGGAACTGCATCTCGACCAGCTCGACGTTCGCGAACTCGAGCACCGTCAAGACGTCCTCCGGAGTGGGATCGACGACCAACGCTCCACCCCAATCTACGAACGTCACATCGTGAACACCGAAAGAGACGCGTCGTGTGATGGCATCGGCGACCTCTTCGGCGGCGAGCTCTTCGCCGGCCCCACGGAGGAGGTGGGCGATCTCGGCGGCGTGGTCGGTCACGAGAGCCGCGGGGGAGACGGGTTCCGTGAAGGCTTCGACCTGGACGACCACGTACGTCTCGACGGGATCGTGCACGGCCGGCTGCCGGATCGCCGTTCCGGCTGCATGCACGAGCTCGGCCACTCGCCTTCTTGCGTCCTCTACGAGCGTCGATTTGTCCGCGATCGCTTCGTTGAGCTTGCCGATTTCCTCGAGGGGGCCATCGAGTGGGAAACGATAGCCGATCGAAATCGCTCCAAAATCGAACAAGACGGAGTCGACGCTCGGCTCGGATGCAAAGCGACCGATTGTCAGCGGCTCTGAATCGCGAAAGATGCGGAGTGGTTGCGGCCGGAACTCGAACTCGCGGGGCGCTCGTCGGCGATGATGGAGCTGCGCGTGATTTGGTTTTGCGCCGAGGCGCCCACGGGCTTCTTCGAGATCGATTGCCCGGCCGACCTCGAACGCAAAGAAAGCGTGTGCGGTACCCCGCGCGATGACGAGAGGTTGCCCGCTCATCGGCCCGGATGACGAATGGGAGCGACGGATCGGGCGCCCAGAGAACGGAGGTACGCGATGATCGCTTTCACCTCCGTCACCGAAAGTGCTTCGCGGAAATGAGGCATCGAAGGATTCTTCTCGCGAAGCATGTGCCAGATCGCCTTCCGAACGTCGTCGGCCGAATTGCTTTCGAAATACTCCTCGGTGAACGCGAACTCGGGCGCGACCGCGTCCGCCAAATGCCCAGTGCCTCCCTCGCCGCGCATGCCATGGCAATCCAAACAGTAGCGGTCGTAGAGCGCGTAGCCCGGCGAGAGGATTCGGACGTAGGCGACCGCGGCGTTCGCCTCGGCTTCCGTCAGTCGCGGAACCAGGGCCGGCATGCCGTCCTTGCCATGGCGCACGAGCAACTTGAGCTCATCGTCACTCAAGCTCGCTTGGAGCTTCGGATCTGCGAGATCACGCGGGGCCTTGACGCCCTCCGGGAGCATGGGGCTCGGGCCGCCGTAGTAGTCGTGGCAGGTGACGCATCGGGATAGAAAGACCTCCTCACCGGCTTCCCATTTTTCCCAATCGATTTCGGGCAAGCGGCGGACGAAGCGATAGAGCGCCTCGGTCTCCTGCGCGTTGCGCTTCAGGAGCTCCGGCCTAAGCTCCAGGCGCAGACGTTTCCCATCGCGAACGAACGCGGCGATCTCCTCGTCGCTGTAGCGAGATACGATCTTGCCATCGTGGAGATCTGCTGGTGGCTTTGCCAAGTAATCCCGCTCGGGGCCGTTACCGGATCCGTCCAGACCGTGGCACTCGGAACAGTTTCGGAGGAAGAGGGCTCGTCCCTTCTCCGCTTCCAGCACCGCCGACCCTGCGGCAACGGCATCGCGGCCGGTCGAGAAGGCGCACAGCAATAGGATGGCGGCGGCCGCCCGGCTCACTCGACGTTTTCCGGCGGACGAAACGGATGCGAGTCGAGAGACTCGTGCGAGAGGCCGAAGGGGCATTCTGATCTCGAAGATACCGACGGCCAAGGCGCCGAGGCCCGCCATCGCCAAATCCTTTTGAGCATCCCATTCGTCGCCCTGGGTAGCAAGAAATGCCGTCCCGGCCTCGGGAGCGAGGATCACGGCCGCGAGCCACTCGATGAGCTCATAGGCAACACCCAACGCCACGACCGCCGAGCTGATCAGGAACGTGGTCGCGAATAGCCCCGGCTCGCGACCGGTCCGGAAGCAGATCTCCCGCACGGGTCGAAACGCCAGTGCGCCAAAGGCGAGATGCACGAAGCGATCGTAGTGGTTCCTGGCGAGCCCGAACGCGTCACGAACCCAATCCCCGACAGGCACTTCCGAATACGTGTAGTGACTGCCGATCGTATGGACGAACAGGAACGCAGTGATCTGGAGGTACGCGCGATCCGAAAAGCGAAATCGTCGGTAGTCGAGAATCAGCAGAGGAACGAACGAGAGCACGAGCAGGCTCTCGAGGAACCAAGCGTCACGATGACGTGGCGCGATGGCGAGGCCAAACCAAACGAGCGCGAAGATGACGAGGCAGCCGCTGGGAACGGAATGACGTTCGAGTTTTCGCGCAACGGCAGGGCGCGTAGACACACCTGCGGTCGGGCGACGGATCCGCGTCTCCTTCACGTTACACCACGGCCTCGGAAGGACCTTGCCAGCTCGAAGCGGGTACACCCGCCGCAATCCAGAGCTTCTTCAGATCCTTCGGTAGTTGACTGAAAACGTCCCAGGCTTCTCCTTCCAAGCCGCGTGCGCTCCCAAGGAGAAGCTGGAGCGCGTGAAAGACCGCCCGCACCGCGCGCTCTGCCTCTTCGTCCGTCTCGACCGCCGCATGCTTGCGGACGTGCGCGACGAAGGCTCTGCGATGGAGCTTGATTGGCAGCGTCCGCGGGCGATCGAACTCGTTCCAAAGTTTTTTCAAGGTCTGCGGAAGCTGCGCGGCCACGTCATTGCCCTCGCCCCAGGTGAGTCGGTCGTGAAGCTCGCGAAAAACTGCCCGTGTGAGCTCCCGAGCTCGATGCCGCGTGCAGCCCATCGCTTCCGAGACTTGAGCGAAGAAGCTCCGCCGATGCTCGTGTCGGTGCCGCCGCAACGATGAACCGTTGCCGGTGACGGCGCAGCGAATCGCCCGCAAGACATCTTCGCGGGCGACGATACCGACGAGGCGCTTCCCTCGAACGACAGGAAGACTCTTGCAGCGGGTTTGAACCATCCGCTGGAGCGCGCGCGTCAGCGGCAGATCGGGATCCACGACGCACGGCCGCGTGTTCATGTACTGCCCGACCGGCCGCTGCATGATCTCGGCGTACGGTGGCACGAGGCACCCGGTGGTGAAGACGAACGCCTTCATCAGATCGAGCTTCGATAGGACGCCGACCAACACACCACCGTCGACGACCGGCAGCATGTTGAAATCGTGATTCTCGAAGATTCGCTCGGCATCGGCGAGCATCGCCGACGCGGAGACGGTCACGGGAACCGTCATCGCATCTCCAACGCAGACGCCTGTGAAGCCACAGGCGCCACGCGCCTCGATTCCGGCGGATCGAATGCCTTGTGCGGCGCGCTTGCGGTTTCGATGGGTTTTCACGGACCGTCCTCCCTTTCGCCTCGAGCTGCACTTCGGCGAGATCACTGGCGGCTCTCGTTCTGGTGATACTCGGCCATCGCCGTCTCGAAGGCGTCGGTTGCTGCCGCCAAACGCCGGATCGCGAGGACGGCGTACTCCGGGCCGAGGTGAACGAACTTCTCGGGGTTGTACCGTTCGATCGCGCGGCGGTACCCGGCGACGATCGCTTCTCGCGACAGGTCGCCTCGCGATGCCGTAGGGCGCGGTTGCCGACTCTCCCCGCGGGCGAGTGCGAGCGCGGGAGCAAACGCTTGGTCGGCGACGTCGTCCGGCACGGCGAGCGCACGGGAGATGTGCCGCAGTTCCCAGAGCTCCGGCGTCGGGACGGATCGGTTGCTCACGGCGATCGCGCCGAGCGCCGACAGGATCGCCGGACCGGCGTGGGGAGCGATTGCCTTCAGGCGGTCGCAGACCGCATGCCGATCGATCGGTTCGTGGCTCGCGCGCTCGAGCTCCTCGGGAACCAGAGGCGAGATTTCGCCGAGCCCGAGCTCGTCGAGATGCCGCAGCGAATCGATCTCCGGGCGGTCGATGGAGCCGTCGCTGGTCATGAGAGCGACAGCCAGGCGAACGATCAAGCGGGGGAATTCGTTGTCCATGGCAACGCTAATTGCGACGAGCGTGCCAGGCAAAAAGCCTACCGTTTACGAGCGAATCCCCGCCTTGCTTCGCGGATTTCGGAAATGGCGGTTACCAGATTCCTGCCGCCAGGAAACGGCCGCAAGGCTGCGGTTAGAGAGTCAACTGAGCGACGCCGCCATCGGTCGCGACCTGGGCGTTCCACCCGAACCGTTCGACGATCGCGAGGCGGAGGGCTTCGGCCGACTCAGGCTCGCCGTGAACGATCCATAGCGACGCCGGCGCGCGGCGGAGACTCGAAAGCCATCGGAGCAAGTCGGCCTTGTCTGCGTGCGCCGAGAATCCGTCGACCGTGGCGATGTGAGCACGGACGGGAAGCTCTTCGCCGAAGATGCGGATCGTTCGCCCACCTTCCTGAAGTGTTCGCCCTCGCGTGCCGAGCGCCTGATAACCGGGGAGGAGAACGGTGGTCCGCTGATCGTGAATCCGCTCGCGCAGATGGTGGAGGATCCGCCCGCCGGTCGCCATCCCACTGCCGGCGACGACGATGAAGGAGCCCTTCCGCCCGTTCAGCCGGCGTGACTCCGCAACCGAGTGCAACCAATCGAATCGGCGAGTGCGGAACGGCGAGCGCCGGTCGTCGATCAACGATCGCATCTCGATGTCGTGTTCGTCGGAGTGACGCAGATAGAGATCACTCACATCGGTCGCCATCGGACTATCGACGAAGACCGGTAGTGACGGGATGCGCCCGGAGGCTTCCAAGCTACGAAGCGTCCACAGCAGCTCCTGCGCGCGACCAACCGTGAAGGACGGAATGAGGATGGCGCCGCCCCGCTGAACTCCCGCTCGAACCTCCGCAGCGAGATCCTCGGCAGCTTCTGCGGGATGCAGCCTGTTCCCGTATGTCGACTCGATCAGCACGACGTCGGCATCGCTTGCGGGATCTGGGTCGTGAAGTATCGGCCGATGCCAACGGCCGAGATCCCCAGAATAAAGGAGCCGCTTATCCCCGACGCGAATCGCAATCGAAGCTGCTCCGAGGATGTGCCCGGCTCGCTGGAACGCCGCCGTCACGCCCGGGGCCGCGTCGAACGGAACGTGATTCGGTCGACGCTGAACGAGATCGAGAGCCGCTTCGGCGTCCGGAATTGCATACAGGGGGAGCGCCGGCCGATGCTTCGATGATCCGTATCGGTTGGCGGCACCGGCCTCCTCTTCTTGGAGCCGAGCGGAATCGAGGAGCATGATTCGAACGAGATCTGCGGTTCCCGGAGTGCAGTACACCGGCCCGCGAAACCCGCGTCGCACGAGCACCGGAAGGTAGCCACAGTGGTCGATGTGAGCGTGCGAGAGGACGACCGCGTCGAGCTCACGCGGGTCAAACGGCGGCTCTGACCAATTTCGAAGACGGAGCGCCTTGAGGCCTTGGAAGAGCCCGCAATCGAGGAGTACCCGCGATGCGCCCGACGTCAGGAGATGCTTCGAACCGGTGACCGTCCCGGCGGCACCGAGGAACTGCAGTGTTGCGTGGGATCGCAAGATTCAGCGCCGCTTGCCACGCTTGCGCGATCGCACGCGGGCGCGGGCACTGACCGTGAGTACCGGACACCGCGCCAGGCGCACTACGCGCTCGGCCACGCTTCCCAACAGCAGATGGGATAGACCACTGCGGCCCTGAGTGCCGATCACGATCAGGTCCGCAGCAAGGCGGTCGGCGACGGCGACGATGACCTCGTGCGCCGACCCGCTCCGTACCAACACGCGTACGGGAGCCCCCGTCTTGCGGCGCACGCTCAGCCCCATTCGCTGGAGCCTTCGCTTGGCGTCCGCTTCTTGCTCGGCAATCAACTTCAGCACCATAGCCGAAGCCCCGTAGATTTCCGGCGAGGCGCCGACAAGCACGGGCTGCGCGACGTGCAAGAGAACGATCTCAGCGCTCTGGGCGGCGGCCAGGTCGACCGCCACACCGAGCGCCTTGTTCGAGGTCTTCGAGAAGTCCGTCGGGACGAGAATACGTCGCTTGGTCATCTTGCCTCCTCCGTCATTTCGCTTCCGGCCCTTGCGGATTCCTTCCGGTCTCTGAGAGCCGATACGCTTCCGCGCGCCGGGAGCAGCTCCCACCCGGTGACCTCATGACAGACCGGGCAAAGAGGCAACACCTTCCCACGCGCCATCTCGACCAGGCTGTGGCAGCAGCCACTCCTGTAGAGGCCTGCTCCTTCCGTGCGTTCGAACGAGAGCTCCATGACGTTCCTCGCTTTCCGGCTCACGGTGTGATCGCGACTTTGAGGACCCCGTCGCGCTGGTGCGCGAAGAGGTCGTAGGCGCGCTCGATCTCATCGAGCTTGAACGGTGCGTGACGAGCGGCTTCAGGTCGGTCCGCCGTCCCTCGATCACCCCCATCAGCCGCCGCATCCGCTCTTTGCCGCCGGGGCAGAGAGTCGTGACGATCCGATGGTCGCCCAGGCCCACTGCGAACGCATCGAGCGGAATCCGGAGGCTCCCCGAATAGACGCCGAGGCTCGAGAGCGTGCCGCCCGGGCGAAGAACGCGGAGGGCGGCTTCGAACGTGGCCTGCGTCCCCAGCGCCTCGATCGCAACGTCCACGCCGCGCCCGTCGGTGAACCTGCGGATCTCTTCGACCGGATCGGCTCTGCGGAAGTCGACGACGTGGTCGGCGCCGAGACGCTTCGCCATCGCGATCCGCTCGGGCACGGATTCGACCGCCGATGATCGTGGTGGCGCCCATGAGCTTCGCACCAACAGTCGCGCAGAGGCCGATCGGGCCCTGTGCGAAGACTGCGACCGTAGTCGCCGATGCGGATACCGCCGCTCTCCGCGCCCGCGAAGCCCGTCGACATGATGTCGGGGCACATCAGCACTTCCTCATCGCTGAGGCCTTCGGGGACGGCGCTCAGATTCGCCATCGCGTCCGGCACGAGTACGTAGTCGGCTTGGCAGCCGTCGATGGTGTTGCCGAATTTCCAGCCGCCGATCGCCTTCCAGCCATGCGCGGTGCCGACGCCATCCTGCGCGTGTGATCCGCACAACGATGCGTTGCTGTAGCCCGACGGCGTAATCGCTCCCGCGATGACGCGCTGGCCCTCGCGGTAGCCCTTCACGGCTGAACCGAGGCGCTCAATCATACCGACGGGCTCGTGCCCGACGATGAGACCCTTCGCCACCGGGTACTCGCCCTTCAGGATGTGCACGTCGGTGCCGCAGATCGTGGTGGTGGTGATGCGTACGAGCGCGTCGAGCGGTCCGACCTCGGGAATCGGCTTTTCGTTCAAAACGATGCGACCGGGTTCGACGAAGACGGCGGCTCTCATACGGGGCATGTGTTCTCCTTCGGAAAGTTATTCTTCGCGGGGCGAGAGCATCCGTGCCGAGCTCCGTCCGCTTGACCCACTTCTCGATTTCGACCGCGAGGAACACGACGGAGGCCACACCGATCGCGACGATGAGTTCGAGCGGTGTGAGCGGGGCCGTCTTCAAGACACGGTTCAACGGCTCGGCATAGATTGCCGCGATCTGCAGGCCGAACGTCAGCACGACGGTCGCAAGAAGCGGCTTGTTCGAGAGGACGCCCTGTGTGAACAGCGACTCGCGCTCCGAGCGGATCGCCAGCACGTGGTCGAGCTGGGAGAAGCGCAGCACGGTGAACACCATCGTCTGCCAGTGCGCCGCGCCCTCGCGAGATCGCCCACGCCTCGGTGCAGATCGACAGCGCCGCCATGAGCAGCCCGACCCAGATGACCTGGACCCGAGCCCGCCGGCGAAGACGCTTTCGTGCGGCGGCGCGCGGCGGGCGGCTGCATGACGTCCTTTCTCCTCCGGCTCCGCGGCGAGCGCCAGCCCGGGAAGGCCGTCGGTGACGAGGTTGATCCACAGGATCTGGATGGGCAGCAGCGGCATCGGCATGCCGAAGAGCGGCGCGACGAAGACAGCCAGACCTCGGCCGAGTTGCGTCGTGAGCGCGAACTTGATGAACGTGCGGATGTTGTCGTAGATCCGGCGGCCTTCGCGGACCGCGCGAACGATGCTCGCGAAGTTGTCGTCGAGCAGGATCATGCGCGCACGCCTCCTTCGCGACGTCGGTGCCCGATCATGCCCATCGCCACGCCGATGTCCGCCTGCTTGAGCGCCGGCGCGTCGTTGACGCCGTCGCCGGTCATCGCGCACGAACTCGCCGCGGCCTGCAGCGCCCGCACGATCTCGAGCTTCTGCTCCGGGTGCCACGCGCGCGTAGACGCGAACGCTCGCCACGCGTGTCGGCGAGCTCGCTCGGTCGTCGAGGCGCGCGAGCTCGCGTCCGGTGATGACGCGCGGTCGCCCTCGGGATGATGCCGAGTCGCACGGCGATCGCGCGCGCGGTCAGCGGATGATCGCCGGTGATCATCACCGGCATGATGCCGGCGGCCCGGCAGTGCGCGACCGCCTGCGCGGGCCTCGGTCGCGGCGGATCGATGAGGCCGACGAAGCCGAGGAACGTAAGGTCGCGCTCCACCACGCGGCGTCGACGGGAGTCGGGCAGCGCCGCCCATCGCCGCATGGCGATGGCGAGCACGCGCAGGCCGTCGCTCGCCATCCGCTCCGCCGACCGCGGGCGGCGGCTGTCGAGCGCGTGCTGCTCGTCGCTCGAGCAGCGACGTCGCGTCGCGCTCGAGGACCACCTCGGGCGCGCCCTTGGTGAACGAAACGAATCGCCGTCCGGATGCCCGATGCAACGTCGTCATGCACTTGCGCTCGGAGTCGAACGGCAGCTCGGCGACGCGCGGGTCGCCGCGCTCCGACGCAGCTTGTCGAAGCCCGCCGCGCGCGGCGAAGAAGAAGAGCGCCACCTCGGTCGGATCGCCGACGGCGGCTCCCGTTCGATCGATGACGGCGTCGTTAGAGAGCGCCATCGCGCGAACGAGGTCCTCGCGATGACCGCTAGTCGCCGGCGCGTCGCCCGGCGCCCGTCGGCAATGTAGAAGGCCTCGGCGCGCATCCTGTTCTGCGTCAGCGTGCCGGTCTTGTCGGAGCAGATGTACGTGACCGATCCGAGCGTCTCGACGGCTGGGAGCTTCCGCACGAGCGCCCTCTTTTGCACCAATTTCCGCGCGCCGAGCGCGAGGGAGATCGTCACGACCGCGGGGAGCGCTTCGGGGATCGCGGCAACGGCAAGGCTCACCGCCGTGAGCAACATGAGAAGCGGTGCCTCGCCGCGCCAAATGCCCGCCGCGAACACCGCCGCGCAGATGACCAACGAAGCGATCGCAAGGCGACGTCCGACGTCGGCGAGGCGCCGCTGCAGCGGCGTGCTTCCTTCGGCGGTCGCCTCGAGCTGAGCTGCGATCCTGCCGAACTCGGTGGCCGAGCCGGTCGCGAACGCGACCCCGGTGCCGCGGCCGGAGCATACCGTCGTCCCTTTATAGGCGACGTTCCTTCGGTCACCGAGCGGGACGTCCCGGTCCGGAATGAGGGCGATTTGCTTCTCGATCGGGACCGATTCCCCCGTGAGGGCGGCCTCTCGCCACCTTGGCCGCCGCCTCGTCGACGTCGGCGTCGGCCTCCACGAGCACCGGCGTCGAGTTGCCGAGCTCCAGGGCGACCTTCTTGCGCGCCGCGCGCTCGCGGAGCTTCCAGCCCACCTCCGACGAGCCCGTGAAGGTGATCAGCCGCACGCGCTCGTCCTCGACCAGCACGTCGCCGATCGGCGCGGAGGGCCCGACGAGCACGTTCAGCCAGCCGGGAGGGAGGCCCGCCTCCTGCTCCAGCCCGGCGAGGAACAGCGCCGAGAGCGGGGTCTGGCTCGCGGGCTTGAGCACGACCGCGCATCCGGCCGCCAGCGCGGGGGCGATCTTGTGCGCGACGAGGTTGAGCGGGAAGTTGAACGGCGAGATCGCGCCGACGACGCCGATCGGCACGCGCACGGTGAAGGCGATCTTGCCGACCCCTGCGGCCGACGCGTCCATCGGGATGACGTCGCCGGCGAGCCGCCGGGCCTCGACGGCGGCCATCTGGTAGGTGGACACGGCGCGCTGCGCCTCGACCCTGGCGGCCTTGAGCGGCTTCCCGGCCTCGGCGCAGATCGTCTGCGCCGCCTCCTCGCCGCGCTCGGCCAGCAGCTCCGCGACGCCGTCCAGGATCTCCGCCCGGCGGTGCGCCGGCAGGGGGCTCTCCATCGCGCGCGCCGCCGCGTCGACCGCGCGGCGCGCGTCGTCGCCGCTCGCCCGCGGGATGCGGCCCACGACCTCGCCGGAGTAGGGCGACCGCACCTCGTGCCAGTCGCCCGTCTCGATCCACTCCCCGTCGACGAGGAGCCGCGGCTCGCGAAGCGTCGTCGCCATGCGCGTATTGTTCCACGCCGTGGAGATCCGCACCGTCGGCGTCGTCGGCCTCGGCACGATGGGCGCGGGGATCGCCCAGGTCTGCGCGCAGGCCGGGTTCGACGTCGTCGGGCGGGAGGTGAGCGCGGAGCTCGCGGCGCGCGCCCGCGACGCGATCGCGGGCCGGCTCGACCGGGCCGTCGAGAAGGGGAAGCTCGGCGGGGAGGAGCGCGACGCGGCCCTCGCGCGCGTGCGTACGACGACCGAGCTCGCCGACCTCGCGGGCTGCGAGCTCGTGATCGAGGCGATCGTCGAGGAGCTCGCGCCCAAGCGGGAGCTCTTTCGCGCGCTCGAGGGCGTCGTCGCGCCGCAGGCGATCCTCGCCACCAACACCTCGGCGCTCTCCGTGACCGACATCGCGGCGGCCACGGTGCGGCCCGGTCGCGTCGTCGGCCTGCACTTCTTCAACCCGGCGCCGGTGCTCCCCCTCGTCGAGGTCGTCCGCGGCGAGCTCTCGGCAGCCGGGGCCGTCGATGCCGCGTACGCGTTCGCCCTCGCCCTCGGGAAGGAGCCGATCCGCTGCGACGACACGCCCGGCTTCGTCGTCAACCGCGTCCTCATCCCGGTGCTGAACGACTGCGTGCGCGTCCTCGACGAGGCCGGGGTCACGCCCGAGGACCTCGACCGGGCGATGCGCTTCGGAACGAGCTGGCCGATCGGCCCGTGCGCGCTCGTCGACCTGATCGGCGTCGACGTCCACGTCCATGCTGCGGAAGCGCTCTTCGAGGCCTTCCGCGAGCCGCGGATGGCGCCGCCTCCGCGCCTCGTTCGCATGCTGCGCGCCGGCCACCTCGGCCGCAAGACGGGCCAGGGGTTCTTCTCGTACGAGGGCCCGTCCGGCTAGCCGACTAGCATCCGTCGCCGGTGACCACGTGCGCGCGCTGCCGGCGGCATCTCCTGGCGGGGGAGCGCTACCGACTCTGGCGGGCGACCGAGGGCGCCGGCCCGCGCACCGTGTGCGGGCCGTGCGAGGGCGACGCACGCCGCGAGGGCTGGAACCGTGCCGCCGAGCAGCCCGGGCGGGCGGCCCGCGACCAGGCCCTGCGCCCCGCGGTACGCCTCGTCGCGTAGCCGGCGCGCCGGTTTCTGCGTACGCCCGAAGTGTGGCTAACCGTATGGGGAGCGGGGCCGAACGGTGCCACACTTCGAGCTATGACGCGCGTTCTGATCGTCGACGACCACCCGAGCTTCAGGGCCACGGCGCGCGCGCTGCTCGAGGCGGAGGGGTTCGACGTCGTCGGCGAGGCGGAGGACGGCGCGTCGGCGCTCCGTGCGGCGCGCTCCCTCCACCCGGAGCTCGTCCTGCTCGACGTCCAGCTCCCCGACACCGACGGCTTCGCGGTCGCGGCGGCCCTCACCGCCAACGGGAGCGCTCCGGCGGTCGTGCTGACGTCCAGCCGGGACGCCGACGACTTCGGCGAGCTCGTGGCCGCCTCGGGCGCCCGCGGGTTCGTCCCCAAGGCGGAGCTCTCGGGAGCCGCGCTCTCCGCGCTCCTCTGATGCGCCTCGAGCTTCCCGGACGCCTCGTCCTCTGGTCGTTCGTCACGACCGTCGTCGGGGGCGCCGCCGCCGTGCTCGCCTCGAGCGAGCGTGCCCCGGATCGTGGCGCCTGGCTCGCGTTCGCGGTCGGGGTCTCCTTCGCGCTCTGCGGGCTGATCGCCTGGTACCGGCGGCCCTTCAACCGCACGGGCTTCCTGATGACCGCCGCCGGAGTCGCCTGGCTGCTCGCCGCGCTCCAGTTCGCCGGCGACTCGCTGCTCTACACCGCGGGGCTGGCCGTGTCGCTGGCCCCGTTCGCGCTCTTCGCGCACCTCGTCCTCGCCTTCCCGTCCGGCCGGCTGCGCTCGCTGCCCGAGCTGCTGGTGGTCGGCGCCGTGTACGTGGACGTCGTGCTCATCCAGCTCGTTCTCCTGCTCTTCGCCGACCCGCCGGTCGTCTTCGACTGCAGCGGGTGCCCGCCGAACGCGCTCGGCGTGAGCCCCTCGGAGAGCGTGTACGACGCGGTGCTCGCGGCGCAGCGCGCCCTCGGGATCCTCGTCGTGGTGGGCGGCGTGACGCTGCTCGTCCGCCGCTGGGGTGCCGCGAGCCCCGCCTACCGGCGCGTGCTCGCCCCGGTCGTCTGGACGAGCGGCGCCGTCGGCGTCGTGCTCGCGGCGAGCCTCGTCGCCGGCCTGCTGGCGAGCGACGCGCGCCGGATCCTCTGGCACGCCTCGCTCGCGGCGCTGATCTCCGTGCCCGCGGCCTTTCTCGCCGGCCTCGTTCGAGCGCGCCTCGCCCAGGCGTCGATCGGCCGTCTGGTCGTCGAGCTCGGCGAGACGGCCGCCCCCGGGGAGCTGCGCGACGGGCTCGCGAGGGCGCTCGGCGACCCCGCGCTCCAGGTGGCCTACTGGCTGCCCGAGAGCGGGTCGTACGTGGACGTCGACGGCCGGCCGTTCGCGCTCCCCGACGACGCCGAGGGACAGGTCGCCACCGTCGTCGAGCTGGCCGGGCGGCGTGTCGCCGCGCTCGTGCACGACGCGTCGCTCAGGGACCACCCCGAGCTCGTCGACGCGGTGTGCGCCGCCGCCGGCCTCGCGCTCGAGAACGAGCGGCTGCAGGCGGCCCTCCGGTCGCGGCTCGACGAGCTGGCGGCCGAGCGCGACTTCATCGCCGCGGTCGTGGAGACGGCGGAGACGCTCGTGATCGTGCTCGACCCGTACGGGCGGATCGTGCGCTTCAACCGCGCGTGCGAGCGGCTCTCGGGCTGGTCGTCCGAGGAGGTCACGGGCCGGGACTTCGCCGAGATCCTGCTCCCGGACGACGAGCGCGAGCGCGTCGGCGCGGCGCTGGCGGCGGTTCGCGAGGGCGGCTACCCGAGCGGCAACCGCAACCACTGGGTGACGCGGGACGGCCGCCGGCGGCTGATCCAGTGGATGAACACCGCCCTGACCGACGCCGACGGGGCCGTCGAGTACGTCGTCGCGTCCGGCCACGACATCACCGAGCAGATGCAGGCCGACGCCGAGCTGCGCCGGCTCCACGGCGAGCTCGAGCTCCGGCTCGTCGAGCTCCGTGCGTCGCGCACGCGCATCGTCGAGGCGGCCGACCGCGAGCGGCGGCGCCTGGAGCGAAACCTCCACGACGGCGCCCAGCAGCACTTCGTGGCCATGACGCTCAACCTCCGCATGGCGCAGGCCAAGCTCGCCACCGACCCGGCGGCGGCCGCGGAGCTGCTCGAGCGCGTCACCGAGGAGCTCGGCCAGGGGCTGGACGAGCTGCGCGAGCTGGCCCGCGGCATCCACCCGGTCGTCCTGACCGAGCGCGGGCTGACGGCGGCGGTCGAGCGGCTCGTCGAGCGCATCCCGGTCGCCGTGGAGCTGGACGTGGCGCTCGAGGAGCGGCTGCCCGAGCCGGTCGAGGCGGCCGCGTACTACATCGTCGCCGAGGCCGTAGCGAACGTCGGCCGCTACGCGAACGCGAGCGCGGTACGGATCGGGGTCGAGCGCCGGAACGGCGCGGTGCTCGTCGAGGTGGCCGACGACGGGAACGGCGGAGCCGACCCGGCGCGGGGGTCCGGGCTCCGCGGGCTGGCCGATCGCGTCGAGGCCCTCGACGGCCTGCTCGAGGTCGAGAGCCCGCCCGGTGAGGGCACCCGCGTGCGGGCGACGATCCCCGTTCGGTCGCACCCGTAGAATCGTCCCGGCGATGCGCGTGGTCCTCGCAGACGACTCGGTGCTGCTCCGGGAGGGGATGGCCCGGCTGCTCGAGGACGCCGGCTTCGACGTCGTCGGCCAGGCGGGGAGCGGCGACCAGCTGCTCCTGAAGGTGCGCAGCTACTCGCCGGACGTGGCGATCGTGGACATCAAGATGCCGCCGACGCACACGGACGAGGGCCTCGTCGCCGCGAAGGAGATCCGCGAGAAGTACCCGGACGTCGGCGTGCTCGTCCTCTCGCAGTACGTCGAGCCGACCTACGCGATGGAGCTGCTCGCGGAGAGCGCGGAGGGCGTCGGCTACCTGCTCAAGGACCGCGTGTCGGACGTGGACGAGTTCATCGCGTCCGTGCGGCGCGTCGCCGAGGGCGGCTCGGCGCTGGACCCGACGGTCGTGTCGCACCTCGTCGGTCGCCGCCGCCAGGACGACCCGCTCGCCGACCTCACCCCTCGCGAGCGCGAGGTGCTGGAGCTGATGGCCGAGGGCCGCTCCAACGAGGGGATCGCCAGGCGGCTCGTCGTCACGGAGCGCGCCGTCGAGAAGCACGTGACGAGCATCTTCACCAAGCTGCGCCTGCCGCTCGCGTCGGACGACCACCGCCGCGTCCTCGCGGTGCTCGCCTACCTCCGCTCCTAGACGCTCCCGGGGGTTAACCCCACCCCGGACGCCTGCAGACCGAAGGGACCCGGAGGATCCTGCACGGCACAGTGCAGGTACGGCAGTCGAGTACGCGAGAGGAGGTTCCGAGATGTCCGCCAAGACCGCATTCGCCACCGAGAGGAGCACGGTGGTCACGCTCGGCATCGCGAGCGTCTTCATGAGCCTCGTGCTAGTCGCGATCCCGCTGCTCGGCACGACCGCCTTCTAGGACGACAATCCGCCCTCCTGCGGCGAGCGCCGCGGGAGGGCGTCACTGCGCCCTCGCCGGGTCGTCCCAGGCGACGAGGGCCTCGAGGCCCTTCGCCCGGTAGCTGCGCGCCAGCGCCCTGGCGCGAACGGCGTCGGCGCCGAGCAGCCGCTCGGCCGCGCGCCAGGGGTGCTCGCCCGCGCCGAGGCGCGCCAGGGCACGGGCGAGGGGGCGCAGCCGCGCGCCGGCCGCCTCGCCGGCGGCGTACCGCCCGCTGGCGCCGGCCACCGCGAGCAGCAGGTCCCAGTCGAGGCCCGCGCCGACGGCGACGAGCAGGAGCTCCTCGGCCGCCTGAGGGGTGAGCCCGACCCCCGCCGCACGGGGGGCCGGGCTCTTTTCGGGGGCGGGTGCTCCCGCCGGCGCCGCGGCCGGCTGGGCGTTGTGCGCCCGCCTGTGCCCGTCCGTGGAGCCCAGAGCCGCCGGGACCGCCAGGAGGGCGACGCACCCGGTCAGGACGAGGACGCGCACGGGGGCCTCTCCCGCTCTCGAAGCTAGAGGTCGAAGTACTGGCCGAGGTTCAGGAACGCCGCGCCGAGGGCGACGATGAAGAGCGCCGGGAAGATGAAGATCGCGATCGGGAAGATCATCTTCACCGGGGTCTTCGCCGCCTTCTCCTCGACGATCGCCTGCCGCCGGTTTCGCGAGTCGACGGCCTGGACGCGCAGGATCTTGCCGAGCGACGTCCCGAGGTGGTCGGCCTGGATGATCGCGCGGCAGAAGGACGCGAGCTCCTGGGACTCGACGCGTTCGGCCATGTTGCGCAGCGCCTGCTCGCGGCTTTCGCCGATCCGCATCTCGCCCAGGACGAGCGAGAACTCGTCGGCGAGCGGGCCGTGCATCCGCTCGGTGATCCGGACGACCGCACCGTCGAACCCGAGCCCGGCCTCCACCGACACCGCGAGGAGGTCGAGCGCGTTCGGCAGGTCGGCCCCGATCCGGTCGGACCGGGTCCTGACCTTCCGCCCGAGCGCGAAGCCCGGGACGACGTAGCCGATCCCGCCGACGACGCAGGCGAGGAAGAGCGTCATCGCCGGCCGGCCGGAGACGGCGCCGAGGACGATCCCGACCAGGAAGCCGGCCCCGGCCGCGACGGCGCGCAGCGCGAGGAAGCCCTGCGGGGTCAGCGTCCGGGCGAGCCCCGCGGCGATCAGCCGCCGGTCGATCGCGTCGACCGTCGACTTCGGGTGGAGCCGCAGCATTGCCTGCGCCAGCCGCTCGGCGAGCGGGACGAAGAGCCGCTCGCGCGCCCCGACCTCCTCGGGCCGCGTCTGGCGGCCGAAGCTGGTCGCGCGCCGGAGGCTGAGCGCCCGCTGGCGCGCCGGCAGGCTCACGAGCTCGCCGACGACGAACGCGGCGGTCGCGAGGCAGAGGAACGAGATGACGAGGAGAAGGAGCAACGCTTACCCCCTGATGTCGACCATCTTGCGCAGGATGAGCGCGCCCACGGCCATCATCCCGAGCGCGATCCCGATCAGCATGTGGCCCGTGCCGGTCTCGTACAGGGGCTTCATGTAGACGGGGTTGATCGCGGTCAGGAGCAGCGCGAGCGCGAATGGCAGTGCCACGAGGACGTACGCCGACATGCGGCCCATGGCCGTCAGCCCACGCACCTTGCGCATGAACTGCTGCCGCTGTCGAACCGTGTCGGCGACCATGTCGAAGAGCCCGGCGAGCGAGCCGCCGACCTGGGTCTGCACCGACACCGAGTCGACGACGAACGCGAGGTCGTCGGAGCCGACGCGGTCGACGATCTCCTCCAGCGCCTCCTCGACCGGGCGGCCGAGCTTGGCGTCGTTGAGCGCGCGGCCGAACTCCTTGGCGGCCGGCTCGGGAGCCTCGTCGACGATCGTCTGGAGCGACTGCTTGAAGCTGTGCCCCGCCTTGAGCGACGCGGACACGGTCAGGAGCAGGTCGGGAAGCTGGTCGTCGAACGCCCGCGTCCGCCGCTTCGCCTTGAAGGAGAAGACGGCGAACGGTGCGAACGCGCCGCCGCAGAACATGACGAGCGCGATGAAGAACGGCGCCCCGGCGGCGAGCGTGATCATGCCGACCACGAGCCCCGAGCCGAGGATGATGTACGCCGCCTCCACCGTGCGCAGCGGGAGGTCGGCCCGCCGGAGGACGACCTCGAGCCGCCGCCACAGCCGGAGCTGGCCGAACACCCGCTCGGTGATCGCGAACAGCCGGCGGAACGCGCCCAGGCGCTCCTTGGGGCCGAACGCCGCGCGGAGGCCCTCCTGCCGCTCCGGCCCGGTGTACGGTGCGAGCCGGCCCTTGAGCCACGTGCCCTTCGGCGTCCGCAGCGAGATCGCCACGGCGGCCGCGATCAGCGCACCGACGGCGAGGGCGATCGCGAGCCAGCCCCAGCCGCTGCGGTAGATGCCCGCCGGAATGATGCCGATCGGCTTCGGCGTCGTCCGCTCGGCCGCGGTCGGGTCGCCGGGCATCGCCAGGTCGGCCTTCGCCGCTCCCGCGCCGGGGACGGAGACCTCGAGGTCGAGCCGGTCGCCCGGCCGGGCCGCGGTCGCGTAGGAGATCTGCCACGTGCGCCTGAGCTCCTTGGCGATCTTCGTGTAGACCGCCGCGAGCGCCGACGTCGACGCGACGCCGTAGTAGGTGCCGCCGGTCGCGCGGGCCAGCCGCTGGAGCGGGCCCGGCGAGAACTGCTTGCTCTCGATCGCGATCGGGTAGACCGAGGCGCTCGCGCCGCGGGCGGCCTCGATCGCGTCCTCGAGCGTGGCCGCCGACGAGACGTCGCGGCCGTCGGTGAGGAGCACGATCACGCGGCCCGAGACCGGCTCCGCCTCGAGCAGGCGCGCGCCGCGCACGACCGCGTCGTGGAGCGCCGTCCCCTGGACGTCGTCGATCAGGACGTTCCGGAGCGCGACGTCGGAGTCGATCGTCGCGGACGAGAAGCGCGTGACGTCGAGCGCCTGCGAGCCGAACGTGACGATCGCGATCCGGTCGCCCTGGGCCTTGTCGTCGATGAACGACCTGGCCGCGGCGATCGCGTCCTCGAGGGCGCCGTCCTTCATCGACCGCGAGCGATCGATCGCGAGCACGACGCTCTTGGTCTTGCCGAGGTTCGTCGCCTCGAGCCCCTTCACCGGGGTCCCGTCCTCCTCGACGACCGGCGGCACCGACGTCGGCTCCGAGGAGACGATCGTCGCCCGGATCGTCGGGTACGAGGACGCGTCGACGTTGCGGAGCTCGACCGCGCCGAGCGCGAGCGCCGGCAGGGCGAGCGCCGCGACCGCCGCAGCCGCGAGCGCGCGCAGGGCGCTCACGACCGGATCCCGTCGTCGAAGAAGCTCGGCGCGAGGAACACGCCGTTGGCCGCGAGCTTGTCCAGGAACTGGGGCTTCA
>CAWBOU010000008.1:0-363373 GCA_963790365.1 uncultured delta proteobacterium
GCCGGCCAGGCGCTCGGTGAACGCGGCGTCCTCGCTCGCGGCGTTCGTCGGCTCGCTGGTCTGACCCGCGACGCGTGACCGGGTCCCGCACCGCCGGAGCTGCCCACCCGGGCGAGCAAGGACGTCGAGAAGTACCTGCTGCCCGACGAGACGCCGGTGGTCGCCACCCGCCGGCACTGGGCGGTGCTGATCGAGCCGACGGTCAAGTTCCTGCCCGGTCTTCGTCGTCGGCGGCTGGCTGCTCCTGCTCGACCCGGAGAACCGGGTCACCAGCTCCGCCGGGCTGCTGGTCCTCCTCGGCGTCGCTCGGCTACTACGGCCTGCGCGTCGCCGAGTGGTGGATGCGGCACTTCATCGTCAGCACGCGGCGGGTGCTGCTGACCTCCGGCGTCATCGTCGCGCACGGTGACCCTGCTGCCGCTGCGCCGGATCACCGACCTCACCTGGAAGGAGACCCTGCTCGGCCAGGTGCTCGGCTACGGCACCTTCCGGTTCGAGTCCGCCGGCCAGCAGCAGGCGCTGTCGGAGATCACCTACATGCCGCGACGCCGACGTCCTCTACCGGCAGGTCAGCGGGCTGCTGTTCAGCAGCGACTGGGGCGGAGCGGCGGCGCCGCGCCAGCGGGGACGACGAGGGCAACCCGGAGCCGCCCGGCCGCCGCCCGCCGCCGCGCCGCCGGACGCCGGGCCGCGCAGGACACCGAGCCCATCCCGCGGCCGTCCCACCGCCACAGTGAGCCCGCCGGGTGCGCCGCGACGGCGTGCGGCAGGCTGAGCGGCGATGCGGATCGACCTGCACACCCACTCCTCGGTGTCCGACGGCACCGAGACCCCGGCCGAGCTCCTGGCGACGGCCCGCGGCCGCGGGGCTGGACGTCGTCGCGCTCACCGACCACGACACGACGGCCGGCTGGGCGGCGGCCGAGGCGGCCCGGCCCGCCGGGGCTGACCGTCGTCCCCGGCATGGAGCTGTCCTGCCGGTGGTTCCCCGACGACCAGCCGCCGATCAGCGTCCACCTGCTCGCCTACCTGTTCGACCCGCCGCACCCCGGCTTCGCCGCCGAGCGGGCGCGGCTGCGCGACGAGCGGCTCGAGCCGCGGCGGAGCGGATCGTCGCCGCGCTGGCCGCCGACGGCTACCCGGTCGTCTGGGAGCAGATCGTCGCGCGGCTGCGACGGGCGGCGTCGTCGGCCGGCCGCACATCGCCCGGGCGCTGGTCGACGCCGGCGCCGCCGACGTCGGTCGACCACGCGTTCGCCACCCTGCTGCACCACCGCAGCCCGTACTACGTCGCGAAGGCCGACACCGACGTCCGCGAGGGCATCGCGCTGGTCCGCGCGGCCGGCGGGGTGCCGGTCTTCGCCCACGGGCTGGCCACCAAGCGGGGCCGGATCGTCGGGGACGACGCGATCGCCGCGATGGCCGAGGCCGGGCTGCTCGGCCTGGAGGTCGACCACCCCGACCACACGCCCGAGCGAGCGCGCCCACCTGCGCGGCCTGGCCGCCGACCTCGGGCTGATCGTCACCGGCTCCAGCGACTACCACGGCACCAACAAGCACGACCGCCGATCGGCGCCTGCACCACCGAGCCCGACCAGTTCGAGGCGCTCCTGGCCGCCGGCACCGGCAGCGCGCCGTTCCGCGACTGAGCCGGAACCGTCGGACCCCGCGGCTACCGTGGCCGGCATGGCGACGGTCGGAGCGGCGGGGAGCCCGCAGCTCGAGATGCCGGGCATGCCGCGGCGGCTGTTCTCGCGCGACGCCGAGCAAGCTCGCCGCCTTCGCCGACTGCCCCCGCCGCTACCGCTACGCCTACGTCGACCGGCCGACGCCGCCGAAGGGGCCGGCCTGGGCGCACAACACCGTCGGCGCCGCGCGTGCACGCGGCGCTGCGCTCGTGGTGGGACCTGCCCGGTCGAGCGGCGGACGACCGGCGGCGGCGCGCCAGCTGCTCTACGCGGCCTGGTCGCAGAACGGCTTCCGCGACGCCGAGCAGGCCGAGCGGTGGCGGGCCCGCGCGGCCGGCTGGCTGACCGACTACGTCGCCGACGCTCGACCCGACCGACGAGCCGGTCGGGCAACGAGCGCACCGTCGGCGCCACCACCGAGCGGCTGGCGCTGTCCGGCCGGGTCGACCGGATCGACCAGCGCGGCGACGAGCTGGTCATCGTCGACTACAAGACCGGCCGGTCGGTCTGCACCGACGACGAGGCCCGCGGCTCACCGGCGCTGGCGGCCTACGTCCTCGGCGTCGCGGCGCACCCTGCGCCGGCCGTGCAGCCGGGTCGAGCTGCACCACCTGCCCAGCGGCACGGTCGCCTCCTTCGAGCACACCGAGCGGTCGCTGGCCAACCACGTGCGGCGGGCCGAGGACATCGCCGTCGACATCACCGCCGCCACCGAGCGCGATGGCCGCGGGGCGAGGACCCCGACGCCGCGTTCCCGGCCGTCCCGGGCCAGCAGTGCAGCTGGTGCGACTTCCGGCCGAGCTGCCCGACCGGTCAGGCCGCCGTCCCCGCCCGCGAGACCTGGAGCTTCCTCGCCGAGGACGACGCCCGAGCCTGAGCTCAGGCGGCCGGCTCCTCGGCCACGCGGTCGTAGCCGGCCCAGACGATCGGCGAGCGGCGCGCCCGCTGGGGGAGCCGCAGCAGCGTCTGCCGGAACGCCTTCAGCGCCGCCGTCGCCGCGGCGTCGGTGAGCCCGAGGCCCGGGCAGCGAGAACATCCGCCGCGCCCACGGCGGCAGCAGGGCGCACGGCCAGCGACCGCCAGCCCGCCCCACGCCGGCTGGGCCGGCGTCAGGTACCGCACCCAGGTCGGCATCGGCGGCAGCAGGATCAGCCGGTAGGCGTCCCGGGCGGCCGGCGTCACCGCGAGCGCCGGGCCGGATCGCCTCGAAGTAGGCGGCCAGCGTCGGCGACCGAGGCCGGCACGTCCTCGCGCGCGATGCCGATCAGCTCCGCCGCCGTCACCTGCTCGGCGACGTACCGGTCGGCGTCCTCGTCGGTCAGCGGCAGCCCCGCCGCGGCGGGCGACCGTGAGCAGCGAGTCGACCTCGCAGCAGTGCACCCACAGCAGCAGGTCGGGGTCGTCGACCCGGTAGGTGCGGCCCGGTCGTCTCCTCGACGCCGCCCAGCCGCCGGTGGATGCCGCGCACCCGCGCCACCGCCCGCGACGCGCCTCGGTGCGGGTGCCGAAGGTGAGCGTGTCGACGTACGTGGCGGTGCGGATCAGCCGCGGCCACGGCTCGTCCTGGAAGCCGCCGGAGAACCGCGCGACGCCGTCCATGGCGACCGGGTGCAGCGCCTGCAGCAGCAGCGCGCGCAGGCCGCCGACGGAGAACGATGGGGTCGGAGTGGACCCGCCAGCTGACGCTGTCCGGGCCGAAGAAGCCGAGCCGGTCCTCCTCGGCGGTCCAGCCCGACGGCAGCGGCGGTCACGACGCCGCCGACGCGTCGGCCCAGAAGTCGAGCAGCACCTCCAGCGTCCGCGGCGGGTTCTCGACGGCGGGGGAGTGGATCGAGTTGTTGATGACCTCGTGCCGGGCGCCCAGCCGCTGCGCCATGTCGGCCTGCACGTGCGGCAGCCAGGCGTCGTCGGCCTCGCCGTGGGCGACCAGCAGCGGCAGCCCGACGGCGGCCAGCTCGGCCACCCGGTCGGGCTCGGTCAGCATCGCGTCGGCCATCCCGCGCAGCGCCGGCCTCGGAGTTGCGCAGGAACCGGCGGGAGTAGAACTCGCCGGGTCGGCGCCGGGCACCGCCTGCGCCTTCGGGTCGGTCATCGCGACCTGCTCGAGCGTCTCGTGCACCAGCTGCACGCCGCCGGCGTCGAGCAGCGGGCCGAGGTGGTCGAGCAGGTCGGCCCGCCGCCCGGTCAGCTTCGACCGGCCCGGAGCCGAGCAGCGTGAACGAGGTGAACAGCGCCGGGCTCGGCGAGCACGGCGGCCCGGCGTGACCAGGCCGCCGAAGCTGTGGCCGAGCAGGTGCAGCGGCTCGCCGGACTCCTCGCGCAGCACCGCGGCGACGGCGAGCGACGTCGGCGGCCGAGCTCGGCCACCGAGTAGGCCGCCGGGTCGTCGGGCCCGGGCGACTCGTACTGGCCCCGCTGGTCGAGGGCGACCACCCGGTAGCCGGCCTCGGCCAGCGGGGCCAGCAGCGGCGCGAAGTCCTCCTTGCTGCCGGTGTAGCCCGCGACCAGCAGCGCGGTGCCGCGGACGGCCTCGCCGCCGGTGTCCAGCGCGGCCAGCGGGCCCGGCGCGCCCGGGGAAGGTGCGGTGCGCCGCGTCGTGGTCGGCGAGCTGCCGCAGGTCGTCGGGCGCGATGGCGAGGGGCACGGAGTAGTCGGGGCCGCCGGGCAGGACCATGGTCCCCAGTGAACCCCGCCCGCGGCCGCGCCGCGCACGCGGCGGGTCAGCGGTAGCCGAGCGACCCGGTCGTCCAGCCGGTAGACGACGACCGGCCCGACGACCGTCGCCGTCCCGCCGGCCGGCAGGTCGTCGACCGCGGACCGGCCGACTCGGCGCCCGGTCGCCGGGTCGCGGAGGACGAAGCCCGCCGCCGTCCGGGCACCAGCAGCACGGCGGCGCGTCGCGGTCCTGTCGGACCGGCGGCGGCACGGGCAGGCCGAGCGCGGGGGCCGCCCACAGCGCGGCCGCCGGACGCCGCGTCGAGCGCGCGACAGCGTGCCGCCGACGCAGCAGCAGCGCGACCGCCGCCGACGGTCACTGCTGCGACGTCGTCGGCCCGTCCGGGCACCGGCGCCGCGCAGCCGGCGCCGTCGGCCGCCGGCAGCGCCTGGACCTCGTCGCCGACCAGCGACGCCGACGCAGCGCCGTCGGCGCCGAGCAGCCGGACGTCGTGCGTCCGTCGGGCGCCGGCAGGTCGCGGGTCCAGTGCGCGTCGCCCGCGAAGCCGTCGAGCAGCCGCAGCTGCACGCGCGGTCGACGCCGCGCAGCGCTGCAGCACGGCGACCCCGGCGCTCGCCGGCGTCGGCGCCGAGCAGCCGGCAGCCCTCCGGCGGCGGCGTACCGCCAGCGGATGTTGTTGCCGGTCGGGTCGAGGGTGACCAGCCCGGTCGGGCTGCTGGCCAGCACGATCGCGGTCGGTGCGAGTCGAGGCGGCGTCGCCGCGCGAAGCTGACGCTGCGCGTCCACGCCCGCACGCCGGTGCCGGCGTCCAGGGCGACCGCCTCGTCGCAGCGGTCCTCGGTGCGGAACACCGCCACCGCGACGCCGTCGGTCGGCGGTCAGGCCGCACAGCCGGGCGTTGCTCCGGGTGTAGTGCCAGGCCTCCTCGCCGGTGACGCGGGTCGAGCGCGCGCACGCCGTGCTCGCGAGCCGACGAGCACCCGGCCGCTCTCGACCACGACCTCCGGGCAGCGGGTCCGCCGTCGGCCGACCACGCCTCGGAGACGGCACCGGCCGGCGTCCCCGAGGGGACGTCGGCCGGTGCCGCGGTGGTGCTCTCGGTGGCGGCCGCGTCCGAACCCCGCCAGAGCAGGGCGGCGACGACGACGCAGCGCCACGGTGGCCGCCGTCCAGACCCACACCCGCAGCGGCGGGCGGCGCAGCCGGGGACACGGCGGCCGGTCGAGGATCAGGCGGCGGACTCGGAGCCGCCGCCGCCGCGGTTGGCGCCGCCGCGACGACGACGGCGGCGCGGCTTGGCCGGCCGTGCCCTCGGACCGGAGCGGCCTCGGCGGCGCGCCCGGCCGCGGCCGGAGCGGCACTCGCCCGCCGGCGGCCGCGCCGCCGGTGCCGCGGGTGCGCCGGCGCGGACGGCTCTTGCCGCCGCCGGCGGCCTGCTCGCCGTCGCCGGACGCGCTCGCCCGGCCGGCCGCCGGACGGGCCGCGCGAGTCGCCGCGGCCGCCGGAGTCGCCGCGGCCGCCGGACGCGTCGGGCGGTTGCGCTTGCCGGTCTCGCCGAGGTCCTCGAGGGTCTCGGCCTCCAGGCCCTCGCGGGTGCGCTGCGAGCGCGGCAGCCGGCCGGTGGCGGTCTCCGGGACGTCGAGGTCGGTGTAGACCCACGGCGACGTGGAGTAGGTCTCCGGCGGGTCGGCGAAGCCGAGGTCGAGCGCCTTGTTGATCAGCTGCCACCGGGGGATGTCGTCCCAGTCGACGAGCGTGACGGCGACGCCGGTCGCTGCCGGCGCGGCCGGTGCGGCCGATCCGGTGCACGTAGGTCTTCTCGTCCTCGGGGCACTGGTAGTTCACGACGTGGCTGACGCCGGTGACGTCGATGCCGCGGGCGGCGACGTCGGTGGCGACCAGGACGTCGACCTTGCCGCTGCGGAAGGCGCGCAGCGCCTGCTCGCGGGCGCCCTGGCCGAGGTCGCCGTGCACGGCGGCCGCGGCGAACCCGCGGTCGACCAGCTCGTCGGCGACCTTCTGCGCGGTGCGCTTGGTGCGGCAGAAGACCATCACCAGGCCGCGGTCGCGGGACTGCAGCACGCGGGAGAGCAGCTCGGGCTTGTCCAGGTTGTGCGCCCGGTAGATGAACTGGGTGGTCTGCGGGACCGTCGAGCCCTCGTCGTTGCCGTGCGCCCGGATGTGCGTCGGCTGGGTCATGAACGACCGCGACAGGGTCACGATCGGGCCGGGCATCGTCGCGGAGAACAGCATCGTCTGCCGCTTGTCCGGGACCATCGCCAGGATCCGCTCGATGTCGGGCAGGAAGCCCAGGTCGAGCATCTCGTCGGCCTCGTCGAGGACGAGCGACCTTGACCTTGCCGAGGATCAGGTGGCCCTGCTGGGCCAGGTCGAGCAGCCGGCCGGGGGTGCCGACGACGATCTCGACGCCCTTCTGCAGCGACTGCGACCTGCGGCTCGAAGGCGCGGCCGCCGTAGATGGCCTGCACGCGGATGCCGCGCCTGGTGCCGGCGGCGGCCGAGGTCGCGGGCGACCTGCACGCACAGCTCACGGGTGGGGACGACGACCAGCGCCTGCGGGACGCCGTCGCCGCCCTCGGCCGGCGGGACGACGCGCTGCAGCATCGGGACGCCGAAGCCGAGGGTCTTGCCGGTGCCGGTGCGGGCCTGGCCGATGAGGTCGTGGCCGGCCAGCGCCAGCGGGAGGGTGAGCTCCTGGATGGCGAAGGTGCGGGTGATCCCGACGTCGGCCAGCGCGGCGACGATGTCGGGGTGCACGTCGAAGTCGCTGAACAGCGGGCTGTCGGGGGCGACGGGGGCGCCGCCGAGCTCCTCGACCTGCGACTCGAGCTCCTCGGGGGCGGGCGCGCCGGTCTCGGCGTGCTCGAGGGCGACGGCTCGGGAGCGTCGGTGGGCGTCGGTGGCGTGGGGGTGTTCTCGGTGGAGGTCAGTGCTCTCGCCTCTGGTCTGCTGGGGGACCGGGTCCGGCGGCGGGGATCCCGCGGCGGCGGACCTGTCCCGGTCGGTTGTCGCGGGATCAGTTCCAGCGCCAACGCAGCCAGCAGAACCGGGCGTCCGGGAGATCGGCCCGGGAGACAGCCCCGGAGGGGCGTCGTCCAGCGGTCGTCAGCGCACAGATACACAGCGAGCCCGGACGGCTCGCCGATTCCCATCGTAGCGCGGCGACCGGTTAGCCTCGCCGCGCCGCGCTGCCGGGTGGCCCGCGCCACCTGCCGCGACGCGTCCCGACCCGCGGACCCAGGAGATGCGTGTGACGACCCCGGTCGACAGCAGTGCCGTCGTCGACCTGCTGGGCGTGCTCGCCTACGCCGAGCTGACCGCCTTCGACCGGCTCGCCGAGGACGCCCGGCTGGCGCCCACGCTCGACCGGCCGGGCCGCGCTGGCCCGGATGGCCGCCGCCGAGATCGCCCACCACTGCCGGCTCGCCGAGCGGCTCGCGCGAGCTCGGCGTCGACCCGGCCGCGGGCGATGGCGCCGTTCGTCTCCGCGCTGGACGCCTTCCACGAGAGCACCCGGCCCAGCACCTGGCTGGAGGGCCTGGTCAAGGCCTACGTCGGGCGACGGGCTGGCCACCGACTTCTACCGCGAGATCGCCGCGTTCCTGCCCGAGCCCGACCGGGCCCTGGTGCTGGAGGTGCTCGCCGACACCGGGCACGCGGACTTCGCCGTCCGCGAGGTGCGGGCGGCGATCGAGGCCGACCGCAAGGTGCGCCGGCCGGCTGGCCCTGTGGGGACGGCGGCTGGTGGGCGAGGCGATGACCCAGTCGCAGGCGGTCATCGCCGAGCACGACGGGCTGGCCGAGCTGATCATCGCCGGCACCGGCGACCTGGCCGGCGTCGGCCGGCTGATCGAGCGGATCACCAGCGCGCACACCGAGCGCATGAAGGCCCTGGGCCTCAACCCCTGAGCGACAGGGCCCCGGCGCGCCGTCCGGCGCGCGACGTCGCACGCTCGGAGCGCGCCCCGTGCACCGGGGCCGCTGCCTTCAGCGCTCGAGGCGGTGTCACTCAGCCGGCGATGAAGCCACCCGGCGCTGGTCGGGCTGCGGCGATCTCGACGTAGGCGATCCGGTCGACCGGGACGACGACGCGGCGACCCCGCTCGTCGACCAGGGTCAGCAGGCCGTCCTTGGTGGCGCCGGTCATGGCCTGCCGCCACCTCCGCCGCGATCTCGTCGGGGGTCTTGGGGCTGTCGATGACCAGCTCCCGGGGGGAGTGCTGGACGCCGATCTTGACTTCCACGTGGGCGATGCCTCCTCGGTTCGCGCGACTGTCCCCCACGCTAGTCCAGCGCGCGCGGCCGCGGGCCGCGCCGCGCGGGTGCGCCGACAGCGAACGCCGGTCAGGCGAGGGGCTGGCCGCCGTCGACGCGCGGGAAGCCGGAGATGCCGCGCCAGGCCAGCGCCGACATGAGCGCGACCGCCTCGTCGCGGGACACGGTGCCCTTGCGGGGCAGCCACCAGCGGGCGCTGGTCTCGGCCAGGCCGGTGAGCCCGGAGGCCAGCAGCAGCGCCCGCTCGGGGTCGGCGCCGGTGTCGGCGGCGATCACCTCGGCGATCGCCTCGACGCAGGCGCCGGTGCCGCGGTCGACGATCGCCCGGACGTCGGCGTCGTTGCGCAGGTCGGACTCGAAGACCAGGCGGAACGCCTCGCCCTCGGCGTCGATGAAGTCGAAGTAGGCGCCGACGGCGCCGTCGACGCGGGCCCGGTTGTCGTCGGTGCCGGCCATCGCCTCGGCGACCGCGGTCGGCCAGCTCGGAGACGTGCTCCTCGAGCAGCGCCAGGTACAGCTCCCGCTTGCCCGGGAAGTGCTGGTAGAGCACCGGCTTGCTGACCCCGGCCCGGTCGGCGATGTCGTCCATGGCGGCGGCGTGGAAGCCCTGCGCGACGAAGACGTCCTGCGCGGCGCGCAGCAGCTGCAACCGGCGGGCGCCCCGGGGCAGGCGGGACGTGCGGCGGTTCGGTGCGGGGGCGGGACGTGGCGGCTGCATGGCACCGGGGATGTTACCGGCGGGTTCACCCGCCGCATGCCGGACGGGCCTGCGATTACCGTCGAAAGCGATGTCCGAGTGCCCCTGCCCGACGTCCGGCGGCCGACGTCCGTCCGGCCGCGCCCGCTCGGCCACCGCCGCTGCCCGCGCACCTCGCTGCCTCCCGCCCGTGGCCGGGGGAGCAGCTGCCGGTCCGCGGCGGGCGAGGTCTTCGTCCGGCAGCACGCCGTGGACCGGGCCGGTCGGACGGCGGCCGGCCGGACGACGCGCCCCGCGAGCGGGCGCTCTACGTGCACGGGCTGGGCGGGGCGTCGACCAACTGGACCGACCTCGCCGGCGCTGCTCGCCGTCCGGTTCGACGGCTGGGCGGTCGACCTGCCGGGCTTCGGGCGGTCGCAGCCGCCGCCGCGCGGGCGGTACTCGATCCGCGGGCACGTGCGGGCGGTCGTCGACGTCCTCGAGCACGTCGCGCGCGCAGCCCGGCGAGGCGCAGGGCGGCCGGTGCACCTGCTCGGCAACTCCCTGGGCGGGCTGGTCAGCCTGCTGGTCGCCGCCCGCCGTCCGGACCTGGTCGCCACGCTGACGCTCATCTCGCCGGCCATGCCGGTCTACCGGGTGCCGCCGGCGTTCAGCCGCGCGCTGCTGCTCCTCCTGCTGCCCGGCGTGCCGTCGCTGGCCGAGCGCCGGCTGGCCGGCATCACGCCCGGAGCAGAACGTGCGCGGCGATGATCCGGATGTGCTTCGGCGAGCCGCGCAGGTGCCGCCGGAGCGGGTCGAGCAGGCGGTCGCAGGAGATGCGCGAGCGGGCCGAGCAGCCGTGGGCCGACCACGCGCTGACCCGCAGCATGCGCGGCCTGATCACCTCCTACCTGCGGGTGGGCGCGGCCAACGCCTGGCGGGTGGCCCGCACGCTGCGGCCGCCGACGCTGGTCATCTGGGGCGCCCGCGACAAGCTCGTCGACCCGGCGATGGCCCCGCGGCTGGCCTCGGTCATCCCCGACGCGCGGCTGCAGATGCTGGACCGGCGTCGGCCACGTGGCGATGCTCGAGGCGCCGGAGGACACCGCCCGGGCGGTGCTCGGCATGGTCGAGACGACGACGGCGGGCCGCGAGACGCGGGCTGCTGTCGACACGCCACGGAGCGTGAGACGCTGAACCGCTGACACCGGCGGACGGACGAGGAGCACGAGTGCGGCCTGGCAGGAGGACGTCCCTCGGACGGCCGTCCGTCCGGGCGGTCGGCCGGTCGGACGCGCGCCGCGGCCGCCCGGTGCCGCCACCGCCGACCGCGGCTCCCGCCCGCGCGCCGGTCCGCACCGCGGAGCGCCCCGGGCCGCTGGTCGCCCGCGTGGACCTCGACGCCCGGCGCCGGGCCGCGACCCGGTGCGCCGGCAGACCGTGCGCCGGCCGGAGGGCCGCCTCCGCCGCTTCGCGCGGCGCTACGGCTGGCGGGCCTACGCCATCCCGCTGCTGACCATCGCCACGATCGCCACCCTGGTCGACCTCGCCCTCACCTCGCCCGTCGACGTCCACGCGGCAGCACCGGCGCGGCGGCGACCCCGACGGTCACGCCCGGTCGGCTCCGCCGTCCGAGCGCGCCGGCGCCCCGTCGCACCGGCCGAGGGCGACGTCGCGCCCACCGAGGCGCCGCCCGCCAGGCCGCCGGCGCGCGGGAGCTACGTGGAGCAGGGCGCCGGCAGCCTCTCCGTCGTCGACGGCGAGCTCCGCCGTCTACGGCACCGGCCCGCTGCAGCGCTTCATCGTCGAGGTGGAGGACGGGATCGGCGTCGACGGCTCCCGCTTCGCCCAGGCGGTCGAGGCACGCTCGGCGACCCGCGCTCGTGGGGCAGCGGCGGGCGGATGTCCTTCCAGCGGGTGGGCGCCGCGGAGGCCGCGGCCGGCCAGTTCGACTTCAAGGTGAGCCTGGTCAGCCCCGGCAACATGGAGACGTACTGCCCCGGTGTCGGGACCGGCGGCTACACCTCCTGCCGCTACGGCGACCGCGCGGTCATCAACCTCGCGCGCTGGGCCACCGCCGTCCCCGACTACGAGGGCGACGTCGCCACCTACCGCGCAGTACGTGGTCAACCACGAGGTCGGCCACGCGCTGGGCAACGGTCACCAGCCGTGCCCCGGCGCCGGCC
Source organism: uncultured delta proteobacterium (assembly GCA_963790365.1). Taxonomy (GTDB): domain Bacteria; phylum Desulfobacterota; class Binatia; order JACPRU01; family JACPRU01; genus CAWBOU01. The sequence goes on from CAWBOU010000008.1 coordinate 11,524, forward strand.
AGCTCGCCCCGGTGATGCAGCAGCAGACCCTCGGCCTCGAGGGCTGCGCCAAGAACGCCTGGCCCTATCCCTGACTCCGCCCGGCCGCGGTCACCGCGGGTGCGGCACCGGCGGCCGGCCGCAGCACGTGCTCGGCCATCCGGGCCCGGCGCGGCCGGTGCGGCGAAGGACAGGAACAGGAAGCAGTCGGTCGCCTCGAGTTCCAGCAGCACCGGTCCTCCGGGGCCGGGGATGACGTCGACCACGGGCGTAGCCCAGGCGCTCCGCGGCCGCCCGGGACGGCGTCCAGCGTCCGTCCGCCAGGGCCAGCTGGGCCACGGTGGGCGCGACGGCGCGCACGGTGGCGAGCACGTCCGCCACGACGACCGCGCCGCGGACGCCGTCCCGCCGAGCAGCGGTTCCCGGCGCACGGCGTGCGAGAAGCGGCCGCCGAGGAAGACCAGGCTCGGTCTCGCCGTCGGTGTCGATGCCCGGGAGGTAGGGCTGCACCATCGCCGTCCGGCCCTGGGCGTGGAGTGCCGCGACCAGCGGCGCGAGCGCCGCGGGGTCGTCGGGGGCCCCGGAACCGTCCGGTGTCGGCGGCGCTGCCGCTGACCGCCGGCTTGACGACGACGTCGCCGCCGGAGGCCCAGCCGTGCGGGACGGCGGCGCCCGGCGTCGACGAAGACGGTGGGCACGGTGGCCACCCCCGCCCGCGACAGGTCGTCCAGGTAGCGCTTGTCGGTGTTCCAGGCGAGCGACGTCGGCCGGATTGGTGGTCCGGCGGCACAGCTGCGACCAGGCGAGGAACTCGTGCCGGCGCAACGGGTAGTCCCAGGTGCTGCGGACGAGCACCGCGTCGAACGAGCCCCAGTCGACGGTGTCGTCGTCCCAGGCGGACGACGCGCGGATCCGGCGCCGGCCGCCCTCAGCGCGTCGAGCAGCAGGGGCCCGTCCTCGTCGAGGTCGGGAGCCAGCGGCGCAGCGTGGCCACACCGACGAGCGCGCGCGTCGCTCGCGGCACGATGCCTCCGCAGGTCCGAGCTGGCCCGCCGGCGGCGAGCGGTCCGGTGAGCATGGGGAGGGGTACGACGGAACCGGGTGCCGGGCCGGGGGAATCGAGCTGCGTGCCACGCTGTTATGCGCACGAACGCCGGCCCTCGCGGGCCGCAGTCGAAAAGACCCGAGGAGCGATCCGTGTCCCTGCCGCCGCTGGTCGAGCCCGCCGCCGAGCTGTCCGTCGACGAGGTCCGCCGCTACTCGCCGCCACCTGATCATCCCCGACGTCGGGATGGACGGGCAGAAGCGGCTGAAGAACGCCAAGGTGCTGCGCCGTCGGCGCCGGCGGCCTCGGCTCGCCGGCGCTGATGTACCTGGCCGCGGCCGGCGTCGGCACGCTCGGCATCGTCGAGTTCGACACCGTCGACGAGTCCAACCTGCAGCGCCAGATCATCCACGGCCAGTCCGACATCGGCCGGTCCAAGGCCGAGTCGGCGCGCGCGACTCGATCAGGGAGATCAACCCGCTGGTCAACGTGGCATCCACGAGACGCGCTGGACAGCGACAACGTCATGGAGATCTTCAGCCAGTACGACCTGATCGTCGACGGCACCGACAACTTCGCCACCCGCTACATGGTCAACGACGCCGCGGTGCTGCTCGGCAAGCCGTACGTCTGGGGCTCGATCTACCGCTTCGACGGCCAGGCGTCGGTGTTCTGGGCCGAGCACGGCCCCTGCTACCGCTGCCTCTACCCGGAGCCGCCGCCGCCCGGCATGGTGCCCGTCCTGCGCCGAGGGCGGCGTGCTCGGCGTGCTGTGCGCGTCGATCGGCTCGATCCAGGTCACCGAGGCGATCAAGCTGCTCACCGGCATCGGCGAGCCGCTGGTCGGCCGGCTGATGGTCTACGACGCCCTGGAGATGACGTACCGCAAGATCAAGGTCCGCAAGGACCCGAACTGCGCGCTCTGCGGCGAGAACCCGACGTCACCGAGCTGATCGACTACGAGGACTTCTGCGGCGCGGTCTCGGCGGAGGCCGCAGGAGGCGGCCGCCGGCTCGACGATCACCGCCGCGAGCTCAAGGACTGGCAGGACGCCGGCAAGGACTTCTTCCTGGTCGACGTCCGCGAGCCGGCCGAGTACGAGATCGTCTCGATCCCCGGCGCGACGCTGATCCCCAAGGGCGAGATCCTCTCCGGCGAGGCGCTGGCCCAGCTGCCGCAGGACCGGCAGATCGTGCTGCACTGCAAGTCCGGCGTACGGTCGGCCGAGGCGCTCGCCGCGCTCAAGGCGGCCGGCTTCAGGGACGCCGTGCACGTCCAGGGCGGCGTGATCTCCTGGGCCACCCGCATCGACCCGTCGCTGCCCACCTACTGAGGCACACCGACGGCCCGGTCACTCCACTGGAGTGACCGTCGCTGATCTCGCGCTCGACGTGGTCGGAGCCGGGGGTTCCGAGCGATCCCCTCGCGCTACGTTGCTGCGAACGGCGCCGTTCTTCGTCGCTCTCCTCGCGTACCTGCTGTTGCGCCGCGCGCTGTTCGGGGGCCTCGGAGGGTACTCCTCCGGTGAAGGTTCTCTTCACGCGCGCCTCGACTGGCAATTGATGGCTACAAACCTCGTCGCTCTTCCCCGCCTCCTGCTGTTTCCGGTGAACGGCATCTTCGCCGAGATGCGGAATGCGTTCGTGCCGATCTTCGCGACGTTGTACGGTGTCGCGATCGCGCTCTTCGTATTCGACGCGCGACGACGCGTCGGTGCCCTTCTCGCCGGTGTGACCTGGATGGCGCTCACGATCGTGCCGGTCCTCAACCTCCAGCTCGTGTTCCCGAGTCTCGAGGGAACTCGCCTGCTCTACGTTCCCTTGGTGGGATTCTCGCTGCTCGCGGCCGGGCTGGTCGGCACCTGTCGCCGCATCGGCCGCCAGCAGATGGTCTCCCCGAGTCGTGGTCGTGGCCGCGCTGCTCGTCGCCTATCAACTCGTTTGCGGTGTGAACTACGAACCGTGGGCGATGGCCGGCCGGATCAGCCGGCAAGTCGTCGACGCCCTCGCCCGGCAACCTGCGGCGGTCATGGACGGAGCGGACGTCTACGTCGTCGGCGTCCCCGACAACTATGGGGGAGCCTACGTCTTCCGAAACGGTCTCACCGCGGCGACGAACATCGCTCGCGACCGGAACGACAGCCGGGTGATACGGGTTCCGCAAGACGGATTTCCACCGTCGGCGCCAGCGCGGAAATCCCTCGCCTTCGCCTATGACGTCCGTGACGGTTCGGTCCAGCAGCTTACTTTGAGCGATCTCGCACGGCGTCGGCGTAGTCCGGATACATCGCGATAGAGGAGCGTGTTCAGCTTGGTCGCGATGCTCCTCGGCGCCGCGGTCACGCTCGGCCTCCGCCTCGCGGCGATCCGGTGGCGGATCAATCTGCCCGTGCTGCGCTGAAGCTCAGAACTTCTCGAGCACCGCCTCTCGCGGCCAGAAGCGGAGCTTCCGGCACGCCGTGACGAACGCGACCGCGTCGCGCGGCCCGTTCAGCGGCAGGATGCCGGCGTCCTTGAGCACGCCCGCTCCCTCGACGAATGCGGATCGCGGCATCGTTCCGGGCGATGAACTTCATGTGCGCGAAGGCGTCGGCGACGAAGTCGCGGGCCGCCGGGTGGCCTCGCCAGCAGGCGCGCACCGTCCTTCGAGGCGAGGATCACGACCGCGTCGAAGACGACCGATGGACCGCCGTCGAGCTTCTCGTCGGCGTCGATCCAGCTGCCGTCGCTCGCCTTCACGCCGCCGACCATCGGCGCGACGAGCTTCAGCGTCGCGCCCTCCTTGGCGAGCGCCTTCTCGAGCGCTCGCGAGGAGCTTCGCGTCGACGCCGTCGGTGACGAGCGCGCCGACCTTCCGGCCCGCGAACGATTGCGGCCCGTTCCGGAGGATGCTGAGCGCGGGCGACGGCTTCAGGTCCGTCCGCGGTCGGGACCGCGGCGGGCGCGGGCTTCGGCATCTCCTTCAGGCGGAGGCCTTCCGCGACCTTGCTTGGCGAGGTCCTCGTCGATGTTCAGCAGATGCGCGACCATCCGCGCGCGGATCGTCGACGCGTCTCGCACCTTGCAGAGCTCGAACACGAGCGCGTTCGCGATGTGCGTCTGCTCGACGTCGGTCTGGCTGACGAAGAACTGCCGCGCCTGGCTGTAGTGGTCGGCGAAGCTCTCCGGTCGGATGCGGAGCTTCGTCGCCCGCCTCGGCGGCGGGAAGTGTCGGTAGCCGACCTCGGGCGACTCCCGCGGCCCCTCGCCCCACGAGTTCGGCTCGTAGTTCGCCCGGCCCTGTCGGACTGCATGCCGCATGTGGCCGTCCGCTGGAAGTTGTGGATCGGGCAGCCCTTCGGCGCGGTTGACCGGGAGCTCGTGGAAGTTCGGGCGAGCCGAGCCGCTTCAGCTGGGTGTCGAGGTACGAGAAGTTGCGCCCCTGGAGCAGCGGGTCGTTCGATGAAGTCGATGCCGGGCACGACGTTCTGCGTGCAGAACGCGACCTGCTCGGTCTCGGCGAAGAAGTTGTCGACGGTGCGGTCGAGCACCAGCCGGCCGACGCGCCGGACCGGCAGCACCTCCTCGGGGATGATCTTGGTCGCGTCGAGCACGTCGAAGTGGAAGCGTGTCGGCGAACTCCTCGTCGAAGAGCTGGAGGCCGAGCTCCCACTCCGGGAAGCTCCCGGCCCCGATCGCGTCCCACAGGTCGCGCCGATGGAAGTCGGGATCGGCGCCGTTGATCTTCAGCGCCTCGTTCCAGACGACGGACTGGAGGCCCAGCTTCGGCTTCCAGTGGAACTTGACGAACGTCGACTTTCCGGCCGCGTTGACGAAGCGGAACGTGTGGACGCCGAAGCCCTCCATGAAGCGGAACGAGCGCGGGATCGTCCGGTCGGACATGATCCACATGATCATGTGCATGCTTTCGGGCGTCAGCGAGATGAAGTCCCAGAAGTTGTCGTGCGCGCTCTGCGCCTGCGGGAAGCCGCGGTCCGGCTCCGGCTTGGCGGCGTGGATCAGGTCGGGGAACTTGATCGCGTCCTGGATGAAGAAGACCGGGATGTTGTTGCCGACGAGGTCCCAGTTGCCTTCCTTCGTGTAGAACTTGACCGCGAAGCCGCGGACGTCGCGGGCGAGGTCCGCCGAGCCCTCGCTGCCGGCCACGGTCGAGAAGCGGACGAAGACGGCGCGTCTTCTCGCCGGGGCGCTGGAAGAGGTCGGCGCGGGTGACGTCGCGCGAGCGACTCGTAGGGCTCGAAATAGCCGTGCGCGCCGAAGCCGCGGGCGTGGACGACGCGCTCGGGGATCCGCTCGTGGTCGAAGTGGAAGATCTTCTCGCGGAAGCTGGAAGTCCTCGAGGAGCGTCGGCCCGCGCGCGCCGGCCTTGAGCGAGTTCTGATCGTCGGCGATCGGCACGCCGTGGTTCGTGGTGAGGACCGGGCGTCTCGCCCTCGGCGGTCTGGTGGAGCTCGCCACCCGGGCCGCGGGTGAGCGTCTCCTCTCCGACCTGAACGGATTTGCCGGTGCGGCGCGTCTTGCGGGTGATTTTCGCCATGAAGGGCCACAACCCCACTCGATGGGGAATGTTTCCTCCAAGCGATGACGAGCAACGTCGAAACGCGGCCCGGCCGATCCTACCCGCTCGGCGCCACGTACGACGGCGCGGGGACGAACTTCTCGCTCTTCTCCGAGGTCGCGGAGCGCCGTCGAGCTCTGCCTGTTCGACGACGACGGCAGCGGAGACGGCGCATCGCGATCGAGGAGGTCGACGCGTTCTGCTGGCACGTCTACTTGCCCGTCGGTCGGCCCGGGCCAGCGCTACGGTTACCGCGTGCACGGGCGGTACGCACCGGAGGAGGGCCGCCGCGCGCAACCCGTCGAAGCTGCTGCTCGATCCCTATGCCAAGGCGATCGAGGGCGGCGTCGACTGGAGCCCAGCGTGCTTCCCTACGACTTCGGCGACGAGGACTCGCGCAACGACGAGGACAGCGCAGCCGCACGTCCCGAAGAGCATCGTCGCGAACCCGTTCTTCGACTGGCGGAACCGATCGGCCGCTCGACGTGCCGCTGCACGAAATCGATCCTCTACGAGGTGCACGTGAAGGGCTTCACGGCGCGGCATCCCGACATCCCCGAGCGCGCTCCGCGGCACCTACGCCGGCCTCGCGCATCCCGTCGCGATCGACTACTTCCGCTCGCTCGGCGTCACGGCGATCGAGCTCCTGCCGGTCCACCAGTTCGTGCACGACTCGCAGCTGGTCGAGCGCGGGCTGCGCAACTACTGGGGCTACAACTCGATCGGTTTCTTCGCGCCGCACAACGAGTACTCGAGCGCCGGACAGCGCGGCGAGCAGGTGCAGGAGTTCAAGGCGATGGTGCGCGCGCTCCACGAGGAGGGCATCGAGGTGATTCTCGACGTCGTCTACAACCACACCGCCGAGGGCAACCACCTCGGCCCGATGCTGTCGTTCAAGGGCATCGACAACGCGGCGTACTACCGCCTGGTGCCCGACGACCCGCGCCACTACTACGACACGACCGGCACCGGGAACAGCCTCAACATGCGGCACCCGCACGCGCTGCAGCTCGATCATGGATTCGCTCCGCTACTGGGTGACGGAGATGCACGTCGACGGGTTCCGCTTCGACCTCGCGGCGACGCTCGCGCGCCAGTTCCACGAGGTCGATCGGCTCTCCGCGTTCTTCGACCTCGTCCAGCAGGATCCGATCGTGAGCCAGGTGAAGCTGATCGCCGAGCCCTGGGACCTCGGCGAGGGCGGCTACCAGGTCGGCAACTTCCCCGCGCTCTGGTCGGAGTGGAACGGCAAGTATCGCGACACGGTCCGCGACTTCTGGCGCGGCGAGCCCGCCACCGTGAACGAGTTCGCCTCGCGCCTGACCGGCAGCTCGGACCTCTACCAGGGCGACTCGCGGCATCCCGGTCGCGAGCATCAACTTCGTGACCGCGCACGACGGGTTCACGCTCCGCGACCTCGTCTCCTTCAACGAGAAGCACAACGAGGCGAACGGCGAGGGGAACGCCGACGGCGAGAGCCACAACCGCTCCTGGAACTGCGGCGCCGAGGGGCCGAGCGACGACCCCGCGGTCCGCGAGTGCCGCGCGCGGCAGCAGCGGAACTTCCTCGACGACGCTCCTCCTCTCGCAGGGCGTCCCGATGCTGCTCGGCGGCGACGAGATCGGCCGCACGCAGAACGGCAACAACAACGGCTACTGTCAGGACAACGAGGTCTCGTGGTTCGACTGGGGCGCGATCGACGAAGAGCCTCCTCGAGTTCACGCGCGTCGCTGATCGCGCTCCGCAAGGCAGCATCCCGGTGTTCCGCCGCCGGCGCTGGTTCCACGGCCGGCCGATTCGCGGGACGGTCGACATCGGCTGGTTCAAGCCGGACGGCACCGAGATGAACGAGGACGACTGGAACGCGGACTTCGCGCGCGCGGTCGGCGTCTTCCTGAACGGCGACGCGATCCCGACGCGCGACGCGCGCGGGCGCCGGATCGTCGACGACTCGTTCCTGCTTCTGTTCAACGCTGGCGCCGAGCCGATCGAGTGGACGCTGCCCGCAGCCTGGGAGGGCCCGTGGGAGCGCGTGCTCCAAACCGCGAGTCCCGACGCCGAACCGCGCTCGGAGAGCGCGCGCGTGACGACGAGGGGTCGCTCGGTGATCGTCCTGCAACGACGCCGAAAGCCGCGCCGTCCGTAACGGAAGCGCGTTTTCACACGCCTTTGTGCTCGCGGTACAAATCCGGCCGCGCCGCCGAATCGGCGCCAGCACGCTTCGGTCGCCGCGGGGTTTGATTCCTCTCCAATCAACAGAGACTTCGCACGCGCGAGGGGCTCGCAACATCAGGAGGTCCCGATGGGCGGTACGACAGACAAAGCGAAGGGGCGAGTGAAGGAGGCAGCCGGAGCGCTGACCGACGACGATTCCCTTCGCCGTGAAGGCAAGATCGACCAGGCGGTCGGCAAGGTGAAGGACGCGGCCGAGGCCGTCGTCGACAAGGTGAAGAACGTCGTGAAGGGCGCCCGCAAGTGAGGGCCGCGCGGTTCGCATTGGCGCTCGCGCTGCTCGCGCTTCCGCTGTTCCCGTCCGCGCTCCGCGCGGAGCCGGCCGATGCGGACAATACGGAGCGCAACGTCCGCGATCGTGACGACAAGACGCTGACGCCGCTCGATCAAGGCGGCAGCGACTCCGATCGCGCGATCACCCAGGAGATTCGGAAGGCGGTCGTCGCGGACGACTCCCTCTCGATGAACGCGCACAACGTCAAGATCATCACGATCGATGGCACCGTGACCCTCCGTGGGCCGGTCAAGTCGACGGATGAGAAGGCGAAGATCGCCTCGATCGCGAAGAAGGTCGCCGGCGCGAAGAGCATCGAGAATCAGCTCGAAGTCGAAGCCAAGAAGTAGTCACGAAGCAACCTCCGGCACGCGAGCTCGCTCGCGCCGGTGAAGGAGTTTTCCATGTCCAAAGCAGTTTTTTGCATCGCCAAGTCCACCGCGCAGGCGCAGCGCATCGTCGGGGACCTGAAGGACGCAGGGTTCTCGAACACCGACATCTCGGCGCTCTTCCCCGACAAGGCGGGAACGCGCGACTTCGCGCATGAGCAGAACACCAAGGCTCCGGAAGGCGCGACCACCGGCGCCAGCGCCGGCGGCCTCCTCGGCGGCACGCTCGGCTGGCTCGCCGGCATCGGCGCGCTCGCCATCCCGGGCGTCGGCCCGCTGATCGCGGCCGGTCCGATCATGGCAGCTCTCAGCGGAGCGGCCGTCGGCGCCGCCGTCGGCGGACTCACCGGCGCGCTCGTCGGCATGGGCATCCCGGAGTACGAGGCGAAGCGCTACGAGGGCAAGGTCAAGGACGGCAACATCCTGATCTCCGTCCACACCGAGGATTCGAACGAGCGTGCGCGCGCGAAGTCGATTTTCGAGCGTGCGGGCGCCGAGGACATCTCGTCGACCGGAGAGGCGAGCGCGCCGAACGAAGCGCGCGCCTAGGTCCTCGTCAGCGAGGCTCGAGCACGACGACGGGAATCTGGCGGTCAGTCCGCGCCTGGTAGTCGTCGTAATCGGGGTACATCGCGACGAGCGGCGTCCAGTATCGCGCGCGCTCTTCGGCACCGGCCGTACGCGCGCGGTACGGACGCTTGTCGCTGCCGATTTCGAACTCGCACTCAGGCACGGCGACGAGGTTCACGTACCAGAGCGGATGGTGCGACATGCCGCCCTTCGAAGCGACGATCAGGATCTTGTCGCCGTCGCGGAGATAGAGGAGCGGCGCCGTCATCGTCCGACCGCTCTTCCGTCCCTTATAGGTGAGGAGCCCGATCGGCGCGCCGCGGAGCCACGTGCCGAGGATCTTGCCGCCGGAGAGGCGATAGAGGAACGTGTTGAGCTTACCGAAGTAGCGGATGAAGAGGCTGCCGAGCTTTTCCTCGGTCGGAGTGAACGGGCGGGCTTCCGGCATGGGGTTGCCTCTTACGCCCTCTTGGCGACCTCTTCCAGCATCACCTCGGTCGCACCGCCGCCGATCGAGAGGACACGCGCATCGCGCACCATGCGCTCGATCGCGGTCTCCTGCACGTAGCCCATGCCGCCGTGGAACTGCTGGCACGTGTACATGACCTCGTTCGCGAGCTCGCGGCGACGGCCTTCAGCATCGACACCTCCCGCGTCGCTTCGACCTTCCCCGCGAGGCGCCACGCGCAGTGGTAGTAGAGCTGCCGCGCCGCCTCGACGCGCGCCTCGAGCATGGCTAGCCGCTGGCGGATCACTTGTTTGTCCCAGAGAACTCCGCCGAACGCTTTCCGCTCCTTGACGTAGCGGATCGTCTGGTCGAGCGCCTCACGCGACTCGCCGACGGCCATGCCGGAGAGCACGAGCCGCTCGTTCTGGAAGTTCTTCATGATCTCGTAGAAGCCGTTGTGAAGCGTGCCGAGCAGCGCGTCCGCGGGCACGCGGCAATCCTCGAAGACGAGCTCGGCGGTATCGGAGGAGCGCCAGCCGAACTTCTGGAGCTTCCGTCCGACGGAGAATCCCGGCGTGCCGCGCTCGACGAGGAACATCGAGATGCCGCGCGAGCCCTTCGCGTTCGGGTCCGTCTTCGCGCTGACGATCACGAGGTCCGCGGACACCCCGTTCGTGATGAAGAGCTTCGTGCCGTTCAGCACGTAGTGATCGCCGTCGCGGCGCGCGGTCGAGCGCATGCCCGCGACGTCCGAGCCGGCGTCGGGCTCGGTGACGGCGACCGCGGTCAGCATCTCGCCCGGCACGACGCGCGGCATGTACTTCTCGAGCTGCGCCTTCGAGCCGGAGTTCCGGAGATGGGGCGACGCCATGTCCGTGTGGACGAGCACGGTCACGGTGAAGCCGCCGAACGTCGAGCGCCCGAGCTCCTCGGCGAGAATCGCGGACATCATCGCGTCGCCGCCGCTGCCGCCATACTCGACCGGCTGGCGCATGCCGAGCAAGCCGAGCTCACCGAGCGCTGCGGAGCACGGGCCGCGGGATCTCGCCGGCCGCTTCCCATGCCTCGCCGTGCGGGCGCACTTCCTCGTCGACGAAACGACGGAGCTGATCGCGGAGGAGGAGCTTCTCCTCGTCGAAGTAGATGGAGCTCATGTGCGTTCCTTCTGCCGCGCCGCGAGCGCGCGGCCGGCCTTGCTGTCACAGCGAATGCCGAGGTCGGCGCAGAGCTCCGCACCGATCGCAGCGAGACGGTCGAGATCGACGCCGGCCGGCGCGAGACCGAGGCCGCCGAGCGCGTAGACGAGATCCTCGGTCGCGACGTTGCCCGCGGCACCGACGGCGTTCGGACAGCCGCCGAGGCCGGCGACCGACGAGTCGATCTTGCGGATCCCGCGCTCGACGCACACGAGGACGTTCGCGAGCGCCTGGCCGTAGGTGTCGTGAAAGTGCACGCCGAGCCGCTCGGCGGGAACCCGCCGGAGCGTCGCGTCCGCGAGACGCGCGATCGTCGCGGGCGAGCCGCGCCCGGTCGTGTCGGCGAGGAAGACGTCGGCGCAGCCGAGCTCGGCGAGCTCCTCGGCGAGCGCGGCGACGCGCTCGGGATCGACCGGACCCTCGAACGGACACTCCGCCGCGCAAGACACGTAGCCCCGGATCCGCGTCTTCGTGCCGCGCGCGGCCGCGACCTGCTCGCGGATCCGCGCGATCGTCTCGGCGACCGTCGCGTTCACGTTCGCACGCGCGAACGACTCCGTCGCGTAGGTCGCGTTGCCGACGACGTCGATGCCGACCGACATCGCATCCTCGAGCCCGCGCGCGTTCGGCACGAATGCGGAGAACGTCACGCCCTCGCGGCGCTCGAGCGCGCGGACCACGTCGAGGCCGTCGCGCATCTGCGGCATGGCGCGCGCGGAAACGAAGCTCGCGACCTCGATCGTGCGAAGCCCGGCGTCGAGCAGATCCTCCACCAGACGAACCTTCCGCTCGGTCGGCACGAATGCCGGCAAGCCTTGCAGCCCGTCGCGCGGGCCGACCTCGCAGATCTCGACGCCCGTGATCGCCGACGATGAAGTCATGCGGTCGCCTCCATTTCGACGAGCAGCGCACCCATCGGCACGGTCTGTCCGGGCTTGCAGTGGACGGCGCGGACGACGCCGCCGCCCGAGGCGCGGAGGTGATGGACCATCTTCATCGCCTCCATGATCACGATCGCGCGCCCCGCGTCGACATGGTCGCCGGTCGCGACCGCGACCTCGGTGACGAGCCCGGGAAACGGCGCCGCGAGGTTCCGCGGATCGTCCGCCGCCGAGACCTCGCCGCGGACCGCGCGATCCTCGCGCGAGACGAGCGCGAAGCGCCGATGCCCGACCCAGACCTCGCGCTCGGCGACGTCGAAGAAGCGGCGATGCTGCACGCCCCGAATCTCCAGCCGCAGTTCTTCACCTCTCCCCTTTGGGGAGAGGTCGACGACGACGATGTCGCCGTCGGGTGAGGGGGAGACCCGATAGACGCCCCCCGCTCCCTCGACCCGCAACACGACTGCCTCTCGTCCCTCCTCGCGGAGCTCGACGACCGTCGCGGATCCCTTCCCCGCCCGTCGCGTCAGCCGCCACGGTCCGAGACGGTCCCACGGCGCGCCGCAGCCGAGCGCGCGGTCGGATTCGAGCGAGCGGACGCGGGCGACGGCCGCGAAGATCAAGTCTGTCTCCCGGTTCCTCTTGTCCGGAGGCTTCGCCTCCGACGTCTCGCCAAAGGGAGAGGTGGAGAGAAATTGGGTCGAAATGCGCACATCGCGGAACGCGTCGCTCGCGACCACGTCGCGCAGGAACGCGAGGTTCGTCTCGACGCCCGTCAGCACGGTGTCCTCGAGCGCGGTCACCAGCCGACGGCGCGCTTCCTCGCGGTCGCGGCCGTGCGCGACGATCTTGGCGAGCATCGAGTCGTACGTCGCGCCGACGACCGTGCCCGGAGCGATGCCGGAATCCACGCGGACGCCCTCGATCGGCGGCACCGCGAAGCGCCGCACGGTGCCGATCGCCGGCGCAAAATCCTGCGCCGGCTTCTCCGCGCACACGCGCACCTCGATCGCCGCACCGACCGGCGCGTCGGCGCCGAGACGCTCCGGCAGCGGCTCCCCCGCGGCGACACGGAGCTGCCATTCGACGAGGTCGATGCCCGAGACGAGCTCCGTCGTCGGGTGCTCCACCTGGAGGCGCGTGTTCATCTCGAGCAGGAAGAACTCGCCCGCGGCCTCGTCGTAGAGGAACTCGACCGTGCCCGCGTTGTCGTAGTCGATTGCGTCGGCGAGGCGCAGAGCCGCCTCGCGCATGCTTGCTCGGGTCGCGCCGGGAATCCCCGGCGCGGGCGCTTCCTCGACGACCTTCTGATGCCGGCGCTGGATCGAGCAGTCGCGATCGAAGAGCGCGAGCCGCCGGCCGTGCCGGTCGCCGATCACCTGCACCTCGACGTGGCGCGCACCGCCGAGGTAGCGCTCGAGGATCAGCGTCTCGTCGCCGAACGCGGAGCGCGCTTCACGGCGCGCGGTCGCGAGCGCGCTCTCGAGCTCGGCCCGCTCCGTGACGACGCGAATCCCCTTCCCTCCGCCGCCCGCGCTCGCTTTCACGAGGAGCGGGAGCCCGACGTGCGCCGCCTCGCGCGCGAGCGCCGCGTCGTCCGCGGCCGCGCCGTGCCAGCCCGGGATGATCGGCACGCCGATTTCGGCCGCGAGCCGACGCGAGCTTTCCTTCGTGCCCATCGCGCGGATCGCCGCCGCGCTCGGGCCGACGAACACGAGACCGGCATCGACGCAGGCCGCGGCGAAGTCGGCGTTCTCGGCGAGGAAGCCGTAACCGGGGTGCACGGCGTCGGCGCCGCTCGCGCGCGCGGCGGCGAGGAGCGCCTCGATCGAAAGGTAGCTCGCGGCCGGCGCGGCCGGGCCGATGCGATGCGCTTCGTCGCAGGCGGCGACGTGCGGGGAGTCGCGGTCGGCGTCGGAATAGACCGCGACCGAGCGGATGCCGAGGCGCCGGCAGGTGCGCGCGATGCGCGCCGCGATCTCGCCGCGATTCGCGATCAAGAGACGGCGGATCATGACGACGTGGTCGCCTCCCCCTCACCCCGAGGCTTCGCCTCCGACCTCTCCCCAAAGGGAGAGGTGAGGGATCCGCCTCTCCCCGTTGGGGAGAGGCCGCGCGGAGCGCGGGTGAGGGGGAGACTCACCCTCTCCTCCATTTCGGCGAGCGCTTCTCGACGAACGACTCGATGCCTTCCTTCGCTTCGTCGCGCTCCCACGCGTCCGCCAGGCATTCCGCGGTGTACGCCATGTTCTCCGCGTCCGAGTTGCGGAGCACGAAGTCCACGAGCTTCTTCGTCGCGGCGACCGCGAGCGGCGGGCAGCGGAGCGTCTGGGTGATCTCGGCGGTCACCGCGGCATCCAGCGCGTCGGGCTCGACCACCTCGGCGACGAGGCCCAAGCGGCGCGCTTCGGTCGCGTCGAACAGTTTGCCGTGGAGGAACACGCGACGGGCGTTCGCCTCGCCGAGCTTCCGGGCGACATACGGCGCGATGTTCGCGGGCACGAGGCCCAGAGTGACTTCGGTCAGAGCAAACCGCGCGGTGGTGACCGCGATCGCGACGTCGCAACAGGCGACGAGCCCGAGCCCGCCGCCGTAGGCGGGGCCCTGAATCCGTCCGACCACGACCTTCGAGAGTTGATTCAGCTCGAAGAGCATCTTGGCGAGCTCGCCGCTCTCGGCGATGCGCTCGGCGCGGCTCTGCTGGCGGATCGTCTTCATCCACTTGAGGTCGCCGCCCGCGCAGAAGCTCGGCCCTTCCGAAGCGAGCACGACGACGCGAACGCCCGCGTCGGCCTCGATCGCCGCGATCGCCGCGCGCATCTCGCGGATCACCTCGATGCTCATCGCGTTGTGCGCTTCGGGCCGCGCGAGCACGAGGCGCGCGACGCTCCCGTCGCGCTCGAGCCGGATCGTCGAGAAGTCGCTCATCGGAACCTCACATGCGGAAGACGCGCGGGCTCAACCGCTCCGCCGGCGGCGAAGCGGCGGCGAGCGCGAGGCAGAGGCCGAGCACGTCGCGCGTGTCGGCGGGCTCGATCAGGCCGTCGTCCCAGATCCGCGCCGTCGCGTAGTAGGGATCGCTCTGCGTTTCGTATTGCTCGCCGACGCGCGCCCGCAGCGCCTCGATCTCGTCGTCGGTGACGCGGTCGGCGTCGAGGCCGCCGCGCTTCACGTCGACGAGCACCGTCTTCGCGGTTTCCGCGCTCATCGTCGCGACCCGCGCGGTCGGCCAGGCGAACAGGAAGCGCGGGCGAAAGCCGCGCCCGCACATCCCGTAGTTGCCGGCGCCGTACGAGCCGCCCATCGCGATCGTGAATTTCGGCACGGACGCGTTCGACACCGCGTTCACCATCTTCGCGCCGTCCTTGGCGATGCCGCGGGCCTCGGCGTCACGGCCGACCATGTAGCCCGTCGTGTTCTGCAGGAAGACGAGTGGGATGTCGCGCTGGTTCATCATCTCGATGAAGTGCGTCGCCTTGAGCGCCGATTCGGAAAAGAGAATGCCGTCGTTCACGAGGATCGCGACCGGCCAGCCGTGGATCCAGCCCGTGCCGCAGATGAGCGTCGAGCCGTAGAGCGGCTTGAACTCGTGGAAGCGGCTGCCGTCGAGAAGCCGCACGAGGATCCCGCGCACGTCCCATGGCATGCGCTCGTCGCGCGGCACGCAGCCGGGGATCCCCTCGGGATCGTGGAGCGGCGGCTCGGGCTCGCGCGGCGGGCTCGGCAGCGCACGCGGCCAATTGAGGTGCTCGACGATCTCGCGGAGCTCGACGTAGGCCTCGGCCTCGTCGTGCGCGAAATAGTCGGCGACGCCCGATTCGCGCGTGTGAAGATCCGCACCGCCGAGCGCCTCGGGATCGACGATCTCGTTGAGCGCCGCTTTCACGATCGGCGGACCGCCGAGGTAGATGCGCCCGATCCCCTTCACGATCACGGCTTCGTCGGAGAGCGCCGGCACGTACGCCCCGCCCGCGGTGCAGCCGCCGAGGACGACGGAGAGCTGCGGCAGGCCCGCCGCCGACATCGTCGTCTGCTGGTAGAACGTGCCGCCAAAGTGCCCCTCGTCGGGGAAGACCTCGTCCTGGAGCGGGAGGAACGCCCCCCCGGAATCCACCAGGTAAATGCACGGCAGCCGGTTCTCGATCGCGATCCGCTGTGCGCGGTAGTGCTTCTTGATCGATTCCGGCAGGAGCGTGCCGCCCTTCACGGTCGCGTCGTTCGCGATGAACATGCAGGGTACGCCGTGCACGCGCCCGATGCCGGTGACGATACCGCCGCCCGGCGCCTCGCCGCCGTGGCGTCCCCAGGCGGCGAGCGTCGAGAGCTCGAGAAACGGCGAGTGCTCGTCGACGACGAGGTCGATGCGCTCGCGCGGGAGGAGCTTGCCGCGCTCGCGGTGTCGCGCGATCTGCTTGGCACGCCCGCCGTCGACGACGGCGGCGATGCGCTCGCGGAGGGTCGCGAGGAGCACATCGTAACGCGCGCAGTTCGCCGCGAACTCGGGTGACTCCGCCGCGATCCGGCCGCGGATCTCACCCATGAGACTTTCTCCTCGCGCCGATTCCGTGGATGACGATGTCGGCGAACCGTCCGGTGAGCTCCTCGAGATCGAGCTTCCCACCCGGGCGATACCACTCGACCGTGCGGTTCATCGCGCCGAACAAGAAGAGGCGGACGATGCCGAGGTCGAGGCCGGCGCGAAGCGCGCCGCGTTTCCGTCCCTCCTCGAAAAGCTCCTTCCACCAGCGCTCGTAGCGGTCGCGGAGCGCGAGGTTCCGCTTCTGCACGCCCTTCGGGGCCTGGCCGAACACGCGGATGTTCGTCGCCGTGTAGTCGCCGTAGACGAAGAAGGACTCGACGTGCGCGTGGATTGCGGCGCGGAGCTTCTTCTCGAACGGTGCGTTCTTCGGCAGCCGCAGGACTGCCTCTTTCACCGAAGAAAAAATGCGCTCGATGCCGAAGTCGAGGACCTCGAGCAGGATCTCGTCCTTCGACCCGAAGTGGTAGTAGATGCTCGCGGCTTTGATCCCGCAGCGCTGCGCGACGTCGCGGAGCGTCGTCGCCGCGACGCCGTTCTCGCGGAAGAGCTTCGCCGCCACGTCGAGGATCTGTCGGCGGGTAGCCGGCTCGTCGATCGTCGCAGCGGCACGCATCGCCTGCCTACCTAACGTTCGGTAGGTGACAGGTCAAGGCGACCGCGGAGGAGCCGGCGCCCGTTATTTCTTGCGCTTCTCGCCGACGAGCAGGCGTCGCGCGGCGGCGAGATCCTTCTTCCGCGGGGCGTCGACCGTCGGGTACTCGAGCTCGAGCTCCTCGAGCGCATCGACCACGGCCGCGGCGACGACGAGCCGCGTGTACCACTTGTTGTCGGCCGGCACGACGTACCACGGTGCGGCCTTCGTCGCGGTCTCGCGGATCGTTTCCTCGTAGGCTTCGCGGTACGCGCCCCAATGCGCGCGCTCCTTCACGTCGCCGAGCGCGAACTTCCAGTTCTTGGTCGGCTCGTCGAGGCGCTCCAGGAAGCGCTTCCGCTGTTCTTCCTTCGACACGTTCAGGAAGAACTTCCGCACCACGGTCCCGTTCCGCGCGAGCATTCGCTCGTGCGCGCGGATGTCCTCGTAACGATGCTCCCAGATCTTCTTGCCGACGAGCTCGGGTGGCAGCTTCTGCGCGGCCAGGATCTGCGGATGCACGCGGACGATGAGCACTTCCTCGTAGTACGAACGGTTGAAGATGCCGATGTGGCCGCGCTCGGGGAGCCTCACCGTCGTCCGCCACAGGAAATCGTGATCCAGCTCTTCCGACGATGGCTGTTTGAAGGACTGCACCTCGCAGCCGCTCGGGTTGAGCCCCGAAAAGACGTGCTTGATCACGCTGTCCTTGCCGGCGGCATCCATCGCCTGGAAGATCAGCAGCACGGCCCAGCGGTCCTGCGCGTAGAGCTTCGCCTGCAAGTCGGCGAGGCGCGCGATGCCCTCGCGAAGAAGACCCTGCGACTTCTCCTTGTCCGCGCGGTCGAGGTGCCCGGTGTCGCCCGGGTCGCAGCCGGCGAGCCGAAAGCCCTTCCCTTTCGTCACGCGATGGCGCTCGACGAAGTCCTCGGCGAAGAGGCGTCCCATGAGCGCCTTCTCCTAGCGGCCTTGACCCTGGAGCGAAAGGGCGGCACCGGTTCGAGACTCCGATGGACGCACAAGACATCCTTCGCGCGGCGCTGAATTCCCGGGTGTCGGACGCGCTTCCCGATCCGACGCCGCTCGAGCCCGCGCCGCTCCTCTCCGCGCGCATCGGGCGCGACGTCTTCCTGAAGCGCGAGGACCTCACGCCGATCTTCTCGTTCAAGCTCCGCGGCGCCTACAACCGGATCGCGCTCCTCTCGCAGGAAGAGAAGGATCGCGGCGTGATCACGGCTTCGGCCGGCAACCACGCCCAGGGGGTCGCGTTCGCCGCGGCGAAGCTCGGGCTCCGCGCGCGCGTCGTCATGCCGCGGACCACGCCCGCGATCAAAGTCTCCGCCGTGCGCCGCTTCGGTGCCGTCGTCGATCTCGTCGGCGACGACTACAGCGAGGCGGCGCGGCGCTGCGTCGAGCTCGCCGCCGAGACGGGCATGACCGTCGTGCCGCCGTTCGACCACCCCGACGTGATCGCCGGCCAGGCGACCGTCGGGCTCGAGATCCTTCGCCAGGCGACGTCCGATCTCGGCACGATCTTCGTGCCGGTCGGCGGCGGCGGGCTCGCCGGCGGCATCGCCGCCGTCGTGAAAGCCGTGCGGCCCGAGATCCGCGTGATCGGCGTCGAGGACGACGAGTCCGACGCGATGGTACGGGCGCTCCGCGCGGGAAAGCCCGTAGCGCTCGAGCACGTCGGCCTCTTCGCCGACGGCGCGGCCGTCCGGCAGGTCGGTGTGCACACGTTCGACCTCTGCAGCCGCTATCTCGACGACTGCGTGACGGTCTCCGTCGACGAGATCTGCGCCGCGATCAAGGACGTCTACGAGGACACGCGCTCGATCCTCGAGCCGGCGGGCGCGCTCGCGATCGCCGGGCTCAAGAAGGTCGCCGACGAGGGCAAGCTCGCGCCGGGGCCCGTCGTCGCGGTCGCCTCGGGTGCGAACGTCAACTTCGATCGCCTCGGCTTCGTCGCCGAGCGCGCCGCGGTCGGCGAGCACCGCGAAGCGATTCTCGCGGTGACGATCCCCGAGCGCCCGGGAAGCTTCCTCGAGTTCGCGCGCGTGATCGGCGAGCGCTCGGTCACCGAGTTCAACTATCGCCTCTCGAGCCGCGACGCCGCCCACGTGCTCGCCGGTCTCGAGATCTCCGGCCGCGGCGAGGTCGAGGCGCTGCAGCGGGATCTTCGCGCACAGGGCTTCGAGTGCCGCGATCTCACGAACGACGAGCTCGCCAAGCGGCACGTGCGCCACATGGTGGGCGGCGCCTCCGACGAGGCGAAGGACGAAGTCCTCTACAGCTTCGAGTTTCCCGAGCGGCCGGGCGCGCTCCTCCGCTTCCTCGCCGCGCTCGGCAACCGCTGGAACATCTCGCTCTTCCACTACCGGAGCGACGGCAGCACCGACGGCAACGTGCTGTGCGGCTTCGAGGTACCGGCGGCCGAGCGCGCCGAGCTCGAGGAGCGCCTCCGGAGCCTCGGCTACGCCTACCGCCAGGAGACCGAGAGCACGGCCGCACGCCTCTTCCTCCGCTGAACCGACGGCGACGCTTCACGCGACGCGCCGGGTCGTGACCGTTCGCGCCGCCGGCGCTAAGGGAAGCGGACATGGCCACCGTGAAGTTGCCCACTCGCGCCGAGCTCGCCGCCGTCGGCAAGCAGCTCGGGATGAGCCTCTCCGACGACGACGTCTCGTTCTTCCTCGAGACGATGCAGGGAAGCGTCGCCGCCTACGCCGCGGTCGAGGCGATGGCGGACGAGCCGCCGGCGATCCGCTATCCGCGCGGGGCCGGAGCCCGACCGTCGAAGCAAGAAAACCCGTACAACGCCTGGTACGTGAAGTCCGAGGTGAAGGGCGCGGCGATCGGGAAGCTCGCCGGGAAGCGGATCGCGCTCAAGGACAACGTGCTCCTCGCGGGCGTGCCGATGATGAACGGGGCGTCCACGCTCGAGGGCTACGTGCCGGACGTCGACGCGACGATCGTCACGCGCATCCTCGATGCGGGCGGCACGATCGCCGGCAAGGTGCACTGCGAATACTTCTGCTTCTCGGGCGGCAGCCACACGTGCGCGGCCGGCCCGGTGCAGAATCCGCGGAAGCCCGGCTACTCGGCGGGCGGATCGTCGTCCGGCAGCGCCGCGGTCGTCGCGGCGGGCGAGGTGCCGATGGCGATCGGCGGCGACCAGGGCGGCTCCATCCGCATCCCCGCCGCGTACTGCGGCATCTACGGCATGAAGGCGACGCACGGGCTCGTGCCGTACACCGGCGTGATGCCGATCGAGCTCACGCTCGATCACGTCGGTCCGATGACGGCGACGGTCGCCGACAACGCGCTCCTCCTGGAGGTGATCGCCGGCGAGGACGGCCTCGACCCGCGCCAGATCGGCGTGCGGACCGCCGCCTACACCGAGGCGCTCGGCCGCGACGCGCGCGGTCTCCGGATCGGCGTCGTCAAGGAAGGCTTCGGTCACGCGAATTCGGAGGCGGTCGTCGACGCGCTCGTCCGGAAGGGCGCCGATCATTTCCGGTCGCTCGGTGCGACGGTCGAGGAGGTCTCGATCCCGCTTCACCTGGCGAGCCCGGCGATCTGGACGCCGATCGCGCTCGAAGGCGGCACCTGGCAGATGATGAACGGCAACGGCTACGGCCTGAACTGGAAGGGCCTCTACGTCACGAGCCTCATCGCCCGGCACTCGAAGTGGCGCGAGCGCGCCGACGAGCTCTCGGACACGCTGAAGACGACCATCCTCTTCGGGCAGCACGTGCTGAACGGGCACGGTAACTTCTTCTACGGCAAGGCGCAGAACCTCGCGCGGAAGCTTCGCGCCGCGTACGACGACGCGCTCGGCAAATACGATCTCCTGCTGATGCCGACGCTGCCGCTCCGCGCGACGAAGCTCCCGGAGCCGGGCGGACCGCGCATGGAGATCATCACGCGCGCCTTCGAGATGCTGCCGAACACGGCGGCGTTCGACGTGACCGGGCACCCGGCGATGTCGCTCCCCTGCGGCTCGAGCGACGGCCTTCCCGCCGGGCTCATGCTCGTCGCCAAGCACTGGGACGAGGCGACGATCTACCGCGCGGCGCATGCCTTCGAGCAGTCGCACGACTGGACGAAGGTGACGGCGTAACGAGCGGTCAGGCGGCCGCGCGGAGCTCCGGCTTCGCGCGCGGCGGGCGGTTCACGACCGCGATCCCGACGGCGACCGCCGCGAGGGCGACGAGCAGCCGCGGCGTCACCGGCTCGCCCAGCAACAACGCGCCGGCGAGAAGCCCCGAGATCGGCGTGAACAGCGTGAACGACGCGAGCTGGGTCGCGCCGTAGTGGCGCATCAACCAGAACCAGAGGAGATAGCTCGCAAACGTGACGACGACCGTCTGGAACGCGAGCGGGAGGAGCGACCGCGAGGTGAGCGTCACCGGCCATGGCTCGCCGACGAGCACCGAGGCGACGCCGAGCACGACGCCCGAGACCGCGAGCTGGTAGAGAAGCGTCTTCTCCGCGCTCGCCGACGTGAGCCGCGTCGCGCGGATCGTGAGCGTCGTCGCGCCCCAGAGGACGGCCGCGCCGACGCCGAGCGCATCGCCGAGCCACTGGCGCTCCCCCGCGGCCGGCGCGAAAAATCCTTCCGCGAACGCCGACGCGACGCCCACGAACGCGGCGACCAGGCCGGCCAGCTGGAGCGCCGACAAGCGCTCCGCGCGAGCGATGAACGGCATGCCGAGCGCGACGACGAACGGCGCGAGGTAGATGAACACGACGATCCGCGACGCCGTCGTGTACACGAGCCCGACGAAGATGCAGGCGAACTCGACCGCGAAGAGCGTGCCGGCGAGGAGCCCGCCGGCGAGCGTGCCGTCGCGATTCGCGAGCGGAATGCCGCGAGCCCGCGACCACAGCGCGACGAGCAGCGCCGCGCCGATCGATCGCGCGCTCGCCTGGAGGAGCGGCGGCACCTCGGCGAGCGCCACCTTCGTGGCGACGTGGTTCAGGCCCCAGAGCGTGCAGCAGAGGAGCAGGCACGCGACGGCGAGGGTATCGAGGCTGCTCTTGCGTTCGGACATGGACGTCGGCACTGGAGCAGCGATGATTCTAGAGATGGCCGTTCTCCAGGTGAAGCCGGGTCTCGCCGGTGAGTTCCTCGAAGCGTTCCGTACCGCCGAGCCGATCATCGCCGGCGCGGCCGGTCATCTGTCGCACGAGCTCCGTCACTGCGTCGAGGATTCGAATCGCTTCCTGCTCCTCGTGCGATGGCGGACCCTCGAGGATCACACGCAGGGCTTCCGCGGCTCGCCCGGCTACCGGCGCTGGAAGGCGCTCCTCCACCACTTCTACGATCCGTTTCCGGAGGTGCTCCACTATGAGCTCGTCGCCGGGGGCGACGCGGCGACGTCGGGCACCGACGTGCTCCGCCGCTCACTCGATCACTTCAACGATCCGGGCTCGCGTGAATCGTATTTCGATCTCTACGATCCGAGCTGCACGCTCCATGGTTATGCCGGCGTCGGCCCCGGCATCGACGGCATCAAGGCGTTCTACGGTGCGTTCTGGAGCGCGTTTCCCGACGTGCGAATCCGGCTCGACGACGTGCTCGAGCGCGGCGACGAGGTCGCGGCGCGGTTCTCGTTCGTGGCGACCCATCGCGGAGAGTTCATGGGCGTGCCCGCCACGGGGCGTCCCGTCGAGGTGACCGGCATCACGATCCTCAAATTCCGTGACGGCCGCTGCGTGGAGCGCTGGAGCGAGATGAACTCGCTCGCACTGCTGCAGCAGATCGGCGCGATCCCCGGCTGATGGACACGACCGCGGCCCGCTTCGCCGTCGTCTGGTCGCTCGTCGTTCTCGGCGCGTGCTTCGCGGGCGGCCAAACCGCATCGCCGCAACGCGAGGAGAACGCCGTGCTCGGCGAGCGCTTCGCGCTCCCGTACGCGCGCACCGCGACCGTCGCGGACCTGCACGTCTCGTTCGCGGCCGTCACGACCGACTCGCGGTGCCCGCGGAAGGTCGTCTGCGTCTGGGCCGGAGATGCCGCGATCGTCCTCGAGGTGAAGCACGGCGCCGAGACCCGGAGCGTGGAGCTCCACACGACTCCGGCGCAGGCGACGGGCGAGGCCTTCGGCCATCGCATCGCGCTCGTGAGCCTCGACCCGTATCCCGACGAGCCGAGCGAGCGGAAACCAAACGCCTACGTCGCGCATCTCATCGTCGACGGCGAGGAACGAGAGAACCGATGAAGCGACGGCCGCGCGGACGCGCTCTCCTGGGTTTCCCCTTACGTCACTGACCCGCACCGATCGGGTTCGATGGGGAGGAGGAAACTACAATGCCGATCATCCTTTGGCTTCTCGGTGTGCCGATCAGCGTCGTCCTGGTTCTGATGCTTCTCAACTTCGTCTGAACGCGTCATGCTCCCGCCATGCCGGGCGGGAGACTGTTCGTCGGAACTTCGGGCTTCGCGTACAAAACGTGGAAGCCCGGGTTCTACCCTCCCGATCTCAAGAACAAGGACATGCTCCGCTACTACGCGGAGCGTCTTCCGTCGGTCGAGATCAACAACACCTTCTATCGCGCGCCGACCGCGAAGCTGCTGGAAGGCTGGCTCGCGGAAACGCCCGAGCCGTTCTTCTTCACGCTGAAGGCGCCGCAGCGCATCACGCATTTCTCGCGCCTGAAGAACGCGGGCGCCCACGTCGACTATTTCTTGGAGACCGCGAAAACGCTCGGCGCGCGGCTCGGCACGCTCCTCTTCCAGTGTCCGCCGAACCTCCGCTACGACGCGGACCTCCTCGCGGGATTCCTCGCGACGCTCCCCGACTCGGGCTTCCGCTTCGCGATGGAGTTCCGCCACGCGAGCTGGAAGACGGACGAGGTGCGCTCGGCGCTCGCGGCAAAGAACGTCGCCTGGTGCGTCGCCGAGACCGAAGAGGAGGAAGGCATCGTCCGTACCGCGAAGGACTTCATCTACCTGCGCCTCCGCCGCGGCACCTACGACGAGCAGGACGTCGAAGCCTGGGCGAACGAGATCCGGCCGGTGCTCGAAGAGGGCGTCGACGCCTACGTCTACTTCAAGCACGAGGACGACCCGGCGGGTGTCCGCTACGCGATGCGGCTCCGCGAGCTCTGCGCCGCGAAAAATACTTCGTAAGTATTTTCAGCGGTGGTGGCGCTTCGCGAGCCGCGTCAGCACCGCCACGAGATCACTCTTCCGTTCGAGGACCGGCAGCAGCGGATCCTTCTTCATCTTCGCCATCCGCTCCGGGACCGTGCGGATCGTGAAGCGCGACGGATCGAGCTTCGCCGTCACCTCGCGCCATTCGAGCGGCGTCGAGACCGGCGCGCCCGGCAGCGGGCGCACGCTGAACGCTCCGGCGATCGTCTTGCCGTGGCCGTTCTGCAGGAAGTCGACGTAGACGCGCCCGTTCCGCGCCGAGACGGTGCGCGTCACGGTGGCGATCTCCGGAAGCTCGCGGACGATCTCGCCGGCGAGGAGCTCGCCGAGCATCTTCGACTGCTCGTAGTCGCATTGCCGCGCGAGCGGCAGCAGCACGTGGAGCCCGGACGCGCCGCTCGTCTTGATGAAGGAGTCGAGCTCGACTTCCTCGCATAGATCCCGAATGGCGCATGCGATCTTCACGACGTTCGCGAACGGCGCGCCCTTCGGGTCGAGGTCGAGGATGCAGTAGTCCGGGTTCTCGAGCGTCGGCACGCGGCTCGACCACACGTGGATCGGGATCGTGCCGAGATTCGCGAGGTAGAGCAGCGACTCGACGTCGTCGGCGATGAAGTAATCGATGTCGCGCTCGGTCTGCTCGCTCCACATGCGCTCGCGTCGGAGCCACGCCGGCACGTAGCGAGGCGCGTCCTTCTGGAAGAACGATTTCCCTTCGATGCCGTCCGGGTAGCGCGTGAGCACGAGCGGCCGATCGCGGAGATACGGCAGGAGCCACGGCGAGATCGTGCGGTAGAACTCGACGAGGTCACCTTTCGTGTACCGCTCCTTCGGCCAGAAAACTTTGTCGAGGTTCGTGAACGGAACCTTGCTTCTTGCTTCGACGGTCGAGGGCGTCGGCGCACGCGCGGGCTTCGCGGCCGCTTTCGCCACGGGCTTCGGCGTGGACGCTGGTGAGCTTGGCGGCTTGCCGTCGCGCGAGCACTCGGCGACGGTCTTGTCGTTGCGGAAGCGGAGGAACACCGGCTGACGAAGGAGACCGTCGTCGGTCCGCTCGCGGAAGCGCACTTCGCAGACGAGCTCGGGATCGACCCAGACGTGCTCCTTGCCCGCGGGCGGCGGACCGGCGAACGGCGGCGTCTTCCGCCGCTTCCGCTCGAGCTTGCCGCGCACTTCCGCGAGCTGCTTCTGCGTGAACCCGCTGCCGGCGCGGCCCGCGTAGACGAGCTCGCCGTCTTCATAGTTGCCGAGATGCAACGCGCCCAGCCCCGTCCTCGAGCCCTTCGGCGCGGTGAAGCCGACGACCGCGAAGTCGTCCGTACGCACGACGCGGATCTTCAGCCATTCCGACGAGCGACCCGCGCGATACGGCGAGTCTGCCTTCTTCGCCATGATCCCTTCGAGATCCATGCGCGTGACCTGCTCGAAGAGCCGCTCGCCGTGCTCCTCGAAGTGATCGACGAATCGCAGCGGTCCCTGCTCGGGCAGCAGCATGCGCAAGCACGCCTTCCGCTCGGTCAGCGGCAGGTCGCGCAGATCGAAATCTTCGAACGCGAGGAGGTCGAAGCAATAGACGACGGCCGGAAGCTGCCCGGCCGCGCGCTGGATGTCCGCCGCCCGCGCGAGCTGCACGCGCTTCTGCAGGCGCTGGAACGAGGGCCGTCCGGCCTCGTCGAGCACCGTGACCTCGCCGTCGAGCACGAGGTCGCCGCCCGGGAGCGACGCGACCGCGGCCGCGACGTCGGGGAACGTCGTCGACGCATCGTGGCCGCGCCGAAAGAGGAGGCGGGGCTTGCCCTTTTCTCGGGCCGTCAGCAGGCGGAACCCGTCGATCTTGAGCTCGAAGATCCAGCCCTTCGCGGAAAACGGCTCGTCGCGCGTCTCCGCGAGCATGAGCCCGGCCACGTCCGCCCGCACCGCCCGGCGGCGTGCGCCGCGACGCTCGAGCTCCCGGAGGAGCGCTCCCCTGGAAACCATCGGTGTTTTCATGCTACCCGGTTCAGAATCATGGCTGCACGCGCGATCGGGACGGCCACCGTTTCCTTTGGGCTCGTCTCCATTCCGGTCAAGCTCTTCAGCGCGACGGAATCGGAACGACAGATCTCCTTCAACCTACTCCACAAGAAATGTGGCTCGCGGTTGAAGCAACACTACGTCTGCCCGCAGGACAACGAGACGGTCACTCGCGACGACATGGTCAAAGGCTTCGAGTTCGCCAAAGACCAGTACGTCCAGTTCACGCCCGAGGAGATCAAGTCGCTCGAGGAAGATCCGACGAAGGCGATCGAGATCACCGAGTTCGTGCCGTGGTCCGAGGTCGACGCGCTCTACTACGATAAGCCGTACTTCCTCGGACCGGACAAAGGCGGCGACAAGGCCTACAAGCTCCTCGCGCGCGCGATGCAGGACAGCGGGCGCGTGGCGCTGGCCAAGTACGCGGCGCGCGGCAAGGGCTACCTCGTGCTCCTCCGCCCGATGAAGGGCGGCCTCGTCATGCATCAGCTCCACTATCCCGACGAGATCCGCTCGATCGACGAGATCGAGATCGCCGAGCTCGACGTGAAGGACCAGGAGCTGAAGCTCGCGCGCCAGTTGATCGACCAGATCGCGAACGACGAGTTCCGCCCACAGAACTACACCGACGAAGTGCGGAAGCGGATGGAAGAGCAGATCCAGCGCAAGGTCGAAGGCCACGAGATCACTTCCGCCCCCGAGGACACGGGCAAGGGCAAGATCATCGACCTCATGGAAGCACTGAAGGCGAGCCTCGCCGAGCCGGGGTCGAGCCGCAGCAAGCCCAAGGCGGCCGCGAAGCCCGCCGAGGAGCGGAAGCCGGCGAAGCAGGCGCCGCGGCTGACGGCCGTCAAGAAGAAGGCTGCGAAAGAGTAGCTCCTCTCCCGGCGCCATGAGCGGGTACACCGCCCGGGACGTCGCCAAGCTTCTCTCGCTCTCCGTCGGGCAAGTCCGAAGCTTCGTGCGCGCGGGCTTCCTCGATCCCGAGCGCGGCGCGCGCGGCGAGTTCCGCTTCACGTTCCAGGACCTCGTGCTCCTCCGCACCGCGAAGGAGCTGACCGCCGCGGACATCCCCGCGCGCCGCTTGCGACAGGCTCTCCGCGAGCTGAAGGACAAGCTCCCGACGGGCCGGCCGCTCGCCGCGGTGTCGATCGGCACCGACGGGCGGCGGATCGTCGTGAACGACGGCAAGGGCCGCTGGTATCCGGACTCCGGACAGATGCTCTTCAACTTCGACGTCGCGGAGCTCGCCAAGAAAGTCGCGCCGCTCGCTGAGCGCTCCGCGAAGGCGCTGCGCGAATCCGACGAGCGGCTCGACGCGCAGGAGTGGTACGACCACGGCTGCGAGCTCGAGCCCTCGTCGCCGAAGGAGGCGCGCGAGGCGTATCGCCGCGCCGTCGAGCTCGACCCCGACCACGTCGAGGCGCACGTGAACCTCGGCCGCCTCCTCCACGAGGACGGCGAGCTCGAGGCCGCGGAGGCGCACTATCGCGTCGCGCTCCGCATCGACGAGAACGACGCGACCGCCGCGTTCAACCTCGGCGTCGTGCTGCAGGACGCGAAGCGGCTCCCGGAAGCGCGCGAGGCATACGAGAAGGCGATCGCCGCCGACCCCGACCATGCGGACGCGCACTGCAACCTCGCCCAGCTCTACGAGCGGCTCGGCCAGCCGCGCGCCGCGATCCGGCACTGGACGGCGTATCGCGCATTGACCCGGAATCGATGACGCGGCTCTCGATTCCCGTCTACTACGACTTCGCCTCGACGATCTCGTACGTCGCGCACCGCGTGATGGCGGGCCTCGCGGCGGAGGTCGACGCGCTCGGCCTCGACCTCGAATGGCGGCCGATCGACATGGTCGTGATCGCGGGTTGGCCGCGCGGCGTCGTCGTCGAGGGACCGCGCCGCGAGAACGCGCTACGTGTCGCTCGGGACCTGGGGGTCGTCGCGCGCATGCCGGCGTACTGGATCGATTCGCGTCCCGCGGCCTGCGTGGCGCGCGCGCTCGCCGGCACACCGCGCGAGGTCGCCTGGCGCGAGCGCGTGTGGAGCGCCGTCTTCGAGGAGGGGCGAGATATCGGCGCCGAGGGCGAGCTCGATCGCCTCGCCGCAGATCTCGCCCTCGACGTGGACGGCCTCGTCGACGAGGCGGCGCTCGGCCGCCTCACCTCCGACACGCGCGCCGCCCGCGCCGAAGAGGTCACCGGCGTGCCGACGTTCCACCTCGACTTCCCGCTCGGCGGCATCCAGGAGCCGGCGACGATGCTGAACTTGTTCACCCGCTGGGCGGCGAACAAACGGCGGTCGTGACCTGTGGCGGGCGCGGCCTCGCCTCCGCTCCATGGCTCGCCGAGCACGCGTGTTTAGTCGGCAGCCGGGTGGCTGGTTCGCGGAAGTAAAGCGCAGCTGCGCGCGCTGCTCGCATGAAGCTGCTCGCTCCCAGCAGCGAGCCATGGAGCGAGCCAGCCACCGGTTGCCGGCGTAGGTTACTGCTCGGCTGCGCTTTCTGTGAAGCGGCGCTCCAGTTCAAGTGCCCGGGACGTTTCCCTCCCTCTTCGGGTTTAGCTCCATGCGAGGTTCCGTCATCCTTCTGTTCGCGCTCTTGGGTGGCGAGCAGTGTCGCCGGCGCATTGAGGGGTTCGAAAAAATCGCAGGCGCAATCTTACCTACGGCTCTCGCGAAGAGGCCAAAGCGCAGCACGCGCTCTGCGGCTTCGATCTTGGAATCCAGCACAGAGTCCTTCACCTCTCGGTCCTTGCCCTGGCGTCAAGCGGCTCGAAGCGCGACCTTCGGCACTCGCGCCCGACCCGGATCGAAATCCTTCCCGTCGCGCCACATGGCAAAGAGGATTCCCGCCATTCGCCGAGCCAGCGCGACCGCCGCAATCTGTTTCCCCCGCCGAGCGGCAATGCGACGACCCCACACACTCAGCCCTTGCGTCCCAGGAGCCGTACCCCGCATCAGCGTCCAGGCCGCCTCGACCAGCAGCCACCGCACCCGAGCGTTGCCCCGTTTCGTCAAATGCCCACGATGCTGTTTCTCTCCCGAGCTCCTCTCCCCAGGCACGAGTCCTAGATAGCTCTCGAGGCGATGCGCCTTGTCGAATCGCTCCACCCGGTCCACCACCGCCTTGAAGCTGATCGCCGTCACCGGCCCCACTCCCGGCATCGTGCACAGGCGACGTGTGACCTCGTCGCTGCGAGCCGCCTCGGCGAGCTTGCGATCCATCTCCTTCAGTCGCTCGCTGACGTCATCCATGATCTCGAGCAAGGGCTCGACCAGCTGCTTGAGGTGAGACGCCAGCTCGAGCTCTCCGACCCGATCCACGAATGTCGCAGCGCCGCCGCTGCGCACCCGCAGCCTCGCCACGTAGCACTGTCCGTACGATCGAGATGTAACGCGTCCGCGTCCGCACCAGCGCTTCGCGCATAGTGGCGCGCACCCGTCGATGTGCTTCCGAGCAGCGATGTGCCCGCCGAAACGTCCCCGTGCGACACGCCTCGGCCAAGGCTCGCGCATCCCTCTGATCCGTCTTCACTCGTCGCACCCGGTGCGGGTACATCGGCGCGTACGTCGGGTCGGCGACGATCGCCTCGTGACCGAGCTCCTCCAGATACCGCGTCACCCATTCGCTCTCGGTCGACGACTCGAGCAGGATCCTCATCCGATCTCGCCCGCTGAAATACTTCGCCAAGTGCTTGCGGCTCGTCGGGATCCGCACCTCCCGCGCAACCCGCCCTCCTCGTCGAGCTCGCACACCTGGCTGTTTACTTTGTGCAGATGGGGTCCTACGGTCTTCATGGCTGGCCTCCACTCCTTTGCGCCTCTGAGCGCGTCTAACGATTGTGGAGCCTCGGCTACCACGTGGAGTGGCGGCCAGCCGCTTCATCCCTCTTACTTCCGCGGAAGCGAGGCCGCGCCCGCCACTGACCGTTGCGTCCTCGATCAGGCCTTCTTCTGTCGGCGGTTGTACCGGATCGAGTCCAGGAACGCGAAGATGATGAAGGCGGCGCCGATGAGCCCCGTGACGACCTCGGGCACGTGGATGATCGTCTTCAGGAACATGATCACGCCAAGCGCGATGATCGCGTAGAACGCGCCGTGCTCGAGGTAACGGTACGAGGCGAGGGTCTCCTCCTCGACGAGCATGATCGTCATGCTCCGGACGAACATCGCGCCGACGCCGAGGCCGATCGCGATGATGAAGAGGTTGTTCGAAAGCGCGAACGCGCCGATCACGCCGTCGAAGCTGAAGCTCGCATCGAGGACCTCGAGATAGAGGAACGCGGCGGCGCCCGAGCGATGGACCTCGCCCGAGGCGGCCGATTCCGCGTCGAGCACGGCCGAGATCCCGTCGACGGCGATGTACGTGATGAGGCCCCACATGCCGGCCTCGAGGAACTCGACCTTCTCGTGATCGGGCAGATACATCGCCACGCCGATCAGGATCAGCATCGTGAAGCCGAGACCGACGGCCTCGATGCGGCCGAGCTTGGTGAGCGGCTGCTCGATCATCTCGATCCAGTGGACGTCCTTCTCGTGGTCGAAGAAGTGCTTGAATCCGACCATCGCGAGGAACGCGCCGCCGAACGCGGACACCGGGACGTGCGCGCTCGTCAGCACGCGCGAATACTCGTCGGGGTCGGTAGCCGCCATGACGAGCGCCGACCAGGGATCGATCCGAGCGATGATCGCGACGATCGCGAGCGGGAACACGATGCGCATGCCGAAGACCGCGATCGCGATGCCCCAGGTGATGAACCGGCGACGCCAGACGAGGTCCATCTCCTTCAGCACGGTGGCGTTGACGACCGCGTTGTCGAACGAGAGCGAAACCTCGAGGATGCTCAAGACGAAGACGATGAACATCGTCGAGAGCGCGCCGGCGACCGTACCGGTAAATTCGTAGCCGAGGAACGCGCCGAGACCGAGGCCGATGAAGGTGATGAGGAACGACCCCTTGAAATATCGCATGAGCATGGCGGGGAGCGAATTATCAGTCGGCCGACCGGAGGGCTAGCACCCGGCAGTCGCTTTCGTCAGTCGACGGCGACCGACCAGGGACGGATCCGCCAGCGCGTGACGAGGCCGTGCCTCACGTACGGATCCTCGCGAACGAAGCGCTCGACGGCCGCGGCATCGGGCGCGCGGAAGACGAGGAGCGCCTGATCGACGGGATCCGCGAACGCGCCGCCGAGCACGAGCTCGCCGCGCTCGCGCGCCGCCCGCGCGAGCTTCAGATGCTCCTCCCGATGCGGTGCGCGCCGGGCGGGGAACTCGTCGACGACGTCGTAGAGGAGCGCGAAGTAGCTCAACGCCGGCCATCCGGTCGCGTCGCCCACCACACCCAGACGAGGAAGAGCGCCTGGATCGGAAGGCGTGCCCAGAGCCCCCAGTACGGCACACCTTGCGCGACGAAGATCTCGGAATTCACGATCATGTGGATGTGCACCGGCATGAACGCGACGAGAAGCCCGACGAGCCCCCACGCGGCGAGCTTCCGCGTCGCCGGGAACAGCACGCCGACGCCGCCCGCGATCTCGAGGATGCCGGTCAGATAGACGAGCTCGAGGTGCGCCGGGAAGTACGGCGGCATGATCGCGACGTAGAACGCCGGGTTCAGGAAGTGATTGACGCCGCCGAACGTCCAGAAGGCAGCGAGAAGGAGGAGCGCGATCCGCCGCGCCAGGCCGCGAGGGAGGTCGAGCGACGTCATCGGGGCGAGGGATACATCGTGTCGATGACTTCGCTCGGATCGATCTCCCAGCGCAAGAGATCGTCGCGCACCGGTCCCGTCTTTCGCGCGAGCGCGGCGACGCCCTGATTCAGGAATTGGGTGTGCATCGGGCGCGTCGGCGGATCGTCCACGAGCGAATAGATCTTCGCCGGCAATCCGTCCGCGAGCGCGAGGAGCTCGAAGCCGGTGGCGTGATGGAACAGGGCGCGGAGACCGGCGGGCTGGTACCGCCAGAAGTCCCACGGCAGCTCGTGCGCCGGCCAGGCCGGGTGCGTGGAGACGAACACGAGCCCGCCCGGCTTCGTCACCTTGTTGATCTCCATCACCACCTTCCACGGGAAGAGCAGATGCTCGAAGACGGAGATCGCGAACACGACGTCGAAGTGCTCGGCCGGGAGCGCCGTCGCGAGACGATGCGCGTCGCCGACCACGTCGACGCCGGGCCCGGCGAGGACGTCGAAGCCGACGAACTCGCCCGCGTTCGGAAAGAGGTTGCGCCGCGTGACGCCGGTCACGTTCCGCGAGCCGATCTCCAGCACCGCCGGCGACGGCAGCGCGCGCGCCTGCGCGAGGAACTCGCGGAAGAGCACGTGGTACGCGTCTTCCTGGCCCTTCCGGACGAACGGCGCGTGGAGCGCGTCGATCAGGCGGAAGTACGCCGCCTTCAGGCGCGGCTTCAGTGGCGTCACGACGAACGGATCCTCGGCACGAGCCAGCGATCGAGCCAGCCGGCTTCCGCGCCCTTCTGCTCCTCGACGCGCTCCGCGTAGCTCTGGAGCTCTCCGTGGAGCTGCTCGACGTCGATGCCCGCGTGCGCCGGGCGGAAGTCCTCGAGCGCCATCAACGCCTGGACGAGGAGATTCCGCGTGCCGCGCCCGCCGCCGCGCTCGAATCGCAAGTGAAGGGCTGTCGCCATCTGGATGAGCGCGCCGAGAAACTTCTTCTCGGGCTCCTCGGCCGCGCGCCAGAGCTCTTCCCAGGCTTCGTGGCTCTCGAAGTACGCCCGCCGATTGAAGAGCTCGACGCCGCGCTGGAACGCTTCGCTCAGAGCTCGAGCGCCTTCTGGAACGCGGCCCGGCCCTCGAGCCTCTCCACGTAGCCGCGGAGATCCGGGAAGCGGCCCTCGAGAAGACCGAAGAGCTTCGCCGCGTGCAGCGTGTAGCCGAGCATCACGTCGGCGGCGGAGAACTCGTCGCCGAGGATCCATTGCTTGCCGGCAAGAGTCCGATCGAGCACCGCGAGGGTCGTGATTGCGCGCTCGCGCCCGTCCTCGACGACCGCGGGGATCCGCTCTTCTTCGGGCTTGAAGAACGAATGCCGGACGATGTCGCCGATCGGCGGAAACGCCGTGGCTTCCGCGAAATGGATCCACTGGAGGTACGGGCCGCGGAGCGGCGAGCCGATCGGCGGCGCGAGGCGTCCCTTGCCGTAACGCTCGACGAGATACTCGACGATCGCGCCCGACTCGAAGATCGTCACGCCCTCGTCCTCGAGAACCGGGAACTTCCCGACCGGCGTCTTCTGCGAGAACACGGTCTTCGGCGTGATGAAGTCGATCGTCTCGAGCTCGTACGGAACGTCGAGCTCTTCGAGAAGCCAGATGACGCGGACGGAGCGGGTGTGGGGGGCGTGGTAGAGCTTCATCGGATCCTCTTATCTCGTGAGCGGGTCCTCGACCCAGGGGGGCGTCGCCTCGATGCGTGCCGCGAGGTCGGGATGACGCGCGGCGAGCGCCTGCTTCATCTCCCACGCGACCGTGCGGTAGGAGATGTGGCCTTTGACGCCGCTGCGGAGGCGAGACACGTACTCGACCTCGGCGAAGTCCATCTTGAAGAGGCAACGCATGCGGTGTCCGAACGGGAGCAGGTAGGCCGCGGCGTCATCCGGCAGCTTCGCGGCGGCGCGTGCCGCGCGATCGAGCGCTTCGCGATACGTCGTCTCGACGCCGGCTTCCACGATCGTCGCCGGCTCCTCGTAGCCGTGCGCGAACGTGAGCGGCTGCCGCACCTGCACGCAGCGGCGGTGCCGGTGCATGTCCCGCCATCCGCCGACGTCCATCTTCACATCGAAGACGAACGCGTAGCCGGACTGGAGCTCCGGCAGCGTCTCCTCGCGCCCGCGCTTGGCGAGCGCGACGTCGAGCAGCTCGCGCCGCCGCGTCTCCGGCCAGTCCGCCACGGCGGCCAGGATCTGGCGGTAGGGGTGCGCGCTCACGCGATAGAGAAGCGTCGCGGCGATCTCGACCTCGACGGGATGCGGCGGGGCGAGGTCGACGAGCGGCGTCGACTCCGGCTCGCCGAGGCGAAGCTCCGCCCGCGCGAACGCGGCGAGATCCGCGTAGCTGTCGCGCCAGTACTCGTTCGTGCGCGCGTAGCGCGCGAGCGTCGGCGCGACCGGGTCGCGCGTCGCCGCCTCGCCATCGAGCTCACCCCAGAGATCGAGCGGCGGCTCGCTCATCGCCCGCCGTAGCTGCTCGCCGACGGCGCGCACCTCGCCGTACGGCGCGGAGAGGAGATGCCCGATCTGCTTCTCGAGGGTGCGGATGCTCGTCACTTGGCCGACGTTCGTCGGCACCGCGAGCGGCAGCACGTAGCGGACGACGTCGAACGCGCGCGCGGCGATCGCGCGACCGTAGGGCGCCTCCTTCATCGATTCGGGGCGCGGATGCCGCTCGCGGAGCAGCGCCTCGATCGGCGGCAGCATCGCCCGATAGGCGGCAAAGAGCGCGTCCGCGCCTTCGCGGAACGTACGCGCGCCGTCGGCGTCGAGCTCGGGCGTGCGGTAGCCGATGTTCGCGAAGTCTTGATAGCGGCTCGACTTCGCCTGGCCGTCCCACAGGCGCTCGTCCTCGATGTGAATCGCGGCGAGCTCCGAGACGTTCTCGAAGCAGACGACGACGTGTCCGAGGTCCGCGATCGAGGCGTGCCCGTACTCGAAGTAGAACTGCTCCCAGAATTTCTCGCTCGAATGGTCGTGCACCCAGCGCAGACTGTCGGCGATGCCGTCGGGCGAGCGGCTGTAGCGCGCGAGCGCGTACGCCGCCTTCTCCGGGGGCATCGGCGCGAGGGCGAGGACTCTCGGCTCGTTCATTCGTCGAGGCCGTTGAAGACGAGGCCGCTCGGCAGCTTCGGATAGAAGTAGGTGGACTTCTCCGGCATCGTCTCGCCTTCCTCGGCGACCGCGAAGACCTCCTCGACGCGCGTCGCGTTCAGGAGGAACGCCGCGGCGAAGTCGCCGCTCGCGACGCGATCGATCGCCTCGTCGTCGTCCTTCACGTAGGCGAGGTCGCCCCGCTCGGCCGCCGCGTGCACGTCGACGCCGAGCACCGGCTCGAGCACGAGCCCGTGGAGTAGCGTGACGTCGAGCCGGCGAAGTGGAGTGGAGCCGGTCAGGCGATCGTCATGCGCGCCGTCCTTCGTTTCGAGCACCACGAACCCCGCGCGGTCGTGGAGCACGAGACCGATCCGCCGCGTTCCCGCCGCGACCGAATGGAGCGCTTCGAGGAAAGGGCCGCGCTCCGCATGCTCCTCGACCGTGAAGAGCTTCGCGAGCTCGGCGACGAGCTCGCCAGGGCTCGACCGCGATCGTGCGGAGGAGGCGATGGGTCGGCAGGACCGCGAGCCCCGGCTCCATCGCGTTGCAGAGGTAGGCGAGCACCCAATCGAACGGCTGGCGGCCGTCGCGCTTGCCGGTCTCGGCGCGCATCTCGTCACGGTAACGAAGCGCCGTCTCGTACCGGTGATGCCCGTCCGCGATGTAGACCGTGCGCTCCGCGAGCGCGCTCTCGAGCGTGCGGATCGCGGCCGCGTCGGTGACCCGCCAGAGGCGGTTCTCGACGCCGAGCGCGTCGCGGAGAGAATGAAGCGGCGGCGCGGAGAGAGTCTTCTTGATCCGATCGCGGAGCGTCGCGCCTTTCTCCACGTAGAGGCCGAAGATCGGCGAGAGATTCGCGCGGCACGCACGCTGGAGCTCGAGGCGGTCCTGCTTCGCCGACGCGAGCGTCTTCTCGTGCGGGCGGACCTTGCCGGTCGCGAACTCCTCGATGTGGAGGCGCGCGAAGAAGCCGATCCGCTCGAGCGTCTCGCCGCCCTTCAACGAATGGCGCTGCGCGTACGCATAGAACGCCGGCTCGTCGTCCCGGTGCAAAACCCCGCGCCCGAGCCAGTCCTCCCAGGTCGCCTTCGCGGACGCGTAGCGGTCCGGATCTCTCGCCAGATCGAGACGAATCACATTGAACGGGCTCCGATCGTACAAGCGGTCCTGCTCGGCCTGGGAGATGACGTCGTATGGCGGCGCGATCACGGCGCCGATGTCGCCGACGACGGCGGGATCGTAATGAATCGCTCGGAAGGGTTTGATCTCGGGCATGTCAGAATGAACCCGCGAGACGGCGCTCGTCGACACCGAGCACTCGCGCGAGATCGGTGACGGAGACGGCGCCTTCGCGAAGGACGAGCGGACGCGGCCCGCTGCAATCGACGACCGTCGAGGCCGGACCCCCGGCCGTGGCGCCGTCGTCGACGTACGCGTCGACATCGTCGCCGAAGTAGTCGCGCGCGGCGCCGGCCGTCGCAGGCGGCGGCTCGCCGCCCGGGTTCGCGCTCGTCGAGGTGAGCGGACGCGCGAGCCCTTCCGCGAGCGCGCGGGCGACCGGGTGCGGCGAGACGCGCGCGCCGATCGTGTCCTTGCCGCCCGTCACGATCGTCGAGAGCGCGGGGCGGGCGCGGAAGACGATCGTCAGCGGGCCGGGCCAGAACGCGTCCATCAGTCGTTCGGCCTCCACGGAAGGCGTCTCGGCGACGTCCGAGAGGCGCTCGCGCGAGGCGACGAGCACGGAGATCGGCTTGCGATCTCTTCCTTTGAGCATCGACAGTCGCCGCAGCGCGCGCTCGTCCGTCGCGTCGCAGCCGAGGCCGTAGAGCGTCTCCGTCGGATACACGATGACGCCGCCGGACCGCAGCCGGTCGATCGCCTGCGCGATCGACGATGCGTCAGCTCTTGGCACCGAGCGATCCCTGGAGCTTCTCGTTCGCGCGCACGACCTTTTCTGCCATCTCCTTCTTCGCCTTCGCGAGCTTCGCCGCGAGCGCCTGGTCCGCGATCGCGAGGATCTGCGCCGCGAGGAGCGCGGCGTTCTCGGCGCCGGCCGCGCCGATCGCGACCGTCGCGACCGGCACGCCTTTCGGCATTTGCACGGTCGCGAGCAGCGCATCCATGCCGTTCAACGCGGAGCCGCCGAGCGGCACGCCGATCACCGGCCATATCGTGTTCGCGGCGACGGCTCCCGCGAGATGCGCGGCCATGCCGGCGGCGGCGATGAAGACGCGGACACCGCGGTCGGGCGCGGACTCGACGTAGTCCGCCGTCTCCTTCGGCGTGCGATGCGCCGACGAGACCCGCACCTCGTGCGCGATGCCGAGCTCGTCGAGCTTCTTCGAGGCGCCCTGCATCACTTCCCAGTCGCTGTCGCTACCCATCAGGATCGCGACTTTCGGTTCCTTCTTGCTCACGAGCTCCTCCCGATCGCTCTCGCGCCGATGTCCTTGCGCACCTGCATGCCTTCGAACCGGATCCGCGCGACGCCTTCGTAGGCGCGCGCGATCGCGCCCTCGATCGTGTCGCCGAGCGCGGTCACGCCGAGCACGCGGCCGCCCGCGGTGACGAGGGTGCCGTCCTTCATCGCGGTGCCGGCGTGAAAGACTTCGCCGTCCTTCCACCCCTCCGTGCCGCGGATCGCATCGCCCTTCCGCACGTCGCCCGGGTAGCCCGCCGCCGCGACGACCACGCAGACCGCCGGACGCGGATCCCACTCGAGCTTCACGCTCGCGAGCCGGCCGTCGATCGTCGCTTCGCAGACGTCGACGAGGTCCGTCTTCAGACGCGCGAGCAGCACCTGGCATTCCGGATCGCCGAAGCGCGCATTGAACTCGAGCACCTTCGGCTCGCCGCGGTCGATCATGAGGCCGGCGTAGAGCACGCCGCGGTAGCGGATGCCGCGCGCGCGAAGGCCGGCGACCAGCGGGCGGAACACGCGCGCCATCACCTTCTCCTGAATGGCGGCCGTCACGACGGGCGCGGGCGAATAGGCGCCCATGCCGCCGGTGTTCGGGCCTTGATCGCCGTCGAAGATCCGCTTGTGATCCTGCGACGAGTCGAACGGCAGCACGGTCTCGCCGTCCGTGACGGCGATGAACGACGCTTCCTCGCCGTCGAGGAACTCCTCGATCACGACGGTGCGACCCGCCGCGCCGAACGCGCCGCGCGCGAGCATGGAGTCGACGGCGGCGAGCGCCTCGGCCTTGGTCTCGGCGACGACGACGCCCTTCCCCGCCGCGAGACCGTCCGCCTTGACGACGATCGGAGCGCCGATTTGCTCGATGAACGCGCGCGCCGGCGCGAGCGTCCGAGAACGTTTCGTACTCGGCGGTCGGGATCGCGCAATCGCGCGAGGAGGTCCTTGGTGAACGCCTTGCTGCCTTCGAGCCGCGCGCCGGCGGCGTCGGGACCGAAGGCGCGGAGACCGGCGCGAGAGAGCTCGTCGACGAGACCGAGCGTCAGCGGCAGCTCCGGCCCGACGATCGTGAGATCGACCTTCCGCTCGCGCGCGAGCTTGACGATGCCGGCGACGTCGTCCGCCGCCGATCGGCACGCACTCCGCGACGCTCGCGATGCCGGCATTGCCCGGCGCGCAGAGGAGCTCGGTAACGCGCTTGCTCTGCCGGAGCTTCCAGCAGATCGCGTGCTCGCGTCCGCCGCTGCCGACGACCAGGACCTTCATCGCGGCGGCCTCCCCCTCACCCGACGGCTACGCCGTCGACCTCTCCCCAAAGGGAGAGGTGGAGAGTCCGATTCGCCTCTCCCCCTTGGGGAGAGGCCGGCGCAAAGCGCCGGTTGAGGGGGAGACTTCGCGGGAACATCAGTGCCTGAAGTGTCTCATCCCGGTCAGCACGACCGCCATGCCAAGACGATCCGCGGCGTCCACGACTTCTTGATCGCGGATGCTGCCGCCCGGATGCGCGACCGCCGTGGCGCCCGCCGCGGCGCAGACTTCGAGCGCGTCCGGGAACGGGAAGAACGCGTCCGAGGCGACGACCGTGCCTTTCGTGGAGAGCTTGTTCGTCTCGGCGCGCATCACGGCGAGCCGCGCGGAGTCGACGCGGCTCATCTGCCCGGCGCCGAGCCCGATCACCTGATCCTCCTTGGCGAGGACGATCGTGTTCGACTTCGCGTGCTTGCAAACGCGCCACGCGAACTGGAGCGCGCGGAGCTCCGCCTCCGTCGGCGGGCGCTTCGAAAGCACCTTGCACTCGCGCATGTCGACCATGCCGAGGTCGCGATCCTGCACGAGCATGCCGCCGATGACCTTTTTTAGGTCGAGCCCGGTTGCCTTCCACTCCTTCGGCCACGGCACCTCGAGCAGCCGGACGTTCGCGAGCTTCTTCTGCGACTTGTAGAGCTCGAGCGCTTCCTTCGAGAACGACGGCGCGATCACGATCTCGAGGAATACCTCTTTCATCGCCTCGGCGGTCTCGGCGTCGACCTCGCGGTTGAAGCCGACGATGCCGCCGAAGATCGACACCGGGTCGCACTCGCGGCACTTACGGAACGCGTCCGCGACCGACGTCTCCGAAACCGCAACGCCGCACGGGTTCGTGTGCTTGATCGCGACCGCGACCGTCTCGCGGAACTCCTTGACGAGCTCGAGCGCGGCGTTCGCGTCGACGATGTTGTTGAACGAGAGCTCTTTCCCGTGGAGCTGCTTCGCCGCGGCGACGGCAGGCTCCGCGCCGTCCTCGCCGAGCGCGCGGTAGAACGCGGCCTGCTGATGCGGGTTCTCGCCGTAGCGCATGCCCTGAAGCTGCTCGAGCGAGACGTGGAGCGTCTTGCCGAACTTCTTCCGCGCCGGCCCGTCGCCCTCGACCGAGCCCAAGTAGTCCGCGATCCGCCCGTCGTACGCCGACGTGTGGTCGTAGACCTTCCGCGCGAGCTCGCGGTTCGTGGCCGCGCTGACGCTCCCGCCCGAAGCGCGCATCTCGTCGAGCACGGTCGCGTAGTCGCTCGGATCGACGATCACCGTCACGTACGCGTGGTTCTTCGCCGCCGAGCGGATCATCGTCGGCCCGCCGATGTCGATGTTCTCGATCGCGTCCGCGAACGAGCAATCCGGCTTCGCGATCGTCGCCTCGAAGGGGTAGAGATTCACCACCACCAGATCGATGTTGCCGAATCCCTGGTCCGCGAGCTGCTTCCGGTGCTCGGCGTTGTCGCGGATCGCGAGGAGACCGCCGTGGATCTTCGGGTGGAGCGTCTTCACGCGCCCGTCGAGGATCTCCGGCTGACCGGTGTAGTCGGAGACCTGCACCACCGGCACGCCGGCGTCGCGGAGGAGCTTCGCGGTGCCGCCCGTGGAGAGGATCTCGACCCCGAACGAGGCGAGCGCTTTCGCGAAATCGACGAGCCCCGCCTTGTCGCTCACCGACACCAATGCCCGCTCGATCTTGGCCATCGCGTCTCCTCCGAGCGAGAAACGTCTCCGCTCGGCTCAGTTGATGTACTGGCGGGGAATGCGCTTACCGACGGTCGTCAGCATCTCGTACGGGATCGTCTCGGACCACTCGGCGACCTCGGCCACGCGAATCTCCTCGTCGCCCTGCTTGCCCCAGACCACGACCTCGTCACCGATCGCAACGTTCGGAATGTCCGTCACGTCGATCATCGACACGTCCATGCACACGCTGCCGACGACGCGTGCCCGCCGGCCCTGCACGAGCATCGAAGCCCGATTCGAGGCGGCGCGCGGATAGCCGTCGGCGTAACCGATCGGCAGCGTCGCGATCCGCGTCTCGCGCTGGCAGATGAACGACTGGTCGTAGCCGACGCCGTGCCCGGCCGGGAGTCGGCGAATCCCGATCACCTGGGTGCGAAGCTTCATCGCCGGGCGGAGCGGCACGACGCCGTCCGTGCGGCCGTCGGAATTCACGCCGTAGAGCACGATGCCGGGCCGAACGGCTTCGAAATGGAGATCCGGCCGTGTGAGCGTCGCCGCGCTGTTCGCGAGATGGCGGAATTGCACGGGGCTCCCGTGGATCGCGCAGAGCTCGAACGCGCGGACGAACGACGCCACCTGCTTGTCGATCGCGCTGCCCGAGACCTGTGTCGCGCTGATCAGGTGCGAGCAGACCGCGACGGGCTTCAGCTGCGTGAGCTTCTTCAGCTCCTCGAAGAACGCCGGCATCTCCGCGAGCGTGATCCCGAGCCGCCCGAGGCCCGTGTCGGCCTTCAGGTGGATCGGCTGCGCGCGTGTCGAGCCGCGCAGGCGCTGCGCCAGGAGCTTCGCCATCTCGATGTCGCAGACGACCGGCGTCAGGCGGTGCTGGAAGATCTGCTCGACCTGGTCGGAGACGAAGCCGCCGAACACGAGGATCTCGGGATGGATGACGCCGCCCTCGCGAATCTCGACGCCTTCCTCGACCGTCGCGACACCGAGGCTCTTCACGCCCTCCTTCTCGAGGATACGCGCGACCTCCGGACCGCCGTGACCGTACGCGTCGGCTTTGACGATCGCGATCAGCTGCGTCTTCGGACCGATCCGCTCCTTCACCTGCTGCACGTTCCAGCGCAGGGCGGCACGATCGATCTCGGCTACGGTCGGACGGCCACGGCGAATCTTCATTCCGGCGCTCGAAGGAGTTTTCTAAGAGACGAGGGGGCCGTTGTAAAGGTGACGGAAAGCCGTTAACCCGAGCGTTCGTGGTCGCGATCGTCAACGGAGAGAATCGAACGCTCACCGATGGCACGACGGTCGCCGCGCTCATCGCCGCGCTCGAGCTCGGCAATCGCCGCGTCGCGGTCGAGCTCAATCAAGATCTCGTGCCGAAGACGGAATTCGGATCACGGGTGATCCGCGACGGAGATCGTCTCGAGATCGTGCAGTTCGTGGGAGGCGGCTGATGGGAGGAGACTCCTTCCGCCTCGCTGGGCGCGAGTACCATTCGCGGCTCATCGTCGGCAGCGGCAAGTACAAGGACTTCGAGGAGACGCGGCGCGCGACCGAAGCGTCGGGCGCCGAGATCATCACGGTCGCCGTCCGCCGCGTGAACATCACGGACAGGAAGCAGGAGAACCTGCTCGATCACCTTCCCCTCGACCGCCTGACGATCCTGCCCAATACCGCGGGCTGCTACACGGTCGAGGAAGCCGTCCGGACGGCGCGGCTCGCGCGGGAAGCCGGGGTCGGCAAGCTCGTGAAGCTCGAGGTGATCGGCGACCAGAAGACGCTCTTCCCCGACGTCACCGCGACGATCGAGGCCGCGAAGATCCTCGTGAAGGAGGGCTTCGACGTGCTGCCGTACGTCGCCGACGACCCGATCG
Organism: uncultured delta proteobacterium; assembly: GCA_963790365.1. GTDB lineage: Bacteria > Desulfobacterota > Binatia > JACPRU01 > JACPRU01 > CAWBOU01. The sequence goes on from CAWBOU010000008.1 coordinate 53,550, forward strand.
CCTGCAAGCGCCTCGAGGAGATCGGCTGCGCGGCGGTGATGCCGCTCGCGGCGCCGATCGGCTCGGGCCTCGGCATCCGGAACCCGTACAACCTCCGCATCATCCTCGAGCATGCGAAGATGCCGGTGATCGTCGACGCCGGCGTCGGCACGGCGTCCGACGCGGCCGTGGCGATGGAGCTCGGCTGCGATGCCGTCTTGATGAATACGGCGATCGCGGGCGCGAAGGATCCGATCCTCATGGCGGAGGCGATGCGCCTGGCGGTCGAAGCGGGGCGGAAGGCGTTCCTCGCGGGCCGGATCGGCAAGAAGCTCTACGCGACCGCCTCGAGCCCCATTGGGGACCTGATCGAATGAGGGTCAGGCGTCGTTTCGGTGAGGATCGAAACGCCGGCTGACCCCACGAGCGCGCTCGCGCCGCTGATGGTGATCACCGATCGGCGGGCGACGAGAGACCGGAGCCTCGCCGACGTCGTCGAGGCGGCCCTTCGCGGCGGCGCGCGGCTCATCCAGCTCCGCGAGAAGGATCTCGACTCCGGACCGCTCCTCGCGCTCGCGCGCGAGCTTCGCGAGCTCACGCGGCGGTTCGACGCGCGGCTCCTCGTGAACGACCGGATCGAGGTCGCGCTCGCCGCCGAGGCGGACGGCGTCGTGCTCCCCGCGCGGTCGTTCGCGACCGACGACGCGCGAAGCCTCCTCGGCGCGGAGCGGTGGATCGGCCGCTCGACGCATTCCGCGGAGGAAGCGCGGCGTGCCGCGGCCGAAGGCGCGGACTTCGCACTCTTCGGCCCGGTGTTCGCGACCCCCGCGAAGGCCGCGTTCGGCGAGCCGCAGGGGCTCGAGCGCCTCGCCGACGCCGCGCGCGCCGAGATTCCCGTCTATGCGGTCGGCGGCATCGCGAGCGAGAACGTCGCGGCGTGCCGCGCGACCGGCGCGCGCGGTGTCGCCGTGATCCGCGACGTGATGAGCGCCTCCGACCCGGCCGAATCCGTACGTCGCCTGCTCAGCGCGAAAAATACTTCGTAAGTATTTTCTAAGCGGCGAGAACGCTCGACATCGCCGCGAAGAGCTCGCGGTGGTTGAACGGCTTCGCGAGGTAGGCGTTGCAGCCCGCCTCGAACACGCGCGAGCGGTCCTCGGCGAACGCATGCGCCGTCGTCGCGATGACCGGCAGACGGCGGAAGCGCTCCGAGCTTCTGAGCTCGCGCGTCAGCATCAACCCGTCTTCCGATCCGCGGAGCGAGACGTCCATCAACACGATCGTCACGCCATCGCCGTGCTCCGCGAGCACCTGACGAAACTCTTCGCCGTTTCCGGCGACGAGCACGTCGTACTGCCGCTTCAGCACCGCGCGCATGTAGACCTGCGTGTCGACGTCGTCTTCGACGAGCAGAACGACCGGACGCCTTTCAGGGGTGTTCACTCGCCCCAACATACCGGACGAGAGCCGCTCTACCGAAATGCGTCGAACAGCGCCGGGATCAATCCCTTGGCTTCCGAAGGGCTCGAAGACGCGGTGCGCGACGACTTCTTCGCCGGCGCCGCCTTCGCGACCTGCGTCCGCGTGCCGCGCGGCACGTTCAACCAGGGACAGCGGTCGTTGAGAAAGGCGTAGAGCTCGTTGTCGGTCGCAAATCGGAACATGTCCGACTCGTTCGTTCCACGATGGGCGAAAAGGTCCGCCGTCGTGAGCGCGCATTGCCCGCCGCGGCCGTCGTAGACCATCGCGCCGCGCCCCTTCAGGAAGGGATTGCCGCCGACCGACTGGATCCGCACGTGCGCGCCGCGGTAGGCGACACGCGGCGGGCTGCCGATCTCGCCCTGCGGCGACACGGAGAAGCCGCGAGTGGAGATGAGGTGGCCGTTCCGACCGTTGAAGTCGAGCGCGGCGCCGCCCGGCGCCGCGAGGCGGAAATCGCCGCCGCCGAGCTCGTTCACGCGAAAGGCCGGCTTGCTCACGCGCGGGAAGGGGATGATCACCGTGTGGCCCATCGTCGAGTGGCGGCCGTCCGCGAAGAGGTCGGTCACCATCAAGTAGGCGCCGTGGGTCTGCACGCGCCCCACCTGGAACTCGCGGAAGCCGCCGCCGGCGAAGTTCTCGCGGAAGCTGTAGCCGAAGAGCGTGCGCTCCGAATAGTCGCGTCCGTCCTTCGGGAAAAGGAATACCCGCCCGTAGTAGCTGTCGTGGTCGTGGGTGGAGCGCATCGAGACTTGACCGAGGAGCCGGCCGAAATAACCGGGCGCGTCCGGCGCGATGAAGCGCCCACGTCCGCCGGACCCGTAACCGCCTCCGCCGCCGGTGCCGTAGACGCGCCTGCGCTGCCACGAACGCCCGTCGCCCGAGAGCTGCCAGCCGCCCGGAATCCCGACGACCTGATTCGTGCCTCGACCCGGAGCGGTCGCGGTGCCCGCCGGAGCTTCGGGCGGCACCGGCACCGACGGGGGCGGCGCCGGAGCGACCGGCTCGGGCACCGCCGCGACGACCGGTGGCGGCGGCACGACGACCGCGCTCTTCGCTCGAGGCGGCGGCCGGCGCGCCGGCCGGGTCTTCCGGACGGGCTCGACCTTCGCGATCTGCGGCTTGGCGGCGGCGGCCGGCTCGGCCGGAACGCCCAGCGCGGGCGGGGGCGGCAAGCCGTCCCCGAGCGGTCCGGGGGCCGGGCCGACGGCCGGCAGGATGAGGATTGGCAGCGGCTCGAAGCTCGGGATCTCGGACGTCCGGATGGAGAACAAGACCGCCTGTGCGATCAAAACGACCGACAGGTGGACCGCGAGCGAGAGCAGGAAACTGCTCGCAAGATCCGAATCTTGCCGCATGCTGTCGTTTGCTTGTAACGCGAACGCCGCCGGTTGGCCAGCAGCCAGAACGCCGGAAGGCGTTATGGCTGCGATGGGGACGTTCCAGCGAACCTCGACGGTCGTGACCGTCTCGTCGAGAGAGGTCCGGTGGCGCGTCCCACTCGCCGCTCACCGCCCCATGCGGTGCCGGAAGGCGCGCGAGCGCCGGGTGCTGCCGGCGAGCTCCTGGAAGAGGAAGCCGCGGACCGCCATGGCGAAGAAGAGGTAGAGCGCGTGCAGGGCCGCCTCCACGAGGAAGAGCGACGGGTGCAGCTCGGGCAGCAAGTACCAACCCACCGCGAGCAGGATGTTCGGCGGGAACCATTCGATCCAGTTCTCGGCGACGAACGCGTAGCTCGCCGTGACGAGCTCGAACGAGCTGTGATGCCCGAGATAGATGAGCTCCGGTACCGCGTTCAGCAGCACGAACCCGACGAGCTGGACCGCGAGCACGACGGTGCCGCCGTTCGGTATCGTCAGCAGCGCCGGCGTGACGATCATCCAGAATACCCAGAAGAGGAACGAGATCCCGACGACGTCCCAGAGGTAACGGCCGAAGCTTCCGCGAAAATCGTCGAGCGTGACGCGGCCATCGCGCACCATCGCCTCGACGAGCGCGAGGAACGAGCCGATGCACGCCGCCCAGAGGAGGCTGAAGATGAAGCCGCCCGCGATGCCGAGCGGCGCGAGCAGCGGCTGGGCGATCATGAACACGGCGAAGTACACGAAGACCGCGCCCGCCACCGGCCAATTCGTCGCTGCGGCGACGGCGGCGCGGGCGAACGCGCGGCGATAGATCGCGAGAGTGGCGGCGAGCGTTTCCAGCGGCGACTCCGAGGGTTCGAGGGGGCAGCGCTATCGGCCGGTCGGCGGGGTGTCAACGAGCCCGCGTCTCTTTGCGCTCCGGCAACCGCGGTGATACCAAGCCGCTCGACCCCGTGGAGGCCATCGCCTTGAGCATGAGACGGCCGATCGAACGTTGCCCGCGCGCGTGGGTCTCGCGCTGATGGCGTCGAGCTTCCTCGTCTATCTCGTCTACGCGCTCCTACCGTTCCTGCCGCTCGCGCCGGGCTCGCTCGCCGGCATCGCCGTCGGCGCCTCGCTCGCGAGCTGGGGGCTCTTCTCGCTCGGCGCCGCGCTCGCGGGCCGCGACGCGGCGGCGCAGTTCATGCGCGGGTTCGCGCGGATGTGGGGACGCTGGCGAAAAGGAGAGCGCGCTTGAGCTCGAAGCAGACGACCGAGCAATGGGCGACGAAGATCGGCGTGATCATGGCCGTGGCGGGATCCGCGGTCGGCATCGGCAACTTCCTCCGCTTCCCGGGCCGCGCCGCGCTCTACGGCGGCGGCTCGTTCATGATCCCGTACTTCGTCTCCCTGCTCGTCATCGGCATCCCACTCGGGTGGGTCGAGTGGACTCTCGGACGAAAGGGCGGTCAGTACGGCTTCCACTCCGCGCCCGCGCTCTTCGGCGTGATCCGCCGCGGCGTGGTCTCGCGCACGTTCGGCGCGCTCGCGGTTTTCATCCCCGTCATCATCTTCATGTACTACGAGTTCATCCAGGCGTGGTGCCTGGGCTACGCGTTCGACTATCTCGTCGGGCGCATCCACGCGACGGGTGACCCGGCGACCTACGCGCCGTACTTTTCGTCGCGGTTCAACGAGTACATCGGCGCGGGCGCGCACGGCGCGCTCTTCCAAAGCCTCTCGCCCGCGCTCCTCGCGCTCCTCGTCTGCTTCTCGTTCAATTTCTTTCTGGTGTTTCGCGGGCTGTCCAAGGGCATCGAGATGTTCTGCAACTGGGCGATGCCCGCGGTCGTCATCGCCGGCATCGTGATCCTCGTGCGCGTGCTCACGCTCGGCACGCCGAACCCGGAGCTGCCCGAACAGAACGTGATCAACGGGCTCGGCTACATGTGGAACCCGAAGCCGCAGGATCCGGCGGGCGGCATGTTCTCCGCGCTCTTTTCCCCGAAGGTGTGGCTCGAAGCCGCCGGGCAGATCCTGTTCACGCTGTCGGTCGGCTTCGGCATCATCATGACTTACGCGAGCTACCTGAAGCGGAACGACGACGTCGCGCTCTCCGGCCTCAGCGCCGCGGCGACGAACGAGCTCTCGGAAGTCTGCCTCGGCGGCATGATCACGATCCCCGCCGCGTTCATCTTCCTCGGCGCCGCCCCCCTCGCGATGGTCGCGGGCTCGAGCATCGGGCTCGGCTTCCACGTCGTGCCGGTCGTGCTCGAGCATCTCCCGTTCGGCGCGTTCTTCGGCTTCCTCTGGTTCGGCCTGCTGTTCCTCGCCGCGACCGCGTCGTCGATCTCGATGCTGCTGCCGGCGGCGGCGTTTCTCGAGGAGGGCTTCAATCTCGACCGCAAGCGCTCGATGGCGATCCTCGCGGTCGTCACCGGCTTCGGGAGCTTCCTCGTCGTCTTGTTCAGCAAGAACTCGATCGCGCTCGACGTGATGGACTTCTGGGTCGGGAGCGCGATGCTGCTCGTCCTCGCGGTCTTCGAGGTGATCCTCTTCGGGTGGGTGGTCGGCGCGAATGCGGGGCTCGACGAGCTGAATCGCGCGAGCGACATCCAGGTGCCGCGGTTCTTCGCGTTCGTGATCCGCTGGGTGTGCCCGGCGTTCCTGCTCTCGATCCTCGCCGGCTTCGCGATCGAGAGCTTCCCCGATCAGGCGCGCGCGATTGCCGCCGATTCGGCCGCGATCGCGACGGTTGCGTTCATGGCCGTCGTCTTCGCCGGGCTCTTGTTCCTCGTGAACGCGGCGTCAGCGCGCTGGGAGCGCGACGGCCGCTTCGACGACCCCGCCGGAGGCAGACCGTGACGATCGCCGGTTGGATCCTCATGATCGCCTCGAACGCCTTCGTGCTCGTGCTCACGGGATTCTGCTTCTACCGCGTGCTGAGCAAGCCGCCCCCGCCCCCGGACCTTCCGCCGACCGCCTAAGGGGCCGGGCTTCGGCCTGCCCTACAAACCGACGATCCGCACCGACGAGCGCGCCTTGTGGCGCTTGTTCAGGTTGAGCAGCAGCGCCGTCACCGCGTCGAGGTGACGCGCGACGCGGAGACCACCGGCGTCGATCGGGCGCAGCTTCGGCACGTCGCGCACGAGCTGCGAGACGACGTCCTTGGCGCCGGCATCGTCACCGCAGAGGAGCACGTCACCTTCGAGATCGGTGCCGATCTCGAGCAGGTCCGCCGCGCTCTGGTGCTTGAGCCCGCTGACGACCCGAGCGCCCGGGACCCGCGCTTGGATGCGCTCGGCGGCCGACCCCTCGGCGACCTCCTCGAGCAGGAAGACCCCGCCCTCGACCCGGAGCGGGACCACGAGGTCGAGGATCACCTTGCCCTCGAGCGCCTTGCCGCACGCGGCGAGCGTGGCGTCGAGGCCGGCGTAGGGCACCGAAACCGCGATCACCTCGCTCGCGGCCGCGGCGTCCGCGTTCGTCGCCGCGGTGACCCGCCCGGCCGGGACGAGCGCCCGCAGCTTGCCGGCGGCTTCCTCGGCCCGCTCGAGCGTCCGCGAGCCGATCGCCACCGTCTCGCCCGCCGCGAGAAAGCGGGCGGCGAGGCCCAATCCTTCGGGGCCGGTGCCCCCGAGCAACGCGATCTTCATGGGAACGTGGCGGGATAGCAGAAGCCCCGAGCTATTCGAAACGGAAATTTCGATCGCTTCCGAGCATCGAATCGGCGGAACGCCACCGAATCCGGATCCGACTGTTGAACCCGCGCGAACCAGGAGAACCAACGATGCAAGGCTCTTTCAGCAAAGCGGCGGCCGGCGGCCTCTACCGTAGCGCCTGCTGTCAGCACGTGGTCGAGATGGCGCTCGGACGGATGCTGCCGCTCTGTCCCCGTTGCCGGGAGATGACGGCGTGGGGACTGGCTCAGCCCTTCCGGCGGCCCGCCTTGCCGAGCTCGGACTCGACCCAGGTGTCGATCGCCACGGTCGACGGCATGCCGACCGTCCCCGCCGCCAGCGCCACGACCTGACGGATCTCCTCGACGGAGACGCCGACCGCGAGCGCCTTCCGCACGCCGGAATGGATCGCGCCCTCGCGCATCGCGCCGATCGCGATGCCGAGCTTGATGAGCCGCACCTCGCGCGCGTCGAGCGGGCCGCTCTCGCCGGCTTCGCCGATCATGTCCCAAGCTTCGCCGAGCTTCGGATACTTCCGGCGAAACTCGTCGTAGGCCTTCGGCGGCTTCGGCATCTTCGCTTCGCTCATGCGTCACCTCCTAGCAATCGCTCCTCGACGGCGTCGAGCGGACCGAGCGGGCCGGCGCTCGTGTCGAGGCGGAGCGCGTTCGCGGCGGGCATCTCGTGTGACGGCTCGAACGAACCGCGCCGCTCGCGATAGATCTCGGCGGTCGCATCCGACGGCTCGTCGCTTCGCTGCGAGCGCTCGGCGAGCCGCGCGAGCGTCGTCGCCTCGTCCGCGCGACATTCGACGTAGCGGAACGGGCGACGGAGCCGCGCGGCGACGGCGAGCGCGCGCTCGCGCCAGCGGCGCTCGGCGAACGTCGCGTCGAGAACCGCGCCGCGGCCGGCCGCGAGCTCGCGCTCGGCGGCGGCGAAGAGCGCTTCGTACGTCCGTTCGGTGAGCTCCACGGAGTAGAGCCGCTCGTGTGCGACGCCGGTCGCGCGATCCGTCGGCGCGAAGCCGGCGAGCGCCTTCCGCGTGCGGTCGGACGAGTGGAGCGCGAAGCCGGTGCGGTCCGCGAGCAACCTCGCGAGCGTCGACTTGCCGCTCGCGATCTGGCCGGCGACGACGACGATCGCCGGCGGCACGGCCGGTCCCGCATAGCGAGAAGCGAGCGCGAAGAAGCGCCGCGCGCGCTCCTCGGCGATGCGCCGCTCGAGCGGCGGCACCTCGGCGTCGAACTTGTAGCTCTCGACCTTGCCGCGCACGCAGGCGCGGTACCAGCGGTGATAGCGCTCGACCGCGGCCACGCCGGGATCGGCGGCACGGTCGGCGTACGTGCGCAGGAGCGTCTCGGCGAGATCCGGCGCGTCGAGGAAGTCGAGCTCCATCGCGAGAAACGCCATCTCCGAGGCGACGTCCGAGCCGCGCAGGCGCGCGGAGAACTCGACGCAATCGAAGATCGAGATCTCGCCCGACTCCTCGATGCAGACGTGCTCGGCGCGGAGGTCGCCGTGCCCGTCGCGAATGCGACCCTCGCGAAAGCGCGCGTCGAGAGTGTCCGCTCGAGTCGTGACGAATTTTCGCCCGTACGTTCGGAGCGCGTCGAACCGCCGATCGGAGACCGTGCGGCCGCGGAATCCTTCCACCTCGTCGAGATTCGCGGTCGCGATTTCGGCAATCGCCTCCGGCGAGCCGATCTCGGGATCTCGGACCGCAGCCACACCGCGGTGAAAGGGAACCATGCGTTCGGCGATGCGAACGATTTCCGCGTGACCGGCTTGCCCGCTCGCGAGCAGCCGGTCCAGCATGCGTTCGGCCGGCAAGCGGCGCATGACCACGGCGACCTCGACGACCTCGCCGTCACCTTCGAGCGCGTAGCCCGAAGCGGTTCGGCGGATCGGCGCGACGCCTTCGTAGACCGTGGGCGCGAGGCGCCGATTGAGCCGCACTTCCTCCTCCGCAAAGCGGCGTCTCGCCTCGAGCGTCGAATAGTCGAGGAACGCCATCGCGATCGGCTTCTTCACCTTGTAGACGCGCGGCCCGGCGAGGAAGACCCAGGAGATGTGCGTCTGGCAAAGCTCCACCCGCTCGGGCCGGTGCGGATAGAATCCCGGTGATGTCATCGCCGAGACGAGGCTCACCCGGCCACCATGAGGAATCGCGCCCCGCTTTGAAACACGGTGGCCGCTGTCGTTCCCTTCTGAAAAACGGAATCTCGACTAAGTACGGGATTTTCCTCGCGCGGAGGATTAGATGAGGTGGCATGTCCCGTGCTGCCGAAATGAGTCGAAGGCACCCTCCTTCGGGGGCCGCGCCGACGAGCGTCGAGAGATGACCCCCCGTATTTCCCCCCTCTCCTTCCCCCCCACCCTCTCGATCCTCGTGATCCTCCTCGCTGGTCCGACGCATGCGGACGTCACCGCGTCGGGCCGCGCCTTCGGGTCACACTCGACTCTCTTCGGCGCGACCCTCTCTTTGCTCACCACGGCGGACACCGAAGTGCAGCGGGCCGCCAGCTCCGGAACGTTCTCCCACGTCGCCGATGCGGCCAGCATCGCCGTGCCCGCGGTCGCCGAGCTCGTCTCCGGCTCGTCGACGACCTCCGGGACGTCGGAACGTGCGGAGGCGAGCGCCTCGAGCGTCGCCGGCGATTCCGACGCGCGGATCTTCCCAACGGCCGCCGGCGGCTCCGACGCCCTCGACGTCGCGACGACCGGCGCGAGCGCGAGCGTCGATTGCCAGACGACGGCGCTCACGAGCGGCCTCGACACCGTGACGCTCCTCGGCTCGCCGCTGGTCGAGCTCGACGTGCCCGCGAACACGACGATCCTCTCGCCCGCACCCGGGCTCGACCTCGTGACGTTCAATCGGCAGCGCATCACGGTCGACAAGAAGTCCGGCTCGATCGCCGTCTCCGTCGAGGCGGTCCGCGCCGACCTGATGGTCGGCGGCGACGCCCTCACGCTGTCGCTGTCGGGCGCCGCGGCGTCGCTGCGCGGCTTGTCGCGCGAATGCCCGGTGTTGACCGCGCCGGTCCTCGCGAACACCACCGCCGTCGGCGCGTTCGTCTCCGACGCGGGCACGGCGTCGCGCGTCGACGGCGGCGACCGGCTCCGCTTCACCGTACGCGCCGAGAATTCGGGCGGGGCTGCGACGCCCGCTGTGTCGATCGTCGGCCGCGTACCGACGAACTTGAGCGCCGACGTCGCCACGGTACGCGTCGAGGGCTCGTCCGCGCCGGCGACGCTGTCGCCGTGCTCCGCCGCCTACGCCTTTCGCGGGTGCGCGCACGAGGCCGAGACCGATCCCGCGCGACAATGCCTCACGGTCGAGATCGGCTCGCTCGCCGCCGGCGCGCGGCGCGAAGTCGCCTTCGAGGGAGTCGCCGCGAACGCTCAAGACGTATGTAGCAGCGTGCTCGTTCCCGGGCTCGGTCAGGAGACGACCGCGATCGTCCTCGGCGCGGGCGGAGACGCACCGACGCCGGCGGCGACGGCGGAAGCGACCCCCGCCGGAGGGCCCGCGTGACAGTGGCGCTCCTGCGCTTTGCCGTCGTCACGGGGGCCCTCGTCGCGGGGGCGGGCTGCGGCGGCTCGGGATCTTCGGATCCGCCCGAGCAGACGTCGGCCGCGCAGGAGCTAGTGAACGCGATCCCACTCCTCGGCGTGCTGATCGCCGACTGTACCGAGGCCGGCACCGCGAGCGTCAGCGAAACGCAAGGCGACGCTCCCGAGACGCCGGTCCCGCTGATCGAGCTGCCTCCGGCCGACACGCTCTTCGCAGACGACATCGACGAGTTCCTCTTGCTGCTCGAGCTGCACGGCGACGAGTTGCCGATTCTTGCCGGCCTCACCTCGTCGACCGACGATCCGACGCTCTTCGTGCCGATGCCGCTCAACGAGGTGCTCGCGCTCCTGCCTCCGAGCGGAATCCCGACCGGCACGCCCGTGCTCGGCAGCACGACGTTCGGCTGCGGCGCGGAGCTCGAGGGGGTACCGTTCGGGCTCGTGCCGGTGTTCGGCGGGGTGCAATCCTCCTGATCCCGCGATAGCTTCGGCGGGCGATGGACTTCACGCTCACCGCGGAACAGGAAAAGCTGCGCGATGACGTTCGCGCGTTTTTGCGGGAGACCCTTCCCCGATATCAGCGTGAGCCGCTCGGCGACGCGTGGATGATCGGCTTCTCGCGCGAGTTCTCGCGCGACTTCGCCGCGCGCGGATGGATCGGGTTCACGTGGCCGAAGCGCTACGGCGGCAGCGAGGGCTCCTACCTCGAGCGCCTCGTGATCACCGAGGAGTGCCTGCGCGCCGGCGCGCCGGTCGCAGCGCACTGGATGGCCGATCGGCAGATCGGCCCCGCGCTCCTCGCCTACGGCAACGAAGAGCAGCGCGAGGAGTTCCTGCCGCGGATCGCGCGCGCCGAGATCGTCTTCTGCATCGGCATGAGCGAGCCGAACGCAGGGAGCGATCTCGCGTCGCTGAAAACCCGCGCCGTCGAAGACGGCGATTTCTTCGTGCTCGACGGTCACAAGATCTGGACGAGCGGCGCGCACGAGGCCGACTACTGCTATCTCGTCGCGCGCACCGATGCCGCGGCGCCGAAGCACAAGGGAATCAGCGAGCTTCTCGTCGACATGCGCTCGCCCGGCATCACGATCCGCCCCGTCGTGGACTTGACGGGCGAGCATCACTTCAACGAGGTCTTCTTCGAGAACGTGCGCGTGCACCGCCGCTATCTCGTCGGCGAGAAGAACCGCGGCTGGTACCAGATCGCCTCCCAGCTCGACTACGAGCGGAGCGGCATGGAGCGCCTCCTGTCGAATTGGGTCGTCCATCGCGACCTCCGCGCATTCGCGACGGAGACCGGGCTCACGAAGGATCCCGTGCTGCGCGACAAGATCGCGCGCGTCGAGACGGAGCTCGAGCTCGGACGCTGGATGATCTACCGCGTCGCCTGGCTGCTCTCGAAGGGCGTGGTGCCGAACAAGGAATCCGCCGTGACGAAGGCGTTCGCGACGGACGTCGAGCAGCACGTCGCGCAGGTCTTGGGCGAGGTGCTCGGCCCGTTCGCCGCGCTGATGCCGGACTCGCGCGCGACGAAGCTCGCCGGACGCGTCGCGCGCGCGATCCTTTTCTCGCCCGCCTACACGATCCAGGGCGGCACGTCGCAGGTGCTGCGGAACATCATCGCGCTCCGGGCGCTCGGTTTGCCGGCGAGCTGAAGCGGGGCGAGCACGCCGGGGCCTGTCGCTCCGCAGCCCATCGGGTGCTCTCGACGACAGTCGCGAACGGTCGTCTTTGATCGGACGCGGACTCGACCTCGCGTATGGCGGCGGTGCTCTGCGCTCGGCGGCAGATGCGTCCACGTCGCTGCGCGCCCGACGGGCGCCCGCTGCGCGCCACCCGGCGCGCTCGCAAGCAGGGAAGGCCCCGAGCGACAGGACCCGTCGCCCTCGCCCCGGCTATCTCGACTTCAAAGCCGCCAGGAAGCGGTCGGCCGGGTAGGTGTTGATCACGCTCTCCGCCTCGACCCAGGCGCGGCGCGCGACCGCGACGCCGTAGTCCACGAAGGCGAGGTGCGCCGTCGCGTGCGCGTCGGTGTCGATCACGAGCCTCGCGCCCGCCTCGACCGCTTTCCGCGCGTGCTCTTCGTTCAGGTCGAGCCGATCCGGGAAGGCGTCGATCTCCAGCACCGTGCCCGTCTCGACGGCGACGCGAATCACCTCGTCCATGTCGACGTCGTACGCCTCGCGCTTGCCGAGCATCCGGCCGGTCGGGTGGAAGAGGATGTCCGCGTGCGGATTCCGGATCGCGCGACAGATCCGCGCGGTCTGCTCGGCGCGCGAGAGGTTGAAGTGCGAATGCACGGCGACGCCCACGACGTCGAGCTTGGCGAGCGCTTCGTCCGCGATGTCGAGCGTTCCGTCACGCAGGATGTTCACCTCCGCGCCTTTGAGGATGCGAATCCCGTTCACCTTCTTCCGCAGGCGATCGATCTCCTCGCTCTGCTGCGCGAGCTTCGCCTCGTCGGAGCCGCCGGCCATCGCGAGCGACTTCGTGTGATCGGTGATCGCGATGTACTCGCGGCCGAGCGCCCGCGCGGCGAGCGCCATCTCCTCGATCGAGTCCGACCCGTCGGTCCAGCTCGTCTGCGTCTGAAGATCGCCGAGGATGCTGCCGTACTCCACGAGCTTCGGTAGCCGGTTCGCGAGCGCCGCGGCGATCTCGCCGCGATCCTCGCGGAGCTCGGGCGGCATCCATGCGAGGCCGAGCGCCGCGTAGACCTCTTCCTCCGTCTCGCCCGCGATGCGCGTCTCGCCGCGAAAGACGCCGTACTCGTTGAGCTTGAGCCCCCGCTCGATCGCGATCTTCCGGCACGCGACGCCGTGATCCTTCGAGCCCGTGAAGTACTGGAGCGCCGCGCCGAAGCTCTCGCGCGGGAGCACGCGAAGGTCGGCATCGACGCCGATCGCGAGCCGAACGGATGATTTCGTCGGCCCCTTGCCGTGCACGGTGACGACGTCGGGAAACGAGACGAACGCGTCCATCACGCGCGCGGGATCGTCCGCAACGACGAGGAAGTCGAAGTCGCCGATCGTTTCGCGCCGGCGCCGGAGGCTCCCGGCGATCGCGACCTCACGAACGCCATCGACGTCGCGGAGGCGCGCTTCGATCACGAGCGCGAGCGGAAGCGCGCGGCCGATCGGCAGGCGGCCGCCCGAGGACGCGACGAACCCGATGCCGCGAAGGAGCTTCTGCTCCGCCTTCTCGCCGAAGCCGGGAACGTCGCGGATCTGTCCCGCGCGCGCCGCCGCCTCGAGATCTGCGAGCGTGCGGATGCGGAGCGCGGCGTAGAGGTTCTTCACACCTTTCGGCCCGAGTCCCTCCACGGACAGCAGCGCGCCGAGATCGACCGGCATCTTCGCCGAGAGCTCGTCGTGGAGCGCGACGTGCCCCGTGGTCAGCCACTCCTCGATCTTCGCGGCAGCGGACTTGCCGATGCCGGGCAGCTTGACGAGCGCCTTGAGGCCACCGCGTGCGTGGATTTCCTCCACGGGATCCCCGAGCACCTCGATCGACTCCGCGACCTTCTCGTAGGCGCGCGGCTTGAACGGCACGTCCTCCATGTCGAGGTACGCGGCGATCTCGCGGAAGATGCGGGCGATCTCGGCGTTCTTCATGCCGGCGCGGATGATGGCATCGCCTCCGCCTTTCCGCGATAGAAGGTGCGGTGGGTCCGGTGGTCTTCGAGGCGCGTGCGGTGACGAAGGTCTACCGCGTGGGCGACGTGGATGTTTACGCGCTTCGGGGCATCGATCTCGATCTCCACCAGGGCGAGCTTCTCGTGCTGCTCGGTCCCTCGGGCAGCGGCAAGTCGACGCTGCTCAACATCCTCGGCGGGCTCGACGTGCCGAGCTCGGGTCGCGTTCGCTATCGCGATCGCGATCTCACCGCGTCCGACGATGCCGAGCTCACGAGCTATCGGCGCGAGCACGTCGGCTTCGTTTTTCAATTCTACAATTTGATTCCGAGCCTCACGGCCCGCGAGAACACCGCGCTCGTCACCGAGATCGCGGAGAACCCGATGAGCCCGGAGGAGGCGCTCGACATCGTCGGCCTCGGCGACCGCCTCGACCACTTCCCTTCGCAGCTCTCGGGCGGCGAGCAACAGCGCGTCGCGATCGCGCGCGCGATCGCCAAACGCCCCGACGTGCTGCTCTGCGACGAGCCGACCGGCGCGCTCGACGTGCACACCGGCATCGTCGTGCTCGAGGCGATCGAGCGCGTGAATCGCGAGCTCGGCACGACGACCGCGGTGATCACGCACAACGCGGTGATCGCCACGATGGCCAACCGCGTGGTCACCCTGTCCGACGGCCGCATCGCGACGATGCACGAGAACGCGAGCAAGGCCGCCGCCGCGAGTCTTTCTTGGTGAATCCGTGAAGGCCCTCGACCGCAAGGTCTGGCGCGATCTCGCGCACATGAAGGGCCAGTCGGTGGCGATCGCGTTCGTGCTCGCGGGCGGCATCGCGACCTTCGTTCTCTCCCTCTCGACGGTCGAATCGCTCGATGCCGCGCGCGCCGCGTACTACGAGCGGTATCGGTTCGCCGACGTGTTCGCGACGCTCGAGCGCGCGCCGCTCGCACTTGTCGAGCGCATCGAGGAGATCCCCGGCGTCGCTCGTGTGGAGCCGCGCGTCTCGACCGAAGCGACGCTCGACATGCCCGGGCTCGTCGAAGCGGTGTCGGCGCACGTGCAATCGTTGCCGCGGCGCGAGGGCGGCCTGAACGCGCTCCATCTGCGGGCCGGGCGCCTGCCCGAAGCGCACGGGCGGCACGAGGTCGTCGTCAGCGAGGCGTTCGCCGAGGTCCACTGGCTCGCTCCCGGCTCGATGATCGACGCGGTCATCCGCGGCAAACGCGAGCGCCTCGAGGTCGTCGGCGTCGGTCTCTCGCCGGAGTTCATCTTCCAGATCCGACCGGGCGAGTTCTTCCCCGACCATAGCCGCTACGCGCTCCTCTGGATGGACTACGACGAGCTCGCCCCGGCCGTGGACATGGACGGCGCGTTCAACGACGTCGCGATCCAGCTCCAGCACGGAGCCTCCGAGGCGGAGACGCTGAAGCGCCTCGACCGGCTCCTCGAGCCTTACGGCGGCCTCGGCTCACATGGGCGCTCGGAGCAGGTCTCGCACGAGTTCGTCACGAACGAGATCCGTGGGCTCCGGGCGATGGCGCTGATCCCGCCGCTGATTTTTCTGTCCGTTGCCGGATTTCTCTTGCAAGTCGTCATCAGCCGACTCGTCGGGCTCCAGCGCGAGCAGATCGCCGTCCTCAAGTCGTTCGGCTACGGCCGCTTCGAGATCGCGCTCCATTTCTTGAAGCTCATGTCGGTGATCATCGCCGCGGGCATCGCGCTCGGCATCGCCGGCGGCGCTTGGCTCGGTAGCGGGATGACCGCGATGTACTCGCAGTTCTTCCGCTTCCCGAGCTTCGACTATCGGCTCGGCCTCATCGTGATCCTCCCGGCGATGGGGATCGCCTTTGGCGCCGGCATCGCCGGCACGCTCGGCGCCGTGCGCCGCGCCACGAATCTCGCGCCCGCGGAAGCGATGCGCCCGGAGCCGCCGGCGACATACCACGTGACGCTGCTCGAGCGATTGGGCTTCCAACGGTGGCTGTCTCCAGCGGCGCGCATGATCCTGCGCAACATCGAGCGCCATCCGGTGAAGGCTGGTCTCTCGGCGCTCGGCGTCGCGCTCGCGGTCTCGGTGCAAATCCTCGGCACCTACTTCATGGATGCGATGGACGAGGTGATCGACATCCAGTTCTTCCGCATGCAGCGCCAGGACGTGACGGTGACGTTCACCGACTCGGCGTCCCCCTCCGCCTTCTACGAGGTCGCGCGCCTGCCGGGCGTCATTCGTGCCGAGCCGTTCCGGAGTGTCGCCTCCCGCGTGCGCGCGGGACATCTCTCGCGCCGGCTCGGCCTCCTCGGTGTCGCGCGCGACGCCGCGCTTCAGCGCGTGATCGACGCGGACGGGCGTGCGGTGACGTTGCCCACACGCGGCGTCGCGGTGTCGCAGGTGCTCGCCGAGAAGCTCGGCGTCGGGATCGGCGACTCCCTGGTCGTCGAAGTGATGGAAGGCGAGCGGCCGGTCCGTGAGCTCGAGGTGATGGCGACGGTCGAGGATTTCTCCGGCATGTCGGCGTGGATGGATCTCGGCGCGCTCCGGCGCTGGATGCGCGAGGGGGAGACGCTCTCGGGCGCTTATCTCCTGGTCGACTCGCGCGAGATCGACCGTCTCCACGCGACCCTCAAGGAGATGCCTGCGGTGCTCGGCGTGTCGACGCGCGCCTCGGCGCTCGAGAGCTTCCGCAAGATGGTCGCCGAGAACCTCCTCGTCATGCGCTTCATCAATGGGTTTTTCGCCTCGATCATCGCCGTCGGCGTCGTCTACAACGCGGCTCGGATCGCGCTCGCGGAGCGAGCACGGGAGCTGGCCACGCTGCGCATTCTCGGCTTCTCTCGCGCGGAGATATCGACGATCCTCCTCGGCGAGCTCGCCGTCATCGTCGTCATCGCGATCGTGCCCGGGCTCTTTCTCGGCTACGGTCTCGCCGCGTTCGCGAATGCCAGCATGTCGACCGAGACCCAGCGCTTTCCCCTGGTGGTGTTTCCGCGGACCTATTCTTGGGCCGTGACGATCGTCGTGACGGCGGCGCTCGCGTCCGCGTTTGCCGTTCGTCGCCGCCTCGATCGCCTCGACCTCATCGCCGTGCTGAAATCGAGAGAGTGATGCCGTTCTCCCGAAAACGTCTGCTCCCCATCGCCGTCGCCCTCCTCGTCGTCGGCGCCGTGGTCTGGGGCTTTCGACCGCAGCCCGTCGAGGTCGATCTCGCGCCCATCGAGCGCGGCCCGCTGCGGGTCACCGTCGACGAGGATGGCAAGACGCGCGTGCGCGAGCGCTACGTCGTCGCCGCGCCGCTCGCGGGACGCCTGCGTCGCGTCGATCTCGACGCCGGCGACGTCGTCCAACGTGGCAGCACGGTCGTCGCGATCATCGAGCCCGCGGACCCGAAGCCGCTCGACGCGCGCGCCCGCGCCGAGACCGAGGCGCGGCTTCGCGCGGCGGAGGCGTCTCGGGACCGAGCCGGAGCCGACCGCGAGCGTGCTCGCGCCGCGCACGCGCTCGCCGAGAGCGATCTTCGCCGCGCGCGTGACCTCTCCAAGAGCGAGGTGCTCTCGAAGCAGGAGCTCGATCGCATCGTGGAGCGTGAGCGTGGGGCCGCCGAGGAGAGCCGCTCCGCTTCCTTCGCGGTCGACGTCGCCGCGTTCGAGGCGGAGCAAGCGAAGGCCGCCCTTCTCCACGGCCGCGGCGACAGCCAGCAAGGCGGCGGGTACGAGATCGCCGCGCCGGTCGACGGGCGCGTGCTTCGCGTCCTTCAGGAAAGCTCGCGTGTCGTCGAGGCCGGCACACCGCTCGTCGAGCTCGGCGACCCGACGGATCTCGAAGCCGAGATCGACGTCCTCTCGAGCGACGCCGTTCGCATCCAGTCGGGCGCGCCGGTCCTGCTCGAACATTGGGGCGGATCCCGCCCTTTGAAGGGACGCGTGCGCGTCGTCGAGCCCGGCGGGTTCACCAAGATCTCCGCACTCGGCGTCGAGGAGCAGCGCGTGAACGTGATCGTCACGATCGACGAGCCGGTCGACGCACGCCCGTCGCTCGGCGACGGCTATCGCGTCGAGGCGCGGATCGTCGTCTGGGAAGGCGACGGGGTGCTGAAGGTGCCGACCGGAGCGCTGTTCCGGCGGAGCGACGATTGGGCGGTGTTTTCCGTCGACGACGGACGCGCGCGACTGAAGAGGGTGGCGATCGGCGAGCGAAGCTCGCTCGAGGCCGAGGTCCGCGACGGGATCGCCGAGGGCGAGTCCGTCGTCCTTCACCCGAGCGATCGGGTCGCCGACGGCGTCAAGATCGCGGCGCGGTAGAACGCACCCGCAGCCACATCGCCTCGGGATGTGCACCCGCGCGCCACGGCAGGCCGGAGGCGCCGACGCCGCGCGTGACCGCGAGCAGCGAGGGCCCGTGCGCATAGAGCCCTTCGTCGAGACAGAACTCGCTCTGGCGGACGAGCGGCGCGCCTTTCGAGAAGCGGATTTGCCCGCCGTGCGTGTGTCCCGAAACGACGAGCGCGATGCCTCTCCGCACCGCTTCGTAGAAGTCGTCCGGATTGTGAGCGACGAGGAGGTGCGGCGCGCCCTGCGCAACGAGCGCGTCCCAGTCCGGCGAGCCCATGATGCGGTCGTCGATGCCGCCGAGCCGAAACGTCCCTCCGCCGTGTGCGACCTCGATGGATTCGTTCTTCAGCGTGCGGATACCGACCGATCCGAGCAGCGCGCCGACGCGATCGGGGTCGCCTGTGTAGTGGTCGTGGTTCCCGCGCGCGTACCAGGCGCCGAGCGGTGCCGCGGCGAGCTCGCCGAGCACGGGGAGAAAACCGTCGAGATCCTCGACCGATCCGTCGACGACATCGCCCGCGACGAGCACGAGGTCCGGCGCGAGGCGCATCAGGCTTGCGAAGATCGGCGACAGCGCCTCCCGCGAAAGGAACGGCCCGCAATGAATGTCGCTCACGACGAGCACCGTGAGCTCCGGCGTGCCGGCGGGCCAGAGCGGGGGCTCGACCGTCGCTTCCGCGACCGCAAATCTGCGTTGCAGGAGCCAGCCGTACGGATGCCACGAGAAAAACACGGTTGGGTACACCCATCGCGCGAAGAACCGATTCACCGCGCGCTCGGCGATCTTGAAGAGGCCGCGGCGAGGGTCGAGCCAGCGACGCTCGAGGCCGGTCGTCCTCCTCGGCGGAGCGAGCGACCTCCGAGGCAGCGTGAGGTTCGTCGTCTCCGTCAGATCAAGAAGTAAGTGATGCGGATGAACAGATTGTCGCGATCCGCGTACCGATGGAGCAGCAGCGGCGATTCCGAGTTCTTGCTGCCGAGATAGAGGATCTCGCCCGCCCGCACCGACCAGCGGGCACCGATGTTGTATTCGGCCTGCAGCCAGAGGATCGGCATCTCGTGGTTCACCTCGTAGGCGAACGACATCCACGGGCGGAGCCGATTGTTGACGAAGAACCCGGTCAGCAACGTCGTGAACACCGGATTCCAATGTGACTGGCGGTCCGTCGGCGAGTCGCTGAGGCCGATCTGGGAGCTCACGTTCGCGTAGTACTCGTTGAAGAACTGCCCCGAGATCAGCCACTGGTCCTGCCCGAAGAGCGAGCGTAACGGCTGCGGCCAGTTCCGCGCGGCCACCAAGCCGATCGAACGCAGGTAGTCGAAGCCGATCATGCTCCGCCACACGTCGCTCTGGCGGATCGAGTTCGTGTTGAAATCGCGCGCGCGCGGGAAATCGCCGGCGCGGGGGCCGTTCAGCGGCGGCACCCCGTTTCGCGGCTCCTTCGTGCTGTAGCTCTCCTCGATGCGGAAGACGGCACCAGTGTAGGCGTAGTCGTTGTAAGTGATCGTCGCGCCGATGATGTGCGTCCACGGGTAGTAGAACGCGATCGGCTGACAGCCCGTCTGCGCGTTCCCGGAGCCGTGCAGGTCCTCGAGCACGAAGAGCGGCTCCTTCTCGTAGATGCAGCGGCGGATGAGGTCCTCGTTCCCTTCCCCGATCCCGTTGCCGTCGGTGTCGGGGATCAGCGCGGCCGCGGCCGCCTGAGTGAGGAGATCGAGCCGTGCGTTCGGAAGCCCCGTGTCCGGCAGGAGCGTCGGGTCGAACAGCGCATCGCCTTGCAGCGCGGAGCCCGGAAGCTCGGCGCGCTTGAACAGGTAGTTCAACGTGAAGTTGATGCCGGCGAACGTCGTGCCGAGAAACCGAATGCCGGCCATGCTCGCATCGATGTCGAACTCCGAAGTCGGGACGTTCCGGCTCGTCAGGTAGAGGAAATCGGACTTGCCGAGCAGCGGGCCGAGGTCGGCCTCGTCTCCGGCGTCCGCATACTGATGTCCGACTCGCTGGAGCTCCCACGGATGACGAACGCGATCGAATGGCGATTGGTTCGGGCGGCGAAAACCGTCGAGCGGATTGTTCTGGTCGACGCCGATGCGAAACGCTTCGCCGATGATCGCGCGATGGGTGATCGGCCGGCCGTTCGGCGAATAGAGCCATTCGACTCCGGCATTCGAGATCGGGCCGAAATCGCCGATGTCGTAAAAGAACTTCGCGATCCACAGCGGCTCGCGAAAATCCGAAAAGTCGTCCCCGACGAGGCCGTTCTGGTCGAGACGCAGCGGGTTCACCACGTCGATCGAGCGGAACACGTCCGCCTCACCCCAGACGACCTGCTGCCGGCCGAGCCGCGCGCCGAGCCCGTTCAGGGCCCCGGAGAATTCCAGGTCGATGAAGACCTCGCGCGGGTACTTCCCTTCCGGGAAGCGCATGTCGTCGCGCCGGTAGCCGCGCTTGCCGTACGAATCGCGGATGTCGAAGATGGCGTCGTAGCGCGCGCGATAGAGGAGATTGAACTTGGCCGCACTGAGGACCGGCCACGTGTCGCCGTAGGCGAGCAGGTTGTATTTGAAGTCGAACCGGAGCTCGTTTCGCTCCTGCACCCAATTGATCTTCTCGATCGAGTCGTGGTGGAACGTGTTCTGGATCGAGAAGCGCGCTTGAAGCTCGTAACGGTCGCCGCTCATGGTGGCGAGACCGGGCGCGGCGAGCGCGACCACGACGAAGGTGGCGAGGCTCGCGGCTCGAGTGCTCCTCTTCATTGGCTTCCCTCCTTCGGACCCGACGGTTGCCCCGGCTCGGTAACCCGAACCGGGTGATCGCGTGGCGGACGCTTCCTATGCGAAAGGCGGCGCCCCTGCCAGTCGAACGAGGGCCGAAACGCGACGGGGCGGTCGGCCTCTCGGCCGCCGCCCCGTCTCCGTCAACGCAGAGTCAGAAACGAACTAAAGCAGGAAGTACGTGATCCTGGCGAAGAGCGTATCGCGGTCCGCATAGAAGTGGAGACCGGAGTTCGTCTCGTCGTTCTTGCTGCCGGCGTAGATGATCTCACCCACGCGAAGCTCGAGCTTCGGCGTGATGTAGTACTGCGCCTGCAAGACGAACAGCGGGAACATCTCGTTCACGTCCAGCGCCGCGATGAGCGTCGGACGGAGCCGCTGGTTCATGAAGAACCCGGTCATCGCGTAGGTGAGGAGCGGGTTGAAATGATGCATGCGGTTCGTGAACGAGGTGTTCGAGTTCACCTGCTCCGCATGCGCGTAATACTCGTTCAGGAACTGGAACGTGAAGAACCACTGGTCGGTCGCGAGCGAGCGCAACGGCTGGGGTAGCCCTCGCCCCGACTGGGGCGCGAGAGCGCGGAGGTAATCGAAGCCGACCATGCTGCGCCAGACCTGCGTGGTACGCATGTTGTGCGTGTCGAAGTCGCGCACGTTCGGCAGCGCGAGCTGCCCGCCGTTCGCCTCCTCGAGAAGTCGAGCCGGGCTGTTCGGCGAGTTGCCGTTGCGCGCCTCCTTGGTGCTGAAGCTCTGCTCGAGACGGAGCACCGCGCCGGTGATGTCGTAGTCGTTGTACGTCAACGTGAAACCGACGACGTGCGTCCACGGGTGCCAAAGCGGAATCTGCAGGCAGCCCGTTGCATGCGAGAGGCCGTCGTCCGTCGGGCCCTGCGGCAGGACCGGCGCGTAGGAGACGTTGTTCCTTCCGGTGTGGAGAGAAGGGTTCGACGGATCGGAGTAGATCGAGCCGTCCCACGACGTCGCGGGGTTCCCGTCGTCGATCATCAGCACGGGCCGCACCTTGTTGAAGCAGTCCCGCATCTGCTGCTCGACGCCCTGCGGAATTCCGTTGCCGTCGGTGTCTTGGGTGCCGATCGCGGCGACCGCATCGGCGAGAATCGCTTCTTGCACCGGCGGCGCACCCGGCCGACTGGGAATGGCGCCCGTGTTCACGCCGGTGACGGGGTCGAGCGCGGCGGGATCGAAGATGTCCTCGAAGACGACGGCGCTACCGGCCGCGTCGGATCGCTTCCAGAGATAATTGAGGGTGATGTACGCGTTGCCGATCGTCGTGCCGAGCAGGCGGACGCCGAACATGCTCGCGTCCTTGAAGTCGATTTGCCTATCCGCGACGTCGTTCTTGATCTGGTATGCGAAGTCCGCGTAGGTGCCGTCGGCCTGCTGCACGACCGCGGGGCTGTCGGTATTCCGCGCGCCGACACGCCCGATCTCCCACGGATGCCTCACCTGCTGGAACGGCAGGACGATGTTCCGGTCGAAGCCGTCGAGCACGTTGTGCTGATTGATGTGCATCTTCCACGTCTCACCGAACAGCAACCAGGGACGGTCCTGCTGCGGTCGGCCGTTCGGCGAATAGAAGACTTCGAGTCCCGCTTCCGACAGAGGCCCGAGAGTGCCGAGGTCCCACAACGCCTTGGCGATCCATAGCGGCTCGCGCAAGTCGGCGAGGTCCTCGCCGACGAAGCCGCTCTGGTCGATGCGCAGCGGATTCACGATGTCGATCGAGCGGAACACGTCCGCCTCACCCCACACCACCTGCTGGCGACCGAGCCGCAGCGAGAGAGGGCTCAGCGCGCCGGTGAAGCCCAGGTCGAGGAAGAGCTCGCGCGGGATCTTGCCTTCCGGAAGCATGAAGTTCGCGCGGTCGTAATTCCGATCCTTGTACGCGTCCTTCAGCTCGAAGACCGGATCGTAGCGACCGCGGTACAGCATGTTGAAGTTCGCCATCCGGAACGGCCCGACGATCTCGCCTTGCTTGACGAGCTCGTACTTCAGGTCGAAGCGGAGCTCGTTTCGCCACTGCACCCAGTCGATGTTCCTGACCGCGTCGTGCTGAAACGTGTTCTGCGTCGACAGGCGTGCCTGGATCTCGCCGCGCTGATTGTCGAAGTATTCGGTCGCTCGAGCCGTCCCCGCGAACGTCACGAGCGCAACTGCCGTCAGACTGGCGACGGCAAACATCCACCGATCCCACTTCATAGATCGAACCTCCCTTTCCCCATGAGTCGCGTTGCGACTCGAGCCGATGACTCGGCGGAAGCATGGCGCGCTCCAAATGCGGAGCGTGGCGGAGACACGCGCGTGCGCGGCGTGCTCGACGCCTGGAAACCTCCCCCCGACCCGTCTCCCTCTCGGAGCTGGAAGGACTTCCCCACCAGATCTTCACACCCTTCGAGACGTTGCCCCTCCCCTGGAGCTCGGTCTCATTTTCCGGCGACCGCGCCTGGTGCTTGCGGTCTCATCCCACCTGCGCGCGATCCTAGTCTCGTTCGATCGAGATCCACAAACGGATCGAGGGTGCGTTCGGAGACTCCTTCGAAAGATATGAGCCGCCGAAACGGCGCGCCGCTGGCTGGAGCGCCCTGGTGATTCGCGGTAAGGATCGCGGCTCGTGAGGAAGACCGTGCGCATCGCGAACTCGAGCGGCTACTGGGGCGACGACCCCGAGGCGCTCGCGCGCCAGGTGGCGGGCGGCGAGGTCGACTACGTGACCGCCGACTACCTGGCCGAGATCACGATGGTGATCCTCGAGCGGCAGCGGCGGGCGAACCCGGCTCGCGGCTTCGCCTACGACTTCGTGAAGCACCTTCGCGCCGCGCCTGCCCGAGATCGCGCGACGCGGCATTCGGATCGTGGTGAACGCGGGCGGGGTCAACGTCGAGGCATGCCGCGACGCGGTCGACGCGCTCTGTCGCGAAGCGGGCATCCGTCTCCCGATCGCGACGGTCGACGGGGGCGACCTGCTGTCCCGGATGCGCGACCTGCACCATGCCGGCGTTCCCTTCGCGCACCTCGATACCGGTGCCGCGTTCGACCCGATCGCCGAGACGATCATCTCGTCGCACGCCTATCTCGGCGCGCGGCCGATCGCCGAAGCGCTCCGTCTCGGTGCACAGATCGTCATTACCGGCCGGGTGATGGACGCGGCCGTCGCGCTCGGGCCCATGATCCACGAGTTCGGCTGGGCCGAGGACGACTGGGACCGTCTCTGCGCCGGTACGATCGCCGGACATCTCCTCGAATGCGGCGCGCAGGTGACCGGCGGCAACTACACCGACTTCCACGAGGTGCCGCTCGACAGCCCGAAGGGCTGGATGGGGTACCCGATCGCCGAGGTGGAGGAGAACGGGGACTTCGTGCTGACGAAGCACCCGGGGACCGCCGGGCTCGTCAACGTGAAGAGCGTAACCGAGCAACTTCTCTACGAGATCGGCGACCCGCGGGCCTATATGACGGCCGACGTCACGGCCGACCTGACCTCCGTCCAGGTCGAGCAGGTCGGGCCCGACCGCGTCCGCGTGAGCGGCGCCCGCGGCAAGCCGGTGACGCCGACCCTCAAGGTGTCGGCGGTCTACATCCACGGCTGGAAGGCGACCGGGATGGTGCTGCTTTCGGGGCCGCGCGTCCGCGACAAGGCGGCGTTCCTCTCGAAGCTCGTCTGGGACCGGGTCGGACGCGAGTTCGCGGACGCCCGCGCGGATCTGATCGGCTTCGACGCCTGCTGGCTCGGTGCGGCGCCAAACGTGGAGCCGAACGAGGGCATCCTCCGCTTCGGCGTGCGCGACGGCGACAAGAAGAAGGTGGAGCGGTTCTCGAACATGCTGCTCGGCTTCGGCCTTCAGGGACCGCCCGGGCTCGGCATGGTCGGCGGGCGACCCGAGGTGCAGGAGGCGTTCGCGTTCTGGCCGACGCTCGTGCCGCGCGAGCACCTGACCGCGCGGGTCGAGGTGATGGACGGCGAAGAGCGCCGGAGCGCGCTCGTCCCGGCTACGGTCCGCGGCACCCAGCCGCTCGATCTCCCGCCGGCGCCCCCGCCGGTGGCGACCACATTCTCGGGACCGCGCCGCAAGGCACGCCTCCTCGACGTCGCGATCGCCCGGTCCGGCGACAAGGGCGACAGCAGCAACGTCGGCGTCGCGGCCAGGTCGGAGGAGGCGTGGCGATTTCTCCGCGCCGAGCTGACGGCGGAGCGCGTCGCGGCCCATTATCGCGACCTCTGCCGCGGCGGCGTCGACCGCTTCGAGCTCCCGAACCTCCGCGCGCTCAACTTCCTTCTTCGCGGTGCGCTCGGCGGCGGCGGCACGCTGTCGCTCCGGGCCGATCACCAGGGCAAGACGCTCGGCCAGGGGCTTCTCTTGATGGAGCTCGACGTGCCCGAATCCGTCCTCGCCTCGATTCCGAAAGGCGGCGCATCATGATTCGCACCGAGCAAAAGGGCTCCGCCCGCTGGATCATTCTCGATCGTCCGGAGATCCGGAATGCACTCTCCGCGCAGCTGATGACGCAGGCGTGCACGGCGCTCGAGGAGGCGGTGCGCGACCCGCATGTGCGCTCGATCGTCGTCACGGGCGAGGGCAAGGCGTTCTCCGCGGGCGCCGATCTGAACGAGATGAAGGCGATGCGCACCGCCTCGGCCGACGACAACGTCGTCAACGCGCTCGCGATGTCGAACTTCTTCTACGCGATCGCCGAGGCGTCGAAGCCGGTCATCACGCGGATCCAGGGCCCCGCGATCGCCGGCGCGCTCGGGATCATCGCCGCGTCCGACTATGCCGTCGGCGTCCGCACGGTCTCGTTCGCCTTCACCGAGGTCCGCATCGGCATCGCACCGGCGATGATCTCGCCGTTCATCGTCTGGCGGATCGGCGCGCCGCGCGCGCGGCGACTGTTCATGACCGGCGAGTCCTTCACCGCCGACGACGCGTGCCGGATCGGCCTCATCGATCGCGTCGTCGATCCCGAGCAGCTCGACGCGACGATCGAGGAGATCACGAAGAACTTCGAGCTCTGCGCGCCTGCCGCGGTTGCGGCCTCGAAGCGCGTCGTCAACCGCGTCGCGGACGGCCCGCTCGACGCGCACCGCCGCTTCACCGCCGAGCTCATCGCCCAGCTGCGCGCCGGCGAGGAAGGCCAGGAAGGCATGGCCGCGTTCCTCGAGAAGCGGAAGCCCCGCTGGGCGAGCGGCAGCTAGTACACACCCCCCGGGCTTCGCCCGACCCCCTGAGGGGGTGTTAGGCCGTCGCGCGCCTCCGTCCAA
This sequence comes from uncultured delta proteobacterium, assembly GCA_963790365.1. Classification (GTDB taxonomy): domain Bacteria; phylum Desulfobacterota; class Binatia; order JACPRU01; family JACPRU01; genus CAWBOU01. The sequence continues at coordinate 79,617 of CAWBOU010000008.1, forward strand.
CTCGCGCCGGACGGAGAAACGAGAACCGACGCGGCAGGTGCCGCTTCGACTCCTTCATCCGCTTGCGCAGCCGCGCGAGCGTGGTGCCCTCGGCGAATCCGAGCAAATGGAGCGCGGTGCCGAACGTGATTTGCGCGCGGAAGCCCGCCTCGTCGAGGTCGCCATGGATCCAGAGCTCGAGCACCCCGGCGAAGTGCACGAGGAGCGCGCGCGAGAGATCGTCACGGTCGCCCTCGTCCGCCAGGTGCCGCTCGGCCAGCACTCCCTCGAGCGAGTGCCGCCAGTAGTCGAGGCTCCGCTCCATGAAACGCGGGCGATGCACCTCGTCGCGCACGCCGAGGAGCACGAGGAACAGCGGACGGTAGAAAACCGGATCGCGTGCGAACAGCTCGGCGGCGATGTCGCCGGCCTGAAGTGGATGCTCGAGCGGGCTCGCCGCCGAGAACGTCATCGCGCCTCGAAAGAGCTCGTCGAGCGAGCGGTTCAAGAGCGCATAGAGAAGACCGTGCTTCGAGCCGAAGAGGTTGTAGGGCGTGGCCGGGCTCACCCCTGCCTTCTCGGCGACCTCGAGCATGGTGAAATCGGTGCCGGCGGTCGCGCGGATGAGCGCACCCGCCGCATCGAGAATGCGGTCGCGCCGAGCCGCAACCTGCTTCTCGCGGACGGTCATCGACGAATGGGAAGGCTCGGGGTTCGTGTCGGCTACGCGGCGCGCTCGGTCTTGCCGGCGCCCCAGCTCTTCACTTCCGGCAGGACTTCCTTGCCGAGGAGACGAACGCTCGACTCCACGGTCTCGAACGGCATTCCGGCGTAGCTCGCCATCACGTTCCACTCGAAGTCGCCGAGGACCTGGCGCCGCTTCTCGAGCTTGTCGAGGATCTGCTTCGGCGTGCCCCACGCCTGCACGTCGACGAAATCGTGTAGGGACTTCTCCTTGCCCGCGGCCTTCAGGATGTCCGCGGCCGCACCGTACGCTTCGTAGCCCTTCGTCTTCTTGTGGTAGTCCTCGAGAAATTCGTAATGCTCTAAGACGGAAAGATAGTACTCGGCGATGTACTTGTGCGCGAGCTCCTCGGCGCGTCCCGCATCCTTGTCGCAGACGCAGATGTCGATCGCGACCGGCGGCGGCGCGCCACGGCCGTGAGCCTTCTTGAAGTTGTCGCGCCACGTGTTCACGCCGGGCACGTGGTTCTCGATCGCGAACTGGAGGAAGAACATCATCGTCGCGCCGAGATCCGCGACGACACCGAACGAATCGGGCGACATCGCCACGCCGTAGAAGCGATCCTTGAACGTACGCGACGGGCGCGGGCGGAGCTCCGTGCGCGCCTGCTTGTAGAACGGGCCGTTGCCCTCGATCACGCCGGTCTCGATCGCGTTCAGCACCATGGGCGCGAACTCGTTGAAGCGCGGGCGCGCCTCGTCCATCGAGATGCCGAAGGCCTCGTACTCGCGGCGCGCGAGTCCGCGGCCGATGCCGAACACGAAGCGGCCGTCGCAGAGCGCATCCAGCATTAGAATCTTTTCGGCGACGCGGAGCGGGTCGTTCCACGGCAGGATCACCGCCGCGGAGCCGAGCTGGATCTTCTTCGTGCGGCCCGCGAGGTAGGTCAGCGCCTGAAGATTGTCGGGCAGGATGCAGTAGTGATCGAAGTGGTGCTCGGCGCTCCAAACGATGTCGAAGCCGAGCTCTTCGGTCGACTCGGCGATCTTCATCTCACGCCGCACCATCTCGGCGTCGGAGACGCCCTCGGTGGGCGTTCTGGAAGAGCATCATGTAGCCGGTCTTCATCGCGCGCTCCTTTGAAGGGGATTCTCCACGATTAGAGTCGACTCTAACGAGCTGCAAGTTATCTTTCGACGTCCTCCGATGCTATGAAAACCGGCGTGCGGACGCTCGCGATCGCTGCTGCCATCGCGCTCCTCACCTGGGGAGCGAACGAGGCCGCTGCCGCAGCGCGTCCAAGCTTGGCCGAGCCGCCGGCGGCGATGTCGATCGAGGACGGCGCCGAGCTCGCCTCGACGGCCGAGTGCGTGACGCGTCCGCCGCCGACAGCCCGCGAGCGCCCGAGCGTCGGCCCGCGACCCGCGGTGGCCGAACCCGAGCACTCCGAGCGGACGCGCGGCGCCTGGCATCCCACTCGCCACGCCTGCGACGGCTCCCCCGATCACTGACCGAGAGTCCTCCACTCTCCCCGGGCTTCTGCCCGACACACGACGCTTCATCATGGAGGACTTCGACGTGATCGATTTGGATCCGAAATATATGATCATGGGCTTCTGCGCGATCGTTGCGCTTCTCGGCGGAGTGATGTGGTACTTCTCCGAGGGCAAGCGATAGCTGCCTGCACTTGATTGCGTCGCGGCTCGAACGAGCCGCGACGCAATCTTTCGGCGTACCCCTTGAGACGCCGTGCGCGCTTCGAGGCATCCTCCTTCGAACGGGAGGTGCGAGATGGAAGCACGCACAGGCGCGCGAGGGAGACCCGGCCCGGCATCCGTCCGCGGCGCGATCGACGCCGACGGCCACGTGCTCGAGCCGCCGGACGTCTGGGAGAAGTATCTCGAGCCGCGCTACCGCGACCGCGCGATTCGCGTGAAGAAGCGCGACGACGGCTGGGAGATCTTCGAGATCGACGGCAAGCCTTCGCGCCTTCTCCCGGCCGGCTTCGCCGGCACGCTCGGCGGCATGGGCGACAAGAACATCGTGGCCGGCCCGGAGCGCACGTACGTCGGCTACGCGCCGTTCGGCGCGATGGACGCGAAGGAGCGCGCCGAGCGCATCACGAACGAAGGCATGCGCGCGGCGATCCTCTACCCGACGATCGGCATTCTCTGGGAGCCCGAGGTGAAGGATCCGGAGATCGCGGGCGCGTACTGCCGCGCCTACAACCGCTGGATCGTCGACTTCTGCTCCGACTCCGGCGGTCGCCTCGTGCCGATCGCGCACGTGAGCCTCTCCGACGTCGACGAGGCGACGCGCGAGCTCGAGCGATCCGTTCGCGCCGGCGCGAAGGGCGCGTTCATGCATCCCTTCAACTGGCCGCGGAAGTCGCCCGGACATCCCGACTTCGATCGCTTCTGGACGAAGGCGCAGGAGATCGGCGTGCCGATTTCGCTGCATCCGACCGCGGAGCCGCCGGAAGTCTCGGTGCACAACCGCTTCGACGAGCTCATGCAGAAGGAGCCGTTCGAGTTCACCTGGTTCTACGACGTGTTGGTCGCGCACGGCATGCAGCAGGCGTTCGCGTCCCTCTTCCACCATGCGCTCTTCGAGCGCTTCCCGAAGCTCAAGGTTGTCGTGCTCGAGTCGCAGGCCGGCTGGATCGGCTGGTTGCTCGACCGCATGGACGAGGTGTTCCACGGCCCGCTCCGCGCGACCTCGAAGATGACCGTCCCGCCGAGCGAGCTCTTCAAGCGCCAGTGCTGGATCTCGGCCGATCCGGACGAGAAGGCCGTGTCGCGGATCTTCGACTTCGTCGGCATCGACCGCTTCTTCTGGGCGTCCGACTTCCCGCATCCCGATCACGACGACGACTACATGGACGAGCTCGCCGAGCTCGTCGCGCCGCTACCCGAAGAGGACCGCCAGCGAATCCTGTGGAAGAACGTGGCGGAGTGCTACGGTCTCGGCGTGTGAGAAGGAGGATCCGATGAAGCGAACGTTGATCGTCACGCTCGGTCTCGTCGTCGTCACCGCCCTCGGCGTCTCCGCAGCGACCGGGAGCTTCAAGCGCCTGACGCCGACGTCGGAGTACTTCGCGCAACGCGAGAACCGGAAGGTCACGCCCGACGTCGCGGCGCAGGTGAAGTGGCTCTTCTTCGAGGACTTCGAGGCGCCGCTCTACCAGCCGGGCGCACACTTCGAGCCGTGGAAGGGCATTCCCGATCGCTTCATCCGCTACTCGCTCGCATGGTCGTCCTACGCGCTCGCGAACGTTGCGCTCATCGATCCGAGCCAGCGGAAGCTCGCCGCGCACGGCATCGACTTCGCGATCCAGAAGATCAAGCAGAAGCGCGTCTGGCACGACTGGCAGGAGGACGGCTTCGGCAACGGCGACGTGCAGAAGGCGACGCTCGAGGACGCCATCGCCCACGGCAACATCATGTTCAAGGGACACCTCAACATGATGTACGCGCTCTTCCAGCTCGTCTCGGGCGACAATCGCTACGAGGAGGAGAACACGAAGCTCACGAAGAACATCGTCGACGAGCTCGAGAAGAATCCGTACGCCGGCATCGTCTGCGAGCCCGACAACTGGTTTCCGCAGTGCAACTCGAACGGCTACGTGAGCCTCGCGCTCTACGACCGCATCCACGGCACGGGCTACGCGGACAAGTACGTGAAGAAGTGGGTCGAGTTCATGGAGAAGCACCTCGTCGACCCGAAGACGGGGACGCTCTACCTCTCGTACCATCCGTCACTTCACACGGCGAAGCAGTTCGTCTCCGCCTACACGACCGCTTGGACCTTAGCTTTGGTCCACGGGCTCGATCCCGCGTTCGCCGAGAAGCACTATCCCGAGTTCAAGAAGACGTTCCTCCGCGTCTCGAAGGACGGCAAGAAGGCGTTCGTTCGCGAGACGGACGACACCGAGGAGAAAGACAGCCTCGCGATGTGCCAGGCGCTCCTTCTCGCCAAGGAGATGGGCGACCACGAGACGTTCGACCGCATCATGAACACGCTCGAGGAAGAGGCAGAGCCGAAGTTCGTGAACGGCCAGCTCGTCTACCAGAAGAAGTCGAATCCGTTCCTCGCCGAGATGATGCTCTGGGCGAAGGTGCACGTCGGCACGAAAGAGCTGATCGAGGGCGACTGGCCGGGCGCGAAAAAACAGGAGGCACGAGCAGAATGATTCAAGGAACCGGCAAGCTCCTCCGTCTCGACGAGCACTCGCACTGCGCGACCACCGACATCCGCCGCCGCGAACACACCTTTCGCGGCCACGGACTCGTCGCCAAAGTCACACGCGCTCGGCTCTGTCGCGTCACTCCTCGCGGCTACCGCCTCATGTCCGCGCTCCTCACTTTCCGTCAGGTCGACTTTCCACAGGCCTTCGCACGCGCCGCGTGATTTGCGCGCTCCACGCAAGTAAATCTCAGTCATCATATAACCGCCGATCTCGGACGTTCCGCAGTTTCCGCTCTACCGTCCAATTCGACGGGTTCGGAATGCTACAGCGGCAGCGGGATGATGATTTCCGGCGGCAGCCGGAAGGGGTCCGGCGCGCCGCCTTGCCGGTGCGCGGCGTCCCACTGGTCGAGATCGAACAGCAGCAGGCCGTGCCCGGCGCCCAGCGGGCCGTCGGCCTTGCGCTCGAGCTGGAAGACGAAGCGGCGACGGTCCGGCGCGACCACTGGATTGGTCGCGCCGTAGCCGCAATGCCAGGTGAAATACGTCATGCGCTCAAAGCTCCCCGAGCCGTCCAGCGTCAGCCGCCAGATGTCTAGCTCGCCCGGAAACAGCTCGATGGCGCGGTCACGCTCCACCAGGATGTACTCCCCCGCCGGATCGATGCCCTCCGGCTCCTCGTAGAAGGGCGAGCGCGAGTAGCCGGTGATCTTCTTCGTATCCAGGTCCACGCCCATCACCTCGCCGCCGCGATGGAAGTAGGCGCTGAAAATCAGCTCGCGCGATCCGTCGGTGCGCGTGCGGAAATCCTGCGCTTCCAGGATCGCGTCCAGGCCGACGTCCCAGCGGTCGATCACGAGCTGCTTGCCGGCTAGCCTGGGCACGCCGTCCTCGTAGACGATGCGGCCGGTAAACATCTCCGACTGGCCGGTCAGCGCCTGCACGAAGACGTCGGCGGCGTTGAAGTCGATGTCGGAGATGTTCCAAGCGATGGCGTCGGAGTCGCGGCCCACGGCGACGCCTTCCCAGCAGGGCTCGTTCAGCAGCACCGGCGCGGCGTCGAAGGGCGCGCGCTGCACCCACAAGAGGCCGCGGAAGCGGCCGTCGTCCTCGATCGCCGGATCGCGCTCCAGCGGGCCGCACAGCAGCAGGTCGCCGTTGGGCAGGTAGTGCGCGCGCAGGAAGCCGGCGTTGGCGAAGGGCCTGGTCAGCTCGCGCCGCGCGCCGGTCGCCAGATCGAGCTCGATCACGTCGCCGATGGTGTCGTCGAGGTAAAGCAGGCGCTTGCCGTCCGGCGACCAGGCGGCGCGCTGGCCGCTGTCCGTGATTGGCGTGATGTGCGCGGGCAGCTCGTCCATCGGCGAGCCCGGCAGCGTGCCCTTGTGCGGATCCTGCTGCAGGATCTCCGTCGCCGGCAGGTTGTCCTCGTTGATGCGGATGCCCGGGAGTCCCAGCCCGCCGGTCGGATTGAGATGCGGCTGGCACTCGCCGCTCGCCGGAGATGTCGGCGCGCCGGCGCCGGCTTGCATCGGCGCCGAGTTGCCGCAGCCCGCGAGCGCGGTCGCGAGGAGCAGCACGGCATGACGCGCCCACTGTCTCGTTTTCATAGCCCTCGCGATACGAACTCACCAATATAGAGGCCATCCATGCCCGCATACGGGCCGCTCGCGGGCGCGTCGAGCACGAAGGCGACACGGCGGCCATCGGGCGCCGGCACCGATTGGCTGGCCTGGCCGCCGATGTCGCTGACCTGCGTCAGCCGGCGGACCTGGGGCGATCCGTCGAGCGCGACCACGAAGAGGTCGAAGGCCCCGCCGACGCCGGGCGCCACGCCGGTGCCGCCGCCAGCGAAGAGGCCGCTGAGGCCGCGCAGCGGCCCGCTGGGGTCCGAGATGCGGTTTGACTCCTCAAGGCCGAAGCGCTCGTCGCGGAAGAGATGCGTCTCGTTGTGCGATGGGTCCTGATAAAGATGCCGCACGGCGCCCGTGCTCAAGTCCACCTCGAACATCTCGCCATTGACGCCCAGCTCGATGCCCCAGAACGTGAGGATCTCGTCGTTGCGGGCGAAGTCGTAGGTTTCGCCGTAACCGACCAGCGGCCCGCCCGTCAGCGCGAGCTGCGTGGGGATCGTGCGGCGCTTGACGAGGCGGGCGTGCGAACCGTCGTGGACCAGCTCGCCCGTGGTCATCTGCCCGAGCGTCGCGATCGAGGACCAGGCGATGCGAAAGCCGCCGTCAGGCGTGATGCGCGGCGAGATCGCCACTTCTCCGGAGGCCTGCGCGTCCAGCGGCTGCGGCGGCGTCGAGCCCGTCGCGGGCATCCAGTACAGCTCCGTCGTCAGAAAGCCAAGCCCGCCGCCGCCCGGATTCCGCCCGGCTTCGATGAGGAAGCTGGAGTCCGGCAAGTGATAGATGCGGGTGACAAGTCCGCCGGCGCCCCACTGGCACGTCAGGCAACGGACCGCGCCGCTCCGCAGATCGAGTCCATGCGCGAAACCGTCTTCCGAGTCCGATTCGGTGAAAATCAGTCGGTGTCCATCGGGCGACCAGTGGGGCCGGTCGCCCCAGTCGAGGACGCGCCGCACTTCGAAGGGCGCGCTCAAGTAGTCGATCTCTGCGGACGCGGGTTCGCTCGAGTCGCTGCACGCGCTGAGCGCTCCGGCGGCGATCAGCAGCGCGCCGATTCGCACGGTGTGCGGACGCACGCCCATGTTCTCTCCCGAATCAGCATGTTCTCCCCCGAATGGAGCAAGCCTAGCAAGTCGCCCCGGCACGAGTATCGTGAAAATGCGCGCTGCGACTATGAATCTACGCCACCACAGATGGCTCGATGGGATCGGTCGGCGATGCGTACGACAACGCGCTCGCGGAGAGCTTCTTCGCGACGCTGGAGTGCGAGCTGTATCAGTGCTGTCGAGGAGCTCGCGGAGAGCGAGGTCGCGCTCCGGATCCCGCGCCGGCGCTCCTCACGCCGGGGCCGCCGAGACGCTCGCGGTCAAAGTCTACCGCGTGTCCTGCACTCGCGGCCTCGACGCCAAGTCCGCGCTCGACGCGTGCCTCGCCGTCTACCAGAACCCCGTGCCCGCGCGAGGTCCTCGAGTTCCAGATCGGCCTCGCCGTCCGCGAGGCGAGCGAAGTGGCGCTCATCCCGCCGGCGTTCCGCGCGGCCGGATGAGCGGAGCGCGACGCGCGCGCTTCAGCGCGCGACGTGCAGCGTTTCGAATTCGCAGGTCCCGCGCAAGATGTCGAGCTCGCGCCGCGTGATCGGCTGCGCGAAACGAAAGTGCGCGTCCTTCGAGTCGTCTTCGTCGTCGGGCTGAAAGACGCCGCGGACGCAAGTCGCTTGGTCGTCGGCCGCCACGGTCAATTGCGCGGGGCAGCACGACATCACGCCCTTGCGGAACATCGACGGGAGGAACGGCATCCGCAAGCGCGCCTCCTGCGCGGACACCTCGGTGATCCGCGCGTGATAGCGACTCGCGAGCTTGGCGGGGACGAGGAAATCGACTTGCGCTTCGCTGGGAGTCTCTCGCATGCCTTTCGAAAAGCAAGCCGCGTGCCCCCTCGCGCGCGAGCGTCCCCCGGATGATTCGGACCTTTTCTCGCGACCGAGCGGCAGAATGCTGCCGCAACCGGCGAGAATTCGACGCGCGTCAGCGCCGACGTTGCGGCACGCCGAGGAGCGCGGCCGCCTCGGTCGGGCTCGCGACGCGACGGCCGCAGCGGTGCGCCATCTCGACGATCTCGCCGACGAGGGTCTCGTTCGTCGGCTGGCCCGGGCCGGCGTAGTCCTCGAGCCCGACGCGGACGTGGCCGCCGCGCCGGATCGCGAGCTCCGCGAGCGTCTCAGCGACGTTGCCGCCGATGACGCCGACCATCCACGGCAGGCCCGATCCCTCGAGCATCGCCGCGTAGGCGTCGAGGCTCGCCGCCGTCGCCGGCAGGCCGAACGGGATCGAGGGCCCGCCGAAGTAGAGCTGGATCTTCGCCGGCGGAAACCGTTTCACCGCGTGATACGCGAGCGCGACGCGGAGAAATCCCGGCTCGAAGATCGAAACGTGCGCGGCGAGACCACGCCGCAGACACACGTCGACCATGTGCCGGACGTCGGCGAACGTGTTCTGGTAGACGAGGTCGACCGCGACCGGCAGTCCGTCGTCACCGAGCGAGCCGAGGCTCACGGAGCCGGGATCGACGAGCGCCATGCGGAGCACGCCCGCATCCGCGAGCTCCTCGACGTGCGCATAGCGCTCGGCGATCGTCGTGTGCGCGCCGCCGCCGCCCATCGTCGGATAGAGGATCGCGTCCGGATGGCGTTCGGAAATCGCCGTCCACGCCTCGCGATAGGGCGCGCTCGCGTGCCGGCCTTCGAGGAGACCGTCCGAGTTGTGATGATGGACGACCGTCGCGCCGGCCTCGAGGCACGCGCACGCTGCGGCGACGATTTCGTCGACCGACCGCGGCACATGCGGGTTCGCGGCCTTCGGCGTGCCGCCGTTGATCGCGGCTTCGATGATCAGTGGTTGCATCGGATGCGCCCCGGGCACAGGGTCGTGACGGGGCCCATACCATGAAGATTCCCGAAGGTGTCATCCGCCTTTTGAACCCCCTCGTGGCGGCGCTGCTCCGCTCCCCGCTCCACTCGGTGATGAGCCGCAACACGATGCTCCTCACGTTCACCGGCCGGAAAACGGGGAAATCCTACACGACGCCGATCAGCTACATGCGCGACACCGACCTCGTGCGGTGCTTCACGCATTCGCCGTGGTGGAAGAATCTCCATGGCGGCGCACCGGTAACCGTCCGGCTCGAGGGCCAGGATCGCGCCGGCCGTGCCGAGGCGGTCACCGGCGACGTCGATCGGATCGCCGCGGGGATCAACGCGTTCCTCGAGCGCGTGCCGCGAGATCTCCCCTACTACGACGTCACGCTCGACGCGGACGGGCGTCCGAACGCGAGTCAGGTACTCGCGGCCGCCGCGGCCGGCACCGTGATGATCGAGATCCGGCTGGCGTAGAGAAAAATACTTACGAAGTATTTTCTCTACTCGCCGGCGAGGAGCGGTGATGCCGTGCCGCCCGCGGCGATCCAGAGCTGGTGCGAGGCGCGCGTCGCGGCGACGTGCAGCCGCCGGCGCGCTTCGTTCGAGAGCGGGTACACCGACGCCGTCGCGTCCGGCACGACCACGTAGTCGAACTCGAGGCCTTTCACCTCGTCGACGTCCGTCACGTCGATACCCGGCTCGAACGTGAAGTCGCCGTCGACGACGAGCCGCGATTCGCGGAGCTCCGAGACCAGTGCGTAGAAGCGGCGTGCGGTTTCGCGGTTCGCGGCGATCACGCCGACGGACGCGCCGCGCTCGCGCTCGACAAGGTCGCGGAGCGCGCCCGCGAGGAAGAGATGCGCCTGCGCCTCGTTCGGCATGCGGAAGATGCCGACCGGTGCGCCCTCGCGCGCGGCATGAACCGCCGATTCCGGCGCGAGCGGCCCGAGGATCCGCCGCGCGAGATCCGAGATCGGACGCGGACAGCGATAGGACGTCGGCAAACGCACGGTGGCCGCGTCCTGCGCGCCGACGGTGGCGAGCGATTCGGACCAACCCGCGAAGCTCGAGGCGGTCTGCTGCGCCTCGTCGCCCGCGAGCGTCACGCTGCCGTGCTTGCGCAGCATCGCGCGCAGCACCGAGAGCTCGAAGAGCGAGAAGTCCTCGGCCTCGTCGAGCACGAGGAGCGAGATCGGTCGCGGGTGGAGCCATTTCTTCCGCGCAAGCAGGTGGAGGAAGATCGGCAGATCCTCGACGTCGGTCGTGCCCGCGACCTCCTCCGCCGCTTCTTCCCCGAGATCGCGACCGTCGACCATGCGGCGGCGCTCGGGGTCCGTGATCGACTTCAGCTGCTGCTCGATCGTGTCTTCGAGCTGACGCGCGCCGTGCCGAACCGTTTCGTCGACCGCGGTCCACGGCAGATCGCCGTTCGCAGCCGCAACGACGGATTCGAGGAACGCGCGATCGGTGAACGCGTCGGTGAGCATCTTCCGGAGCCCCGGCAGATCCGCGTCCGCGGCCTGCGCGACGACGCGCTCTTCGAGCGCGCAGAAGAGCGCCGGATGGCGCTTCAGGCTCGCGACAAGCGGCGGCGTCTCGGGCGACAATCGAAGCGCGCGGCCGAGCGCGTCGCGCCCGTGCTTCACCGCCCACTCGTCGATCGTCCGCACGTGCGCGGGCCGCACGCCGAGCGGCTCGAGGAGGCGGCGCGACAGCCGCGCGAGGCCTTCCTCCGGAACGAGAACCTCCGCCTCGGAGAGCGGGTATCGCCGCGGATCGGCCGCGGAGACCTGCGCGAGACGATGGAGCGCGACCGTCGTCTTGCCGCTGCCCGCGCTGCCGAGCACCAAGAGCGGCCGCTCCGGAGGAGCCGAGACCGCCGCGTATTGCTCGGCGTCGAGGAGCGCGGTGACGAGCGCGTGGCGAGGTCGTGGCGCGGAACCGATTCCGACGCCGAGGACGCCGGCTCGCGCGGCCGTGCCCGCGCCGCCCGTCTGGAGCGAGAACGCGGAGGGGTCCGTCCGCTGCCAGGCTCCGTCCGCCGTCCTCTCGAGAACGATGCGGTCGCCGACGATGCGCGTGAGGACGCCGCCCTCGATCACGACGATCCGGCGCGCCGTGACCACTCCTTCGGCGACGCGACCGGGAAACGTTTCCTCGTAGTCGTCGCCCTCGCGGTAGCGGTAGAAGATGCGCGCGACCGGCGCGACCCGCCAGTCGACGACGTGCACGCCGTGGCTCGCGTCGAAGAAGCTCAGGTGGCCGAGCAAGTAGTCGACGGGCCCGTTTTCCTCGTCCACCCGGAGGTGTGCGACGTAGGGCGACGCGACGTCGGGCAAGCGCACCGCGCGGCGCCGCGCGACCAATCGCTGCCCCAGATCCAAATCGTGGAGGAGGCTCGGCAAATCTTCCGGATGCGCCTCGGACGCCTCGTCCCGGATCGCGCGGAGCTCCTCCGTGCGGTCGCGATCGTGCCGCCCGGCGGCGCGGCGGCGCGCGCGCTCGATCGCTTCGCGCACGCGCGCGAGGATCGCTTCCTCCTCGTCGACGACGGCGCGGATCTCGGTAGCTTCGTCTGTCATCTCGGCGTCTCGCAGCACCGCACGGCCGCGAAACTCCATGATGAACGGGATTTCAGCCTTTCGGAACGGCCCGGAACGCGCTCGCGAACTCGCGCCACGCCGCTTCCTGCTCCTCGGCGCGGATCGGGAAGTAGAGCGAGACGCGATCGAGGATGCCGTCGTAGCGCTGGCGGATCGCCTTCGGGAGCTCCGCCGGCTTGGCGATGACGCCGACCGTCTCGACGAGCGAATCCGGGATCAGCTTCGGCATGGCTGCCCACTCTCCCCGCCGTGCGAGATCCGACAGCTGACTCGCGATGTCCATGTGGCCAAGATGCTCGAGCACCGGCCGATACGCGGGCGTCGAGCCGTAGAAGGAGATCTGGCGTCGGACCTCCTCGACACCGGCATCCCATTCCGCCTGCGTCGCTCCGGTCGCGGCGAAGACCGGCGAGTAGAGCTGCACGTCGGCGCGCGTCCGCCCGGCGCGCCTCGCGCCTTCCTCGATCGCGGGAATCACGAGCTCCTTCAGATAGGAGACGGAGTGCAGCGGGTGCACGTGGAAGCCGTCGGCGACCTCGCCGGTGGCGCGGCAGATGAGCGGGTTCACGCCCGCGATCCAGATCGGGATCTTCGGCTGCGAGATCTTCCCGCCGGAGAACATCGGGTTCATCAGCTTGAAGCTGTAGAACTCGCCTTCGTACGCCGGCTTCGCGCCGGTCTGAAACGTGTCCCAGATCGCACGGATGCAGCGGATGTAATCCATGAGCCGTGCGACCGGCTTGTCGTACGGCATCGAGTAGCGCCGCTCGATGTGCGCGCGCACCTGCGTGCCGAGGCCGAGATGGAAACGCCCCTTGGTGAGCGCGGCGAGGTCCCACGCGACCTGAGCCATCGACATCGGGCTTCGCGCGAACGCGACCGCGATGTTCGTGCCGATCTCGAGGCCCGGCGCCGCGTCCGCGGCGAGCGCGACCGGCAGGAACGGATCGTGCCCCGCCTCGAACGTCCACGCGCCGTCGAAGCCGATGCGCTCGTAGCTCTTCGCTTCGTCCGTGACGGCACGGAGACCGCGGTGTCCAAGTTGAGTATCGAGCTTCACGATGGGGTCTCCTTCATCTGCCGATGGGGCACGAGGGCGCGCCCACGGCGGCGTGCGTGGCGGGATCGAGATCGGTCGTGAACGTCGCGTGCATGCGATTCACCAATGCCGCGAGCGCGACGGTCATGCCGAGTTCGACGAGCTCTTGCCTCGAAAAGCGCGCCGCGAGCTCCGCGTACAGCGCGTCGGGGACGCTGATCTGGCGTGTGGATTGCTCCGCGAACCGAAGCACGAGCCGATCCGTCTCGTCGAAGCTCGCGCACGTCTCCGGTTCCGCCATCGCGGCCATCTCTTCGTCCTTCAACCCGATGCTCCGACCGAGCATCACGTGCGTGGGGATTCAGTAGTGGCACGAGTTGAGCTGCGCGGCGCGGAGATACGCGAGCTCACGCACGCGTGGCGTGATCGTCGGGTTCCGATAGAGAACTCGAAACATCTCGACGAAGCCGCGGAGGAATCCCTCGTGATTCGCGAAGAGCTTCATCACGTTGAGGATCGGCACACCCCAGGTCCGCATCTCGTCGTACAGGCGGCGCACCTCGGGGGAGGCGGTCTCGGGCTCGACCAGCGGAATGCGACTCACGCGGGAGTGACCTCCACGTCGAAGCCGGTGAGCACCGCGTTGCCGGACGGCACGTCCACACGGCCCGCGTCGGCGACGAAGTTCACCGGAACTCCGGGGCGAGCCGAGGCGACACTCAGCTGCGTGCCCTCGAGGGAATGGCCCCAACCGTGGGGCAGACAGACGACTCCGGGCATGACCTCGTCGCTCACCTCGACCGGCGCGACGACCTGGCCGATGCCCGAGCGAAGCGTCGCGCGGCCGCCGTCGGCGAGCCCGAGCCGCTTCGCATCCTCCGGATGAACCAGCAGCGTGCAGCGCTCCGGCCCTTTGACCATCGCTTCCACGTTGTGGAGCCACGAGTTCTTCGAACGGAGCTCGCGCCGGCCGATCAGAAGCATCGAATCGCGCGCGGCGCCGAGCTTCGCGCGAAGGCGCGGCACGTCCGCGACGATCACCTCGTGCGCGAGCTCGATCTTGCCGCTCGGCGTGGTGAGATGCGCGGGCAGGCTTTCGCGGAGCGGCCCGAGATCGAGGCCGTGCTCGGCCGCGCGCACCTTGGCGAGCGTGAGGCCTTCGGGGTTTCGTCCGAAGCCCTCGCCCCACGCGCCGACGCGGAGCAGTAGGTCGAGGATGCGATCCGGTCCCGGCTCGTTCCCGACTTGCGCTCTCACCATCGCGGGCTCGAGGCCGAGCTGACCGACGAGCGCGTCGAAGAGCGCATCGTCGACCGCGTCCATCGTCATCCCGCGCAGGCCGAGCAGCGAGGCGGTGAGCGAGCGGAAGATCTCCCACGCGTGCATGGTGCCCGGGGGCTTCGGCAGCGCGCTCGGGCAATACTTCGCCACGTTCCGGGTCGACCACACGTAGAAGAAGAGGTCGTAGTGGTCGCGCTCGAGCGACCAGGTCGGCGGCAGGATAAGATGCGCGTGTCGCGTCGTCTCGTTCCGATAGAAATCGATCGCGACCATGAAGTCGAGGCCATCGAGCGCACGCGCGAGGCGCGCGCCGTCGGGCGTCGAGAGGACGGGGTTCCCCGCGTGCGTAACGAGCGCGCGGATCCGGTCGGGCGAGTCGACCTCCGCGTCCTCCGCCAGCGTGACCACGGGAAGATCACCGCCGAACTCGGGAATGCCGCGCACGGTGCTCCGCCAGCGCGCGTACGGCAGCGCACCGACGTCGCGAAGCGTGTCGCCGAAATCGAACGGCACCGCGGGTGTCGGGAACATCGCTCCGCCGGGCCGATCGAGATTGCCGCTGAGCACGTTGACGACGTCGCAGAGCCAGTTCGCGAGCGTGCCGAAGTCCTGCACGCTCGCGCCGACGCGCCCGTAGCAGACGGCGGCCGGGGCGGCGGCGAGCTCGCGCGCGATCCGGCGGATCGTCGCCGCGGCGATGCCCGTCGCGCTCGCCACCCCTTCCGGCGCGAAGTCCCGCGCGAGCTCGCGCACGCGCTCGACGCCCGCGACCATCGGCTCGAGGCGCCCCATCCGCACGAGGCCTTCCTCGAACAGGACGTGCACGATCGCGAAGAGGAAGAGCGCGTCGGTCGCCGGCCGGATCGCGAGGTGCTCGTCGGCGACCTCGGCGGTCTCGGTGCGGCGCGGATCGACGACGACGAGCTTGCCGCCCCGCGCGCGCAACTCGCGCAGGCGCTTCTTCATGCCGGGTGCGGTCATCAGGCTGCCGTTCGAGATGACCGGGTTCGCGCCGAGCATCAGGAAGTAGCTCGTGCGATCGACGTCCGGCACCGGGATCGTCAGATTGCCGCCGTAGAGGCACGCGTTCGCGAGCATCTTCGGGAGCTGATCGACCGAGCTCGCCGAGTAGCGCCGCTTCGTGCCGAGCGCTTTGAGGAAGGCACCGAGATACAAGATCGCCGGCCCGTCGTTCGCGGTCGGATTGCCGATGTAGAACGCGATCGAGTCGGCGCCGTGACGCGCGCGGATCTCGGCAAGGCGATCGCCCGCTTCGGCGAGCGCATCGTCCCACGAGATCTCTTGCCAGCCGCCGCGCGTGCGGCGGAGTGGACGGCGCAGCCGATCGGGATCCTCGTAGACGTCCTTCAGCGCGTGCGCCTTCGGGCAGATGTAGCCGTGTGACAGCGGATCGTCGTCGTCGCCGCGGACGGAGAGCACGCGATCGCCGTCGGTCTCGACGACGACGCCGCAGATCGCCTCGCAGAACGTGCAGTTGCGGAAGGTCCGCCGAACGCTCATTTGCGGTATTTCGCGAAGTCCGGCTTGCGCTTCTCGAGGAACGCGTTCTTGCCTTCGACCGCTTCGTCGGTGCCGTAGTAGAGCGAGAGCGCGCGCATCGCCACCGAGCCGATGCCGCGGATCTCCTCCGACGGCGCGTTGAACGACACCTTGGCGAGCTTGATCGCGGTCGGGCTCATCGTGCAGATCCGCGCCGCCCACGCGCGCGCCGCGTTCATGAGCTCGGCCGCGGGCACGACCTTGTTCACGAGTCCCATCTGCCGGGCCTCCTCCGCGGTGTACTGCTCGCAGAGGTACCAGATCTCGCGCGCCTTCTTCTCGCCGACGACGCGCGCGAGATACATCGTGCCGAAGCCGGGATCGACGCTGCCGACCTTCGGGCCGACCTGACCGAACTTCGCGGTCTCCGCCGCGATCGTGAGATCGCAGAGCACGTGGAGCACGTGCCCGCCGCCGATCGCGTAGCCGTTGACCGCGGCGATCACCGGCTTCGGGATGTCGCGGATGATCGAGTGGAGCTCCTCGACCTCCATGCCGGTGTCCGAGCGCGTCGGCTTGCCCTTGTACCCGCCCTCTTCCCGCGTCGTCTGATCGCCGCCGACGCAGAACGCGCGGTCGCCGGCGCCGGTCAGGATCACGCAGCCGACGTCGCGATCGCCCCACGCGTCCTTGAACGCCTCGATCAGCTCCTCGACCGTCTGCCCGCGGAACGCGTTCAGCTGCTTCGGCCGGTTGATCGTGATCGTCGCGATGCCTTCGGACTTGTCGTAGACAAGATCTTCGAAGCTCACGGGCGTCACCTCGTCCCGACGGGATATTCGAGGTGGATTCGTGCGGCAAGCCGGCCCTCGAAGCGGGCTCTAAAGATTGTTCTGTTGCGGCTTTCGGACGACTGCTAGCTTCCGCGACTCGCATGAATCGGTGGCGACTCGAGGTGGCGGCGCTCGCACTGGCGGTGGTCGCGTGCAACGGCGGAGGCTCGGACGGAGGCTCGCGCTCCTCAGCCTCGCAGCGAACGCTCTTCTGCGATTCGAGCTCGTGGGTCGCCGGCGTGACCGAGCTCTGCGGCGGCCACCTCGTCTACCGCGATTACGTCTACGACGATTACGGCGCGGACAACGGCCTCCCCTCGTTCCCGCCGATTCAGGATGGGATGCTCTCGCCGTCGGCGGGCGACGAGCGTTACCCGGCCGGCGCCGTGAACACGGCGGACCTCGTCCGCCTCGAGATGTGGCTCGAAGGCGACGAGGTGAAGATCGAGCTCGAGCTCAACACGCTCTACGAGGAAGCGCAGACGAAGGCCGCGATCGCAATCGACACCGACGGAAGCGCGGAGACCGGCGGCGGCGGCTGGCCGGGCTTCGGCGTCTCGTCCGCCGGCTGGGACGATATCCACGTCTTCGAGCACGGCGACCCCGCGATGAACCTCATCTCCGGAACATTCCCGCGTCCGCCGGGAACGGCATGGAAGCTCTGGGCCGTCACCGCGCGATCGAACGGCACGGTGATGAACGTCGCGTTCCGCGGACCCGACGAGCGCGCCGATGCCTTGGGCCTGCCGATCAGCGGCGGCGCATTCTGGGAGGACCGACAGGCGGCCGCGCTCGGCGCCGGCGACATCACGAGCTTCGCGGTCGAAGTCGCGGTCGCAGATCTCGAGGGCGGCGTCACCCGCCAGGCGGAGGTCGCGCCCGGTTTCCATCAGCGCGTCTACACCTCGAAGTACACGCTGCCACCCGGCGAAGGCATCTCGTCCGGCGGCATCGAGGGCCGCGCCCGCAACGGCGACACCCCCTGCGGGCAGGCCTTTCACTATCTCGGCAAGTATCAGCCCTACGGCGTCTACGTCCCGGATCAGCCCGGACCGCACGGCATGCAGCTCGCGCTTCACGGCTGTTCCGCGAATCATTCGAGCCTCGTCAATCGACCGGGCATGCAGCACGACTTCGGCGAGAACCTGAACCGGATCATCGTCGTGCCGCTCGCGCGTGGGCCGAACGGTTTCTACTCGGACATCTCCGAGCGCGACGTGCTCGACGTGATGGGCGACGTCGTCGCGAGCTACGAGATCGACGAGGAGCAGGTGTTCGCCGGCGGCTACTCGATGGGCGGCTACGGCTCGCTGCGCTTCGGCGCGCTCTACCCCGACCTGTTCGCGGGAGCGGTCAACTGGGTCGGCTTCACGGGCAGCCTCCTGAATCTCCCTCTCCCCGGAAATCCGCTCGCCGGCGGCGGCCGCCTCGCCCCTGGCGGCAACGTCATCGATTTCGTGCAGAACCTCCGGCACGTGCCGATCGTGAACCTCTACGGCGCCGCAGACGAGCTCGTACACGTGACGTCGGCGCTCGCGCTCCAGGCGCGCTTCGCCGAGAGCGGTATCGTCCACGATTTCTACCTTCATCCCAACGCGGATCATTTGCTGTTCGCGGTGCTCGACGACTGGGCGAAGGAGGCGACGTACACGGCTGGACGCACACGCGTGCACAACCCGCCGCGCGTGACGTTCCGCACGGACGAATCGTTTGCCTTCCCCGAATACGAGCTCGCGCACGACCGCGCGTACTGGGTGAGCGAGGTCCGCGCGCGCGGCGACGGTTACGCGGACGTCGACGTCACGAGCCGCGGGTGCGGCCAGCCGGATCCCGTGACGACGCTCACGATCGACGCGGGCGCCGGTCCGTTGCCGCTCGTCTGGACGCGGCAATCCCGCCACGTCGTCGGCGAGACCGAAGTGCCTGCGGAAAATCGCATCGAGGCGACGCTCGCGAACGTCGCCTCGTTCCGCATCGATCCCGCCGGTGCGTGTCTCGTCGGCTTCGCTCCCGTCCGCTATCGCATCGAGACGGACGGACCGACGGAGATCGAGCTCGGGGACGACCGGACGCTATCCCTCGACGCCGGCGTTCACGAGGGCGACTTTTAGTCGACGCAGATCTCCTGCGGGCAGGTCTGATCGCTCGGCGCGCAGATGCTGCAGGATGGATTGCAGCAATACTCGCCCTTTCCCGCGTCGCAGAGGTCGACGCCGCAACCGATCCAGCACGGGTCCTGTTTGCAGCCGCGCTTCTCGAAGGATGCCCAAAGGCTACCGCAGTTCCGTTCCTTCGAGCCGCAGCAGTCACGCGCGACGATCGACGCGGCGATCTTGCTGCAGTCGGGCGGAGCCGCTTCGGCACCGCGGACTCCGAGCGTGAATGCGAGCCCCAACGCGACGGCGAGGATCACGCCACCAGTCTTCACCACCAACCACCCCCCTCCGACTTCCGCGGCGAAGGTAGCTGTCGCACGCCGGAAAAGCCACGGAACGGCGCTAGTAGATGACGCCCCGCTCCTTGAGCCCGAGGAGCTCGTCCATGCCGATGCCGAGCTCGCCGAGCACCTCGTCGGTGTGCTCGCCCATCTCCGGTCCGCGCGTAAGTACGGGCGGAGTCTCGGAAAATTGCACGGGATTCGCGACCAGCGTGAAGCGTCCGCGAGCCTCGCCGTCGACCTCGCAGAGATACCCGTTGGCGACCGCCTGGGGGTCGTCGTGGAGCTCGCGGGCGGTCTGCATCGGCGCCCAGGGGCCTTCCATGTCCGCGAACGCCTCGCGCCACTCGGCGAGCGTGCGGGTCGCGAACGTCGCGTCGAGCTCGGCGATGCAAGCGGCGGCGTTCTGCGCGCGCGCCGGCATGTCGACGAAGCGAGGATCGGTGGCGAGCTCCGGCCGTCCGATCCGCCGGCAGAAGTCCGCCCAGTAGCGATCTGCCTGGAGGTGCACGAGGATCAGCCAGCGGCCGTCCTTCGTCTGGTAGTTGTTGACCGTCGGATTCGGACGCGCGGCGCGCGGGCCGATCGGCAACTGGGGCAACCCGAGGAGCTTGCTCGCGACGACGTCCGGCGACAGCACCCACATCGCGGTGCCGAGCAGCGAGACGTCCACGACCTGCGCTTCGCCCGTGCGCTCGCGATGGAAAAGCGCCGCCGCGACGCCGCCGGCGATCGTCATGCCGCCGATGCCGTCGCCGAACGCCGCGCGCTGGAACGGCGGCTCCGCCGCGCCCGCCATCATCAGGCTCGCCGCCACGCCGCCACGCGTCCAGAACGCGGTCGCGTCGTAGCCGCCGAGCTCGGCCTCCGGACCGCGCGCGCCCTGGCCGTGGCCGCGCACGTAGATGATGCGCGGGTTCCGCGCGCGGATGTCGTCGACGTCGATGCGCAGCCGACGCCGCGCGTCGGGAAGGAAGTTCGTCAGGAACACATCGGACCTTTCCGCGAGCCGGAGCAGGAGCTCGAGTCCCTCCTCCGAGCCGACGTCGAGGCCGACGCTTCGCTTCCCGCGATTCGGTTGTTGCACGAGGAAGTCGACGCCGCCCGCGGCGACCGAGACGCCGCTCGAGGCGAGCCCGCGTTGCCCGTCACCGCGCACCGGGTGCTCGATCTTGACGACGTCCGCGCCCCAATCCGCGAGCACGGCCGCCGCCGACGGCACGAACCAGAACTGCGCGACCTCGAGGACCCGCACACCTTTCATGACTTGGTGCATCGTGCGGCTATAGACTAGCTCCGCTAACTAAGCTAGCGAACCCTCCGATGCGGGTCGTCGTCGATCGCGATCGCTGCCAGGGGCACGCACGCTGCCAGGCCCTCGCTCCCGAGCTCTTCGAGGTCGACGACGTCGAGCAGAAATCACGCGTGAAGGTCGAAGAGGTGCCGCCCGAGCTCGAGGAGAGCGGGCGCCGCGCGGTGCGGAACTGCCCGGAAGGAGCGATCCATGCCCGATGAAGTGAAGCGGCTCGAAGAGATCGCGCTCCGCCCCGGCTTCAACCACGAGAACGATGCCGACGTCGTCGCCAATCATCCGGACATCTGGGACCGGTTCCGCGGGGAAGGCCGCGTTTTCCGGAGCGACGCCGCCTCCTGGACGGTCTGGTACCTGCTCGGCTTCGAGGACGTCCGCGAGGCATTCCAGCAGCACGAGCTCTTCTCGAGCCGCGTGATCCTCGCGTTCACCGACGTGAACGAGCAGATGCCGTGGCTCCCGCTCACGCTCGATCCGCCCGCGCACACGACGTACCGCCGCCTCCTCAACCAGTGGTTCACGCCGACGGCGGCGAAGGAGATGACGCCGCAGATCCGTGCTCGCTGCGTCGAGCTGATCGAGGGCTTCCGCGCGAACGGCAAGTGCGACTTCGTCGGCGAGTTCGCTCGCCTCTTCCCCACTACCGTCTTCATGAAGATGATGGGCCTCCCCGTCGAAGAGGCTCCGACGTTTCTCGGCTGGATCGAGCGGATGATGCACGCGACGGATCCAGACGACCCGGCCGGCGGGTTTCGCGGCGAGATCCGCATGACGGTCGCGCAGTACCTCGGCCGCCTGATCGCGGCGCGGAAGGCGGAACCGCGCGACGACCTCGTGAGCTACCTCGTCCAGGCCGATTTCGAAGGCCGGAAGCTCACCGACGAAGAGCTCCTCGGCATCTCGTTCCTCCTCTATATGGCCGGGCTCGACACCGTCGCGGGCATGCTGAGCTACGTCTTTCGCCATCTCGCCGAGCGCCCCGAGCATCGCACGCTGCTGCGCGAGCGGCCGGAGATGATTCCGGACGCGGTCGAGGAGTTCCTCCGCTACTATGCCATCGTCATCACCTCGCGTTACGTGACCAAGGACGTCGAGTTCGCCGGCTGCCCGATGCGCGCGGGCGATCGAGTCGTGCTCGCGACGCCGGCGCCGAGCCGCGATCCCGACGGCTTCGCCCGCGCCGGGGAGTTCGTGATCGATCGCAAGGAAAACCGCCATCTCGCCTTCGGCGCCGGCGCGCATCGGTGCCTCGGCTCGCACCTCGCGCGCGTCGAGCTCGCGGTCGCGATCGAAGAGTGGCTACGCCGCATCCCCGAGTTCCGCATCGCCGACGGCGCGAAGCTGAAGCAGCACATCGGCGGCGTCGCCGGCCTCGACACTCTCCCGCTCGTCTGGGCGTAATCGAGGGCGTGAAGCGGGCCGTCATCGCCGGCATCGGCCGCACCGCGTACTCGCGGAAGTCCGGGCGCTCGACGCTCGGCATGGCCGTGGAGGCCTGCCGCACCGCGCTCGACGACGCCGGCCTGCCGGTCGCGGAAGTCGACGGCATCGTCACGTTCATCGCGCTCAATGACAGCGCGACCGGCGAGGAAGTCGCCTACGGCCTCGGGATCGAAGGGCTCGGTTACGCGGCGAACCTGATCGGCGGGGGCAACGTCGTCACCGCGACCGTCGCGAACGCGATGATGGCGATCGAGAGCGGCGCGGCGAAGAACGTGCTGGTGTTTCGCTCGCTGAATTCGCGCTCCGGTCACCGCTTCGGCCGCGTCGACGGCGCCGTCGAGATCGGCGGCGCCTCGCAATACGGCGCGCCGCACGGCTACGTCGTGCCCGGGCAGTGGTTCGCGATGTACGCGCAGCGCTACCTCCACGAGACCGGGTGCACCATCGAGGATCTCGGGTACGTCGCGGTGACGACGCGCGCCCACGCCGTGGCGAACGAGCACGCGCTCCTCCGCGAGCCGATGACGCTCGACCACTATCTCGCGTCGCGCTGGATCAACGAGCCGTTTCGCCTCTTCGATTGTGCGGTCGAGACGGACGGTGCGGTCGCGCTGCTCGTCACGGACCGCGATCGCGCGCGGAGCCTCGCGAAGCCCGCGATCGGCATGCGCGGCCACGCCTTCCACACCGGCGCCGGCGGCTACCCGGATCAATGGGGCGACATGACGCGGCTCTATTCCGCGCACGTCGCGCCGCGACTCTGGGAGGCGAGCGGCGTCGGGCCGGATGACGTCGACGTCGCCTGTCTCTACGACTGCTTCACCTACACGACGCTCGCGACGTTCGAGGACTACGGCTTCTGCGCGCGCGGGCAAGCCGGGCACGCATTCGCCGAAGGGCGCGCCACCTACGGCGGCGACGTCGTCGTGAACCCGCACGGCGGCCTCCTCTCCGAGGGCTACATTCACGGCCTCAACCACCACTACGAGGCCGTGCTCCAGCTCCGCGGCGAGGCGGGGGAGCGCCAGGTCGCCCATGCCGAGATCGCGCTCGTCACGGCCGGCACGGGGCCGTATGGTGGCGCGCTCGTCTACGAACGAGCTTGAGCGATGCATCCGCCGCAGCCTCTTCCCGGACTCGACTCCAAGCCCTGGTGGGACGCGCTCGCCGCCGGCGAGCTCGCGATCCCGCAGTGCTCGAGCTGTGGGCGCCGACAGTTCCCGCCGCTCGAGCGCTGCCGACATTGCAACGGCGAGCTCGTGCTCGCTCCGGTCTCCGGCCGCGGGACCATCCACACGTTCATCGTGCAGCATCATCCCGTCGCGCCGGGCTTCGAATCGCTGCGGCCGTACGGGATCGCGCTCGTCGCGCTCGAAGAGGATGGAACGATCCGCCTGCCGGGGCGGATCTTCGGGGACCCGAAACGAATCGCGATCGGCGCCCGCGTCCGCGCGCGGATCGAACGGATCGAGGGCGGCGACTTCGCCGCGCCGGTCTTCGAATTGGTGGACGAACCCAACGAACTGTGAGGCCATGAACCATGAGTGACGTGCTGATCCGCGAGCTGAACGACGGCGTTCTCGTGCTGACGATGAACCGCCCGGAGCGCCTGAACGCGCTGAACCCGCCGCTGATGCGCGCGCTGCTCGACGCCGCAAACGAGGCGGCGACGAACCCAGAGGTCAAGGTGGTTTTGCTGCGCGGCGCCGGCCGCGGCTTCTGCGCGGGCGGCGACATCAGCGTGATGGGCGACAACCGCAAAGGCGAGCCCGATCCGGCGGAGATCGAGGCGGCGCACGCGACCGAGACGTTCGAGGGCCGCGTGCGCTGGCTCCGCGGCAACATGGACGTCGTCCGCGTGCTCCACGACATGCCGAAGCCGACGATCGCGGTGATCCACGGGGCCGCCGCCGGCGCGGGCCTCGGAGTCGCCTGCTCGTGCGACGTGCGGATCGCCTCCTCGGACGCGACCTTCCTGACGGCGTTCATCAAGGTCGGCTTCTCCGGCGACTACGGCGGCTCGTACTTCCTGACGCGGCTCCTCGGCACCGCGAAGGCGCGCGAGCTCTACTTCCTCGGCGACAAAATCGACGCGGCGGAAGCGCTCCGCGTCGGGCTCGTGAATCGCGTCGTGCCCAAGGAATCGCTCGAGGAAGAGTCGATGGCGTTCGCGCGCCGGATCGCGTCGGGCCCGACCGTCGCCTACGCCTACATGAAGCGGACGCTGAACACCGCCGAGCACGCGCGGCTCGAGGAGATCCTCGATCTCGAGGCGCTGAATCAGTCGCTCACCGGCAAGACGGAAGATCACCGCGAGGCGACGCGCGCGTTCATGGAAAAGCGCCCGCCCGTCTACAAGGGGAAGTAGTCGCCGTGGGCATCCAGCTCTCCGAAGAAGAGCTCTGGGATTTCGTCGGCAAGTCCCACACCGGGATCCTGACGACCCTCCGCCGCGACGGGCGCGCGGTGCCGCTCCCGCTCTGGTTCGCGAGCTTCGACGGCGCGCTGTGGTTCACGACGCCGTCGCGCTCCAAGAAAGTGGCGCGCATCCGCCACGATCCGCGCGCCTCGTTCCTCGTCGAGAGCGGGCTCGCCTGGTGCGAGCTCAAGGCGGTGATGATGGACGGGACCGTCGCGATCGCCGACGACGAGTCCACGATCGAGCGCGTCGGCCGCGCGCTCGACGAGAAGTATCGCGCGTTCCGCCCCGATTTGGGGCGCGCCCCGGATGCGACGCGCAAGCACTACACGAGCGGGAGCGCGACGCTCCGATTCACGCCGACGAGCTGGATCTCCTGGGACAACGCGAAGATTCGGTTCGGGAAAACGGAGAAGCCCACGTGAGCGCCTTCCAGACGATCCTCTTCGAGACCGGCGACGATGCCGTCGCGACGATCACGCTGAATCGCCCCGAGCAGCTGAACTCCTTCAACGAGCAGATGGCGAAGGAGATGACGGAGGCGTGGACGACCATCCGCGATGCGGACGCGATCCATGCCGTCGTGCTTCGCGCCGCCGGCGAGCGCGCGTTCTGCACCGGCATCGACGTCAAGCAGGGCGCGTGGTGGACCGACCGCAACATCTGGAACCACGAGGATCCCGGCGCGAGCCTCGGCCCGAAGCATCACAAGTGCTGGAAGCCCGTCGTCGCCGCCGTGCACGGCATGTGCGCCGGCGGCGGCCAGTACTTCATCAACGAGGCCGACATCATCCTCTGCGCGAGCGACGCGACGTTCTTCGACCCGCACGCGAACGGCGGCATCGTCTCCGCGCTCGAGCCGATCGGTCTGCTCCATCGCGGTGTGCCGCTCGGCGACGTGCTCCGCTGGGCGCTCGATGGGCAACGAAGAGCGCATCGGCGCCGAGACCGCGCTCCGGCTTGGGCTAGTCACCGAGGTCGTCCGCCGCGATCGAGCTCTGGGGCCGCGCGCACGAGCTCGCGGCCGAGATCGCCGCGCGCCGGCCGGAAGCCGTCCAGGGCACGGTGCGCGCGATCTGGGAGTCGCTCGAGATGGTGCGCTCGATCGCGCTGCAGAACGGGCTTGCCTACACGCACATCGGAAATCCCGAGACGGGCCATCGCCCGCCGATGGGCGTGAAGCGCCCGCACCGCGTGCGCTGACCCGCTCGCCCTCGCTTGACAGGGCGCCGCCTTCGGTAGTTCACCGAATATAGGTGACGACTTTCTCTCCTCCCCGCACCGACGCGGCGACCCTGTCCTTGTCCGACGTCCGCGTCGCGGAGATCGGCCGCGGCGTGTCGGCTTCCTACACCGCGAAGCTCCTCGCCGATCTCGGCGCCGACGTGATCAAGATCGAGCCGCCCGGAGGCGATCCGACGCGCGCGTTCGGGCCGTTCCCCGGCGGACGCACGGATCCGGAGGCGAGCGGCCTCTTCGTCTATCTCAACACGAACAAGCGGAGCGTCGTCCTCGATTTCGAGTCCGTCGCGGATCGCGCGCGCCTCGAGAAGGTTCTCGATCGAGTCGACCTCGTCGTGCACGACCTCGCGCCCGCCGAGCTCCCGGCTTACGGCCTCGAGCCGGATCGCGTGCTCCGCGACCGGCCGCGGCTCGTCGCGACGTCGATCACTCCCTTCGGACTTTCGGGGCCCCATCGCGACTACAAGGCGTACGATCTCAACCTCTGGAGCGCCGGCGGCGTCGCGTACCTGAACGGCGGCGGGCCGGGCACCGACGACTTGCCGCCGCTCCGCGCGTTCGGGCAGCAGGCCGCGTTCCAAGCCGGGCTCAACGCCGCGGTGGCTTCGCTCGCCGCTCTTTACGCGCGAGACGCGAGCGGCGCCGGCCAGCACGTCGAGGTCTCCGTTCAGGAATGCCTGGTGACGATTCTCGAGGCGTCGTTCTCGTGGTGGACGTATCGCGGGCTCACCGCCTCGCGGCTCGGACGCAAGACGATCCAGCCGGTCGACTTCTTCGCCTGCACGGACGGCTGGGTCTTCCTCTGCATGGTCGAAGAGCATCAGTGGCGATCCTTCGTCGAGATCGTCGGCAATCCCGAATGGGCCGGGCTCGAGATCTTCTCCGATCGCTTCCAGCGCGGCGCCCACTGGGACGCGCTGAAGCCGATGATCGCCGAGTGGATGGCCGACCAGACGGTGCGATCGGTCTACGAGCTCCTGCAGAAGAGACGCGTACCGATCGCGCCGGTCTCGACCGTCGGCGATCTCCTCTCCTCGCCGCATCTGAATGCGCGCGGCTTCTTCGCGACCTGGGCGCAGCCGGGAATCGGCGAGCTCCGCCTGCCGGGCGCGCCGTACTTGCTCTCGCGGACTCCCTGGCGCCTCCGCCTGCCGGCACCCGCGCTCGGCCAGCACACCGCGGAGATCCTCCGCGAGCTCGGGACGAGCGCGTGAAACCGCTCGCCGGCATTCGCGTCGCCGACTTCACCTGGGTTTGGGCAGGGCCGTTCGCGACCGCCCAGCTCGCGCATCTCGGCGCCGAGGTGATCCGCGTCGAGACGCGCAAGCGGATCTGCGTCACGCGCGTGGCGCCCCCGTTCGCGGATTCGCAGCCCGGGCCGAACCGGAGCGGCTACTTCAATCAGTACAACCAGGGGAAGCGATCGATCGTCGTCGACCTGAAGCACACGCGTGGCCTGGAGATCGCGCGCCGGCTCGTCGCGGCGAGCGATGTCGTCGCCGAGAACTTCGCGAACGGGGTGATGGAGCGCTTGGGCCTCGGGTACGCGGAGTGCCGTCGGCTCCGTCCCGACGTCATCATGCTCTCGATTTCCGGCTACGGGCACTCGGGGCCCGATCGCGATTTCGTCTCGTACGGCCCGGCGACGGTCCCGCTCGCGGGGTTCTCCTCCGTGACGGGCTACGCCGGCGGTCCGCCGATGCACGTCGGCATGTCATACGGCGATCCGACCTCGGGCCTGCATGGCGCGCTCGCGGTGCTCGCCGCACTCCACCACAGGCGGCGCACCGGCGAGGGGCAGGCGATCGACGTCTCGCTCTGGGAGGCGTCGGCGACGCTCCTTCCGGAGGCGCTCCTCGAAGCGCAGATGAGCGGCGCCGCGCCGGAGCGAGACGGCAACCGCGATCGCCGGATGGCGCCGCACGGGATCTTCCGCGCCGCCGGCAAGGACCGCTGGGTGTCGATCGCGATCGCGACCGATGACGAGTGGCGCGCGTTCTGCGGCGCGATCGGCGACGCCGAGCTCGCGCGAGACCCGCGCTTCGAGTCACACGCGGCCCGGAAAAGAAACGAAAGCGAGCTCGAGGCGATCGTCTCGCGCTGGACGGAGACGCTCTCGGCGGAGGAGGCGACGCGCCGGCTCCAGGACGCCGGCGTCGCCGCGTTCCCGGCGATGACGAGCCGCGACCTCGCCGCGGACCCGCACCTCGCCGCGCGCCGCTTCTTCGTCGACGTGCCGCATCCCGAGGTCGGCGCACGCCAGCACGTCGGCGTGCCGTGGCGATTCTCCGGCACGCCGTGTCCGGTCGACGCGCCCGCGCCCCGGCTCGGTGAGCACACGCACGAGGTGCTCGAGGAGATTCTCGGTTACACGCCAGCGGAGATCGACGCCCTCGTAGCCGAAGGCGTCGTCGAGGGACCATGAAGACTTCGATCAACGTCGGCGGCGAAGCCTCCGGCAAGGGCAAGTTCGACGACGTCGTCGCGTACGTGGTCGAGGCCGAGAAGCTCGGCATCGATCAGGTGTGGTCGGCGGAAGCTTGGGGCATGGACGCCGTCGCGCCGCTCGCGTTCGTCGCCGGGCGGACGAACCGGCTCACCTACGGCGCGGGCGTGATGCAGGTCGGCGCACGCCGGCCGTCGATGACCGCGATGACCGCGATGAGCATGGCGGCGATCACGGGCAACCGCTTCATCCTCGGCCTCGGCGTGAGCGGGCCGCAAGTCGTCGAGGGCCTCCTCGGCGAGCCGTTCGCGAAGCCGGTCGAGCGGCTCCGCGAGACGATCGACATCGTCCGCCTCGCGTTCGCCGGCGAGAAGCTCGTCTACGACGGCGCGCACTACCGGCTGCCGCGGCCCGGCGGCGAGGGCAAGGCGCTCCGGCTCGCGCAGCCGGCGAACCCGGCGATCCCGATCTGGATCGGCGCGCTCGGGCCGAAGGCGCTCGAGCTGACCGGCGAGCTCGCCGACGGCTGGTGCGCGACGTCGTTCGTGCCCGAAGCTGCCGACGTCTATTTCGCGCCGATCCGACGCGGCGCGGCGCGAGCCGGCCGGAGCCTCGATCGCTTCGAGGCGCGAGTCGACGTCGTCGCCGGCATCGGCGAGGACGTCGAGCGCATGCTCGCGAAGCGGAAGGCGGCGCTCGCATTCCAGCTCGGCGGCATGGGCTCGCCGAAGACGAACTTCTACAACGCCGCGTTTCGCCGGCTCGGTTACGCAGACGACGCGGCGGCCGTGCAGAGCCTCTGGGTCGAGGGAAAGCGCGACGAGGCCGCCGCGCGCGTGCCCGACGAGATGGCGATCCGCACGAGCCTGCTCGGCACCGAGGCGATGGTGCGCGAGCGGCTCCGCGCGTTTCGCGGAAGCGGGATCACGGTCCTCGGCCTGAGCGTCATGGCCGACGGCACCATGAAAAAGCTCGATGTCCTCGGCCGGCTCGTCGAGCTGGTACGGGAAGAGTGCGTGGACTAGGATTCCCGTGATGGCCTGCTGCGTCTTCGCCGCCTTCGTGATCGCGACCATGCTCGCCTGGCGCGATCGCATTTTTCAATGGCGTCGCGCGGCGATCGTCGGCCTCTCGATCGGCGTCGTGCTCGTCGGGTTGGCGCTCGGGCTCCATCATCGCGGCCACGCTCATCTGTCGCACGGATCGCACGGGGCGTCGGAGGATGCTCGCGAATGACCTCGATCGCCACCGCCGCGCGGATCGAAGCCGTCGCCGAAGAGATCTCCTCCACGACCGGACGCCGGCCGCACACGCGGGTGCTCTTGCGGCGAACGGCCGTCGCCTACGCGATCCTCTGCGCGCTCGGTCTGCTGCCTTCGCTGATCGGCGCCCCCGCGCCGCTTCGCGCGTTCGGGCTCGGGCTCTGGTTCCCGGGCGCGGGCTTCATCGCGCTCGGCGGGTGGAGCGCGATCTGGATGGTGCCGGTGCTCGTCGCGATGGCGCTCGCGCTCTTCGCCTGGTTCGGCGCCGGCATGGTGGTCGCGCCGATCGGCGTCTGGCTCGGCGCCGCGCTCGCCGCGGCGGCGTTCGCGGAAACGATCTGGGCACCGGCGCCGGTCGTCGTCGTCGCGTGTGTCGCCGCGGCCGCGGTCGGCGCGTCCAACGCTTTCGCCCGGCAGCGTAAGCAACAGATCGCGAGGCGAGACGAGCGGAACCGCTACCTGCCCGCCGAGATCGCATCCGTCGCGGCGCGGGTCGAGTCCGCCGCGGCGGCGACACCCGCCGTCGGCGCGGACGAGCTCGATCGCGATCAGCTCGCCGCGCTTCGCTTCTGCCTCGATCGCGCGCTGCAACCGGTCGACGAGTTCGCCGGCTTCGAGCGCATCGATCAGTTCCAGACCTCCGCGATGCGCTACCAGATCAACCAGATCGGCTGGACGCTCGCGGTCGCGCAGGGACGCTACACGCCGAGCTTCCACGGTTACGTGAGCGAGGCGCAGCGGCGGCTCATCCAGAAATATCTGTTACCGCAGGTACTGTCCTACTGGCGCTGGGAGAGCCTCTGGGGACACTTGAACCTCGACCCCGATCCGGTCGGCCGCGACAACATCATGCTGACCGGCTACATCGGGCTGAACCTCGCGCTCTACATGGGCAACACCGGCGACCGGCGTTACCTCGAGCCGGGGTGCCTCGAGTTCCGCGTCAGCGACCGCCACGTCTACCGTCACGATGCGCGCGACGTCGTCGCATCGCTGATGGAGAACTACGCGCGCTATCGCGATGGCTTCTGCCTCTTCCCGTGCGAGCCGAACTGGGTCTACCCGAACTGCAACATCCGCGGGCTCAAGACGCTGACGGCATTCGATCGCGTGCTCGGCACGTCGAACGCAGCCTCGATCCGCGAGCGGTTCCGCGAGCGCCTGGAGTCGGACTTCATGGCGCCGGATTCGAGCCTCGTCTCGCTACGATCGAACCTCACGGGATTCGCGGTGCCTTTTCCCGTGCCGGATGCGATCCTCGCGAAGGAGCTGAATCCCGTCTTCCCCGATCTCGCGCACCGCTACTGGGCGATCGTGCGGCGCGAATACGCAAAGAAGGTCGACGGGCGCTGGGAGCTCCGCATCCCCGCGAAGAACGTCGACTACGGCAACTACACGTTCAACGACGTCTTCGTCGTCGACACGTTCCTCGGCTCGGCGCGCGAGATGGGCGACGACGAGATCGCCGAGGCCGCGCTCGCGCGCCTCGATGGTGACGAGCGGCGGACCGTCGAGAACGGCGCGCTCTTCCATCGCGGCGTGTCGACGTTCGCGAACGCGACGATCGCGATGGACCGCCTCCTCCGCCCGAACGGCTGGCGCGACGCGGTCAACACTTCACCGCCCGCGTCCGTGTTCGAAGGACCGCTGCTCGCCGAGGCGTCCTACCCCGACGTGCTCGTCGCCAAGGCGTTCAGCCGCGGCGACGATCTCGAGCTCGTGCTCCATCCCGGCGGGGCCGCGGGGCCGCAGCCGCTCGGCATCGAACGACTGAAGCCGGGCCGTCGCTACACGCTTCGCGGCGCCGGCGATCTTTCCGTGGTGCCCGACGAGCAAGGCCGCGCGACCGTGACGGTGCCGCTCCGCGAGCGCACCGTTCTCCACCTGCAGCCGGACGCCTGATTCCTCGGCGTCTCCTTCAGCGCTCGCGCATCGCGATGCCGTGGAAGTCGCTCTTCTCGTTGCCCTTGGCCGGTTCGAGGATCGTGGCGAGCTTCCGCGCGACGACGTCGACGATCGCGATCCCGGGTCGGGTGCCCGCGATCTGATGCGGGCCGCTGCGTGGCTTCGGGCCGCGGAGCGTGATGAAGGCCCACTTGCCGTCCGGCGACATCGTCAGGATGTCGGGCGAAGGTCCGACGTCGGCGATCTCGGCGACGACGCGGTCGGTCGCGGGGTCGATGACGATGGCATTGCTCGAGGCGCGGTTCACCATCCAGAGCTCGCGACCGTCGGGCGTGAACCAGACGCCGTGCGCGTCCTTGCCGCGGCTATCGCGCCGGATCTCGCCCCGCTCGTCGGGAATCGGGCGTTGCGTCTTCGCGTCGAAGACGTACCAGTGACCTTCGGCGAGCGAGCCGCCGTTCAGATAGATCTTGGCCCCGTCGGGCGAGCGGATCGTGCCGCAGTTCACCCGGATCTCGCTCACCGGGTGAACCTTCGTCAGGCGGAAGGCGCGCACGTCGAAGAGGAGCAGCCCGCCCTTGTCGAGCGGCGGGCCGAGCGTGACGAAAGCGTGGGCGCCGTCGGCGGTGTACTCGTGGCAGACGGGGCTCCAGCCCGGAAACTCGGCGGCGCGAGCCTTGAACGCAGGGTCCTCGGCGATCCGGAGGCGGCGGCCGATCGTGAACTCTTCCTTCGCGCGGTCGATGACGATCTCGACCAGCTCGCCGTTCGGGTTCATCACGTCGACGATCACACTCTTGTCGTCGGGGGTGACCGCGGCCATGTGGCTCATCGCGCCCGTATCGAGGAGCTTCAGGAGCTTGCGATCGGCGGCGCGGATGACCGCGACGTTGCCGGATTGCACGTTGGCGACGAAGGCGTAGGCGAAGTCGGAGGTGAAGTCGATCATGTGCGGCATGTCGACGCCGGCCGCGCCGAGATCGACGACGCTGCTCTCGGTGAGGAGCGCTCCGCCCTTCGCCGGATCGGGGACGAAGACGTGGAGCTTGTTCGTGCCCTGGTCCGCGGCCCAGATCTCGTATGAAGCCGCTCGCGCGTCGCCCGCGATGCACACGAGCGCCGCGACGAGCAGCGCGACGGTTCCCCTTGCCTGACGCTTCATCGATGGCACCTCTCCTTCTCGTCGTCAGCGCCGCTCGCCGCGCAGAATCCGCTTGCTCACCGTCCAGTCGTCGTCCTGGTGGCGACCGCCGACGGCGCGAGCGGTGATGTAAGGCAGATCGAGCACGCTCGCAATTCCCGGCGCCGCGCGCACCACTTGCGGCACGGCATTCACCATGTACATCGCCGTGCCCCAGAGCGCCGGGCGCTGCTGGCGCCCGGCCGGATCCCAGAGGTCGAGGTGCAGGTGATAGCTCGGCTGGCCCTCGATCTTCACGCCGTACCCCTGCTGCTGCGTCCATTGCGGCGCAAGATCGCGACGCAAGCGATTCACGTGCTCGATCCGCAAGCGCTCGACGCCGCCGACGATGCCGGAGAGCCCGAAGCGCACGGCCGCGATCGTGCCGGCCGCCACGGTCATCGCCGGCACCTGAAACGTCTCCGGCGCGCGCTCGATCTCGTGGAACTCGAGGATCTTCTCGATCGTGACGCCGAGCGCGTCGCCGATCACCCTGAGCGGCGCTTCCCACACGCGCGCGATCCCGCCTGGCGTGAAGAATCGCGCGCCCTCCGTCGATTCGCGCCCGAAGTGGAACCAGTCGAGCTGGTGAAGCGGCAAGGGGTCGTAGTCGCGCACCTCGTACGACGTCAGCCGATCGATCCGCTCGCAGATCCCGGAGAGCACGATCGGCAGCGTGTGGGCCGCAAACCCCGGATCGATGCCGCCGTAGAAGAGCGTCGAGCCGCCGGCGCGGCAAGCGGCCTCGAGCGGATCGCGGATCGCGGGCGGCGCGCTCGCCGGATGGACGAGGCTCGTCGAGCAGAGCGAGACGACGTCGATGCCGGCAGCCAGGAACTCCGCGACCGGCTCGATCACGTTCGAGGGCGCTGCGTGGATCAGGCAATCCGGCTTCGCCGCGAGGATCTCCTCGGTCGATGTCGTCGCGCGGACGCCGAGCGGCTCCCAGCCGACGAGCTCGCCCGCGTCGCGGCCGGCTTTCTCCTCGCTCCAGACGCGGACGCCGCAGAGCTCGAGGTCGTCGCGCATCGCGACGCCGCGGATCACGTAGTGCCCGACGTCCCCGGTGCCCCAGAGCGCGACTCGGATGCGGTTGCCCGACACGAAATCGTCACCTATTTTACCCGCGGCCCGCCGGTCAAGGAGAGACAACGGAATGACACTCGAGGGACGCGTCGCGATCGTCACCGGAGCCGCGCAAGGCATCGGCAAGGAATACGCGAAGGCGATCGCCGCGGCCGGCGCGGTCGTCGCCGCCGCCGACGTGAACGAGGCAGGCGCGCGCGAGACCGTCGCCGAGATCGAGGCCGCCCGCGGGCGCGCGATCGCCGTCGCCGTCGACATCAGCGACAAGGGCTCGTGCCTGAAGCTCGCCGACAGCGTTCGGCGCGCGCTCGGCCCGGCCACGATCCTCGTCAACAACGCCGCGATCTACCACTCGATGCGCCTCGACAAGCTCCTCGAGGTCGACATCGCCTATTGGCGAAAGCTCTACTCCGTGAACCTCGACGGCGCGCTGCTCATGGCGCAGGCGATCGCGCCGATGATGATCGAAGCGGGCTGGGGGCGGATCGTGAACCAGACGTCGTCCGCCGCCTACATGGGCGGGGGCGGCGCGTACGGCTCGAGCAAGCTCGCGCTGATCGGCCTCACGCAAGGGCTCGCGGCCGAGCTCGGCCCGCGGGGGATCACCGTCAACGCGATCGCGCCAGGTCCCATCTTCACGGACGCGACGAAGGTCACGCCGCCGCCCGGCGTGATGGATCGGCTCCTCTCGATGACGCCGATCAACCGCCGCGTCGAGCCCGACGGGCTGAACGGCGTGCTCCTCTTTCTCTTGAGCGACGCGGCGTCGTGGATGACCGGCCAGACGCTGATCATCGACGGCGGCTACATCAAGCGGATCTAGTGGGGCCCCAGCACCCCCTCAGGGGGTCAGGCGTAAGCCCGGGGGTGAGTACTCCTAGACGAGGGCGTGGAACACGCGCTGCACGTCGTCGTCCTGCTCGAGCTCGTCGATCATCTTCAGGACCTCGGTCGCCTCGTCCTCGGGCAGCGTCCGCGGATTCTGCGGGATGTACTCGGACTGCGAGGAGGCGGGAGTGATCTTGCGGTCCTCGAGCGCGCGCTGGAGCTGGCCGAACGCGTTGAAGGCACAGCGCACCACCAGCACCGGCTCGCCGTTCTCGCCGCTACCCTCGCCCATCTCCTCGAGCCCGTGATCGATCAGGTCGAGCTCGAGCGTCTCGGCGTCGATGCCCTCGGGCTTCAAGCGGAACACGCCCATCCGCTGAAACTGGAACGCCACGCTGCCCGTCGCGCCGAGGTTTCCGCCGAAGCGATTGAAGTGCGTGCGGATGTTCGCGACGGTACGCGTCGGATTGTCGGTCGCCGACTCGACCAGCACCGCGATCCCGTGCGGTGCGTACCCCTCATAGACGATCTCCTCGTAGGCGGTGGCGGCCTGCCCCGACGCTCGCTTGATCGCCGACTCGACCTTGTCCTTCGGCATGTTCACGGCGCGCGCGTTCTGGATCACGCGCCGGAGGGCGGGGTTGCTGTCGGGGTTCGGGCCAGCCGCTTTCACGGCGATCGCGATGTCCTTGCCGATCCGGGTGAAGGCCTTCGCCATCTTGTCCCAGCGGGCCATCATCGTGGACTTGCGAGTTTCGAAGATTCGTCCCATGCGGATGCCTATGCCTTCGGATCAGGCCTCGAGCCAGCCCTGCATGTCCCCGAGCGCCTCGGCGAACTCTTCGCGGAACTCCTGCACGACCGTGCGGCACGATTTGACGCCGTCGACGAGCCCGATGCCCTGGCCGACGAAGTAGGTGACGAGCTTCCGCGCCTCCGCGTTGCCCGCCTCGGCGGCCTTCAGCGCGCGCGCGAGCGCCGGCTCGCTCACGAAGCTCTGCAGCGGCATCGGCAGCGTGCCGGGACTTTCCGGACGCGCCCACGCGTCGGTCCAATCGGAGCGGAGCTGACGGGCGAACTTCCCCGTTCGGCTCTTCGAACGCACGGTGTCGCGTGACGACGCGGCCACGAACTTCTGGCGGACGATGTCGGAGCATTCCGACTCGATCGTCGGCAGCCACACCGAGCCCGTCCAGACGCCGGCCGCGCCCATCGCCATGCACGCGGCCATCTGTCGCCCGGTCATGATGCCGCCTGCGGCGACGACGGGGACGTCGCGGAGCGGCTTCACCGCCTTCAGGACCTCGGGGATCAAGACGAGCGTCGTGACCTCGCCGCAATGCCCGCCGGCCTCCGTGCCTTGGGCGACGATCAGGTCGGCGCCCGCCTCGACCTGGCGAACCGCGTGATCCTTCGAGCCGACGAGCGCGGCGACGGGAACGCCATGCGCGCGCCCCATCTCGAGCATCCACTTCGGCGGCACGCCGAGCGCGTTCGCGGCGAGGCGGATCGGATGGCGGAAGGCGACCTCGAGCAGCCGCTCCGGCGTGTCGCCGAGCACCGAGGCAGGCGTGTCCGCGTTTCGGCGCGCGCGCGCGAGCCCTTCCGAACCGAGGTCGATGCCGTGATCGCGGAGCACTTGCTCGGCGAACGCGCGGTGCTCCTCGGGCACGTGCTTCGCGAGCTCGCCCGTCGTGATCCCAAGCTCCTTTCCGATCGAGAGGTTCTCGGGCACGAGGATGTCCGCGCCGTACGGTTTGCCGTCGATGTGCCGGTCGATCCACGCGAGCTCGACCTCGAGCTCCTCGGGCGTGTAGCTCGAGGCGCCGAATACGCCGAAACCGCCGGCCTTGCTGACCGCGACGATCACGTCGCGGCAATGGCTGAACGCGAGCAGGGGAAAATCGATCCCCAGCATCTCGCAGAGAACGTTCTTCATGGGACCTTTCTTCTAGAGACCGAAGACGCGGACCGCGTTCCCGGCGCAGATCTTCATGCGCTCGTCGTCGGGAATGCCGGCCATCTGTGCGGCGATCACCTTCTGCGTGTTCGGCCACGTCGTGTCGGTGTGCGGGTAGTCGATGCCGAGCATGATGTTGTCGACGCCGATCCGGTGGCGCTGCTCGATGCCCGACTGATCGCTGATGTAGTTCACGTGGATCGACTGGCGGAAGAGCTCCGACGGCGGCGTGCCGCCCGTGACGCCCGTCCAGTAGCGGTGCTTCCGGAACGTGTAATCGGCGCGCTCGAGGAAGTACGGCACCCAGCCGATGCCCGACTCCGCCGAAATGAACTTGAGCTTCGGAAATCGGACGAGGACGTCGGAAAAGAGAAGCGTCGAAAGGATCGTCATGTTGCTCGACGGCGCGAGGTGGACGAACACCGCGGCCGGCGCGCCCGCGCCCGGCTGCAGGAACGAGTAATCCGAGTTGCCGGAGACGATGTGGATGAGCGCCGGCATCTTCGTGTCCTCGAGCGCGCGCCAGACGCCGTCCCACGCGGCGTCGGGGAAGCCCGGCACGCCCTCGAAGGTGTGCGGCGCGCTCGGCAACGTGATGCCTTTCAAGCCGCGCTCGTGGACGCGGTAGATCTCCTTCGCCGCGAGGGCGAGATCCCAGAGCGGCAGCACGGCGAGACCGAGGATCCGCGCGGGATCGGCCGCCGACCACTCCTCGACGAGCCAATCGTTGTACGCGCGGATCAACGTGAGCGCGTACTCCTTGTCCGCGAGCAGGGCGAATCGTCCGCCCGCGGGCCCCGGCAACGTCGGGAACGTCGCCTGCGCGTCGACGCCGTCGAGGTCCATGTCCGCGAGGCGCGCCTTCGCGTCGTACGCGCCCTTGCGCATGCCGTCAAAGCGCGGGCTCTTCGGGCTGAACTCCTCTTCCTTCTGCCCGGCCGCGTTCGCCAGCCCGCTGATGCGCGTGATCGTGCCGTCGACGTTCCAGGCTGAGCCCTGGTCGTCCTCGATGACGCGGGGGATCCGACCGGCGTACTTCTTCGGCAGCCGAGCGTCGAACATGCCGGGCGGCTCGGTGATGTGATCGTCGGTGGAGACGAGCTTGTAGGATCGGGCCATCAAGAATCTCCTCTAACGGGCAAGGCGCTTCGCCACCGCGCTGCGCTCGCGGCGGAGCATCCAACCGAGGATCTTCCGCGTGAGCGCGCCGAACGGCGGCGCCATGAGCCCGCTCATCGCGAAGCGCGGCGAGCGGAAGATCGCGCGCGGGTGGCTGAACGTCTCGAAGCCGGCGCGACCGTGGTAGCTGCCCATGCCGCTCGCGCCGACCCCGCCGAACGGCAAGTCTTCGATCGCGGCGTGCATGATGACGTCGTTCAGCACGACGCCGCCCGAGAGCGTGCGATCGACGTAGCGCCGCCAGCTCTCGTCCTCCGCACCGAAATAGTACGTCGCGAGCGGCCGCGGGCGCGCGTTCACGTACGCGATCACTTCGTCGAGGCTCCGGTAGCCGAGGATCGGCAGCAGCGGTCCGAAGATCTCCTCCTGCATGACCTTCATGTCATCCGTCGCCCCGAGCACGAGCGTCGGCGGAAGCTTGTGGTGCGGCTGGCTCGCGAAGTCCTCGCGCGCCGGATTGATCTCGATCAGCTCCGCCCCCTTCGAGCGCGCGTCGTCGAGGTAGCCGCGGAGCCGCTCGTAGTGCTTCGCCGCAACGATCGAGGTGTAGTCGTCGTTCGCGACCATCGTCGGCAGCATCTTCGCGAAGACCGCGCCGATCGCGTCGGCGAACGCGCGCTCCTTGCCGGCGGGAACGAACACGTAGTCGGGCGCGAGGCAGATCTGCCCCGCGTTGATCACCTTGCCCGAGGCAATCCGCTGCGCGGCCGACGCGAGATCCGCCTCGGGCGCGATCACGACGGGCGATTTGCCGCCGAGCTCGAGCGTCGTCGGCACGAGGTTCTCGGCCGCTGCGCGCTGCACGTGAGGCGCGATCGCGGTGCCGCCGGTGAACAGCAGATGATCGAACGGCAGGCGACAGAACTCGGCGCCGATCTCCGGCCCACCGGTGACGACGACGGCTTCCGTCGAATCGAACGTCTCCGCGATCGTCGTCTGCACGAGAACCGCGGTCCGTGGCGTCAGCTCCGAGAGCTTGAGCATCGCGCGATTTCCCGCCGCGAACGCCTGGGCGAGCGGCTGCAGCGCGAGACCGATCGGGAAGTTCCAGGGGCTCACGATGCCGACGACGCCGAGCGGCTGCCATTCGATCCACGCGCGGCCGCCGAGCCAGCCGGCCGGCCCCGCGCTGCGTCGCTCCGGGCGCATCCACTTCTTCACGTGATCGCGGGAGTGCTTCAGCGAAGGCACGATGCCGAACACGTCGGCCGTCATCGACAACACCGGCGAGCGGTGGCCAAAGTCCTCGCGGAGCGCCTCGACGTAGGCGTCGGCGTTCCGGAGGAGCATGTCGAGCAGGCGATCGATCCGCCGCACGCGGACCTCGGCGGAAGGCGGCCCGTCGGCGAGGTACGCGCGCCGCTGCGCTTCGAGGAGCGCGCGCATCTCAGCCGTCGCATCCGCGCCGCGGGCGAGCGCGATGCCGCCGCCTACTGCGCTCGGCGCCGCCGTCATGAGCGCACCGTGCCGTTCAGGGGAAAGTTTTCCATCCAGGCCATCGAGAGCTCCGTTTCGCGGCGGTCGCCGACACGCCGGACGACGCCCGCCTGTCCGTGATACTTGTCTTCGCGCTGGCGAGCGAGGTCGCGCATCTCGCCCCGATCGCCCGCGGTGAACTGCCAGTCGCCGCCGGGCACGTGGAAGACCGCACGGTCGACGTATTTCGTGGCGCCGAGCTCCACGTCGCAG
Organism: uncultured delta proteobacterium; assembly: GCA_963790365.1. Lineage (GTDB taxonomy): Bacteria > Desulfobacterota > Binatia > JACPRU01 > JACPRU01 > CAWBOU01. The sequence continues at coordinate 118,655 of CAWBOU010000008.1, forward strand.
GGCACGTCGGAGACCATCGCGACCTCGCCGTTCTCGTCGACGATCATCGCGAAGCCCCAGTGCCCGGCGCCCCAGGCGAGGTGCCCGCACTCGAACGCGCCGCCGGCGTAGCTGTTCGCGAAATAGCTCCACGCCATCTCGACGCCGTTGAAGAGCGGGCCTGTCTGATAGACCTGCCCCGCGGGACCATAGAGCCCGTCGAGGCCGATGAAGCCCTCGACCTCGCGGCCCGCGACCACGCCGCTCGCGCGATAGAGCTGCGAGGCGTAGTAGAGCCCTCCCCGCTCGTCGCGCATCGGCATGTACCACTGGAAGCCCGGCGCGAGGAGTCGCCCGCGGAGATCGAGCAGGTCGCCCTCGCCCCACGCGAGGTCGGCGTCGCCGATCCGCACGTCGATCGGTTGCGACAACGGCGTCTTCGACGCGCGGATCGCGACGACGCCGTCCGCGAGCGTCCACCGCACGCCGACACCGCGCTGCGACCTGGCGAGCGCATCGAAGTCGACGCCGACGTGGTCACGCCCCGCGTTCGACTGCAGCGACAAGCCGCTCGACATCTCCGAGACGAACTTCCGCATCGGCGCGTAGATGTTTCCCTCCGCGTCGCGGAATCCGGAATAGAAGTAGCAACCGAGAAGGCCGAGCCCGAAGTGGCCGTGCTCGGGCATCAGATCCTCGGCGCGGGGCTCGAACGTGCTCACGACCGTGCGGAAATCGAAGTTTCCGCGCCGGCGGGAGACGTCGCGGCGAACGACGGGTGAGAGGCGAGTCATGAGAGATGGATCCCTCCGTCGACGTGCAGCACCTGTCCGGTGGTGAAGCTCGAACGATCCGACACCAGGAAGAGCGCGCCTTCGGCGACTTCCGCAAGCGTGCCGTTTCGCCGGAGTGGCGTCCGCTGGATCACCTTCGCCTTGAGCTCGTCCGACATGTTCTGCGCGATGTCGGTCGGCACGGCGGGCGAGAGCCCGTTCACGCGGATGCCGAACTTCGCGAGCTCCTTCGCCATCGACAGCGTGAGCCCGTGGAGCCCGGCCTTCGACGCGGAGTAAGCTGCCTGCCCGACGTTGCCGCGAAGCCCCGCCCACGAGAGCACGTTCAGGATCGCGCCGGACGCCCGCTCCTTCATGATCGGGACGACGGCGCGGATCAGATAGAAGGGCCCGGCGAGGTTCGTCGCGAGAACTCGCTCCCACTCCTCGTCGCTCAACCGCGTCACGAAGTGATCGAGCGCGACGCCCGCGTTGTTCACGAGCACGTCGAGGCGCCCGGTGGCCTTCATCGTCGCCTCGACGACCGCCGCGGCCCGAGCGGAATCGGCGACGTCGCCGGGCGCCGCGATCGCGCCGTGCCCGATCTCCCCCACGACGCGCGCGACCTCCTTCTCGTCCCGCCCGTTCACCGCGACGCGCGCGCCCTCGGCGGCAAAGCGCTCGGCCATCGCGCGGCCGATGCCGCGGGTGGACCCGGTCACGAGGATCGTGCGGCCGTCGAGCTCGCGCCCCGTCATTGCCGCTTGTCGACGATCCGACGCGCCTTGAAGTCGCGGTTCGGATCGTAGATCTCGCGCCGCTCGGCGATCTCGATCTCGGGCGTGACCTCGATTCCGTTCCGGACGCGCAGGACGAGCGCCTCGCCCTCGCGCTTCGTCCACGCCGCGCCGTCGACGCCTTCGCCGAGGCCGACGCGCAGCACGAGCCGGTCCGGTGAGAGCGGGTCGCTCTCGACCTTGCGCGTGACGACCAGCTGGTATTCCAGCACGCCCGGCGTGTTCATCACGAGATCGTGGACGATCTGCGGGTTCACGAGCGTGCCTTTGATCTTCAGGAGCTCGCTCGTCCGCGAGACGTGTGCGCTGCCGCTCGAGACGATCAGCGCCTCGCCACAGCGCCCGCTCACGGGACACGGCTCGTGCGTGAGCGCCGAGATGTCGCCGACGAGATAGCGGAGGAGCGGCATGCCGCGCCGGTTGAGGTGCGTGACCGCGACGAGCCCGGCTTCCCCGTCCGGTAGGCGCCGATGCGTCTCCGGATCGAGGATCTCGAGGATGACCTGATCGGGCGCGACCGCGTAGAGCGGGCCGTCTTCCACGCTCGGGAGCCAGCTGACGCCTCCTTCGGTGAAACCGTATGCGCTCGCGATGAAGACGTCGCGCGCGCCGCAGCGCGCGAGGTTCTCGTGCATGTGCGCGCGCATCGCAGCAGTGATCACCTCGCCCGATGCCATCACGACCTTGAGCGAGGAGAGATCGTCGCCGGCCGCCGCGGCCTCGACGAAGAAGTAGCGGAGGAAGCTGCCGATGCCGGCGATCGCGTCGGGACGCTCGGCGACGATGCGCGCGCGAAGCTCGGCGGTCGGACGGTGCACGGCGAACTCCGGATACGGCATGCCGGTGAAGCCGTGCGCGAACGAAAGCCCGGCCGCGTTCGCCATCGGTCCCGCGAAGCCCGCGACGTGCGGCAGCGGGCTCAACGGGAACATCGTGAGGAAGCGATCGCCCGGCCGGAGCCCGGTGTGCTTGTAGTTGCGCAAGCCGCCCTGCAGCACGCCGAAGAAGTCGTGCGTCGTGTACTCGTACGGCGTCGGCCGGCCGGTCGTCGTGCCGGTCGTGTACACCGTGGCGTACGTCAAATCGTACAGACCCGCGTCCGGCAGCCTCAGCCGGAACGACGGCGGATCGCTCATCAGCTCTTGTTTCGTGGTGACCGGGAGCTTCTCGAGGTCGTCCGTCGAGCGGATCGCGGCGACGTCGACGCTCGCGAGCTTCCGGCGGTAGTGCGCGCTGCCGGCGGCGAGCCAGCCGAGCTGCCGCACGAGGAGCTCGTCGCGACGTTGCCGAAGGCGATCCTCCGGCCAGTACGCCGGATCGTCATCGTCCCGGTAGCGGGGCACGGACGCGACGAACTCGCGCCAACGTTCCGGCGTGGGATCGACGACTGGGCGCGGCGCGTTCATGCAGGCGTTTCCTTCCTGGACGTGCGAAGGGAGAAAATAGTATCCGACTTTATCGCTTGTCCAGAGAAGGCTTAGCTGTCAGCGAGGCTGGCGACGTACGGGAGGTGACGGAAGTCCTCCGCGTGGTCGAGGCCGTAGCCGACGAGAAACTCGTTCGGCGCGTCGAAGCCGACGTAGCGAGTCGGAGCTTCGCGAGCGCCCGCCACCCGTTTGTGCAGCAACGCACACACCTCGAGCGATCGTGGGCTCCGTCGGGTGAGGAGCTCGAGCGTACGCTCAAGCGTGAGCCCCGTATCGACGATGTCCTCGACGAGGAGGACGTGTTTGCCCTCGATGCTCGTCGCCGGCGTGTAGAGGAGATCGACCGTACCGGTCGATCTCGTGCCGTCGGCGTAGCTCGACGCGATCAGGAAATCGACTTGGAGCGGCCGTGCGATCGCGCGCACGAGATCGCTCAGGAAGATGAAGCTGCCTTTAAGGAGCCCGAGCACGAGCAGCTCACCGTCGCCATAGTCGCGCGAGATCTCCGCGCCGAGCTCGCCGACGCGGCGTTCGATCGCCTCCTCGCTGAAGACGACGCGGCCGACGGTGCGACCGGCGAGTCGCGGGTCGTTCACTGGGTCCAGCGCCACACCTCACCGCTATCCCACCTCACGGAGCGCGCCAAACCATGCCGAAGGTGATCGTCGTCGGCGCCGGCATCGCCGGCCTGGGTGCCGCCTGGGCGCTTCGCAAGCAGGGCGTCGAGGTCTCGGTGCTCGAGGCCGACTCGATCGTCGGCGGGCGGATGCGCTCGCGCGAGTGGCACGGCGCCTGGATCGACCTCGGCGCGGAATTCATCGCCACGCCCGGCTTCGAGGACGAGCTCTTCGGCGAGCTCGGCATCCTCGAAGACCGCCTCACCTATCCCGGTGGCAACGTCACGTTCCACGTGTGGCGCGACGGCGCGGCGCACGAGTTCTGCTACACGGAGCCGACCGGCATCCTCCGCTTCACCGGCATGAGCGCGGGCGAGAAGCTCCGCCTCCTCGGCATGGTGCCGGGATTCCTGCGCATGAAGCGCGCGCTCGGCGGGCGCTACGAGGAGCCCTGGCGCGGCGCCTGGGCCGACGACCAGTCCGTCGAAACGTGGCTCTCGCGCGTGAGCCCGGCGTTCCTCGAGTACGTCGTCGAGCCGATGTTCGAGCTCTACTGCGGTTGGGAGCCGCACAACCTGAGCAAGGCCGCGTTTCTCGCGACCGCGTTCCTGCCGCGCATGCCGGTCATCTGGACGTTCAAGCAGGGGCTCGGCACGTTGCCCCGCGCGCTCGCCGCGCGTCTCGACGTGACGACCTCGGCACGTGTCACGAACGTCGACCTCGAGCGGAATCCCGTCGTCGTCGAGTGGGAGCACGGCGGCACGAGCCATCGCGCAACGGCCGACGGCGTCGTCGTCGCGGTGCCGGGCACGCGCGTGCTCGACTTCACCCGCGGTCTCACGCCGGAGCGCATCCGCTTCTTCGAACGAGTCGAGTACGTGCCGCACGAGCTCCCGTTCTTCACCGTGCGCGAGCGTCCTGAGGGAGTCCCGGACGGCGTCTTCTTCCCGCGCCGCGAGGAGACCGAGATGGCCGCGATCGGCTACGACGTCGCGACGACGAACCCGAGCGTCAAATTCCTGCGGATCTCGATGAAGACGCCGCACATCCGGAGCCAGCTCGGCAAGAGCGACGCGGAGGACCTCGACGCGATCATCGCGTCGGCGAGCCGGCGATATCCCTCGATCCCTTCGCTCATCACCGATCGCTTCGTCAGCCGCTGGCCGGAGGCGATCCCGGCGTTTCCGACGGGCTCGTTCCGGCGCCTCGCGGATTTCGCCGCTTTCCCGCCGCAACGTGGCGTCGCGTTCGCCGGCGACTATCTCTACACCGCCGCGACGAGCGCCGCGTACGTCACCGGCCAGCGAGCCGCGGCCGACCTGCTTCGGCGCCTCTAGGATGCGCACCGTCTCCAGCCTGATTGCGCTGCTGCTCGGCTCCGCCGTGGCCGCCGGGGCCCAGGAAGCACCCGCGCCTCGACCGCGCGCGATCGAGGAGATCATCGTCACCGCGCAGAAGAAGGAAGAGAGCGTTCAGGAGGTGCCGATCTCGATCACGGTCGTCTCCGGCGACTTCCTCCGCGAGGCCGGCATCGACGACATGCACGAGCTCGTCGAGTTCACGCCGAACGTGCGCTTCACGACGATCGGCACCGTCTTCATCCGCGGCATCGGCAACCCGTTCGGCAGCTCGGCGTTCGATCCGTCGGTCGGCCTCGCGCTCGACGAGCTCTCAATCAACAACCCGTTTTACATGGCCGATCCTTTGTTCGACATCGAGCAGTTCGAGGTGCTGCGCGGGCCGCAGGGCATTCTCTTCGGCAAGAACACGCCCGCGGGCCTCTTCAACATCCGCACCGCGAAGCCGACGAAGGAGTTCACCGGTCATGTGATCGGCCGCGGTGGCACGCTCGGCGTCCATCGGCTCGAGGCCGCGCTCGGCGCCGGGCTCGGCCCGCTCGCCGACGTCGCGCAGTTCCGCTTCGCGTTCGTCGATTCCGCGCAGGAAGAGGACGTCGAGAACACGCGCCTCGACACCGAGGAGCCCGATCAGCGCCAGCGCGCGGCCCGCTTCCAGCTCGCGCTCCAGCCCCTGGACGACCTCGAGGTCCTCTTCATCGGTTCGCGCGCGCAGACGCGCACGCGCTACCTCCGCTCGCAGCAGCACGATTTGCCGCAGTCGTCGCGCGACTTCATGCGCAACTACGACCCGGACTTCGAGGACGACGGCTTCGACCATCAGAACTCGGTCGACCTCGATCTCGATCAGACGCGCGACACGGAGCTGCTTCAGTCGAACGTCCGCTACCGCCTCGGTGACATCTGGGCCGTGCGCGACGCCGAATTCGTCGCCGTGTTCGGCGACACCGAGCTCGACGACAACAGCCCGTACGACGGCGATCTCGGCCCGGCCGACGTCGTCAGTCTACCGACGAGCGCGATCGGCACGCATCAGCGCTCGATCGAGCTTCGCGCGTCCGGCGTCGTCGATGCGCCGTTCGGCTGGGGCGAGATCGAGCTTCTGCTCGGCGGTCTCGTCTTCGAATCCGATCTCGGCTCGAACGTGCTGACGCTAGTGGGCGACGACTTCGACGAGTACCTGCTCACGCCCGCCGCGTTCGAGGCGCTTCTCGGCATCGCTCCGCCGGGCGGCGTCGGCTTCCCCGACGTGAATTCGGCCTTCGCCGCGCTCGGGCTCGTGCCGCTGCCGAGCCCGAATGCGCTCGCCGGAGACGGCTTCCGCTTCCGCCTCGATCAGAAGACGCGCTCGCAAGCGGTCTTCGGCCGCGCCGCCTGGCATCTCTTCGAGCGATGGACCGTGAGCCTCGGCGCGCGCCTCACGCGCGAGACGAAGGATGCACACCTCGTGAACCAATGCACGGGCGCGGGGCTCCTCTGCGCGGGGCTCGGTGTCGAAGCATTCGACTTCGAGACCGATCGCCAAGAGACGGACCTGTCGCCGCGGGCGACGCTCGAATGGGCGCCGACGGACGAGCTGAACGTGTTCGCCACGCGGGCCGAGGGCTTCAAGAGCGGCGGCTTCAACAATTTGAGCTTCACGGCCGCTACCGCCGAGGTCGAAGAGGAGAAGACCGTGAGCTACGAGGTGGGCGCGAAAGGCCGCCTCTTCGACGGCACGCTCTCCTACGGCGCGACGCTCTTCCACACCGACGTCGACGACCTCCAGGTGCAGCTCATCCGCGGCACGTTTCTGCTCGTCCAGAACGCGGCCTCGGCACGGACGCGCGGGCTCGAGCTCGACCTCCAGTGGCTGACGCCGTGGGAGCCGCTGTCCCTGATCGGCTCGGCCGCGTTCACGGATGCGCGCTTCGTGAGCTATCCCGATGCGCCGGCGCCGCAGACCTCCGGAGCGAATTCGCAGGACCTCTCCGATCGGCCGCTGCCGAACAGCCCGAAGGTGCAATTCAACGTGAGCCCGACGCTTCGCTTCCCGCTCATTCTCGCCGCTCGCGATCTCGTCGCCTCGAGCGCTCTCGACGTGCTCTATCGCGGCTCGTCGTACCTCAGCGAGGACCTCGATCCGCGGCATCATCGGGACGCGTACGTCCAGCTCGGCGCACGCGTCGCGGTGTCGAGCGCCGACGGCTTTTGGACGCTCTCGCTCGCCGGCAAGAACTTGACCGACGAAGACGTGGCCGAGCTCATGGGCGGCAATCCGCTCTTCCCCGGCGGCTCGCTCGTCGTTCAGGAATTCCAGCGGGCATTTTTCGCCGAGCTGAGGCTCGCATGGTGAAGACGGTTCGCAGGCTCCTCGTCGCGCTCGTGATTCTCCTCGCGCTCGGCGCGGCGGCGCTCTCGAGCGACGCCGTCGTCTACGCGCTCCTCCGCTGGACGGCGGCGCCGCCCGTGCTCGATTTCCCCGCGCGCGTGTTGCCGGCGCCGTCGGCCGGCTACACGCTCGCGTTCGACGAATTTCCGCCGTCGCCGCTCTGCGACGTCTGGATCAACGCGCGGAAGCAGAACCATCTCCTGCGCGAGCCGGGTGTCGCGTACGCGGGCTCGTATCGGCTCGATGCCGGCCGCGCGATTCACACCGTCGGGCCGGATCCCGACTTCGACGGGTACAACAACGTCGTCCTCTTCTGCGCCCTCCCCCAGCCGAAGGCCGGCGAAACGCTCGTGATCGAAATGCCGATGACGATCTCGAATCTCGCCGGGTCGACGGGCTTCTACGTCGAGCGCCCCGTCATCGACGCGAAGGGCGACATCAACCCCGGCGGCTTCCAGGCGTTCGGCTTGAGCATCGGCGGAAAAGACATTGCGGCGCGGATCGGCCGGGGAGCTCACCTCCACGAAGTCTGGGGCTGGTCGACGATCCGCGGCATTCGCGTCGACGGAGACGGCTTCTCCGGCACGTACCGGCTCGAGCTCCACGTCGCGTCGGCCGAGCATCAGACGGCGACGCTGTTCCGGGACGGCGAGCCCGTGGGCACGCTGGCGCTCGACCACCCGCTCGCCGGAGACCTCGAGCTCCAGATCTGGCTCGACAACTACAAGGTGCCGTGGACGTACTTTCCGCTCGGCTTCGGCAACGTCGATCCGCCCGAGACCCTCGAGCTCGCCGACGTCTCCGTCACGATCGTCCGCGCCGAGCCGTGACGCCACCGACATGAACGTTCTCGTGACGGGCGCGACGGGGCCGTTCGGACGAGCGGTCTGCCGCCAGCTCTTGGCTGACGGTCATGGCGTGGTCGCCATGGCCCGCCGCCCGTCGGCGGCGATGCCGGAGGGCGTGACGTTCGCGGCGGGCGACGTGCGAGATGCCGACCACGTCGCGGCCGCGATGCGCGGCTGCGAGGCCGTCGTTCATCTCGCGTGGGTCGTCGTGCCACTCAAGTCGCGCGAGGAGACGCGCGACATCAACCTCGGCGGCACGCGGCAACGTTCTCGACGCGATGGCCGCGACCGGTTGCCGGCGCTTGGTGTTCTCGTCGTCCGTGCTCGCCTACGGCGCGGTGCCGGGACATCCGCCGCTCCTCCGCGAGGAGGATCCGCGCCGGCCCGCCGCCGAGCACGCGTACGCCGCCGACAAGGCCGCGGCCGAGGATCTCATCCTGGAGCGCGGCGTGGAATCGGCGCTCGTCCGCGCCGGCATCATCTGCGGGCGCGACGTCGACAACATCGTCTTCCGCTTCTTTTCCTCGCCGATCATTCCCTCGCCGGACGAAAACCTGAGCCAGCAGTTCGTCCATACGGAGGACGTCGCGCGATTCACGGCCCGGGCCGTCTCGGCGACCGCGACGGGCGCCGTCAATGTGACCGGGCAGGATAAAGTGACGATGAAGACGATGGCGGCGCTGCTCGGCCGCCGTCTCGTGAAGGTTTCCGAGCGCGCGCTGCGCGGCGCGGTCGGCGCGGGCTGGAAGCTCAACGTCACCGAGCTCGCGCCGGAGGAGGTGGGCGCGCTCCTCTGGATGCCCGCGGTCGACACGACGCGCCTCCGCGAAGAGTGGGGATTCACGTGCGCGTGGTCGAGCCACGAGGCCGTGCGCGATCTCGGCCGCCGCGTGCGCGGGCGATTCACGCTCGGGGCCTCGACGATCACGCTGCCGTGGACGGCGCCGATGTTCGAGACGGGCTCGCTCTCGTGGGCGCGGCAGAGATTTCTCCGCCCGGCGTACGAGACGGAGATCGCCTGGCTCGAGGGCGAGGTCCGCGCCGCGGAAGAGCTCGCGCGCAGCGAATCGCCCGAGCGTCGGCAAGCCGCGCGCGGTCTGATGGCCGACCTCGCCGCACACGGCGAGCGGCTCATCGAGATCGGGGAACAGATCAGCGTCGACCGACGAAAATACTTACGAAGTATTTTTCGAGGAGCTAGTAATTGAAGCTCACTGTCGCGCCGTACGTCCGCGGAAAGCCGGCGGACGCGGTGACGACGTCCCCGGAGCGGAACACGCCCGTCCGCTGGAGCTCGTCGGTCAGGTTCCGGCCGAAGAGCATGACGCTCCAGCGCCCGCTCGGATCGGTGATCCGCAGCCTCGCGCCGAAGAGCACGTACGAATCGATCGCGAACGCCGGATCCTGCTCGAGCGTGGCGTTCGTGTCGTCGGCGTACGTCACGTCGCCGCCGAGCGTGAGCCGCCAGTCTTCGACGTCGAAGCCGTAGCTCGCGAGCTCCGTCGCCTGGATCTTCGGCGCATAGTTGAAGGGCTGGCCGGCGAAGTCGTTCTCGGTGCCCGTCGCCGTCGTGCCCACGAACTCGTCGACGCGCGTGTCGATGTAGGAAGCGGCCGTCACGAGATCGAGCCCCTCGAGTGGATTCCACTGCACGCTCGCCTCGAATCCCCAGACGGATGACTTCGGTGCGTTTCGTAGGAGAGGCAGCGCGCCGAACACGGGATCGGTGAAGTACGTGAGGAGCTGCTTGTCCGCGTAGTCGTAGAAGAACGCGGAGAGGTCGGCGTGCACGAAGCCGTCGAGGAACGTCGCCTTCGAGCCGCCCTCGTAGGCGACGAGGCGCTCCTGCGTCGCCGGCTCGAACGCGGCGTGCGTCGTCGCGATGACGACCGGGAAATTCCCCGCTTTGTAGCCGCGCGTGTACGAGAGATAGAAGAGGCTCTCGGCGTTCGGCGACCACTCGAGCACCGTCCGCGTCGAGAAGTTGTCCTCGCGGAGCTCGCCGTCGAAGAGGCGCGGGTTGCTCTCGAGGTCGAGCGTGAAGCAGTCGCCCTTCTGCGCGCCGCCCATGCCGCCGCCGGCGAGGCTCAAGCCGTTCAGCACGTTCGTGAGGCCGACGATGCCGACGGAGTCCACGGGCTCGAGCGTGCACCCTTCGTAGGTGCGGAGCTCGTTCGTATAGCGAAAGCCCTGCATGAGGGCCCACCCGTCGGCGATCCGCCAGTGCACGGTGGTAAACCCGCCGTAGGAGTTCCCGGTGGTCGAAGCAACTTGTGCCGCCTTCTCGAAGAGGAGCGGCACGCCGGTCGGATTCCCGATGAGCGGCGGGCCGAAGTTGAAGCTGTTCTTCGTCGCGTACGCTTCGTGGAACTCGCTCGTCTCGTCGAAGCTCGCACTGAAGCCGACGAGCCAATCGAGGTTCTCGCCGAACCCGCCGTCGAGACGGATTTCGGTGCCGAGCGCTTCGAGCATCGCCGTGACGATCTGGTCGGATTGCAGCACTGACACGCCGCCCTGCGGGAGCCCGGACTCGTTCGACTCGAACCGGCCGTACGACAGGAGACCGGTGGCGTTCATCGTCTCGGTCATCCCCCATTCCGCGCGGAGCGACGTGTCCCAGTAGGAGTCGTTCAGGCGCCAGTCGAAGTCCGGCGCCCAATCGGCGAGCCGCGGATCGTCGTTGTCGGGAACGAACGGATGACCGCTCACGGCCGGATCCGCCGTGCCGGCGAACTCCGCCGTGCCGAGCGGCCCGAGCGCGGCGATCAGCGGAACGAACGTGTCCGCCGGCAAGCCGCTCCGCACGATGATGTTGTCGAAGAAGATCGGCAACGACACGGCGCCGGTGAACGAATTCTGCGGGCGAAAGTCGACCGCGAACGGCGCCTGCGCGTGGCTCTTGTCGATCCAGCCGGAGGCGGAAAGGCGGACGAGCCAATCGTCGTTCGGCGTCCAATCGACGAGCCCGCGGCCCGCGTGCTTGTTGAATTCACCGAGACGATCGTCGGGCCGGGTCTGGCTGATCTGCCAACCCTGCTCGGAGACCGTGCTCTTGAACGCGACGCGGCCCGCGACGTCGTCGAACAGCGGCCCGCTCACGAAGCCGTTGCCGTCGAACGTCGTGAAGCGGCTGATGCCGAGCTCGAGGCCCGCGTCGAGCTCCTTCGTCGGCTTGTTCGCGATGTAGTTGATCGTGCCGCCGGTCGAGTTTCGGCCGTAGAGCGTGCCTTGCGGCCCCTTCAGCACCTCGACGCGCTCGAGATCGAGGAGGCTGCCTTTCGTCATGATGGAATACGGCAGCGCGACCTCGTCGACGTAGACACCGACGGTGCCGGTGCTCGAGTAGCTGATGTCGACGAAGCCGACGCCGCGGAGCGTGTAGACGGGGATCGAATAACCGCTGTTCGAAGCGACGAAACCGGGCACGAGCTTGCCGAGATCCTGCGTCGTCTCGACGCCGGCGTCCTCCAGCACGTCGCCGCGAAAGGCGCTGATCGCGAGCGGCACGTCGTTGATCGATTCCGAGCGGCGCTCGGCGGTGACGACGATCTCCTCGACCGCCCGAGCGGACGGCTCGTCGGCGCCAGCCGAGCTCGCGAGGCAGAGGAACATTGCGACGAAGGCGGCGGCGATCGAGGTGCGCGCGTTCACGGTCGGTCCGAGCTTGACGATGCGGTGGCCGAAAATAGTATACGAGTTTTCATGTCCGCAAGCCGCGACCGCCTGCCGGTGATCGTCGGCGTCGGCGATCTCGCCGATCGCCCCGGCAATCCCGAGCCGCACGAGCCGCTCCGGATGATCGCCGAAGCCGCGCGCCTCGCCGACACGGACGCCGGCGGCGGTTGGCTCGCGCAGCTCGACGCGATCGAGATCGTGAGCCAGGTCGGCTGGGGATACGCGGACCTCGCGGGCGCGGTCGCGAAGGAGGTCGACGCCCGAGCGGCCGAAGCGCGCGTCGGCGAGATCGGCGGGCAGACGCCGATCCGTTACTTGCTCGAGATCGCCGAGGCGATCCGCGACGGCCGTCGCGAAGCCGTGCTGCTCGCCGGCGCCGAGTCGCTCGACTCGATCGCACGTGCGATGAAGGGCGCGGCGTCGATCGCGCACTGGACACCGCCCGATCCCGGCTTCAAGCCGCTTTCCGCCGACGACTTCGTCACGCCGTTCGCGTTTCGCTACGGGCTTGTGAATCCGATCGACGTCTATCCGCTCTACGAGAATGCCTGCGTGCCCGCGTGGGGCCAGGCGCCGGCCGAGGCGATGCGCGAATCGGCGGAGCTCTGGTCGGCGTTCTCGCGCGTCGCGGCGAAGCAGCCGGCGACGTGGATGACGGAGGCGCGGTCGGCCGACGAGATCGCCGCGCCCTCGCCGAAGAACCGACCGATCGTCCATCCGTATCCGAAGCTCATGACCGCGCAGCTCATGGTGAATCAGAGCGCCGCCGTGATCGTCACCTCGGCCGCCCGCGCGCGTGCCGCCGGCGTTCCCGAGGACCGGCTGATCTGGATCTGGAGCGGCGCCGGCGCGGACGAGCCCGACGACTTCCTCGCGCGCGACCGCTACGACCGCTCGACCGCGATGAATGCCACGCTCGATGCGACGCTTCGCGCGAACGGGCTCGCGACGAACGAGGTCGGCGCCTTCGAGCTCTACAGCTGCTTCCCGTGCGTGCCGAAGATGGCGCGAAGGCATCTCGGACTCTCCGAGAAGCTCGTGCTGACGGTGACGGGTGGCCTCACGTTCTTCGGCGGCCCGGCGAACGACTACATGACACATGCGATCGTGGCGATGACGCGCCACTTGCGGAGCGGCGCGGCCGAGACCGGCCTCCTTTACGGCCAGGGCGCGTTCGTCACCAAGCACCACGCGGCGATCGTCGCGCGCACCGCGCCGACGCGGGCGCCCGAGCGGATCGACGCGCAGGACGAAGCGGACACCGCCGCGGGACCCGTCCCGCCGCTCGTCGAGACCTACGCGAGCGGCGCGACGGTCGAGACCTTCACGGTGACCTACGGGCGCGACGGCGCAGCCGAGCGCGGCACCGTCGTCGCGCGAACGCCGTCGGGCGCGCGCACGGTCGCTTTCGTTCCGGCGGACGATGCCGCCACGATCGCCGAGCTCGAAGGCGCGCGGTCGCCGGTCGGGCGCGCCGGCACGATCGTCGCCGACGACGATCGCAACCGCTGGAGGTTCGCGCACGCATGACGGCGAGCCGCGGGCAGCGCCTCTATCATGGCCGACCGCTCGAGCCGTATCGGATCGGCGTGCTCGTCGACATGCCGGACCGCCCCGGCCTCTCCGACGTCTTCCCCGACGCCGTGCGCTTCGCTCTCCGCGAGGCGACCGCGCGCGGCATCGTCGAGCGCGACGTCGAGGTCGTCGCGCGCGAGGTCTGGGCGCAGCCGCTCACCGATGCGCGGCCGGTGATACGCGCCTATCGCGAGCTCGTCGACGACGTGAGCGTCCTCGGCGTGATCGGCCCGATGACGAGCGACAACTCGCTCGCGCTGCTGCCCGAGATCGAGCGCTCCGGCGTGCCGACGCTCTCGATCTGCGGCTCACCGCTGTTCGTCGGCCGCGCCGCGTTCTCGCTCGCGAACGGTGGTCTCGCCGACGAGCCGTCGATCATCTGCGCCTGGCTCGCCGGCGAAGGACATCGCCGGATCGCCCTGGTTCGCGAGACGACACAGATCGGCGAGGAGTACACGGCGTACTTTCGCACCGCCGCGCGAAACGCCGGGCTCACGATCGCGGGCGAGGCGCCCGTCTACACCGTCATCTCGGAGACGGAGCTCGTCGAGCACCTCGAGCGCCTCCGCGACGGCAAGCCCGACGCGCTCGTATACCTCGGCCTCGGCGGCCTGAATCAGATCTTCCGCCCAGCGCTCGAGTCGCTCGGTTGGGATCCGCCGCGCATCCAGACGACGGCGTTCGTGAGCGCGACGTTCAACGAGGAGCGCGCGCGGCGGCTCGAGGGTTGGGTCGGCGTCGATCAGGTCGACGAGCGGAACACGGTCCTCGCCGCGGTGCTCGACCGCTTCGAGAAGGCCACGGGAAAACGCCCGGCGAACTGCATGCTCACGTGCGGCTACGACGCGGGCCATGCGTTCGCGATCGGGCTCGGGCGCATGCGGATCGCCACGCCCGCGGGCTTGATCGGCGGGCTCGAGACCGTGCGGCGGATGCCCGCGTGCACGGGCGGGCCGGGCACGGTCGTCACGTTCGGGCCCGAGGATCACCGCGGATTCAAGGGCTCGGACTTCCTCATCCTGCGGCGAGCGCGTGGCGGGACGACGGAGCTCGTCGGCAGCGCGCCGGTCGCGCCGTGGACGCAGCCGTGAGCGACGTCGCGAGCGATCTTCGTCACTGGATCCGCGAGGCCGACGACCGCGCGTACAGCGAGCACATCGCCGCCGCATCGGCAGCGTCACCGCGGACGCGCATCAAGGATCTCTACGGTCCCCTCGCCGCCGCCCGCGCGGAGTGCCCGGTGCAGCCGCGCGGACAGTCCGCGATCGTCGGCTACGAAGACTTCCGCACGATGAAGCAGTTCCACGAGCGTCCACTCTTTTCGCTTCTCGGCTTCGACGTCGTGCAAGCCGCGTACAAGGACGGCGCGACGTTCTCCTCGAGCATCCACAACGAGACGATCGGCCTCGTCTGGGGCGAGACGCTGCTCGGCATGGACGACCCGGACCACCGCATCCACGCGGGGCTCATCGTGCAAGCGTTCACCCGCGCGGCGCTCACGCGCTGGGAGACGGAGACGATCCGCCCGATCGTTGCGGGCTTGATCGATCGATTCGAGAAGAGCGGGCGCGCGGATCTCACGCGGCAGTTCACGATGCTGTTCCCGGTCTACGTGATCGTCGAGATGCTCGGGCTCCCGAAGAGCGACGTACCGAAGTTCACGGCCTGGGCCGCGGATACGATCACGATCTTTCACGACCCGGGGCCGGCGCTCGAAGCGTCGCGGAAGCTCGGCAAGTATCTCACCGAAGTGATCGAGGCGCGGCGGCGCGAGCCGGGGCAGGATTTGATCTCGCTTCTCGTCGCGGCCGAAATGGAAGGGCGGCGGCTCACGACGCAGGAGATCGTGAACTTCTGCCGGCTGCTGTTGCCGGCGGGCGCAGAAACCACCTACCGCTCGTCGGGAAGCCTGCTGTTCGCGCTACTCGGCGACCCCGCAGTGCTCGCCGCCGTGCGTGACGAACGCGCGCTCCTGCCGACGGTGATCGAGGAAGGGCTTCGCTGGGAGCCACCCCTCACCTCGCTGAATCGAATCACCACGCGCGACACGATCCTTTCCGGGGTCGAGATCCCCAAGGGCGCAATCGTGGAGTGCTCTGTCGGCGCCGCGAACCGAGATCCCTCGCGCTGGGAAGATCCCGATCGCTTCGATCCGTCGCGCCCGGCGAAGGCTCACGTCGCCTTCGGCTACGGCCCTCACAGTTGCATCGGCATGCACCTCGCGAGACTCGAATCACGCGTCGCGATCGAGGGGATTCTCGACCGCTTGCCGAGGATTCGCCTCGATCCCGACGCGACGCCCCCGGAAATCCGTGGCATCGGCTTCCGCTCGCCGACCTCACTGCCCGTCCGCTTCTGAAGGCAATGAGGGTCAGGCTTGCTACGCTGCGGCTGACCCTACGAGTGCAATGAGGGAAACCATGTCGAACGAGATCGCGAACGAAGTGCGAACGAACGGACGCTACGGCTTCCGCCCGGTCGGCGGACTGATCCGCCCCGAGGCCCACTACCAGTGGGAAACGATCCACGGGCTGCCCGTGGCGATGGAGTACGCGTACGGCTCGCTCCGCGCGGAAGACGGCACGTACTTCTGGCCGATCCGCGGCGCGTATCAGACGAAGGCCCGCTACCTGCACATCTCGGAAGCCGCGAAGGGCGCGGACTTCATCTACGCGCCTGAGGGACAGCGCGCCTACGAAGGGCCGATCGAGCACGGCCAGCGCGACGGCTGGTGGGGCGTCTGGATGCCGGACGGCACGAGCCTGCTCCGCACGAACGGGCCCGAGTTCCGCTGGACCGACGGCGAGTGGGTCGACGTGCGCGGCGAGCTCACCGGCGACGCGTGGCAGTTCTTCGTGCCGGACGCGGTGGAGCCGATGGTCTACACCTCTCGCCTCTTCCGCGGCACGGGCACGATCAAGGGGAAGAAGGTGAAGGGCCTCTTCTTCCACGACAGCATGCACATGCCGGCGGGCATGAACTTCATCACGAGCTCGTATCTCGGTGCGCTCGAGGCGGCATGGGTCGCGTTCGCGACCGAGTATGAAGACGGCACGATCCACGCCGGCCATCTCGTGTACGGCACGCAGGGCTTCGTCCACATGATCATCCGGCGGAGCGACGGCCCGCCCATCGTGGCGCGCGAGCTCCGCGTGCAGGTCGAGTTCGACGGCGGCGATCCGGAGTACCCGAAGCGCGTCACCTACGAGGGCGGCGGCGAGACGTGGATCTGGGAAGCGTTGCCGTCCGGCGGCCGCTGTCCCGTCCGCACCGACTTGATCGAAGGCCATCGTTGGATCCAGGGCTGGGTGCACCGCGACGGCGAGAAGCGGCGCCCGATCTGCACGGAAGCGCTGATGGAGACGTACAACGGTCGGCTCGACGACGTCCGCGTCCGGCGCTGAGCGTGCGATGACCGCCGTCGTCACCGGCGCCGCGAGCGGCATGGGGCGGATCCTCGCCGCGCGTCTCGCGCGCAGAGGCACGACGGTTCATGCGCTCGATCGCGACGCCGCGGCGCTCGCGAGCTTGGCGAGCGGCGATCCCTCGACGATCGTGCCGCATGCGATCGACGTGACGGATGCCGCGGCGCTCGACGCGCTTCTCCGCCCGCTCGCCGCGAGCGTCGACCTCGTCGTCACTGCCGCCGGCATCGGCCACACCGGACGGATCGCCGAAACGGAGCCCGCGACGTTCGCGCGGCTCATGGCCGTCAACTATCTCGGCACCGTCGCGACGATCGCGCCCGTGTTGCCGGCAATGATCGAGCGCGGCCGGGGACGCATCGTCCTCTTCGCCTCGCTCGCCGGCTGGGTGCCGGCGCCCGCGCACGGTCCCTACAACGCGACGAAGGCGGCGCTCGTAATGTACGCGGAAGTGCTGCGGAGCGAGCTCGCCCGCACCGGCGTCCGCGTCACCTGCGTCTGCCCGCCCGCGGTCGCGACGCCGCTCCTCGATGCGATGCCGCACACGAAGCCGGGCCTCCGCTTCGTCGCGCCGCTCGTCCCCGAGCACGTCGTCGACGCGGTCGAGCTGGCGATCGAGCGCGATCGCTTCTGGGTCTTCCCCGACGCCGGCTCGAAGATCCTCTGGCGCATCCGCCGCTTTACGCCGCGCCTTCTCGGCGCGGCGATCGACCGGATGCTTCGCTAAAAGCGAGTCTGCGCCGTCGCCGGCGCGTCGCCGATGATCCGCCGCTCCTCGAGCGCGCGGATTTGCTCCTCGGTGAGCCCGAGAAGCCCGGCGAGGATCTCGCGATTGTGCTCGCCGAGGAGCGGTGCGTGGCGGCGGTTCCACTTCTCCGGACCGCGTGCGAAGCGCGCCGGATGAGCGGCGTACGGCCTCCGGCCGAGCTTCGGATGGTCGAGCTCTTCGATGAACCCGCGCGCAACGAGCTGCGGATGCTCGGCGACCTCGTACCCGTGGCAAACGCGTGACGCCGGGACGCCACGCGAGGTGAGCGCTTCGAGCGCGTCTTCGACGGTCCGGCTCGCGCACCAGCGACCGATCTCCCCTTCGATGAATTCCTCGCGGTCGCGGCGCGCGCCGAGCGAGGCGAACGTCGGCGCTTCCTTCCAGGCCTCGCGTCCGAGGACGTCGCACAGTGCTCGCCACTGGGAATCTGTCGCGATGGAGAGCGCGAGCCACCGCTCCTCGCCGCGGCAACGGAAGACGCCCTGCGGACAAGCGCCCGGCGCGCGGTTGCCGCGCCGCTCGAGCAAACGGTGATCGGTCGAGTAGGCGAGCACCTGTTCCGCCGTCATGTTGATCGCGCCGCCGAGCATCGGCGCCTCGACGAGCTGGCCGCGCCCGGTGCGATCTCGCTCCTCGAGCGCGACGAGCAGCGCGAGCGTCGCCTGCGTGCCGGCGATCGGATCGCAGGGACCGTTCGGGATCCACGGCGACGTGTCCGCGTAACCCGTGAGCCACGCCATCCCGCTCACCTGCTCGATCGTCTGCGCGAAGCCGACGCGATCGCGCCACGGTCCGGAGATCCCGAACGCGGGCATGCGGACCATGACGAGCTCGGGGTTCTCGGCGGCGAGCGACGCGTATTCGAGCCCGAGCTGCTCGACGACACGCGGGCTGAAGTTCTCGATGACGACGTCGCACTCGCGCGCCAAGCGCCGCGCGAGCGCCCGGCCCTCGTCGCGCGACAGGTCGAGCGTGAGCCCGCGCTTGTTCGTGTTCGTGCCCTGGTAGATGAACGACCACTCCCACCAGTCGGGCTCGGTCAGCGGCCGGAGCGAGAACATGCGAATGCCGTCGGGCCGCTGGATCGACTCGACGTGAATCACCTCAGCGCCGAGCGCGGCGAGGAAGTGGCTGACGATCGGTCCGGCCCAGAACATCGTGAAGTCGGCGACGCGGAGCCCTTCGAAGGGAAGACGCGCGCTCGCCGCGCGCGGACGCCGCGGCGAGGCTCGCTCTCCCCAGACGGGAGTGCCCTCGCCGAGCGCGGGCGGCGCCTCCGGGCGCGTGTGCGCCACACCGGCGATCTCATACGGCGGCGCGGGCTGCACGGTTCCTTTCTCGTCGCGCAAATACCACCCACGCTCGACGAGATGGTCCATCGCGGGGAGCGTCTTGCCGTTGCCGATCGGCGCGACCGGGATGCGAAGCGCCGTCGCCGCCTCGATCACTTCGTCCGTGGTGCGCTCGCGCGTCCAGCGCTGGATCACGGGCAAGAGCTCCGCGCGGCGCTCCATCCGCGTCGTCGCGATCAGCAGCGAGGTGTCCTCGTGCCACTCCGGATGTTCGACGAGCACGCAGAAGTCGAGCCACTGCTGGCCGGTGAACGTGATGAAACCGACCCACCCGTCCTTCGTCGGCTCGATGCCCGGGACGAGCGGCACGCGGCGATGGAAGACGGGACCGCCGATCATCGACGCGCCGGTCAGCGTGTACGCGTTCTGCAACAGATGGAGCGACTCGAAGAGCGAAACGTCGACGTGCTCGCCGACGCCGGCGTGACGCGCGCGGCGCCAGGCCGCGAGCGCGGCGTTCGCGGCGATCGCGCCGCCGAACCACTCGCCGATTCGCCCGCCGGTCCACATCGGCGCCCGCTCCGGAAGCCCGCGCGCGGCCATGCCGCCCGCGCCGGCTTGCAGCGTGAACTCGGTCGCCGCGCGGCCGGCGAAGGGGCCGGTCCCGCCCCACGCGGTGATCGAGACCTCGACGAGCCGCGGATTCGCCGCGCGGAACGCATCGGCGGCGAGCCCGAGCTTCGCGAGGTCCTCAGGCTCGAAGCCGTCGACGAGAAGATCGGCCTCGGTGGCGAGCTCGATCGCTCGCCGCCTTCCTTCCGCGGTAGCGAGATCGGCGACCGTGCTCTGCTTGCCGCCCGCGAGGAAGCCGAAGAGCGGGCCGTACTCGCCGGTGGCGAGCGGCTCGTCGCGCGAAGCCCAGCGCCGGAGCGGATCCCCGCCGGGCGGCTCGAGCTTCCAGACCTCCGCGCCCGCGTCGCGGAGGAGACGGGTGCAGTAGCCGCCCGGGATTCCGGTCGCGAGCTCGACGACGCGAAGACCCGCGAGCGGGAGCCGAGAATTCACCGGGAACTCCTCCCCCTCACTCGCGCCTGCGGCGCCGCCCAAGATGCTCCTCGCCGGCTCGGAGCGGGCGCTCCCCAAAGGGGAGAGACGGAGAATCTCACCTCTCCCCCTTGGGGAGAGGTCGCCGCGAAGCGGCGGGTGAGGGGGAGACCGCCTCGGAGATCCCGACGACCTTCGTCTCCGCGAGCGAATCGATCTCTTCCTCGCCAAGCCCGAGCTCGCGGAGGATCTCGCGCGTATGCTCGCCGAGCGCCGGCGCGTGACGCCGCACCTCGTAGGGCTCGTGCGCCACGTGGATCGGGCTCGCCAGATAGGTGAAGTCGCCCGCCGCGGGATGGACGCCGTCGACGAACGCGCGCCGGGTTCGCACGTGCGGATCGGCGAGCACGTCCGCGAAGCGATGCGCGGGGCCGATCGGCAAGTCGTTCGCCGCGGCGAGCGCGGTCCATTCTTCCAGCGTCCGCTCCAAGAGGATCGCGCGAAGCTCCGCACGGAGACTCTCGTCGCGCCGCCCGAAGTCGACCGGCGCCGTATCATCGTGTCGATCGACGAGATCGTCGCGGCCGACCGCGCGGCAGAAGCTCCGCCAGAACTTCGGCTCGATCGCGCAGAAGAGCACGAACTTGCCGTCGCGCGTCTCGTAGAACGCGTACTTGGAATTCTCCCGGAAGCCCCAATCCGCCATCTCGGGAACCCGCGCGATGTTCGCGCTGTAGGTGGCGGCGGTCCACGCGGAGGCGAAGACGGCGTCCGAAGCGGCGACGTCGATCTTGCAGCCCTCGCCCGTGCGGACGCGCCGCACGATCGCGGCGACCGCGGCGAGCGCCGCGTACGGAGCGCCCGGACCGCGGTCCCCTCGCCCGCCGAGGCCATGCCGCCGAGCGGCCGGCTCGCATCGCCCGGCTTCGCGAAGCCGTCCGCACCGCGCTCCTGCGGCGTCGCTCCCGCGAGCGCGTTCATCATCTGCCCGTGCGTCGGGATCTTCGCGTACGGTCCCGTCGCGCCGAAGCCGGTGTACTGGCAGTAGATGATGTCCGGCTTCACGGCGCGCTGCGCTTCGTAGCCGATGCCCATGCGATCGCAGACGTCGGCGATGAAGCCGTCGATGAACACGTCGGCTGTCGCGACGAGACGGAAGAAGATCTCCCTGCCCTTCTCGCCGCGGAGATCGAGCGCGAGGCTCCGCTTGTGCTTGTTCACTTGCAGGTGCGCCGGGCTGTTGCCGGGCGTGAGCTGCCCGAGGAAGTGACGGATGTAGTCGCCCTGCCCCGGCGACTCGATCTTGATCACGTCGGCGCCGAGGTCGCCGAGGATCATGCCGACGGAGTCGCCGTTGAAGAGCACGGCCGACTCGAGCACGCGAATGCCTTCGAGGAGCCTCATCACCGATACACATACGGCGCAAAGATCGGCGTGGCGAACAAGCCCGGCGGCGCGGCGATGACCGGTTCGATCGCGCGGATCACGACCGCGCTCATCATCTCGTAGCCCATCGTCCGCTCGTCGTGATCGGCCGTCGGCTCGTAGGCAAGCGTCATGCGAAATCGCGGGCGCCCCTCGGTCGTGAACGTCCAGCCCGATTGCTCGGGCCAGCCCGGAATCCGTCCAACGAACCAGCGATACTCCATCGTGAAAAGCGGCTTGCCGTCGACGATCGCGACCCAGCGCCGGATCGTGCCCTGCACGGTGCCGCGCGGGATCGGCAACGAGCCTTCGCGGACCTCCGTCTCGGCGACCACGTGGGAATGCCGCGCCTCGACGCGCTCCGGCCGGCGGCCGAACGTCTCGACGACGCTCCACGCGACCTGGCTGTACATGTCGTCGTAGTTCGTGCGGATCGGGCTCGCCTCGTACTCCGCCGGGCTCATGCCGAAGCCCATGCGGCGAAGGAGCCCGTCGAAGAGCGGCGTGCAGTCGTAGGCCTCGGAGACCGTCAAATGATCGAGCGTGAGCATCGCGCCGGTGAGCGTCGTCGCCAGGCGCTCGGCGACGAACCCCGGCGTCATGCCGAGGCCCGCGAGCGTCACGCCGCCCTTCCGGCATGCGTCTTCCATCTTCCGCGCGTAGTCGTCGCCGAACGCGCGGCAATTGAACCAGCCGCGCGTCGAGATCACGTTCTTGCCGCTCTCGAGCAGGCGGATGACGTCGCCGTCGTGCTCGTCCGAGCGCTTGTGCCCGATCGGCGCATGGATCACGACGTCGGCCGGCAGCGCGAAGATCCGCTCCTTCTCTCTCGTGGCGCGCACGCCGATTGCCTTCATGCCGACGATCTCGCCGAGATCGCGGCCGTCCTTCGCCTCGCCGTAAACGAGCGCGCCGACGAGCTCGAAGCGCGGATCGGCGAGCAGCTCGCGCGCGATCGCCTCGCCGACCTTACCGGTCGCCCATGAAATGACGCGAATCCGCTTCAACGGAAGTTGTACGCGAAGGTGAGCCCGTAGGTCCTCGTGTAGGCCGCGAACGCCGCGACCGAATCGCCGGAGCGGAAGACGCCGGTCCGCTGGAGATCGTCCGTCAGGTTCCGGCCGAACGCGGTGAGGCTCCAGACGCCGTCCTCCGAGCGAAGCTCGAAGCGCGCGCCGAGCGAGTGATACGCCGGCATCTCGTAATTGGGATTTTCCTCGAGCGTCGCGTTCGTTTCGCTCGAGAGAAAGAAGTCGAACGCGCTCACGAGCTCGATGCCTTCGTCGATGGGAACCGCGTAGCTCGCGAGGAACACGCCCTGCCACTGCGGCGCGAAGTTGAAGGGCTGGCCGGCGAAGTCGAAGAACGTCCCTTCCGCCGTCGTGCTCGAGAATTCCTCGATCTCGGTGTGGATGTAGGAGCCGGCCCCGCCGAGGGTCACCCCGTCCATCGGAGAAAGGTTGAAGCCGAGCTCCGCGCCGAAGACCTCGGATTCGGGCGCGTTCTTGATCAGCGGCAGCGCGCCGAAGAACGGATCGCGGATGAAGGTGAGGAGCTGTTTGTCCTTGTAGTCGTAGTGGAAGCCCGCGAAGTCGACGTGGAAGCGGCGGTCGAAGAAGTCGAGCTTGCCGCCGGCTTCGTAGGCGACGAGCTGCTCCTGATCGACCGGCGCGAAGTTCGCCTGGCGCGCGGCGAGGATCACGGGGAAGCCGCCGGATTTGTAGCCGCGCGTGTACGAGAGGTAGAGCAGCGTATCCTCGATGCCGCTCCAGTCGAGCACGGTTCGCGTCGAGACGTTGTCTTCGTCGAGCGTGCCGCGGAACATGCCCGGTGTGTTCTGCGCGTCGAGCGTGAAGCACTTGCCCGGTCCGCTGCCGCCCTGACCGCCGAGCGCGAGGCTCACGATGTTGAAGAGGTTCGAGAAGCCGAAGAAGCCCTCCGAATTCTCCGGATCGAGCGTGCAGCCCTCGTAGGTGCGACTTTCCCACGTGTAGCGAACGCCCTGCGTGAGCTTCCAACCCTCGAGGAATTGCCAATCGGCGCTCACGAACCCGCCGTTCGACTCCGCATCGGTGTTGCCGACCTGCGCAACCTTGTCGTCGATGAAGGCGGTGCCGGTCGGGTTGCCGATGCCGGGCAGCGGAAAATTGAAGCTGTCCTTCTCGATGAACACGAGGTGGAACTCGCTCGTTTCGTCGCGGCTCGCGCTGAATCCAACGAGCCACTGGAGGCTCTCGCCGAACGTGCCCGTGAGGCGTGCTTCACCCGCGAGCGTCCGAAGCGTGGCGTCGATCTCCTGCTCGGACTGGAGGACCGCGTTGCCCGACTGCGGAATCGACGAGCCGTCCGAGCGAAACTCCGCGTACGAGAAGAGCGCGGTCAGCTTCATCGTCTCGGTCACGTCCCAGTCCGAGCGGAGCGCGGTCTGCCAGAACGTGTCGTTCAGCTGCCAGTCCTTCTCCGGCGCCCAATCCGCGATTCGCGGATCCTCGTTGTCGGGCGCGTACGGATAGTTCGCGACCTCGGGGTCGAGCGTGACGGGACCGGTGAACGGATTCTGCGGGAACAGCGCGACCGCGAACGGCGCCTGCGGCTCGCTGTGATCGAGCCAGCCGCTCACCGTGAGGCGAAAGAGGAGATCGTCGGTCGCCTGGAAGTCGAGCGTGCCTCGTCCCGACTGCTTGTCGAGCTCGCCGAGCTTGTCGTTCGGGCGCGTGAGGCTCTTCTGCCAGCCTTCCTGTGAGCGGATGTCCTTCAGCGCGAAGCGCGCGGAAAAGCGCTCGGAGATCGGGCCGCTCGCGTAGCCTTCCATCTCGGTCGTGAGGAAACGGGCGAAGCTCGCGCGGAGGCCGGCCTCGAGCTCGTCGGTCGGCGCCTTCGCGATGTAGTTGACGGTGCCGCCTGTGGAGTTCCGGCCGTAGAGCGTGCCTTGCGGACCCTTCAGCACCTCGACGCGCTCGAGGTCGAGGTTCGCGCCGCGGGTCATGATCGCATAGGGCAGGCTCACCTCGTCCATGTAGACGCCGACGGTGCCCGTCGAGGAGTAGCTCACGTCGTTGAAGCCGACGCCGCGGAGCGTGTAGACGGGCGTCGAGTAGCCGCTTTCCGTGGCAACGAACGCGGGGACGAGCTTGCGGAGATCGCGCGTGTCCATGACGCCGAGCTCGCGAAGCTCGTCGCCGGAATGCACCGCGATCGAGAGCGGTACGTCGCCGATCGCTTCCGCGCGCTTCTGCGCGGTGACGACGATCTCCTCGACCTGACCGAGCGCCGGCCTCGCCACTGCGGCGCACAGCACGAGCGCAACGGCCGCACGACTCATGCGAGGCCGTAGAGCCGGCGCGCGTTGTCGCGGAGGATGAGCCGCTGGTCCGCCTCCGGCACGCCCGTCATCTGCGCCGCGATCGTCGCGCGCGAGCTCGGCCAATCCGAGCCCGTGTGCGGATAGTCGGAGGACCAGATCATCGTGTGCGTGCCGACGAGATCGCGGTTCCGCACCGCGTAGGTGTCGATCTGGAAGGTCGCGAAGCACTGCCGCGACCAGTATTCGCTCGGCAACATCGAGAGGTTGCACTTCGTCCAGAAGCGGTGGCGTTTGAAGTTGTCGTTCGTCTGCTCGAGGAAGAACGGGATCCAGCCCGCGCCGACCTCGGCGAGCCCGACGCGGAGCCGCGGATGCCGCTCGAGCACGCCATCGAGGATCAGATGGCCGAGGATCGGGATCATGCTGATCGCCTGTCGCTCCTCGTTCAGCATCGCGAGCGAGATGCCGGCGAGCAGATCGGGGCCGCGATCGGACGCCTCGCCCGCTGCCTCGACTTCGCCGCCGGTGCCGAAGCCGACGTGGATCTGCACCGGCAGATCGAGATCCTCGAGCGCCGACCAGAAGGAATCGTCCTCGACGGGCCGCGGGTGCCGCGAGCCGTTCGGCCATCCCGTCGCGAGCACCGCGCGCATGCCGGGGAGATCGCGCACACGCTTCGCTTCCGCGATCGCGTCGTCGACGCCCGTGAGCGGGATCAAGCCGACGCCGACCAAACGCGCCGGATCGTGCGCGCAGAAATCGGAGAGCCAATCGTTGTACGCGCGCGTGCAGGCGAGCTGCACGTCGCGGTCCTTCGAGAAGCCGCGCGTTCCCGCGAGCGCGTACGTCGGGAAGAGGACGTGCGTCTCCGTCATGTCGAGGTCCATGTCCGCGAGGCGCGCGGCCGGCTCCCAAGCGCCGGGCCGGAACCGCTCGTCGTAGCCCTTGCTGAAGAGGCGCCAGTTGACCGGCGCTTCGCCGACCGCGTTGCAGAGCGGCGTGATGCTCGCCGTCTTGCCGCCGTCGAACCACCACGCCATGCGATCGCCGGGGACCTCGACCATGCGCGGCGCGCGCTCGGCATGCGCCTTCGGCACGCGCTTCTGCCAGAGGTCCGGCGGCTCGTTCACGTGGGTGTCCCCGTCGAAGATCGCGTTCGTCATCGATCAACCTCGCTGAGAAAAGTATACTTGTTTCACTCAGCACCGGCGAAAAAGTCAAGGAAATTGGTAAACCGATTGCAATCAAGAGTACTTTTATCCTACTGCTTCCTCCGATGACGACGTCCCGCCGTCTCCGTCGCGTGCCCGCCCCCGAGCCCTCGGCCAAGCTCGGTGAAGTAGTCGCGCAGCGGATCGAGGACGACATCGTGGGGCGCGGCTGGCCGGTCGGCGAAGTGCTCGGCTCGGAGGCAGACCTCGTCGCCAAATACGGCGTCAGCCGCTCGGCGTTTCGCGAGGCGGCTCGCCTTCTCGAGCATCACCACGTCGCCACCATGCGGCCGGGCCCCGGCGGCGGTCTCGTCGTCACCGAGCCGGAGTCGGCGGCGGTCTCACGGGCGCTCGGTCTCTACCTCGAGTACCGCAAGGTCGACGTCGCGCAGCTTCTCGAGACGCTTCGCGCGCTCGAGCTCACTTGCGTGCGGCTCGCTTCCGAGCGCATCACCGCGGCCGACGTGGCGCGCCTCCGCCGCGCCGTCGAGGAGGAGAGGAAGACGCCAGAGGAGCAGCGCCGCGACATCGGCGAGAACAACCTCCACCTCCTCCTCGCCGAGATGACCGGGAACCCCGCGATGCGTCTTTTCGTCGAAGTGCTGATCAAGCTCGCGGCGGCGCACGCGCCGGACGTGACGCACGCACACGAAACCTACGAAGCCCATGCGGAGATCGCCGAGGCGATCATCGCCGGCGACGTCGCGCTCGCGACGCACGCGATGAGCCGTCATCTCGACGCGCTCGCCGCGGTCTTGAAATGAGGGTCAGGCTCGCTTCGCTGCGGCTGACCCTACGAGTCCGACATGAGGGTCAGGCTTGCTTCGCTGCGGCTGACCCTACGAGTCCGAGAGATACGAAGGAGGACAAATGAGTGATCATCGAGCTGCCGGAGACTTCGACTTCCGCCCGATTCTCGGGACCTACGATCCGAGCCTCAAGGAGATCCTGCCGACCGAGCCGCGCCTCGGGCTCAACCAGCAGGTGATGTACCTCTACGGCGGCTTCCGCGACGCGAACGGGCAGCAACACGCGGTCGAGCGGAAATTCATCGGCCCGATGACCGCCGGGCTCTGGTTGATGTCGTCGCGCGACGGCGAGCTCCGTCTGGATCCGGGATCGACTCGAAGCACCAGAGGAGAAGTGCGGCGCGAATTCGGCGGTCCGACGCACCTCTGGGCGGATCAGCTGATGGCGCGGCTCGGCAAGGAGCTCGCGCCCGTCGGCGAGCAGCCGCTCGATCTCCGCATCACCGACACGACGATGTCGTGGTCCGAGGGCGATCTCATGTCGCTCGAGGGCAAGCTCGTCGGCCCGGGTCTGCAGTTCTACGTGCCGATGCGCTCGGAGGCGATGTTCTACATCGGCCAGTGCTTCCACATGAAAGGGCGCGTGCTCGGCAAGGACGTCACGGGCTTCGTGTGGCTCGATCACGGCTACTGGCCGCACGCGCTCGACTGGAAGGAATACCGCATCTTCAACGAGATCCAGCTCTTCTGGGAAGTCTTCGCGAACGAGTACGAGGACGGCACGATCGAGTGGGGCCAGCTCTGCGCCGGCACGCGCGGGTTCACGTGGGGCGCGGTGCTGGACTCGAAGGGCGCCGTCGCGCTTTCGACCGACGTGAAGACGGCCGTGAATCACGACACGGACGAGTGGGTCACGAAGGCGCTCTACGATTTTGGCGACCGTCAATGGCTCTTCGAATCCGAGCCGGACGGTTGGCTCCGACAGTTCTCTTCGGCGCGGTGGGGCGGCTACCGCGCGCAATGCGGCATCACCACGATCCGCGGCGACAAGCGAAAATCCAAGCTCAGCTTCACGTGGATGGAAGGGTTCTCCGGTCGCACGCGGGAGCAGAAACTGCCTCCTGTGACCTGATGAAGAAGTCTCTCTGCCCCGCGGAATTCGATCACCACGCGGAATCGTTCGCGCGGGATCCGCACGCGACGTACGCGAAGCTCCGCGAGCACGGCGCGGTCGTCCGCTCCGATCGCCACGGCGGTTTCTGGGCGGTGCTCGGTTACGAGGAGGTCTTCGAGGCCGCGCGCGACGTCGAGACGTTCTCCTCCGAGCACGACGTCGAGGGAACCGGCTCCGGGCATCAGGGCATCCAGATCCCGAAGGCGAGTCATCGGAACGGCTTCATCGAGCTCGACGGCGCGCGGCACGCGCACCTCCGGAAGCTCCTGAACCCGTGGTTCTCGCAGTCGGGCGTCGAGAAGCACCTGCCGGCGATCCATGCGATCGCGAACGAAGCGATCGACGCGTTCATCGAGCGCGGCGAGTGCGACGTCGTCGAGGACCTGGCGACGCAGGTGCCGAGCAAGATCACGATGGACATCCTCGGCCTGCCGCGCGCGCTCGGGCCCGAGTACGCGCACGCGCAGCATCGCGTGATCGGCTGCCCGCCGGATCCCGAGTCGCAACAGCGCGAGCGGCGTCTCTACGGACACGTGCAGAGCGAGGTGAATCGTCACGTCGAGGCGATCTACGCGTATCCCCGCGACGAGCGGCTCGTCGCGTTTCTCTGCCGCGCGAGCTTCGAGGACGGCACGCGGCTTTCCGTCGCCGACGTGATCGAGCAGGTCGGCCTGATCCTCGCCGGCGGCCTCGACACCACGACGTCCTGGATCACGAACTCGATGCTCTGGCTGTGGCAGCATCCCGACGAGCGCGCGCGTCTCGCGGCCGATCCGGCGCTCCTCGAACCGGCCGGTGAGGAGCTTCTCCGCTACTACTCTCCGGTGCTCGCGCTCGCCCGGACGGTCACTTCGGAATGCACGCTCGGCCAGCAGAAGCTCGAGCCCGGCGACCGCGCGCTCCTCGCCTGGGGCGCCGCGAACGTCGATCCGGCGGAGTTTCCGCAGCCGAACGACGTCAAGCTCGACCGCTTCCCGAATCGCCACTTCGCGTTCGGCGTCGGCCCGCATCGCTGCATCGGCTCGAACCTGGCGCGCGTCGTCTATCGCGGCACGATGGCGGAGGTGCTCCGCCGGATGCCCGACTACGAGTTGCTGCTGGACGGAGCGGTGAAGTATCCCTCGGCCTCCGTGAGCAACGGATGGCTCAAGATGCCGTGCCGCTTTTCGCCGGGCCGGAGGAGCTGAATGATGGCCGAGTTCGACGGCAAGACGGCGATCGTGACCGGCGCGGCGCGCGGTCTCGGCCGCGACTACGCGAGGCTCTTCGCGCGCGACGGTGCGAGCGTCGTCGCGGCAGACGTGAACGCGGAAGGCGCGAAGGATTGCGCGGCCGAGATCGCGAAGGCGGGCGGGCGCGCGATCGGCGTCGCGCTCGACGTGCGCGATCCCGCGAGCGCGCAAGCCGCGGTCGACGCCGCGCTCGCGAGCTTCGGCAGCGCCGACATCCTCGTGAACAACGCGGCCGTCTGGGGCGACTACGAGAGCAAGAGCCTCCTCGAGGTCGAGCTCGACTACTGGAACGTCTGCCTCGCGGTGAACCTGACGGGGCCGCTCGTCTGCGCGCGCGCGGCGATCCCGGCGATGCAAAAGAAAGGCTGGGGGCGGATCGTCAACATCTCCTCGATCGGTGCCTGGCTGCCGCTCTCCGGCGTCTACGGTGTCTCGAAGCTCGCGCTCCACAACGTGACGATGCAGCTCGCGGCGCTCGTCGGCGGCATGGGCATCACGGTGAACGCGGTCGCGCCGGGAGTGATCCTCAACGAAGCGACGCTCAAGCAGGCGAAGAAGGCGCAGCTCGAGGGCATGATCGCGCAGAGCGCGACGAAGCGCGCGGGCACCGCCGAGGATCTCTACGGCGCGATCCGGTGGCTCGCGAGCGACGACGCCGCATGGGTGACCGGCCAGGTGATCAGCCCGAACGGCGGGTTCCTCTCCAGATTATGATGGCGGGATCGCCTCCCCCTCACCCGCCGCTTCGCGGCGGCCTCTCCCCAAGGGGGAGAGGCGAATCCACCTCTCCCTTTGGGGAGAGGTCGGCCCGAAGGGCCGGGTGAGGGGGAGACAGCCGTGAAAATCCTCGTCACCGGCGCGACGGGCGCGTTCGGCGCGCCGCTCTGCGCGGCGCTCGCGCGGCGCGGCGTCGAGGTTCACGCGATGGCGCGCCGCAAGCCGGCGACGCTCGCGCCCGGCGTGCGCTTCGTCGCCGGCGACGTCTGCGACGCCGCTGCCGTCGATGCCGCGGTCGCCGGCGCCGATCGCGTCGTCCACCTCGCCTGGTACGTCGGCGTATCCCACGATCCCTCGCACGCCGAGCGCATCAACCTCGACGGTACGCGGAACGTGCTCCGCGCGATGCGCGCGCACGGCACCGCGAAGCTCGTCTTCTCGTCGTCGGTCATCGCCTACGGCAGCCATCCCGGGCATCCGCCGTTTCGCGAGGATGACCCGCTCCGACCGTCCGAGACGCTCCAGTACGGCGTGCACAAGCGCCAGATCGAGGGCGAGATCGCCGAGTCGGGCGTTCCCGCGCTCGTCGTGCGACCGGCGCCGGTCGTCGGCCGCTCGGTGACGTCGCAGTCGGCGCAGATCTTCGCGACGCCGTTCCTCGTCGGCGTGCCGGGCGAGGTGAGCCCGTGGCAGGTGATCCACCAGGACGACGTCATGCGCTTCCTCGTCGAGGGCACGCTCGACGACCGGACGGGAACCGTGAACCTCGGCGGCGAGGAGCACGTCCCGCTCGACCGGATCGGCGAGATCCTCGGGCGGCGGGTGGTGCGGATCCCGCTTTGGGTGCTCCAGGCGGGGCTCGGCGCGCTCTGGCACCTGCGCCTCAGCGACATCGATCCGGGTGCGCTCGAGACGCTCCGCGCGGTGCCGATCGGCGACACCACACGCCTTCGCGAGAGCTTCGGCTTTCACTGCGCGTGGTCGGGTGAGGAGGCGCTCGTCGACACGCGCCGGGTGATCGCGGGAATCAATCGTCTCGGGAACTGGGAGTTCCGTCGCGGCGACGCGCCGGCGCTTCCGCCGGTCGGCGGTCGTGCTCCCGGAGCTTCGATGCCGCCGCTCGGCGGCGCCGCTGCCCGCGCGCTCGACGAGAGCTTCGGCCCGCGCCGAGCGACTCCGCTCGCCGGCGAGCTCGCCGGCGTGGCCGCGGCTTCCGCCACGGGGCTCGCTCCGAAGCCGGGTCTCGCCGCGACGTGGGCGCGGACCGAGGCGGCGCTCTTGTTGCGATCCTTCGCCGAGAGCGCGAACGGCGCCGCCGACGCGCGGAGCGCCGCGCGCACGCATCAGCTCTGGGACGCGGCGATCGACTTCCTCGCGCTCACTGCCGGCGCCTCCACGGATCCGCAGGCCGAAGCGCGGCTCGGCGAGACGACCTCGCGCGTCCTCACCGCCCTCGCCGGGCAGATCGAAGATCGCGGCCGACGACTCGCGGCGAGCGGCGCGATCGCGGATGCGGAGGCGGTCTGGAGCTCGCCGATCGCGCGCGTCGTCGATCCGCTGGGAGCGTCGGCTTCGTCATGAGCGCGCCTTCGATCCGCGCCGTCGCGTTCGACTTCAGCGGCGTGATGACGGTGAACCCGCTGACCGGGCTCGCCGGGCTCGAACAGGAGCTCGGCTGCCCGCCCGGCACGCTCGGCGCCGAGTTCCGCGGCGGCGAGCTGTTCAGCCTTTGCGAGATCGGGCGCCTGCCGGTCGCCGAGTTCTTCCCGCGCTGGCGCGCACAGCTCCTCGAACGCCACGGCCTCGAGATCGAAATGGATCCGATCCTCGCGATCTTTCGCCGCGGCGGCCTCATCAACGAGGAAACGATCGCGTTGATCGAGCGCCTCGCGCCGGAGCTGCGTCTCGCGATCCTCACGAACAACGTACCGGAGACTCGGAAGTCCTGGCAGCGAAAGATCCCGCTCGCGCGTTTCGAGGTCGTGATCGACTCGTCGGAGGTCGGGCTCCGCAAGCCGGACCCTGCCATCTACGAGCTGCTCCTCGAGCGGCTTGGCCTGCGCGGCGCGGAGGTCGCGTACGTCGACGACTGGGAAGGCAACCTCGAGCCGGCAGCCGCGCTCGGCATGCGAACGGTGCTCTTCACGACGGCGGCGGAATGCGAGCGCGAGCTTCGCGCACTCGGGATCACGATCGCGCGCGGCGCGCGCGAGGAAGAGTCATGAACGATCCGATCGCGGCTCGCCGCGGCATGCTCGTCGGCGGGCGATGGACGACCACGGGCAGCCGCGGGGAGTTCGACAAGCGGAATCCCGCGACCGGGCGCGCGCTTCACCCGGTTCCGCTCGGCGGCGCGAGCGAGATCGACGAGGCGGTCGAGGCCGCGAGCCGCGCCTTTCCCGCTTGGCGCGCGACCGCGCCGAGCGCGCGGCGCGACATTCTCTTCCGCCTCGCGGCGGCGCTCGAAGCGCACGTCGAGGACTTCGGCGCGATTTCGGCGCGCGAGCTCGGCGCGCCGATCGCGCGCGCCGGCCAGCTCGTCGGGCTCGCGTCCGAATGGACGCGCTACTACGCCGGCTGGTGCGACAAGATCGAAGGCCGCGTGCAGACGGCGAGCCCGAGCCCCGGCTTCTCCTGGGTTCGACCCGAGCCCTACGGCGTCGTCGCCGTCATTCTCACGTGGAACTTCCCGCTCGTCTCCGCGGCGATGAAGGTCGTGCCGGCGCTCGCGGCCGGGAACTGCGTCGTCACCAAGCTTCCCGAGCTCTCGCCGTTCGGCATGATGCTGTTCGCCGAATTGCTCGAGGAGGCGGGCCTCCCGCCCGGCGTCGCGAGCTTCGTCTCGGGCACGGGCGAGGCGGGCGCGGCGCTCGTGCGCCACCCGCGCGTCGCGAAGGTCTCGTTCACCGGCGGAATCCGCACGGCGCAGGCGATCGTCGGCGACTCGGCGGATCAGGTGAAGCCGCTCGTGCTCGAGCTCGGCGGCAAGTCGGCCAATCTCGTCTTCGCGGACGCGCACCTCGACACCGCGGTGCCGTTCGCCGTCGGCATGGCGATGATGGGTGCCGGGCAAGGCTGCGCGCTGCCGACGCGGCTCCTCGTCGCGCGCGAGATCTACGACGAGGTGCTCGAGCGGGCCGCGGCGATCGCGAAGCATCTCGTGCTCGGCGATCCGCTCGCACCGACGACGATGATCGGCCCCGTCATGACCGAGGCGGCGGCCACGCGGATCCTCGGCGTGATCGAGGGCGCGTGCGCGAGCAAAGCGGGGCGACTCATCGCCGGCGGGCATCGCGCCGGAGGCGATCTCGCGGACGGCTACTTCGTGGAGCCCACGGTCTTCGCGGACGTCGACAACGCCGCGCCGCTCGCGCAGGACGAGATCTTCGGCCCCGTGCTCTCGATCCTCCCGTTCGCGGACGAAGCCGACGCGCTCGCCAAAGCGAACCACAATCCCTACGGCCTCGCCGCGTTCGTGCAAACGCGCGACCTCGACCGCGCGCTCCGCGTCGCCGATGCCCTCGACGCCGGCTACGTCTCCGTCAACGGCTTCGCCGGCCTCAATCCGAACCTGCCGTTCGGCGGCTTCAAGCTCTCGGGCTACGGCAAGGAAGGCGGCGCCGAGGGGCTCGACGAGTTCCTGCGCCGGAAGAGCGTGCACTTCGCGGCCGCGCCGAGCGCGATCGGCCACGCGGGCGCCACCGCCAAGAAATGATCTGCCGCGAGCCGCACACGAGCCGACGCCTCCCGTTCCGCATCGGGCTGGTCCTCGACGAGCCGGCCGATGCGGACGCGCGGCGCGACGTCGTCGACGCGTTGCGGTTCTCCTTCGACGAGGCGACGCAAACGAAGCGACTCGATCGCCCGGTCGAGCTCTTGGTCCGCGAGGTCACGAGCCCGGCCGCCGCGCTCGCCGCCTGGCGCGAGCTCGTCGCCGACGACGCGGAGATCGTGCTCGGTCCGCACGGCGACGACGCCGCGCTCGCGGTCGCCGAGGCGATGAAGGCGACGCCGCACCCGACGATCTCCGCGTGCGCGACGGACCGGTTCTCGAGCGAGTACGGGATCACGCTCGGCCCTCGCGACGAGGCCGCACCCAACATCCTGCTCGCGCGGGACCTCGCGGAGATCGTCGTCCAGGCGCTCGCGACCGCGAAGCCGCACAATCCCGAGGGCATTCGCAACGCGCTCGATCGGATCCGCTTCGTGCCGGCCGCATGCGGCCCCGCCGGCACGATCATCTCGATCGGGCCGTTCGATCATCGCGCGTACAAGTGCGGATCGACCAACGACGCCGCCGCTCCTGTGATGCAAGCACGCGCCGCTACGAGCGCCCCGCCCTACCGCATCGGCGTGATCCAGGACTGGGCGCTCGGCACCGAGGCCTGGTTCGACCAGTTCGACATGACCGAGCTCGCCTTCCGCGAGGCCACCGAGGACGGGATCCTCGATCGCCCGGTCGAGCTCGTCGTCCGCGAGATCGAAGGGCCGCCGTTCGGGCCGACGGCGCGAGTCGTCGCGGCGTGGAAGGAGCTCGCGCTCGAGGAAGGCTGCCTCGGCGTGATCGGGCCGCACATCACGGACGACGCGCGCACCGTCCGCGCCGTCGTCGACGCGCATCGCGTGCCGACGCTCACGTACTGCGCAACGCTCCTCGCCGCGAGCGAGTACGTCTTCCAGCTGCCGAACGGGACGTTCGCCGACGAGACCGGCTACCTCGCGCGTCACTTGGCCGCCGCCGGCGCGCGGCGCGTCGGCATCATTCGCGAGGACAACGCGATCTCGGACGAATACGCAGACTTCTTCCGCATGTATCTCCGGCGCCACTCGATCGCAGTCGCATCCGACCAGATCATTCACGGCTTCGCGTCCGAGGAAGAAGTGATCGGCCGCCTCGCCGCGATTCGCGACGCCGGCGCCGATGCGATCGCGTACCTCGCGTTCGGCATCACCTCGTACAACGTGATGGTGAAGGGCAACGAGGCGATGCGGAGCTGGGGCTGGGATCCGATCCGCGGAACGATCACGACCTGGGTGTCCGTCACCTGCCCCGGCTTCCGGTACCACCCGCAGGAGATCTACCGGAATCCGGCGCTCGTGGAGGGCTGGGTCGGCGTCGACCAGACACACGAAGGGAACCGCACGTGGGCCGCGGTGCGCGAGCGCTTCGCGCATCGCTTCGATGGCCGGAAACCCTTCCATTGCTACGCCGCGCTCGGCTGGGACATGGGACACGCGCTCGCGCTCGCTTTGTCGCGCGCGGTGGAGAAGACTCCCGAAGGCGTGAAGCAGGCGCTCGAAACGATTCGCCTCTTGCCCGCCGCGTGCGGCGGGCCCGGTACGATCGTGAGCTTCGCGCCGCACGATCGACGCGGGTTCAAAGGCGCCGATTATCTCGTGCTCCGCACGGTGAAGGACGGTAAGGAACAGCTCGCATGAGTGAGGATGCGGAACTCGCGCGGAAGCTCGAGCGCTATCTCGCGACGAAGATCGAGGGAGCCGAGGCGCTTCGCGTCGAAGTGAAGGGCCGGATCTCGCGCGGGTACTCGCGCGAGAACTGGCTGTTCGACGCCACGTGGCGCGAGCGCGGGAAAGCGATCCACCGGAAGCTGATTCTCCGCCGCGATCCGCCCGGCGGCGTGAGCGTCGTCGACACCGCGCGCGAGCCCGAGTTCCGCGTCCTCCGCGCGCTCGAGCGGACCGAGATCCCCGTGCCGCGCGCACACTGGCTGGAGACGACGGGCGACGCGCTCGATCGTCCCTTCATCGTCCTCGAGCGGTACGAGGGAACCGTCGCTCCGACGATCCTCACCGATGCGAGCCCGCTCGGGATCGATCGCGACGCGCGCGTGCGGCTCGCCGGCCGGCTCTGCGAGCTGCTCGCGAAGATCCACCGGCTCGACTGGCGGGCGCTCGGGCTCGGCGAAATCCTCGCCGTGCCCGAAGGCAACGCAGCCGAGGTGGAGCTCCGACGAACCGTCGACTTCGTCGAGCGCTCGCTGCTCGAGCCGCAGCCCGAGCTCACCGAGGTGATCGGCTGGCTCGAGCGCCACGTGCCGCCGCCCGGTCGCGTCACGCTCGTGCACGGCGACTTCCGCGCGGAGAACGCGATCGTCGACGGCGAGCGGATCGTCGTGCTCCTCGACTGGGAGCTCGCGCGCCTCAGCGATCCGATGGCCGACCTCGCCTGGCACATGATGCCGATCACGATGCACTTCCACTTCATCCCCGGCGCGTGGGAGCCCGCGGACCTCTTGCGCCGCTACGGCGAGCTCACGGGCGAGCCCGTCGATCCGGAGCGCCTCCGCTTCTGGCAGGTGCTCATCATGCTCTCGGTCGTGGCGATCGGCATGATGACCGCGAAGTCGTTCCTCGAGCGACGGACGATCTTCTCCTCGCTGACCGCCGGGACGATCCGGCAGGTCGTCGCCGTCCTCTACGGCATGATCGGAGAGACGAGATGAAACCCAGTCCGAACGAAGTGCTCGGGCGTGCCTGCGAGATCCTGACCGAAGTCGTGCTTCCCGAGGTCCAGTCCGACTACGTGCGCACGCAGCTCCAGAACCTCGTGATGGCGATCGAGGACGTGCGGCGGGAGGACGCGTACTATCCGCGCCTCGTCGAGGAAAACGACGATACGGAGGCGCTCCTCGCCTCGATCGCCGGCGACGTCCCCGAAGCAGCGATCGGCTCGGCGAGCTCGCGCTCCAAGGTTGCGACGCTCGCAGAGGTCGAGGAGCGAAACCGCGAGCTCCGCGAGGTGCTCGCTCGCACGATCCGCGCGCTCGGCGATCGCCGGCCCGAGATCTCCGCGCGCATCCGCGCGCACCTCGGCACCTACCTCGCCCGCGACGCCACCGCGGGCGTCAAGATCGCCTCGGCGGATCTCAGCAGCTGAGCGCGACGATGGCCGACGTTTTCTTCGACGGCCGCGACGGCCTCTGCCTTGCCGCGGACGCGGCGGGCGATCCCGCCGGGGCGCCCGCACTCCTCTTCCACGGCGGCGGCCAGACGCGACACGCGTGGGGCACCACGCTCCGCGTGCTCGGCGCTTCCGGTTGGCGTGCGTACAGCGTCGACCTCCGCGGCCACGGCGAAAGCAGTTGGGATGCGGAAGGCGACTACACGCTCGATGCGTTCTGCGCCGACGTTCGAGCGGTCGCCGCGGCGATGCCGAGCCGGCCTGCGATCGTCGGCGCATCGCTCGGCGGCATGTGCTCGCTGGTCGCGATCGCCGAGACCCCCGGGCCACCGATCGCGAGCGCGCTCGTGCTGGTCGACGTGGCGCCGAAGATCGAGATGGCCGGCGCGCTTCGCATCGGCTCGTTCATGTTCGAGCACATGGAGAGCGGCTTCGGCTCTCTCGAAGAAGTGGCCGATGCGATCGCCGCCTACAACCCGCACCGGCCGCGGCCGAGCGACTTGAACGGTCTCCGCAAGAACCTCCGCCTCCGTCCTGACGGCCGCTGGGCCTGGCATTGGGACCCGAGCTTCATCAGCGGTCGGATGGGCTCGCGAGACGAGACGCGCTCCTCGCTCGTCGATTCCGAGCGGCTGCGCGCCGCCGCGCGAGCATTGACCATCCCGGTGCTGCTCGTGCGCGGGCGGATGAGCGACATCTTGAGCGAGGAAGGCGCGAAGGAGCTTCTCGAGCTCGTGCCCCACGCGCGTCTCGTCGACGTCGCGGGCGCCGGGCACATGGTGGCCGGCGACCGCAACGACCTCTTCAACGAAGCGGTCGTCTCGTTCCTCGAGGAGACGAGGAAGACCTGAGCTCCGCTCCGAACAACGCATTCTCCGCGACGAAATCGATGCGCACCTCGCGCTGCACGATCCACCACCGGCCGTCTTCCTTGCGGTAACGGTCGATGTACACGCCGGAGTGGTCGGGGCCGATGTCGGTGAATACGACGAAATAGGTGCGGCCGGTCGCCGTCGTGGGGCTCGTGAAGTCGATCTTCGAGGTCGTGAGGTGGTGGCGAACGAAGGTGAACGCGCGCTCGCCCCCGGCTTCGCGCGGTGCGAAGAGACGCTCGAGGATCGCCGCGCGACCTTCGCAGCGTCCGCCCGGCATCTCGAGCACCGCGTCTTCGCTGAAGACGGCGCCGAACTCTTCCTTGCGGCCGCGATCGCCCGCGACGTTGTAAGACGCCTGGAGCTGGCGGATCTCCTCGCGGGCCGTGAGCTCCTCGAGGTCCATCCCGAGCCTACTCGGCGAGGAGCTCGCCGACGTCGAGGTCGCCGGCCGCGACTGCGGCCCGCTCGACGCCGTTCCGCGCGAGCTCCCGCGCGAGCGGCTCGGGATCGTCGATCATCGAAGTGGCGATGATCACGTACGCCGCGAGGCGGAGAACGTAGAGTCGGTAGAGCGCGAACACGTCTTCCGCCGAGCCCGGGTTCGGCGCCGCGCTCGAGCAAACGCTCGCGATACTCCGCGAGGAGCTCGCGCTCGATCGCTCGGCGCTGCTCGATCGGCATCTGCGTGGCGAGGAGATACGCGACGTCCGCCATGCCGTGCCCGCTCGCAACGAGCTGCCAATCGACGGCCACCATGTCGCGCTCGCCGTCGAAGAAGAGGTTGTCGGCGCGCATGTCGTGGTGGAGGAGCGTCGGTGGCATGCGAGCGTCGACCGGATCGGTGTAATGCGGCAGCAGCCGCTCGATCCACCCGAGCACACGCTCCGGCACCTCCGCGGCGAAGCGCACGCGGAACGTGTCGAAGAATCCCGTCATCATCGGATGCGCGCGCGCGTCGAACGCCGACTCGCTCGGCAGCCAATCGCTCGTGGCGAGCTCCGCCCGCCCCCACCATGCGGCGTGCAGCCCGGCGAGCCAGCGGACCGCGAGCCGCGCCTGCGTCGGCGAGACACCCGTCAGCTGATCGGCGCCGGCGAGCGAGCCGAGGTCCTCGAGCACGAGCGCGTACTCGTTCGCCTCGACGTCGCACCCGTTGAAGAAGCAGCGCGCGGTGCGGACGTCGAGCCGCGGCAGGAGGTCCGCGTAGGCACGCGATTCCATCTCCCACGCGCGGAGCATCTTGCCGAACTCCTGCACGTGCGGCTCGCGCTTCGGCAGCTTCGCGATGAGCGACGCCGGCGCGCCGGCAACCCCCCGATCGTACGCGAGATGGACACGCCCGAGATGACAGAGGAGCCCGTGACCACCGGTCGCGAGCGGCTCGACTCGCGATGTGATCACAGTAGCGTCCATCGAGCCCGTGCGCGCGAAGCGCCCGCGTCAACCAATCGGGCGTCAGCTCGTCGAACGTCTTCGGGATGGAGAGGCTCATACGACCCCCTCAGGGGGTCGGACGAAGTCCGGGGGGTGAGTGACTACGCGCTCCGTCCGGCCGTCGACGGATCGCCGGATGCAGAGGTAGTCGAGCCCCTTGAAGCCACGGTGATCCCATGGGCCGAAGCTGATGTAGGTGCCGACGCCGCCCGTCACCGCGGGGAGGAGCGCGGATCGTCTCGAGCGCTTCGGCGACGGCCTCCGGCGTGCAGAGCGACATCCGCGAGAGCGCGAGCGCGAGACAACGTCCGGTGTCGTAACCGGTGCTCACGATGGAATTCGGCACGAGCGCCTTCCCCTTCGCCTGGTAGCGCGCGAGCATGTCGCGGAGCCTGCTCGTTGCGCTCGTCGTACTGGTCGATCCCGTGCCAACCGTCGACGTCGCGCGCGCGCTTTTCGGAGAGCGTCGCCGCAACGAACGCGGTGCACATGATGCGCGGCGGCCACCAATCGAGCTTCGCGAGCGCGACGTTCAGCTGCGCGTTCGCTTCGCCGAGGCCGAGGTAGACGATCGCGTCCGGCGTCGCCGCCTTCAGCCTGGCGAGCGCGGCCGTCGTCTCTTCCGCGGTGGGCTGCGGCGACACGTTCGCCACTCCGCAGAGATCGAGCCCGTGGATCTGCGCCGCGTGCTCGAGGAAGCGATGGTACTCGGCGCCGATCTTCGAAGGATGATCACGGAGCACCG
The DNA here is from genome assembly GCA_963790365.1 of uncultured delta proteobacterium. Lineage (GTDB taxonomy): Bacteria > Desulfobacterota > Binatia > JACPRU01 > JACPRU01 > CAWBOU01. The sequence continues at coordinate 158,393 of CAWBOU010000008.1, forward strand.
CGATCTTCCGGTGGCCCTGCGACGCGAGCCATCGCGCGATGAACGCGGGCTCGTCGGCGAGGTTGCCGTTCGAGAGGTTGAACGCGTAGCGCCCGCCGAACCCGTGCGCTCCGCAGATCGTCACCACCGGCACGTGCTCGCGGTCGACGAGATCGAGCAGCGTCAGGCAGTTGTCGGTCGTCATCGGCCCGGCGATGGCGAGCACTTTGTGCTCGCGAACGAGGTCCAGGTAGACGTCGCGATTGTTCGAACCCTGCCCCCACGGGAAGCCGGGGTAGACCTTGACGATCAGGTCTACGGGACGGTCCAGGAGGCCTTCCTCGACGGCCTCCTCGAGCGCGAAGCGGCACGCCTCGGGATACGCATCCGCGAGCCCCGGGAGCGGGATGTCGACCATGACACCGATGCGGTAGGGCTCGCGAGTCGTCGCGGACATCCGGGTCACCGCGCCGCGGCCAGGATCCGCGCCTGCTGATTGCGGATGTCTCCGCCGATCGCGTCGAGCACGTGCGTCCGCTTGAGGTGGAAGTGCACGAGGCATTCGAACGTGACGCCCATGCCGCCGTGAACCTGGATCGCGGCGCGGCTGTTCGCGTAGGCGGCTTCGGTCGCGACGAGCTTCGCGGACGCCGCTTGGAAATCCGCATCGGGGCGCGCGGCATCGGCGGTGAGCGCCGCCATCCAAACCTGCGGCGCCGCCGCCTCGCAGCGAACCGCCATGTCGGCGCACGCGTGCTTCACGGCCTGGAAGCCGCCGATCGGCCGCCCGAATTGCTCGCGCGTCTTCGCATGCGCGACGGAGAGATCGCGCGTCGCCTCGGCGATGCCGACGAGCATGGCCGCGGCGAGCACGCTCCCCCAGCGATGCACGGGCAGCGCAGCGGCCGAGACCGTAGCGGCGGAGCGAGGGTGCGCGACGGACGAGGCGGCGATCGCAATTCCGGGATCGACGCTCTCCTTCCGCTCCAAAGCCCCGAGATCGCCCGCCGGTAGCAATTCGGCCTCACGCTCGTTCCACGCGAGGAAGAGCTCCGCGTCTTCCACGTCGATCAGGAGAAGCGGCGGGCCCGCGAGCGCGAGACCGACGCGCGTCCGCCCCTCGCGGATCTCCGCGGCGAGCGCTCGCTCGCCCGCAGCGGCCGCGACGCTCGCACCGAGCGCGGCACCGAGCGCGGCCGGCGGTACGAGATGGCGCCCGAGCTCCCGATAGACGAGCGCCGCATCCGTGAGGCTCAAAGCCGAAACCGTCATCTTCGGCTAGCCCGAGCGCGAACCAGCCGAGCTCGGCGAGCTTCGTCCAGACCTTCGCGGCGTCGGCTGCCGACGCGCGGCTCGCGCAGCCGCTCCACCGGGAGCTCGGTCTCGAGAAACGCGACCGTCGCGTCGATGATCTGCTGCTGCTCGGGGCTCGGGAGGAGATCCACGTCAGGTCCCCTTCGGGAGGCCGAGCACGCGCTCGCCGATGATGTTGCGTTGGATCTCGGCCGTGCCGCCGCCGATCGTCTGCGCGAAATCGTAGAGGTAGCGATGGCTCCAGCTCTGCGGATCCTCGTCGTGCACGAGGCCGTCGGTGCCGAGGAGATCCATCGCGAGCCGGCCGACGCGCTGCTCGAGGAGCGCGAAATGGAGCCGCACCATCGAGCCCTCGGCGCCGGGTTGGCTCTGGCGGCGGCTCCGCGAGATGCCGGCGAGCGTCATCGCACGCACGGCCGCGCACTCGGCGCGCGCGGTCGCGAGGCGGCGGGCGATCTCGTCGTCTTCGATCGCCGGGCGCGCACGGTCGGGGCCCTTCACGCGCTTGGCGAGCTCGATCAGCTTCTCGATCCGCTTCGCGACCATCACCTGGTCGGCCATGAACGCGGTGCCGCGCTCGAAGGCGAGCGTCGACATCGCCACGCTCCAGCCGTCGTTCGATCTTGCCGACGACGTTCGCGAGCGGGATCCGCACCTCGTCGTAGAAGACCTCGGCGAAGTGCGCCGTTCCGGAGATCGTGGGGATCGGCCGGATCGTGATGCCGGGCGACTTCATGTCGCAGATCACCCAGGTGATCCCCTGGTGCTTCTTCGGCGCGGCCGGATCGGTCCGCACGAGGAGCTCCTGGAAGTCGGCGACGTCGGCGAAGCTCGTCCAGATCTTCTGGCCGGTCACCACCAGCGTGTCGCCATCGACGACGGCGCGCGTGCGCAGCGAGGCGAGATCGGAACCGGCGCCCGGCTCCGAGAAGCCTTGGCACCAGACCACCTCTCCGCGGAGGATCGCGGGGAGATGCTTCGCCTTCTGCTCCTCGCTCGCGCGAGCAATCAGCGTCGGGCCACCGTGGTTGATGCCGACGAAGTTCACGCCGAGCGGCGGCGCGTCGGCGTTCGCGTACTCCTCGTACCAGATCATCTGCTGGTCGAGCGAAAGCCCGCGACCACCGTGCTCCGCGCGGCCACGAAATCCCGGCGAAGCCCGCCTCGAATTGTTTCCGCTGCCAGGCGAGGTCGTACTCGCGCATCTCCGGACCGCCCGCGGGCCGCCGCGCCTTCGGCACGTTCTCCGCGAGCCAGGCGCGGACGCGCGCGCGAAAGGCGTCGTCTTCCGGCGTCGAATCGAGGTTCATTCGTTCGTCACGTCGTGGGCTCGAGAACCGCTCGGAGGGGCTTGGCGACTGGCTGAAAAATCGGATAGTGTTTTTCGCCCATGGCTGCAAGACGATCGCCGTCGAAACGCGGCCGCGTGGAGCCGAAGCGGCGACAACGCAAGACCGGAGAGGCCATCGCCGAGAACCTACGGCGCCGCATCGCGCGCGGCAAGCTCGCAATCGGCGACTTCCTTCCTCCCGAAGACGAGATCACGTCGCAGTTCGGCGTCGCGCGCACGACGGCGCGCGAGGCGCTTCGCATCCTCGAGTCGCAGGGGCTGATTCGCATCCGCCGCGGTCGCGGCGGCGGCGGCGTCGTGACGAACCCGAGGGTCGAGCACCTCGCCGAGGGCCTCGCCGTGATGCTGCAGCTCCAACGCGTGACATGGGGTGACCTCTACGACGCGCGGCAGCTCCTGGAGCCTCAGCTCGCGGCGCGCATGGCTGCCCAGCATTCGCCGGACGATTTGCGTTCGCTCGGAGAGGCGATCGAGCGCGCCTCGGCGGCGGCCGAGGCCTCGGATCGGCGCGCGTTCGGCATCGCCGCCGCCGGCGTCCACGAAGCGCTCATGGAACGCTCGGGGAACCGGACGCTCGCGACGCTCTCCCGCCTCCTGCACGTGCTCGTGCTCGAGTACTACGAGCGCGTCAGCGCGACGACGGTACAAGGCGCGATGCGCAAAGCCGTGCATTCCTATCGCAAGCTGCTCCAGCTGATCGAGGCGGGCGACGCGCCGGGGGCCGAGAGCCACTGGCGCAAGCAGATGTCGTACACGATCGATCGAACGAATCGCGACGAGCGATTCGACACCTACGCAGAGTAGCGAGGCTTCGCTTGCAGCATCCTTGGGACCGCCGTCTCGGCGTCTGGTGGATCGCCGAGGGTCAACCCGATCTCCCGGCGATCGTCGACTCGCCGTCGGGCCCGCGAACGTACGCCGAGCTCACCGCGAGCGCGCATCAGCTCGTGCACGCGCTCCGTTCGCGCGGTTTGCGGCAAGGCGACGTCGTCGCGGTGATGGCGCCGAACGGGGTCGAGATCGTCGAGTGCTCGCTCGCCTGTCAGGAAGCGGGCTGGTTCTTCGTGCCGGTCAACACGTTCCTCACCGCGGGCGAGCTCTCCGGTATCCTCGAGACGGCGAATGCTGCCGCGGCCTTCGTCCACGAGCGCTTCCGCGAGGTGCTCGCGGGGCCGGCGCTCGAGGCGCTCCATCGGAGTCGTCGGCTCTTCACGATCGGCGAGGCGGAAGGCAGCGAGTCCGTCGTCGAGCTCCGCCGCGGCCATCCGACGACCCTCCCGGCGGATCGCGTGACCGGCTCGATCTTCACGTTTACGTCCGGCACGACTGGCAAGCCGAAGGGGATTCGCCGCGCGCTGCCGGGCGGCGACCCCTCCAAGGCCGCGAACGCCGCCGCGATCTTCGGCCGTGCGTTCGACTTCCATCCGCTCGAGGGGGCGAACCTCGTCTCGACGGCGATGCATCATGGCGGCTCACACAGCTTCTACATGGGCGCGCTGAACGTCGGGCAGGGCCTCGTGATCCTCGAGAAGTTCGATCCGGAGAAGACGCTCGCGGCGATCGAGCGCCACCGCGTGACGACGGCCTACATGGTCCCGACCCAGTTCCATCGCCTGTTGCGCCTTCCGGACGACGTCCGCGCGAAGTACGACGTGTCGAGCCTCGCGACCGTCGTCCACTCCGCCGCGCCCTGCCCGCTCGAGACGAAGAAGCGGATGATGGAATGGTGGGGCCCCGTCATCTGGGAAACGTACGGCGGCATGGAAGGCGCGGCGACGATCGCGAAGCCTCATCGTTGGCTGGAAAAGCCCGGCACGGTCGGCCGCGCGATCAACGGCGTCTCGCTCGCGATCCTCGACGAAGACGGAAAGCCGCTGCCGCCACGGGCGCAAGGCCTCGTCTACATGACGACCGAAGGCCGGAGCTTCGACTACGTCGGCGACACCGCAACCGCGCAGAAGGCGTTCCGCGGCAAGCAGTTCACGCTCGGCGACGTCGGGTACCTCGACGAGGACGGCTATCTCTTCATCTGCGATCGCGCGAAGGACATGATCATCACCGGCGGCGTCAACGTGTACCCGCAGGAGGTGGAGGCCGCGCTCGCGGCGCATCCCGCGGTGCTCGACGTCGCGGTGATCGGCATCCCGGACGACGAGTGGGGCGAGCAGATCAAGGCGATCGTGCAAGTCGCACCCGATACGAAACCAAGTGGTGACCTCGAGCGCGAGCTCGTCGCGTGGTGCCGCGATCGGCTGGCGAGCTACAAGTGCCCGCGCTCGGTCGACTTCCGCGAAGACCTGCCGCGCACCGACACCGGCAAGCTCTACAAGCGGCGGCTCCGCGACGAATACTGGGCGAACGCCGGCCGCGCGGTCTAGCGATAGAAGTCGACCCAGCGGATCTCGAGCGCCTCCGCGCCTTCGTAGACGTCGCTCGGCACGTCGACGACCGGAGGCGCGGGCAACGGCTTCTCCGCGATGCTCGTGCGGAACTCTTTCGCACCGCGCGCCTCGAATCCCTCGAGCCCGCGGAGGTGGAGACGAAACGCCAGCCGCGCCGGCCACACGCCGCGCCCGGGACGAAACGTCGCGCCGCCGATTCCCGTCGGGCTCTCGACGTCGACGACGAGCCGCTCGCGCTCGAACCTCTGCGTGAAGCGATCGTCGGCGCCCGGGCGCAAATGCGCTGCGATCTTGAGCGGGCCGAGCGACGCCACCTCCGGCGCGCAGCCGAGAGCGGCGAGGAGCCCAACGATCGCGAGCGCTCGCCTCATCGCGGCTCCTGGCCTGCACGCGCCGCCGCGCCGAGCTCGGCGAGCGACTCTTCGAGCAGTGTGGCGAAGCGCTCGACGTCGGGCGTCTTCCGCGGGTCACCCATGATGCCGACGTCGAGCTTGTCGCAATAGCGGCGCATCGTCACGTTGAAGATGAGCCCGTTCGAGAGGATCGGCGTCGGGTAGCTCGCGAGGAGCTCGCACTCGCCGAGCGACAGTGTCTCCTCCGGACCGGGCACGTTCGAGACCGTCACATTCCCCTGCATGACGCTGTCCCCGCCCGCCCGCGTCTTCGCGAACGCCGCGCCCATTTTCCGCGGCCCGAACGGCGTCGTCCGCTCGCTCTGGAGCGGCTCGCGGAGGCGCGAACGCCGAACCTCGTGCTGCATCGACTCGCGGATCGCGGCGAAGCGCGAGACCGGGTCAGCCACGTCGGTCGCGAGCGTCGGATAGATCACCATCAGGTGATTGCCGAAGGGGCCGTGCTCGGGCTTGCGCCGTGAGCGCGGCACGCGAGCAACGAGTGGCGAGGCCGGCATCGCGTCGTGCTGCAGAAGGTAGCGCCGCACCGCGCCGCCGACGACTGTGAGGTAGGCGTCGTTGAGCGTCCCGCCGAGTGCTCTGCCTGCTTCCGCGAGCGCCGAGAAGGACAGGCTTCTCGTCGTGTAGACGCGCGCGCCGCTCACCGCGGACGGCCATTTGAGCTTCGGCGTCGGCACGGGCTTCCGCGACGAGCTCTTGCGGAACGCGTCGTAGGCCGCTTGCGCCGCGTCGCGCTCCGGCGACGGTGCGGCCTCCGCCGTCGCCTCGGTGCGCATGCGAAGTGCCGACCGGAGAAGCCAGAGCGGTGCGAACGGCGCGCGCTCGTCCGTCGTGCGAATCGCGGCGGCGGTTGCGGGAGACGGCGCCGGGTCGAGAAGCAGCCGCATCGCGTTCTGGAAGCCGATCCCGTCGAACATGCTGTGGTGGACTTTGAGGAAGACGGCGCTCCGCGTGCCGACGACGTCGTCGACCACGTGCACGACGAACGGCGGGCGCCCGGGATCGAGCGGCTCGAGGTAGAGACGTTCGACGAGACGATGGAGATCCCCTTCGTCGAACGGCGCCCCTTGCTGCACCGGCCGCACGTGATGCTCGAGATCGCAGCTCGCGACGCCGAGCCACACCGGCAGATCGAAGTCGAACGGCGCGAAGCGAAGCACGCGCGGGAGCGGCGTCGCCGGCAATCGTTCCGCGAAGCGCCGGCGCACGACGTCGAGGAAGCGGCCGCTCGCCGGCCGCCGGAAGATCTGCAGCGCGCCGATCTGGATCGGCGTCTCGTTGCCGCCGAGACGGATGTAGTAGTCGTCTTCCGGGGAGAGCCGTTCCATCAGCCGCGACCAAGCTTAGCTAGCGAAGGTAGCGTCGCTGGGCTAGGTATCGGTCCATGCGAGCGTGCGCAAGCGCTTGAGCCGCACCGTTCCATTCGCGTTGGCACAAGCGCACGCGGTGGTGACCGGCGCGTCGCGCGGCATCGGCGCCGCGCTCGCCCGGGAGCTCGCCGGCCGGGGAGCGCAGGTCACCGTCATCGCCCGCAACGAGGCCCTCCTCACGAGCGTTGCCTCTTCACTGAACGGCCGGGCGGTGGTCGCCGATCTCGGTGATCCGCACGCCCTCGAGGGTCTCGTCGCGTGCCTCGAGGCCGCTGCGGGGCCAATCGACCTCTTGATCAACAACGCCGCGCTGGCCGTCGTCGACCGCATCACCGATCAGTCGGCCGAAGACGTCCGCCGGAGCTTCATGATCAACACCGTGGCGCCGATCGAGCTCTGCCGCCAAGTACTTCCCGGCATGCTCGCGCGCGGGCGGGGCCGGCTGGTCAACATCTCCTCCCTCGCCGGGCTCACGGCATTCCCCTCGCTCGCGACCTACGGCGCCACGAAGGCGGGTTTGGTGCACTTCACCGCGGCGATCCAGCGCGAGCTTCGCAGGAGCCCGGTGCGTGCAACGATCGTGCAACTCGGGGAAGTGAGCGGCACCGAGCTGATGGAGCAGGCCCGCCGCTCGCCGACGATCGCCGCAGTGTCGGCACGGCTCGCCCGTTTACGAGCCCTGCCGACGCTGACGCCGGAGGGCGTGGCCTTCGCGATGGTCGAGGCAGCCGTCGCCGGCCGACGCCACGTGGTGATCCCGTCTCGCGTCACTCTGCTCCATCTCATTCGCGAGCTCCCGAGCCGGCTGAATGATCTCCTGTTGAGCGGCATCGACTGAGGGGACGGCGCACGCGGCGCGCTTCTCCCGGACGCCACGACCTCAGGCGTGACGGCCGAGAAGTAGCTTCCGCGGATCGCCTCCGGCGCGCGTCGCCGCGAACGCGACATAGAGGAACGAGAACGCGCCGCCGAAGAACATCGCCGCCGGAGCGCAGAGCCAGCGGCCGACCGGCGACGGCTCGCGGTAGAGAATCCATGCGGCCATCAGGACGAGGTGCGCGAGGAAATCGGCGTTGAATTGCGCCCGCCACGGATGCCCGAAATCCTCGAGGAAGATCTTCACGCCCGCCGAGAAGCCCATCTCGCCGGTCGCGAGGATCATGGTGCCGAGCGCGATCAGCCAGGCCACGATCATGAACCCACGAAGGATCGTCATCGCTTCTTGCCCTCCTTCGGCATGCCGAGCCCCCGCTCGGCGATCAGGTTCCGCAGGATCTCGTTCGAGCCGCCCGCGATCGTCCACGCTCGCGCGTAAAGGAAGCGGTCCTGCCAGCGTCCGCCCTCGACGGCGATCGGATCCTCCTCCGTCAGCACGGAGCTCGCGCCTTCGAGCGCGAGCGCGAGCTCGTCCATCGCGAGGTTCAGCTCGCTGAAGAAGATCTTCGAGAGGGGCGCTTCCCAGACCTTCGATTCGCCGCGCGCGGCGCGCGTCGCGCTCTTGTAGCCGAGGAGCTTGTGAACCCGCGCTGCGGCGAGGAAGCGGCCGAGCTCCTGGCGGACGTGCCCGTCCTCGCTCGCCGGACGACCGTTCCGCTGGCGACTCTTCGCGAGCGCGACGAGCTCACGAACGGTCTGCCCCGCCCCGCCTTCGCCGCCGACGGCGCTCCGCTCGCTCACCAGGCTCTGCGTCGCGACGCGCCAGCCGTCGCCCGGCTCGCCGATCACGTTCTCGGCGGGCACGCGCACGCCTTCGAGAAACACCTCGTTGAAATCCGTGGTTCCCGTCATCTCGCGGAGCGGCCGCACGTCGACGCCGGGGCTCCGCATGTCGAGGATGAACGCGGTGATGCCGCGATGCTTCTCCGCGTCGGGATCGGTGCGCGCGAGCAGATAACCGTAGTCCGCGAACTGCGCCCACGTGCTCCATACCTTCTGGCCGTCGACGACATAGACGTCGCCGTCACGCCGCGCGCGTGTCTCGAGTGACGCGAGATCACTGCCGGCGTTCGGCTCGCTGAAGAGCTGCGTCCAGATGTGATCGCCGCGGGGGATCGCCGGCAAGTACGCGCGCTTCTGCGCCTCGGTGCCGAAGCGATCGATCGCGACGGCGGCGAGCGGGTTGCCGAGCTGGAGCGGCAAGCCGGCGCGCGCAATCTCTTCCGTGAGGATCCGCTGCTCGAACGGGTTCTCGTTGGGCGCGCTCGCGCGATGGAGCACGTAGCCCGCCTCGAAGAGATCGTGGAACCAGCGCCGCAGCTCGGCGACGTCCGCCTCCGAGTCGGGCACGCGGACGCCGGCGCGCGGCTTCCAGTCGAGCCGCGGCCGCTTCTCCGCGATGAACGCCACGAGCTTCGCGCGATAGGCGTCGTAGCTCGCGGGAATGGGCGGGATCTCGACGTCCATCAGATTCCGGCGAGCTTGCAGAGTCGCTCGCGATGCCAGGCGGGATCGCCGAACAGCACCTGATTCGACTTCGCGCGCCGGAGATAGAGATGCATGTCGTGCTCCCAGGTGAAGCCGATGCCGCCGTGGATCTGTAGGGCCTCGCCGCAGAGCGCGGCGACCGCATCGCAGACGTGCGACTTCGCGGCGCTCACCGCTTCCGCGGCGTCCGGGAAGCGTTCCTCTACGGCGAGCGCCGCGTGGTGTGCGGCCGCGCGCGAGCCCTCCAGCCAGAGATGCATGTTCGCGAGCTTGTGCTGGATCGCCTGGAAGCTGCCGATCGGGCGGCCGAACTGGACGCGCGTCTTGGCGTAGTCCACGGTCATCTCGAGCAAGCGATCGGCGAGACCGACGGACTCGGCGGAGAGGAGCACGGCGGCGATCGCGAGCTGTCGCTCGAGACAGGCCGCCGCGTCGGGGCCGAGCCGCGCGTCGTGACCGACGCGCGCGCCATCGAAGCGCACCTCGCAGAGCCGCCGCGTGAGATCGAGCCCGCGAAGGACGCGCACGGTGACGCCGCGGCAGGGCAACGGTACGAGGAGCTGCGCGAGCCCGCTGTCGCCGCGCGCCGTCACGAGCAGCAGATCGGCGACGGCCGCGTCGGGCACGAAGCGCGCGACGCCGTCGAGACGAACGTCGCCGCCCTCGCGCGTCGCCCGCACGCCGATGCTCGCCGCGTCGCAGCCGCCGTCCTCGCCGAAGCACCAGGTCGCGACCGACTCCCCGCTCGCGAGCGCCGGCAGAAATCGCTCCCGCTGCGCCTCGCTCCCGGCATCGGCGATCGCGGCGGCGACGACGTTCGTCGCGAGATAAGGACCCGGATAGAGCGCGCGCCCCATCTCCTCCGCGACGACCACGAGGTCGACGAGCGGCTGATCCGTGACGCTGCCGCCGCCGTTCGCCTCGGGCACGAACGGCGACGTCCAGCCAAGCGTCGCGCCTTCGCGCCACACGTCGCGATCGAGCACGTCCGGCTCCTCGAGCGTCTGCCGCGTCTTCGTCAGCGGGTGACGCTTGTCGAGGAATCGGCGCGTCGTCGCCCGCAGCAGCTCCTGCGACTCGTCGAACGCGAAGTTCACGGCGACGCTAGACGCGCTTCACGAAGCCGCCGTCGACGATCAGGGTCTGCCCCGTCATCCACGAAGCCGCGTCGCTCAGCAGGAAGAGGAGCACGCCGTTCAGCCCGTCCGCCTCGACGTGGCGGTTGATCGGCGTCATCGCGAGCAGCATCTCGATCATCGGTTCCGGCACCGTCTTCTTCGTCGCGTCCGTGAAGATCGGCCCCGGCGCGATCGCGTTGACCGTGATCCCCTTCGGCCCGAGCTCGGCCGCGAGCCCCTGCGTGAGGCCGATCATCGCGAGCTTGCTGATGCCGTACTGCGAGCCGTTCGCGCCGCCCATGTAGGCGGCGGTCGACGTCTGGTTCACGATGCGGCCCCAGCCCGCTTCGATCATCTGCGGCGCCACCGCCTGCGCCATCAGGAGCGCGCCGTCCAGGTTCACCGAGAACGCCTTCCGCCAATAGGCGATGTCCATCTCGAGCAGCGGGTCGAGCCGCATCGAGTGGTACATCGCCGCGTTGTTGACGAGGATCGTGACCGGCCCGAATGCCTCGCGCGCCTCTGCCGCCGCACGGCGGCAGGAATCCCGGTCGCTCACGTCGGTCGCGACGGCGAGCGTTTTCCCGCCCTCGCTCGCGAGCTCGGCGGCCGTCGCGTTCGCGCCTTCGGCGTTCAGGTCGGCGATGACGACGGCCGCACCGTTCGCCGCGAGGATCCGCGCGTACTCGCGTCCGATGCCCTGACCAGCGCCCGTCACGATCGCCACGCGTCCTTCCAAGCTCATCACGACCTCCGAGTCTCAGTGCCGGTACAGCATCACACCTTGGTCGCTCGCGGTCCGACCGAGCGCCGCTTCGAGCGCGGTACGCTCCTCGCCCCACACCTTCTCGGCGCCGTCCGCGTCGCGCGCCTCCAGCCGCTCGACGACGTGCTCGTAAAGCTCGATCGACGCAGCGCGCACCTTCTCGCCGATCGGCCGGAGCAGCGTGAGCCGCTCGCGGTACAGCTCCAGCGCCAGCGCGTGCAGCATCTCGACGAGCATCGTCAGGGTCTTGTTCTTCGAGGCACGCACGATCGCGATGTGGAACTCGACGGCGATCGGCCCGAAATCAGCGACGTCGGTGAGGTTGCGCGCGCGCTCGATGAGCTCGCGCAGCGTCACGAGATCGGCCTTCGTCCTCCGCTTCGCGGCGAGCGCCGCCGCTTTCGGCTCGAGCACGGCCTGCGCCTGGTAGAGATCGTCCATCGTCGCGCCGCTCATCTGGAGGAGAAGGCCGGCGCGCCGCCCGAGCACGGCGACGTCGATCGCGCGCACCTTCGGGCCGCTCTGCGCTCCGCGGCGCGTCGAGATGAGCGATTCGGACTCGAGGATGCGGATCGCCTCGCGCATCGTCGGCCGCGCGACTCCGAACTGGGTCATCAGCTCGGTTTCGGACGGGAGGCTATCGCCCGGATTGAACTCACCCCGTGCGATCTGCCCGCGAATCCGCTCCGCGACGAGCTCCGCCATCTTCGGCAGCGCGATCTTCTGGGAACGCGCGGAATGCATTGCCATGCGGCGGCTGTATACGATAGCTACGCCAGCGAAGCTAGCGACACCACTCAGGAGCTACGATGCCCGCAGCGCTGCGCGACTACGAAGGCCTTTACATCGACGGCCGCTGGCTGCCCACGCGGGAAGCCGAGCCCGTGCTGAACCCGGCGACGGAAGCCGTGATCGCGCAGGCGCCGGTGGGCGACGCGGTCGGTCTCGAGCACGCGATCATCGCCGCGCGGAAAGCGTTCGACGAAGGGCCGTGGCCGCGGATGCGGCACGCCGAACGGAGTCGGATCCTGCAGCGCTTCCACGACCTGCTCGCGGCGCGCGCCGACGAGCTCACCGCGCTCGTGGTCGCGGAGACGGGTGCGAGCCAGATGATCGCCCGTTTCGTGCATGTCGGCGTCTCGCTCAAGATCTTCCAGACGATGATCGAGCTTGCCGGGCGCCGCGAGCCGATGACGGCGCTGCCGCCCCTTCTCGTCCCCGACTTCAGCGGCAAGACGAAGCTCGGCATGAGCATCAAGGTGCGCGAGCCCGCGGGCGTCGTCGCCGCGATCACGCCGTTCAACTTCCCGTTCTTCCTGAACCTCGTGAAGGCAGGCCCGGCGCTCGCGATGGGCTGCACGATGGTGCTGAAGCCCTCGCCGTACACGCCGCTCGAAGCGTTCCTCCTCGGCGACGTCGCGGACGAGGTCGGGCTCCCGCCGGGCGTGCTGAACGTCGTCACGGGCGGCGCGGAGATCGGCCAGCGGCTGACGACGGATCCGCGGATCGATCTCGTCACGTTCACGGGGTCGGATCTCGTCGGCGCCGCGGTGATGGGCCAGGCGGCGCCGAGCCTCAAGCGCGTGCTCCTCGAGCTCGGCGGCAAGTCCGCGTTGATCGTGCGTCCGGACACAGATGTCGCGGCGGCGGCGATGGCGGGCGTCTCGCAGCTCACCGTGCAGGCCGGGCAAGGCTGTGCGCTCTGCACGCGCCACCTCGTCCATCGCGACGTCCACGATGCATACGTCGCGCAGCTCGCCGAGATGATGCGCGGCGTTCCCGTCGGCGATCCCGCCGACGCGAGCGTGATGATGGGCCCCCTCATCCGCGAACGCCAGCGAGCTCGCGTCGAGCACTACGTCGAGGAAGGCAAGAAGGCCGGCGCCGAGCTCGTCACCGGAGGACGCCGGCCGCCGAGCCTCGCCAAGGGATTCTTCTACGAGCCGACGCTCTTCACCGGCACGAACGCGATGTCGATCGCGCAGGACGAGATCTTCGGCCCGGTCGGCGTCGTGATCCCCTTCGAGTCGGACGACGAAGCGGTCGCGATCGCGAACGACTCGCAGTACGGACTCTCCGCGGCCGTCTGGTCGGGGGGACGTCGGCGCCGCTTTCGAGATCGCGCGCCGTCTCCGCACGGGCAACGTCGGCATCAACGGCGGCGCCGGCGAGATCGACGCGCGCGCTCCGTTTGGCGGCTTCAAGCGCTCCGGCATCGGCCGCGAATGGGGCGAAGAAGGCCTCGACGAGTACACCGAGCTGAAGACGATCTCGTTCGCCGCCGGCTGAGACGCGGAAGGAGCTTTCGATGGCCGAGATACACGACGGACTGAAGGTCGACGCCGCGCTCGAAAAAGAGTTCGAGAAGGCGATCGCCTACACGTTGAAGGACGAGGACATCGAGCGCGCGAAGCTGCTGCTCGGGATCGACGTCGCTGCGCGCTGCGCGCGAGCTCTTCTCGGTCGCGACCGCGGATGCGATCCGCAACTGGTCGCTCGGCGTCGGCGACGACAACCCGCTCTACACGGACGAGGACGTACGGCCCGAAGACGCGGTGGGGCTCGCAGATCGCGCCACGGCACGATGGTCGGCCTCGTGAAGACGCCGATGCTCGGCGACCCGATGCCCGAGGAGGTGAAGCAAGGCGACCAAGAGCCTGTTCCGCGGCATCCACGTCTTCGTGTCCGGCGGCACGTGGGACTGGTACCGCCCGATGTGTCCCGGCGACCGGATCTTCTCGCTTCAGCGGCGAGGAGACGCTCGAGGTCAAGAAGTCCGAGTTCGCCGGCCGCTCCGTCATCCAGATCCGCCGCGACGTGGCGATCAACCAGCGCGGCGAGGTCGTCGGCGTCTACCGCATCCTGCGCGTCCTCACCGAGCGCAAGACGGCGCGCGAGAAGGGCAAGTACGCCGCGATCGAGCCGGCGCACTACACCGACGAGGACATTGCGAGCGGATCGACGCGATCTACGCCGCCGAGAAGGCGCGCGGCGCCGAGAAGCGCTACTGGGAGGACGTGAACGTCGGCGACGCAGCTGCAGCCGATGGTGAAGGGCCCGCTGACCGTCACCGAGATGATCGCGTTCCACGCCGGCGGCTACGGCTTCGTGCCCTACGGGCTGCGCTCGTCGCGCGTCGGCTACAAGAACCGCAAGCGCATCGCGCCGTTCTACGTCAAGAACGAGTACGGCATTCCCGACGTCGCCCAGCGCCTGCACTGGGACTCGCAGTGGGCGAAGGCGATCGGCAACCCGATGGCCTACGACTACGGCGTGATGCGCCAGTGCTGGTTCTACCACCACGTCTCCGACTGGGCGGGCGACGACGCGTGTCATCGTGCGGATGGAGGACTCGATCCGCAAGTTCAACTACATGGGCGACACCCAGTTCCTGCTCGGGCGAGGTGACCGGCAAGCGCATCGAGGACGGGCGCTACCTCGTCGACTTGAAGCTCAAGATGATCAACCAGCGCGACACCGAGACGGCGTACGCGGACGGCGACGGTGTCTCTTCCCTCGCGCGAGGCGGGGCTGCCGCCGCTGCCGAACGTACCGCAGGATCTCGCCCGCCGCTCGTTTGGGATGTTCGCGCGCCACAACGAGCTCGCCGCGAAGCGCGCGGCGAAAGCCGCCGAGGAATGACCGCAGCCGAGCTGCGGAGCTGGATCGAGGCGGCGACGGGCAAGTCCGTCGTCGATTTCCGCCGGCGGCCCGGCGGCGGCCGGCGCGAAGCGTACGCTGTGGCGCTCGAGGGCGGAGTCGCATGCTTCCTCCGCTTCGATCCCACGCGTCCGAAGCCGTGGGATCCCTACACGCTCCGCCGCGAGGCCGAGGTCTACCGCGCGCTCGCCGCGAGCGAAGTACCCGTCGCCCGCGTGCTCGCCGTGCACCCGGAGCGGCAAGCCGTGCTGCTTTCCGCCATGCCGGGCGCGGCACCGTTCGCGACGATCGCGGACCGCGACGTCCAGCAGCGGTTGATGGTCCGGCTCTGTGACGTGCTCGTCGCGCTCCACGCGCTCGATCCGCGGAAGCTGGCGATCCCGAGCTTCGGCGCGGTCGGCACGATCCGCGACCACGTGATCCAAGAGCTCGACGTCTGGGAGGCGCTCTACCGGAACGACGCGCGGCCGGACCCGCTCCTCACCGCGGCGTTCCTCTGGCTCCGCGCGAATGCACCCGAAGTCGACGACCGCCCCTCGCTCCTCCAAGGCGACACCGGGCCCGGGAACTTCATGCACGAGAACGGCAGGGTCACCGCGGTCGTCGATTGGGAGTTCGCGCATCTCGGCGACCCCATCGAAGATCTCGCCTGGGTGTCGACGCGCGCCGCGCAGGAGCCCGTCCCCGACCTGCCGGGCTTCGTCGCGGAGTACGAGCGCCGGAGCGGGCAGCGCGTCGACCGCGCGCGCCTTCGCTATTACCAGCTCTTCGTCGAGCTCCGGATCGGCGTCCTCTACGCCCGGCGGGGCAGCAGCGAGACGAGCGGCGGCGAGGTCGGCAACGGGCTCGCCTTCGCGCACCTGCACCGCAAGCTCCTCGCCGAAACGCTCGCGCGCGTCGCCGGCGTCGCGGTCGAGCCGCTCGCCGAACCGGAGCCCGATCCCTCGGAGGACGACTGGCTCTTCGCGGAGACGCTCGCGCAATTGAAAGACGTCGTGCTGCCGGCGATCGAGGACCCCTTCGCGCGCCTGCGCACGAAGGGGGTCGCGCGCCTCGTCAAGTACTTCCGCGCGGTCGCGCGCTCGCGAGGCGACCTCCGCGCGCGTACGCTCGCGGACTGGTCGCGCATCCTCGGCTCCCAATTCACCGACGCCGAGTCCGCGAAGGCCGAGGCCGAGCGCCGGCTCGCGAGCGGCGCCCTTGCGGTCGGCGTGGCGGCGCCGGCGCTCCTCCGCGAGGTGCAGCGCGAGGTGCGCATGCTCGGGGACGTGATGGGCGTCCTCGCCACGCGCTCGTTCGCGATCTGAGAGACACCCGCTTTTACGCCCTCTAACGGTGAAGGTCGTCCCCAGGGCCTACGAGCTGATCCCAGCTATCTGCTGGCTCCCGCATCGAGCTCGCCGAGCGCTGGCGGAGCGCGCCCGGAGTCGGCAAAGCTGCGCCGCATGAGCAGCGCCAACCGATCGAAGAGCACCGACTGGCCCGAGCTCGCCTTCGCCGACTGGTCGGACACGGCCGCCTCTCTCCAGCTGTGGACGCAGGTCGTCGGCAAGATCCGGCTCGTGCGCAGCCCATGGACGAACCATTCCTGGCACGTACCGCTCTACGTTACGGCGCGCGGCCTCGGCACGTCGCTCGTCCCCTACGACGGCCGCGCGTTCACGATCGACTTCGACTTCCTCCGCCACGAGCTGGTCATCCAGGTGACAGACGGCGGTGAGCGCTCGATCGCGCTCGAGCCCCGGCCGGTCGCCGGCTTCTACCGCGCCGTGCTCGACGCGCTCGACGCGCTACGCCTCGACGTCCGCATCCACACTACGCCGAGCGAGATCGCCGACGCCGATCCCCTTCGATCGCGACGACGGCGCGCGCCCCTACGACCGCGACGCCGTCACCCGCTTCTGGCGCGCGCTCGTGCAGATCGACCGCGTCTTCAAGGAGTTCCGCGCGCGCTTCATCGGCAAGTGCAGCCCCGTGCACTTCTTCTGGGGAAGCTTCGATCTCGCCGTCACGCGCTTCTCGGGTCGCGCGGCACCGCAGCATCCGGGCGGCGTGCCGAACTTCCCCGACTGGGTGGCGCGCGAGGCGTACTCGCACGAGGTCAGCAGCGCGGGCTTCTGGCCGGGCGGCGGCGGGGTCGATCACGCCGCCTTCTACTCGTACGCCTATCCCGGCGCCGCCGGGCTTCGCCGAGCGCCGCGGTATCGCCTGCGGCAGCGTCCTACTCGAAGGCGCTCGGCGAGTTCCTCCTCCCCTACGACGAGGTGCGGACGGCCGACTCTCCCGACGACGTGCTGCTCGAGTTCCTGCAGAGCACGTACGAGGCCGCGGCCGATCTCGCTGGCTGGGACCGGGCAGCGCTCGAGCGCAGCTTCGAGCCGGTCGGCGGCGCATGAGCAAGCGACGGCTCGAAGCCTTCAGCGACGGGGTGATCGCCATCATCATCACCCTGATGGTGCTCGAGCTCAAGGTGCGCACGGAGCCGAGCTCTCGGCGCTGCGCCCGCTCGCGCCGGCGTTCCTGAGCCACGTGCTGAGCTTCGTCTACCTCGGCATCTATTGGAACCTCCGCCGTGGCCTACTTCGTCCTCGCCCGATCCTTGATCGTCCACCACGGCCGCGGGTCGCCGCTCGCGGTCGCGCTCGGGCAGGGACTTCAAGGGCGGGATCTCCGTAGCGATCTACGCCGCGGCGATCCCGCTCTCGTTCGCGTGGCCTTCGCTCGCGGTCGCGCTCTACCGCTCGCGATCCTCTGGCTGGTGCCCGACTCCCGCATCGAGGGCAAACTGCCTTCGGTTCCGACCCAATGAGGGTCTGCTAAGAAGGCTCGCGTCGCACCGCTCGCTCGCGAAGCGCCAACCAGGTCGCCTTTGCGAAGTAGCTCTGGTCCTCGCCGAAGCCCGTCACGCCGTCGAAGCTCCATTGCATCAGCGTGTCCCCGCCGTGCCCCTTCCAGTGGCGGCTCAGCGCCTCGCCGGTCGCGACGAAGCTCCGTCCGGCGTCGTCCGTCGCTTCGATCCGGATCCGCGTCGGCCAGCCGGTGCGAGGATCGACCTCGACTTCGCGCTTGCCGTCGAGGACGTGCGCATAGGTGCCCCCGCGGATCAGGTAGCCGCACGTGACGCGATCGTCGCTCGGCGACGGCAACGAATAGACGAGAAACGCCGCGTCGGGCGAGGCCGTGCCGAACGAGTAGCCGACGCCGCCGGTTCCCGTCGCGGTCTCGGCGTCCGCGGTGCGCCGCTTCCGCGGCCGGCCCTGCGGGCGCGGCCCCCACGAACGGTCGCGCACCGCGAGGCAATCGACGTCGATCTTCTCGCCGCGAAGGATCACCTCGCCCGTCACCCGCCCCGCCTGATCGAAGTGCACGCCCTTCAAGAACGGCGGCACGCCGGTCGGATGTGGGTTCGGCGCCATGATCGCGTCGAACTCGAGATGAAGCTCGAGCTCTCCTTCGTCGACGTAGTCGATGCGGTAGCGCCGGAGAGGCTCCAGGCACTTCACGTGGACGCCGTTCGGGAACTGAAAGTCGCGAAGGTCGCGCTCTTCCGGCAGCTCCAGGCCCTGGTAGTTCGCGTGGTAGCGCAGCTCCCAAGGGTACGCGCCGGTGTCGTCCCACACCCACGCGCCGCCGTTGCAGAGACGCGCGTTCGGACGCACCTGGCAATACGTCCATCCCCCCATCTTTCGATCGGGCACGTTCCACGAGAACCAGCACGTCTCGGTTTCCCACCAGCGATCGGAGAGCCGATGGAAGTCGTCGTCTGCGGGACCGATGGTCGGGTAGGTTCGCATGGGCGAAATTAGGTTGCGATTTATCTGCCCTATAGGGTAGCTACGCCAGCGAAGCTAGCGACATGCCGTTCCGCCCTGCCAGACGATGCCTCGGCGTTGGCGTCCTCGCCGCGATACCAGGCCTCGCGTTCGCGCAAGAGCCCCCTCCGCGAGCCGGAGTGGAAGAGATCGTGGTGACGGCGCGCAAGACGGAAGAGAACATCCAGGACGTGCCGGTCGCCGTCACCGCGCTCTCTGGGGAATCGCTCGTGGAGTCGTCGACGCTCGAGATGAAGGATCTCGGGCTCCGCGTGCCGAATCTCACGACTCGTTACGGGCCCGCGCAACCAACGGCGCTCACCTTTCAGATCCGCGGCCAGGTCCAAGTCGACATCCTCGGCACGCTCGATCCTTCGATCGGCTTCTACGACGACGGAATCTACGTCGCGCGCCCGCACGGCAGCAACGCCTCGTTCTTCGACGTCGAGAGCGTGCAGGTCTTGCGCGGCCCGCAGGGCACGCTCTTCGGTCGGAACACGACGGGCGGCGCCGTCCTCCTCACCACGAACGATCCCGACCTCGAGGAGGTCGCGGGCTCGATCGGCACGAGCCTCGGCAGCTTCTCGCGCCGCGCGCTGAACGGCGTCGTCAACGTGCCGCTCTGGAAGGACACGCTCGGCGTCCGCGTCGCGGGCCAGACGCTCCGCACGGACGGCTACGCTTTCGACGAGACGAACGACCGCGAGATCGCCACGGAAGAAAACGATCTCATTCGCGCGAAGATTCTCTACAGGCCGCTCGAAGACTTGAGCTTCACGCTGACCGGCCAGTACGTCGACGTGCACCAACAAGGCTTGTCGATGCAGCCTCTCTTCGTGCTGAAGCCGCCACCGCAGCAAGTCGGCACCTGCTGCCTCGCCTACTTGAACACGCTCGCGGACGGCACGAACTACGACAGCTTCGTCGGCGGTGATCCCGACCGCGCGAACTTCGACGCCGGGCTCGACAACTTCAGCCGCATCACCGTGAAGGCGCTTACGCTCACGAGCGTCTGGGACCAACCGTGGGCGACCGTGAAGCTCACCGGCGGCGTTCGGCGAAACGAGGATGGCGCCAACCACATCGACATCGACGCCTCGCCGTCGAAGATCGTCGACACGGTCCAGGCGAACAGCAATCGCCAGTCGAGCGTCGAGCTCCAACTCACGGGCTCGTGGCTCGACGACCGGCTCTCGTGGGCGGCGGGGGCCGTGTACTTCGAGGAGTCGGGCAAGGAGCGCGGCACCACCTTCGCGCTCGTCCCGCTCGCGAGCGTCATCAATCCGATCCGCACTCCCGGCGACATCGACAACGAGAGCATCGGCGGCTACCTGCAGGCGAGCTACTCGCTACTCCCGAAGTGGCGCGTAACCGGCGGCGTCCGTCATTCGACGGACCAGAAGAAGCTCGTGCTGCGCGCCATGATGGGCGAATTCTGCGCAGTGCCGCTCGAGCTGCAGGACGATCCTAGCGGAGCGATCGTAACGCCGGTGGGCACGCTCGGCACGGAGTGCAAAGGTTCGTTCGACGACTCCTTCGACAATACGAGCTGGCTCGCGAGCACGGACTACAAGGTCTTCGAAGACGCATGGGTGGTCGACGAGATGCTCGCGTATTTCTCGGTCACCACGGGGTATCGCGCCGGCGGCCAGAACATCCGCGGCACGGCGGCGAACACGCTGACCCCGTTCAAGCCTGAGACGCTCATGCAGTTCGAGGGCGGCTTCAAGACGGAGCTCCTCGAGCGGCGCATGCGGATGAACGCCGCCGCGTTCCATACGCTCTACGACGACATCCAACGGAGCATCATCGTCGCCTCCGCCGGTGTCCTTCCGGCGACCGTCGTGAGCAACGCCGCTTCCGCCGAGATCACGGGCGCCGAAGTCGAGCTCACCGCGCTCCCTCCGCTCGAAGGGCTCGAGCTCGGCGGGTCCATCGGAATCACCAAGGCCCGCTACAACGAGTTTCGCGACGTCACCGGCGAGCGAAGCGGCGAACGCTTCGACGACGTGCCGGAGCTCCAGTACGCGCTCTCAGCCACGTACCTCCGCGAAGTGCTCGGCGTGCCGTGGAGGAACCGCGTCGATTGGCACTGGCGGAGCGAGACGCCCTATCAGGAAGGGGAGCTCCGTTACTTCCGCAGCCAGGGCTTCGATCTCGAGCCCCTCACCAAGCTCCCGCCACGGAGCATCCTGAATCTCCGGAGCTCGATCGAATGGCGCGGCTTCGAGGTCGCGTTCTGGGCGCGCGATCTCCTGGAGGATCGCATCTACGGTCCGCTCGCGCTCGGCGGCGGACCTGACTTCGTCACGCGGATCTACAACACACCTGGCCGCGAGCTCGGCGTCGACGCGACGTACAGGTTCTAGGAGCATCGCGGTGCGGATCCCCGACGATGCTCCTAGGTCACGGCTCGCCGCTTCGGGCGAGCCTCAGTGTTAGCGGGGCGACGATGATGCGCAGAAGATTCCTTTGCGGAATCCTCGTGACGGCTTCGCTCGCCGACGCTTTCGCCCAAGACGTTGCGAACGCGCCGCCGCCCGCTGCGAGCGCTCGCAGCCCGCTCATCGAAGAGATCGTCGTCACCGCGCAGAAGCGCGAACAGGACCTGCAGGACGTCGGCATCGCGATCTCCGCGTTCACCGGAGACACGCTCACCGAGCTCGGCGTCAAAGACACGACCGATCTCGCCAACCTCGTTGCCGGCTTCTCCTTCACCGACAGCGGCTTCTCGATCCCGATCTACACGCTGCGCGGAGTCGGCTTCAACGAGATCAGCCAGACGGCGACCTCCGCCGTCGGCATCTACGTGGACGAGGTGAACCTGCCCTTCCCGACGATGAGCAAAGGGGCGAGCCTCGACCTCGAGCGCGTCGAGGTACTGAAGGGACCGCAGGGGACGCTGTACGGACGCAACACGACCGGCGGCGCGATCAACTTCATCGCGCGCAAACCGTCGGACCGCTTCGAGGCCGGTATCGCCGCGGGTCTCGAACGCTTCTGGACCTCCGACGTCGAGGCCTACGTGAGCGGGCCGCTCACCGAATCTCTCGGCGCGCGGCTCGCGGTTCGCGACATCCGCTCCCAGGAGGGCTGGCAGTACGACTACACGCGGCCCGACGACGAGCAGGGCAAGCTCGACAAACAGTCCGGGCGCTTCCTCCTCGACTGGCATCCCGACGCGCCCTACCGCGTGCGCTGGAGCGTCGACGGTTGGCTCGATCGCAGCGAGTCGCAGTCGCCGCAGTACTATCTCTTCCGCCAGTTCGCGCCGCTGCCGGCCTCCGAGCCGAACGCCGAGGTGATGGCGCACCCGACCGCACCCGACGACGATGCGCGCGCCACCGCGTGGAATCCCGAAAGAGAGTTCGAGCTCGACCAGCAGTTCATCGGCAGCTCGCTTCGCGCGGAGTGGGACGCGGCGGAGTGGGCGACGCTCACGGCGATCTTCGGCGGGCAGCTCTACCAGGGCGACGACAGCTACAACAACGACGGCCTCAACGTCACCGACCTCGACTACGACACCGAGACCGATACGAAGGCGTGGTCGGGCGAGCTCCGTCTCTCCGGGCGGACCTGGGGTGATTCGCTCGACTGGGTCGTCGGCTATTTCCACGGTCAGGACGACCTGGAAGACACGCGCTTCACCTTTCCCCGCGACGGAAGCGCCGGCTTCGGCGGCGCGTTTTTCCGCCAAGTCGACCTCTTCGCCACGCAGGACGCAATGAGCAACGCGGTCTTCGGCCAGGGCGAGTGGCAATGGACGGATGCCTTCAAGTTCACGCTCGGGGTGCGCTACACGAACGACTCGCGGAGCTACGATGCGTGCACCGTCGACGCACGAGGCACGACGGCGAGCGTGTTCCAGATCCTGAGCCTCGCGTCCCAGCTCCGGATCGATCCCGCTGTGGCTCTCCTCACGAGCGAGCAAGCGAACGCGCTCGGCCAGGTCGTCGCCGCCGTCGCGCCGACGGGCTCGGGCGCCCCGCTCGGCGAGGCGATCGAGGCCGCGGCTGCGGCCGGGCTCTTCGACCTCGCGGCGATGATCGACGGCATCCCCGGGCCCGGCGAGTGCATCACGCTCAGCACCGAGACCGGCAAGGCAGGGCTCGTCCGCGGCAGCCTCGACGAAGACAACGTCTCGGGCCGCGCGGCGGTCGACTGGACGCCGACCGAGGACCTCCGTTTCTATCTGTCGTACAGCATCGGTTACAAAGCGGGGAGCTACCCCTCGCTCCTCTCGGCGACCGATGCGCAGTACCGGCCGGTCAAACAGGAGCGAGTCGACGCCGTCGAGCTCGGTGCCAAGACCCAGTGGCTCGACGGCATGCTGCGCGCGAACGCGGCCGCCTTCTACTATGACTACCAGGACAAGCAGCTCTTCACGATCTTCCGCGATCCCATCTTCGGTGCCATCCAACGCCTCGACAACGTGCCGAAGTCGCGGATCTTCGGGCTCGAGCTCGACTTCCAGGCAGTGCCGCTCGACTCGCTCTTCCTCTCGCTCGGCACCGCGTTCCTCCACAGCGAGGTCGTCGAGTACACGGGTATCGACATCAACGGCGATACGAGAGACTTCGAGGGCAACGAGCTCGACTACACCCCGCCGGTCGAAGTGACCGCGCTCGCGAGCTACTCCCTGCCGACGTTCGAGAGCTACCTCACCACGTTCGGCATCGACGGCAAGTACTCGGCCACCGCGAAGGGCGATCTCTCGAACGATCCGAGGGTCGAGCGCGACGCGTACACGGTGCTGAACGCGCGCCTCGGCTTCGCTCCGCAGCTCGGGCCGTGGAGCGTCCAGGCGTTCGTGCGGAACTTCACGGACGAGGTCTACTACACCTCGTTCTACGTCCAGCCCGACGTCTTCGTGCGCTACGCCGCCCGTCCGCGCACCTACGGCATCACGTTTCGCTACGACTTCCGCTCGTAGGCACGGCGCGGAAACTCAGCCTGCCTCGCGTGCGAGCAGCAACCAGGCCGCGAGCGTCGCTTCCTTCTGGTCGACCGTCCACGGCCGTCCGGAGGCTTTGCCGATCGCGGCCACTCGGCGCGCGAGAACCGGCTCGGAGGAGCGAACGGCTTTTGCCGCGCGAGCGGCGAGCTCCTTCCCCGGCACGCGGACGACCGCGAGGCCGCAGGCTTCGCTCGCGGCCGCCAAGACCGCGCGGTAGAGCTCGCCTTCCGCGGCATGCACGAGCGCGTGCGAGCGGACGATCGTCTCGAGCGACGGCAACGGGCGCGCGCTGCCGCTCACGAGCGCGGTGCCGAAGGGCGCGAAGCCCTCGCCCAGCTCCGCGAGGAACGCCTTCATCGCCGTGGTCGCGAGCTTCCGAAACGCCTCGGTCGCGCGGCGCACGTGTGCTTCGGCGTCCGCGAGCGTCATCTCCTGCGCGGCGTGATAGACGGCACCCGTCGCGAACGTGCGGGCCATGTCGATCCGGTGCTTGGCTACGACGCGCGGCTCGTCCGCCGGTCCCGCGAGCGCGACGACGGCGCCCCAGCCGATGTGGGCCTTGATGCCGAGCGCGACGGGCGTCTTTCGCGGCACGTCTCGCTCCTACGCTGCCCGTTTCTTGCCGTGGATCATTCCGGCCACGAGATTCTCGCGGTGTCGCCACGATTCCAGGATCACGCCGGCGACATGGACGACCATGAGCGCGATCAACGCATCACTCAGCATCTCGTGCGTCGACTCGAGCCATTCCTCGCCGAAGAACCGGTCCCAGCTCATCATCCATCCGGTGAGCCCGAGCAGCAGCACGCAGACGAGCATGAGCCCCATGCCGAGCATGCCGAGCGGCGTGTGATCGAGCATGCGCGCCGTCCGTCCCCGCAGGTAGCTCCCCGCGTGCGTGAAGAACGTGCCGCGCGGCGGCCACCCGGCGAGCATCGTCCGGAAGCGAGCATGTTCGGAGCCGATGAAGCCCCAAACGACGCGAAACGCGACGAACCCGCAGCCGAGGTAGCCGAGGAACGCGTGCCAGAATTCTCCGCCCTCGGTCACGAACGCGTCGGCGAAGACGATCCCGGCCAAGCTCCAATGCGAGATCCGGACCCAGCGATCCCACACCCGGATCATCGCCGGCTTCAGCGGAACTTGTGCTTCACGATCGAGCCGTCCTTCGTGTCGAAGTAGATCTCGACCTTCTTGCCTTCCTTGTCCCAGCCGTAGATCTCGTAGCAGTTGCCGTCGACCTTGAAGACCTTGATCTTGTAGCCTTGGCCTTCGAGCTTCTTCTTGAGCTCGGCTTGGGGGAGCCATTCCAACTTGGGATGCTCGGCGCAGTCCGCGCCCGCGAACGCGAGAGACGCGCCGACGAGCACGGCGAGCGTCACGATCTCGAGGATGGGTTTCCGTTTCATAAAGGTCGGCTCTAACGGATCGGGGTAGCGTCTCAGTTTGATTCCTGAGTTTGCGCCTTCGGCTTCC
The DNA here is from genome assembly GCA_963790365.1 of uncultured delta proteobacterium. GTDB lineage: Bacteria > Desulfobacterota > Binatia > JACPRU01 > JACPRU01 > CAWBOU01. Next base: position 183,435 of record CAWBOU010000008.1, read on the forward strand.
GGCCCGGCTTCTTGCGGGGCTGCTCGGCTTCCAGCTCGTCGATCGCCGCGACGATATCCGCCATCATCCAAAGCCGCTCGGTGATCTTCGCCTCCATCGCGGGAGTCACCTTGAGCGTCTGGTGGATGCGGCAGAAGTTATACCAAGTCGTGTAGAGCGCGACCATGTGCGCGTGGTTCTCGACCCGCTTCGAGAAGGCGTTGGTCAAGCGCGTGAAGCGGCGCATCCCCATGCGCATGTTCAGGTTCTGGCGCTCGACGTAGCTCGTCGAGATATGGGCCGGATCGGGGTCACCGGAGATGACCTCCGACTTGATCCCCGTGCAGACGGGCGGGCTGTAGCGTCGCTCATCAGGCGCGGGGCCGTAGATCTTCTGGAGCATCGCGTAATCGACCTGGTGAAACCCGATGGCGAAGTCGACCGCTTCGAGATACGCGCGGTGCCCGTCGGTCGTTAGCTGGATTCGATTCGCGAGACGGCTCGCGAGATCCGTCATAAAGTCGTAGGCCGCGCCGGCATCCCGACCGCCGATCAGCCAGGAGATGACGAGCTTCGTGTCGGCATCGATCCCGGTCCACGTCCACACGTCGCCTACACCCGCCGGCCGCTCGCGACCCTTTCGCTTCGCCGCTTTCTCTTTCATCCCGACGAAGGACCAAATCTCGTCGCACTGGACGCGGCGCGAACGGACGTTCCGGACCGTGCGGTCGTGAAGCCGCGCACACGCCTTGCCGGCCTGGATCAGCTCGCGCGTGACCGTGTTGATCGACACATCCACGAGGCGAGAGATCGAGCGCATGGACATGCCCTCGCAGAGCATCCCGAGGATCTGAGCCCGCTTCACAACCGGCAACCTGTTCATGCCGGTATTATCTGAAATTAATGCTTGAGTGTCAAGCATGACGTTCATCACATATTGACCTGCCTCCGCGAAAGCGGGATCATGCAAGTGGAGCGCAGGGGAGTCGAACCCCTCACCGATGGATCTCTAGCCCCCGGTGGGAACCTCTCACGCGCCCCGGATCTCGACGGCCCCGGGGATGTCCGCCAAGACACCTCCCTCGGGGCCGTCGCTTTCTTGGCCTACTTATCCTCGCTCGTTCCCTTCTCGATCGCCCCCTTCGCAGCCAACACCTGGGCTATTCCTGCGAAGAAAGCCGCGATCCGGTCGGGTGCCCATCCAGCAAACTCAGCCATGTCCACCTTCACGCTCACATGAAACTGCACAGCTCCCTGCGTCGCCTGTAGGGCGGTATAGACTGTCGCTCGGGAAGCCTGGGGCTCCGGATTGCCGGCTGGTGGCTGAGAAGAAGGTGCTATGGGGCGATCCGAGGATACCCCCGAAGGCCCCGCTTTAATCAGGCGGATTTGCGAACCATCGCGCTCGATCATTCCGGCAGCCTCCATGTAGTCCACTACCGTGCCGAGCTGGGCCCGATAGTCGGGGCTTGCGTCCACCGCCTCGGCGAGCAGCGTAATCGCCGTCGACTCCTCAAGTGGGCCGAAACTTACGCGAGGAAGGATTGCCCTTCCGAACCATGCAGTCTCGAAGAGTGGTCGCAGCTTGTGTGCTGCTGTTTCGGGCGTCCACTCATAGGCCCGAACGAAGCTGATGACCTCTGGCGACGGCGTGAAACCGCCGTCTGCCCGCTGGACGAGCCCCGTATCCAGAAAGAAGCCGTTGGCTAGGGTCGTCGTGGTCTCGGCCATCCTCACGATGTCCGCGACTTCTTTGTTCGTAACGGCCTTTCCCGTCGGGCCGCTCGCCGCCACGAATGCGCGGAGCAGGTCGAGCTGCTTGTCGAACTTGATCCTGTCGGTTGGCAGGGATTTGTTCGGCTTCCGCCTTTTGGTTGATGCGGCAACAGTAGCAGTTGGGTCAGGTTTTTCTGGGGAGCCGTCCGCCATCTCGTACCTCCATTTGATGTCCGCCGAGACGAATCATAGGCCCCATTGATTCCCAGATCAATCCCTCGTGCCGGCGGTGTCCGTGCGCCCGCCTAACGGCGAATTGCAGCGAAGCGCCTATCTGACTTACTACGGTGTTGGAGACTAAGAACGATGGCTCTGGCAGCTCTAAAGGATCAGGACTTTACGGCCGCCGTCGCCGGCGCAAGGGCCGTGGTCCGAGTCGCTAGAGATCCAAAGCTTCCTCGTCGCGCCGAAACTCTCAAGCCTATCCTAGCCAGGCTTAGACGGATGCTATTGGAGATCGCGAGCACGGGAGAAACGCTCATCCCGCTTCTTCGCCAGCGGCTTGCGATGCAGGACGTACAGGACTCCCCCGAGGCGGCGAAAGTGATCCTCGGTGAGGTAGAGAAGGTTTTCGGCTGGTTGAGGGAAGTCGTTATAGGGCGGGACCCGCTTGTTAAGGTCTACCGTCCAACAAAGTCCTATTGGCCGGAATCACTCCACCTAAGGCTCGTGGAGGTTTGGGAGCAACTCGACGATCTCAGGGAAACTCTGGCGCTCAGCTCAAGCCACGTCTTCCGCGAGGAGATTTTGGCGGATCTAGCTAAGGCTGGAGTGCGCCTTGACCAGCCCGACGCCCGCTAACCTAAGAATCGTCAAAGCGGAGAGCTATCGGCGGGACGCCAAGAGATGGCGCAACGCGGACAAGGATGTCGACGCCGCGCTAGCTGAGGTGCCCTTCGATCCGGGAGACCCGATCTTCTTTAAGGTCGTCTATAAGAAGCGGGTGCAGAACAGCGCCAACAATCGGGGGAAGAGCAAGGGATTCAGGCTGATCTCCCATGTGAGCCCCGACGAACCCACCGTGACGCTCCTCCGTCTTTACGATCACACCCAGATGGACAATATTCTAGAGAAGGAAATCAAGGCTCTCTTGACGGAGGCGGCGTTGCCAATCCCGCAGCCACCGGATTTCAAGAACCCCAAGGGTCGTTAGGGGCTCCTCGGCCCCCACCTGGACCGCGCCGCTTTTCTCGCGATCTCTGATCGTCGCTTCTTAGATAGCTTCACCGCCCGCGCCCGCCCGCCCTTCAACCCACCCTTCCGCATGTGCTCCTTCGCTGGGTCGAACGCGTCGGCCGTCTTCTCCTCGATCTGGCCCGTGGCGATCTTCATCACGCGCACGGCGTTGCCGATCACGTCGGCGGGTCGGCGCTCGCCTCGCGGTCCCTTCGGCATGTGTGAACGATAACCCGCGACGGCGAGGGTTCCAAGGTGCGAGAATCAGCGGCGGGAATCAAACTGAGACGCTACCCGGATCGGGCATGGGTTGACTAGATTCATTTTCTAAGGTTGGTTAGAAAATATCGATGCCGCTCGACGACCTCATCCGCCCCGATCGCGTCCATGGCTCCCTCTACACGGATCCCGCCGTCTTCGCCGACGAGCTCGAGCGGATCTGGTACCGTACCTGGGTCTACGTCGGCCACGTGAGCGAGGTGCCCGCGCCGAACGATTTCGTCCTGAAGTCGATCGGACCGCAGCCGGTGATCCTGACGCGCGATCGGCAGGGCGAGATCCATCTCCTCCTCAATCGCTGCGCGCACCGCGCGAACGCCGTCTGCGAGTTGCCGCGCGGGAACGCCGCGACGTTCCGCTGCCCGTACCACGGCTGGACGTACGCCAACACGGGCGCGCTCACCGGCGTGCCGTTCAAGAACGGATACGGCGCCGGGTTCGCGCGTGCAGAGTTGGGGCTCGCCAAGGTCCCGCGCGTGGCGAGCATCCACGGCTTCGTGTTCGGCAGCTTCGCCGCCGAAGGCCCGACCCTCGAAGAGCATCTCGGTGCTGCGACCGAGGTCTTCGACCGTCTCGCGCGCCTGTCCCCTGAGGGCGAGGTCGAGCTCACCGCCGGCTGGGTGCAGCACAAGGTCAAGGCGAACTGGAAGATGCTCGTCGAGAACGAGACGGACGGCTATCACCCGCAGTTCGTCCACGCCTCGATCATCTCGACCGCGTTCCCGGGCTTCGCGGATCTCTACGGCGATTCGTCGGCGTCCGTCTCGCGCGATCTCGGCGGCGGGCACACCGAGAACGACCTCCGGCCGCAGTTCCGGCGCGTCGGGCAGCCGATGGGCTGGTTCGGCACGACCGCCGAGCGCCTGCCGGGCTACGTGGCGCGGATGCGGGAGGCGCACGGCGACGCGGCCGAGCAGATCATGATCGACGGCTCGCCGCACGTGATGATCTTCCCGAATCTCTTCCTCGCTGAGATCCAGCTCTTCGTGATCCAGCCGCTCGCCGTCGACGAGACCGTGCAGCACGTGACGGCGCTCCAGTTCAAAGGCGCACCGGACCTGAACGCGCGGATGCTCCGCCAGACGATCGGCTCGGTCGGACCGGCCGGTCTCCTCCTCGCCGACGACGCCGAGATGTACGAGCGGAACCAGCGCGGCGTCGTCTCGCGCGCGCCGGAATGGCTGGTGATCTCGCGCGGGCTCGAGCGCGAGCGGCGCGACGAGCGCGGCTTCACGATCTCCGACGTGACCGACGAGCTCCCGCAGCGCGCGATCTGGAGACACTATCGCTCTTTGATGGGTCGAGCGGACGCGCGGTGATCTCGCTCCAGGAAGCCGAGCAGTTCCTCTATCGCGAGGCGCGCCTCGCCGACGAGCACGACTACGACGGCTGGGAAGCGCTCTGGACCGACGACGCGATCTACTGGATCCCGGCCGCGGACGACGATCCCGAGCGGCGCATGTCGATCGTCCACGACAACCGTTCGCGGATCGCGGTGCGGGTGAAGCAGCTGAAGACCGGCAAGCGCCATTCGCAGAGCCCGCCGTCGAGCGTGCGGCGGCTCGTCTCGAACGTCGAGATCCTCGGCACGGAAGGCGACGACGTGCTCGTCGGCGCGAATTTCCTCGCGATCGAATCCCGCGCGAGCGGCACCGTCATGTGGGCGGGCCGCAGCGAGTATCGGCTGCGGCGCGAGAACGACGCGCTCCGCATGGCCGGGAAGACGGTCAAGCTCGTCGACCGCGATCGTCCGCTCTCGACGCTCGCCTTCTTGGTGTGAAACCCGCCCGCGCAGAATCGAAGGCTCTCCAGACGCGACGCCGGATCCTCGACGCCGCGGCCTCCGCGTTTCGCCGCGACGGCTACGCCGCGGTCACGCTCCACGACATCGCCGCGCTCGCCGATCTCAAAGCGGGGAGCCTCTACTATCACTTCGACTCGAAGGAGGAGATCGTCGAGGAAGTGCTGGAAATCGGCGTCGAAGGCGTGTCGGCCGCGACGCGGGAGGCCGTGCGCGCGCTCGGCGCGGGCGCCTCACCGATGGCGCGGCTCCGCGCCGCGATCGCCGCGCATCTCAAGTTCGTGTTGAGCGAGAGCGACTACGCGGTGGCAAACATCCGCATTCTGAGCCAGGTGCCCGAGGAGATCCGCGAGCGCCATCTCAAGCGGCAGCGCCGCTACGGGGCGTTCTGGCGCGAGCTCTTCGAGGCCGCCGCGAAGGCCGGCGAGCTGCGCACGAACCTGGACCTCTCCGTCGTGCGCATGCTGACGCTCGGAGCGCTCAACTGGTCCGTCGAATGGTTCGACGACCGCGGCGCGCGGAGCCCGGCGGACGTCGCGGCACATCTCTCGACGATGATCCTCGAAGGTCTGATCCCGAGCACGCAATGAGCGAGCGCGCGGTTTGGGCGTTCGACCTCGACGGCTGCCTCGTCGGCGCGGTGACCGCGCGGAGCATTCGCCCGCGCGCCCGCGAGCTCCTCGAGCGCCTCCGCGCCGACGGGGTACGCGTCGTCTTGTGGAGCGCCGGCGGCGGCGAGTACGCGCGACAGATCGCGGAAAGCGTCGGCATCGCCGATCTCGTGGATGGGGCGTTCTCGAAAGCTCGCGGGCCGGACGGGAAATGGACGCTCGACGTCTTCCCGCCAGACCTCCATCCGACCGTTTGCGTCGACGACGAGCCGGAATCGCTCCCCGACGGCGTGCGCGCGGTCGCGGTCTCCCCGTTTCTCGGCTCGAACGCGCACGATCGCGGCCTCGATGGCTGCTTCGCGATCCACGATTCTCGCGTTGCAATCCGGCGCTGAACGCCCTATACGCTAGCTTCGCTAGCGAAGCTGAACAGCCCCACCGGAGGAGGCCCTCGTGGAGAACCTGAAGATCATCTCGGCCGACGATCATCTCTCGGAGACCCCGGACCTTTGGACGAAGCGACTACCAAAGCATCTCAGAGAGAACGGTCCGAAGTTCATCGATCTCGAAGGCGGCGGCCAGGGCTGGATGCTGCCTGGCGCCGCGGCGCCGCGCCCGCTCGGGCTCGATGTGATGGCTGGGCGGGACTTCAAGGAGTACAAAGTCTCCGGCGTGCGCTGGGACGAGGTGCGTCCCGGTTGCTACGACCCGCACGCGCGCCTGAAGGACATGGACGAGGGCGGCGTCTGGGCGACGGTTCTCTATCCGAACGCCGGCCTCGGCTTCGGCGGCGGCCGCGGCTTCTCGTCGGACTGGGAGATGGCGATCGAGTGCGTGCGCGCCTACAACGATCACCTCTCGGATTTCTGCTCCGTGAATACCGACCGGCTCTCGGGCGCCGCGCAGATCCCGATGAAGACTCCCGAGACGGCGGTCGCCGAGGTTGAGCGTGTCGGCAAGCTGCCCGGCATCCGCGCTGCGCTCCTCCCCGTGTATCCGGCGGACGATAAGGAGTGGAACCATCCCGACTATGAACCGCTGTGGAGCGCGCTCGAGGCGAACGGCCTCTCCGTCAGCATCCACATCGGCGAGAAGCGCGGCCAGAAGGTCGCGCCCTGGGCGATGGCGCATCCCGGCGGCATCGAGACGATGATCAACACGATCACGATGAGCACCGCGGAGGCGTTCGCCTACATGCTGTGGAGCGGCGTCTTCGATCGTCATCCGAAGCTCACGGTCGTCTCCGTCGAGAGCGGCATTGGCTGGCTCGCGTACTTCAAGGAGCGCGCGAACAACGTCTTCAAACGCCACCGCTACTGGACGAAGTCGGTCCTGAAGAACGAGCCCGGCACGTATTTCGGCAAGAACATCTTCGCGACGTTCGAAGAGGACTTGGCCGGCATCGCTACGCGCGACATCATCGGCACGGACGCGCTCCTCTGGTCGTGCGATTATCCGCATACGGATACGTCGTGGCCGCACTGCCGCGAGAACATCGAGGAGCACTTCGCGGACGCGTCGGACGCGGACAAGAAGAAGGTGGTCTCGGAGAACGCCGCGCGGGTGTACGGTTTCTCCCTGAATTGAGGGGACAGAATTGAATTCTGTCCCCCCGAGACCGCCGCTTCCCGAGCTCCGGTTCGAGAACGTGCCGTTCTGGACCGGCGGCGAGAAGGGCGAGCTCCTGATCGCGCGCTGCCGCGCCTGCCGCCACTGGACGCATCCGCCCCAGCCGCGCTGCCCGACGTGTCTCGGCGAGCTCGCGCCTGAGCCCGTGTCGGGCCGCGCCACGGTGCACACCTACACGATCAACCGCCACGCCTGGTTCCCGGGGCAGGAAGTCCCGTACGCGCTCGCGATCGTCGAGCTCGAGGAGCAAGCCGGATTGCGAGTGACGACGAGGCTCGTCGGCGTCGCGCCGGAAGGGGTGCGGATCGGCCTCCCCGTCCGCGTCCGTTTCGAGCAAGTCGAATACGTCTGGCTCCCGCTCTTCGAGCCCGCATGAAGCGCGCGGCGGCGATCACCGGCATCGGCCAGTCGGCCGTCGGGCGAAGGCTCGGCCGCTCGCCGCTCTCGCTCACCGTCGACGCCGCGCTCGAAGCGATCGCCGACGCCGGGCTCGATCGCAAACAGATCGACGGCATCGCCACCTGGCCGGGCGCGGCGGCGGTGTCGCCGGGATTCTCCGACGTCGGCACGTGGAATCTGCAAGACGCGCTCGCGCTCGAGCTCTCGTGGTTCTCGGGCGGGAGCGAGACCGCGGGACAGCTCGGCGCGGTCTTCAACGCGTGCGCCGCGATCGAGGCCGGCTTCGCCACACACGTCGTCTGCTTCCGCACCGTGTGGGAGTCGACGGCGCAGAGCCCGGAGCGGCGCGCTTCGCTCGTCGGCGCCGGCTCGTCGCGCCTGAGCGGCGACTATCAGTGGCTCGTGCCGTTCGGCGCGCAATCCGCCGCCAACTGGGTAGCGATGCTCGCACAGCGGCACTTCCACGAGTTCGGCACGACGCGCGAGCAGCTCGGCGCGATCGTGCTGAACGAGCGCGCGAACGCAGCGAAGAATCCGAAGGCCGTCTATCGCACGCCGCTCGGGATGGAGGAGTACCTCGCCGCGCGGATGATCTCCGACCCGCTCGGCCTCTACGACTGCGACGTGCCGATCGACGGCTCGACCGCGGTGATCATCTCTCGCGCCGACGTCGCGCGCGATTGCCGCCGCCCGCCGCTCGCAATCGAGGCGATCGGCTGCGGCATCCGCGGCCGGCCGCTCTGGGATCAGTTCGACGACCTCACCACGATGGCCGCGCGCGACGCCGCGGCGTCGATGTGGGCACGCACGGACCTGAAGCCGAAAGACGTCGACGTCGCGCTCCTCTACGACGGCTTCAGCTTCCTCGCGATGGCGTGGCTCGAAGCGCTCGGCTTCTGCGGGCGCGGTGAAGGCGGCCCGTTCGTCGAAGGCGGGAAGCGGATCGCGCTCGACGGCGAGCTTCCGCTCAACACGAACGGCGGTCAGCTCTCCGCGGGGCGCCTGCACGGGTACGGTCTCCTCCACGAAGCATGCGTCCAACTCTGGGGCGCCGCGGGCGAGCGCCAGGTCGCCGGTCCTCCGGAGGTCGCCGCCGTCGGCGTCGGCGGCGGGCCGCTCGGCGGCTGCCTGCTCCTCACTCGTTAGAGAAGCCTGCGGGAATCCTCGCCTCGGCGGCCGACACCGACTACAAGACGCGGCATGGCTCGCGCCGCCGGCTACACCAAGTGCCCGAAGTGCGGACGGCCGATCGCGGGCGGCGCACGCTGCGCAGCTTGCGCTTCCCAGGCGCGTGCGAAGCCCGTCGCCGATGTCCTCGATCGACCCACGCGGCCCGGCCGCGGCACGTGGGCGGTTCGGCTGCTGCTCGGCGCATTGGTGCTCGTGCTCGCCTACGCCGTCGGCCGGGTCTCGAGCCGGCGACCGGCCGCGCCGCCCGTCGTGCCGACCGCCGTCCCGACGCGGGCGGAATCGACGAAGCTCGGCCTCACCGAGGAGAAGCGCCGCGAGGTCTTCCGCGAAATCCTGCTCGCGGAGGACTGGGCGTCGGTCGAGGCGGACCGCCGCCACCCGCCACTCGATCCCAGCGCGTCGAGCGACGCGTGGGAGCGCCACGGCCAGGTCCGCGAGAATTTCCGCAAGCAGGCGAGCCTCGAGAGCGCAAAAGCGATCGGCAAGCGCTACGGGCTCTCGCTCGACCAGCTCCGTGCGATCGCCGGCGAGGGCGCGAAGGCCGGCTGGCCGCGCCCGCCGCGCCGCTCACTCCGTTGACGGAAGGAAGTCCATGAGCACACTGTTCGATCTCACCGGCAAGGTCGCCGTCATCACGGGCGGCAGCCGCGGCCTCGGTCTCGCGATGGCGCGCGCGTTCGCCGAGCACGGCGCCGACGTCGTGGTCGCGAGCCGCAAGCGCGAAGCGTGCGAAACCGTCGCAGACGAGCTCCGCTCGCGCTTCGGCCACCGCGCGCTCGGCGTCGGCTTTCATGCCGGCAGATGGGCCGAGTGCGACCGCCTGATCGAGACCGTCATGGCCGAATTCGGCCGCATCGACATCCTCGTGAACAACGCAGGCAAGTCGCCGCTCTACCCCTCGCTCGACGCCGTCAGCGAGGAGCTCTGGAACTCGGTGCTGGACCTGAACCTGAAGGGACCATTCCGCCTTTCGGCGCTCGCCGCCGAGCGCATGGCGAAGGCGGGCGGCGGCAGCATCATCCAGGTGAGCAGCAGCGGCGCCATGCAGCCGAACGTCACCGAGCTCCCGTACGCGATGGCGAAGATGGCGCTGCATGCGATGGCCGCCGGCATGTCGCACGCGTACCGCGGCAAGGTGCGCGTGAACGTGCTCATGCCCGGCGCGTTCGCGACCGACATCAGTAAAGCGTGGACGCCGGAGATCCGCGCACAGATGGAAGCCGCGATCCCGATGGGGCGCGCGGGCGAGCCCGAAGAGATCGTCGGCGCCGCCCTCTACCTCGCGTCCGACGCGTCGTCGTACACGAGCGGCGCAGTGATCAAGGTCGACGGCGGCTGGGCGTATCGACCGGGTTGACGCGCGGTTGTGTGGTAGGCGAAGCACATGCCGATGCGCTTCGGACTCTACGCGCCGAACTTCGGCGACTTCGCCGATCCCGCGAATCTGCTCGCGCTCGCGCACGATGCCGAGGACGGAGGCTGGGACGGGCTCTTCCTCTGGGACCATCTCGTGCTCCAGAAGGGCCTGCCCTTGATCGACGCGTGGGTTGCGCTCGCCGCGATCGCATCCGCGACGAAGCGGCTGGTCGTCGGCCCGCTCATCACACCACTCGCGCGCCGTCGCCCGTGGAAGGTCGCTCGAGAGATCGTCTCGCTGGATCGGATCACCGACGGTCGTGCGGTCCTCGGCGTCGGGCTCGGCGAGCCGGCGAGCCTCGAATACGCGGGGTTCGGCGAGGATGCCGACGCGCGCGTCCGCGCCGAGAAGCTCGACGAGGGCCTCGCGATCGTCGCCGGGCTGCAGACCGGAGAATCGTTCCGATACGAGGGCAAGCACTATCAAGTCGCCGAGACCGCGTTCGTCCCGACTCCCATACAGCGTCCCCGCGTGCCGATCTGGGTCGCGGGGTTCTGGCCGCGCAAACCGCCGATGCGGCGTGCCGCGCGGTGGGACGGTGCCTTTCCGCTCCGCTCCGCGGACCTCGCGGCCGGATGGGCTGCGATGTGGCCGACCCCGGACACGATTCGCGAGGTCATCGCGTTCGTCGGCGCGAATCGCGAAGACACGAGCGGCTCGTTCGACGTGATCGCCACGGGAGCAACTCCGGCAGACGAACGGCGCCGCGCCGCCGACGTAGTCGCCCCATTCGCGGAGGCCGGTGCGACGTGGTGGCTCGAGTGGCTCGACGATCAGCGCGGCTCGTTCGCCGACATGCGAGCGCGTGTGCGTGCCGGCCCGCCGGTCGCCGAATAATCTCTCGCCGCGGCGGATCGCTCAGGGGGATCCTATGGCAAAGGCGAACGAGGGCAGTGAGGTCGCCAAGCTAGCCACGCGCGTGGCGCGCACCGACTCCTACAAGGACATCGTCCTCGAGTACTACGACAACTACTCGACGATGATCGTCGAAGCCCTCGGGCCTTCGATCCACCTTTCACCACATGTCGGCAATCAGACGATGCCAGAGGCCGTCCTCGCGCTGGAAAAGGTCATCTGCGACGAGGCCGGTCTCCAGCCGGGCATGCGGGTTCTGGACGTCGGCTGTGGTGTCGGCGGACCCGCCCTCAACATCGGCAAGTGGTCGGGCGCGACGATCCTCGGTGTCAACATCAATGCCAATCAGATCGAGGTCGCGAAGAAACGCACGCAGGAGGCCGGCCTGTCCGATCGGGTCACGTACCAACTGGCCGACGCGATGGCGATGCCCCTCCCCGACGCTTCGTTCGATCACGCCTACTCCTTCGAGTGCATCTACCACACGCCGGATCGCAGGAAGCTCGCGCGCGAGGTGGCGCGCGTGCTCGAGCCGGGTGCGGGCTTCAACGGCACCGATTGGATGGTGCGCGACGGGCTGAGCGCCGCCGACTACGACAAGTGGATCGACCCCATCTGCAAGGGGCAGGCATGCCCCTACTTGGTGAGCTTGGCTGAGATGCGGGCCGCTCTCGAAGAGGCCGGCTTCGAGGTCGAGCTCATGGAGGACCTCGCCGAGCGGGGAAACATGGAGCCCAACTGGGTTTTCTTTGAACAGTTCGCGGGCGCCACCGCGGCGCCCGGGACACCCGACCACGTTCGCAGAGTCGGGGAGGGCGCGAGGATCCAGGCGGCCGCCGGGCGAGCCGGGATGTTCGTCGTCGGGCACTGGCGCGCTCGCAAGGAGCTCTAGGGTCGTCGCTGATCCTGAGCTTTCTTCCGGAACCGCAGGATCAGGTTGTCCTCGAGCAGGATCCGCGGGTGGAGCAGGAAGCGGGCGAGCTTCTTGTATTCCTCGCGCTGCGCTTCGTCCTTCTCGCGAATGCGAAGGAAGAAGAGCGTGTAGGGCACGAGGATCGGGTACACGAACGGCAGCAGGATCCGGTTGAACGCCTTCACCTTGATCTTGCCCGCGCGCTCGAGCTCGAGGCCGTTCTGGTAGGCGAAGTACCAGAGCGTCGGCAGATCGATCGGGTAGACGTGATGCCAGTGCGCTTCCGAGAGCGGCGTCTCGAAGCGCACGAAGGCGCGCTTCGTCTTGTGGAAGCCCGAGAAGAAGAAGTGGAAGCGCGACGACAGCCGCATGATGTTCGGCGTGGTGATGAGGAGCGAGCCTCCCGGCTTCACGATGCGCGCGAGCTCGGTGATCGCCGCGCGGTGATTCTCGACGTGCTCGATGACCTCGACGAGCAGCACGACGTCGAAGCTGCCGTCGTCGTAAGGTAGGCGCTTCGTGAGGTCGACACCGTGGTCGACTGGCACGCCGATGTCTTCGCCCTGATAGACGAAGTTCGTGCCGCGCCGGTCGAAGCCGAGCGGCTCGAGCGCGCGGAGCACATCGCCGGTCTTGCAGGAAACGTCGAGGAGCTTCCGCCCCGCGCCACCGAGATCGGCCAGCGTCTCGGTGACGGCGCGGATCAGTCTGAGGTCGGCCACTGGATTCCCACGGGCACCCTCTCTATCGTCAATCCCCCCGGGAGTGGAGAGGAAGACGGGATCGACGATGGAAGGGGGAACCGGCGCGTTGCTGCGTGTCGCAGCTTGGCTCGACAAGCTTCTGCGTACGCGCCTTGCGCTCATCGCGATCGTGATCGCGATCGCCGTGCATTGCGGGATCATGGCGACCCGCCGCATGCCGGACTTCAAGGTCTACCACGTCGCCGCGCAACGGCTCGTCGCGGGCGAGCCGATCTACCGGCTCGACGATGCGCACCGGTATCTCTACGCGCCGGTCGTGACGTTCCTCTTCGTACCGCTCGCGCCGCTCCCGAGGATTCCCGCGGCGGTGATCTGGTACGCGGCGAACCTCTGGCTCCTGTGGGCGAGCCTCGGACTCATCGAGCGGATGGTCTTCCGCGAGAACCGGCCTCCGCCCGGGTTTCGTCTGATCGTGGTCCTCTTCGGGCTGCGGTTCATCGACAACAACCTCGGCCATGGCCAGATCAACATCCTCCTCTTCTGGCTCGTCCTCGCCGCGTACGACGCCGCCGGGCGCGGCAAGAACTGGTGGGCCGGGCTCGCGCTCGCGGGCGCGATCGCCATGAAGTTCTACCCCGCGGTCCTTGCTCTTCCATCTCTTGCTCGCGCGCCGCTGGCGCTTCCTCGCGACGACGCTCGTGGCGGGGGGCGTGTTGCTCGTCCTGCCGTTCGTCTGGTGGGGCGATGTGTATTTCGACGTGCTCGGGCGGTGGCTCGACGTCGTCCGCGATCAGGCGGGGCACTACGACGTCGCCAACAAGATCAACCAATCGATCGCCGCGTTCGTGCACCGGTCGTTCCCGTCGGCGATCGCGCCTGACGCGGCCGTCGCGCTCCACGGGGTGTTTCTGTTCGTGCTCGCGGTCGTGGCGCTGCGTTCGCCACGGGCCGCGCCTCCCGAAGGCGAAGACGCGGCGGCGCTCGCGCTCTACCTCCTCTACGGGACCGTCGCCTCGCAGTACTCGTGGAAGTACTACTTCGTCGCGCTGATGCTGCCGGCGGCGGTCGTCTTCCGCCGGATCGTCGAAGGCAGGCAACCCGGAGGCGTCGCCGTCCTGGCCGCGGCGTTCCTGCTGAACCTGCTGCCGGGGCTACGCCTCTTCGGCAAGGACCTCGCGACGCTCTTCCAGCTCTGGTCCTTCCACTTCCTCTCGGTCGTGGTGCTGTTCGTCGGGATTCTGCTCTCTAGCCGTTGGGCCGCCCGTTCGTAACCCCCTCAGGGGGTCGGGCGAAGCCCGGGGGGTGAGTACTAGACCGCGCCCTTCTCGCGGAGCGAGGCGATGTCGTCCCAGCCGTAGCCGAGCTCGAGCAGGATCTCCTCGGTGTGCTGGCCGTGCTCCGGCACTTCCGTGCCCGGCTCGAGCGGCGTCGCCTCCATCGTGATCGGGTTCCCGGCGAGCGTGACGTCGCCGGCTTCCGGATGGTGGATCGTCGTCAGGTAGCCGTTCACCTTCGCCTGCTCGCTCTGCAGCACGTCGAGGTAGCTCTCGACGCGCGTCGCCAGAATGTCCGCGCCGTTCAGGAGCTCGAGCCATTCGGCGGTCGTCTTGTTCGGGAAGACCTCGTCCATCGCCTTCTCGATCTTGTCGCCGTAAAAGTTCCGCTTCTCGTTCGTGCATTCGGGATCGTTCTCGAGATGCTCGAGCCCGAGGATCTTGCAGAACGTCGGCCACCGTTTGTCGTCGCAGCCGGCGATGCAGATCCACCCATCCTTCGTGCGGAATGCGCCCCACACGCCGTGGAGGAGCTGGTGCCCGCGCCCCGCGCGTTGGGTCTCTTTGCCAGAATAGGAAACATACGCGAGCTCGAATGCCTGCATCGCGATCACGGTGCCGTAGATGCTCGCGCCGATCTTCTGTCCCTTGCCCGTGCGTTCGCGGACGAAGAGCGCGGCGAGCACGCTCGCGGCGAGTGCCAGCGCGCCGTTCATGTCGGCGACCGCGGCGCCGGCGGCGAGCGGCGGGCTGCCCGGCAGACCGGTCTTCGACATCAATCCGCCGGCGGCTTGCGCGAGCGTGTCCCGGCTCGGGCGCTGCGTCCACGGGCCTTTCGGCCCCCACGACGAGGCCTGCGCGTAGATCAGCCGCGGATGCTCCTTCGCGAGCTCGCCGTACGAGAACCCGAGTCGGTCGAGCACGCCCGGGCGGTAGTTCGTGAGCAGCACGTCGGACCGTGCGACGAGGCGGCGGAGGATCTCCTTCCCGTCCTCGTTCTTCATGTCGAGCGTGAGGCTTCGCTTGCCGCGGTTCATGGCGAGGAAGTACGGGCTCACGTGCCCCGCGCGAACGCCGGGGAAAAACGTTTCCGCGCGAAGCCAGCGCGCGAGGTCGCCCGTCTCGCGGTTCTCGACCTTCACGACCTCGGCGCCCATGTCCGCGAGGTACTGCGCGGCGTAGGGCCCCTGGATCTCCTGCCCGATCTCGATCACGCGAATGCCGGCGAGGGGTGCGGGCATCGGCTCACCTCCGGATGTGGAATTACGGATTGAGGAGGATCTTGAACGCCTCGCGGCGGTCGAAGATCTCGTAGCCTTTCGGCGCGTCCTCGAGCGACATGCGGTGGCTCACGATCTTCTCCGGGTGGATCTGGCCGGCCTCGAGGAGCGCGAACATCTCATCGCGATAGCGCGGCGAATCGCCGGCGCCGAAGCGGATCGTCCACTCGCTGTCGAACGCGAAGACCGCCGGGAATTGGATCGCGCGATCGGAATGCGCGCCGATCACGGAGATCGTTCCCTTCGGGCGCGTGAAGAAGCACGCGGCATTGAGCGGCGCCTCGCCGCCGACGGCCTCGATCGTGACGTCGGCGCCGCGGCCCTCGGTGAGCTCTTTCACGCGGCCCCGCGCGGCTTTCCCGTCCGTCGCGTCGACCGGGATCGCGCCGAGCTCCTTGGCCATCGCCAGGCGAGCCGGCACCATGTCGACCGCGATCACCTGTGCGGGTCCGTAGAGGCGCGCGCACATCTGCGCGAGAAGCCCGACCGGCCCGCAGCCGACGACGACGACCGTGTCGCCCGGCTGGATGCCGCCGTTCCGCGCGCCGGTGTAGCCGGTGACGAGGATGTCGCCGGCGAAGAGCGCCTGCTCGTCCGAGACCTTCTCCGGCGGAATGCCGCACGACGTGTCCGCCCACGGCACGCGCACGTACTCGGCCTGGCCGCCCCAGAGGTTGCCGAGCTTCACGCCCATGCCGAAGATCTTCTTCTTCACGCAGTTCGTGAAGTAGCGCCGCCGGCAGTACCAGCACTCGCCGCAGCCGACGATGTCGCTCACGACGACGCGATCGCCCGGCTTGATCCCGCGGACGCCCTTGCCGACGTCCTCGACGGTGCCGAGCATCTCGTGCCCGACGACGAAGCCCGGCTCGACCGGAATGCGCCCGTGATAGAAGTGCAGATCCGAGCCGCAGATCGCGCTCTTCGTGATCTTGACGATCGCGTCGGTCGGATCCTGGATCGTCGGTTTCGGCCGATCCTCGACCGCAACCTTCTTCAGCTCGACGAAGCAGACGGCTTTCATGCGGCCCACCTGCCCCCATCGGGCAAGAGAACGCAATCGACCGGAAGAACGATCCCTATGACGACTTTTGCTTCGCCTTCTCGGCCTTCTCGGCGGCGACGAGCGCCTTCGCTTCCTTCACGTCCTTGACGGCAACGATCCGGTCGATCGGGCACCGCGCCCGGTCGTAGGGGCCGCGACGGTAGACGATGTGGCCCATCCCCTTCTCGTCGAGGTAGTCGAGCGGGGCGTCGATCGCGATGGTCTCCGCGAAGCGGAGGCCGTCGCAGTAGCCGAACGTCTTCACGAGCGCCGACTTCGACCCTGCATGCAGCACGACGTGCTCGTCGTCGATCGAATTGAAGCCGTCGACGTTGCGGAGCCAGAGGAACGCGTCCCGACGGGGCTTGGCCGTCTCGTCCGTGCGGGCCGCCGGAGTCGTGGTGCAGGCGACGATCACGAAGGAAATGCCGAGGAGAATGTGACGCAGGAGTGTTCGACCCATGGTCGTAGCCCTCTGTTGGCTTCAACCAGGCTAGCCGGAAGAAGTCGCTGAGACGAGGAGATTGAATCCATGCTCTTTGCCCGCCGTATCGTCGAACATCCCGTGTTTCAGCGCGTCGTCCTCGCTGCCATCCTGATCACCTCGGTGCTGGTCGGGCTCGCGACCTCGGAGACGTTGCTGGAGCGCTACGGCGCCGCATTCGCCATGGCCGACTCAGTCGTCCAGGCGTTGTTCGTCGTCGAGATCCTGCTCCGCCTGCTCGCCTACTGGCCGGGGATCGGCCGCTTCTTCCTCGACGGTTGGAACGTTTTCGACTTCGCGGTCGTGGCCGCGTCACTTCTGCCTCAGGCCGGCGCCTTCGCGATGGTCGCACGTCTCGCCCGTTTGCTCCGCGTCGCGCGGCTCGTATCGCTCTTTCCGGAGCTCCGCCTGATCGTCTCGACGATGCTCCGCTCGATTCCGTCGATGGGGCACGTGCTCGTCATGCTGAGCCTGCTCCTCTACGTGTACGCGGTCTTCGGCGTGCACCTCTTCCGCGACGATGACCCCGCACGCTGGGGCACGCTCGGTGCGGGGCTCCTCACCCTCTTCCAGCTCCTCACGCTCGAGGGGTGGGTCGACGTGCAAGCGGTAGTGCTCGTCGAGCATCCATGGGCATGGCTCTACTTCGCGAGCTTCGTCTTCATCGCCGTATTCGTCGTCGTGAACCTCTTCATCGCAGTCGTGATCAACAACCTCGAGTCGGCGAAGCTCGAAGAGCAGCTCGAGGAGGATCGTCGGAATCCCCACGTCGCGCTCCTCCAGGCGATCGAGGACGCGAAGGGGCGGCTCGATCACCTCGAGAACGTGCTGCGCGAGCTGCCGCTCGAGCGCCTCGCGTCGGAGCCCACCGCGAAGCGCAAGGCCGGCTGAGTCAGACGCTCACTTGGTCTTGGCTGGACCCGCCGGTTGCTCGCCGACCAGCGTGCCCGAGAGCGCGACCTCGAGGTCGAACTCGATCGTGCGGAGCTTCTCGCCCCTCTCGCGCAGGAGATTCTCGAGCTCGCCGTCGACCCAGCCGCCGAGCACGCGCCCGGCATCGTCACGCGCCGCGGCCGAGCCGGCGATCCGCGCGCGCGTCGCGGCGGCCGCGCGAGCGGAGCCGGCAAGCCTTCGCCGATAGCTCGCCGCCTCGAGCGCGACCGAGCCGCTCCGCGCGAGGCGAAGCGGCGGCAGATCGACCTTCGACTCCGCGCGGAGCGCGCCGACGTAGGCGACGGCCCGGCGAGCGACGGCTTTCTTCTCCGGCTCGTCGCTCGGCGCTTGCTCGAGATAGAGGAGGTAGGCGTTCAGCACGCGGAACGCATGCTCGGCGTCGGATCCTTTCGCCTCGACGTCCGCGAGCCGATCGAGCGCGAGCTCGATGACCGGACGGCGCGCACTCGCGAGATACGCGACCCAGGGATCCTCGCTCGAGACCGCCTTCTCCACCGCGACGAGCTTCGTGCCGCGCGCGAGCAAACGATGCGGGCCGGCGCCGAGCGCGGCGCGAATCCGCCGGAGCAGCGTGCCGAGGTTCCACGGCCCGTCGTGCGCGAGCACGATGCGCATCGCGTCGCTCACGTGCTTCCGCGCCGCGCGCTCGCTCGCCTGCCGCTCGGTCGCCGCCTCTTCGGCGAGACCCCGGAGGCGGCGAACATCCTCCGCTGTGCCGCGCGCCTCGCGCAGCTTGCCCGCCGCCGTACGAAACACCTTCGCCGCCGAGTCCTTGTCGCCGAGCGCCACGTAGGCGGCGCCGATCGTGAGCGCGAGCCGCGCCTCGGCTTCGGCGAGCGCCGGGATCTGCTCGCGCCCGTAGGCGAGCGCGAGCGCGGGATCCCCCGCATCGAGGAGCGCGTTCGAGAGAAGCAACCGCGCGCGCGCGGCTTCGGGATCGTCTTCGTCGATCGCTCGCGCGATGCGAATCCCCTTCTCCGTCTCGCCCGCTTCGAAGCGGATCGCCGCCTGCATCACCTTGGCGCGGCTGCCGAGGAGCTTCTCTTCCTGCGTGAGCTTCGGATAGCGCCCGAGACGGACGAGCGTGCGCCACGCCTCGTCGCCTTGCTCGAGCGCGAACTGGTTCTGCGCGATCGAGTAGCGCGCGTACGGGTAGTACGGGCTCTCGATCCCAACTCCGAGGAGGACCGCGAGGCTCTTCTCGTGTCGTCCAACGCGTAACAGCGCCTGACCGACACGGTAGAAGAGTCGGTCGCTCGCCCGCTCGCGGCGCTTCTCGAGGATCACCGCGAGCTCCTCCGGCGCCGAGAGGAGCTTGTTCTCGCGACGTGTGGAATCGAGCTCGGCGGGACGGAGCTCGCCAAACTCCCAAAGGAGCTCGTTCACGCGCTTGCCGCGCTCGCCTCCCTTGGCGAGCGGCCCCGCGACCCAGCGCTGCCACGCATCGGCGATCGCCTTCCAGCGCTCGCCTCGGTCATGGACCTCGACCAACGCGAGTAACGAAGGAACGTAGTACGGCCCGACCTCCTTCGCGTCGAGCACCGCCGTGAAGGCCGAGACCGCGAGATCGTCCCAGCCGACCGCGACGAGCGCGAGCGCGCGGAGAAACTGCGCGTCGTCGACCGCGTACGCGGGCTCACCGTCGGCGAGGAGCTCTTGGACGGCACCGAGGCACGCGAAGGTGCGCCCCTCTTCGTAGGCGCTGAGGCCATCACGGAGCGGCGGCGGGATCCATTCGTCGAGGCGGAAGAAGCCGGGCGGGAGCTCCTCCATCTCGAGGAGCCGTTCGGGAGTCGGGGTCGGCCTTGGCGCCGCGGTGGCGGTGCCGACGATCACCGCCGCGAGCAGAAGGCAGCGGAGAAGCGGGAGCTTCACAGCCCGATCGGCGTCGGCGTCGGTTGCGGTGCGGCGGCCGCGGCGGCGTCGGCCTTGGCTTGGCGCTCGCTATCGATGTGCGCGATCCAGCCGTCGGCCGACTGGCGGTTCTCGGCATAGCCGCGCGCCCGCTCGAAGTGCGTGCGCGCTTCGTCGACCTTCTTCTGATTGTAGGCCGCGATGCCCATGAGGAGCTGCGCCGCGCCGACGTTCTTGATCTTGCCTTTCGACATCGCCGAGCGAAGCGCTTCAGAGGCGTTCGGCCATTCCTCGCGCTGCACGTGGACCTCGGCCAAACGTAGATAGAGCTCTCCCGAGTCGGAGAGGTTCGCCGCCTTGCGGAGCGGATCGATGGATTTCTCGTATTCGCGCGCCGCGACCCAGCAGTTCGCAAGGAGCTCGTAGGCCTTCGCGGTCGCCGGCACCTTGTTCTTGGAGATCGCTTCGCCGAGCAGCTGTCCCGCGCGGTACGGGATGCCGATCCGCATCAGAATCTGCGAGAGGCGCTCGATGTCCTGTTGGTCGGTGAGGAGCCCGCCGTAGTACGCGAGCTGGAGCGGCACTGCCGCCTGATCGAACGCGCCGAGCTGCGCGTGCACGGCGGAGAGCTGCAGCCAGTAGGCCTTCTTCTGCGGCGCGGCGTCGACGAGGTGTTTGAGGATCGGCACCGCGGCCTGATACTCCTCGCGTTCGAGTCGGAGCGCGAGGAGGAGCTGCAGCCAGCTCTCCTGCGGATGTCCGCCCGACATGTCGATCGCCTTCTGTGCGGGCTCGAGCGCGGCGCCGTAGTTGCCGAGCTGGTAGTACGCGACGGCGAGCAGATGATAGGCGGCCGAGTTCGGGTTCGGCGTCGCCGCGAACCACTGCTTCAGCGCCTCGACGCCTTCCTTCCACTTGTCCTCGGCCATGAAGAACTGCGCGATCTGGAAGCGCGCGGCGTTGGCCTCCTGATCGTTGAGGCCGCCGGAGGCGATCGCCTTGGCGAGGTGGTCGCGTGCCGGGCCGTACCGGCCGAGGCCCTGCTCGACCGCCGCGGAGAGCTGATGCACGCGGCTCTGCTCGTAGGGGCTCAGCCGATCGAGCGACATCTTGCCGAGCGTCGCCTTCGCCTCGTTGTACTTGCCGGCGTTGATCTGCTCGACCGCCGCATTCAGCGCCTTGCCGGTCGCAGGATCGACGGTCGCGCCCGAGCGCCCGCCTTTCTCTTTTTCCTTGTCCTTGTCCTTGTCGGCCCCGGCTGCGGGCGCCGGCTGCTGCGCCAGCGCACTGGCGGCGAGAACGCAGACGAGCGCGGCAAGGGCCGTGAATTTCGAGAGTCGCATCACGTCTCGAGCTGGAAGGTGAGCTTCACTTGGATGCCCCGCCGCTCCACCGCCACGCCTCCTTCGACCTTCGGGTTGTACTTCCAGCGCGACACCGCCTTGACCGCCGCCTCGTCGAACATGCCCTTCGGCTGCGCGTCGATGACCTTCGCGTCCGCAACGGTTCCTGCCGGCGTGATCGTGAACTGCACGAGCACCCAGCCCTGGATGCCGCGGCTCTGCGCGCGCGGCGGATAGTCGGGATTGATGCGCACGAGCGGCAGCACGTCGCGGTCGAGACCGCCCGTGCCGAGCGAGACGCCACCGGTCAGCCCGAGACCCGCCTTCGTGTCGATCCCCGGCGCGTTCAGGAGATCCGATTGCACGACTTCCGTGCCGGCGCGGCTGATGTTCGCTTTGGCGATCTGCGGCTGCACCGGGGCGGCGACCGGCTTCTCGAGCTGCGGCTTGTCCTTCTTGATCGTCCGCACCTCGCTGTCTCGGCGAAGGCGCGTGAACTCGATCTTCGCCGCCGCCACGAGCTCTGTCGAACCGAGCTGCACGTTGATCAGGATCCAGAGGAGCCAGAACATCGAGCCCGTGAGCGCGAGCCCGACGACGAACGCGAGCGGAAGGCGAGCCGTGCTCCCCACGACGCTCATCCCGCGGCAGGCGCCGCGCCGAGCGCGACGTCGCGGATACCCCCGAGAATGACCTCGTCCATCACCGCCGCGACGATGCCCGCATGCGAGGCCTTGTCCGCGACGATCACGACCGAGTCTTCCGGTCGCTCGACGTGCATGCGCTCGACGAGCGTCCGCACGTCGCGCAGATCGACCTGGCGACGGTCCATCCAGATGTCACCGTTCTCGCGGACGGCGATCAGGATGTTGCCGCTCTCCTTGTACTCGACCGTGTCGGCCGTCGGACGCGTGACGACGACGCCCGCCTCCTTCACGAACGAGGTGGTGATGATGAAGAAGATCAGAAGGTTCAGCACGAAGTCGAGCATCGGCGCGAGATCGATGCCGTGCTCGCCCGATTCCCCTTCGACGTGATGTCTCGCTCTCATGATCGCTAGAATCCCGTGCGGTCTGCGGCGACGGCGAGCTTTGACATCGTTGACGCTGTCGCCATGAACTAGTTCGTGCTGAACGTGATGTTCTGGATGCCGCCCAGGCGGACCTGATCGGCGACCTGGACGACGATCCCGGTCTGCGCCTCGCGGTCGGCGATGATCAAGATGCCGCCCTTCGGATTCGTCGCGAAGATGCGCTCGACGTTCGGGCGAACGGCGCGGAGATCGACGGCGCGGCCGTCGACCCAGATCTCGCCGTTCGCGAGCACGTGCACGGGGGTGCTCGCCGCGCCGCCGGCCTGGGCGACCGCGCCGCTCGGGCGATTCACCATGAGCCCGAGCTCCTTCACGAAGACCGCGGTGATGATGAAGAAGATGAGAAGGTTCAGCACGAAATCGAGCATCGGCGCGAGGTCGATGCCGTGACTCTCGCCGTGGGCGGTCGCCGTATGTCGTCGCATTCTCACGTCAGCGTCTCACATCAATACGTGAACTCGTCGCCGAGAAGCTCGGTTTCTCGCTTCGCCCGAGACTGGAAATAATAAACGGGGTAGAGGCCGGAGATGCTGATGGCGAGGCCCGTCAGCGTGCAGATCATGGCGTGCGACACACCGCTCGCCATCGTGCGCGCGTCGGCCGAGCCGCGGAGCGCCATCGAATCGAAGACCTCGAGCATGCCCGAGACCGTGCCGATCAAACCGAGCAGCGGCGAGAGCGGCACGAGCACGGCCATCAGCGGCAGGTTCGCCGTCATCGCCGCGTTCAGACGCGAGATCATCGCCTGCCGGATCTGCCGCGCGCACCAGGACGTGTGATCCTGGCGGCTCTTCCACGCTTCTAGCGTCGACTTCGCTTGGCCCGGAAGGATCCGCGAGAAGAACCAGTAACGCTCGGCGATCAACGTCCACAGCACGACGCCGCAGGCGAAGATCCACGCCACGAACGGCCCCCCGCCGTCGATCAGCTCGAGAACAGCCGTGACGGGTTTGAAGATCCAGCTAAGCAACGTTCGCGCGCTTCTTCTCGAGGCTCTCGGCGAGGAGCCCGGTCGACTGCTCGTCGAGGATCTGCACGATCTGCTTGGACATCGCTTGCAGAGCGGTATTGATGAAGAGCAGCGGGATCGCGATGCCGAGACCGAGCACGGTCGCGATCATCGCCTGCCCGATGCCGGTCGCCATCAGCTTCGGATCGCTCGAGCCCGACTCCGTGATCGATTGGAAGGTGATGATCATGCCGATGACGGTGCCGATGAGGCCGAGGAGTGGGCCGGCTGCAACGGCCAATCGCAGAAAGGACTGGAAGCGCTCGAGAACCGGCACCTCGCGGAGCACGGCTTCCGAGATCCGCAGCTCGGCGATCTCGGCGTCCTCTTCGATTCGCGACGGGTCGCCCTTGAAGGCGAGGAGCACGCGCCCGAGCGGGTTGTCCGGGGTCGGGCGATCGAGGCTCGCGAGCTGGCGCTTCACGGAGCTCCGAACCATGAAGAGGTAGTAGAACTGGTAGGCGGCGCAGAGCGTGCCGATGACGCCGACGAGGATGATGACGTAGCCGACGAGCTCGCCCTTCTCGATCCGCTCCATGGTGTTCGGGCGCTCGACGTAGAGATTGAGAAGCACGCCGCGCGCCGGATCGACCGGAGCCTCGACGTAGCCTTCCGTCGCTTCCTGGAGGTCGCTCGCCGCGCTGGTGAACTCGCCGGGCGGTTGCCGGGAGAGCACGACGAACGCCTTCTGGCTCGGCAGGTAGGAGAGGAACTCGCCTTGGGACATGGCGATGAACGGGCCGACGCGGACGACTTCCGCATCCTTCGGCTCGCCGCCCGCCTCGACGATCTTGTACGGGAAGCGCGCGACGCGGCCGCTCTCCGTCATCTCGCGCTGCATCTCGAACCACATCCGCTCGAGCTGAGTGCTGGAGGGCAGCTCCTTCGTGCCCGCGAGCGTGCGGAAGAACTCCTCGCGATCCGGATACTGTGCGCTGATCATCGACTGCGCGAGCACCGTCGCGGTGTCGCCCGCCACCTGGCGAGTGACGCCGAAGAGCTCGCCGAGATTGCCCGCGCGCTCCTTCAGCATCGTGTCGACGGTGGTGAGCTCTTTGTCGTTCGCGTCGTACTGCGCGGAGAGGCGTTGGCTCTCGCCTTCGGCGGCGCGGCGCGCCCCCTCGGCCTGAGCAAGGAGCCCCGCTTGCTGATCGCGGCTCGCCTGGAAGACCTTCTCGCGCTCGACGTTCTCCTTCGACTCCCGCTGTCGCGCGGTCCTCGTCTGCTCGAGGAGCTGGTCGAGCGTGTCCGCGGCATACGCCGCCGAAGCGAGCGCGAGAGTTGCGGCCACCGCCACGGAAACCCCTGCGTTTGAAGAAAAGACGCGCATCACTGCTTCACCTCCTGCGGCGCCGCAGGCGCCGAAGCAGACGGCGCCGGCACCGGCATCCACAAGAGATCCGGCGCACCTTGCTTCTTCGCGACGCGAATCGCTTCGCGGGTGTCGTGCGAGTAGGAGCTGTCCTCGACCCACTTCTTCTGCGTCGCGTCCCAGTAGCCCGTCAATTCGCCGTCAGGCGTCTGGTACATCAGCGACACGCGGCCCATCCGGACGAACTGCACCGTCTTCGCGTCCTCGCCTTCGCCGAGCTTGCCGTCGTACGCTTCGAGCGTCCGGCCGTACTCCATTTCGATCTGGTACGCCTCGAGGATCCGGCGATACTTCTCGGACGTCGAGACGTCGGCACGGGCCATCAGCTCCTTCAGCGTGCCCACGCGCTTCGTCCGCTCCTCGATCAGGAACGGGATGTCGAGCTTCACGAACTGCTCGAGCGTGTCGACCATCTTCTGCATGAGCGGCAGCACGTCGCGCTGCGTGCCCTGGATGTCGATGAGCTGCTGCTTCATCGCCGTCAGCCGCTCGCCCTGGGACTTCACCTGGATCGCGAGCTGCGCGTTGTACTTCTTGAGGCTCTCCGTCTCGGAGAGGGCCTGTCGGTATTTCGTAACCATGTCCGCCGTCTGATCGGCGAGCGAATCGATCTTCTGCTGCGAGGCCTTGGCGGCCCCGTCGGCCCCGGCTTGCTCGGCCATCACGGGATTGATCTTGCCCGTAGCGACGGCGCCGCCGGTCTTCGGCGCGCCGCCCGCGGGTGCGGCGGCCGGCGCGGCGGGTTTCGCAGCCTGCGCGGGAGCCGCGGCGGCAGGGGCCGGGGCGGCCGCGGGGGCTGCCGGCTTCGGCGCCGCTGCGGCAGGAGCTGCCGCTGCAGGAGCCGGTGCGGCCGCCGCGGGTGCCGGGGCGGCTGGTTTCGGTTGCGCGGCCGGCTGCGCCGGCGCTTGCGCGCCCACGTCCGAAACAAGCAGCGCGGCGAGCGCGACGGACATCCATGGGAGCGCTCGGAGGCACTCCGAAATGCTCTGCGTCATACTGCCCTGACCCTCCTGATCGTGCGGCTCAAATGCGAAGACCCGGTTCCCTACATAAAGACGGCGAGGCCTACAACCGCGTACTTTTGACACCCTTCCCGCGGCCTGCCAATGGAAACGCATGATCGTCATCCACCATCTCGGCGTGTCGCAGTCCGATCGAGTCGTCTGGCTGATGGAGGAGCTCGGGCTCCCCTACGAGCTCAAATGGTACGACCGCGGGCCGGACGTGCTCGCGCCGCCGGAGTACCGCGCGCTCCATCCGGCCGGCACCGCGCCGACGATCACGGACGGGGACCTCGTGCTCTGCGAATCCGCGGCGATCCTCCAGTACATCATCGACCGCTACGGCAACGGGCGCCTCGGCGTGAAGGCATCGGCGCCGAACTATCCCGACTACCTCTTCTGGATGACGTTCAGCAACAGCCTGCAGGCGACGTTCTTCTTCGGGCTCCTGGCGAACGAGATTCCCGAGGAGAAGCGCAAAGAATCCGCGATCGTTCGTACCGCACTCCGCCGCGGCGAGAATGCCTATCGGCTCCTCGAGCAGCGCCTCGGCGAGTCCGAGTACCTCGCGGGCGCCGAGCTCACCGCCGCGGACATCATGATGGCGTTCAACGTCACGAGCCTGCCGCTCTTCGGCGGGCGGAAGATCGACGATCTGCCGAACGTGCAGGCCTACGTGAAGCGCCTGAGCGCGCGCCCGGCCTACGCGAAGGCGATGAGCATCGCCGGGCCGGCGGCGAAGAAGCCCGCGGCCTAGCGGAGCATCGTTCAGGGCGCCTGGCCGACCCGCGCGACGATCCCCTGGAACTCGCCGTAGGACGGAACGAGCCGCGGCGTGCTCCACGCCTTCTGCGCGATCACGCGGAGGCGTGGATAGACCGCTGCCGCCGTTTCCTCCTCCGTCGCCGCGTTCGGATCGTCGTTCCAAATCTGCATCTTGACGCCGAGCTGCAACGGCTCGTCGGGCGACAGGGCGCGCGGATCGAGCGCGAAGTCGTCGGTCAGCGCGACCGGCCCGACGAACTCGTGCGGCTGCCAAGTCTCGTACGCGGCGCGCATGTCGGGCTGCGGCGGCAGGATCGGCAGCGTGTTGCTCGGATAGCCGGGGATCAGCGCGCCGGGAAATCCGTTCACGTAGTACGTCGGGAACCAACCGCAGTTGACGATGCGGTGGCCGTCGGCGACGAGCACGTTCGGTGACGGCCCGCCGAGGTTCGACCACCACTCGACGATCGTCTCCGGATGGAGCGTGACGACGCTTCCCCCCGAGAGCCCGTCGTTCCACACGCGGAGTGTCTTGCCGCGCGCGCGCAGCCGATCGCCGATCGCGTTGATGAACCCGAGGATGCCGTCCTTGGCGGTCGCGCCCGGCCCGTAGGTGTCGCGCGCGTACGCCTCGAGCTGCGGATAGAGCACCTCGTCGAGCGGCGTCGCGAATGCCGGCACCGTCATCAGAAACTCGTCCGCGCCCATGTGCCAGAACGGCCCCGGGAAGAGGTCGAGGTACTCGTCGACGAGCTCCTCGGCGAAGCGACGGCCCTCGGGCTTGGTGTAGTCCAGCGCGTTCGGTGATTTTCGCCCGAGCAGATCCACGAGCTGGAGCTCGGGATGGGGGCGCAGCGCCGCGCCCATGTGCCCCGGCATGTCGATCTCCGGCACGACCGTCACGTGATGGCGCTCGGCGAGTACCAGGAGCTCACGCACCTCGGCTTTCGTGAGGTGCTCGCTCGAGACGATCTCGGGGTGGCGGTCGCTCTCGATCCGCCAGCCCTGATTCTCGCTGAAGTGGAGATGGAGGCGGTTCATCTTGAGGTAGGCGACGTCGCGGATCCGCGCGGCGAGCCATTCCGGCGTGAAGTGCTTGCGGCCGATGTCGACCATGAGACCGCGCTCGGGATAGCGCGGCCAGTCGCGCGCGACTCCGGCCGGCAGCGCGGTAAGCGAGCCGTTCTCGACCTGCGCGACGAGCTGGAGAAGCGTCCGCGTGCCGTTGAAGACGCCGTGCGAGGCGTTCGCGGAAATGACGATCGGCTCGCCGAGCTCGAGGCGATAGCCCTCGTCGCCGAGCGCGTCGTCGTCCGCGCCGAGCTCGAGCCGCACGTCGCCGACGATGAGCGAGACGCTCGGGCCGACCGCGACGGCGCGGCCGGTCGCCCGTCGCAGATCGTCGGCGAACACGTCGGCGACGCCCTCGAGATCACCGTCGTCGAAGACGATGCTCGGCGACGAGCCGAGCTCGGCGCTGCCTTCGCGCGCGCTCCATTCGCGGATCGCCGGAATCGTCTCGGGGCGCGATCCCTCGGCCCCCGGAAGGACGATCTCGTGCGAGGAGCCTCCGCACGCGCCGAGCACCGCGACGAACGTTGCGACGAGCCACCACGGGGACGCTGCTTCCGGTCGTCTCATTGGCTCCTGCGGCGCGTTGGGCGCGCCGCGTCGGAGAGTGAGACGATCGGAAGCAGCGTCCCTCACACCGCTGTCGCGTCCCCCTACCGCGGGAACGCGTCCGGAACCCCACCGTCGACCGGCAGCGTCGCGCCCGTCGTCGGCGTCAGGTTCGACGCGAAGAAGACGACGGCGTTGCCGACGTGCTCTCCGGTGATCGTCGCCTTCAGCAGGTTCCGCTGGCGGTAGTAGTCCTGGAGCTCGGCGGGATCGAGGTTGCGTGAGCGCGCCCGCGCCGGGCCGACCTCCTGCCACAAGCCGGACGGCCGCTTCGCGTCGCCGAACACGGCGTCCGCGTTGATCATGTTCACGCGGACGCCGGCCGCGGCGAGCTCGAGCGCGGCGACCTTGCCGAGCTGGTGCGCGCCGGCCTTCGACGCGCTGTAGGCGCCGAAGTCGGCGCCCGGGCCGAACACGTTCTTCGACGAGTTGACGATCACGTTGCCGCCCGTGCCCTGGCGTTTGAGGAGCCGACGCGCTTCGCGGAGCACGAGGAAGTAGCCGACGAGGTTCACGTCGACCACGCGGCGGAACGCCGGCGGGATCGGTCGCTTCGATCGAGGCTGACGTACGCGATGCCGGCGTTCAGCACGAGCACGTCGAGCCCGCCGTAGAGGCGGCACGACTTGCGCGAGCCCGGCCGCGACCGAGCCTTCGTCCGTGACGTCCATGACGACGCCGGCCGCGGCGCCGCGGCGTTTGGGATCGAGCTCGGCGACAGCCGCGTCGACGCCGATCGCGCGTCGACGTCGGTCGACGACGACGTGCGCGCCCGCCTCGACGAGCTTCTTGCGAGATCGCCGAAGCCGATCGCGCCGGCCGCGCCGGTGACGAGCGCGACCTGCCCCGCGAGCAGCGGCTCCTTCGCCTTGCCGAGCTTCGCCTGCTCGAGGCTCCAGTACTCCATGTCGAAGAGGTCGCCGTCGGCGAGCGCCGTGTAGCGGCCGATCGCGTTCGCGAGCGCCTTCGCGCGCATCGTGTGCTCGGCGATGTCGGCGGCGATGCGCGCGTCCTGCTTCGTCCGCCCGGCGGCGAACACGCCGAGGCCGGGCGCGAGGATCACGCGCGGCAGCGGGTCGAGCTCGAGTCACCGCCGTCCGCGCCCGCGAACGGTTCGCGTCGAAGTAGCGCGTCGTAGCTCGCCGCGGTAGCGCGCCGACCGCCTCGTCGAGGCGCGCGCGCAGCGCCGCGGGGTCGTCGAGCGGTAGATCGGCGGGCAGCAGCAGCGCGGGGCCCTTCGTGCGGATCACGTGGTCGGGCGTCAGCGGATTCGCGGCCGCGAGCTCGGCGACGTCGGCGTCGCGCGAGGGCGCGCGAGCGTCTCGGCGCTCGCGCGATGCTCGAGGACCATCCGCCGCCACGGCTCGATCGCCGCCCGCGCGCTCGCGCGAGCGCGCCGCGCAGGACCGGCGCGAGCGCGCGACCGCGGCCTCGTCGACCTTCGCGAGATCTGCGCCGACGCCGATCGGCCGTCGACGCGTCCGCCGCGCGCGCTTCGCCGAGACGAACCGCTCCGCGCGATCGACGCCGGCGATCATGCGCTCGTACGCGGTCCGCGCGTCGTCGGCGAAGGTGAAGAGGCCGTGGTTCAGGAGCACGAGCCCCTCGACGTCCGGCGTCGCTTCTCGAAGACCTCGGCGGCGAGCTTCGCGAGCGCGAAGCCCGGCATGACGTACGGCACGATCGCCCCAGCGCGGCCCGAACGCCTCGCGCGACGAGCGCCTCCGCCTCGTCGCGCGGCTGGTTCGTGAGCACGAGCGCGATGTCGGCGTGCGTGTGGTCGATGAACTTGATGCGGCAGGAACGCGTGCAGCAGCGTCTCGACCGACGGGTTCGGCGCGCCGGCGTCGAAGAGATGCGTGCGGAGCTGGTTCACCATCTCCTCGTCGGAGAGCTCGGCGAGCGTGCGCAGCCGCCGGAGGTGCGCGAGGTCGACGCGCCGGCAGGCCCGGCGGCTCGATCGAGTCCAGGTCCCAGCCGCTGCCCTTCACGAAGAGCGCCTCGACCTCGTCGCCGACGAGCGTCGTCACGCGTGCCCTTGAGCGACGTGTTGCCGCCGCCGTGCATGACCAGGTCCGGGTCGCGCCCGATCAGGCGCGAGGTGTAGACGCGAAGCGCGAGCGCTTCGCCCCAGCGGGGCGCGAGCCGCTCGACGAACTCTGCGGCCTCGCGGTCGGACCAACGGCTCTGCATCAGTGGCCGGTGAACTTCGGCTTCCGCTTCTCCATGAACGCGCGCGGGCCTTCGCGTGCGTCCTCGGACTTCATCACGTCGCGGACGAGCGCGTCCTCGATCGCGTAGCCCTTCTCGAGCGAGACGCCCGAGCTCCGGATCACCGATTCCTTGATCTTCCGCATCGCGAGCGGGCCGTTCTCCGCGAGCCGCTCGGCGAGCTGGAACGCGCGGTCCATCAACCGCTCGCGCGGCACGACCTCGTTCACGAAGCCGACGCGGAGCGCCTCCTCGGCGGAGATCGCGTCGCCGACGAGGAGGATCTTCATCGCCTCGACGTACGGAATCTGTCGAGCGAGGCGGACGGTCGAGCCGCCGCCGGGCACGAGGCCGCGGCTCACCTCGGTGAGCGCGAACTTCGCTTCCGGCGCCGCGAGCCGGAGGTCCGTCGCCTGCAGGAGCTCGGTGCCACCCGCGAGCGCGAAGCCGTTCACCGCGGCGATGATCGGCTTCCACAGCTCGAAGCGGCGGAGGAACGCGGCCTGGAAGACCGCGGGGTCCTCCATCAGCGCGCGATCGAACTCGTCCTCGGGCGGACGCGCGCGCGTCATCAACGGGATCAAGCGCCCGAGGTCGGCGCCGGCGCAGAACGAATCGCCCGTGCCGGTGATCACGGCGAGGCGGAGATCGTCGTCGTCGCGCAGCTGCTTCCACGCGTTCGCGAGCCCGACGACCATCTCCGGCGTGACGGCGTTCTTCTTCGCCGGGCGGTTGAACGTGACGAGGAGGATGAAGCCCTTCTTCTCGACGAGAAGCTCGCTCATCGCCCTATCCTTCCCTTTCCATTCGTGCGCGGACGGAAGAGCGGCAGGCTCCACTCTTCGTCGACGCGCTCGAACGCGACCTCGACCGGCAGGTCGATCACGAGATCCTTCGGCGCGAGATCGCGGAGCCCGCTCACCATCCGCACGCCTTCCTCGAGCTCGACGACCAGCACCGCGTACGGCACCGGATCCGGGAAGTCGCGCATCAGCTTCTGATGCGTGATCGTCCAGGAGTAGACCTTACCGCGCCCGCTCGAGAGCTCCCACGTCCACTTCGGCGAGAGGCAGCTCGCGCACGAGAGGCGCGGCAGGTGCCGCCACGTGCCGCACTGCGAGCACTTCTGAAAGCGAAGCTCGCCGCGCGAGCAGTTCTCCCAGAACGCCGCGACGAGATCGTCGTCGGGCTCGGGCAAGGCCCGGCGTCCTTCCTTGCCGTCGATCATGACGTCCTCCCGAGAACGACGAGACTGCCGTCGCCGAGATCTCCCCAGCCGGTGACGATGCCGAGCTCTGCGTCCGCGACCTGCGCCTCGCCGGCTTCGCCGCGGAGCTGACGCGTGACCTCGACCGTGTGGTTCAAGCCCCACACGTGCGCCTGCGAGAGGAGCCCGCCGTGCGTGTTCAGCGGCAGCTCGCCGCCGAGCTCGATCCGCCCGCCGCGCACCCAGTCCTTCGCCTCGCCCTTGCCGCAGAGACCGAGCGCCTCGATCTGCCACATCACCGTGTAAGTGAAGCAGTCGTAGATCCCGAGCACGTCCGCGTCCGCGGCCTTCACGCCGGCCTCGCCGAGCGCACGCGGCGCCGCGTCGACGAGCCCGATCCGGAAGAGGTCGGGCCGCGACGGGATGTCGTCGGCCGGATACGGATGGCCTTCGGCCGCGCCGAGCACCTCGACGGGCTTCTTCTTCAGATCTCGTGCTCGCTCGGTGGACGAAACGATGACCGCGCACGCGCCGTCCGTCTCGAGGCAGCAATCGAACAAACGGAACGGCTCGGTGATCCAGCGCGAGGCGAGATAGTCGTCCATCGTGAGCGGCTTGCCGCGCATCACCGCTTTCGCGTTCTTCTGCGCGTGGCTCCGGCACGCGACCGCGATGGCGCCGGGCGCCTCGGGCGGCACGTCGTAGAGCTTCTGGTAGCGCGTCGCGATCCACGCGTAGATCTGCGCCGGCATCACCGCGCCGTAGGGCCGGTAGAAATCGCGAAACGTTCGCGTGAGACCGGTGATCTCGAGCCGCCGCTGCCGCTTGCCGGGCTTCGGGCGCATCGCGGTGAAGCCGTTCCAGCCGCAGGTGACGAGCACGTTCTTCGCGAGGCCCGCGGCAACCGCGCGCGCTGCGTGGCCGATCGCGGCCGTGGGGCTCGCGCCGCCCATGTGCGCAGTCACGGCGTACCGAAGATCGTCGATGCCGAGGTTCACGGCGAGCTCTTCCGCCGTCGCATAGACCGGCGGCGGCACGATGCCGTCGATCTCCGAGGCGGAGATGCCCGCGTCGGCGATCGCGGCGCGCGTGGCCGCGAGCATCATCTCGAGGGGCGTCTCGTCGGCGCCGCGCACGTAGTCCGTTTCACCGACGCCGACGATGGCGGGGCGTTCCTTCGTTCCGGATTTCATCATGAGCCTCGAGTCATTAGACCGCCCGTCGCGCGCGGTCGAGGGGGCGGTTGCAGGACCCGCCCGAGCGGTGGTACGGCGCGCCGTCCCCAACAAATCTCGAACGAACGGACGAAGAGGAGTCGGCGGTATGAAGCGGAATTCGTTTGTCGTGGGCGCTCTCTGCCTTGCGCTCGCCGGGTGCGGCGGCATGAACCTCGGCAACATGGACATCGGCAACGCCGTCGGCGCGGCCGCGGACCTCGGCAAGGCGGTCACGGTCTCCGACGCCGAGGTCAAGTCGTACGCGAAGCAGATGCGCGATCACGAGGAGAAGAGCGGGGTGAAGATCGCGAGCGCTTCGAGCAAGTACGGCAAGCGTCTCGCGAACCTCACGAACAAGTATCGCGACTACGACGGCATGAAGCTCAACTACAAGGTCTACGTCGACAAGGAGGTGAACGCGAACGCCTCCGCCGACGGCTCGGTGCGCGTCTACACCGGCCTCATGGACTTGATGAACGACAGCGAGCTGATGTTCGTGATCGGCCACGAGGTCGGGCACGTGAAGCACGGCCATACGCTGAAGGCGATGCGGACGGCGCTCGCCTCGAGCGGCCTTCGCAAGGCGGCCGCCTCGACCGGTGGCACGGCCGGCACGCTCGCGGCGTCGGAGCTCGGCGCGCTCGCCGAGGCGGCGTTGAATGCCAGGTATTCGCAAGGTCAGGAAACCGAGTCGGACGACTACGGGCTCGTGTTCCTCCGCAAGAACAAGATGAAGCTCGGAGGCGCGGAGACGTCGCTCCGCAAGCTCGCCAAGCTCTCGGGCGGCGAGCACTCGTTCCTCTCGTCTCACCCCGAGCCGAACGAGCGCGCCGACCGGATCGCCGAAGAGGCGAAGAAGAAGTAGGTCGCTTCCGGCGTTCGCCGCCTGCTCAGCGAGCGGCGGCGAGCGCCGGGGTCTTCTCCGTCTCGCCGAGCCAGTCCGGCCAGCCCGCGCGGCGGTTCGCCTCGCGTGCGAGCGCGCGCTCGGCCGGGGTCGCGTGGTGGAGATCCCAGTCGCGGAGCCGCGGCCAAAGGATCAGCCGGTTCCAGAGCGGCGGCACGACCGCGGCCATGAAGCAGAGGAACGCGCTCGGCATCCGGGGGCCGTCCACGTCCGGCTTCATCTTGTAGTACGGGATGTACGCGTCGAGGTGGTGCTCGCAGTGGTTCGTGATCTCGAACGCGGCCACGCGCACGATCGGCGCGAGGTGGTTCCACACGTGGCGCGGCGCGACGGGCTCGCCCTCGACGCGGATCAACCCGCAGTGCTGGAGATAGTTGAAGGCTTCGACCCAGAAGCGCGCGATGAAGGACGAGGCGAATGCGGCGCCGGCGCCGGCCGGTCCGCCGACGATGCCGAGGAACGCGATGAAGCCGACGTATGCGCCGATCGCCTTCACGAACTTGCCTTGGGGCGACCAGACGGAGAGCCCGCGCTTCGCGAGCGCCGGCCTTCTCCATCGCGTAGAGCTCGCGGTAGTTGCCGGGGATCGTCCGCACGATGAACGAGTACATGTTCTCACCACGGAGCGGAGTGTCGGCGTCCTTCGGCGTGCCGACGTAGATGTGGTGGCTCATCATGTGGGCGACGCTGCGCGTGCAGTCCATGTAGGGGAACTGCAGGTACGTCCCCATCGCGTACTTCCAGGGGGTCCGCTTGTGGTAGAGCTCGTGGACCGCGGGCACGATCGGCACGAGCGCGAGCCACGCGGCGCTGGCGATCATGCCGAGGAGCTCGACGGTGCCGAGCCCGCCCTGCCCGACCTTCCAGGCGAGCGCGATCATCGTCAGCGGTCCGAGGATCGAGGCGATGACGAGCGGGATGTCCATGACCGCGTCGCTCGTCGACACCTTCCGCTCACGCAGGTCGTCGCCGAGGAGCGGGTCGATGATCGCGAAGAGCGGCAGCTGGAGGACGCCGAGCCAAGCCCATCCGCCGCCGGCGAGGATGCCGCCGATACCGATGAGCTGCGCGACGGGACCGAAGTAGTAGCGAAGGACGTCCATGGTGCAATGCCTCCTGCCGATACACGGGTTCGTACCAAGACCCGTGCCACTTCTGCCAACCAGGATTGCGCCGAATTCGGAGCCTCGGCAAACCGGTCGCGACTCATCCCCGGAGGCCTCCGTGGGGGCCGATTCAATATCGCCTCGCGCGCGTCGCGTCATGCGACGGAACTCGGCGATTCTCGGACGGTTCGCGCCTTGCTGTGAGGGGAACGCATGATCTCGCGAGATACCAGCCTCCGCCATCAGCTGCTCGCCGTTTGGTGCGGCCCGCTCTTCGCCGTGCTCACGCTCATCGGCTTCATCGGCCTCGCTCACTTCTGGGCACCCGCGCCGGCCGATCTTTCGCCCGAGGAGATGACGAAGTTCTTCGTCGAGGATCACCGCTCCGGGATCCTTCTCGGCTGCTCGATCTATCTCGCGGCCTGCTGCCTCCTCATCGTGTGGGCGGCCGAGCTCGCGGTGCTAACGTGGAAGATCGAGGGCGACGCGCCGCTCTGGACGCTCGTGCAGTTCATGGGCGGCGTCGGCATCGCGATCGTCGTGATCCTCGACTGCTCGTTCTGGATCTCGGCGGCGTATCGGCCTGCGGCGCATCCCGACATCGTCGTCGCGATGAACGACGCGGCCTGGATGGGCTTCCTCCTCGGCTGGCCGCTCCTCACGATGGAGATGATCGCGAACGCGATGATCGCGCTCGCGGATCCGCGCCCGACGCCGCTGATCCCGCACGCGGTGTCGAAGGCGTCGCTCGCCGGCGCGGTCGCGCTCGTCACGGCCGGCGGGCCGGCGTTCACGCAGAGCGGGGCGTTCGCGTACCACGGCCTCCTCGGCTTCTATGTGCCGATGCTGATCTGGGGGAGCTGGATGCTCAGCCACTCCTGGTACATGCGGAAGGCGATCCTCGCGGAGCGGGAGGCGCTCGGCGGGAGCGCGTCCTGGCGAAACGCATCGTGATCGAGTGACGGTCGAGCGCACGATCGACGAGTGTCTGCGCGCGCGCCTCGTGCGCCGCGAGCAACCGTGGCGGCTCGCGCGGACGGAGGAGCTGGCCGACCCGCTCGCCGCCTGGATGCGCGACGAGCTCGGCGAAGGCGAGGTCAGAAATCTCGTCCGCGCGCCGGGCGGCGCCTCGAAGGAGAACTTCTTCTTCGACCGCGTCACCGGCGGCCGCAGCGAGGCGTTGCTCCTCCGGCTCGATCCCGGCGCATCGATCGTGGAGACACACCGGCTCCGCGAGTTCCAGCTCATCCGCGCCGCGCACGGCAAGCTGCCGGTGCCGCGGCCGATCGCGGTCGATGCCGAGGGCGAGCGACTCGGGCGGCCCGCGATGGTGATGGAGCGCGTGACCGGACGCGCGCAGCCGGCGATGGGCGCGACCACGAGCGGGGTCGGCATCGTCTTCGAAGAGCCGCTCCGCGCGACGCTCGCCGACGACTTCCTCGCCGCTCTCGCCGCGCTCCACGCGATCGATCCCGCGTCGAGCGATCTTTCCGCTTTCGACGTGCCCGCCGCCGGCACCACGGAGGCCGCGCGCTGGAACCTCGATTGGTGGCTCCGCGTCTGGGAAGAGGACCGCGACGACGTGCATCCGGTGATCGCGCTTGCCGCGAAGTGGCTCGAGGAGCGCTTGCCGGTCGCGCGGCACACGGTGCTCGTGCACGGCGACTTCCGCTCCGGGAACTTCCTCTACGACGACTCGGGGCGGATCACGGCGATCCTCGACTGGGAGCTCGGTCATCTCGGCGATCCCCATGAAGATCTCGGCTGGACCGTGAATCGCCTGTTCACGAGCCGCGCGCCGGGCGGTCCGCGCCTCGCCTGCGGCCTTCTCTCGCGCGAGGAGATCCTCGCGCGCTACGAGGCGGCGACCGGCATCACCGTCGACGCCGAGACGCTTCGCTTCTACGAGGTCTTCACGAACTTCAAGCTCGCGGTCTGCGTGCACGCGACGACGCTTCGCGTGGCGCGCATCGGCCGCACCCATCTCGCCGCCTCGATGCTCGTCGCGCACGCGTTCGCGCATCGCTACATCGCCGAGCTCGCCGCCGCGCTCGATCTCCGCGACGGCGCCCCGAAGGGAGGAATCTCGAAATGACGCCCGAGCCCGCCGAAGCCCTTCGCGCCGCGCGACGCACGCTCGCAGACGTGGTGCTACCCGCCATCACCGACGACTTCGCGCGGGAGCAAGCGCAAGCCGCGCTCCGCCTCCTCGCCATGCTCGAAGGGACGATCGAGCGGATTTACCCGCTCGAGGTCGAGGAGCACGACGACGTGGCTCGATTCCTTGCTTCCTTCTCCGCCGGCGCGGGCCGGGACACCGAGCTCGGCGCGCGCGCTGCGACGCTCGCCGAGGAAGCCACCGCACGCCGCGCGCTGCCGACGTATCGCGAGCTCCGCACGCACGGCGCACACATGCGCGCGCTCGTCGCCGAGATCGCCGCGGCCGGCCTCGGCGGCGAGGCGCTCCGCGGGCTCGCGGCTCGACAAGTCGAGCGCGATCGGATCTGGAGCAAGCCATGAGTGATTTTCCGGACCTCAAGAATCCCGACCTCTATCTCTCGGGCGCGCCGCACGAGGTGTTCACGCGGCTCCGTCGCGAGGACCCCGTGCACTGGAATCGCGAAGCCGACGGTGGCGGCTTCTGGTCGATCACCAAGTACGAAGACATCGTCTCGATCTCGAAGAGCCCGCGGATCTTCTCCTCCGACCGCAAGCACGGCGGGCACCGCATGTTCGACGAGAACGTCGTCGGCGTCGCCGGCGTCGGCGCCGAAGAGACCGAGGCGCCGATGATCAGCATGGATCCGCCGGAGCACAACCGTTACCGAAAGCTCGTCTCACCCGGCTTCACGACGCCGCGGCTCCAGGCGATCGAGGAGCGCGTGCGTGGCCGCGTGATCGCGATCCTCGACAAGCTCGCCGGCAAAGCCGAGTGCGAGTTCGTCACCGAGGTCGCGGCCGAGCTGCCGATCCAGGTGCTCGCCGAGCTCCTCGACGTGCCGCAGGAGGATCGCCTCAAGCTCTTCGACTGGTCGAATGCGCTGATCGCGGAAGACGATCCCGAGCTCCGGAAGAGCCCCGAGCAGATGGCGCAGGACTTCGGCGAGATGGCCGCCTATGCCGCGAAGCTCTGGGACGAGCGCATCGCGAAGCCCGGCAACGACTTGATCAGCATGCTCGCCCACTCGCGCGTCGACGGCGAGGCGATGACGAAGGAGCGGTACCTCGGCACGTTCATCCTCTTGATCGCGGCCGGCAACGAGACGACGCGAAACTCGATCTCCGGCGGCCTGATCGCGCTCGCCGAGCATCCCGAACAGCGGCAGATGCTCGTCGACGATCCGGCGCTCCTCGCGTCCGCGGCGAACGAGATCGTTCGCTGGGTGAGCCCGATCCTCCACATGCGCCGGACCGCCGTCGCCGACGCCGAGGTGCGCGGCCAGAAGATCCGCGCCGGCGACAAGGTGATCCTCTGGTACGTCTCGGCGAATCGCGACGAGGACGTCTTCCCCGCCCCCTTCACTTTCGACATCACACAGTCCGAGCCGCCGCACCTCGGCTTCGGCATCGGCCAGCACTTCTGCCTCGGCGCGCGGCTCGCGGAGCTCCAGCTCCGCCTCTTCTTCGGCGAGTTCCTGCAAGCGCTACCCGAAGGCGGAGCCGACCGGGCTCGTCCGGCGCATGCGCTCGAACTTCGTGCAGGGCATCAAGGAGATGCCGGTCCGGCTGGCGTAAGGGGGAGGGGACGCGGTACTCGGGCGGCGAATAAGCCCTCGTACAACGTCCCCGCCGCGGCTATAACGCTGCGCGTTCTATCCGCTGCCGTGATTTCAGACCTCTACGACAAGGTTTCCCGGGAAGGGCGTTTCCTCTCGGTGATGCTGGGCATGGCCCGGCGCGTGCGCCCGATCGCGGTCGATGGGCCGTTCACGGTCGCCGACGCGATCGAGCGGTCGCTCGCTGCAGGAGCCGATCGCGCTGCGATCCTCCATCAAGGGCGCTCGGTTTCGTATCGCGATTTCGACGCCGCCGGGAACCGCTACGCGCGCTTCGCGCAGACACAGGGCGTGAAGCGCGGCGACGTCGTCGCGATCCTGATGGAGAACCGGCCCGAGTTCCTCTTCGCCTGGCTCGGGCTCGCGAAGATCGGCGCCACCGCGGCGCTGATCAACTCGAACCTGACCGGCCATCCGCTCGCGCACAGTCTCCGCGTCGCGGGCGCGCGTCATCTGGTGCTCGGCGCCGAGCTCGAGGAGAGCTACCGCTCCGCCGCCGGCGAGCTCGAGTCACCGCCCGCGGTCTGGGTGACGGGCGGCGCGGGCGGCAATCTCGACGCGGCGCTCGCGGCCGAGAGCGACGCGTCCGTCGGCGCGGAGGCGCGCGACGGCCTCAAGGCGTCTGATCCGCTCTTCTACATCTACACGAGCGGCACGACGGGTCTGCCGAAGGCGGCGCGGTTCAGCCACTTCCGCTTCCTCGCCACCGCGACGGCGTCGGCCGTCGTCACCGGCATGACGCCGGACGACCGCATGTACGTCACGTTGCCGCTCTACCACACGGCCGGCGGCGTGATGGCGACGGGTGCCGCGCTCGTTTCCGGCGCGACGGTCGTCGTCGCGCGGAAGTTCTCGGCGAGCCGCTTCTGGACGGAGATCACCGAGAGCGGCGCGACGACGTTCCAATACATCGGCGAGCTCTGTCGCTACCTGCTGAACTCTCCGGAGAATCCCGACGAGACGCGGCACAAGATCCGCCTCTGTATCGGCAACGGGCTCCGCCCGGAGATCTGGGAGCCGTTCCAGCAGCGCTTCCGCATCCCGCGCATCATCGAGTTCTACGGCGCGACCGAAGGCAACGTCGCGATCATGAACCTCGACAACAAGGTCGGCTCGATCGGGCGCATTCCGCCGTACATGGCCAAATTCTTTCCGGCGCGATTGGTCCGCTACGACGCCGATGCCGGCGCGCCGCTCCGCGGCGCCGACGGGCTCTGCATCGAGTGCGGTCCGAACGAGGTCGGCGAGGCGGTCGGCCGGATCGGCGACGATCCGACCGGGCGCTTCGAGGGCTACACGGACGCGAAGGAGTCGGAGAAGAAGCGGATGCGCGACGTGCTCGAGAAGGGCGACGTGTACTTCCGGACGGGCGACCTGCTCCGCCGCGACGAGGACGGCTACTACTACTTCGTCGACCGGATCGGCGACACGTTCCGCTGGAAAGGCGAGAACGTCGCCACGCAGCGAGGTCGCCGAAGTGCTCTCGCGCTTCGGGGGCATCAAGGAAGCGAACGTCTACGGCGTGCAAGTGCCCGGCGCCGACGGCCGCGCGTGCATGGCGTCGATCGTGCCGAACGGCGAGCTCGACCTCGCCGCGCTCCACGCACACTTGACGAAGCAGCTCGCGGCGTACGCGCGGCCGCTCTTCCTGCGCGTCCAGGGGGAGATGATCGTCACCGCGACGTTCAAGCACCGCAAGGTCGAGCTCGTCGACGAAGGCTACGACCCGGCGAAAGTCACCGACGGCCTGTATTTCGCCGACCCCGACCAGAAAGCGTTCGTCCCGCTCGACGCGGGGATCTACGAGCGCATCCGGTCCGGCGGGTATCGGCTCTAGCCTCCTTCGTCTCCCCTCGGCGAATTTTCCCTTGCGGGACGCGCTCGATTAAGGCATCTGAGATCACAGATGCCACGCCCGACCACCGCCGCCGCACCCACGATCCCGGCGCCGCCGCTCGCGCTTCCGCCGATCACGCGGGTGACGCTGAACGACCTCGCGTACGCCCGCCTGAAGGACGCGCTCCTCTCCGGGCGCATCCAGGCCGGGGACGTTCTCTCGCTTCGAGATCTCGCGGCGCAGCTCAACACCAGCGTGATGCCGGTTCGTGAGGCGGTGGCGCGGCTCTGCGCCGAGAACGCGTTGCGAGTCGTCCCGAATCGGGGTGTCGAGGTGCCGCCGCTCGACGAGGCGACCGCCGACGAGATCTGGGATCTCCGCGTCCAGCTCGAAGGTCGGGCGTGCGCGCTCGCGGCGCGCCGGGCGACGCCGGCCGAGATCGCGCGGATTCGCGCCACGTGCGAAGCGGTCGAGGCGGCGGGGAAGCAGAGCGACGTCGCGCGGCTTCTCGAAGCGAACGGCAAGTTCCAGTCCGCGATCTTCGCCTCCGCGCGGAGCCCGGTCACGCTGCAGATGATCGAGATCCTGCGCATGAAGAGCGTGCCCTACTACGCGCCGGCGCTCGCGGTCTTCGTGCGTGAGCGGCCCGCGTACTGGGAGGAGTGCTGGGCGAACCACGATGCCATCACGGAGGCGATCGCCACCGGCGATGGCGAAGCGGCGAAGAAGGCGAAGCAGCGCGACCTGCGTGCCTTTCACGCCTTCATCAAGTCCGTGAACGCGAGGAAGTGATGACGGTCGCCGAATCGCGCGAGGCGCGGCAGTTCCGAGAGCGAAACCATGCCTCCGGCGCACATGCGGAACGGGCGCGGGCAGCGATCCCGACCGGCCTCTCACGGTCGCTGCTGCGGCATCCGCCGTTCCCGTTCTACGTTGCGAGCGCCGACGGCATCCATTCGACCGACCTCGACGGCAACGTCCGGATCGATCTGCACAACAACTACACCGCCCTCGTCCACGGACATGGGCACCCGGCGATCGTCGCCGCGGTCGAGCGCCAGCTCCCCCGCGGGATTGCGTACTCGGCGCCGGGCGCCGCCGAGCTCGCGCTCGCCGAGCTCCTCGTCGCGCGCATCCCGGGCGTGGAACAAGTCGTGTTCAACAACTCGGGCACCGAAGCCGTGATCGTCGCGCTGCGCATCGCGCGCGCTCATACCGGCCGCGATCGGATCGGCAAGTTCGAGGGCGGCTACCACGGCTTCTCCGACTTCGTCTCCGTCGGCGGCCATCATCTGCCGGCGCTCGACGACCCGCGGCCGATCACACCGGCGCTGCCCGATCTCGGCGGGCTCCCCGTCGCGGCGACGAAGGACGTCGTCGTCATCCGCTACAACGACCCGGAGGCCGTGCGCACCGCCGTGCGACAGCACGGCCACGAGCTCGCAGCGATCATCGTCGAACCGATCCTCGGCGCCGGCGGCATGCTTCCGGCGGAGCCGGAGTTTCTCGCCGTGCTCCGCGAGGAGACCGCCCGCGCGGGAATCGTCCTCGTCTGCGACGAAGTCGTGAGCCTTCGTCAACACGAGGGCGGCGCACAAGCCGCCTACGGGCTCGATCCCGATCTCACGACGATGGGCAAGATCATCGGCGGCGGCTTCGCGATCGGCGCGGTCGGCGGCAAGCGGCGCTTCATGGCAGTCTGCGGTGACGGCGCGGCCGAGCGCTCGGTGCCGAACTTCGGCACGTTCGCCGCGAATCCGATGGCCGCGATGGCCGGCGTCGCCTGCATGGAGGCGCTCGACGCACGGGCGATCGCCGGGTTGAACCGGCTCGGCGACGAAGCTCGCGCGCGCATGCGCGAGGTGCTGGAGCGGCACGGCGCCGGAGCGCAGGTGTCGGGCGCGGGCTCGCTCTTCCAGATCCACTGGACTCGAGAGCCTCTCCGGGATGCGCGCGCGGCCGCGACCGGCGATCCCGACCTCGCCTTCCTCACGTTCCTCGGCCTCTGTAATCGCGGCATCCATCTCTCGATGCGCGCGGGCGGCGCGCTCTCGACGCCGATGACCGTCGCGACGATCGACACCCTCGTCGAAGCGCTCGACGACACGCTGCGGGGGCTCGCGGCCGAAGGCTGGCCGCTTCACGAGCCGCGCCGACCCCTGGCGCATTGATCGAGA
This sequence comes from uncultured delta proteobacterium, assembly GCA_963790365.1. Lineage (GTDB taxonomy): Bacteria > Desulfobacterota > Binatia > JACPRU01 > JACPRU01 > CAWBOU01. The sequence goes on from CAWBOU010000008.1 coordinate 225,754, forward strand.
ACGCGCGGAGGCTCACATGGCGAACGGCACGCGACGGCGGATCGGAGTGGACACCGGGGGAACGTTCACCGACGTGGTCGTGTCGGACGGCTCGGGTCGCTTCACGCTCGGCAAGGCGCTCACGAATCCCGATCGCGCCTTCGAAGGCCTGCGCGGCGCGCTCGAGACGGCAGCGACCGAGCTCGGCCTTTCGGTGCGTGAGCTCCTCGAGTCGACCGAGATCGTCGTCTACGGAACGACGCGCGCCACGAATGCGATCGTCACCGGGCGAGTGGCGAAGACGGCTCTCCTCGTCACCGAAGGCTTCCGCGACGTCCTGGTGATCAAGGAGGGTGGAAAGTCGGACCCTCACGATTTCAGCCGACCGTACCCGGGGCCGTACGTGCCGCGCCGTCATACGTTCGAGATCGCGGAACGCATCGACGCCGAGGGCGGCGTCGTCCGCGCGCTCGACGGCGCGAGCGCGAGAGAGACTCTCAGAAGAATCGCCGGCGAAGGCTTCGAAGCGATCGCGGTCTCGCTCCTCTGGTCGGTCGCGAACCCCGTCCACGAGCTCGCCCTCGCCACACTCGTCGAGGAGATCTGCCCAGGCGTGCCGTACACGCTTTCGCATCGCCTGAATCCGATCCTCCGCGAATACCGCCGCACCTCCTCGGCCGCGATCGACGCTTCGATCAAGCCGCTCATGCAGGCGCATCTTCGCGAGGTCGATGCGGATCTCCGCGCGGCGGGATTTCGTGGCGAGCTCCTCGTCAGCACGACGGCGGGCGGCTGCGTCGACGTCGCGGCGATCGTGGAGCGCCCGATCCACGCGGTGAAGTCCGGGCCGGCGATGGCACCGATCGCCGGCCTCGCCTACTCGCGCGAGGCGCCCGACGCGACGACCGCGATCGTGGTCGACACCGGAGGGACGACTTTCGACGTCGCGCTCGTGCGCGACGGGCGCATCGTTTCCACGCAAGACACGTGGCTCGGCGAGCGCTGGACCGGCCACATGCTCGGGATCCCGGCCGTCGACGTCCGCAGCGTCGGCGCGGGTGGGGGCTCGATCGCTTGGGTCGATCCCGGCGGTCTTCTTCGCGTCGGACCGCAGAGCGCCGGAGCCGTGCCGGGCCCCGCCTGCTACGGACGAGGCGGTGTCGAGCCGACCGTGACGGACGCGGCGATCGCGCTCGGATATCTCGACCCCGTTTGGTTCCTCGGCGGCCGGATGCGGCTCGACGCGGAGGCCGCGCAGCGAGCCGTCGGCCGCATCGCCGATGCGCTCGGCCTCACCCTCGAAGCGGCGGCGTTCTCGATCCTCTCGGTCGCCAACGAGACGATGATCGCGGCGATCCACGAGCTCACCGTGAACGAGGGCGTCGATCCCGCCGAAGCCGTGCTCGTCGCCGGCGGCGGGGCCGCCGGTCTCAACGTCTTGCCGATCGCGCGCGAGCTCGGCTGTCGGACGGTGATCGTGCCGCGCACGGCCGGCGCCTTCAGCGCCTGCGGGATGCAGTTCGCCGATCTCGTCTCCGAACGGAGCGCAAGCGCGCCCACACGATCCGGACGCTTCGACGTGACGGCCGCGAACGCCGCGCTCGACCGCATCGACGCCGAGCTCGACGCCTTCGCCGCGCCGCTCGAAGCGCGCGGCTTCGCGCGACGCCGCCTGCGCTACTCGGTCTCCGCGCACTACGCGGCTCAAGTCTGGGAGCTCGAAGTGCCGCTCGGCGCGCCGCGCTTCACGAGCGGCGCCGACGTCGAGGCGCTGACGCGCGCCTTCCACGACGAGCACGAGCGAGTCTTCGCCGTGCGCGACGAGGCGAGCGAGGTGGAATTCTTGCGTTGGACGGGACGGGCCACGATCGAGCTCGAGCGGCTCTCTCCGTCCGCTCCCGCTCGCCGCGAAGCGCGGCTTCGACCCCCGCGGCCGGCGGTCTTCGCGCTCGATCGCGTCGAGCTCGCGACGATCCGGCGCGGCGACGAGATCGCGGTCGGCGACGTCGTCGACGGCCCCGCGATCGTCGAGGAGGAGACGTCCACGCTCGTCGTGCCGCCGGGATGGCGGGCTCGGCTCTCGGGCTCGGGATGCTACGTCGTCGAGAGCGACCGGGAAGGCGAAGAGGAGGGAGTCGCGGCATGAGCGCGGTGCACGAACACGATGGCGGCCTCTCGCCGCTCCTCCTCTCCGTCCTCGCGAACCGCTTCGACGCGGTCGTGCGCGAGATGTCGAACACGCTCCTCCGCGCGGCGCGCTCGGCCGTGATCAACAGCGCGCGCGATTTTTCCTGCGGCATCACGACCGCCGACGACGAGATGTTCAGCTCCGCGGAAGGGCTTCCCGTCCACATCTTCGGCCTCCACCTGCAGACGCGTTCGATGCGCGAGCTCCACCCCGACCTCGCCGAAGGAGACGCGTACCTCCACAACGATCCGTATCTCGGGAACACGCATCCCGCGGATCACACGATCTTCGTGCCGGTCTTCTGGAAGGGGCAGCACGTCTTCAACGTGTGCGCGAAGGCCCACCAGGCGGACATCGGCAACAGTCTGCCGACGACGTACCACGCGACGGCGCGCGACGTGTACGAGGAGGGCGCGCTGATCTTCCCGTGCGTTCGCGTCGAGCGCGCGCGGCGCACGAACGAGGACATCGTGCGCATGTGCCGACGACGCATCCGCGTGCCGGATCAGTGGCACGGCGATTTCCTCGCGGCGCTCGGCGCTGCCCGCACGGGAGAGCGCCGCCTCCACGAAGTGTTCGCGAAGTACGGCGCCGAGACCATCGCCCGCTTCAAGCGCGAATGGCTCGAGTATTCGGAAAGACGGATGCGCCACGTCATCCGCGAGCTGCCGGCGGCGCGGCTCGAGCACGAAGCAGCGCACGACCCGATGCCGCCGATCCTCCCCGAGGGCGTGCCGCTTCGCGTGAAGATCGACGTCGATCCCGAGGCCGAGGAGATCCGCGTCGACCTGCGTGACAACATCGACTGCATGCCGAACGGCCTCAACCTCTCCGAGGCATGCGCCGTGAACAACGCGGTCACCGGCATCTTCAACTGCCTGCCGTCGGACGTTCCGCGAAACGCGGGCTCCTTCCGCCGCATCCACGTCCTCCTCCGCGAGAACTCGGCGGTCGGCATCCCGCGCTTCCCGCACAGCTGCTCGGTCGCGACCACGAACGTCGCCGATCGTCTCGTCAACGTCGTGCAGTCGGCGTTCGCGAAGCTCGGCGAGGGGCACGGTCTCGCCGAAGGCGGCATCGGCATGGGCGCCGCGACGAGCGTGATCTCGGGAAACGACGCCCGCCACGGAGGCGAGCCGTTCGTGAACCAGCTGATCCTCGGCAACAACGGCGGCCCCGGCGGCCGCGACGCCGACGGCTGGCTCACCTACGCGCTCCCGGTCGTCGCCGGGCTCATGTATCGAGACAGCGTCGAGGTCGTCGAGCAGAAGTATCCGATCCACGTTCGTTCGGTGCGCGTGACCTCAGGGCTCGGCGGCGCAGGACGGCATCGCGGCGCGCCACCGCTCGAGGTCGTCTACGGGCCGCGCTTCGACCCGATGACGATCGTCTTCGCTTCCGACGGGCAGCGGCATCCGCCGCGCGGCGCCCTCGGCGGTCACGACGGGAACCGCGGCGAGACCTGGAAGATCGACCGCGCCGGCGCAGAGACGCGTCTCGGCAACGTCGGTCAGGTGATCGTCGAGAAAGGCGAGCTCCTGCGGAGCGTCGACACCGGCGGTGGCGGCTACGGCCCTCCCGAGGATCGTGAGCCCGAGCGCGTCCTCGAGGACGTGCGCGAGGGCTGGGAGACGCAGGAGCGTGCGGAGTCGATTTATCGCGTGGTGATCGTCGAGACCGCCAACGGCGAGCTCGCGATCGACGCGGCCGCGACGGCGCGGCAAAGGAGACCTTCGTGAAAGACGTGGCGAGAGACGAGAGCCTCTTCCGGCTCCTCCCCGGTTTCCAGCCGCTCACCGAGGCGACACGGAGCCGGACGACCGTCATGACGCGCGGAAAGGGCGTCTTCGTCTATGATGATCGCGGACGCGAGTACCTCGAGGCGGCCTCGTCGTTCTATGTGGCCGCGCTCGGCTACTCCGACGCCGAGCTCGCCGAGGCGGCCACCGAGCAGCTCCGGAAGCTCCCGTTCTACGTGACCGGCCTCCACCGCACGACCGACGTCACGCTCGAGCTCGCCGACCGCCTCGCGGAGATCGTGCCGGTGCCGAACGCGCACATCGCCTTCGCCACCTCGGGCTCCGAGGCCAACGAGTTCTTGCTCAAGTTCCTCCGCTTCAAGAACCTCGCGGGCCGGGATCGGCGGCGCACGAAGATCATCGCCCGACACGGCGGCTATCACGGCGGCACGCTCGCGTCGGCGAGCTTGACCGGCGGGCATCACGAAGAATTCGGCCTTCCACTCGCCGGCATCCTGCACACCGCGCAACCCGAGCGCGCGAACCGGCGCACGGGCGAGAGCGACGACGCGTTCGCCGAGCGGCTCGCCGCCGAGCTCGACGAGCTCATCCAGCGCGAGGATCCGGAGACGGTCGCGGCTTTCATCGCCGAGCCAGTCGCATTCGCCTGCGGCCTGGCACTGCCGCCGCCGAGCTACTGGGAGCGCATCCAGGGCGTCCTGGCGCGCCACGGCATTCCGCTCTTCGTCGACGAGGTCGTGACCGGCTTCGGCAGGACCGGGAACTGGTTCGGCTCGGAGACGTTCGGCATCCGGCCGGAGTGCGTGACGCTCGGCAAAGCGCTCTCGTCGGGCTATGCGCCGATCTCCGCGGTGGCGATGTCAGGAGATTTTCATCGCGGCCTGGTGGAGGCGAGCGAGAAGGTCGGGGACTTTCCCCACGCGGGAACCCACGCGGGTCATCCGGTGGCGTGCGCGATCGCGCTCCGCGTTCTCGACATCATCGAGCGCCGGCGCCTCGTCGAGCACGTGCGAGAGGTGGGGCCGATGCTCCGGCGAGGACTCGATCGCTACGCCTCGCATCCCCTCGTCGCCGACGTCCGCGGCATCGGCCTCGCCGCCGCGCTCGAGTTCCGCGACGCAGAGGCGCGCGGCGGCGCGGCCGCGAACGCGAGCGGGCTCTGCCGCACGTTCTACGAGCGGGCCATGGCGCACGGCCTCCTCGTCCGCGGCACCGGCTCGACCATCATTCTCGCCCCGCCGCTCGTGATCTCGCCCGCCGAGATCGACGAGCTCTTCCGGCGCTTCGATCGAGCCTTCGTCGAGACCGTCGGAGCCTGACCGGCTGCAGGCGCGCGGCTCTGCCTACTCGTTGCTCTGGATCTCGAGGACGGTGCCGGTGACGGCGCCCGACTCCTCGTCGTCGCAGAGGAAGCGGATCGAGCGCGCGACGTCGGCCGGGACGGTGCGCGTGCGGAGGAACGGCGCGGCTTCGCGCAACATTCGCGTGTCGACCGCGCCGGGTGCGACGCAGTTCACGCGGATGCCGTGCGGGCGGCCCTCGACGGCAAACGTGTCGGTCAGACCGATGACCGCGTACTTGCTCGTCGTGTAGGCCGAGAAGCCCGGGAACTTCTGGGTGCCGCGGAGCCCGCCGAGCGAGCTCAGGTTGACGATCGCGCCGCCGTGGCCGAGCGCGCGGAAGCGGCGGAACGCTTCGCGGCTCGCGAGAAACACGCCGCGGACGTTCACCGCTTGAACCGCGTCCCACGTCGCCGCATCGATCTCGGTCACTTCGCCGCCGACGAACATGGCCGCGTTGTTGACGAGCACGTGGAGGTCGCCGAAGCGCGCGAGCGTCTGCTCGAAGAGCGCAACGATCGCGGCTTCGTCCGCGATGTCGGTCGGCACGGCGAGCACGCGGTCCTTGCCGGCGACCGCGGCGATCGCGTGAGCCGTGTCGGCGAGCTCCTGCTCGGTGCGGCTCGCGAGCACGACGCGCGCGCCGTCGCGCGCGAAGAGCTCCGCCGTGGCGGCTCCGATCCCGCGACCGGCACCGGTGACGATCGCAACCTTGTCGCGGAGGCTCGAGCTCACGCGGCTAGAAGCGATACCGAGCGGTCCCCGACGACGACCGTCTTTGCCGCATTTGACGCCGTCGTCGTCAAGAATCGAGGCCAAAGAGCTCCGCGACGTTGTCGTGGAGGATGCGCTGCTTCTCCCACTCCGTGAGGTTCACGGTGTGCTCGCGCAGCACCTCTTGCGAGTTCGGCCACGTCGCATCGCTGTGCGGGAAGTCGTTCGCCCACATCAGGCGCTCCGGGTTCACCATCTTCGTCATCTGAAAGGCGACCCAGTCGTCCTGGAACGTGGTGTAGACGTTTTCGCGGAAATACTCGGACGGCTTCTTCGAGAGCTTCTCGCCCGGCTTCAGCCAGTAGCGGTGCCGGTCGTAGCCGTGATCCATGCGGTACATGTAGTGCGGCACCCAGCCCGCGTCGGCCTCGACGCAGACGACCTTCAGCTTCGGATGGCGCTCGAACACGCCGCCCAAGATGAACATGCCGATGATGTCCTGGCAGCCGCGGATGATGCTGCAGAAGCGATTGAGCTTCGGGCCGCGCGCGGTGCCGCCGAACGAATCGGCCGACGACGTGAGGATGTGGAACGAGAGCGGCATGCCGAGCCCGATCGCGGTCTCGTAGAACTCGTCGTAGTCGCGGTGGTCGTAGTCCTCGTGTCCCGGATTCCCGGGCATCATCACGCCCTTCAGACCGAAGGACTTGATCTTCTTCAAGTCCTCGACGCCCTCGGCGGGCGTGCGCATCGCCGTCTGGCCGATGCCGAAGATGCGGTCGGGATGCGCGCCGGAATATTCCGCGACCCACTCGTTGTACGCCTTCATGCAGGCGTCCTTGTAGTCCATGTCCTTGTGGTTGCAGAGCACCATGCCGACTGTCGGATAGACGATCTCGCCGTGCACGCCGTCGCGGTCTTGATCGAGGAGCCGCGCGTCGGGATCCCAGCCGCCCGGATGAAGATCCTCGAAGCGCGCGTGAAACGTGACGAGCTCCTTCGCGCTCTTGCCCGCGCCCGCGATCAGACCGACGGGGACCGCCGTCCGCTTCATGCCGGGAATCACGTAGAGGTCGCCGAGCTGATCGTCATGCTCGATGTGCGGAAAGCGATCCGCGTACTTCTTCGGCATCCGCTTCGAGTACGTGTCGGGCGGCTCGGTGACGTGAGAGTCCGCAGAGATGATTCGGGACACCATGGTCAGACCTTCCTGTAGGGATGCGCGGTGAGCTCGAGACGTCTTTCCTTGCCCTCGACCGCCAGAGCTTCCAGCGCCCGTCCGGCTGCCGCCCGAAGCGCCCGGCGTCGATGCGGAAGCAGACTCTCGTAGGCGACCTCCTGTGTCAAAGCATGCTTGAACAGGTAGACCGGTCCGTCCGATCCGGCTTGCTCGTAGAGGAACTCGAGGCGCTTCAGCTCCTGCAGGTGACGGTCGAACGTGCCGTTCCCGTCCCACAGCGCTTTCAGGACGACGGGCGAGACTTCGCGGCCGAGAACCGCCGCCGATTGCAGGAGCCGCCGGGGGCCTTCCGCCAGGCGGTCGATGCGCGCGGTGATCACCTCGCGGATGGTGCCGGGGAGGCGCCGTCCCGACCCGAGCCGGCTCTCCTCCGCAAGGGACCGCGCCAGCTCCTCGAGAAAGAACGGATTCCCATCCGACTTCTCGAGGATCTTGTGGGCCGCCCCGTCGCTCACGCGCTCGGCGAGGATCGAATGGACGACGCTGAGCCCGTCCAGTGGCGGTAGCGGCTGCAGCGAGAGCTCGGTGACGTGGGCCTTGTCGAACCACGACGGCCGGTAACCCGGACGGTACGTGGCGACGAGGAGAATCGCGGCAGCGGGAAGCGCATCAACCAGGGACGCGACGGCATCCGCCGACGTCTCGTCGATCCACTGCAGGTCCTCGAAACCGATCACGAGCAGGCGACGGCGGCTCGCCTTCAGGAGCATCCGCCGCAGCGCGGCGAACGTCTCGGCCTCGACGAGCTCGTCCGGGTGCGCATCGAGCTCGGGATCCGCGATGCCGAGGAGGCGAAGGAGGAACGGCGAGCGCACTTTCTCGACGACCGCGGCCATCTCGTCGGACTCGGTGACCCCGCAGCACTGGCGAACGAGCTCGAGCAGCGGGAGATACGGCGTCACCGTGTCGTAGGAAACGCACTTGGCTTCGAGGTACGTGAACTCGACGCCGAGCGTCTGGCGGAACTCGTAGAGGAGGCGCGACTTCCCGATCCCGGCATCGCCGACGAGCGCCGCGACCTTGCCCCGCCCTCGCGCGGCGGCCTCGGCTCGCGCGCGTAGGATCTCGACGTCTCGGCTACGGCCGACGAACGTCGTCGCTCGTCCGCGGAGCGCGAACGGTGTCGGCGCATGTCCGCCGAGGCGGAAGATCCTGAGCGGCGCATCGCCGAGCGCGCCGAGCGGCCCCAGGTGGAAGCGCCGCTCGAGATCGGCGGACGCCGCGTCGCTCACCACGATCGCGTCGGAATCCGCGCGCTCGATCATCTCCTCGAGAAGCTCCATCGCGTGACGCTTGTCCTCGAGTGCCAGCTGCGCACGCCCGGCGATGCGGCCGACGATGAGCTCGGCGGAATGGATCGCGGCCCGGAACGCGACCTTGCCCGAGCGACCGCCGCCCGCGCTCGCCGAAGCCCGTTCCGCCGCGCGAGCGATCGCGAGCGCGCAGAGCGCCGCTCGCATGGCGACGTCCTCGCTGGGCTCGACACCGAAGGCTGCGACGACGCCCTCGGGACCGAGCTCTTCGATGCGTCCGCCGAAGCTCGCCACCTTCTCGGCGGCGAGATCGAGGATCGGCCGCGCCTCCGGCGAAGGCAACGGCGCGAGCATGGAGTCCGACGGCAGCGTGAAGACGGCGCGCAGCAGAGTCACCCGGCGATGCTCCCACCGCACGGCCGGCGACACGGGCTCCGGTGGCGGAAGCGATGGCGTGGCGGAAGGCGCTTCCGCCACCCGCGCGGAGGGCGCAGGCGCTCTCGCCGCGCCGACCGGTTCGTCACGATCGCGGCCGATCTCGAGCTTCTCCATGCGGTAGCGCATCGTGTTTCGGGAGATTCCGAGCAGCTTCGCCGCGCGCGCGACGTTTCCTTTCGTCCGCGCGAGCGCATCGACGATGCTCGCTCGCTCTCCGAGCGGAAGCGCTTCCGCGGGCCTCTCCCGGTCGGCCGCCGGCTCCTCCGCGTCCGGAATGGGAGGGTGGAGCCGTAGGATGTCTGCCGTGATCGTCGCCGACTCCGAAAGCAGCGCGACTCTCTCCATCGCGTTCGCGAGCTCGCGCACGTTTCCAGGCCACGGATGCGCGAGCAGCGCCACGACCGCGTCAGGCGAAAGAACCTTCATCGGTGGCCCGTAGTCGGCGCAGGCGGCGCCGAGGAAGTGCTCGGCCAGGAGCAGCACGTCGCGCCCGCGCTCGCGAAGCGGGGGCAGCGAGAAGGTGAGGACGGACAGACGGTGGTAGAGCGCTTCGTGGAACCGGCGCTCGTGGAGCGCCTGGAGAAGATCGTCGCTCGTCGCGGCGAGGATCCACACGTCGACGAGCTCGTTCCGCGTGCCGCCGAGCCGTCGCACTTCGCGCTCCTCGATCGCTTTCAGGAGTTTACCTTGAATCGGCGGCGGCAAGAGGCCGATCTCATCGAGGAACAGCGTACCGCCGTCGGCGACTTGGAAGAGACCGGGCTTCGCGCGGTGTGCGTCGGTGAAAGCGCCGCGCTCGTAGCCGAAGAGCTCGGCCTCGAGCAGCGATTCCGGAATGGCCGCACAGTTGATGCTGACGAAGGGGCCGTTGGCGCGCGGCCCGGAGCGATGAAGCGCGCGAGCCAGCAGGCCCTTCCCCGTGCCGGTCTCACCCAGAATGAGGACCGGGGGAACGCGGCGAGACGCCGATCGTCGCGCGAAGAGCCGGCCGATCTCTTCTTTGAGCGCCGCGATCGGGTGGCTCTCGCCGATGATCTCGAGCAGAGGGCTCACCACACAAATCCCGGGGTGCCGTCTGGTGGCACCACCACCACCACCCCACCCTATCGACCTTGGTCGAGAGGTCAACCCCGTCAATCCTAAGTTTTTTCCCGGCACGGCGCTCGCTTAAGACGCCGCTGCAATGCGCTCACATCGTTTCACCGGTCTCGTCCTGACGGTCTTCTCTTTCCTCGTTTCTGCGCTCGCCGCCCCTCTCCAGGCGGCCGACGAGACGAGCTTCGCGGCCAGCTTCGCGACGACGGGCACCGTCGAAGAGGCGAACACCATGTCGAACAGCGGCAGCGCGGATTGGTGGGTGAATTCCGGCGGTCGGCTGATTTCTTCGAACGGCGCCGGCAAGACGGTGCAGGGATCGCTGTCGAGCAACGATCCGTGGCGCGTCGCCTACGCCGCGTCCAATCCGCTCGACACCGACCAGGGCTATCATCCGCAGAACATCTTCCGGCTGGTCACGCGCGGGCGCTGGCGGAACTTTCGCCAGGAAGCGTTCTTTCGCATCGCCGCCACGAACCTGAGCGCGAGCCCGAATCGCGCCGGTCACAACGGCATCCTCTTCTTCGAGCGCTATCAGAGCGGCGACACACTCTACTACGCGGGGATTCGCGTCGACGGCGCGGCGGTCATCAAGAAGAAGCTCGCCGGCACCTACACGACGCTCGCGTACCTGAAGATCTATCCGGGCACCTACCACGCCGCCACGTCACCGAACCTGCTGCCGGTCGGCGAGTGGATCGGCATGCGCACCGAAGTCGAAGACATTCCCGGCGGCGGCGTTTCGATTCGCCTCTTCGTTTCGGATCCGAGCCTCGGCGAAGGTTGGACGGAGGTGCTCGACGCGGTCGACACCGGGACGTCGAGCCCGGCGATTCTGAACGACGGCTACGCGGGCGTTCGCACCGACTTCATGGACGTGGAGCTCGACGACTACGAGGCGTCGCCGCTCTCCGCGCCGCCGACCCCGACGCCGACGCGCACGTCGGTTCCCACGCCGACCCGGACGCCCACGCGCACGCCGACTCCGCAAGCGCCGACGCCCGTGCCCACCCAGACGCCGAGCGCGCCTCCGGCCTCGACGCCGACCCCAACGAAGACTCCGACGCAGGCACCCGTCGCGACGCCGACGAAGACCCCCACGAAGACCCCGACGCAGGCGCCCGCCGCGACCCCGACGCCGGCGTCTTGCAGCGTGTCGATCTCGCCGTCGTCGAAGACGGTGCCGCCGAGCGGCGCGACCGGGCAGTTCGCCGTAACAGCGGCGGCAGGCTGCTCGTGGTCGGCGAGCTCGAACCAGCCCTGGGTCGTGCTCGCGCCCCCCGCGGCCGGTTTCGGCAACGGGACGGTCGTCTTCCAGGTGCTGCCGAAGACGAGCGGCGGCAAGCGGATGGCGACGATCCTCGTCGGCGGGCGTTCATTCCGGATCACGCAGACGGCGAACTGACCGTTCTGGACAGGGCCGGCATGCCCTGAGAGGAAGGCTCGTGCCCCGGGATCTTCTGCCGATCGGCAGCTTCGCGACCCGTTGCCGGCTCTCCGTCAAGGCGCTCCGCCACTACGACGAGCTCGGGCTCCTCCGACCGCAGCACGTCGATCTCATCTCCGGCTACCGCTACTACGACCGCCGGCAGGCCTCCGCGGCGATCGCGATCGCGCTCCTCCGCTCGCTCGACGTGCCGCTCGCGACGATCCGCGAGCTTCTCGCGGGTGAGGATCCCGAGGCGATCTCGCGCGTGCTCGCGCGCGAGCGCGCGCGCCGCGCGCGGGAGATCGCGGAGGCCGAGAGCGCGCTCCGATCGATCGAGCGCTTGATGCGCGCCGGCACGGTGTTCCCCTACGACATCGAGCTTCGCGAGGAGCCCGCGCGCACCGTCCTCGTCCACGAGGGCACGACGACGACCGACCTGCACATCGCGTTCGGCGAGTCGCTCGTGCGCGAGCTGATCGCGCTGCTCGCAAGCTTCGGTCGCCAGCAGACGGGCCCGGTGTTCTGCGTGATCCCGCCGGCGCCGGAGGATATGGTCACGCTCCGGATGTGCACCGTGATCACCGAGCCCCCGCCGGGTGCGCCCGTGGTGGTGCTCCCCGCGGTGACCGTCGCGGCGACCCGCCACATCGGCCCATATGAGGAGATCGGCCTCGCCGAGCACGCCGTCCGCGCGTGGGCCGAGGAGAACGCGCTCGAGCCCGCCGGCGACATTCGCGAGGTCTACCGGAACGACCCCGCGGAGGTCTCGCCGGACGAGCTCGAGACGGAGGTGCTGCTTCCGGTCATTCTCCCATCGGACCGTACTCGGGGAACTGCGGAAGCGCGTCGCTGATCTCCTCCCACGGCGCCTTCGAGGCGACGAACATGTGGCAGTGCGCCGCCACGCCGGGATCGTCGTCGAGCGTGCCGACGCTCACCCACGTCGTGTCGGGCATGCCGTCGAAGCGGATCGTGAGCCGCGCGCCGCACGTCGCGCAGAAGGTCCGCTCGATCGGTGCCGACGAGCGATACGCGCGCACCTGATCACCGCCCTTCGCGTAGCGAAACGCGCTCGCGTCGAGCCGCGCGAACGTCGAGTGCGCGGTGCCGTGCGACTTCCGGCACATCGAGCAATGGCAGTGGTGGACGTCGTGGACCGGTCCCGCGACTTCGTAGCGAACCGCACCACAGAGACAGCCTCCTCGAAGCATGAGTCACCTCCTCGTGACGTTGCCGCTGATCGTGCGGTCTCCCCCGACGGGAGAGTCAACGACACGTCGCAGGGATTTCCGCGGTCGCCACGGGAGCTCGGGTGCTTGCCTTCGGCTCCTGCCTAGAAGATGCGGCGCGGAAAGACTCGCCGCCCGGCCAAGTCGCCTCAGGCAACCTCCCGACTCCCGCGGCTCAGCCAAGTCGCCAAATTGCCGAGCTCGCCCGCGCTCCGTGCGAGTGGAGACAAAAGTCCCGGCGGGCGCGGGGGGTCGCCGTAGCGGAAGTAAAGCGCAGCCGAACGGCGCCTCGCGGTGCCGGGCCCCGCCGCGGGCAATGTGTCTCGGAGCGGCGCTACGCGAAGACGAGATGTCGTCGATGAGCGGGAGTCTTCGCGTAGCGACGCGAACCAACCTCGTCCGTCGCAGAGACGACCTCCACCGACGAGGGGCCCGGCGCCGCGAGGCGCCATCCGTGAGGCGAGCCATGCAGCGAAGGCGACCCCCCGCGCCCGCCGGGACGTGCGTACCTCCCGCGGCGATCCCGCACTCGGCGCTTCCCTCACGCGCGGCGACTCGGCAGGGAATGATTCGTGGGTTGGATCGACAACAACCTCGGCGCGGTGCCGGTGGCGCGCGCCGAGGGGGCGCGGAGCGACTTTGCGGTCGTGCGGTCGCTCTTGCCGTACCTCCGTCCCTATCTCGGGCGAATCGCCGCCGCGCTTGCGCTGATCTTCGCGGCGAAGCTCGCGAACCTGCTCGTGCCGCTCGCGCTCAAGCGGATCGTCGACTCGCTCGAGATCCGCCCCGGCCTCGCCGTGCTGCCGGTCGCGCTGCTCGTCGCGTACGGTGCGGCGCGCGTCAGCGTCTCGCTCTTCACCGAGCTCCGCCAGATCGTCTTCGCCCGCGTCATGGCGCGAGCCTCGCGGCAGATCACGCTCGAGGTGTTCCGCCACCTCCACGCGCTCTCACTCAGGTTCCACCTCGGGCGCCGGACCGGCGGCGTCGCCCGTGACGTCGAGCGCGGCGGCGCGGCGATCTCCGATCTCCTCGATTGGACGCTCTACACGATCCTGCCGACGGTCCTCGAGATCGTGCTCGTCACCGCGTTTTTCGTCTTGGCGTACGACTGGAGCTTCGCGGCGATCACGCTGACGACACTCGGCATCTACGGGCTCTGGACGTTCGCGGTCACCGAGTGGCGCACCGGCTTCTACCGCGCCGCCGTCGAAGCCGACACGCGCGCGAACGAGCGCGCCGTCGACTCGCTCCTCAACTACGAGACCGTCAAGTACTTCAACAACGAGGCCCACGAGGCCACGCGCTACGACGAAAACCTCTGTCACCTCGAGAACGCGCGCGTGAAGGCGCAGAAGACGCTCGCGGTGCTGAACCTCGGCCAGACCGCGACGGTCGCGATCGGCGTGACCGCGATGATGTGGCGCGCAGCGGTCGGCGTCGTCGCCGGCGAGCTCACGATCGGCGACCTCGTGCTCGTGAACGCGTACCTGCTGCAACTCTCCGCGCCGCTCTCGTTCCTCGGCATGATGTACCGCGAGGTCAAGCAATCGCTGACGAACATGGAGCGCCTCTTCGGCCTCCTCGACGAGCGGCAGGACGTACAGGACCGGCCCGGCGCGAAGCCCCTCGTCACGCGCCGGCCACGCGTCCGCTTCGAGGACGTGCGCTTCGGCTACGATCCGCGGCGCACGATCCTGCAGGGCGTCGACTTCGAGATTCCGCCGGGCGGGACGGTCGCGGTCGTCGGTCATTCCGGCTCCGGGAAGTCGACGCTCGCGCGCCTGCTCTACCGCTTCTACGACGTCGACGGCGGACATATCCGCATCGACGGAGGGGACGTCCGCGATCTCACGCAGGCGTCGGTGCGCGCGGCGATCGCGATCGTTCCGCAGGACACCGTCCTCTTCAACGACACGATCTTCTACAACATCCGCTACGGCCGCCCGGACGCGAGCCGCGACGAAGTCGAGGACGCCGCGCGCGCCGCGCACATCCACGACTTCATCGTGCGCCTGCCCGACGGCTACGAGACCGAGGTCGGCGAGCGCGGCCTCAAGCTCTCCGGCGGCGAAAAGCAGCGCGTGGCGATCGCTCGCGCGCTCCTCAAGGATCCCGCGATCCTGATCTTCGACGAAGCGACGTCCGCGCTGGATTCCAAGTCGGAGAAAGCGATCCAAGCCGAGCTCGAGCGCATCCAGGTCGGCCGCACCACGCTCGTGATCGCGCACCGCCTGTCGACGGTGATGGATGCGGATCAGATCCTCGTCATGGACGCCGGGCGCATCATCGAGCGCGGCAGCCACGCCGAGCTCCTCGTCGCCGGGGGCGCATACGCGGCGATGTGGAGCCTGCAGCAGCAAGAGCGCGCCGTCGCGCCGGAGCCGATCGAGGAAGAGCCGCCGCCGATCGAGATCGCTCGCCCGTCTTGACGCATTTCCCATATTCACCCATAGGGGTGAATATGGATCTCGACGACACGATGCTCTCGCTCGCGGATCCGACTCGCCGCGCGATCCTCGCGCACCTCTCCCGCGGGGACGCGCGCGTCACCGACGTCGCGGCGCCGTTCGCAATCTCGCTGAACTCGGTCTCGAAGCACATCCGCCTGCTTGAGCGCGCCGAGCTGGTGCAGCGGCGCGTCGCCGGGCGCGAGCATTTCCTTTCTTTGAACCCCGAGCCGCTCGACGCAGCGGCGCGCTGGATCACCGAGATGCGCGCCTTCTGGACGTCACGCCTCGACGCCCTCGAGCGCGCGCTCGCCGAGGACGAACCGCCGAAGAAGAAAACGAAAAGGAGAACACGATGAGCGACTACGGCGTCATCTTGGGCCCGGGCACGGTGCGCTTCGAGCGCGTGCTCGCCGGCCCGATCGAGAGAGTGTGGGCGTTCCTCACCGAATCCGACAAGCGCGCGAAGTGGTTCGCCGCGGGCGAGATGGAGCTCCGCGTCGGCGGCCGCCTCGAGCTTCGCTTTCAGCACGCGAATCTCACCCCGAAGGGCGAGGCCGTGCCGGAGCGCTACCGGAAGTACCAGGACCAGGTCTTCACCTCGCAGTGCCGAGTCACGCGCTGCGAGCCTCCGCGCCTCCTCGCCTTCACCTGGCCGGAGGACGGCGCCGAGGATTCCGAGGTGACGTTCGAGCTCCGCGAGGAGGGCGATAACGTCCGCCTCGTGCTGACCCACAGCCGGCTGCGCGACCGCGCGGCGATGATCAACGTCTCCGGCGGCTGGCACACGCACCTCACGCTGCTCGCCGAGGTGGTCGAAGGGAAGACGCCGAAGGCGTTCTGGTCGATCGTCGATCGCGCGGAGAAGGAATACGAGGCGCGCTTTTAAGCTTCTTCGTCGCTGCCGACGCTCAGGCCGTACTTCTTGAGCTTCCGCACCACCGCCGATTGGGTGAGCCCGGTCCGCCGCGCGATCTCGTAGGTCGAGCGGCAGGACCGGGCGAAGTGGTGCAGCATCTGCCGCTCGAGCTTCTCGACGCGGGCGCGGTAGTCGACGACCTCGGCGAGCGATTCCTCGACGATCGCGTCGCGCGCGGCGATCGCGGCGGGCCCTTGCGCGAGCGCCTGGATCGCGGGCGGGAGCGCCTCGACGCCGAGCTCTTCGCCCCGCGTCGTCATCACGGCGCGCTCCACGAGGTTCCGGAGCTCGCGCACGTTGCCGGGGAAATCGTAGCTCGCGATCGCGGCGACCGCTTCGAGCGAGAAGACTTTGTCGCGCTTCAGCTTCTTGTTGAAGAAGTCGAGGAACGCGTAGAGGAGCGCCTTCTTGTCCTCGGGCCGCTCGCGCAGCGGCGGAATGTGCAGCGGGATGACCTCGATCCGATAGAGGAGGTCCTCGCGGAAGCGCCCCTGCGCGACGAACTCGTGGAGGTTCCGATTCGTCGCGCAGATGACCCTCACGTCGAGCCGCTTGGAAGACGTACCGCCGAGCGGACGGATCTCTTTGTCGTCGAGCACCTTCAGGAGCTTCGCCTGAGACGGCAGCGGCAGCTCGCCGATCTCGTCCAAGAAGATCGTGCCGCCGTTCGCGAGCTCGAACTGGCCCTTCTTTCCGGTGCGGAGCGAGCCGGTGAACGCGCCCGCTTCGTGCCCGAAGAGCTCGGACTCGACGAGGCTGTCCGGCAGCGCGCCGCAATTCACCTCGACGAACGGCTTCGACGCGCGGCCCGAGAGCTTGTGGAGGAAACGCGCGAGCATGCCCTTGCCGGTGCCGGTCTCGCCGTCGAGGAGCACGGTCGAGTCGAAGTCGGCAACCTCGGCGGCCGTGGAAAGCAAATCCTCCATCAACGGGCTCGCGACGAGGAGGTCATCCATCTCCGCGGCCGCGAGCCGTGACTGGAGCCACCGCCGGCGCGCCTTCTCGAGGTCCGCGAGCTTCGCCGAGCCGCGCTCGCGCTCGAGCTGATACTTGAGCGCGTTCAGCTGGGTGATGTTCCGCATGTTGAGGATGACGTTCCGCACCTCGCCGTCCGGGCCGAAGTGCGGGCTCGCGGTGATCATCACGAGCTCGCCGCCGCGGATGTTCACGAGCGTCGTCGCCGGGCCCTTGCCGGCGAGCGCCTGGAGCGTCGCCGATTGCTTCGGCACGTCGGGGAGCTTCTGCATCTCCTCGATCCGCCGGCCGACCCATTTGTCGCGGGCGATCCCGGTCATCCGCTCGTACGCCGCGTTCACCTCGAGGAAGACGCCGTCGCGGTCGAGCACGGCAATCCCGTCGTAGGACGAGGCGAAAACCGCTCCGGCGAGCGCGCGGCTCTCCGCCAGCTCGCGCTCGACGTCCGCGAGGGGCAGCTCGTCGCGCTCGGGCATCGGGCCATCTATCACCGCCTCCAGCCGCGGCGTCAAACCGAGGGTTTCGCGATGCGAAATCGACTCGCGCCCCGCGTTCGAGTCGCTCGTGATGTGCTTTCTCGTTGCAGCTTTCGCGAAAATCTGTCGATTCCCCGCTGGCTCGCTCGTTGCTCGAAGGTCATGGGCGGACATCGCCATGAACTGCCAATGAACTTCACAAGCAAGATCTCGGCCCTCCTCGATCGCGCGGCCCGACTCCATCCGAAGACGGAGATCGTGACGCGCTCGAGCGGCCATCGCTCGAGCTGGGGCGAGGTCCACGCGCGCGCGCGTCGCCTCGCGTCTTCCCTCCGCCGACTCGGTCTCACGCCGGGCGACCGGATCGGCACGCTCGCCTGGAACACGCACCGGCACATCGAGCTCTACTACGCGATCCCCGGCGCGGGCTTCGTGCTTCACACGCTGAACCTGCGGCTCTTCCCGGAGCAGATCAGCTGGATCGCGAATCACGCGAGCGACCGCGTGATCGTGGTCGACGACGTGCTCGTGCCTCTCCTCGAGAAGGTCGCGCCCGCGCTCCGCGGCGTGAAGGCGTACGTCGTGATGGGCGACGGCCCGCTGCCGAAGACTTCGCTCTCCCCGGTCCTCTCGTACGAGGAGCTCGTCGCCGCCGGAGACGGGGATGCGGAGCTCGGCGCCGGCGAGCAGAGCGGGCTCGCGATGCTCTGCTACACCTCGGGCACGACGGGGAATCCGAAGGGCGTGCCGTACGATCACGAGTTCCTCGTGAACGTCGCCCGCGTCATGTCGATGACGAACAACTTCGCGATCGGCGAGCGCGACACGATCTTCGCGGCCGTGCCGCTCTTCCACGCCGCCGGTTGGTGCCTGCCCTACGTCGGCGCGATGAACGGCGCGAAGCTCGTCGTGCCGGGCCCGAGCCTCCAGCCCGCGGACATCGCCGCGGCGATCGACGCCGAGCGCGTCACGTTCACGGCCGGCGTACCGACGCTCTGGAGCGGCGTCGCCGATCTCCTCGAGCGCGAAGGGCGGTGCTTCGAGACGCTCGAGCGGATCATCTGCGCCGGCGCGGCCGTGCCGAGGCCGTTGATCGCGCGCTGGCAGAAGCTCGGCGTGCGGATGCAGCAGGCCTGGGGCATGACCGAGGCGCTCGTCGGCACGCTCGCGTGCTTGAAGCGCGGACACGCCGATCTGTCGGCCGACGAGAAGCTCAAGGTCCTCGCGAAGCAGGGGCTGCCGATCCCGTTCCTCGACATGCGCGTCGTCGATACCGACGGCAAGGAGCTGCCGCGCGACGGCGAGTCGCGGGGCGAGCTCGAGATCCGCGGCCCGACGGTCATCTCGTCGTACTTCGAGGACGAGCGAAGCGCGGCGGCGTTCCGCGACGGCTGGTTCCGCACCGGCGACGTCGCGACGATCGATCCCGACGGCTACCTCGAGATCCGCGACCGCACGAAGGACGTCATCAAGTCCGGCGGCGAATGGATCGCTTCGCTCGACATCGAGGCGTTGCTCATCGGCCATCCCGAGGTCGCGGAGGCCGCGGTGATCGCGCGGCCGGATGACAAGTGGTCCGAGCGCCCGCTCGCGTGCGTCGTGCTGAAGCAAGGCGCGACGGCGACGCCGGAGACCCTCGCGGCGTTCCTCGCGCCGAAGCTCGCCCGTTGGTGGAATCCCGACACGTACGCGTTCGTCGCCGAGATCCCGAAGACGAGCATCGGCAAGGTCGACAAGAAACGGCTCCGCGAGCGCCTCGCGAACGGCGAGCTCGAGATTCTGCGAGTCCCCGGGATGGGCTGAGATGAAAGTCGGCGTCGCGATCGAAGGCATCCGCCCGGCGGACGCCGCCGCGGATCTCGCCGCGACGGTCGAGCGCCTCGGCTTCGATTCGATCTGGACGGCGGATCACCTCTCCTTCTCGCAGCCGATCCTCGATCCGTTCGCGGTGCTCGCGATCTACGCGTCGCGGACGCGGCGGATCGAGATCGGCACGGGCGTCTTTCTCCTCCCGCTCCGGCACCCCATGCTGGTCGCCAAGCAAGCCGCCTCGCTCGATTGGATGTCGGGCGGACGATTCGTCCTCGGTATCGGCGTCGGCGGCGAGTTCCCGGGGGAGTTCGCCGCCGCGGAGGTCCCGCTCGGCGAGCGCGGGGCGCGGGCGAACGAGGCGATCCCGATCCTCCGTTCGTTGTGGAACGGCACGGCGCCGCCCGCCGAGGGTCGCTTCTTCCGCGTGCCGGCGACGCGCATCGATCCGCCGCCGATTCGTCCGGGCGGCCCGCCGATCTGGGTCGGCGGCCGTTCCGACGCCGCGCTCCGGCGCGCGGCTCGCCTGGCGGACGGGTATTTCGGCTACTTCCTCGACGCGAAAGGCTTCCAGCAACGAATGGCCACGGTCCGCGCGCAACGCGAGGCCCCGATCGCGGCCGCGTTGATGGCCTTCGCGCGCGTCGAGGATCGGCGCGATCGCGCGCTCGAGCGCGCTTCCGCGCGCATCGCCGCGCTGTACGGCCCGGCCAGCGCATCCGCGGCGGAGCGCTTCGGCGTCGTCGGCACGCCCGAAGACTGCGCCGCGCGGATCGCCGAGCTCCGCGCGGCCGGCGTCGAGCACCTCGTCTTTTCTCCGATCGCCACGGCGGACGAATACGAAGAACAGCTCGGGCGCCTCGCAAAGCTTGCCGCGAGCGTGCACGCTTCGTAGACCCGGACCTCAGATCGTGAAACTCGCCGGCAGAACCGCTCTCGTCACCGGCACGAGCCCGAACATCGGCGCGGGCATCGCGATCGGTCTCGCCGCCGCCGGGGCGAGCGTCGTCTGCGCGGACCGCAACCGTTCCTTCGCGGACGGCGCGGCGCGCGAGATCGAGACGGCGGGCGGCCGTGCGCTCGGCGTCGAGGTCGACGTCGCGGACGAGTCCTCCGTCGCGAAGCTCTTCGACCAGGCGGAGCACGCGCTCGGCGTCGTCGACGTCGTCGTCAACAACGCCGTCGTGTTCGATCAGCGCGGCATCCTCGACATGCCGCTCGCGGCGTGGCGCACGCAGCTAGGCGTGATCCTCGATGGGGCGTTCCTCTGTACACGCGAGGCGGCGCGGCGGATGATCCAAGGCGGACGCAAGGGATCGATCGTGAACGTGATCTCGACCGCGGGCCACCAGGGACAACCCGGAAACGTCGGCTACTGCACCGGCAAGAGCGGGCTTCTCAACTTCACGCGCTCGATCGCGATGGAGCTCGCATCTCATGGGATCCGCGTGAATTCCTTGACGCCGACCGCGACCGATCCGAGCGAAGGCGCGGAGCGCGCCGAGCGATTCGGCGCGAAGCCCACTCCGCCGGAAGTTTTCGCGGTGTTCGAGAAATTCCGCCGCGGCGTGCCGATGCAGCGGCTGCCGAAGCCGTCCGACTATGTCGGCGCGGTCGTGTTCCTGTGCTCGGACGACGCGGCGATGGTGACCGGGGCGGACCTCCGCGTCGACGGCGGCGCGCTCGCGCGCTACTGGGCGTGGAATCCCAGCGGAGATTGAGCATGGGCGAAATTCTCGGCGTCGGCCTCACTCATTACCCGCCGCTCTGCTGGCCGGACGAAAACATGGCGGATCTCCTCCGCATGCTCGTCGGCGCGCCCGGCGTTCCGGCCGAGGGCAAAGACCGCACGCGCTGGCCGAAGGAGATGCTCGCCGAGCTCGGCGACGACGAGGGCGTCAGCGCGGGACGGCGGCATCGCGAGCAGCTCGTCGCCGGCTTTCGCGCCACGCGCCGCGCGATCGACGAGTTCGCGCCCGACTTCGTTATCATCTTCGGCGACGACCAATACGAGAACTTCAGAGAGGATCTGATTCCGCCGTTTTGTATTTTCGGTTTGGACGAGATCGCCTTGGAGCCGTGGGCCGAAGGCTTCGGCGCGATGCGGCCGAACCGCTGGGGCGAGCCGAACGACTTCGTCTTCGCGGCGCGCGGCCATCGCGAGGGCGCCCGCGTGATCGCGCGCGGTCTCCTCGAGCGCGGCGTCGATCTGCCGTACGCGTATCGCCCGCTCCATCACCACGGGCTCGCGCACGCGTTCACGAACACGCTTCTCTATCTCGACTGGGAGCGCACCGGCTTCCCGCATCCGGTCGTGCCGTTCCACGTGAACTGCTACGGCGCCGGGCTCCTCGCCACGCGCGGTGGATTCGCGCAGCTCCTCTCGGCCGAGCCGAAGCCCGAGATCGTCGACCCGCCGGCGCCGTCGCCGCGCCGCTGCATGGAGGTCGGCGCCAAGCTCGCGGAGGTGATCGAAGCGTCGCGGTATCGCGTCGCGCTCGTCGCCTCGTCGAGCTGGTCGCACGCGTTCCTCAGCGCGCGGAACTCGTATCTCTGGCCCGACCTCGCCGCCGACCGCCGGCTCTACGAAGCTCTTCGTCAGGGAAACTACGCAGCCTGGCGCGAGCAGCCGCTCGAGGAATACGAGGCGGCCGGCCAGCACGAGCTCCTGAACTGGTGCGTGCTCCTCGGCGCGATGGAGCGGCTCGGACGGAAGCCCCAGATCCACGACTGGATCGAGACCTACGTCTTCAACTCGAACAAATGCTTCGCGACGTTCCCGGTGAACGGAGGCGCACGATGAACGTTCCTGCGCGCGAGCCCTTCATCGTCGACGATTCCGAGCGCGGGATCTTCCGCGTGCATCGCTCGACCATGACCTCCGCCCTCATCCTCGAGCAGGAGCGCGAACGGATCTTCTCGCGCTGCTGGCTCTACGTGGGGCACACCTCCGAGCTCGCGGAGCCGGGCGACTACCGGCGCCGCACCGTCGGCGGCCGCCCGCTCATGTTCGTGCGCGGCAGCGATGATCAGATCCGCGTCCTCTACAACACGTGTCCCCATCGCGGCGCGATCGTCTGCCGGCGCGACGAGGGCAACGCGAAGTCGTTCCAGTGCTTCTATCACGCGTGGACGTTCGACAATCGCGGGAACCTGGTCGGCTTCCCCGAGGCCGACGGCTACGCCTCGAAGGGGATCATCAAGGCCGAGCTCGGGTTGAAGCCGGTCGCGCGGCACGAGAGCTACCGCGACTTTCACTTCGTGAGCTTCGACGAGGGCGCGCCGGATCTCTCCACCTACCTCGCCGGCGCGAAGGAGAACCTCGACCTCGTCGCCGACCAGTCGCTCGAGGGCAAGATGCGCGTCGTCCGCGGCACGCAACGCTACTCGATCCGCGCGAACTGGAAGCTCCTCGCCGAGAACAGCGTCGACGGCTATCACGCGCCGCCGCTTCACCGCTCCTATCTCGCGTATCTCCAAGGTACGGGGGCGTTGATCGAAGGCGGCGGCGGTGGCCTGAAGGGCTCCAGCCGCGCGCTCGGCAACGGACACGCGACGATCGAGTACGGCGCGCCGTGGGGCCGGCCCGTCGCGCACTGGGCACCGAACTTCGGCGCCGATTCGAAGCGCGAGATCGAGGAGATCCGCGGGACGCTGTTCGAACGCTACGGCGCGGAGCGCGGCACGCGCATCGCCGACGGCAACCGCAACATGGTGATTTTCCCGAACCTCGTCGTGAACGACATCATGGCGGTGACGATCCGCACGTTCTTCCCGATCCGTCCGGACTTCATGGAGGTGACGGCATGGGAGCTCGCGCCGGCCGAGGAGTCGGGCGAGCGGCTCGAGCGGCGCCTTCACAGCTTCCTCGAGTTCCTCGGACCCGGCGGTTTCGCCACGCCGGACGACGTCGAGGCGCTCGATTCGTGCCAGATCGGCTTCGGCGCGGACGGCGTCGCCTGGTCGGACATCTCGCGCGGCATGGCGCGCGAGCCGCGCATCGACGACGAGCTCCAGATGCGCTCGTTCTGGCGCGAGTGGAACGCGCGGATGACAGGCACACCGATTTCCGACTGGCGCGATCACGCGAAGGGCAACGGAGCACCACGGTGAGCGTGAGCGACCAGGAACGATTGCTGCTCGGGCTCCGCGTGAGCGAGTTCCTCGTCGCCGAGGCCGCCTTGCTCGACGAATGGAAGCTCGAAGAATGGCTCGCGCTCTTCACCGACGACGCGACGTACGTCGTCCCGGGCACCGACGATCCGAACGCGGACGCGACGCGCTCGCTCGTGCTGATCGACGACGATCGCACCAAGCTCGGTTGGCGCGTGAAGCGCCTCCTCGGCGGGCACGCGCACCGCGAGTTTCCGTATTCGCGGACGCGCCGGCTCATCGCCAACATCCGCGTCGAGCGGGACGGCGATCTCCGCGTGAGCTCGTCGTTCGTGGTCTGGCGCTTCCGCCACGGCCATACGGACCCGTTCGTCGGCCGAGCGGAGCACCGGCTGGTGGAGCAAAACGGCTCGTTCCGCATCGCCAGCAAGCGCGCGATGCTCGACCACGAGTCGCTCGCGCCGAACGGCGCGTTGAGCTTCCTGCTCTGACGGGGACTCTGACGGGGACGCTGCTTCCGAACGTCTCACTCGGCGACGCGACGCGTTCGACGCGACGCAATGGACAATGAGACGATTGGAAGCAGCGTCCCCCTCTAGGAAAACGGGTCGGCGTGGCGGCGGGCGGCGAGGCGGGCGACCATGTCGATTCGCCGGCGGAGCGCGCGTGTCGATTCGAGCAGCGCGGCGCGGCTGAAGTCGGCGCTCTTCTCGGCAGCGACGAGCCCGCGGTGTTGCGCGAGCTCGAGCCCCGTCTTGATCGTCTCGCGCGTCACCGCGTCGAGGCTCGTGATGCGCCCCTGGCGTACGCGCTGGAGCCCGAGGCCCATGCACGCGCCGACGAGCGCATTCGCCTCGACGCTCGCGCCGGCCGGCTGGCGCGCGAGCTCCTCGGCGACGATCGCGTAGCCCTCGACGAAGGGACGCAGCGTGCCGTGCGCGAGTAGCGGCCGCCGCTGATCGAACCAGCGGCGAATTGCCTCGCGCCCGGGGGCCAGCGTCGTCTCCCAGTCGGGATCCGTGCGCGCGATCTCCTCGATCACCTCCGCCTCGAACGCCGCGCGCTCGGGGAAGAAGAACTCGAACTTCAGGAGATCGCGGAGCGCGCTCACCTCGGCGAGGATCGCGTCGCGCGTGACCGGCACGTTCGCCTCGGCGACCGCGACCAGCGCGAGCTCGGCAATCGCGGCAGAAAGGAAGAAATGCAGCACGCAGTTCCGGTAGTACGCGCCCGCGAGCTGCTTGCCTTCGGTGATCGCGAACACCGCTTCGGGGCCGTCCTCGTGACAGGTGACGACGCCGCCGCGGGCCAGCGAATCGAGCGCGGCGCGCACGCCGGGCTCGGCGTCGAGCTGCAAGTCACTCGCGCCCGGGAGCCCTCGGGTCTGCGCGAACGACTGCAAGTCCGCGGTCTCCGCGGTCACCTCCGCGAGCGAGAGCGCGCGCGGGCCGTTCGCGAGCAGCACCATCGAGAGGAGCGCCGACGGCGTCACCAGCGTCGCCTGGTTGATGCGTACCGAGAGCTCGAACGCGAGCTTCTGTAGATCGAGCGTCGGTCCCGCAGACGGATCGGCCGCTGCTTCCTCGCTCCGGCTGCCGAAATAGTCGGCGAGCGAGAGCGCCTCGCCGAAGCGCACGTACATCTTGCCGTGCGGCGCCTGGATGCCGGAGATGAAGCCGACGAGCCAGCTCGTGCTCTCCGCGCGCTTCTTGCCGCCCCGCTGCTCGGCCGCGTAGTCGGCGAGCTCGACGATCTGGTCGTACGAGATCGACACGGGAACGAACACGACGTCGTCGATGCAGCGGCGCCGCCACGAGTCGACGACCCACGCGAGAAGCCCGAGGCGCGGCGGCATGAGCTTGCCCGAGCGGGATCGCGTCCCCTCGATCGCCCACGAGAGCGAGAAGCGCTTCTCGAGGAGATAGTCGACGTACTGCCGGATCGTCGCCTTGTAGACGGGATCGTCCTTGAACGAGCGGCGGATGAACACCGCGCCGGACCGGCGGGCGAGCATGCCGAGCGGGAATACCGCCATGTTGTCGCCGCCGACGAGGTGGCTCGGCGGCAGCCGCTCGCGGTGGAGCATCGAGTACATCGCCATGCCGTCGAGATGCGAACGGTGCGAGAACACGAACGCGACCGGCGTCTTCTCCGTGATCGCGACCAGGCGCTCGAGCGCGGCCGCATCGTAGTCGGGCGGCCCCTCGTAGCCCCGCGAGAAGATGAACTCGAAGAACGAGCCGAGGAGATCCATCATGAACGGGCTGTGCGCCGCCGACATCTCGGCGAGACAGCCTGTCGCATCGCGCGCGACGTCGTCCGCCGTGCGACCGGTCTCGGCGGCGATGCGCGAAAGCGCGGCGCGGAACTTCGGCCGCTCGAGAATTTCGGATCGAACGAGGCGCGGCACTTTGTACCTCGCCCCCCGAAGTCGCCGCTCGCTCCGCTCGAGCGCGAGCACGGCCTGCCGGTAGACGAACGGCGCGAGGCCCGTCGTCTCCGACAGACCGCGCGCCCGCCAGCGGCCGCGGAGCTCGCCGACCGTCGCCGGCTCGGCGGCGACGAGCTGCACTCGGCTCGGATCGCGATAGTGGATCCAGCGGCCGCGGATCGCGCCCGGATCCCGCGGATCGCCGAGCACCAAATCTGCCGGCCGCGCGCGGCGTCCGCCGTTTCGCTCCTCCGGGAGCCAGGCGACGCGGAGCGGCGAGAGCGTGATGTCGTCTCCCGCCGCGCAGATCTCCTCGAGCTTCGGATCGAGCCGCTCGGCCTGCCCGCGACGCGAGCACGGCAACGACACGAGATACGGCTCGCGCACGCCGGACGGCCGCGTGCGATTCACCCACTCGGCGAGCAAGCGGCGCTCGAACGCGCCATTCGCTTCGAGGAGGAACGCGACGTCGCTCGTGCGCTCGGGCCAGGGGGATGCGTCGGTCATCGCTCCTCAGAGCCTCCGCACGGGCGGCGCTGCGCCGGGCGCGAGCGCCAGCACCTCGGCGAAGCCTTCCTCGAGGCAACGGCCGAAGCGGTCCGGCTCGGTGATCGCCGCCGGATCGACGTTTGCGGCGACACAGCACGTCTCTCCGTGAGTCAGGAGCGTGATCATCGCTGCGCAGCCGGGGAGCGGACCGAACCCGTAGATGCGCTCGATCTTCGCGCCGGCGATGAACACGTCGGTGCGAAAGCCGGGGACGTTGCTCGCCTGGAGATCGTTCGACTTCGTGAGGCTACCCGCGAGCCGGCTGATCAGCGGCCCAGGAAGCCGCGCGAGCGCGGGTGCGAGCAGCGCCATGCCGTCGATCGCGGGCTCGCCGCGCGCTGCACGCACGAGGCTCCCCATCACTTCCATGCGCTCGCGCGGATCGACGATGCCAACGGGCGCGGCGAAGCGCGCGCCGGCGAAGCGATTGCCGCCTTCCGGATCGCCCTCCCGCCGGACGTTGATCGGAATCGCGATCGGCATCTTGTCGATCGGGGAGTCGAGCTCTTCGTGGTAGCGGCGGAAGGCGCCGAGCAGTGCCGCGAGGAACGCGTCGTTGAGCGAAGCCTGCGCGGCCTTCGCCGCGGCGCGGAGATCCACGAAGCGCACGTCGAGCGCGAGGAAGCGCCACGAGAGGCTTCGCGCGCGAAGGAGCGGCGAGCCCTCGGCGTCCGGATCGGCGGCGACGCGCGCGAGCGAGGCACCGAAGCGAAGCACTTCCTGAACGGTCTCGACCGGGCGCGAGAGCACGCGCACCACGTCGCCGACGCTCGGCAGGAGGCCGGGCAGCGCGCGCGCGTCGCTCCGGAGCTGCTCGCGCAAGAGCTCGGACGGCGTCGCCCATTCGGGCAGAGGAATCGGCGGCTGCGGCTTGTTCGGATTCGGCTCGCGCGTCGGCGAGTGGAGCTTGGAGAAGAGCTGGAAGCCGCCCATGCCGTCGGTCGTCGAGTGATGCATCTTCAAGAGATGCGCGGAGCGACCGTCCGGGAGCCCCTCGAAGAGGATCGACTCCCACGGCGATCTCGCCTTGTCGAACGGCGTCATCGCGACCTGCTCCGCCGCCGACAGGAGCTCCGGCCAGCCGGCCGGCTCGGGCAGGCGGACCCGCCGCACGTGGTAGTGGAGATCGAAGTCAGGATCGTTCACCCAGCGCGGGTTGCCGAAGCCGAGCGCCGGCTCGACGACTTTCTGGCGGAAGCGCGGCACCATGCGCGTCGCCCATTCGCAGGCTTTCTCGTAGCGCGCCCAATCCGGCGTGCGGTCGAGGAGCTCGAGCGCGCAGATCGTCGAGCGGAGGCGCGGATCTTCTTCCGCTCGCCACATGAGCGCTTCGAACGCGTTCATCTCGCGGCTCTCGCCCCAGCGAAGCGGCGCGTCGCGGCCGGCTTCGACGTCTTTTTGACCCTTCGCCATGACCTGCACCTTCCTTCAGCGGATCACGCCCGTGCCGCCCGGCCACTCGTCGAGCGTCCGCACGAAGAGATCGCGCACCTCGCGCACGTGCTGGTTCATCGTCTCGACGCGCCAGCCGCCGGTGTCGATCGGCGGCAGCACGACGACGTCGACGGTACCGGGGCGGATCGTCTGGGCGCTCCGCCACATCACCTCGCCCGCGTTCCGCATCACGATCGGCACCATCGGCACCCGCGCCTGCATGGCGATGTGGAACGCGCCCTTCTTGAACGGCCCGAGCCGCGGCGTCGGCGTGCGCGTGCCCTCCGGCGCGATCGCGAGCGAGAGCCCTTCACCGCGAATCTTCGCGACCGCCGGCGCGAGCGCGGCCTTCGCTTGCGCGGTGTTCCCGCGATCGACGAACGCGACACCGGCGAAGCGGAAGAACTGGCCGAACGCCGGCACGTTCGCCGCCTCCTTCTTCGCGACGCCGGTGAAGCCGCCGCGGAGGAGCTTGCCCATGATGATCGCGTCGATCTTGCTCTGGTGGTTGAACACGAACACGCAGGGCCGCGCGGACCAGAGATGCTCCTCCCCGCGCACGTTCAGCTGCACGCCCGCGAACGCGAGCCCAACGTCGGAGCCGATGCCGGTGGTGAAGTCGATGAACTGGCGCCGCGAGCGGTTGAGGAGGCCGAGCATCGCGCTCGTCCACGCCGCGCCGGCCATGCCACCGTAGAAGCCCGCCGTGCGCGCGATCTGCAACACGCCGGGATTCCCGCCGCGCGGCTCGCAGCGGAGGATCGGCCAGCCGAAGCGCACCGCCGCGCGCTCGAGCGTCGCGCCCGGCGAGATCGCGACCGGCTGCCCCACGCTGCGGAGGAAGTCGATGTCCTCGTCGCCGTTCGCGTAGGCGAACGCGCGCGCGAGGTCGATGCCCTTCGCGGCGGCGAAGTCGCGGACGGCATTCCCCTTCCCTTCGGCCCAGAGCGGCGCGCCGTCGAGCCGTCCCGTGAAGCATCCGTCCTCGATCTGAAGACGCGTACAGAGAACGTCCGACGCGCCGATCTCGCGCGCCATGGGATCGACCTGCGCGGCCGTCGCGGACGACGCGAGCACGATCCGATGGCCCTTCAAGCGATGCGCTTCGATCAAGCGCCACACCTCGAGATGAAGGCGCCCCGCGATCTCGTCCTTGAAGAGCTGCTCGCCGATCGCGCGAACCTTGGCCTCTTCCTTGCCCTTCCAAGCCGCGAGCGAGAGGTCGAGGAACGCGGCGAACTCCTCGCTCGTGCGGATACCGCGCGCCGCCGCGAGGAACGTCTGCACGAGCTCGGTTGCGCCGATGTCGAGCGTCCGGAGCCGATGGCGATAGAACGCGGCCGCGGAATACCCGCTGATGACCGTGCCGTCGTAGTCGAAGAACGCGACGACCTCGGGGCCGGCCGGCGCCTTCTCGACGCGCCGGACCAGCTTGTCCAGCGGCTGCATTCCGCCGGCTTAGGAGGATTGTCGCGTTTCCGTCAACGATTCGGGGCGTCGACCTCGCGAAAGACGCAGCGCGTGCCGCCGCGCTCCATCTCGATCACGCAGCGGTTGCAGGGGATGCAGCGCGAGCCGGCGAGCTCGCCGGCCGTCATCCGCCGCACGAGATCGGGATCGCGGATCAGCGCGCGGCCCATGGCGATGAAGTCGAATCCCTCGGCGAGCGCGTTCTCCATCGTGGCGCGCTGCGTGACGCCGCCGAGGAGCATGAGCGGGAGCTTCACCGCCTGCCGGAACCGCCGCGCGAGCGGCAGGAAGAACGCCTCCTCGAACGGATACGTGCGGATGAGGAGCTTGCCGAACACGGCCATGCCGAGCCGGCGGACGAAATGGGTCTGGTTCCGCACCATTTCCCGAAGCGGCACGTCGCCGCGCATCAGGAAGAACGGCGACTTCGTCGTGTGGCCGCCGGTGAGCTGGAGGGCGTCGACGCTGCCGTCCGCCTCGAGCCACCGGGCGACCTGGATCGCTTCGTCGATCACGAGCCCGCCGCGAAAGCCGTCGTCCATGTTGAGCTTGGCGTAGACGGCCGTGACGGGACCCGCGGCCTCGCGCGTCGCGCGCGCCACCTCGCGCGGGAAGCGCGCGCGGTTCTCGAGGCTGCCGCCGAAGCGGTCGCGGCGGCGGTTGTTCCAGGGCGTCAGGAACTGGTTCAGCAGATAGCCGTGGCCGACGTGCAGCTCGATCGCGTCGAAGCCGGCGGCGACCGCGAGCTTCGCCGAGTCGGCGAAGGCCTTCGTGAGCCGCGCGAAGTCCGGCTCCTCCATCGCGCGCGAGAACGCCTGCGCGTGCGGGCTGAAGGTGCGTGACGGTCCGATCGGCCGCCCGCCGATCGCGTGCGGGCTCGCGAACCAGCCGGCGTGACCGAGCTGGATCGAGGCGCGCGCCCCTTCCGCGTGGATCACGTCGTTGAAGCGGCGAAGCCCCGGCAACGCCTCCTCGCGCATCCACATCTGATGCGGGAACGTGCGCCCGTCGGCGGTGACCGAGCAGTACGCGAGCGTCGTCATGCCGACGCCGCCGGCCGCGAACTCGCGATGCCACGCGACGAGCGGCTCGGTGACGAGCCCCTCGCGCGACATCCCCTCGTTCGTGCCGCACTTGACGATCCGGTTCCGAAGCTCGATCGGGCCGAGCAGGGCCGGCGAGAAGAGGGCGCTCACGGGGGCGGCCTATGACGATTCGGCCGGCCGGGCAAAGGGAAAAGCGTGGCGCGCCGCGGGCTTGGCCCGCCGCCTGGCGTTGCTAGCTCCCGCGTATCGCAAGGCGTGGCAATGCGAGGCCGAATATAGCGCCTCTCGGTCAGGAGGAACCCCGTCATGCGATCGCTGCTCACCGCCACCGCCTACATCCCCGCGCAGATCCTCGCGATCCTGCTCTCCCTCGGCCACGCCGAGGCGGGTACGGCGCCCGCCGACGGGGCGTCCTTCGAGGCTCCGAAGCCGCGGAGCAGCAACGTGCGCCCGGCCTATCCGCACCGGCACGGGGTCACCCACGGGCCGGGGTCCGTGACGGTCCGGTTCGTGATCGATCGCGACGGCTCGGTCCGTGACCCCGAGGTCGTCGACGGCGCCGGTCCCTTCGCGAGCGCGGCGTTGCGGGCGATCAAGCGTTGGAAGTACGAGCCGGCGCGCGAAGACGGACAGGTGATCGCGACGACCTGGCAGACTCGGTTCCACTTCGAGCTTCCGCCGAAGCAGCCGGACCGGTGGCAGGGCTACCGTCGCCCCGAGCCGCACGGCGCCGGCCCGGCAACCGCGATCGGATCTATCGTCTCGACCCCGCGGTAAGGCGCATCCCCCGGCAGGGCGAAGCCCGGGGGGTGAGTTACACCCCCTCAGGGGGTCGGGCGGAGCCCGGGGGGTGAGTTATTGCTTCGCGGCTAACGAGCCCGCCGTCTCGACGGCCTGGCGCCGCAAGTAGTGCCGGATCGCCTCGAGATCGGCATCCGAAAGCTCCGGGAAGCGCGGCATGCCGTTCGGGATCTTCGCGCCTTCCGAGACGACGCCCTTCATCGTCGTCGGGTCGAGCACGATCGGTGAGGCGCGGAGATCCGGTGCCGTACCGCCGGAGACGCCGCCCGAGCCGTGGCACATCACGCAGTGCCCGATGTAGAGCGCCTTGCCCTTGTCGGCGAGCTTCGCGTCGACCTTGAAATCGGCCGGCACGAGCGCCTTCGGGATCATCGGCGGCTCGGCCTTCGGCATCGGCACCTTCCCGCCGAGCGCGAACGTCAGGAGCTTCCGCGTCTGCGCGCCGTAGGCCCAACCGTAGCGCGAATTTGCGCTGCCGCCGCCGAAGCCGGGGCCGGCCCCGCCCCAGCCGACGAGCAGCGAGACGTATTGCTTGCCGTCGATCTCGTACGTCACCGGCGGCGCGGAGATGCCTGAGCCGACGTCCACGCTCCAGAGCTTCTCACCCGTCTTCGCGTGATAGGCGGCGAACTCGCCGTCGACGCGACCCTGGAAGACGAGATCGCCCGCGGTCGCCATCGTGCCCGGATTCCAGAAGCCCGGCTGCTCGACTTCCCATACCTTCTTCTGGGCGACCGGGTCCCAGGCGAGGAGCGAGCTCGCGCCCGTGTCCTTCGGGATGTCACCGCCCGAGCCGGTGTCGACCGCGACGTCGAACTTGAAGTCGGGCGAGTTCCAGCCGACGAGCTTCTTCTCCTTGTCGTTGAAGACGGACGCGAGCTCGATCTTCGGAATGTACGCGAGCCCGGTCTTCGGGCTGTACGACATCGCGTGCCAGTTGTGCGCACCGAACGGACTCGGCTGGACCTCCTGCTCGCCGTCCTCGTAGCGCGCGCCCTCGATCTCGACCGGGCGTCCCGTCTTCAGATCGACGTGGCTCGCCCACGTGACCTTGGCGATCTTCTCCGCGGAGAGCAGCTTCCCGTTCGAGCGATCGAGCACGTAGAAGAAGCCGTTCTTCGGCGCGTGCATCAGCGCTCACCTTGGCGACCCGGGTTCTTGCGCCGCCGATCTTCAGGTCCGCGAGCACGATGTCCATGCTCGAGTTGTAGTCCCACGTCTCGCCGGGGACCGTCTGGTAGTGCCATTTGTACTTGCCGGTGTCGGCGTCGAGCGCGACGATCGAGCAGAGGAAGAGGTTGTCGCCGCCACCCGGGCTCCGCACCTTTTGATTCCACGGCGAGCCGTTCCCCGTACCGATCAGGAGCTGGTTGAACTCGGGATCGTAGGTGAAGCCGTTCCAGGTGTTCCCGCCGCCGCCGATCTTCCACCACTCGCCCTTCCACGTCTTCGCCGCCATCTCTTGCGCTTCGTCTTCGAAGCCGTCGGCGGGATTGCCGGGCACGATGAAGAACTTCCAGGCGAGCTTGCCGGTCTCGGCGTCCCACGCGCTCACGTAGCCGCGCGCCGCGCCCATCTCGGTGCCGCCGTTGCCGACGAAGATCTTGCCGCGAAACGCCTTCGGAAAGCCGGAGATGTATTCCGCCTTCTTCAAGTCAGTCGTCTGCGCGGTCCAGAGCTCTTTCCCTGTCTTGGCATCGAGGGCGACGAGCCGCCCGTCGTTCGTGGCGATGACGACTTTGCCTTTCCAATACGCGAGGCCGCGGCTCGAGCCCCAGAAGATGCGGAGGCGGTCGCCGGAATGCTCGATCGTCTTCGGGTCGTACTCCCAGAGGATCTTGCCGGTCTTCGCGTCGACGGCACGCGCGACGCTCCACGTGCCGGTGAAGTACATCACGCCGTCGACGACGATCGGCGTGGAGAGAAGCGACCTGTCCTTCGGTAGCGGCAGCACCCAGTCGAGACCGAGCTCGCCGACGTTGTCGGTCTTGATCTGCGCGAGCGGGCTGTAACGCTGCTCGCTGTAAGTGCGGCCGTAGGAGAGCCAGTTCTTCCCCTGATTCTCGTCGCCGAGCGCGGCGTCGTCGACGACGGTCTCGGCGCGCGCCAGATGCGCAAGAGCGAGGACAAGCGCTAGCGTCGCTCGCGCGATCGCGTTCTTCATCGGCGGTCTCCCCTCACCGCGCCTACGGCGCAGCCTCTCCCCAAAGGGGAGAGGCGATTCTCTGCTGGTCTATGCCGTGTGCTTGCGGATGAAGGCGCCGAGCTTCTGGATCGACTCCTCACCCTCATCGAGCCGGCTCGCGAAGATGTGCCAGACGTGGATCTGGCCCTTCACCTCGTCCATCTGGACGTCGACGCCAGCCGCCTTCGCCTTCTCGAACATCCGCTGCGCATCGGAGAAGAGCGTCTCACGCTGCCCGACGTGGATGAGAAGCGGCGGTAGACCCTTCAGGTCACCGTGGAGCGGCGCCGCGAGCGGATCCTTCGCGCTCTTCCCGCCGAGGTACGTCGTCGCCATGTTGAGGATCATTGGCTTGTGCACCATCGGGTCGATCTCGTCGCGCGACGTCATCGAATCGCCGTTGCCCTCGAGATCCACCCAGGGCGAGATCGGCGTCGCGCAGGCCGGCATCGGATCGCCGTCCTGCTTCAGCTTGAGAAGCGTCGCGAACGTGAGCCCGCCGCCCGCGGAGTCGCCGGCGATCGCGATCTTCTTCGGCTTGAAGCCCTGCTTGATGAGCCAGCGATACGCCGCGCTCGCGTCCTCGACCGCCGCCGGGAAGGGATGCTCCGGCGCGAGCCGATAGTCGAGCGCGAGGACGCGCGCCTGCGCGGCGCGCGAGAGCCGCTCGCACATGTCGCGGTGCGAGTTGACCGAGCCGAGGACGTAGCCGCCGCCGTGGAGATAGAGGATCGCGCGATCGCTCGCGGCACCGGGCGCGTCGATCCATTCCGCGCGAACGCCGCCGGCGTCGACCTTCTGCGCCTTCGCGCCGACGGTGTACTTCACGTCGGCGAAGATCCCGTCCCACTCCTTGCGCATCTGCTCCAGGGTGGTGGTGGGACCCCAGGAGCCGAAGACTCTCTGAACGTCGGCGATGACTGCATCGAGCTGCGAGCTGGACATGGTGTACTCCTTTCCTGCTCGCCGGCTCGTATCACCCGAGCCGTGGCGCCGCGATGGTTCGAAAGAAGGAGTAGGCGAAAGCCTCGGGGGGGACGGACTAGAAGTCGTCCTCGACCCGGGGCTGGGGCCCCGGGATGATTCCCGCGATGTCCGGGTCGTCCTCGGCGCCGGCCAGCTGCTCTTTGCGCTGGGCTTTCTCTTCCTTGCGCCGGGCCCGCTCCGCCTCTTTTTCTTTGCGATGTTGGGTGCGCGCCATTTCCTTTTGGCGCTTGGAGGCCGTCGTAGGCATCGGCGGAAGATAGCGGCGATCGACGGGGTCAGTCCAGAGGTCTGGCCAGTTCACCAGGTGTCGATGCAGGGGCGCTTCTTGCCGGTCCGCGGCGGGGGCGGCGGCGCCGCGCGGAGCAGGCTCACCACCCAGGCGCGGGAGTCAGCGGGATCGATCACGTCGTCGATCTCGAAATGCGTCGCGGCCGAGAGCGCCTTCCCGTGCTCGTACGCCCGCGCGACCATCTTCTCGAACGCGGCCTGCCGCTCGGCTTCATCGGTGATCGCTTCGAGCTCCTTCCGGAAGCCGAGCCGCACCGCACCCTCGAGCCCCATGCCGCCGAACTCGCCGGTCGGCCACGATACCGTGAAGATCGGCGCCTTGTGGCTCCCGCCCGCCATCGCCTGCGCGCCGAGGCCGTAGGACTTGCGAAGCACGATCGTGAACGTCGGCACCGTAATACTCGCTCCGACGACGAATAGACGAGAACAGTGGCGGACGAGCGCCGTCTTCTCGACCTCGGGCCCGACCATGATGCCGGGCGTGTCGCAGAGAAAGAGGACGGGCAGATCGAACGCATCGCAGAGCTGAAGGAAGCGCGCCGCCTTGTCGGAGCCCGGCGCGTCGATCGCGCCGCCGAGGTGGACCGGATTGTTCGCGACGACACCGAGCGCCCGGCCCTCGATCCGCAAGAGCGCGGTGATCATGCCGATGCCGAACGAGCGGCGGAGCTCGAGCACCGAGCCCTCGTCGGCGAGGAGATCGATCACCTTGCGCACGTCGTAGATGCGGAGGCGGTTTTCCGGAATGACCGCGCGAAGCGCGGACTGATCCGCCACGGACCAGTCGGACACTGGGCCCTGGAAGTACGAGAGGTACTGCTTGGCGACGCGGACCGCCTCCGCTTCGTCCTCGACCGCGACGTCGACGACGCCGTTTGCGACTTGCACGTCGATCGGGCCGATCTCCTCGGGTTTGAAGACACCGAGCCCACCGCCTTCGATCATCGCCGGGCCGGCCATGCCGACGTTCGCGTTCTTCGCCGCGATGACGACGTCGCAACAGCCGAGGAGCGCCGCGTTCCCCGCGAAGCAGCGGCCCGAGACGATGCCGACGAGCGGCACGAGCGCGGAGAGCCCGCCGAAGAGGTTGAACGCCATGCAGTCGAGGCCGGAGACGCCGGGCGCATCCGTGTCGCCGGGCCGGCCGCCGCCGCCCTCGGCGAACACGACAAGCGGGATGCGCAAGCGCTCGACGAGCTCGAAGAGGCGGTCCTTCTTGCGGTGGTTCTGCCAACCTTGCGTGCCGGCGAGTACGGTGTAGTCGTACGCCGCGACCGCGACCGCGCTCTTCTCCTCGCCGAAGAGCGCGCCGTTCACGCGGCCGACGCCGGTGACGAGGCCGTCGGCCTGCGTGCGGTCGATCAGGTCCTCGAGCGTGCGCCGGCTCCGCTGCGCGGCGACGGCGAGGCCGCCGTACTCCTTGAACGAGTCGGGATCGAAGAGGTCGTCGAGATTCTCGCGGACCGTCCGCTGGCCGATCTTCCGGCGGCGCGCGACGGCGTCGGGCCGCGCGGCATCGAGGAGCTTCGCGTGGCGCCCGTCGACCTCGGCGAGATCCGCCCGATGCTTCGCGGGACCGCTCTCCTCCGCTTTCGCGGCCGTCGTTGCCGCAGCTGCGCCGGGCTCGAGCGTCGCGAGGAGTCGCCTTCTCGTTGACCGTCTCGCCGGGCGCGACCGAGAGCTTCTTCACCACTCCGGCGGAAGGCGCCTCGATCACGTGCTCCATCTTCATCGCCGAGAGCACGAGGATCGGCTGCCCGGCCGCGACGGTCTCTCCCTCGGCGACCTCGAGCGAGAGCACGGTCGCCTGCATCGGCGCGCGAATCACCATCGCGCCTCTTCAAACAGAAACGTGCTTGACGGTCCATCGCGCCGGCCGGTACCCGCACGCATGCCGTTCGTCGCGATCGAGAAGCCCCGCCCGCACGTGAGCGTCGTCGTCCTGAACCGCCCGGAGCGGCTGAACGCGATGTCGTTCGACACCGTCGTTCCGCTCCACGAGGCGATCGAGACCGTCGGCCGCGACAACGACACCTGGGTCGTCGTGCTGACCGGCGCGGGGAAAGGGTTCTGTTCCGGGCTCGATCTCGAGGACCACGGCATGCCGCCCGGCTGCGACGGATTGCCGATGTCGCGGATCGCGATTCGCGCGATGGAGACCTTCTCGAGCCTCGTCCCGGCGCTCCGGAAGATCCCGCAGCCCGTCGTCGCCGCCGTGAACGGGCCCGCCTACGGCGGCGGGCTCTGTCTCGCGCTCGGCGCCGACCTCCGCATCGCGGGCGCGTCGGCGACGTTCCGGAACGCGGGGATCAACAACGGCCTCACCGGCACCGAGCTCGGCATTTCGTGGCTCCTGCCGCGCGCGATCGGCGCGGCGCACGCGTGGGACGTGATCCTCACCGGCCGCGAGCTCGACGCGCGCGAGGCCGAGCGGCTCGGGCTCGTCTCGCGCGTCGTCGCCGACACCGAGCTCCGCGACGCCGGGCTCGCGATCGCCGAGGGGCTCTGCGGATTCAGCCCGCACGGTCTCGCGATGACGAAGAAGGTGCTCTGGTCGAACCTCGAGACGGGCAGCCTCGAGGCCGCGATCGATCTCGAGAACCGCAATCAGCTGCTCGTCCGCTTGACGACGCAGAACCTGCAGGAAGCGATCGCCGCGCGGAAGGAGAAGCGGCGGCCGCGCTACGAGGACTGAGCCGGAAACATCCGCGCCGCCGCGTTGCCCGGATCCCAGAGAAACTGCACGTTCGGCTGCACGACGCTGAGCTTCCAACCGGCGCTCGTGCGACGCAGCCGATTGTCGAACTGCGCGGCGCCGACCAGGAGCTGACGCTCGACCGGCTGATCGGGCCAGATGTGGATCGCGAGCGCGTGGAAACGCGCGCGCGCCGTGTCGCCGTCGAGCTCGACGAAGAAGTTCGCGTACATGTGATGGGTGAGCCCGGAGCGCGACGCGAGCCCGCGCGCGAACGCGACCCACGCGTCGCGGCCCTCGAAGCGGCCCATCGGACCGTAGTCGACGACGCAGTCCTCGGTCATCGTTTCCGCGTACTCGGCGAACGCCGCATCGGACGGCTCGCGGCAGGTGCGGTCGACGGCCACGGCGTAGCGTGAGCAGGCGTCGATCACCGCCTGCCGGTCGTCGCCGTCCCAGCCTGACATCGGGCTACTTGCTCGGAAAGATCTCGGCGCGCGACTTGCCGGCGAGGTTCTTCTGCACGCCTTCGAGCGCCGCCTCCGCGCTCGCGCCGAGGCCGATCAACGAGTGATCCGCGTGGACGATCGGGAGCTCGCACGGCGTCGCGGTGAAGAACCCGTTCGGCAGGCTCGCGACCATCACGAGCGTCGCCTCCCCTTCCGGGTTCCGGAGCTGGTACCACTCGACCTTCTGCACCACGAACGCGTCGTCGCTCACGAAAGCATCCTCCGCGGCTTTCGATGTCACGTTCGCGGGCGCCGTGGTAGGGCGTCGCACCCATGAGCCTCGAGGGATTCACCGAATCGACCTTTAGCCATGGCGGGACGACGCGCACGATCTATCGACGCGGGCGCGGACCCGGTGTCGTCATCGTTCACGAGATTCCCGGCATCACGCCCCAGGTCGCCGAGTTCGGGCGCCGCGTCGGGGGCTCGGGGCTGACCGCGGTGCTGCCGGTGCTGTTCGGCACGCCGGGCAAGCCGATCTCGACCGGTTACATCGCGCAGCAGATCGCGCTCGCATGCATCTCGCGCGAATTCACGGTGCTCTCGCTCGGGCAGTCGAGCCCGGTGACGGACTGGCTGCGCGCGCTCTGCCGGCAAGTGCACACCGAATGCGGCGGGCCCGGCGTGGGCGCGATCGGCATGTGCCTCACCGGCGGCTATGCCCTCTCGATGATGCTCGACCCTTCGGTAATGGCGCCGGTGCTGTCGCAGCCGTCGTGTCCGCTGCCGCTCACGGCGTCGCGGAAGGGTGCGATCGACATTTCGTCGGCCGACCTCGCCAAGGTGAAGGAGCGCGTTGCCGGCGGCGTCGGCGTGCTCGGCATGCGCTTCACCGCGGACTTCGCCTGTCCGAAGGAGCGCTTCGACATGCTTCGGCGCGAGCTCGGCGACGGCTTCGAAGCGATCGAGATCGATTCTGCGCCGGGCAACGCGCACGGCATTCCGCAGACGGCGCATTCGGTGGTGACGACCGATCTCGTCGACCGTCCCGGACATCCGACGCGGACCGCGCTCGAGCGCGTGATCGCGAACTTTCGTGAGCGGCTCGGCGTTACCGCGTGACCTCACCTCTCCCTTAGCGCTCGTTCGCCTCTACGAGCGGTACGCCGAGCTTCTTCTCGAAGAAGTCGACCGAGCACGAGCGATCGGGACGGCGCGCACGATCTCCGCCTGGGTCGGCCCCGGCGCGCTCGAGCGCATCGCCGCGACGGTCGCGCCCGACCTCGAAGCCGTCGATCACCGCATCCTCGGCACCTGGTCCTCGCGCGGAGCGAAGGCAACGATCGAAAACGTCCGCTCGATGTTCGATCTCACCGAGGAAGTCTTCTTCACGATCGACGACATCCTCGCGCTCCGAGCCGACATGGTGCTCGTACGCCGCACGCATTCCGGGAGGGATCGCGCGACCGGCGGTCCCTACGAGCAACAGTCGCTCGGTCTCGTGGTCTTCGGCGAGGATGGGCTCCTCACGCGCTTCGTCGATCTCGATCGCGAAGAGGAAGCGCTCGCACGCTTCGACGAGCTCGCGGGCTAGCGCGGTCCGAGGGCCGCATTCGCGCCCGCGGCGAGGATCCGCCGGACGATCGACGCGTCGCCGCCGATCACCGCCTGCATGAGGATCGTCGTGCCGCCCCTCCTCGATGAGGCTTCCCGTCTGGCTTCGTGATCCTCGTCCACAAGAGATCGAGGAGCGCCTGCGACGCATATGGTGAGTCGTCGTCGATCAGCTCCGAGAGGATCCCTTGGAGCTTCGGGGCGTCGAAGTGCTCGACGATCTGGCGCTCGATCCCCGGCGCGAGCGGCCCGCGGAGCGCGCGTGCATAGCTCGAGAGCAATCCGCGGTCGCCGTTCTCGAGGAGAGCCGCCAGCGCCGCCGCGCTTTGCAGGGCGGCGAGACGCTCGGCCGCCTCGATCGCCTCCAGCCGATCGCCGCGTAGCCGCTCGAGGAGCTTCGTCTCGGCCGGTTCCGCCGCCAGCGCCTGCGAGGCAAGAAGGATCAGAGCGGCGACCCGAAACACACCTCATCCTCGCACCACGATCGCGACGTTCGCAATCGCGCGGCCTAGCGCGGTCCGAGGAAGAGCGCGACGACCGCATCGGCGTGCGCCTCGATGGCCGCCTCGGACGCGGTCGGGTCGGCGCCGCTCAGCCGCTCGCACTCGGGCGCCTGACTGAAAATCATGCCGACCGCGCCGATCAGCGCGTAGAAGAGGTGGATCGGCGGCACGTCCGGAAGGACGCGTCGCGGGCCCTGGTGGCGAAGGACGGCTGTCGCCATGTCGTAGAGCGGCTTCTGGTGGCGGTCGGCGAGCCAGCGCATGCGCGGACCCGCGCGCCGCCCTTCGTCGTTCATGACGCGAATGAACGCGGGGTTCCTTCCCGCGAAGCGAACGAGCTCGCGAACGATCTTCTCGAGCGCCGCACGCTCGGGATTCGCCGGGACTGCGGAAGCCAGCACCTCGGCGAGTCCGCCGAACACGCGGTCGACCGCAGCCTTCCAGAGCTTTTCCTTCGAATCGAAGTAGTACTTGATGAGGCCAAGGTTCGTGTCGGCGCGCGCGGCGATCTCGCGCGTCTTGGCGCCCTCGAAGCCGCGCTCGGAGAAGACCTGGAGCGCCGCCTCGAGAATCCGCGCTCGGGTCGCGTCGCCCCCTGCCCTCGCCTGCCTGCGTTTCCGCGTCGCCATGCGGACCAATTTATACACTTGACTAAACCCGTCAAGGCGGAGTAATTTACTCGTATGAGTAAATTATACGACCTCGCGCTGCTAGCGACCGTCGCGATCAGCGGTCTCGACGAGGCGCTCACGTTCGCGCGGACCGGCACGGGCGAGGCACGCATGGCGCTCGCAGTTCGGCGCTGGGCAGGCGGAACCGTGGAAGCCGTGGATCTCGGCAAGGCGCTCGGCCGGCCGATCGCGGATCCGATCACGATCTTCTCGGAGCTCGGTTACGACGCGCTCCGCGAGCGGATCGCGAGTGCGCCCGCTAGCGCACACGTCGCGATCCCCTCGGCCGAGCTCGTCCAGCCGGTCGACCTCGGTGCGCATCACGTCGCGGTCGGCACGAACTATCCGGCGCATGCGAGCGAGGCCGAGGTCACGGAAGGGCCGTTTCTCTTCCCGAAGCTCGTCGCGCCGAGCGACCCGCGTGCGTCGGTGTCGGCGGGCGACGGGCTCCTCGACTACGAGGTCGAGCTCGCGTTCGTGCTGCTCGGCGACCTCGAGGCGGGCCGGCCGACGCCGCCGGTCGGGCTCCTCCTCGCGAACGACTTCACCGATCGCGAAACGCTGCTCCGTCACGTCGATCCGTGGAACCCGACTTCCGGCAAGGGCTTCACCACCGGCAAGAGTTTCCCGGGGTACCTGCCGGTCGGGGCGCTCTTCGTCGTGCCGCGTGACTTCCGCGCCTTTGCCGCCGGGCTCGAGATGCGGCTCTGGGTGAACGACGAGCTTCGCCAGGAGGCGCGCATTTCGGAAGCGCTCTGGGACTTCAACCGCATTCTCGCCGAGACGCGCGCGCGTCGCGCCGTAACCTGGGAGCATCGCGGCCAGGCTGTCGCGCTCGCGGAGGACGGCGGTCGACTCCCGGTGCGGACGTTGATCGTCTCCGGCACGCCGAGCGGCACGATCTTCCGAGGCATCTCGCTCGGCACCAAGCTCGGCGGCGTCGCGCGCTGGCTCGGTAGCGGCTTCGCGCGCTCGCTGCCGAGCCACGTCGTCGACGGTTACGTCGCCGGCGCGCACGCGAGCGGCACTTATCTCAAACCCGGCGACCGGGTCGCGATCCACGCGGATCGGCTCGGCGTCCTCGAGAACACGATCGTCCCCTGACTGCCAACGACACGGAGGCAACGATGACCCCTAACGCTCTTTTGGCCGCGCGCGTCCTGCTCACGATCACCGCGTTCGAGTTCTTCGGACCGATCGCGCGCGACACGAACTGGACGCATCTCCTGAACCCGACGTGGCCCGGCCACGCGCGCATCCACCTCACGTGGTTCCTCGCGCTGATCTTCTTCTCCGGCTTGGCGAATCTGTACCTCGTCTGGTTCCGCCGGCCGCGCGACGTGCGCGACCTCTGGCTCTCGGTCTACTGGCAGGGCGCGAACCTGGCGTCCTTCTGGGTCGCGTGCCTCCTCTCGCCGTTCTACGGCGGCGAGATCACCATGCCGGATACGCACATGCTGATCTTCGGAGTCGACGAGAACGTCGTCGTCTTCACCGTGCTGTCCTTCGTGCTCGCCGGTGCCGTCGCTTGTATTCGCGGCGCCGAGGAGACGATCAGAGAGGCGGCCGTGCGATGATGCGCATCGTAGTGCCGGTGCTCGTCGTCGGCGCGGGCCCGGTCGGGCTCGCGACCTCTCTCCTCCTCTCTCGGCTCGGCCTCACGAGCCTCGTCGTCGAGCGGCGCGATGGGCCACATCGCGCACCGCAGGCGCACGTCGTGAACCCGCGGACGCTCGAGATCCTCCGCAGGGCCGGCGTCGACATCGACCGCCTGCGAGCGCTCGCCACACCGCGCGAGGACGGCGGCCACGTCTCGTGGGTGACGACGCTCGCCGGCGAGGAGCTCGGCCGCCTGCCCTACGAGCGCCAGGGCGACGATGTGCTCGCCTACACGCCGACGCCGCTCCTCAATCTCTCGCAGCACCTCCTCGAGCCGGAGCTCCTCGACGCGCTCCGCGGCGCGCCCGGCGCCGAGGTCCGCTACCGGCACGAATGCCAGGCGACTCTGCAGGACGAGAGCGGCGTCACGGCCAGGATCCGCGATCTCGAAAACGATCGCGTCACCGAGGTGCGCGCGCGGTGGCTCATCGCGTGTGACGGCGCGAGCAGCCGCACGCGGAAGGCGCTTGGCATCGAGATGATCGGGCCGGACTGCATTCAGAGCTTCTTGATGATCCACTTCCGCGCGAACCTCCGCGCGCTCGTCGCGGATCGGCCGGCGATCCTCTACTGGACGCTCGATCCCGAAGCCCCGGGCGCCTTCGTCGCGCACGACATCGATCGCACGTGGGTCTTCATGCACCCGTTCGATCGCGACGCCGACGCGGCCGAGCGTTACTCGAAGACGGACTGCGAGCAGATCGTCCGGCGCGCGATCGGACGCGATGACGTCGCGTTCGAGGTGCTC
This sequence comes from uncultured delta proteobacterium, assembly GCA_963790365.1. GTDB lineage: Bacteria > Desulfobacterota > Binatia > JACPRU01 > JACPRU01 > CAWBOU01. Next base: position 268,688 of record CAWBOU010000008.1, read on the forward strand.
GATGCCGGGCCGTGGACGATGACGGCGCAGGTGGCCGAGCGCTATCGCGACGGGCGCGTGTTTCTCGCCGGAGACGCCGCGCACCGCTTCCCGCCCGCGGGAGGCATGGGCATGAACACCGGCATCCAGGACGCGCACAATCTCGTCTGGAAGCTCGTCGCGGTCGATCGCGGCGTCGCCGCGCCGTCGCTGCTCGAAAGCTACGAGAGCGAGCGGCGCCCGGTCGCGCAGCGAAACGCCGACCAAAGCTTCGCGAACGTCGTCAAGCTGATGGACGTGTACGCGGCCGTCGCGGAAGGCGGGCCGGCGAATCGTGACGGCATCGCGCGCGCGATCGCCGGCCAGCAAGACCACTTCGACATGTTCGGGCTCCAGCTCGGCTTCGTCTATGGCGAGGAGGCGACCGGGTCGGTCCGAGATTATCGGCCGACGACGCACCCAGGCGCGCGGCTGCCGCACGCATGGATCGAGCAACGCGGCGTGCGTCGTTCGATCCACGATCTCCTCGCGCGCGACAATTTCACGCTCGTCATCGGCCCTGCGGGCGAATCGTGGGCGCGGGCCGCGAGCGGTGTCGCGACGCCGGCGGTCGCGACACTCATCGCCGGGCGCGACTTCAACGATACCGAGGGCACGTGGGCGGCGGGGTCGGAGATCGGACCCACCGGGGCGATTCTCGTTCGACCGGACGGCCACGTCGCCGCGCGTTGGGAGGACCTCGCCGCGAATCCCGGCTCGACGTTAGCCGCCGCGATCGCCAAGATTCTCGGATGGGATCCGACTCTCGGCCTCCCGAAGGCGCGGATCCGCGCGTCGGCCTCTGCTCCGTCTGCCTTCATGCGCGCGTGATCGAGAGCGGCAAGGGCGCGCAATTCACCCTCTGCGAAGTCTCGCGCACGGATCCGCGCTATGCGCGCTACCCGCGTCTCCCGGTGCGCGAGTGCGCCGCGCATGATAGGCGGCCGGCATGAAGAACACGCTGCAGCCGGGCGTCTCCCGCACGGAACGGATCGTCGTCGATCGCGACCGCACGATCGAGTTTCTCGGCGAGGAGCTCCGTGTCTATTCGACGCCGTCGATGGTGAAGGACGTCGAGTACACCTCCAAGCGCCTTCTCGACGAGCATCTCGACTCCGGCGAAAGCAGCGTCGGCATGCACATCGCCGTCGATCATCTCGGCGCGACACCGCTCGGCGCCAGCGTGGAGGTCACCGTGACGATCGCGGCCGTCGACGGCCGCAAGGTCGAGCTCAGCGCCGAGGTCCGCGACCCGCTCGACGTCGTCGGCAAGGGCCGGCACGTCCGCTTCGTAATCGACGTGGCGAAGCAAGCCGAGCGCGTCGCGAAGAAGAAAGCCGCCCTCGCCGCCAAGGGCGAATAAGGGACAGTCCCCTTTTTCGGCGAGGATGAAAAAAGGGACAGTCCCTAGATCTCGATCAGGAAGCCGTCGTCGATCAGGCCGTGGTAACGGCCGGGGATCACGTTCGACGGGCGCACCGACACCTTCGGCGGCGTGCCGATGCGGGACCAGTGGAGGCGCGTCACCGGTGAGCGGCCGTCGACGTACCAGACGCCGCCCGGCGTCTGCACCGCGAGGTGGAAGCCGTCGCGTCCGCGGAACTCGTCGCCCATCCACCACGCATCCCACATCGCGCCGGGCGGCGCCTCGTCGAGCGTGAGCTCGGCACCCGACGGATCGCGGTAAACGCGCCGGAAGAAAAGCTCGCGTCCGTCGTCCTCGGCAAATCGGTACTCGCAGAGCTCGCACTGCACGGGCCAGCGCGGGTCGTCGCGGTGTCGTGTCCACTCCGGCTCGGCGGGCTTCTCCGGCCGCTGCGGAAAGTCCTCGTCCTCGATCGCGACCTTGGCGCGGTGCTCCGAGTTTCGGCTGCGGCAAGAATCGCCCGCGAAGCTCCGGCGCATGAGCCAGCGACGGCGCCGCTCGAGCGGCTCGAGAAGGAAGCAACGAATCGGGTCGTGGGCCATCGACGCTCGCCGAGTCGGTGATAAGACGTCACGTCATGCGAGTCGAACCGTTTCAGGTAGCCATCCCCGAAGCGACGCTCACCGATCTCCGCGCGCGCCTCGAGCGCGCGCGCTTCGCGGAGGACTTCGCGAACGACGCGTGGGCGTACGGCATGAACGGCGCGTATCTGAAGGAGCTCGTCGACTACTGGCGCGAGCGCTTCGATTGGCGCGCGCACGAGCGTGCGATCAACTCGTTCTCACATTTCCGGACGACGATCGAGGACGTGCCGATCCACTTCATCCACGAGAAGGGCAAGGGCCCGAACCCGATGCCGCTCGTCCTCTCGCACGGCTGGCCGTGGACGTTCTGGGATCTCCACAAGGTGATCCGTCCGCTCGCGGACCCGGCGTCGTTCGGGGGCGATCCGAAGGACGCGTTCGACGTCGTCGTCCCGTCGCTGCCGGGCTACGGCTTCTCGACCCCGCTCCGGAAGACGGGCATCAACTTCTGGCGCACGGCGGATCTCTGGGTGACGCTGATGCGCGACCGCCTCGGCTACGACAAGTTCTCGGCGGAGGGCGGCGACTGGGGCGCGGTCGTGACCGCGCAGCTCGGCCACAAGTACGCCGAGTACCTCCACGGCGTGTACATCCACTTGCTCTGCCCGCTGAACATCTTCAACGGCACGATGCCGACGCCCGAGGCCTACGGGCCGGGCGAGGAGCACCTCTACGAGAAGAACATGCGCTTCTTCACGGAAGAGAGCGGCTACTCGGCGGAGCAGATGACGAAGCCGCAGACGCTCGCGTTCGCGCTCAACGATTCTCCGATCGGGCTCGCCGCCTGGCTCGTCGAGAAGCGGCGCACGTGGGCCGACACGAACGGCGACATCGAATCGCGCTTCACGAAGGACGACCTCCTGACCACGGTGATGATCTACTGGGCGACGCAGAGCTTCGGCACGTCGGCGCGCTACTACTACGAGTGCACGCACAACCCGTGGAAGCCGGAGCACGATCGCCGGCCGGTCGTCGAGGCGCCGACCGGGCTCGGCGTCTTCAAGGACGTCGTCGTCCTGCCGCGCAAGTGGGCGGAGCACTACTACAACGTGAAGCGCTGGACGGAGATGCCGAGCGGCGGGCACTTCGCGCCGATGGAGGAGCCGGAGCTTCTCGTCGACGACATCCGCGCGTTCTTCCGCGAGCTCCGGTGAGAGCCGCGAGCTGCGCGTGCGGCGCGCTGCGTGTGACGGCGACCGGAGCGCCCGCGGTGGTCAACGCGTGCGCGTGCTTCGACTGTCAGAAGCAAACGGGGAGCGCGTTCACGTACACGGCTTTCTTCCCGCTCTCGGCCGTGACGATCGAGGGCGAGGCGCGGAGCTGGCGCGAGACGCGCGCCGCCGGGCGCTGGCACGAGACGCATTTCTGCCCGACGTGCGGCGTGCCGATCATGAGCAAGCTCGAGGTGTTTCCCGAGCTCGTCGGGATCTCGGTCGGGTGCTTCGCCGATCCGGAGTTCGACGCGCCGGGAGGGTTCTACTGGGCGTCGCGGCGGCACCGATGGGTGCCGCTGCCGGAAGGGATTCCGGTCACGGAGACACAGTAGGTCTCCCCCTCACCCGGCGGTTCCCGCCGGCCTCTCCCCAAAGGGGAGAGGCGATGGGGGCGTCATTTCAGCGGCGGCGGGCCCTCGGGGTGCTGCGGCAGATTGCCGCTGATCGTGAACCACGGCGCTTTCGAATCCACGAAGATGTGCGCCTGCGGGCGCAGCGCGATGTCGTCGTCGAGCGTGCCCATCGGCACGATCGCGAGGTGGCGATCCTTGTCGACGCGCGGCACCGGCGAGCCGCACGTCTTGCAGAAGTAGTTCGTGAAGTAGCGGGCGTCGGCCGGCTTGAAGCTCGAGCGGTTGTCCTCGCCGCGCGTGAAGCGCACGCCGTCCTCCGTGGTGAAGAAATTCGAAGCGTGCGCCGCCGAGCGGACGCGACGACAACGACTGCAGTGGCAGTTCATCGCGCGGATCGGCTGGCCCTCGACGACGTACGTGACCGCGCCGCAGAGGCAGCTCCCGCGCGGCTTTCCGGGCGGATCGAGCGGTGGACGATCCGCCACGATCGGCGCCTCGAAGCCTTCGGGAAAGGCGTCGAAGCGCGGGATGTCGTCCGCGATCTCGTACCATGGCGCCTTCGAGGCGACGAAGATGTGCGCGAGCGGCTGCTGCTTGGGATCGTCGAGGAAGTTGCCCGCGGCCATGAAGACGCGCCCGTCCGCCGCGTCGCCCGGCACCTTCGCGCCACAGCGCTTGCAGAACGAGCGGTGGAAGCCGGGCGAGGACTCGTAGCGGGCCACGTTCTCGGCGCCCTGCAGCCGAAAGCCCGCCGCCGGGCCCGCGACGTACGTAGCGAACGCGGAGCCGTGCGACTTCCGGCAGCGGGAGCAATGACAGTGCGACATCCACTCGAGCTCGCCGTCGATCTCCCAGGTGACGTCGCCGCAGAGACAGCTCGAACGAATCATGGCGCGATCCTCCGTCGCCGTCCGACTACGGCGCGCGGATCCCTCAAGCAAGACGACTCTCTAGGCCGGCGATCCGTCGCGCATCGCCGCTCCGCACTTCCGACAAGCTCAGCCTCCCGGCGATGAAACCCGAGGAGGCTCCGGACGGACCTCGTCAGGCCGCGCGGCGTCGCCGCCGGAGCGCGAGCCCGGCGAGCGCCGTGCCGAGCAAGACGAACGACGCGGGCTCCGGTACCGCCGCTGCCTGCACCTGGAAGATCGGATCGTCCATGGCAAAGGAGTGAGGAGCGGTCGCCCCCGTCGCGGTGAGCTCGATCGCGAAGATCGAGGCCGTATCGCTCAACACACCGAGGAATGCCGGCTCCCCGGCAGTGCCGGGCGAAGGAATCGTGTTCGAGAACAGGAGGGAGTTGCCGAGACCGAAAGCGCTGATCGTGTAGCTCGCCAGCTCGAAGCCGCCCCATTCGACGAATGCTCCGAATCCGAAGAGTCCCGACGAGAAGTCGAGGCGAAACAGCGCGTCGGGCTGCAACGATCGGACCAAAATGTCGTGTGTGTTGCCGTTCGTGAGGAAGAAACCGCTGCCGGATCCGGCTACGAGCGTCGCACCTCCTGCGGAGAGGGTAAACCCGACGCTGCCGGCCGTGAGATTGGAGGGATCGGCCACGGATCCCGCCACCGTAGACCAGTCGAACGTCTCATCCGCCTGGAGCTCGCCGGGAACGCTGGCGAAGATCACTACCGCGCTCGCGGCACGGGGTACGGCAGCGGCTAGAGGGAGGACCAGCAGGAGCAGAATCCGCAGCGTTTTTGTGCAGTTCATCCAAAGAATCGCGTGCAATCGAATAACCAAACGAGCGGGGCGACCCCGACGCATAGATTCTTCTTGGTAATTCGATCACTTAGATCAACCCGACGGCATCCTCCCCGCCGGTCGAGGTCGACCGAGCGTAAGGAAACCCGACGCTGTGGATCAAAGTCGCCCGGGGTTTCTCCATTCTATCTAGGAGGTTACCCCGGAGAGCACACCCGGCATCAGTCGTAAGGAAACCCGACGGGTCGCCTTGCGAACTCTCCGGCGTCGCGACCCTCCCGCGAGCGCCTCACCAGGCTGCGCGGCGGCGGCCCGCCGGAGATGACTCTCTAGGCCGGCGCTCCGTCGCGCAGCGCCGCTCCGCAGTTCCGGCAAGCCGAAGGGTCCGACTCGGACCAGCCCGGCTGGCCCTGCGTCCAGCGCTCGCATTTCGCGCAACGGATCGCGCGCTTGTGGTCGAGCTCGCCGCGGTACTCGCCGAACCAACCCTCGGTGCACCACTTCCGGAAGCCGGGCATCAGCACGTTCCGGTGGAACTCGTTCTCGACCCAACGCACGACCGCCGCGCGATCGGTCCAGAGCGTCGAGAACTGGTAGCGCCGATTCGGGCGCGTCCAGACGACGGCGTGCAGGCACCCCTCGATCGAGCGCGTCTCGGCGAGCGTCTGGTCGAGGTGCCGGCGAAACTCCGGATCGCCCTCCTCCGAGCACACGAACTCGGCGAGGACGAGAAGCGGCTCTTCCATGATTCATTCCTCCGAGGCCGGCCGGTGGAATTCGACGAAGAATCGAACTGCGCCGAGCGGTAGGACTTCGTGCTCGACACCGGGGAGCACGACGCCCACCGCGCCGGCTTCGAGTCGCTGCTCTTCGTCATACGGGGCGAGCAGACGGTAGAGAAGCAGCCCTTCGAGAACGTGGATCCGCGCCCAGACTCCCGGCTTCGTCGTGTGCCGGGAGAGAAGCGCGCGCGGCACGGTCGATTCCGTGAGCTCGGCGGTGCGGCGGTACGGGACGTAGCCCGCGGGCAGCTCGCGCTCATCGCACCGCTTGCAATCGAGCTCCATGCCGATCCGCGAGCCGCGCCCGGCTTCCGTCAGGACCCACGGCCGCTCGCTCATCGGCGGATCGTGCCGCACGTGCTGGTCGTGGCCGCACTCGAGCCTCGCGACCCAATGCGCGTCGCTGTCCCGATGGAAGGTGACGATCTTGCGGTTCACGCCGTACGGGCGGCGATCTCAGAGATCGAGATCGCCCGCGGCCTCCGGTTGGTAGGCGATCGAGGTGATTCGCAACCGTCGCGTGCGACCTCGCGGAACCGGCCATTCGATGACGTCGCCGACGGAGAGCCCCAGCAGCGCAGACCCGACGGGCGCCAGCACCGAAACGCAACCCTGCGACGGTTCGGCAGCTCGCGGATAGACGATCGTCACGTCCTCTTCCTCGCCGGATTCTTCGTCCCGGAAACGGACGCGCGAGTTCATGGTCACCACGTCGGGCGCGATCTCGCCCGGCGCGACGATCACCGCGCGCTCGAGCTCCTCCTCCAGCGCGAGCAGGTTCTCGCTCTTCGGCTCGGCGGCCAGGAGCCGCTCGAGGCGCTCGTGGTCTTGCGTGCTGAGGTGGATGGGTGAGTGACGTGTCATGGGACGATCTCCCTTCGTCGACGGACGGCGCGAGAGCCTCCACCGGTCCCACGCCGCCGATCACGGCGTGCATGGGGGGAGGCGCCGGGCTCAGACCCGGGGTAAGCCGAGAAACTTCGGGTGGCGGTGATTCCCCGCGTGGCGCGCAACCGATTTCGCGTGCGAGGTCACGATGCCGGTCTAGCCCGCGGGGGAAGCGCACTCAACCCGACCGTGTGATTGGCATCTGACGCATCGCGACCGAAGGTCGGCGGCCGGGTGGCGGCTTCGGGACGCGCGTCGCCCGTGATCAGCCGCGCGTCACGAGCGCCGAGCAGCCAGTTCCAGAGCCAGCTCAGGAGAACGGTCACGCGGTCGCGAAAGCCGATCAGGAAGAGAATGTGGACGACGCCCCAGAGGATCCAGCCGACGAAACCGCCGATCCGCAGGCGACCGATGTGCACGACTGCTTTCGCCCTGCCGATGACGGCCATGGAGCCTGTGTCCCGGTAAGCGAACGCCGTCCGTTCGGACGTCGCCGAAGCTGCTCCGGCCTCGCGCGCGATCGTCTGCCCGACGTGGCGTCCCATCTGGATCGCCGCTTGGGCGACGCCCGGCACCGGCGCGGCGCCGTCCGCTCCACCGGCCGCCGCCATGTCGCCGACGACGAAGACTTCCGGACGGCCGGGGATCGCCAGATCGGGACCCACGATCACGCGTCCCGAGGAATCGAGCGGGACTCCGAGCGCGTGGCCGAGCGGGCTCGCGCGGACGAGCTCGGTCGCGTCCTCGATGCCCTTGAGCCCGGGCGCGAGCGCGGCCCACTCGTCATGTCCGAAGTACGCGTGCGTCGCCCCGGCGGCGAGCACCAGCCAGTCGTACGGCACGGCGCCGCCACGCACGAGGAGGCGCCGCGCGCCGACGTCGACGCCGGTCACCTCGGCGAGCGCGACGCGGCAATTCTTCTGGTCGCGGAGGATGGCGCGGATCGGCGAGGTGATGTCCGCGGGCGAGAGCGCCGCGGTCGCGACCTGATAGAGGAGCGGCTGGAACACATGGTAGTTGCGGCGGTCGACGACCATGACCTCGACCGGCGCGTCGGCGAGCGCGCGAGCCGCCGCGAGCCCCGCGAAACCACCGCCGACGATGAGCACGGTCGGCATGGGTCTTCGAACCCCGAAGAGAGCGCTGGGATTCGCCCGCGGACGTTGACTTCGCGCCGCCGATCGTCGAATCGAACCGCTCGGCCATGGACAAGCTCGTCTCGAACCTCCGCACCGGCTCGCCCGAGTTCGCGGAGAACCGCCGGCGCATGAAAGAGGGCGTCGCCGTCCTCCGCGAGCGTCTCGCCACGGCGCGCGAGGGTGGCCCGCCGGAATCGCGGAAGCGGCACACCGACCGCGGCAAATTGCTGGTGCGGGACAGAGTGGAAGGACTCGTCGATCCCGGCACGCCGTTCTTCGAGCTCTCGCCGCTCGCCGCGTTCGGCATGTACGGCGACGACGCGCCGTCGTCGGGCATCGTCACCGGCATCGGCCGCATCCACGGGCGCGAGGCGATGATCATCGCCAACGACGCGACCGTGAAGGGCGGCACGCTCTACCCCATCACGCTGAAGAAGCAGCTCCGCGCGCAACGGATCGCGATGGAGAACCGGCTGCCGACCGTCTACCTCGTCGACTCCGGCGGCGCGTTCCTGCCGCTCCAAGCCGAGATCTTCCCGGACGACAACATGGGCGGCTCGACCTTCTACAACGAGGCCGTGATGTCGGCGATGCGGATCCCGCAGGTCTCGGCGGTGATGGGCTCGTGCACCGCGGGCGGCGCGTACGTGCCGGCGATGTGCGACGAGAACGTGATCGTGAAGGAGCAAGGCACGATCTTCCTCGGCGGTCCGCCGCTCGTGAAGGCCGCGACCGGCGAGATCGTCACCGCCGAGGAGCTCGGCGGCGGCGACGTGCACACGCGGATCTCCGGCGTCTCGGATCACCTCGCCGACGACGACGCGCACGCGCTCGAGATCGTCCGGAACGTGTTCGCGAACCTCGGCAAGCCGCAGAAGTTCCCGCTCGAGCGCGTGACACCCGAGCCGCCCGCGTACGATCCCGAGGAGCTCTACGGGCTCGTGCCCTGGGACACCCGGCGGCCCTATGAATCACGCGAGCTGATCGCGCGGCTCGTCGACGGCAGCCGCTTCCACGAGTTCAAGCAGCGCTACGGCACCACGCTGGTGACCGGCTTCGCACATTTGCACGGCTACCCCGTCGGCATCCTCGCGAACAACGGCGTGCTCTTCAGCGAATGCGCGCTCAAGGCCGCGCACTTCATCGAGATCTGCTGCCAGCGGAAGATCCCGCTCGTCTTCCTGCAGAACATCACCGGCTACATGGTCGGGCGGAAGTACGAGATGCAGGGCATCACCAAGGACGGCGCGAAGATGGTGCACGCCGTCGCGAACGCGCAGGTGCCGAAGCTGACCGTCATCGTCGGCGCCTCGCACGGCGCGGGCAACTACGGGATGTGCGGCCGCGCGTACAAGCCGCGGCTTCTCTTCATGTGGCCGAACTCGCGGATCTCGGTAATGGGCGGCGAGCAAGCCGCGAATACGCTCGCGCAGGTGAAAGAAGAGCAGCTCGCCAAGCAGGGCAAGACGCTGTCGGCGGAGGATCGCCAGGCGATCCTCGATCCCGTGCTCGCCGTCTACGACGAGGAGTCGAGCGCGTACTATTCGAGCGCGCGCATCTGGGACGACGGCATCCTCGATCCGCTGGAGACGCGCGACGCGCTCGGGCTCGGCCTCGAGATGGCGCTCAACGCGCCGATTCCGGACTTCCAGTTCGGCGTGTTCCGGATGTGACCGGGACGGTCCTCATCACCGGCGGCGGCCGCGGCATCGGCGCGGCCACCGCGCTCGGCGCGGCGAAGCGCGGCTACGCGGTCGCGGTGAACTACGCGGCGAATCATGCCGCGGCGGAATCCGTCGTCGCCGCGATTCGGTCGGGCGGCGGCCGCGCCGTCGCGATCCAGGCTGACGTGGCGAACGAGGCCGACGTCGAGAAGCTCTTCACCGCGGTCGACGCCGACCTCGGGCGCGTGACCGCGCTCGTGAACAACGCGGGCACGATCGCGCGCCAGATGAGTGTCGCGGACATGACCGCGGAGCGGATCGCGCGCGTCTTCGCCGTGAACGTCACCGGCGCGTTTCTCTGCGCACGGGAATCGGTGCGACGGATGTCGACGCGGCACGGCGGCCGGGGCGGCGCGATCGTGAACGTCTCGTCGGCCGCTTCTCGCCTCGGCTCGCCCGGCGAGTACGTCGACTACGCCGCGTCGAAGGCGGCGATCGACACGATGACGATCGGCCTCGCCAAGGAGGTCGCCGAGGACGGGATCCGCGTGAACGCCGTCCGACCCGGCATCATCGAGACCGAGATCCACGCGCTCAGCGGCGAGCCCGACCGCCCGCGCCGCATGGCCGCGACGATCCCGATGAAGCGCGCGGGTACCGCGGAGGAGGTCGCCGAGACGATCCTCTGGCTCCTCTCCGACGGCGCGTCGTACGTGACCGGCGCGATCGTCGACGTCACCGGCGGTAGGTAAGCGCGCTCGACGCGAAAGCGCTGGCAACGGCTCGCGCGCCGTCGCAAAAGGACGCCGTGAAACGGCTCTTCGGAACGATTCTCTTCGCCGCGATCGTCGCCCTCGGTGCGCTCGCCTCGACGTTCACACCGGCGCGGCTCGAACGGGCGACCGTGAAGCTCGACGAGCTGCCGACGGCGAGCCCGCCGAGCAACATGTCGCTCAGCACGCTCCCGACCGGCGCGATGCTCTCGCGCGCGGCGCTCGCGTTTCGCGGCGGGAGCTTCTCCGAGAAGCGCGAGTTTTCGATGACCGTCGTTCTCGTGCGACACCCGAAAGGCAATCTGCTCTTCGACGCCGGCTTCGGCCGCGACGTCGACCAGCACGCGCAGATGCTCGACGCGCTGATGAAGGCGACGACGACGTACCGCAAAGGGACGCCCGCGGCCGAGCAGCTCGTCGCCAAGCGCTTCGACCTCACCAAGCTCGATGGCGTCGTGCTCACGCACTCTCACTGGGATCACGTGAGCGGGCTCGACGGCCTCCGCGACGTGCCGGTGTGGCTCTCAGCGGCGGAGCGCGATTTCGTCGCCGCGTCGACGCCGGCGACGCAGCTCCTCCGGACGATCTCGCCAGCGAAATACCGGACCTACGAGTTCGACGGCGGCGAGTATCTCGGCTTCGCGCAGAGCCACGACGTGTGGGGCGACGGCTCGATCGTGCTCGTGCCCGCGCCGGGACATACGCCGGGCTCGATCGTCGCCTTCATCACCCTCCCCTCCGGCACGCGTTACGCGCTGCTCGGCGATCTCGTCTGGCAGCTCGAGGGCATCGAACTGCCCGCGGAGCGCCCGTGGCTCGCACGCCGGCAGGTCGACCTCGACGAGGAGAGCGTGCGGCAGCACATCGGGCTCGTCGCCGCGATCAACCGGCGGTTTCCCGAGATCCAGATGCTGCCGGCGCACGACGCGCGGGCGTTCGCGAAGCTGCCGGTGTTCCCGGAAGTCGTGCAGTAAACGCCGGCGCGCCGGCTAAACTTTTCAAAGAGCGATCGGGCTCACGTATCGCTCCCCATGGAGCACGAGGAACGGCGCCCGGCCCGGCCTGAGGCCGAGCTCCCACACGACCGCATCCGGCGCGCGACCGCTGACACGGATGACGTAGCGGTGGACCGCGTGGAGATGATGCGAGGCGCAGACCGCGAGACGATTCGACTGCTCGTTCCCGCCTCCACGCGAGCGGAAGCACGATGTGATGATCTTCGAGGCTCCGGCGCCCGCTGCACGCCGGCACCGAGCAACGCCAATCATCACGCGCGAAGATCGGATCGCGATGGCGCGGCTGCGCTTCCCATTCCGCAATCGCTTGCAGTAGCATGCGCTCGAGCCCGCGCCATGATGGCTCGTTCGTGCCGGTGAGCCCGGTGACCACCGCCCGGAAGAACGCGACGGCGGACGCCGGGCCGAAAAACGTCCTCGGCGATCGGCGACCTCTTCGCCGGAGCGCGCACACGTTTGGAGATCCGGCCGCTCGAGAAGCGAACCGTCCTCGGGCGGCGGAGAGTCACATCCGTAGGCATCCCGCCGGTCGAGCGCCCATTCGACTTCGCGCCGAAGCTGCCGCACGGTGACCTCGTACGAGCTCGCCTCGGCGGCGATCGACTCCGCCGCCCGCCACGTGGGCGCCTGCGAGCCGAGCATCCGGCGGGCGAGCTCGACGGCTCGCCGCCAAGCGAGAGCGACTCGCGATGGGCACCGCATCGAGAATCGCTCCGGCGATTCACCCTCGATCGAGTCTGACTCGTCTTCGAGCACACCGCGGATGTCGGAGTCCGCGATCTCTGCCCGATCGGTACGGATGGCCTCGACGAGGTCGCGGACGGTGAGCCCACGCGCACGCGCGAGCCAACTCGTCTCGGAGCTGGCATCGGCAACCGCGCAGAGGAGCCGCGTCTGACTCCATGAGACCTCGCCACGCGCGAACGCGGACGCGAGCTGCGGCAGGGCCGGCAGACGCGACGCGACGAATGCGAAGCTCTGGAGCTCGCGCCCGGAAATTCCGAGTCGCTCGGAGGAGTAGTCGCCGATTCGCGGAAAGCCGAGCGCATCGTTGCCGCGGATCTCGAGGAACCGCGCGGCCGCCCGTCCGAGCCGCAAGCGGGCGAGAGCCTCGAGCTGGGAGACCCGCACGAGCGAGGAATCGACGTCCGCGGCCGACAGCGAATCGAGCCGCAACGGAGCGAAATCCGAGAGCCCGGCGGGAGCGCGGAAACCCGTGCTGCAGGCGCCTTTCCGCAGAACGTCGACGGCCGCTTCCATGGGCGAATATTTAGCGAAACTACCGTACGTTCGTCAACCCACAAATTCGCGTTCCGTGAAGAGTCTACGCGCGTAGACTTCCGTTTGCGGTCGCGCCGCCGGCCGCGCTTGAATCCCGCCATGGCGAAGAAGCTGAGCCCCGCGCAACGAGCGAACCAAATCACCTGGTTACTGAAGGGCAACCTGAAGAACCTGCAGATCTCCTATCTGCGCGTCGGCGCCGGCCTCGCGCAAATCCGCGATCGAAAGCTCTTCGCCGCCCTCAAGCACGATTCGCTCGAGAGCTATGCGAAGGCGCGCCTCGGTCTCGGGCGCGCCGCCCTCTACCGCTACATGCAGATCCACGACTGGGTGCGCGAGTCCCATCCGGCTTGGCTGGCGAAGAAGCCGAAGGGATTCATTCCTGAGCTCTCCGACACTTTCGCGCTCATGTGGATCGAGCGGAAGCTCGCCGCGGGCGGCCTCGACGCGGCGATGCTCCGCGAGCTCGCGCGGCTCCGCAGGAAGGCGCTCGCCGGGCAGCTCTCGGACGACGAGTTCGAAGCGGTGCGTGGAAGCGCGAGCGAAGAGACGAATCCGCTGCGCGCGCTGCTCACGTCCCTCCGCGCCGCGCAGAAACGAGCCAAGGCGGTGCCGAGCCTGCCGAACGGCGTGCTCGCGGAGATCGCCGAGCTGATCGCGCGCGTCGAGGCGCTCGCAGACGCCACCAAACAGGTGGCGAGAATCGTCGCGCGGTCGAAGAGATCCACGCGCGCTTCCGAGATAGTCTAGAGCCGGCATGAAGCCCCGCATCGCCCTCGTGACCGGCGCGAACCGCGGCCTCGGGCTCGGCACCGCGCGTGAGCTGCTGCGGCGCGGCCTCCGAGTCGTGCTCGCCGGGCGCGACGAAGAGGCGACGGAGCGCGCGCGTCGCAGCCTCGGCGGCGACGACGCGAGCTCGCTCACCGTTCGCCTCGACGTCACCGACGTGGCGAGCATCGCCGCCGCGCACCGCACGATCGCCGATCGCTTCGGCGAGGTCGACGTGCTCGTGAACAACGCGGCCGTTCTTATCGCCGAGAGCGACGGCGTTCTCGCGACGCCGCTCGCGGCGTATCGCGACACGTTCGAAGCGAACGTCTACGGCGTCATCGAGACCTGCCGCGTCTTCGTGCCGCCGATGGCGAAGCGGCGCTGGGGTCGCGTCGTCAACGTCTCGTCGAGCGCGGGCCAGCTCTCGACGATGTCGACGTGGGCGCCAGCGTACTCGATGTCGAAATCCGCGCTGAACGCGTTCACGCGGATGCTCGGCGAGACCTACTCGGGGCGCGGCGTGCTCGCGAACTCCGTCGATCCGGGCTGGGTGCGCACCGACATGGGCGGCCGCTCCGCGCCGCGCTCGATCGAAGAGGGGGTCGACTCGATCGTCTGGCTCGCTACGCTCCCCGATGACGGCCCGACGGGCGGGTTCTTCCGCGACCGGCGGCCGATCGATTGGTAGAGAGGAGACGCACGATGGCGAAATTCCAAGGTAGCTGCCACTGCGGCAAGATCGCGTTCGACGTCGAAGGCGAAGTGAAGGGCGCGCTCGCGTGCAATTGCTCAATCTGCGAGCGGAAGGGCTCGCTCCTCTGGTTCGTGCCGCGCGCAAGCCTGAAGCTCACCACGCCCGAGAGCGACCTCGCGACCTACACGTTCAACAAGCACGTCATCCAGCACCGCTTCTGCCGGGTGTGCGGCATTCATCCCTTCGGCGAAGGCGTCGACCCGAAGGGCAACAAGATGGCGGCGGTGAATCTCCGCTGCGTCGAAGGCGTCGATCTCGCGAGGATCCCCGTGCAGCAGTTCGACGGACGCGCGCTGTAGAAGCCTACCCAGTTCCGTTTTCGTCGTTCGGACAGGCCTCGATGATCCTCAGCCGCGGCCCGGCTCGCCTGGCTCGGCCGGGCCTGAAGCCCGCGCTCGAGATCAGCGCGTGGAGCTCCTCGAGCGAACGCTCGCGCGCGAGTCCGAAGAGCACCATGCGGTGCAGGTCCTCGACTGCCGGAGCGTCCGGCGTCGAAGGCTCGACCACGAGGAGGCGGCTCTCCGGCCGCATCGCACCCAAGCAGGTGCGGAGGATGCGCACCGCGTCCGCATCACCCCAGTCGCGGACGATGTTGGCGAGAAGATAGACGTCTGCGCCGACGGGCACCTCGGTGAAGAAGTCTCCGCCGACGAACGTAGCTCTCTCGCCGAGCGGCGAGGCGCCGAGAAGCGTCGTCGCGGCGGATGCGAGCTCGGGCAGATCGAAGACCGTACCTCTCAACCACGGGCTCTGCTCGAGGATCGCGAGCAGAAGCTCGCCGCGGCCTCCGCCGACGTCGATCAGCGTCTCGACTCCCGAGAAGTCGCACGCGGCGACTTTCGACCGGTCGTCCGCGGACAGGAATTCGCCGGCGCCGGCATCGAGGCTCGGACGCCTGCCGACGTACGCCCAGTACTCGGCGCCGAGCGCATAGTAGAAGGCCGAGCCTCCGGTACGAACGGCGTGACCGAGCTCCGCCCACGCCGCCTGGACGTGCGGCTCGCCGCATTCGAGAACCAGCGGCGCGATCGATGCGTGATGATCACGCCGCAGGCGCTTCCCCGTCGCCGTCAGACGAAAGCGACCGTGCTCATCCTCCGCCAGGAATCCGAGATCGGCGAGCCCGCGCAGCAGACGCGCGAGCGACGACGGATGAGATCCCGTCGCCCGCGCGATCTCCTCAGCTCCAGCGGTCCCGTCCTCGAAGAGCTCGGCAATCCCGAGCTTCGTCGCTACGTGGAGCATCCGGGTCGCCATGAAGCCAGTGGCGAGCTCGGCCGGATCCCGGAGCGCTTTTTTGATTGTCTCCATCCTGACCCGGAGGCGTAAAAGCGGGCTCAACGATGTAGAGAAGGACGCCCCGAGACGAAAAACGTGGAGTCGGATCCCGAAGCCATGCGGCGCGTCCCCCTCGGCGGCGCCGAGATCGAGTACTCGGAGCGCGGGCGCGGCGAGCCGATTCTGCTCGTCCACGGCGGCGTCTTCGCCGACTGGTTTCTTCCTTTGAGCGCGAGCTCTACGCTGGACGGCTTTCGCGTGATTCGCGTGCGTCGCGCGGGCTACGGGCCGAACGCCCCCGAGCTTCATCTGAGCCTCGCGGATCACGCCGGCCACCTGGCGGCGCTGGCGGACCTCCTGGGTCTCCGGAAGATCCACTGGGTCGGCCACTCATCGAGCTGCCTGATCGGTCTACAGCAGGCGATCGATCGTCCCGACCTGGTTCATAGCCTCGTCCTGCTGGAGCCGGCCCCGGGCGGCGGGCTGCAGGCGCCCGCGTTTGCGGAGCTTGGTCGCCAGTTCGTCGGGCCTGCGATGGAGGCGTTCGCCGCAGGAGAAGTGGAGAGGGCGTTCGATACCTTTTTGCGCGGTGTGGGCGGCGGCGGCCACCGGGAACTGATCGAACGCACGCTCGGCCAAGCGGGTTACGAACGCGCCGTTCGCGAGGCGGCATTCTTCTTCGCGGACGAAATCCCCGCGGTTCAGGAGTGGCGGTTCGGCGCGGCCGAAGCCGGTCGCGTGCATCAGCCGGTCCTCGTTGCCGAGGGCGGAGAGAGCGCCCGTCTCGGCCCGATGAGTCGCCAGATCACCGAGCTTGCCACGTCGCTCCTATCCCACGCCGAGGTCGCGACCATCGCGGGCGTCAACCACATGCTGCCGCTGCAGGACCCGGACGCCGTCGGTCGTGTCATCGCGACCTTCGTCCGCCGGCACCCGACGAACAGCTAGCAGGCTCTTGGAGGATTGCCGGCTGATGACCCATGGGACTATCCTCCCTGACCTGACCCTCGAGGCATCGCCGAAACGAAAAGCTCGACCAACGATCGAGGCCGCGGCCTCGCCGAGGACGTCTCGTCGGAGACGCGCTTTGCGACGGACCGGCTCGGTGGGGGCATCTTCGTCGGGCGCGAGCGGGAGCTCGGCGAGCTTCGTGCCGCGCTCGAAGAGGCAGAGGGTGGGCGGGGATCGCTCTTCCTCCTCTCGGGCGAACCGGGGATCGGCAAAACCCGGCTTGCCGATCGCCTCTCGACGCTAGCGGTGGAGCGCGGCTGGCAGGTCGCGTGGGGCCGCTCGTGGGAAGGCGAAGGCGCGCCGCCGTTCTGGCCGTGGGTACAAGTGCTCCGCGCCGTGATCGATCGGACGCCGCGTGGAGAGCTCGCCGCCCAGCTGGGCAACGGCGCGGCATACGTCGCGCAGATCGTGCCGGAGCTCGCGGAGAAGCTGCCGAACATCGTCGCGGCGCCGACCTCGCCTGATTCGGAGTATGCGCGCTTCTACGTCTTCGACGCGGTCACGCGGTTCCTGAAGAGCGCTGCGCGGGCGAAGCCCATCCTCTTCGTCATCGACGATCTCCACTGGGCCGACAAGCCGTCGCTCCTCCTGCTCGAGTTTCTCGCGCGCGAGCTTCGCGACGCGCGGATCTTCGTGATCGGGACCTACCGCGAGGCCGAGGCACGGCAGACGGCCGCCGTGAGCGAGGCGCTCGGCACCCTCGTCCGCGAAGCCAAGCAGCTCCCACTCCGCGGCCTCACCGAGCCGGAGGTCGCGCTCTTCCTCGAGCGCATCGGCGGAGAGGGATCAGACACAGCGATCGTCGGTGCCGTCCACCGCGCGACGGATGGAAATCCGTTCTTCGTCGACGAAGTGGTGCGCCTGCTCGCGGCCGAGGGAAAGCGGCCGGCCGGCGCGGCTCTGCCGATTCCGGAGGGCGTGCGAGCGGCGATCCGCCGCCGGCTCGGAGCGTTGCCCGCGCCGTGCTCGAAACTGCTCTCGCTCGCCTCGGTCCTGGGGAGAGAGTTCGACGTCGCTACGCTCGGGGAGGCGTCGGAACAAAAGTCGGACGAGATTCTTCAGCTTCTCGCACCGGCGATCGCTGCCGGCCTGCTGAGCCGATTGTCGGGGGCAGCGAACCGCCATTCGTTCGCGCACGCGCTCGTTCGGGAAACGCTCTACGACGATCTCGACGCCGCCGACCGGCGACGGCTTCATCACCTGATCGGCGAATCGCTCGAGGCGATCTACGCATCGGACTGTGAGGCGCATGCGGCCGAGCTCGCTCGCCACTTCGTCGCAGTGGGCGACGCCGAAAAAGCGGTCGATTACTCCGCGCGAGCCGGCCTCCAGGCGAAGACGATGCACGCTTACGAGGAGGCGGCAGAGCACTTCCGCCGCGCGATCGAGATGCTGGCTGGCGAGGGGAACGACGAATCACGCCGTTGCGAGCTGCTGCTCTCGTTGGCCGAGGTGCTGAGCAACGCCGGAGAGCTTGAAGCTGCGACGGATAGTTTCGTCCAAGCGGCCGAAACCGCCAAAAAGCTCGGTGACGGCGCCCGGGGCGCGCGTGCGGCGCTCGGATACGGCCGGCCGGCCACCATGACGCTCGTCATGAGCAATTCGCGCCTCCTGCGGATGCTCGAGGATGCTCTGACAGCTCTCGATGACGAGGACAGCGTCCTGCGGGCGAGGACCATGGCTCGGCTGGCGATCGAGTCGATCCATTCGGGCGCTGCGCGGCGAGCTTACGGGCTCTCTCGCGACGCTTTGGAGATGGCGCGGCGGATCGACGACCGCGCGGCCCTAGCGGCGGCGCTGATCGCTCGACTCGTGGTCACGTGGGGTACGTCCAGCCTCTCCGAGCGAGTCGCCCTGGCTTCCGAGGCGATCGAGGTTGCCGAGCAGACGCGAGACAAGGAGCTCGTCTTCCTTCCCCGCCGATGCTGGATCGCGACGCTTCTCGCTGCAGGTGATCGAGTCGCCGTCGATCGTGAGCTCGAGATCTACGCACAAGACGCCGAAGAGCTGCGGCAACCGTACCATTTGAGTTTCAGTCACACCCTTCGGGCACTTCGTTCGACGATCGGAGGCGGGTTCGAGGAAGCGGAACGGCACCTTCAAGCGGCGCGCGAGACCGGCTTGCGGGCGCGGGGAGAGAGCGCTCGGTCGGACTTCGTTACGCAACTGTTCTTGATGCGGCGGCAGCAAGGCCGGCTGGAGAATGCAGCCAAGTGGGAAGATGTGCCGCGTTCCCTCGGCATGACGTTCGGGGTGCAGTGCGCCCTCGCTGTGATGCATGCGGAGCTCGGCAACGAAGGCGAGGCACGGCGCGCGCTCGAGAGCTTGATGGCGGGCGATTTCGCGAGTGACCCGGTGGCCGCCGGTCCGGCTCGGCGCACCGGCTTCGCCGGTCTTGCGGAGGTTTGCGCCTATCTCGGAGATTCGCGCCGCGCTGCGATCATCTACGAGCTGCTGCTGCCCGCGGCGGGCGAGTTTGCGACGCCGGCCGGCGGTCTCTATTGCTTGGATCCCCCTTCGCACTTTCTCGGTCTCCTCGCCACGACGCTGGGCCGCTTCGAGGACGCCGAGCGGCACTTCGAAGATGCGCTGGCGAAGAGCGCGAAGATGGAGGCGCCGCCGTGGACGGCGCGAACGCAGTACCACTACGCGAAGATGCTGTTCGCGCGCGTCGCGCCTGGAGATCGCGATCGAGCTCTCTCGCTGGTGACGAAGTCGCAGGCCACCGCCGAGACGCTCGGCATGGCAAAGCTCGCCGCGGATGCGCGAGCTCTCAAGACCACGAACGAGGAGACGCGCTTCGCCACCGACCGGCTCGGCGGCGGCATCTTCGTCGGCCGCGAGCGCGAGCTCGCCGAGCTTCACGCCGCGGTCGGCGAGGCTGAGCGCGGACGCGGCTCGCTCTTCCTCGTCTCGGGCGAGCCCGGGATCGGCAAGACCCGCCTCGCGGACCGGCTTTGCGCCATCGCGGCGGACCGCGGCGTGCGCGTTTTTTGGGGCCGAGCCTGGGAAGGCGAAGGCGCGCCGGCGTACTGGCCCTGGGTGCAAGTCATCCGTGGCCTCGCCGAAGCTTCGACGCCCGCGGAGCTCGCCGCAGAAATGGCCGCCGGCGCCGCGTATCTCGCGCAGATGGTGCCGGAGCTTCGGGCACAGCTCGCTGGCGTGCCGTCGGCGGCGACGTCTCCCGATTCGGAGCACGCGCGCTTCTACCTCTTCGATGCGACGGTGCGCTTCCTCAAGAAGGCCGCGCAGTCGCGGCCGCTGGTGCTCGTCCTCGACGACCTTCATTGGGCCGACAAGTCCTCGCTCTTGTTGCTCGAGCACCTGGCCCAAGAGCTCCGCGACGCGCGGATGCTGGTGATCGGCACCTACCGCGAGGCAGAGGCGCGCCAGGCTGGGCCGCTCGCAGATTTACTCGCGCAGCTCGCCCGCGCGGCTAGACCGCTGCCGCTGCGGGGTCTCGGCGAGGCCGAGGTCGACGCGCTCATGGAGACGATCAGCCGGGCGAAGCCCGACGCCCGGCTCGTCTCGGCGGTCCATCAAGCGACGGACGGCAATCCCTTTTTCGTCGACGAGATCGTGCGACTCCTCCTCGCCGAGGGAGTCCGAGCTTCCGGCCGAATTCCGATCCCCGACAGCGTGCGCGCGGTGATCCGGCGGCGGCTGGCCTTCTTACCTGAGGAGACGAAGCATCTGCTCTCGATCGGCTCGGTCGCCGGCAGGGAGCTGGACGTCACGCTACTCGAGCACGCCTGCGCCAGGTCGGCGAGCGACGTCGCCGAAGCGCTGAGCCCCGCCGTCACGGCTGGGCTCGTCACGCGCGTCTCCGTCGCGGGACTCCGTTACATCTTCGCGCACGCCCTCATCCGCGAGACGCTCTACGAAGACCTCGGTCCCGCCGAGCGCCAGCAATTTCACCGCGCGATCGGTGCTGCGCTCGAAGAGGTTCGGGCGGGTAACCTCGAGCCACACCTCGCCGAGCTGGCTCACCACTTCCTCGAGGTCGCGGTCGCGGGCGACGCGGAGAAGGCGATCGACTATTCGATCCGCGCCGGCCGGAGCGCGGCAGCCATGCACGGCTACGAGGAAGCCGCCGGCCACTTCGAGCAGGCGCTCGACGTGCTCGGGCGAATGGCGCCCGACGAGGCGCGACGCTGCGAGCTCCTGGTGTCACTCGGCGAGGCGCAGGGCCGGGCGGGCGAATTCGAGGCCGCGAAGGGTCCACTCGCTCAGGGCGCGGACCTGGCACGGAAGCTCGGCCTCGGCGAGCCGCTCGCTCGGGCGGCGCTCCGCTTCGGGCACCCGCTCCCCGGGGTTCCCTTCGCCGATCCCGTCCATCTCCGTCTCCTCGAGGACGCACTGGCCGCGCTCGAGGGCGAGGACCGCCTCCTACGGGTGCGGGTGATGTCGAGGCTCGCCGCGGAGCTCCTGTTCTCCGCGCCCGAGCGCGCGGTCGTGCTCGCGGACGAGGCCCTCGCCGTCGCTCGGCGCATCGGCGCTCCGGCTGCTCTGGCCGCTGCGCAGACGGTGCGTTGCCTCATGGATTGGCACCGGGGCCGCTATCGGGAGTTGCGCGAGGTACTTTCCGAGGTAGAGCGGCTCGCCGCAGAATCGGGCGACCGCGAGCTCGCGCTTCTTCCACACCGGCTGCGCATCGCTTGCGACGTGGCTTGCGGCGATGTCGACGCCGCCGACCGCGACCTCGCGGCGTACGCGCAGGGGGCGGGTGAGCTTCGCCAGCGGTGGCACATGGCGTACACACCCGTTTATCGCGCGATGCGCTCGATGATGCGCGGCCGATTTGCCGAGGCCGAAGCGCTCATCGACGAGGTATCCGCGATCGGCAGCCGTGCGAGGGGCTCGAACGCCCGGGTGATCACTTCGATGCAGAAGTTCATGCTGCTCCGTGAGCAGGGTCGATTCGTCGAGCTCGCGGAGGCCTTCGAACGAGGCGTTCTTTTCTACGAGGGGACGGCCATCTCGCCAGCCTCGCGAGTCACGCTTCACAAGGAGCTCGGGCGTGAAGCCGAGGCTAGGGAAGAGTTCGAGAGGCTTGCGGCGAGCGACTTCTCGACCGCGCCCTTTGATCCGAATCGTCTCGTTGCCTTGGGCTGGCTAGCAGAGGTCTGCGCATCTCTGGGGGACAAGAGGCGCGCCGCCGTCCTTTACGAGCTCCTCCTGCCCCGGGACGGTGAGATCGTGATCATGGGCCCTGCCTTCTATTGCCTCCACACCGTCTCGCATCATCTCGGTCTCCTCGCGGCGACGATGTCGCGCTTCGCGGATGCCGAGCGTCACTTCGAGGACGCTCTGACGATGAGCGCCCGGATCGGCGCGCGTCCGTGGATCCCGCGCACGCAGCTTCACTACGCCGAGATGCTGCTTCGCCGCGGCGAGACCGGGGATCGCGAGAAGGCCATGCACCTGCTCGAGCAAGCGATCGCCACCGCTGCCGAGCTCGGCATGAAGAGCCTCCTCGAGCGCGCAACGTCGCTCCACGCCCCGTCCCCGCCCAGCCCTTCACTCCACGGCACCGTGACGCTGATGTTCAGCGACATGGCGGGCTTCACCGAGATGACCGAGAAGCTCGGCGACCGTCAGGCGCTCGAGGTCGTCGAGGCCCACAACGCGATCGTCCGCAAAGAGCTCCAGTCGCACGGCGGGCGGGAGCTCGAGCTTCAAGGCGACGGTTTTCTTCTCGCCTTCGAGACCGCCACCTCGGCGGTTCACTGTGCGGTCGCCATTCAACGCGCGTTCGCGGCCTATAGCGCCGAGCATCCGGCGCGGCCGATCTGCGTCAGGATCGGCATCCACTCCGGGGAACCGCTGCGACAGAACAATCGCTACTTCGGCAGGGCCGTGATCCTCGTCACCCGCATCGCCGGCCAGGCGAAGGCCGGCGAGATCGTCACCTCCTCGGTCGTACGGGATCTCGGCGAGAGCGACCGCGATCTCAGTTTCGACGGAGGCCGCGAGGTGGAGCTCAAAGGAATCGCGGGGAAGCGGCAAGTCTTCCGAGTGCGATGGGCGGAGGGCGATGACGCCAAGCCGCCACCGGAAGTCGCGGAGGCCCCGGCGCTCGACGGCAGCGTCTTCCGGCGAGAGGGTGACTACTGGACGGTGACGCACGAGGGCCGCTCGTTTCGTCTCAAGGACACGAAGGGCCTCCGCTATCTGGCCGAGCTGCTCTACTACCCCGACCAGGGCTTCCGCGCGCTCGATCTGGCGGCCATCCACGAAGAACGGCCCGCGACTGGCGATCGCTCGCTGACACGCGAGGGAACCTCGGCCGTGAGCGAGCTCGGCGACGCAGGCCCGCTCCTCGACGGTCAAGCCAAAGCCGACTATCGCCAACGGCTAGGCGATCTCCGCGAGGAGCTCGAAGAGGCGGAGCGCTTCAACGATCCCGAACGAGCAAGCCGGGCCCGTGAGGAGATCGACTTTCTGACCGACGAGCTCGCCCGCGCGACCGGTCTCGGCGGTCGCGATCGCAAGGCCGGGTCGGCCGCCGAACGGGCGCGCTCCAACGTGACGATCGCGATCAAGGCGGCGCTCAAGCGCATCGCGGAGAACGACGCCGCGCTCGGCCGCCACCTCGCCCTCACGATCAAGACCGGCAACGTCTGCAGCTACACCTCCGACCCCCGATCGCCGATCTCCTGGAGCCGCTGAGGTCTTGCCTCGCAGCTTATCGCGCATGACTTGAATTCTGGAACCCAGGGTGCCAGGTTTCAAGTCATGGAAATGGGTCCCCCGGCGGCTCGAGAAACGGCTCGCTCGGTCGCTCCGATCATTCCCGGCCGTGCTCATCGCCGGACCGCGCCAATGCGGGAAGAGCACCTGGGTGCGAACCGAGCATCCGAACTGGCGTCATCTCGATCTCGAGCGGCCCGCCGACTTCAATGCGCTCGGCGCCGACATCGAGGGATTTCTCCGCGCCAATCCCCGCCGGCTCGCGATCGACGAGGCGCAGCGGCTGCCCGCGCTCTTCCCCGCGTTGCGGCACGAAATCGACCGCATTCGAGGCAAGAGCCGCTTTCTTCTTCTCGGCTCCGCGAGTCCGGCGCTGATGCGCTCCGTCTCGGAGTCGCTCGCGGGACGCATCGGCCTGCTCGAGCTCACCCCGTTCTCCGCCGCGGAGCTCTCCAGAACGCGGCATGCGCGTGATCGCTGGTTCTGGGGCGGCTTCCCGCCGGTACACGCGCTGCGCGGGGCCGTGGCGCGGAGCGCTTGGCTGGACGCGTACGTTTCCACCTTCTTGGAGCGCGACCTGCCCGCGCTCGGCATCCGGCTCGCGGCGGCACGGCTCCGCTTGTTGTGGACGATGCTCACGCACGTGCACGGCAACGTTCTCAACGCTTCGGACCTCGCGCGCTCGCTGACCGTCTCGCATCACACGGTGACTGACCATCTCGACGTGCTCGAGGGCGCCTTCATGATCCGGCGCCTACAGCCCTACTTCGCGAACGTGCAGAAGCGTCTCACCAAGGCGCCGAAGATCTACGTACGTGATACGGGACTGCTTCACTTCCTCGCAGGGTTGCGCGAGCCCCGCGAGCTGGACTCCTGGCCGGGACGCGGGCGCTCGTTCGAGGGCATGGTCATCGAGGAAATCGCCGCGCTCGCCGCGGAGCGCGCGGTGAGGCCCGAGTTGTTCTATTGGCGCACACACGGTGGCGGCGAAGTCGATCTGATCGTGCGCGACGGCCGGCGCATCGTCGCGATCGAGATCAAGCTGGCGGCGGCCGTCGATCGCCACGGTGTCGCCGGACTGCGCGAGTGCATGAAGGACCTGGGCCTGCGAGAGGGGTTTGTCGTTTCGAATGCCGCCGAACCTCACACGATCGGGGAGCACATCCGCGTCATTCCGTGGGCGCACATCGCGTCGCGCAAGTTCGACTTCGGGCTCGGGCGATCGCGTCGAAAATGACGCTCTTTACGGCGAAGCGAGCGGCGCACTAAGCTCCGATGCAACCCGACGATTGGGAGGTGTCGACACGGAGACCAGCCAGCGCCGCCGAGCCGACGATGGCCGGCATCAT
This sequence comes from uncultured delta proteobacterium, assembly GCA_963790365.1. GTDB lineage: Bacteria > Desulfobacterota > Binatia > JACPRU01 > JACPRU01 > CAWBOU01. The sequence goes on from CAWBOU010000008.1 coordinate 293,386, forward strand.
GATCAATCGGGGGCAGCCCTCGAGACATCGCATCGTCGCGCGTTCGTCGGCCGAACGCGAGAGCTCGCGGAGCTCGCGATGGGCCTCGAGGAGGCGGTCGCGGGGCGTGGCGGTCTCTTCCGGATCGTCGGCGAGCCCGGCATCGGGAAATCGCGCCTCGCGGAGGAATTCGTCCGCAAGGCCTCGGATCACGGCGCGCGGTGCCTCTGGGGTCGAAGCTGGGAAGGCGAAGGCGCCCCTGCCTATTGGCCGTGGACACAGATTCTGCGGGGGCTCGCCGCGGGTATCGACCGCGTGGACTTGCTTCGTGGTCTCGATGACCGGCTCGGCGATCTCGCACGGCTCGTCCCCGAGCTGCGCGGACACGTCGACGCTTCGTCCATGGACGAGGCGTCGATCGAGTCGACGACCGCGCGTCCGCGACTCTTCGACGCGGTTGGAGTCCTGCTGCGAAACGCTGCCGCCGTCAGTCACCCTCTCGTGGTCGTCATCGACGACGTCCAGTGGGCTGACCCCGGATCTCTGCTTCTGCTCCGCTTCGTCGCCTCCGAGCTTTCGACGCTGCCGATGCTGCTCCTCGCGGTCTCCCGAGAAGCCGAGCCGGGCATCGCGCCCGAAGTCGCTGAGACGATCGCGCTGCTCGCGCGCCACGGCCGCACGATCCCGCTGCGCGGGCTGTCCGCTCAAGAGGTGAGCGTCCTCGTCGAGCAAACCGCCAACATGACGGTGAGCGCCCGCTGGGGCGAGCGCGTCCACAACGCGAGTCAGGGCAATCCCTTCTTCGTGGACGAGATCGTCCGCGTGCTCGCCGCCGAGGGAAGTCTCGCCGGATCCGAAGCGGGGGCTCCTCCGGAGCACCTTCCGCTGCCCGCCGCCGTGCGGGCGACCGTGCGTCGCCGCGTGGCGCTGGCCGGCCCGGAGTGCGCAGACATCCTCTCGGCGGCGTCGGCGTTCGGTCCGGACTTCGATCTCGCCCCGCTCGCAGAAGTGGTGGCGCGACCGTCTGACGAGGTCCTCGAGCTGCTCGCGGGGGCGCGCGCGGCGGGTCTCGTTCGTGAGAACGGCCTTCTCGGTCGCTTTCGCTTCGCTCACGATCTGGTCCGGCAGTCGCTCTACGATGCGATCCCGAGCGAGGCGCGTCTCGAGCTGCACCGGCAGATCGGCGAGGCTCTGGAGCGGATTCACGCGGCCGATCCAGGGCCGCACCTCGGGCTCCTCGCCCGCCACTTCTTCGGGGCGGCGCTCCACGGCGGCGCAGAGAAGGCAGTCGAGTACTCGACCCGTGCCGGTGAGCAAGCGCTCGCGGCATTCTCCTACGAGGAGGCGGCGCTTCACTTCGAGCGAGCGCTGCAAGCGCTTCGGGTGACCGGCGGAGGTGAGCGGAGGCGTTGCGAGCTGCTTCTCTCGCTCGGCGACGCGCGCAGTCGCGCGGGCCAGCTCGCCGACGCGCGAAAGGGCTTCGAAGCAGCAGCTGAGCTCGCGCGGGGACTCGCATGGGCGGAGGGTCTGGCACGAGCGGCTCTCGGCTTCTCCGGATTCGTCGACCCACCGGCGGGCACGGTCGACGAGCAATCCGTTCGCTTGCTCGAAGAGGCAAACCAAGCGCTCGAAGGGCGTGACAGCGCGCTGCGTGTGCGGGTCCTCGCGCGGCTCGCATACGAGCTCCAGTACGGCTCGCTCGACCGAAGCCGCTCGAGCGGCAAAGAGGCCATCGAGATTGCGCGCCGCCTCGGTGAACGCGTTACGCTCGCCCGCGCGCTCGACGCTCGACATAACAGTCTTCTCGGCCCCGATGATCTCGAAGAGCGTGTCGCTCTCGGCATCGAGCTCCTAGAGGTCGCGCATGAGGGCGGCGATCCCGAGACCATCCTCGGGGCGCACCAACGGCGCGTCAACGATCTCCTCGAGCTCGGTCGGATCCGGGATCTCGACATCGTCATCGACGCACACGGGCGGCTGGCCGAGCGGATCCGACTCCCGGGGAGCAACTACTGGACAGCCGTGTGGCGTTCGATGCGCGCGATGCTCGAGGGTGACCTCATGGCGGCGGAGCGCCTGACCGCCCGCGCGATGGAGCTCGGTGACCTCGCGGAGGAGCCGAACGCGCGACTGATTTGCTCGATGCAGGTGGCCCTCATCGGCCGCGAAAGGGGCGAGGGGGAGCTGGTGGTCGAGAGCGTCCGGAGATTCGCTGAGCAGTATCCGCAATTCCCCGGCATCCGTGCCTTCCTGGCCGTGATCTACGCCGATCTCGGGCGCATGCACGAGGCACGTTCACACCTCGAGCTGCTCGCTGGTGCTCGCTTCGCCGATTTCCCGCGCGACGCTGTCTGGATGACGACGATGTGTTGGTGCGCCACGCTTTGTGCGCGCCTCGGCGATCGAGACCGGGCCGAAGCCGTGTATGCGCACTTCTTGCCGTTCGCGGATCGGAACGTGATCTTGGCGGATGCCTTTGCGTGTGCAGGGTCCGCGGCTGGCTATCTCGGGCTTCTCGCCTCCACGATGGGGCGCTTCGACGAGGCGAAGCGACACTTCGAGGACGCGCTGGCGCGCAACCGTGAGATGGGCGCGCGGGGGTGGACGACCTTCACGCAGATCAACTACGCCGAGATGCTCCTCGTCCGTGGCGTGCCCGGTGACCGAGAAGAGGCCGCCAGGCTCCTCGACGAGACAACGAGCACAGCGACCGAGCTCGGCTTGAAGCTCCTCCTCGGACGGACAGATTCGCTGCGGGCGAAGATGAGTCGCGCGGCTGAAGCGACGCCTGCGACGGGAGGGAACCTTCTCCGCCGCGAAGGCGAGTACTGGACGCTCGCCTTCGAGGGCACGTCGTTTCGCCTGAAACACCTTCGCGGTCTCGACTTGATCGCGCAGCTCCTGCGAAACCCTGGAAGCGAAGTCCATGTCATGGACCTCTCGGGGGCCGGTCTCGACCACGCGGCCAGCGACGCGGGAGCGGTTCTCGACGCGAAGGCGAGGGCGCAATATCGGGGCCGGCTCGAGGAGCTAAAGGAGGAGCTGGAGGAAGCCGAGCGCCTGAACGACCGCGGCCGGTCGGAGCGAGCGCGCGAGGAGATCGAGATTATCGGCGGCGAGCTGGCTTCGGCCGTCGGGCTCGGCGGACGCGATCGCAAAGCGGCATCGGCCGTCGAACGAGCCCGGGCGAACGTCACCGTGGCGATCAAGCTCGCGCTTCAGAAGATCGCCGAGAGCCACCCCTCCCTCGGTCACCACCTCTCGACCACGATCAAGACCGGGACCTTCTGCTGCTACGTCCCCAACCCGAAACACCCGGTTTCCTGGGAGCTGTAGGAGCCCATTACATCGTAAGCCATCGACTTACGCCTCTCGGTCGAGGAGGCGAACGATGCTCACGGCGCGAAAAGACACTCCGCTTCAGTTCGATCCATCTCTTCCCGGTCTCGCCGCCGATCCGTACCCCGTCTATCACCGCCTTCGCGCCGAAGACCCGGTCCATTGGAGCCCGATCGTCGGGATGTGGGTCCTCACGCGCTATGCCGACGCGGTGGCGGTTCTCCGCGACGACAGCCGATTTGCGAAAGGTGGACGGCAGGTCGTCCAGAGGAGGCTCGCCTCCGGGCCGCTCCTCGAGGTTCAGAGCCGGTGGATGCTCTTCCTCGATCCGCCCGACCACGAGAGACTTCGCGGCCTGGTGACGAAGGCGTTCACTCCACGCCGCGTCGAGGAGATGAGGCCGCGCATCCAGTCGATCGTCGATGAGCTCCTCGACGCTACCCGGGACGGCGGAAGGGAGGTGATGAGCGAGTTCGCATACCCCCTGCCAGTGAGGGTGATCAGCGAGATGCTCGGAGTGCCCGACGAGGAGCGCTCGGAGCTCATGCGCTGGGCGGGAGACGTCGCCCGCACCCTCGATCCGGTGCTCGCTCCGGAGGTCGTCGATCGCGGCTCTCGGGCGGTGGAAGCATCCGTGGATTGCTTCCGCCGACTCGCGAGAGCGAGGCGCTCGAACCTGAACGGGGATCTCCTGAGCGCCCTCATCGCCGCTGAGGAGGACGGGAATCGGCTGACCGAGGACGAGCTGGCCGCCACCTGCCTGCTTTTGTTCGCCGCGGGCCATGAGACGACCGCGTCGCTCATCGGCAGCGGGACGCTCGCGCTCCTCCAGCATCCCGATCAACTCGATCTCTTGCGGCGCGATCCTTCGCTCGTTCGCGGCGCCGTCGAGGAGTGCCTGCGTTACCAGCCCTCCGCCCAGATGACCGGACGGCTGGCCCGAGAGGACGTCGAGATCGGCGGTAAGACGATCCACAAGAGCGAGCGCGTGATGGTGTGCCTCGGCGCCGCAAACCGCGACCCGGAGGTCTTTCCCGATCCCGATCGGCTCGACATTACCCGCCCGAACCTTCGCCAGATCGCCTTCGGCGGCGGGATTCACTTCTGCCTCGGGGCGGCACTCGCGCGGATCGAAGCGCAGGTCGCGCTTGGCACGCTCATCCGCAGGATGCCCTCGCTCAAGTTATCGGGCGAGAAGCCGAGGTGGCGGGAGAGCTTCTCACTCCACGGGCTCGAGTATCTCCCCGCCTCTACGTCGTGAAGCCGCCTTTTACGCCTTCAAGGCAGAAGCGGACTGGCATTCGTAGCGTCGCTAGCCCGCTTCTAGCGCCCCTCAAACGAGAGATGACCCGCAAATGGCCGCGAAAACGAACATCCTCCTCGATCTCCTCGAGACCCGGGCGGCTGGGTTCGCCGATCGCATTGCGCTCTGCGTCACGGATCGAGACGAGCGGGTCGAGCTGACCTATGCCGAGCTGTTCGATCGTGCGCGCCGGCTCGCCGCCGCGCTGATCGAGGCCGGCGTCGAAGCAGGCGATCGGGTCGCGATCCTCTCCGAATCACGCCCCGAGTGGGGCGTCGCGTTCCTCGGCTCGATTCGCGCCGGGGCGATCGTCGTTCCCCTCGACACCAAGCTCACCGAAACCGAGCTCGAGTCCATCCTCGACGATTGCCGCCCGAAGATCCTCTTCGTCTCGGCGGGCTCGAGCGAGCGCGCTCGAAGTCTTCGAGCCCTGGCACCCTCGATCGAACACGTCTTTCTCCTCGACGCCGACTTGGGCTGCGGCAACGCGGGGAACGCTCCCTGCTTCCGCGTGCGCCCCGCGAACGAGACCGCTGCCATCGTCTACCTTTCGGCAACCACCGGTAGCCCGAAGGGAGTGATGATCACCTACGCGAACCTTCACTTCCAGGTGGAGACCGTCGCGCGGGCGATCAAAGTCGGTGCCGGGGACCGCGCGCTTTCCGTCCTGCCGCTCAACCATCTCCTCGAGCTGTCGTGCGGCTTCCTCGCGGCGCTGAGCGTGGGAGCGACGGTTTGCTACACGCAGACGCTCTTCCCTCACCAACTCGCCGAGCTCATGCGCGAGCGCCAAGTGAGCGTGATGATCGGCGTGCCGCTCCTCTTCCGGTCGCTCAAAGCTTGGCTCGAAAGGCAGAAGGGAGATCGCCGCCTCCTCGGGGACGCGCTCCGCGTTTTCATCTCGGGCGGCGCGCCGCTCGATCCAAAGGTCGCGACGTTCTTCGATCGGCTGGGAGTGCCGGTTCTCCAGGGCTATGGCCTCACGGAAACCAGCCCGGTCATCTCCGTCAACACAGTCGACGCGAATCGGATCGGGTCGGTCGGCCGGCCGCTCCCCGGAGTCGAGGTCGAGGTCGACCGCGAGGGCGAAATCCTGACGCGCGGCCCGCACGTGATGAAGGGCTACTATCGCCGCGACGATCTCACCCGCGAGGCGATCGATCCGCGCGGATGGTTCCACACGGGAGACGTCGGCTGGATCGACGCCGACGGATTTCTGCACGTCACGGGCCGCTTGAAGAGCCTGATCGTCCTCGGCAACGGCAAGAAGGTCGACCCGGAGGAAGTGGAGGTCTCTCTCTCCAGGGCTTCGACCATCAAGGAAACCTGCGTCCTCGGTCGGCGTCCCGCGTCCGACTCTCCGGAAGACGCCGAGGAAGTGTGCGCGGTGGCCGTTCCGGCCGACTCGCGGCGATGGCGCGAATGTCCCGAGGCCGTCTCCGTGGAAATTCGCAAGGAGATCGCCCGCCTCACTTTGGACCTCGCGCCGTACAAGCGGCCCTCGAAAATCTACCTCCATGCGGGCGACCTCCCCCGCACCGGCGTCGATTCGATTCGCCGGCCGCTCGTCCGCGAATGGCTCGACCAGCTCGAGTGCCGAGCGAGCTCATGAGCGAGACGATGACTTCGGTTTTCGTGAACCATCTCGCCTACGCTCTCGGCGAGCAGCGATCGACGATCGAGGACTCGATCGCCGCCGGTCGCGCGAGCGCGAAGGCCAAGACGTTGGAACAGGCTGGATTCCGGCACCACCACGTCTGCGGCGAAGGAACGACCGCCTACGACCTCGCACGGCGCGCACTCGAGGGGATCGCCGCGGACCTCGGGGACGTCGGCGCGATCGTCTACTCCACCTGCCTGCCGGTGAACGGCAGCATCGGCGAGCAGTCGAAGTTCCGCGAGACCGGCGACGTCAAGCACCTGATGGATTTTCCGGCCAGCCACCTGCAGGCCGATTTCGGGCTCGACGACGCGATGGTGATCGGCCTCAATCAGCAAGCCTGCACCGGCATGCTCGGCTCGCTTCGCCTGGCGCGCATGCTGCTCCATTCCGAGCCCGAGGTCGGCAAAGTTCTGTGCGTCACCGCGGACCGCTTCCCGGCGGGAGCGAGCTACGAGCAAGCCTACAACCTGATCTCCGACGGTGCGGCTGCCTGCACCGTCTCGACTGCTCCACAGGGATTCCGCCTTCTCGCCTGCCACTCGATCACCAACGGAGCGTTGGCGCGCGCCTCGGACGACGAGACCGTGGGCAGCTACTTCACCTACACGCATCGCCTCATTCAGGAGACGCTGAAGAAGGCGGAGCTCGGCATCGCCGACATCCGCTGGATCGTGCCGCAGAACGTGAACGTCAAGGCGTGGCAGATCCTCTCGCGTCTCCTCGGTGTCGAGCTCGGGCGGGTCTACTTCGCATCGATCGCGGAGGTCGGCCACGTGATCAGCGGCGACTCCATCATCAACTTGAAGCGGCTCGAAGAGGACGAGGACCTTCGGCCGGGCGACCGAATTCTTCTCTGCATGGCCGGCTACGGCCTCAATTGGCAGTCGACGATCCTGGAGCGGATGTGACGGCGGCGCGCGGCATCGAGAGAACGGTCGAGAGGCTCTGCGAGCTCTCGAAGAAGAGCAACGCCAATCCCTACGCCGAGATCGGGTGGGCCGAGTCGCTCGACAGGGAACAGTGGTTCACGAGCCCGGAGTTGATCTCGATCGAGGGCACGGAAGCTTACGAGCGTCTCGGCGAGAGCGAGCGGAAGCGGCTTTCCTTCTTCGAGGCCGTCAACTTCTTCAGCCTCAACATTCACGGCGAGAAGGCCCTGATCGAAGGGCTCGCGCGGCGCCTCTACCTCAAAGGAAGCGACGCCATCTCCCCTTACCTGCACCACTTCCTCGACGAGGAAAACAAGCACATGGCGTGCTTCGGCGGCTTCTGCACGCGCTACGCGGGGAAGATCTACCCCGAGCGGAAGATCGCCTTTCCGCGCCAGTACGCCGATGGCGAAGAAGACTTTCTCTTCTTCGTCAAGGTTCTCGTCTTCGAAGAGATCGTCGACGTCCACAACGCGCGGATGTCCCGGGACGATCGTCTCGTGCCACTCGCCCGCGCCATCAATCTCATGCACCACCGGGACGAGACCCGGCACCTCGCCTTCGGGCGAAAGCTCGTCGGTGCGATGTTCGAGCGCTGTCGCGAGCGGTGGTCGGAGGCGACGCTCCGCGGTGTGCGGGAGACCGTCGGCGCGCATCTCGCCGCGACCTGGAAAGAGTACTTCAACCCGGACGTCTACCGCGATGCCGGCTTCGCGGAGCCCTACAGAGTCCGCGAGCAGGGTTTCCAACATCCCCGGGCACGTGAGCGTCGGCGCGAGATCTCGCGGAGCTGCGTTCGCCATCTCCTCGACTGCGGAGTGCTGGAAGAGGAGCCCGCGCTGTGAAGAGCGAATCGCAGATCCGCTGTGCGCTCCGCGAATGGGTGGTGCGGGCGAGCGGCCAGGTCGCAGTCGAGGACGTGGACGACGAGACGCCGATCATCGAGCGCCGGATCCTCTGCTCGGCACAGGTGATGGATCTCATCCTCTATCTCGAGGAGCTTCGCGGCAACGCGATCGACGTCGAGCAGCTCGCCGCGGGCGCCTTCCGCTCGATCGACGCCATCTACGAGAGGTTCTTCCACGAGAGATCCGATGCGCAGTGAGATCTCAGTCGACCCGACCGAGCATCCGGATCTCCACTGGTACGGAAACGGCCAGTCCGCGGTCTCGGGGAGCCTTCTCGATCTGTATCGCCGGCTGGACGCGCTCTTCGTTCGCTTCGCCGGCGAATGGGGAGCGCGCGAGTATGCGGTCCCGACCTTCGTATCCGCTCGAGAGCTCGCGAAGATCGACTACTTTCACTCTTTCCCGCAGCTCGTCACGTTCCCGGTCGCGCTCGATCCGGATCCGGTGAACCTGCGCCGCTCTGGCGGAGCAGCGCTCGACGAAACCGGCGCCGTGCCGCTCTTCCGCTCGGCACCGATCCGCGACGTGCTGACGCCGGCGGCCTGCTACCACTTCTACATCCTCTTTCAGGGGTCGTCGCTCGACGGCCCCCGCTACGTCACGACGCGCGCCACCTGCTTCCGCAGGGAGTCGCACTACCGGCCGCTCGAGCGTCAGTGGAGCTTCTCGATGCGCGAGATCGTCTGCATCGGGACGGAAGATGAGGTTGCGAGCTTCCTCGAGACCTCGCGAGAGCGACTGAGCGGATTCTTCGAGAGGCTCGGTCTCCCGGTCGACTGGCAAGACGCGACCGATCCCTTCTTCGACCCTTCGCGGAATCCGCGCTACGTGTTCCAGAAGGTCGAGCCCGTGAAGCGGGAGATGGTCTACCAGAGTCGTCTCGCGATCGGCTCGACCAACTGCCACAAGGACACCTTCGGCCAGGCGTTTGCCATCCGGCGCGACGGGCGCGAGGCCTTCTCCGGCTGCGTCGCCTTCGGCGTCGAGCGGTGGATCTACGCGTTCCTCGACCACTTCGGAATGAACGCGTCCGACTGGCCGGATCTCGAGGGCATGGCGTGAGGGCCGTGCTCATCACCGGAGCCGACGGCTACCTCGGAGCCGGTCTCGCCCGGCGTCTGCTCGAGTCGGGGAAGGAGCCGGTCCTCCTCTCGGTGCGGGCGAGGAACAAGGCGGAGCTCTGCGCCAAGCGGGAGAAGCTCGCGAGGCTCGTCGGTGATTTCCGCAATCGAGCGAGCGTCATCTCCGGCGACCTCGTCGAGACGGAGCCTTTCCGTTCCGTCGATCCCGCCACCGTCGGCTCGATCGTTCATTGCGCGGCGATCACCCGTTTCGGTGTGGACCGGGAGAGCGCCGACCAGGTCAACGTCCGTGGCACGGAAAAGATCCTCGAGCTCGCGACCCGCTGCCCGCACCTCGAGCGATTCGCTCTGGTGAGCACCGTCTACTCCTCCGGTCTCGACGCCGGGCCCGTGAAGGAAACCCTGCTGCCCGACCGGCCGGAGTTCGCGAATCACTACGAGCGCTCGAAATGGGAATCGGAAGCGTTGTTGCTCGCCCGCTTCAACCGGCTGCCCTGGCAAATCTTCCGCGTGGCGACCGTCCTCGCCGACGACGAGTCGGGCACCGTCAGCCGCCAGAACGCCGTCCACAACACCTTGAAGCTCTTCTACTACGGGCTGCTGTCGCTGGTCCCGGGCAATGCCGACACGCCGGTTTACCTCGTGACCGCACGCTTCGCCGTCGACTCGATCTTCGCGCTTCTCGGCGCGGGCGGTGCAGGCGGCGTCTACCACATCGCGCCGGCGCGCGAGGAGACGCTCACACTCGGAGAAATCATCGACCTCGTCTTCGAGCGCTTCGGGCGCGACGAGAGCTTCCGCAGGCGACGAATCCTGAAGCCGATCTACGCCGACGAAGAATCGTTTCGCCTCCTCGCCGACGGAGCTCGTGCATTCTCCGGCGGCGTCGTCGAGCAAGCGGTCTCCAGCGTGGCTCCGTTCGCGAAGCAGCTCTTCGTCCGGAAGAACGTACGGAACGAGAAGCTCGCCGGCGCGCTCGCAGATTACCGGGCGCCTGACGCACCCGAGCTCCTCCGCAAGACGTGTGACTACCTGCTTCGAACGCGCTGGGGACGAGAGGCCGATCATGCTGTCGCCTGAGGCTCTCTTGGAGAACGAGCTCGGCAATGCGCTCGGAGTCTCCGTGAAGGTGTCGATCGCGTACGCGCCGGTCGATCCATCCAGCTTGAGCGCGGGCGAACAAATTCGACGGAAGGCGCTGGAGGGGAGCCCGAAGCTCGGCGCCTGGATGAGGGGCAGAACAGCCCTCAAGTATCTGCTCGGTCGCCTAGGGGAAGCGGACGATACCGCCGCGATCGAGTTTCCGAACGTTCGCGTTTCCCTCACGCACAGCGGTGACGCCGCGGTCGCGGTCGCGGCAACGAACCTGCGCGGTATCGGCGTCGATCTCGAGCTCGGCCGCGGGCCAGGGGCCGCGACGGAGCGTCTGTTCCTCGGCGAGCACGAACGGCACGTCGTCGCGGAGCTCGGGCCCCGTGCGCGCCTTCGACTGTGGACCGTCAAGGAAGCGCTCTACAAAGCCAACCTCGGAAACTCGGAAACCTGGTTCACGCACTACCTCGTCGACGATCCCCGGCGCGATGGGGGCACCGCCTTCATCGAGCGCGCGGGCGGCCGCCTCGAGATGCGCTACGCGAGCATCGAGCAGCTCGGCGGTTATCTGACGGTCGCGGTGTGTCCGTGAATCCCATCAGCGAAAACGAGCTTTGGCTCTTGAGCTTCTACCGCACCTCGGAGCTCAGCGGCGCGCTCTTCTTCGGGCGGCTCGCGAGGGCGCTCCGGGCCGGGCCGATCCAGCACGACCTGACGCGGCATTTCGCGGACGAGAGCCAGCACGCCTGGTACTGGACACGTTGCATCGCCGAGCTCGGCGCCGAGCCCATCCAGCTCGGGCAGGCTTATCAGGATCGCTACCTCGCCGCCGCAGGGTTGCCGGCGAATCTCATGGAGGTCCTCGCGATCACCCAGGTCTTCGAGGCTCGAGTGATCGGCCAGTACAACCTTCACCGTCACGCACCGGCGATCCGTCCCGCGGTCAAGGAAACCCTCGACCGGATCCTCGAGGACGAGAAGTGGCACATCCAGTGGGTCCGCGCCGCGCTCGAGGGCATGGAGTCGAAATACCGCCCAGACCGTGTCCGGGCCACGCTCGACAGGTACGCCGCCGCCGACCGCGAGGTCTATCGCCAGACGATCGCCGAGCACGAGCAGCGCGTCGGCGAACTGATGAAGCTCAAGAGGAGATGAGGCCATGGTCAGCAAAAAAATCGTCGTCGAAAGAATCGCCGGCTTTCTCGGTCAGCCGATCGAGAAGTTCGGCGACGAAGCGTCTCTGACGGATCTCGTCAACGATTCCTTCGTCCTCGTCGAGATGGTGATCGAGCTGCAAGAGGAGTTCGGTGTCTCGTTCGGTCACGAGGAGCTGAAGGACGTGAAGACGGTCGGAGACCTCGGCCGTCTGATCGAGGGACTCGGCGCGTGACTGTCATCCGCATGATCGGTCTCGCGCAGCTTCGCGCGAGGCCTCTGCGGGCAGTTCTCTCCGCCGTCGGGATCGCTCTCGGCGTGGCGCTCTTCGTGGCCGTCAGCGTCGTCAACCACTCGACTCTCGCCTCCTTCCACGAGTCGGTCGAGGCGGCGACCGGGAAGGCCACGCTGACCGTCAGCGCGGGCGAGGCCGGATTTCCCGAAGAGAAGCTCGAGACGATCGAAAAGGTCGCAGGCGTGGCGCGCGCCGTGCCGCTCGTCGAAACGCGCGGGTTTCTCGCCGATCCGGAGCATCGAGGCGAAACGCTGGCGATTCTCGGTGTCGACATCCTGCGCGAGCAGGAAGTCCGCACCTACGAAGCGGTCGGCGAGGAAGTGATCGAGGACGCGCTCGTCTTTCTCAATCAACCGGACAGCGTCGTGCTCACGCGCGAATTCGCCGAAGCTCACTTGCTGGAGCGCGGCGCCAAGCTCGATCTCGCGACCGCCCGCGGCAGAGTCCAGCTGACGGTTCGTGGACTCCTCGAGCCGAAGGGGCCGGCGACGGCGTTCGGCGGGCACATCGCGATCATGGACATCGACGGCGCCCGCCAGACCTTCGGCAAGGAGGGAAAGCTCGATCGCGTGGACGTCGTCACGGTCGCGAGCGCGGATCTCGAGGCGGTCGCGCGGGAGCTCGAGCGCGCGCTCGGGCCGGGGTACAGCGCGGATCGCCCCGCGACTCGCTCCGCGGAGCTCGAGGACATGGTGCGCTCGTTTCAGGCCATGGCCTCCGTGTTCAGTCTGCTGGCGCTGGTCGTCGGTCTCGTCCTCGTCGCCAACACCGCGAGCATTACCGTCGCCGAGAGGCGGCGGGAGATCGGCGTTCTTCGCGCCGTCGGGGCGGGGCGGCGGATGGTCCTGTCGCTCATCCTCGCCGAGTCGGCGGTCGTGGGACTGACCGGCGCTCTCGCGGGCGCCTTTCTCGGACGCGTGCTCGCCTCGCAAATGGTCGGCCAGGTGACCGAGGCTCTCACCGCACAGACCGGCAATCAGGTCGCGGTCGCGCGGCTCGACTTCGGCACCGTGCAAATCCTCGAGGCGGCGCTCCTCGGAGCTTTGACGACCCTCCTCGCATCGATCCTTCCGGCGCTCGGCGCCGCGCGAACCTCTCCGCTCGAAGCCATGAGGCAAGCTTCCAAATCACCCGGCGAGTCGGGGAGGACGCTCCGCGCAGTCGTCGGGCTTGGTGAATTTCGCCATCCGACCGTTCCACGCAATTGCTTCCCGGCTCGGAGGAAGCGTCGCTCTGCTCGCGCACCGGAGCGTGCTCCGCCATCCGCAGCGCACCGTCGCCAACGTCTCGAGCCTGGTTCTCGCGCTCGCGCTGGCGACCCTCATTGCGACCGTCGGGCTCAGCTTCCGGAAAACCCTCCTCGATTGGTTTTCCGTGGTCCTGCAGTCGGACGTGATGGTCTCGTCCTACAACCGCATGCCGCATTACATCGCCTTCGCTCAGCCGCTCCACGAGGAGCTGGGCGAAGAGATCCGCGACGTCCCCGGCGTCAAACAGAAAGGCGGCGTGCTGGGACTGCGGATGATTCACCTGGACTACGCAGGCCAGGAGATCGGCCTCAAGGCGCTCGACGAGCCGCCGCCGTCGAGCGGCTACTCGATGTTCGATCTGCAGGATCGCTCCGCAGCCGAGGCCGGCCCGGAGCTCTTTGACGGCTCCACGCGCGCGGCGTTCGTCTCCAGCAATTTCGTCTTGCACTTCCAGAAGAAGACCGGCGACTCGATCGAGCTCGAGACCCCGCGGGGCCCGCTCGCCTTGAGGATCGCGGGAGTGGTGACCGACTTCGCCTCACCGGTCGGCGTCATCAACATCTCGCGAGCGCTCTACAAGCAGTATTGGAACGACCCGCTCGTCAGCATCTTCTCGGTCGACGCCGCGCCGGGCACCGATCCCGCGGCGCTCCGAACGGAGATCGAGAGGCGCTGGGCGGAGTCGAAGAACCTGATGGCCGTTCTCAACTCGGACATGCGGGATGCGCTCAATCGAGGACTCGATCAGAGCTTCCAGTTCCTCGACGCCGTCCAGTTCTCCGCTTTGTTGATCGCTCTCCTTTGTCTCTTCAACACGTTGATGATCGGCATCCTCGAGCGCACGCGCGAGCTCGGCATGCTGCGCGCGGTGGGAATGACCCGCCGGCAGATGGTCGGGATGACCCTTCAGGAAGCGCTTCTCCAAGGCACGGCGGGATCCTTGCTCGGCGCCGTCCTCGGCATCGGCATTGCGTACTTCCTCGTCAATCATCAGCTCGCGAAGGTTCTCGGGTGGATCCTGAGCTTCCAGGTGTCCTGGCCGTCGGTGCTGCAGGCTCTGGCCCTCGGAATCGCGACCGCCCTCGCGGCCGGGATCTATCCCTCGATTCGCGCTTCACGTCTGTCGATCCGGGAGGCCTTGAGCCATGAATGATCTCCTCTCGCCGCAAGCGATTCTCGGCATCGGGACCGTGTTCGTCGTGGTGCACGCCTGGATCCTCTTCCACGGCGGCGGCAATCCGCTCGGGTCGGAGCGCGGCGACGAGAACAAGGACGACTACACCACCTTGTCCGTGATGCTCGGGCTCTTCGGGTTCGTCCTGGCGATTCATGGAGTCGGGCTTTGCCGGCGAGTGATGATCGCGTGGGGCGCTTGGACCGGGGAGACCGCGGTCGCGCGTGTTCTCGATTCGTTCTCGTTCCTGCCCGCGAACGATCTCACCTTCCTCGGCGGAGCCGCGCTCGCGCTCGCCGGCGTCGCGCTTCGAGTTTGGGCGATCCGGATTCTCGGGAAGTTCTTCACTTTCCAAGTCGGCATCCGGCCCGACCACCGGATCGTCCGCGGAGGCCCCTATCGCTGGATACGCCATCCCGCCTACGCGGGCTCGGTGATGACTCTCCTCAGCGTTTCGCTGTCGAACGCGTTCTCGCTCGGGCTGGTCGTCTCGGTGGTCATGATCGTCATGGTTTACGGCTTGCGGATTCCGAACGAGGAAGCCGCGCTGGTCCGACATTTCGGTGAGCCCTACCGCCTCTACATGGAGCAGACGAAGCGGCTCATTCCCTTCGTCCTCTAGATGGGAGAGACCATGAACGCGCTCGCCGCCGCGGAGTCGTCATCGCCAACTCTCCTCCGGAGGAGACACTCGCTTCCGGGAGCGGCGCTCAATCGTTTGTTCTTCGCGCAGGTGCGCGAGGACCCGACTCTCGAGATCGCGGCGCTCGCGCCCGGTCCCGATGACACACTGATCGTCGTCAGCTCCGGCGGGTGCACGGCCTTGTCACTGCTCGCGGCCGGCGCGGGCCACGTCGTCGCCACCGATCTCAACATCGCTCAGAATCATCTCGTCGACTTGAAGGCGACCGCGCTCACGACATTGCCTCATGAAGACGCTCTCGCCTTCCTCGGCGCTAGGGCGGCGAACGACGAATCGCGGTTGCGCTCGTACCGAGAGCTTCGCGGCGGCCTCACGCCGGGCGCGGCGGAGTACTGGGACCGAAACTCGGCGGCCATTCGCCGCGGCGTTCTCCAATGCGGCGTCAGCGAGCGCTTTGCCCGCCTCATCATGAACGCAATCGGCCTTTTCGTTCACGGAAAGTCTCGCCAGTCGCGGCTGCTCGCTTGCCGCTCACTCGAGGAGCAACGCGAGATCTACCGAAGGGAATGGAATACCTGGAGGTGGCGGGCGTTCTTCTCCGTCTTGATGAACCGCCGGGTGTTCAACCGAACCTACGACCCGGCGTTCTTTCGCAACGTGGAAAACCCGAGCTTCGCGAAGCACTTCCTCGCTCTCGCCGAGCACTCTCTCACCGAAGTTCCGGTCGAGACGAATTACTTCCTGCACCAGATGGTCACGGGAGTTTATCCGAACGGGGAGGCTGCGTTGCCGCCGTACCTCCGTCGCGAGGCAGTGTCGCGTTTGAACAGCGAGCCGAAACGACTGACGCTCGTCGATGGATCCTACCTCGATGCGTTGCGGGAAATGCCGGACGCGAGCGTCAACGGGTTCTCACTGTCGAACATCTTCGAATGGATGACGCCGGAGGCGATCGACGAGCATTTCGCGGAGATCCACCGGACCGCCGCCCGCGGTGCGTCGCTCGTCTTCCGGAATTTCGTCGGCTGGACCGAGGTGCCCGAGCGGTGGCGCGAACGCTTCGTCGAAGACAGGAGTCGAGGCGAGCTCCTGATCGCGCGGGATCGCAGCATGGTGCAGCGCCGGATCGCGGTCTGCGCGATCCGGAAGGCGTAGAAGGCGCCGGAGAGGACCGACATGTCGAGCCTGGAAATCCGAGAAGCGCGAGATTCCGACAATCGGAGGCTCATCGATCTGGCGATGGCTTGCCCCATGCAGGGGGACGTCGGCCTCTGCGTCGATCGCTCGCCCGATTTCTTCCAGTTGAATCGTCTCGAAGGTCATCGCTGGAAGGTCAGCGTGGCCGAGCGGAGCGGCGAGGTCATCGGCTGCGTCGGCGCAGCGGAGCGCCGGGTCTACCTGAACGGCCATCCCGTGCAGGCGATGTACGCCGGCGATCTCAAGGTGCACCCCGCGCATCGCGACCATTCCGTCGCCGACGCTCTCATGGGAGCCGCCGTCGCGGGATGCGAAAGCATCGGCGGCGCCGATGTGCCGACGTACGGGACGATCCTCGCCGGCAATGCTCCCGCCGAACGGATCGTCTCCGGCGTGCGGGGTCTCCCGAAGTTCGATCGCATCGCGACGATCAACTCGGCTTCGGTGGGTCTGCTCTGGAAGCGGAATTTCGGCAGCCCGGATCTCGAGGTCAGGGAAGCGAGAGCGGACGACCTCGAGGAAATGCTCGCCCTCTGGCAACGAGTCGCGCCCGAGCGCCAGCTCGCCCCAGCGTACGACCTCGAGTCGTTCCGGAGATGGATCGAAGACTCTCCCGGCCTCGGCTATTCCTCGTACCGGCTCGCCTTCGACCGGAGCGGCCGGCTCGCCGGCTTCGCCGGGTTCTGGGATCAGGACTGCTTCAAGCACATGCGGGTCATGCGGTACTCGCAGAGGCTCACGGCGTTTCGGTTCTTCTACAATCTCCTCGCGCCGCTCATCGGAGCCGTGAAGCTGCCGCCGCCGGGCGGCGTCCTGCGTTACCTGACGGTGGTGAACCCGTGCGTGCCGTCGAGCCGTCCCGACGTCCTTCGGGCGCTTCTCCTCGCCGCCTACAACGAGCTTCGCGGCCGGGACTACGCGTTCATCACGATCGGTCTCGACCTGAAAGATCCGCTCACGGCTGCGCTCAAGGGACTCATGACCCAGCCGATGCTGGTGAACGGTTACATCTCGAGTCCCGGCGGGACCTATCGCGGCCCGGCTCTGGATCAGAGACCCTTCCATTTCGAGATCGCGCTCGTCTGATGGATACGCCGGTTCGTCGTTCCTCGCTTGACTCGGGAACATCAGTTTCGCTAAATCTTCGCCCATGCTGCGAACGATGCCCGATGGCCTTCTCACCCAGGAGCAACTGACGAGTCTCGGAGCCTTCCTCGAAGAGCGCTTGCAGCGCATGCCGTGCGATCGCAGCAAGCGCCTCACCAAGGAGTGGATCCTCGCCGAGGGCGAAGCCCGACGCGCGGTCGGCATCCTCCGCGAGCTCGAGCGGCGCGGCGGGTGCTGCTGCGACTGCGAGGTTCTTCATAACGTCATCGGGATCCCGCCGACCGGAGCCGCCTGACGATTCCGCCCGGCTCCGCTGCCGCGGCCGATTTTCCTCCCCCCGCTGACGGTGCGCGCGCGACTCGTTACAAGTCTCCTGGTGGAGACCTCCGAGTCGCCGACTTCCTCTGCGATCGAGGAGGGCCTCCGCGCGCTCGGCTACGACACGTTCCGTCCGGGCCAGCGGGAGGCGATCGACACGCTGCTCGGCTCGGGGCGCCTCCTCCTCGTCGCCCCGACGGGCGGCGGCAAGAGCCTCGTCTATCAGCTCCCGGCTCTCCTCCTCGGCGGCACGAGCATCGTCATCTCGCCGTTGATCGCGCTGATGCAGGATCAAGTCTCCGCGCTCCTCGGACGGGGAGTCCCGGCGACGTTCCTCGCCTCGACGCTCGAGGCACCGGAGATGCGCGCGCGGCTCGGCGCGATCGCACGCGGCGAGATGCGGATCGTCTACGTCGCGCCGGAGCGGCTCGTCTTTCCCGGGTTCCGCGAGCTCGTCACGCGCCTCCGCCCGCCGCTCGTGGCGATCGACGAGGCGCACTGCATCAGCGAGTGGGGTCACGACTTCCGTCCCGAGTATCTCGAGATCGGCCCGTTCCTCTCCGAGATCGCCACGAATGTTTCTGCGACCGCCAAGTTCCACGTGATTGCGTGCACCGCGACCGCGACGCCCGTCGTGCGCGACGAGATCCTCGCCCGCCTCGGTCTCCCCGGCGAGACACCGCAGCTGGTGCAGGGCTTCGCGCGGCCGAACCTCGCGCTCCAGGCTCGCGAGATCTCCGCGCGGCTCGAGCGCGACGAAGGCGTCGACGAGACGCTCTCGCGCGCGCTCGGCAAGCCTGGCGCCGAGCGCGGCACCGCGATCGTCTACTCGCCGACCCGCCGGATGGCGGAGGAGGAAGCGCAGCGCCTCGCCGAGGGCGGGTGGAAGTCGGAGGCGTACCACGCCGGGCTCGACCCGTTCACGCGCGAGCGCGTGCAGGCCGCGTTCCGCGATGGCCGGCTCGAGATCGTCGTCGCCACGAACGCGTTCGGCATGGGCATCGACCGCGCCGACGTGCGCGCGGTGGTGCATCTCGCGCCGCCGAGCTCGATCGAGGCCTACTACCAGGAAGTCGGCCGCGCCGGACGCGACGGCGCCGACGCTTGGGGCATGCTGCTCGTGTCCCCGGGAGATGCGCCGCTCCGCCGCCGGCTGATCGAGCAAGGCGGCGGGGGCGGCCCCACCCCGCCGGAGCTCGTCGAGCACAAGTGGTCGCTCTTTCTCGAGCTGCTCCGCTGGGCGGAGGGCGGCGGCTGCCGCCACGACGCGATCCTCCGCTACTTCGGCGACGAGGCGGAGACGCTCGACGGCTGCGGCCGCTGCGACGTCTGTCTCGCGCTCGCCGAGCCCGTGTCCGCGGAAGACGCGGCGGAGACCACGCTCGTCGCGCGGAAAGCGCTCTCGGCGGTCGCGCGCATCGACGGGCGCTTCGGTCTGCAAGCAGCTGCGCGCCTTCTGCGCGGCGACGCCGATCCGCGTCTTCTGAAGAGCGGCCTCGATCAGACGCCGACCTTCGGCGCGATGAAGGAGCGCAGCGAGGAATGGATCACGCGACTCCTCCGCCGCTGCGTGACCGCGGGCTGGATCGACTTCCGCGGCGACGAGCGCCCGGTCGTCGTGCTCACGCCCGAGGGTCGCGCGGTGATGAAGGCGGAGCGGCCGGCGCGGATCGTGCTGCCACCGCTTGCGACGTCGCGAACGACGAGAGGCCCAGGCGGGCGCGGCGGGAAAAAGCCGAAAGTCACCGGCGATCTCGACGAGGCGGCAACGAAGCTCTTCGAATCGCTGCGGAGCCTTCGGCTCGAGATCTCGCGCCAGGAGAAGGTGCCGCCTTACGTCGTCGCCAGCGACCGCACACTCCGCGACGTCGCCGTCTCGAAGCCGCGGACACTCGACGAGCTGAAGCTCGCGCACGGCATCGGCGACGCGAAGGCCGCGCGTTACGGCGAGCGCTTACTGGCGGTCGTCGCCGCAAGTCCTCACCCCCGGGCTTCGCCCGACCCCCTGAGGGGGTGTAGAACGCGAGCGATGAAATCGCTCGAGGCGACAGCGACGCGTGAATTGGCCGGCGGTCTCCGCGGCCGCCTTCTGCTTCCCGGCAACGACGGCTACGACGCTGCGCGCAGCGTCTGGAATGCGATGATCGATCGCCGCCCGGCGCTGATCGTGCAGCCCGCCGGCGCCGAGGACGTCTCACGCGCCGTCGCCTTCGCGCGCGAGCACGAGCTTCGGCTCTCGATCAAATGCGGCGGCCACAACGCCGCCGGCAACGCCGTCTGCGACGGCGGGTTGACCCTCGACCTCTCCGCGTCGATGACGGGCCTTCGCGTCGATCCCGAAGCGCGCACCGCGCGCGCCGAGGGAGGACTCACCTGGGCGCCGGTCGACCGCGACACGCAGGCGCACGGGCTCGCCGTCACCGGCGGCCAGGTCTCGCACACCGGCATCGCCGGGCTCACGCTCGGCGGCGGGCTCGGCAACCTGATGCGGAAGCACGGGCTCACGATCGACAATCTGCTTTCCGTCGACGTCGTGCTCGCGGATGGGCGCTTCGTCACCGCGAGCGCGAAGGAAAACACGGACCTCTTCTGGGGTCTTCGCGGCGGCGGGGGAAACTTCGGCGTCGCGACCGCATTCGAGTATCGCCTCCATCCGGTCGGCCCCATCGTGCTCGGCGGCATGGCGCTTCATCCCGCGGAGCGCGCGAGAGACCTGTTGCAGTTCGTCCGTCAGTTCATGGCGAGCGCGCCCGAAGAGGTCGGAGTCACCGTCGCGTTCCTGACCGCGCCGCCCGCCCCCTTCGTTCCCGAAGCCGCGCGCGGCAAGCCCGTCGTCGCGATCGTCGCCTGCCATTGCGGCTCGCTCGAAGCCGCCGAGCGCGACCTCGCACCGCTCCGCGCCTTCGGGCCGCCGGTCGTGGACCTCATCCAGCCGATGCCCTACGTGGCGGTGCAACAGCTCGTCGATGCGGGCGCTGCGTACGGCGCGCATCACGTCTACCTCAAGTCGGATCACCTCGCAGAGCTATCCGACTCGGCGATCGACACGATCGTCACGAACGCCTCCGCGGTCACCTCGCCGAATTCGCTCGTGCTCGTGTTTCCGCTCGGCGGCGCCGTCGCGCGCGTCGCGGAAGACGCGACCGCCTACGGCAACCGCAAGGCCGGCTGGGACTACGTCGTTTATTCGATGTGGACCGACCCACGCGAAGCCGAGCGGCACACCGCCTGGGCCCGCACGTTCGCGGGCGCGATGCAGCCGTTCGCGATCGGCGCCTACGTGAACGAGATGGTCGACGAGGGCGAGGAGCGCGTGCGCGCCGCATATCCGCCAGCGACCTACGGGCGACTTGCGGCGCTCAAGCGGAAATACGACCCGACGAACCTCTTCCGGTTGAATCAGAACATCAAGCCGGCTTAGGAGCTTCCATGACCCTGCGCCATCTCCCCGCCACTGCGAGCCCCGAGGACGTCGCCGCCGTCGTCGCCGAGGACGGCGTCGCGGTCATCGACCGGTTGGTCGAGCCCGCCTTGATCGATCGTTTCCACGACGAGGTGGCTGGCTACATCGAGAAGACGCCGTTCGGCCCGGACGACTTCGCCGGCCATCGCACGAAACGGACCGGCGGGCTCATCACGCGCTCGAAGACGTGCCGCGAGTTCATCATGAACCCGCTCGTGCTCGGTGCGGTCGGACAGGTGCTCTCGAAGGCGACGACGTTCCAGCTCCACCTCACGCAGGTGATCTCGATCGGCCCAGGCGAGCCCGCGCAGCTCGTGCATCGCGATCAGTGGGCGTTCGACTTCTTCCCGTTCCCGAAGGGACACGAGGTTTCCTGCAACACCTTGTGGGCCATGACCGACTTCACCGAGGAGAACGGCGCGACGCGAGTGATCCCCGGCAGCCATCTCTTCGACGACCGGCTCCAGCTGAAGACCGAGGACACGATTCCGGCCGAGATGGAGAAGGGCTCCGTGCTTCTCTACTCGGGAAGCCTCTACCACGGCGCCGGCGCGAATCGCTCGAGCGCGACGCGGATGGGCATCAACCTGACGTACAGCGCCTCCTGGCTGCGACAAGAAGAGAATCAGTACCTCGCGGTGCCGCTCGAGACGGCACGCACGCTACCCGTCGAGCTCTTGCGCGTGATGGGTTACGCGCGCGGCGCGTACGCGCTCGGCTACGTCGACGACATGCGCGACCCGATCGAGGTCGTGAGACCCGAGGTGCAGGCGACCGGCCTCGGCGATCTCGAAGCGACGCGCGCGCGCCTTCGCGCGGGGTGAACGGGGCGCCGCGAGAAAATACTTCGTAAGTATTTTTCTCATGGTGGCCTCGCTTCTCGATCGGATTCTCCAGTCGGCGGCGCCGGCGCCGGACCTCTCGTACCGACCGGCGCCTCACGCGCTCGCCGACGGCTTGTGGGAGCTCGAGCGCCGGCTTCTCATGCCGGGCGGGATCCCGCTGCCGAGCCGCACGACGATCCTCCGCTCGCCGTCGGGGAAGCTCGTGGTCATCTCGCCGCCGCGTCTCGACGACGACACGCGCGCGCAGATCGTCTCGCTCGGTGAGATCGGCGCCGTCGTCGCCCCGAACTCCTTCCATCATCTCTTCGCCGCCGAGTTCGTCACCGCGTTTCCGGGCATCGACGTCTACGCCGCGCCGGGCCTACCCGAGCGCGTCGGCACGCTGCCGACCGCGCTGATCCTGCCGCACGCGAGCCCGGAGCCGTGGCGGGGCGTGATCGAGACCGCCGCGCTCTCGCCGCCCGGCGCCTTCTCCGAAGTCGCGCTCTTCCACCGCCCGACCGCGACGCTCGTGCTCACCGACGTCGGCTTCAACCTCCGCACGTCCGCGAGCTCGTGGCACCGCATCTTCTGGCGCGTCTTCGGCATGCCGGAGGGATTCGGGCCTAGCCGTCTCGTCCGCATGAGCCTCCTCCGCGATCGTGCCGCGGCGCTCACGTTCTTCGAGCACGTGCTCGAGTGGCCGTTCGAGCGGATCCTCGTCGCGCACGGCGATCCGGTCGAGGCGAACGCGAAAGCAGCGCTTCGCGCCGCTTATGCGCGATGGTTACCTGTTTCTTCTTAGGTCGTCGCTTGCCCCCGAGACTAAGCGCCGTCATCCCGTTCTGGCTCGACCGCCCCGCGCTCGAGGCGGTCGAGATCGCGCGGAACGCGGAGGCGGCCGGGCTCGGCGAGCTCTGGATCGGCGAGATGACGACGTTCGACGCGTTCGCGCTCGCCGGCGCGATCGCGCGCGAGACGAAGCACATTCGCCTCTGCGTCGGGCCGCTCGCCGCACAGCTTCGCGACCCCGCGGCGCTCGCGCTCGGGCTCTTCTCGGTCACGACGCTCGGCGAACGCGCGGCCACGCTCGCGCTCGGCGCCTCGACTCCGACGGTCGTCGAGCGCTGGCACGGCGGCGCATGGCCGGGCGCGGTGGAGCGCGTCGAGGAAACGATCGCCGCGCTCCGTCCGATGCTCGCCGGCGAGCGGAGCGACCATCGCGGCCGGCGCGTCGCGAGCGAAGGCTTTCGCCTCCCCGCCGCGGTCGTGGACGCGCGGATCGCCGTCGCCGCCTTCGCCCCGAAGATGCTCGACCTCGCCGCGCGCGTCGCGGACCAGGTCGTCGTCAATCTGCTGACGCCGGGGCAGGTCGCGCGAACGCGCGAGGCGATCGACGCGGCCGCCAAGAACGTCGGTCGCGAGCCGCCGCCGCTCGTCGTCTGGGTCGCCGTCGCGCTCGATCCCGACGAGGCCGCGTGGACGCAGCTCGCGCGCCAGCTCGTCGTGTACGTCGGCGCGAAGGGTTACGGCGAGATGTTCACCGAGGCGGGCTTCGGCGACGTCGTCGCCTTCGCCCGCGGCGGCGCGTCCGCGAAAGACGTCGCAGTGCGGATCCCGCGCAGCTCGTCGCCGCCGTCGCCGCCGTGGGCGATCGCGAGATGGTCGCCGTGCGCCTCGCGGCCTTCGCGGCCGCCGGCGCCGACGTCGTCGCCGTCGTGCCCGTCACGGCCTCCGATCCGGGCGGCGCGCGCGTGCTCGGCGCGCTCGTCAGCTGATCCCTGCTCGTTCCGGCAGTCCTCTGCCGGAAGCGGCAGGCCCGCCGTCCCGTCGACGCGCACTTACGGGAGATTTCCGCCGGCCCCGCGCTTGCTCTCTCGCGGGCAGGAGGAAACACCATGAAGACCCCGCTCTCGTTGCCCGCGCTCCTGACGGCCGCCGGCCTCGTCTTCGCGAGCGCACCCGCTTCCGCGGAAGTCGCGCTCTCCGAATCGAGGATCTACATCGAGTTCAACCAGACGGCGAACGACCTCGGGTACCACGTCTCGCTCGACGGCGAGGATTGGAAGAGCCTGAAGATCTTCAAACCCGGCAACAAAGTGATCTTCGAAGTCCTCGGCCGCGGTGCCTACGGGAAGCTCGGCATGACGGAGCTCTTCTTCGAAGGCGCGGAGCCGAACCTCGACGAGTTCCCTCTCGACGACCTTCTTTCGCTGTTCCCCGAGGGCGAGTACGAATTCGAGGGTCGGACCGTCGACGGCGAGGAGATCGAAGGCGTCGGCGTCCTCTCGCACGCCGTACCGAACGGGCCCGGCAACGTCACCGCGAACGTCGGCGCGAACGACTCGGTCGTGATCAGTTGGGACGCCGTCACCTCGGTGCCCGCGGGCTTTCCCGATCGCCCGATCACGATCGTCGCGTATCAGCTGATCGTGAAGCCGTTCCAGGTCACGGTGCCGGCGAGCGTGCTGTCGGTCACCGTGCCGCCGGAGTTCGTCGGCTCGTTGCCGTCGGGCGAAGTGCTCTATGAGGTGCTCGCGATCGACGTGAGCGGCAACCAGTCGATCACCGAGGCCTCGTTCGTGAAGCCGTGAAGGACACTCCTCCTCGCCTCTCTCGTCGCGAATTTCACGATCGTCGAAGCGAGTAGGAATGTCCCCTCCCCGTGTAGAACGCGAACAACGCGTTCTACACGGTCCCGCGAATCCTCTCGACCGCTTCTTCGATTTGCGCGCGCTTGCCGAACGCGGAGACCCGGAAGTAGCCCTCGCCCGCCGGGCCGAAGCCCGCGCCCGGCGTGACGACGACGCTGCGCCGCGATCGAGCAGGCGGTCGAAGAAGTCCCACGAGCCGACGCCCGCCGGCGTCTTCACCCAGACGTACGGCGCGTTCACGCCGCCGAACACCGCGAAGCCCGGCCTTGGCGAGCCCTTCGCGAATGACCTTCGCGTTCGCGAGGTAGTAGCGCGATGACCTCGCGGATCTGCGCGCTTGCCTTCGTCGGTGTAGATCGCCTCCGCGCGCCGCGCTGCACCGGATAGGAGACGCCGTTGAACTTCGTCGTGTGCCGCCGCGACCAGAGCGCGTGGATCGAGACGTCCTTGCCCGCCGCATCGCGACCGGCGAGCCCCTTCGGTACGACGATGAACGCGCAGCGCGTGCCCGTGAATCCCGCGGTCTTCGAAAAGCTGCGGAACTCGATCGCGACGTCGCGCGCGCCCGGGATCTCGAAGATCGAGTGCGGGATCGCGGGATCGGTGATGTAGGCCTCGTACGCCGCGTCGTAGAGGAGGATCGCGCCGGTGCGCTTCGCCCACTCGACCCACGCGCGCGAGCTGCTCCCGCGTCGCGACGGCGCCGGTCGGATTGTTCGGGGAGCAGAGGTAGACGAGGTCGACCGCCTCGCGCGGCGGCTCCGGGCAGAAGCCGTTCGCTTCGGTCGCCGGCATGTAGACGATCCCCGCGTAGCGCCGCCGACGCGTCCGGCTTGCCGGTGCGCCCGGCCATCACGTTCGTGTCGACGTAGACCGGATAGACCGGGATCGGTGATCGCGATCTTCGCGTCGGCGGCGAAGATCTCCTGGACGTTGCCGCTGTCGCACTTCGAGCCGTCGGAGACGAAGATCTCGTCGGGCGTCGACGTCGACGCCGCGCGACGCGATAGTCGTTCTCGCGCGATCGCCTCGCGGAGGAAGTCGTAGCCCTGCTCGGGTCCGTAGCCGCGGAACCCGGATTCGCGTCGCCATCTCGTCGACCGCGCGGTGCATCGCCGCCGACACCGACTGTCGCGAGCGGCACGGACGACGTCGCCGATGCCGAGCCGGATGATCTTCGCGTCGGGATTCTTCTGCTGGAAAGCCGTCACGCGCCGGCCGATCTCGGGGAAGAGGTAGCCGGCGTCGAGCTTCAGGTAGTTGTCGTTCACTCGTGCCATGGCGGCGTCTCTCTAGCACGTTCGATCGATTGACGAAGCGCAACCCGCCGGGTAGCCACGCCCGCAATGCGTCGAATGCTCTTCCTGTCGTTCCTGGCTTTGGCCGGCTGCTCCGTCGTCGGCGGCTTGAAGATGCCGTGGGCACGCGACTGCGCGAGTCGTCCGAGCGAGGTCGCCGCGCACGTGCAGTGCGACTTCGGCGGCCGCTACCGCACGCTCGAGGCGAAGCGCCGTCCCTGCGCGGAAGGCGGCGGCCTCCTCGGCGACGGGCGCGCGATGCAGATCATGGACGAGTACAACCTGCAGATCGCGCGCGCCGGCAGCGAAGACGCCTTCGCGCGGGTGAAGGTCGAGCAATCGCTCCCCGAGAGGTACTCGTCGCACAAATGGGGGCTCATGGAGACGCTCCACGAGATGACGAGGACGACGGTCCCCGGCGCCGAGGTGAACGGCGTCCACACATTCTGGATCGACGAGAAGGCCGCGAGCCCGGGCGACGTCGAGACCATTCGCGTCGTCTTCGACGAGCGCGCGCACGCGATCGCGACGATCCAGTTCCTCCGCACCTCCGCCGGCGAGCGGCCGCGCGAGCTGCAGGAGGACTTCGTCGAAGCCTACACGAGCTGCTTGAAAAGGTAGCGAGGGTCTCCCCCTCACCCGGCCTGCGGCCCGGGCCGGCTCGCCAAACGCCCCTCCCATTCGGTCGGGTCGGCTCGCATCCGAACGCACAACGTGCGTTCGGATCCTCTCCCCAAAGGGGAGAGGTGAAGACTATTCGACCCTCAGCACGACCTTGCCGAAGTGCTGGCTCGACTGCACGAGCCGGTGCGCGTCGGCGGCGCGGGCGAGCGGCATCACGGCCTCGATCACCGGGCGGATCTTGCCGGCGCGGAAGCTCGTGCCGAAGCGGTCGAGGAAGCCCTGAACGATCCGCGCCTTCTCGTCGAGCGGGCGCGCCCGGAGCGTCGAGCCGATCACCTGAATGCGCTTCATCAGCAGCGTCGCGAGGTTGATCTCGCCGCGCGCGCCGCCGATGAGACCGATCACGACGAGACGCCCGCCGGGCGCGAGCGAGGCGAAGTTCTGCTCGAGGTAGCGGCCGCCGATCGAATCGAGCACGACGTCGACGCCGCGCCCGTCCGTCGCTTCGAGCACCACGGGCGCGAAGTCGCCCGAACGGTAGTTGATCGCCGCGTCCGCGCCGTGCTCGATGCAGCGCTGGCACTTCTCGTCGGTGCCGGCGGTGACGATCACCTTCACGCCGGCATCGCCGCAGAGCGTGATTGCGGCCGTGCCGACGCCGCTGCCGCCGCCGTGCACGAGCACGCTACCGCTACGCGCCGCGCCGCCGAGCTGAAAGACGTTCAGGGACGCCGTGAGGAAGACTTCCGGAAACGCGCCCGCCTCTTCGTCCGTGAAGCTCTCCGGCACCGGGATCGCCGAGCCCGCGTGCACGGTCGCGAGCTCCGCGTAGCCACCGCCGGGAAGAAGCGCCATCGCGCGGTCGCCGCGCGTCCAGCCTTTCACCGCCGCACCGACCTCGACGACCTCGCCCGCGCACTCGAGCCCGAGAATCGGTGAGGCGCCGGGCGGCGGCGGATAGAGGCCCTGCCGCTGCATCAGGTCGGCACGATTCACGGCCGTCGCGCGGACGCGGATCAACAGCTCTTCGGGACCGGGGCGCGGGTCCTCGACATCTGCGAGTCGGAGAACCGACTCGTCTCCGGGTTGATCGAAACCGATGGCGCGCATGGCGCCGAGATTAACGCGGACGCTTCACCGTGTCTGCACCGAGTTTCGCAGAGCGCCGTGCAAGAGCTCGCGCACTTCTTCGTCGCTGACCTGAGGGAACGACTCGTACCATTCGCCGACGGCGCGAAAGTCCGCCGGCGTCTCGAGGCAGACGATCTCATCCGCGGCATTCGCGAGATCCTGACACCCGTCCGGGGCACCGACCGGGACGGCGACGACGATGTGGGCCGCGCGCCGTTGCTCGAGCGCGAGGACCGCGGCGCGCATCGTCGAGCCCGTCGCGAGCCCGTCGTCGACGACGATCACGGTGAAGCCCTCGACCGCGATTGCCGGCCGCAAGCCGCGGTAGGACTGCTCCTGCCGGGCGAGCTCGCGGCGCTCGCGCTCGACGACCGGATCGAGCGCCTCGAGCGGGATGCGGAAGCGGTCGACGACCTCACGGTTGAGCACGCGAACGCCGCCCGGCGCGACGGCGCCCATCGCGAGCTCCTCGTGCCCGGGCACGCCGAGCTTCCGCACGGGGAAGACGTCGAGCGGCGCATCGATATCGCGCGCGATCTCGAAGGCGACGGGCACGCCACCGCGCGGCAACGCGAGCACGATGACGTCGCTTCGCCGGGAATATTCGCCGAGCCGTTGCGCGAGCCGACGGCCGGCTTCACTTCGATCGCGGAACGGCATCGGTGCCTCCGCGTTGAACCCCGCCTGGGGAACGCGGTGACGACACCGGAACGTCAGCGCTCGGCCATCATCTTCCGGAACCAGCGCCGGTACAGCTCCAGCGGCTGCGCGCCGACCGCGGCCGCGTCGTTCCCGTCGATCCTGACCGCCGGCACGCCGTTCACGCCGATCTCGGTCGCCTCGTTGTGCTCCGCGATCACTTTCTCGAGAACGTCCTGCTCGCCGGCGCGGCCGAACGCCTTCGGGTCGAGACCGCATTCGTTCCAGAGCGCGGCGAGGGTCTCCGGCCGGCTGATGTCCCGATTCTCGGTGAAGTACGCGCGCAGCAGGCGATCGTGCATGGCATGAAACGCGGCATCACCGAGCTCCGCCGCGGCCTTCGCCACGAGGTGCGGCGGCACGCTGTGGCTCGGGGGGCCTTCCTCGGTCGCCCACACGCGGAACTCCGGCGCGTCGTCGTCCGCGGCGGGCCGCATCCACGACTTCGTGTACTCGCGGAACTTCGCGAGATCGCGCGGGATCGCACCCGGGGCCGGGCGTAGGAGGAAGCTCCGAAACTCCAGCCGCAAGTCTCCCTGAAACTCGTCTTCCAGCCGACGCAACCGCACGGTCGCGTTGTAGCACCAGGGTCAGATGTAGTCGGAGTAGACGATGACGCGGAGCGGGCCCATGCGTCCGTTCTACACGACCCGTCAACTTGCGGCGACCCGGATCCATCCGTTACCCCTGAAAGGAGCGCACGCGCCCGAATGAGCCACCCTCCCGACCCGAAATCCGAGCCCGCTCGGGCCCGCGTGCTCCTCGTCGAGGACGACGCGCTGCTCCGGCGGGGCTTGTCGCTCGCCCTCGGTGCCGCCGGGCTCGCGGTAACGGGCGTCGGGCGGGCAGCGGAAGCGCTCGAGGCCATCGACCGCGAGCGGTTCGATGCGGTGATCACGGACCTCATGCTCGACGATCGGAGCGGTCTCGAGATCGTCCGCGCCGTCCGGCGGATCGCTCCCGAGACTCCCGTCCTCATCATGACCGGCAATGCTTCGTCGGAGTCGGCTTCCGAGGCGCTGCGCGAGGGAGCGCTCGACTATCTCGTGAAGCCGGTCGCGTTTCGCGAGCTCGTCGACCGCGTGAAGCGCTCGATCGAATGGCGGACGCTCGCGCTCGGCGGGGCGAAGCCGCTGCCGCGCGGCCAGGCGACCGATTCCGACGGACCGAAGGACGCGGAGAGCCGCGTGCCGTCGCTGATCGGCGCGAGCGAATCGTTTCGCGCCGCCGTCGCGCTGGCGGAACGGTACGCCGTGTCCGGCCTCACCGTCCTCATCACGGGCGAAACCGGCGTCGGCAAGGACGTGCTCGCCCGATACATCCATGCCCGAAGCGCGCGGCGCGATGGGCCGTTCGTCGCCTGCAACCTGACCGCCGTGCCGGAGACGCTCGTCGAGAGCGAGCTCTTCGGGCACGTGAGAGGCGCCTTCACCGGCGCCGACCGGTTGAAGAAAGGTCTCGTCGAAGTCGCCGAGACCGGCACGCTCTTTCTCGACGAGATCGGCGACGTACCGGCGGCGATTCAACTGAAGCTGCTCCGCTTCCTCGAGACCCGCGAGTACTACCGCGTCGGCGATCCGGAGGCGCGCAAGGCGGACGTCCGCATCGTCGCCGCGACGAACGCCACGCTCGAGGAGTCGATCCGCACGACGTTCCGGCAGGACCTCTACTACCGCTTGAACAGCGCGCGGATCATCCTGCCACCGCTCCGCGACCGTCGCGACGACGTGCTCCCGCTCGCCGACGACTTCCTCGCCGAATCCGCGCGGCGCTCCGGTCGCGCTGCGCCGAGCCTCAGCCCCGCGGTTCGCGGCCTCTTCGCCGAATATAGCTGGGAAGGCAACGTGCGTGAGCTGAAGAACGCGATCGAGAGCGCGATCGCCGTCGCGAGCGGCGACACGATCAGCGTCGCCGACCTGCCGATGCACCTGCAGCGGTTCGCGGCATCGCATCGCGAATCGCTCGGCCAGCGCATGGTCGCGCGCATCGAAGACGCCGAGCGCAAGGTCGTCGAGGACGCGCTCCGGCGCGCCGAGGGCGACAAGACGCGCGCGGCGCGCGAGCTCGGGATCTCGATCCGCACGCTCTACCGGAAGCTCGCGCGTTTCGCCGAAAGCCCCGGGTAGCCTTCACCTCTCCCCGTTGGGGAGAGACGGCAAAGCCGTCGGGTGAGGGGGAGGCGGTAGCGCACCGGTTGGCTCCCCCTCACTCGCGCCTTCGGCGCGGTCTCTCCCCAAAGGGGAGAGACGTTAGTTCCCTAGGCGACCGAGTCCTCGCTCAAGTCGTTCAGCGTCGCGACGCGTGTCGTCGCGACCTCGATGCGGTCGCCGACGCGCGTCCCCGACTTGCGGATCGTTCCGCCGCGGAGCTCGAGCACGCCGCGCGCGCGCACGACGATCGGCGAGAGTCGCCATGGACGAAGCCCTTCCAGCACGGTGACGACCTGACCCTCCCGGTCGAGAAACAGGACGTCGATCGGGAATCGCATGCCGATCGTGTGCACCGCACGACACGGAACCAGCCAGAGCGCTTCCTCGGCGCCGAGGCGCCGGCGAGCGAGAAGCCCGATCAGCCGCGTGAGGAAGCCGTCGGCGGAGCGGACCGTGGTCGCGAGCCAGGTCTGCCGCGTGAGATTGACCGCGGGCATCGTTCTTACCTCGGGTGCTGCGCGCTCACGAACTTGACGATGTTCACGACCGGCGGAGCGAACACGACCATGAAGAGTGACGGCATGATCAGCAGCGCGAGCGGGAACAGCAGTCGGATGACCAGCTTCCGCACGAGCTCTTCGGCCTTCTGGCGGCGCCTCTGCCGCATCGTCGTCGCGTAGATGCGAAGCGAGCGAGCGATGGAGCCGCCGAGCTCCTCGGTTTGCACGAGAAAGCGCGTGAGGCTGTGGATGGGGTCCGAGCCGAGGCGCGTCGCCATGCGCGTCAGCGCCTCGCGACGCGGGATGCCGGCTTGCGACTCGCGGCACGCGAGGAGCAGCTCGTGTCCGATCGCGAGCCCGTGGCTCGCCTGCTCCTCGGCGACGCGAAGGAGGGCGGAATCGGTGCCGAGGCCTGCCTCGACGCAGACGACGAGGAGGTCGAGCGTGTCGGGGAAGGTCTCCTCCATGTCACGCAGGCGAAGTCTCGCCTGACGCTGGAGGATCGCGAGCGGCACGATCGACGCGAAGGCGCCCGCCGCCGCCATGCCGATCGCGAGGCGGAAGAACGCCGCGCCGCCCGCGGCGGCGAGGAAGAACGCGACCGTGGCGCCGGCGGTCGCGGCGAGGAGACGGATCCCGATGAACACGGGAGCGGCGCGATCCGGCCGGTAGCCGGCTTGATGGAGCAGTCGCGCGAGCTTGCCGTCCTTCGCGGCGGCGCGCCCGTCGACGAAGAGGCCACTCAGATTCTCCCAGAAGCCGTGGGCCGTCGGTGTGAGCACGGCGTCCGACGGGCCGGCCACGACGCCGGCTTCGGCGATCGCTTCGAGCCGAGATCGCACGATGTCGCCCGCGCGCGAGCCACGCGGCCCGAGCGTCGCGTAGAGGAGCGATCCGAAGAACCCGAAGGTGGCGAGGGTGATGACGAAGAGCTCCATCGATCGAACCTCAGACGTGGATCTTCAGCATGCGCCAGAACACCAGCGCGCCCGCGAGCCAGGAGAGCGCCCCCATCGTGAGCATCGTGCGTCCGATGGGGTTGTCGACGACTTCGCCCATGAGCTTCGGATTCAACCCGAACATGATCGCGGCCATCACCAGGGGAAGAGAACACACGACCCACGCGGTCATGCGGTTCTGCGCGGTGAGGCTCCGGATCTCCTGCTCGATGCGGAAGCGGTCGCGAATCACTTCGCCGAGCCGGATCAGCACTTCCGAAAGACTGCCACCGACTTCGCGTTGCACGAGGAGCGCGGTCGAGAAGAGCCGTACCTCGTGGAGCGGCATCCGCTGCTCGAGATGGACGATCGCATCGCGGAGCGGGAGGCCGAGGTTCATCTCCTGGAGGAAGATCGAGAACTCGCTCTTCATCGGCTCCGGCGCTTCCTCGGCGAGGAACACCTGCGCGTGGCCGAGCCCGAGGCCCGCCTGAAGCCCTTGGCTGATCGTGTCGAGGCCGTCGGGCATCTGCTCGAGGAATCTGCGCGAGCGCTTCGTCACGCGCCGGCGAACGTAGAAACACGGCCCGAGTGCCGTCACGAGCCCGAAGGCGAGCGCAACGGGGAGGGGCGCGCCTACGAGAGCGAAAATGATCGGCATGGCGAGCGCGAGCCCACCGGAAGCGAGGAGGATCGCCGCCGCGCTCACGCGTAGCTCGGCGCGGCGAAGGAGATCCTCGAGGCGGGCGACGATCGCCGAGCCTTCGAACCAACGTCCCGGCCACGACGTCGCGCCGGCGCGCTCCTCCTTGAGGAGCGGCGCATCGCCCACGGGACCCGTGGCGATCCCGCGGCGAAGCACGCGGAGCCGCGCGCGGATGCGCGCATCGGGCCGCTCGGGCGCGGCCGCGACGAAGAGCGTCGCACCGACTCCCGCCGCGACGGCGCCGACGAAGGTGAACAGCGCGACGAGGAAGGGCGTCATGCCGTCTCCCGGCCGACCACACGATTCGCGAAAAACGACGCGGCCAAAGGCGTGCCGTAGCGCTCGAGCCGGTCGAGGAAGCGCGGGCGAACGCCCGTGGTCACGAAGTTGCCGACGACCTTCCCTTTCTCGATCGTCTTCTGGTCGAAGCGGAAGATCGTCTGCATGGTGACGATCTCGCCTTCCATGCCGGTGATCTCGGAGACCTCGATCAGCTTTCGCGAGCCGTCCGTCAGACGCGAGAGTTGGATCACGACGTCGAGCGCGGAGGCGATCTGCGAGCGCAGTACCTTCTGCGGCAGATTCACCGACGCCATCAGCATCATGGTCTCGAGGCGCGACAGCGCGTCGCGCGCGCTGTTTGCGTGCACGGTGCCGAGCGACCCTTCGTGGCCCGTGTTCATCGCCTGCAGCATGTCGAGCGCTTCCGCGCCGCGGACCTCGCCGACGACGATGCGGTCGGGACGCATGCGGAGCGCGTTCCGGACGAGGTCGCGCTGCGTGACGGTGCCCTTCCCTTCGATGTTCGGCGGCCGCGTCTCGAGGCGGACGACGTGGTCCTGCTGGAGCCGGAGCTCGGCGGAGTCTTCGATCGTGACGATGCGCTCGTCGTCGGGAATGAAGTTCGAGAGACAGTTGAGGAGCGTCGTCTTGCCGGCGCCCGTGCCGCCGGAGATGAGGACGTTCAGCTTCGCCTTCACGCAGAGCGCGAGGACGTCCGCGATCTCCGCGGGAACGGTGCGGAACTGCGTGAGATCGCGCATCGTGAGCGGGTCCGAGCCGAAGCGGCGGATCGAGAGGATCGGCCCGTCGAGCGCGAGCGGAGGAATGATCGCGTTCACGCGCGAGCCGTCCGGCAGGCGCGCGTCCACCATCGGTGACGACTCGTCGATCCGGCGGCCGACGCGCGAGACGATGCGGTCGATGATCTGGATCAGATGCGCGTCGTCATGGAAGCGGATGGCGACCTTCTCGAGGCGCCCGCGCCGCTCCACGTACACGTTGGACGACCCGTTCACGAGGATGTCCGTGATCGACGGGTCCTTCATCAGGGTCTCGAGCGGACCGAGACCGAACGCCTCGTCCTGGATCTCACCGACCAGGCGCTCGCGCTCGGAGCGGCTCATCGGCAGCGATTCCGCCATGATCATCGATTCGAGGATCTGGCGGATCTCGACCCTCACCCGCTCGGCCTCGAGGCTCGAGACCTTGGTGAGGTCGATCGCGTCGATGAGCCGACGGTGAATGCGGATCTTCAGGTTGTCCGACAGCTCTTGCGAGGCGACTCGCAGGGCTCGTGCTTCCATCTCGTCGCTCCTCAGAAGGCCGCGCTGGCGCGCGCGCCCTGGACCCAGCGGCTGATGATGCCGAGACGCTTCGGGCCTTTGTCCTTCTTGCCGGCCGGCGCGGCGATGCCGAGCTCTTCGAGCACCCGCTGCGTCAGCCCTTCGTAGCTCTGCGCGAGCACACCGCCCGGGTTCATCTGCACGAGCGGCACGCCTTGGTTGATCGCGCCGTGCGCCGACACGTAGTCGTTCGGCAAGGTCCAGAACGACGGACGGCCGAGGGTCGTTTCGACCGTCTCCAAGCCCATCATCCGGTCGTTGAGATGCCGGTTCACGACGAGCCGGACCTTGGAGAGCGGCACGCCGAAGCGCTCGAGGAGCTGAAGCGCGCGCTGCGCGCGGCGCATCGAGGGCACGTCGAGCTCGATCGGGAAGAGGACGAGGTCGGCCTTCTCGAGCGCCGGGAAGCGCGAATCGTCGAGCTCCTTCGGCAGATCGACGAGCGTCAGCTCGAACGAGCGAGCGAGCGTGTCGAGGATGCGGCTGACCTCGGGCGCGCCGATGCGGTCTGCCTCCTCGGCGCGGCCGGGCTCCGCGAGGATGCGGACACCCGACGAATGCTCGGCGAGCGAGCCTTCGAGGAGCATGGGGTCGAAGCGCTCGAGCTTCTCGGCGAAGTCGACGATCGTGAAGGCGGGCGAGAGATCGAGGAAGCTCGTCACCGAGCCGAACTGGAGGACGAGATCGACGATCGCCGTCGTGCGATTCCGCGCGGCGAGGCTGACCGCGAGATTCGTGACGATCGTCGTGCAGCCGACGCCGCCTTGCGGCGAGAAGACCGCGATGATCTTGCCGGTGCTCGCCGGGGAGGAGCCGTTCTTCTCCTGCGTCGCCATCTTCCGCCGAACGCGCGAGAGACAATCGAGAAGCTCGGCATCGGGCGCGGGAAGCGGCAGGAACTCGTCTGCCCCGGCTCGCAGCGAGCGGAGAATCGTCTGCGGATTCCGATCCGCCGAAGCGAGCAGCCAGTGGACGTTCGGCAGCTGCGGCTTCAAGTCCTCGACGAGGCGGAAGCACGCCTCCGCATCTCCACCGAGGCCGACGATCGCGAGCACCGGGCCTTTCGCGGACCGGAGCGCAACATCGCCCTCGTCGGGCGGGAGGACGCGCGGGTCCACGCTGACGCTCGGCTCGCCGGCGAGCCGTTCGCCCACTGACGCGAGCTCGGGGTCATCGCCGTCGATCAACACCACACGAAGCTGCATGGAGAGACTCCTTGTTCGTTCAGTTCAGCGCGCCCTGGCCCCAAGCCGGGGTCGAGGACGTCGCGGAGGAAGCTGGATTGCCGAGGTGAGCCGCGGGGCTCGGGGACAAGCTGCTCCGTTGCGGCGCGACGAGGTCGCGCGACTCCTGGCCGAACGCCTCGAAGTCGAGCGGCACCTGGCGGATGTCCGGATCGCGCTTGGCTGCGAAGTCCGGCAGCGCCGGCATCGTGCCCGCCGCGTGCGGCTTCACGACCTTCGGCGTCACGAGGAAGACGAGCTCCGTCTCCTGGTTGCGGAACTTCGTCGAGCGGAAGACCGAGCCGATCACCGGCAGATCGCCGAGGAACGGGAACTTCGTCACGTCGTCGACCGTGCGACGATCGAGCAAGCCGCCGATCACGAGCGTCTCGCCGTTCTTCATCTCGACGCGCGTCACGCTGCGACGGACCTTGAGCCCGGGGACCTGAATCCCGCCGACGCGGACGGAGGCCGCCGCGTCGATCTCGCTCACCTCGGGGAAGACCTTGAGGTCGATCGTGTCCGACCAGGTGATCGTGGGCACGAACTCGAGGCGAACGCCGAACGGCCGGAACTCGATCGTGATGCTCTGGTTCTCGCCGCCCGAGCCTTGCGGCGCAGGGAACGGGAACTCGCCGCCGGAGAGGAACGATCCCGCGCGGCCGTTCTTGATGATCAGCTTCGGACGCGCGAGGATGTGCGCGGCATCCTTGTTCTCGAAGATCCGGAGAACGGCCGCTGCCGACACGCCGCCGCTGAAGTAGCTGAAGACCGCCGACGCGGAGTCCGGGTTGAAGCCGTCGACGACGCTGCCGAGCGTGAGCGGGCCGCTCGCGCCTGCGCCTTGGGAGCCGGCGCGCGAGACGAATCCCGCGTGCTCGCCGAACACCGCCCAGTCGACGCCCGTCTCCTTGAGCTTCGTGAGGGAAACCTCGGCGACGATCACGTCGACCTCGACCTGGCGGAACTCGCCGATCTTCAACATGTCGACGATGCCGGGGATGCGCCGACGCTCGCCCCAGCGGCTCGCGTCGGTGAGCGCGGCTTCTTCCGTGAACGCGAGCTGACCGCCGCCGGCGAACGCGGTGCCGGTCTGCGGCAGCCGAACGGGCGCGGCCGCGGCCACCGTCACCATCTGCGAAGCTTGCGGCGCGATCTCCTCGGGCGCTCGCGGCGGCACGTAGTTCTCCGCGACGTCGAGCACTTTGTCGTAGATGACCTCGTTGGAGACCGTCCCGGAGAGGAGGATCGAGTTTCCCGCGGACGACACCTGGATCCCTTCGCCCGGGAAGAGCGCGCGGATCTGGGAGTCGAGGCCCTCGACGTCAGGCGTGACGAGCACCGATATCGTGCGCGGATCCTTGCCGTCGTGCCACACGACGAGAGACGTCGAGCCGACGGCCATGCCGTTCACCTGGATCTGCCCCGGCGACAGCACCGTCACTTGCGCGATCTCGGGACGCGCGACCGACACGGTCTTCGCCTTGCCCGAGAGCGGAATCACTTTGGACTGGTTCACCGAGACGCGAATCGCGGACTCGGCGAAGGACGCGGCTTCCGCGCGAGCGACGAGCGCGAGCACGCTCACGACGATCAGGGAGATCCTCTTCACGGTTGGCTTCCTCTCTCTCTTCGTTGGCACATCGCGCTCAGAATCGGACGACGGAATGCTGGCTGCCGTTGTAAACTTGGACTTCGTGCACCCTGCGGACGGCGACGCCCTTCGGAACCGGCGGCTTCGGCAGGAGATCGGCGACGGCAACCCCCTTCGTCTCCGCGGTCTCGCGATCGCTTGCCGAGCGGAGCGCGAGGAACACGTTGCCTCGCGTCGTCGCGAACGAGAGCTTCTCGCTCTCTTCGGGCGTGAGCTCCAGCGTGACGGAGCTCGCGACCTTCGGCTTCCCGTCCTTCGCCTTCTCGACGGTCTGCGACACCGAAAGAACGCGCTTGTCTTGCAGCACGAGCTTCGTGACTTCCTTGTCGGGACCCTCGGGGCCGGGGCGCTCGAGGTTGGCGATCACGTCGACGCGATCGTTCGGCGTGATGAAGCCGGCGACGCCGATGATCTCGTTCACCTTGACCGCCATCGCGCGCGAGCCGGGCTTCAGCATCGCGGTGAGGAGCGCGCCGCCCTCGGCCAGCCGAGTCGCGAGGAGCGCCTCGCCGGCGACGACGCCATGCCCGACGATGCGGCCGACGAGCGCGTTCGTGCTCGTGAAGGAGCCGCGCGGCACCGAGGCTTTGGGATACTTCGCGACGCGCAACATCTTGGCGTCGATCGTCGAGCCCGCCGGAATCTCGCCGGAGGCGACGACGACGTCCTGGGTGCTGCCGCGGAGCGCCTCGACGGCGCGCCGCTGCGTGCGCAGGAAGTCGTACACGCCGTAGGCGGCGATGAGCCCGAAGACGGTGGATGCGACGATTGCGATGCGGAGCCTGTCGTTTTTCACGGTTTCCTCGATCGGCGGCGCGCGCGGATCAGCGGCCGCCTCCACTGACGAATGCGACGATCGCGCCGGCACCGACCGCCAGCGCGTAGGGAACCTCACCGAAGCGCGAGCCACGCTCGTCGCGTCGGGACTTTCGTTTGCCGAAGGCGAGATCGAGCGCGATCACGCCCGCGGCCAAGATGCCGCCGCTGATGACGGTGGCGGCGAGAAAGCGTGGCAGAAGCGCGAACCCGAGCCACGCGCCGAGCGCACCGGCGAGCTTCGCATCGCCGGCGCCGATCCAACCGAGCGCGAACGCGGGAAAGAGGAGCGCCGTGCCGAGGATCATGGCGATTCCGGAATCGGCCAAACCTGCGCCGCCCCCACGGACGACGCCGGCGACGAGTCCCACGATCCCACAAGCGAGAACGAGCTCGTTGGGAACGCGACGCTCGCGGAGGTCGTAGACCCCCGCGAGCGTCACGAAGACCAGGAGGCCGATGGTGATCACGTTCGGCTTACGAGCTCAGCTCGCCGCGCCGCCGCCGCAATCGCCGCTGGTGCACGCCTCGATCTCGGTCGCGACGTTGCCGAAGAGAGTGTCGATCGCGGTGCCGATGCCGCCGTTCGCGACCGCCACCCAGATGCCGAGGACGACGAGGCCGAGGATGAGCGCGTACTCCGCCATGCCCTGCCCCTTTTCCTCACGAACGAACCGCTGAATGAGCTGAACCATTGTTTGGACCTCCTTAGTCCGCTGTCTTGATTCGAGCGCTCGATGCGCTCGTTGGCTTCGCGGAGGAGCACGGCACATGCCAACGCGCGAAGCGCAGCGATTCCGCGGAAGATCGCGAGCGCGACCACGATGCCCGTGTCGGCGCTGTCAGGCCCTGCCAGCCGCCCGTGCCAAACCTGTCACGACGGCGGGCGCGGACGCGGAGTTTTCGCGGGAATCGCGGCGCCGAGGAGTGGCCCGCCCCTTGCGTAGACGCCCCGGTGATGAAGACACCGGCGAAGCGTCGTCTCGGTGCCGGAGGTCAGAGCATGGTCGAGCTCGGCCTCTTGCTGCCGTTCATCCTGGTGCTCGTGGGCGCGGTCGTCGACTTCGGCCTCGCGATCTTCGTCGGGCAGGTCGCGGAGTTCGCCTCGCGCGACGCGGCCCGGCTCGGCGCGACGTTACCGCCGGAAGACCCCGACGCCGCGGACAAGGTCTACCCGAGCACGGAGCTCGGGGAGTGTGCCGTCGAAAGCTGCCCCGGCTCGAGCTCGCAGATCCTGCAAGCGGCCGGCGAGCGGATCCCGCCCGTCGGTCTCTTCGACGGCTTCACCGTGACCGCGGTCGAAGGCGACGTCGGCGGCCAGAATTCCGTGACCGTGACGGTCTCCGGCACGTACAATTGGGCGATTCTCTGGATGATGCGCGTGGCGACGTTCCCGCTCCTCGGGAGCACGGGCTTTCCGGAGAACCTCACGATCGCGCGCAGCACGACGGCGCGCTGGGAGTGGCAATGACGAAACCCGCTCCGGAACGAGCGCGGCGCCGTGTTCGTGCTGATCGGCCTCGCGCTCACGCTGCTCGCCGCCGTGATCGGTTTCGCGACCGACTACGGCGTGCTCGTCTACACGCAGAACCAAGGACAAGCGGCGGTCGACGCCGCGGCGCTCGCCGGCGTGACAGGCATTCCTCAATACGTCGACGACGGCGACGACGTCGTCATCCACGAGCGCATCGCCGCGCTGGATGCCGCGAACGACGTCCGCGGCCTCGCGGCCGATCTCGGCGGCGGCGGCGCGACGGTCGACCTCCTCCATTGGGACGACGCGACGAACGAGTTCACGTGCGAGAACGATTGCGATCAGGAATTGGTGAACGCAGTCCGGGTCACCAAGGGCGGCTATGAAACGCCGCTGTATTTCTCCTGGGCACGGAACCTCTTCGGCGGCAGTGAATCC
Source organism: uncultured delta proteobacterium (assembly GCA_963790365.1). Taxonomy (GTDB): domain Bacteria; phylum Desulfobacterota; class Binatia; order JACPRU01; family JACPRU01; genus CAWBOU01. The sequence goes on from CAWBOU010000008.1 coordinate 333,037, forward strand.
GCCTCCAGGACGATCAACGTGAGCGCCGTCGCCCACCTGCCCTGCCCGGATGCCTTGGATCCGCCTCCGGACGGGCCCGGCTGGGGGCCGATCGCGCTTCGCGAGTGTAAGATCGGCTTTCCCGACGCGTGTAACGTGACGAGCATCATCCAGTCGTCCGAGAGCGAAGACAATTCCGCCTTCACGACCTTCAATCTGAAGGGCTCGAACGTGTGCGGCGACATCGCCGAGAGGAAGCTGCCGGCGGGCCTCGACGAGAAGGTCGAGGTCGGCGACGAGATCAATCTCGTCGGCACCGGCTCCTCGGCCAGCTGCCTCAAGAAGCTCGACGACTACTATGAGGAATGCGGCCCGGAGGATTGCGGCGACGACCCGACCCCGGCCTGCACCGCGGTGCTGCCGGTGATCGACTGCGCGGGCTCGGAGAGCGCCGGGATCGTCAAGGGCTTCGCCTTGGTCTGCTTCACCAAGATCGAGTCGCCGCCAAAGAAGAAGCTGATCGAGACCACGGTCATCTGTCCGTACGAAGCCGGGGAAGGCTCGGGCGGCACGTGTCTCGGGACGTATTCGAAACAGCCGCTGCTCATCCGTTAGACTGAACCGGTGCCCAGCGCCGAGAAAGGTCGCATCCTCGTCGTCGACGACATCGAGGAGAATCGTGACGTCCTGCGCCGCATGCTCGAGAAGGGCGGACACCACGTGCTGCTCGCCGCGAACGGCGACTCGGCCCTGCGCCAAGCGATCGACGCCCGGCCCGACGTCGTCATCCTCGACGTCCACATGCCGGGCAAGGACGGCTTCCAGGTTTGCCGCGAGCTTCAGGCGCTCGCCGAAACCGCCTCGATCCCGATCGTCTTTCTGACCGCAAACTTCGCCGAAGAGGCGGACCGCATCCTCGGCCTCGAGCTCGGCGGCTTCGACTATCTCGTGAAGCCAGTCACGCGCGCGTTCCTGCTCGCCCGCGTCGCCGTCATGCTGCGCATCCGCCGCTCGGAGGAGGAGATCCGCCGGCTTGCGATGATCGACGAATTCACCGGGCTCTTCACGCGCAACTACGTTCTCCAGCGCCTCGCCGAGGACATCGACCGCGGCGGCACGGGCTCCGCGCTCGCGATGATCGACCTCGACGACTTCAAGGGCTGCAACGACCGCCACGGGCACCTCTTCGGCGATCACGTCCTGAAGCGCACCGCCGAGATCTTTCGCTCGAACGTTCGCCGCTACGACTCGGTCGCGCGCTTCGGCGGCGACGAGCTCCTGCTGCTCCACGCCGATTCCGGCGAGGAAGAAGCGCGCGCGACGATCGCGCGGATCCGCGGCGTCGTGGAAGTCGAGCGCTTCGGCTCGGACCACACGACGAACGTGACGTTCAGCGCCGGCGTCGCCGCGTGGACACCCGGCATCGGCGCGGAGCTGCTGCTCGAGCGCGCCGACGCCGCGCTCTACGCGGCGAAGCGCTCCGGACGAGCGCGCACCGTCTGCTGGTCGGAGCTTCCCGAAGGGGAGAAGGCTCCGCACCGGATCCCCTGAGGGGATGCTCGATCAAAGGATGCGGACGAGCTCGCGTTGCGGAGGCGTGTAGACCTTCGCGCCGTCCGCCTCGATGACCACGTCGATCTCGGAGCGGATCCCGAACTCGGGCAGGTAGACGCCGGGCTCGATCGAAAAACAGAGTCCTTCGACGAGCGCGCGCGTGTCGTGGGTCTCGAAGTCATCGAGGTTCGCGCCGTCGCCGTGATCCGCCGCGGCGCCGATGTTGTGGCCGGTGCGGTGGACGAAGAACTCGCCGAAGCCGCGTGCGGCGATGAAATCACGGACGGCGCGGTCGACTTCCCAGCCTTCGAGACGACGGCGCTCCGCCGTCGCCTTCTTGACGGTCTCGAGACCGACGTCGCGGCCCGCGACCACGACGTCGAAGACCTCGGCGATTCGCGGCGGCACGCTCGATCCCGCGAAGCCGCACCAGGTGATGTCGGCGAAGACCGCGCTCGCGTCGTTCTCCTTGCCCCAGAGATCGAGGAGCACGAGCGAGCCCTCCGCGCACGGCTTGGCGACGTCGGCGCGCGGCACGTAGTGCGGGTCGCCCGCGTGCGCGTCGACCGCGACGATCGCGGGATGATCGGTGACGAGCCCGGCCTTCGCGAACATCTCCGAGATCCAGCCTTGCACCTCGGTCTCGAGCGCCGGCCGTCCTGCGCGGATCCGCTCGCCGATCCCGCGGAATGCCTCGTCCTTCACGCGATCGAGGACGAGGGCGGCTCGGGCATGCGATTCGATCTGCCGCGCGTCGAGGCGGCAGAGGAAATGCTGCACGAGATCGGCCGACGAGACGACTTCGACGCCGAACGAGCGGACGAGCTCGACCGTGCCGGCGTCGACGCGAGAGAGGTACGGGATCGCGCCGAGCGGACAGTACTCCATCGCCACGCGGCGCCGGCCGCGGAGAATGCGCTCGAGCGCGGCGCCGAGGTCGATCCAGCCCGCGTAGGTCGCGAGCGCACCTGCCGGCCGCGGCACGCTGCCGACCTCGATCTTGTGGACGAGGAAGACGGGCTCGCCCTCGCGCGGCACGAAGTAGGCGAAGCGCCGCGTCAGCATGTGCCCGCCGAGGCCGAGCGCCGCGACCGCGGTCGGGTTCTGGCCGCGGAAGTCCCAGAGGAGCCAGCCGTCGAGATCGTGCCCGGCGAGGAACGCCTGGATCTCGGCGATCGGCAGCGCGCTCACTTCGCCACCTTGCGACGTTCGACGATGCGTCCGGTGCCGAGATAGACGTAGTCGAGATCGAGCGAGGTGAGCGGCGCGTCGAGCACGCCTGCACGCACCTCTCCGGGCGCGCGACGAACAGCGTGTGATCGCCCGCACGGTGGGCGGACTCCACGACGCATTCGAACGCGACCATCGCCTCGCGGAGGAGCGGCACGCCGCGCGCCGTCACGTCGAGCGCGAAGTTCTCGAGGTTGTTCTCGCGCTTGCACGCCGACGAATAGAAGTAGTCCTCGAGCCGCTTCGCCGAGCGGCCGACGACGTTCAAGCCGAACGCGCCGGCTTTCTCGATCATGCCGTGCGAGAAGTGCGCGACGTCGACGGCGGCGACCAGGAGCGGCGGATCGCCCGAGACCTGCGTCACCCACGAGGACGACATGCCGTGGCGGATGAGACCGTTCGCGACGGTCAGAACATAAATGCCGTTCGTCAGGTGCTGCAATTCCTCGATCGTCGGCGCTCGCGTCATGGCGGGTAGACCTCGCTGAACTCGTAGAAGCCGGTGCCGCGCGTGCCGTCGTCGAGCGCGAAGCGCGCGACGCCGAACGAGATCCGCGCGAACTCCGTCGGCCCGACCGGCCGGAGGATGGACATCCGGCCCGCCGGCTCGGCGACGAGCGTGCGCCCGTCGGAGAAACGCAGCGCGACGCGCTCGAGCCCGTTCTCGGCGTCGAGCGCTTCGAGCTCCACCCCCACGCTCGTCGCACCCGCCGCGTCGATCTGCTCCGCCCGCGTCTCGTGCTCGCCGACGTGTGCCGTGATGGCGAAATCCGGACCGAACGCCGCGGAGAGCGCGAGCCTGCGCCGCTCGCCGCGCGGCACGCCCTGCGCGAAGGTCCCGTCCGCGAAGCCCGGCGCGTCGATCGCGAAGCGGCGGCCGTCGAGCGCGACCTCGCCGCGCACGGTGCCGAACTTCCGCGCGCCGCCCGGGCGGAAGGCGAGCTTCGCAGAAACGGTCACGAGGCGCGCGCATTCGAGCGCGGCCTCGGTGCGGAGATAGAGCCGGCCGTCGTCGACCGCGACGGCGGGACCTTCGAAGCGCATTGCGAAGCCGTCCGCTTCCGTCTCGAACGAAAGGCCGCCGACGGCGAGCCCGGCTGCCCGGCGATCCTCGCCCGTGAAGAGGATCGAGCGATCGCCGCCCGGCATCACGAGGAAACGCCCACCGCGGGCACCGTCGCCGTTCGGCGAAACGCCGCAGATGATCGCGAGGCCGCGCACCGCGTCGTGCACGCGGAGGCCGATCGAGGTCGGCGGGGCGACCGAGCGTGGCGGCAGCGGCGTTTCTCCCATAGCGGCCGCGGTTCCCTTGCCGCCGAACACGTCGACCACCGCATCTGCGAAGCGCTCGCGAAAGCTCCCCTCCCAGCGGAGCGGGATGCCGAGCTCGAGCTGCACCGCCTGGATGCGGCCGCCCACCGCGGCTTCGGCGAGCGCCGGCGAGAGGCGCGCGAGCCCTGCGCCGCGAAAGAGCTGCAGGAGATTTTCGGGATGGCTCGCCGGAAAGCGCTCGCCGTAGGCGACCTCGATGCCGCGCGCCTCGAGCCGCGCGCGGAGCGCGCCGAGGCGGGAGCGGAGATACGCCGGCGAGACCGTGAGCCGTTCGGCCGCGGATTCGCCCTCCCCTTCCGCACCGAGGCTCACGCCGACGCCGACGTCGCACTTCGGTTGCACCACGTGCCAGCCGTGGATGACGAGGATCTCGACCGTCGGGTGACGCTCGAGCGCCTCCGAGACGAGCGCGGCCAGCTCCGTGAGGAACCAAGGTGCCGCCCGTGCGATCGCCGAAATTCGATTGAGGTCGAGCTCGTTCCGATCGAGCGCGCAGTTCGCGAGCAGCGACGCGTCGAGCCGCTCGGCGAGCTCCGCGGCGAGCTCTGCGGTGTGGAGATCGTTGATCTTGAGCCGCTTGCCGCTCGGCAACCGGAGGTCGTCGCTCGAGCGGCGGCCGCCGTGCGGCGCGACGAGGACGATGGGGCTCGCGCCGCGGCGAATCCGGCACCAGTCGGGATGGCTCGCCACGGACCGTGGATACCGTCCCCGCCTGCGGCTGGGAAGCACGTCGTCCGCGTCTTGACTCGCGACCGCGCGCCGAGTCTCATCCGCCCGCATGTCGCTCCCGCTGCTCGCAGGCATCGTGATCGTCGGGCTTTCCCTCGGGTATCGTTTCTACGGCCGCTTCATCGCGCGGCAGTATGCGCTCGACGACTCCACGACCACGCCGGCCGAGCGGCTGAACGACGGCGTCGACTTCGTGCCGACCCGGCCGTTCTACCTGCTCGGCCAGCATTTCTCGGCGATCGCCGCGGCAGGGCCGATCGCGGGACCGATCCTCGCCTGCCAGCTCTTCGGCTGGCTGCCGTGCGTGCTCTGGATCGGCCTCGGCGTGATCTTCATCGGTGCGGTCCACGACTTCTCCGCGCTCGTCGCTTCGGTGCGGCATCACGGCCGGTCCGTCGCCGAGATCGTGCGCGAGCAGATGGGGCCGCGCGCGTGGCTCGCGATGATGGTCTTCATCTGGCTCGCACTGATCTACGTGATCGTCGCGTTCGCGGATCTCACGGCGTCCACGTTCGTCGGCAAGAGCGAAGAGCTCAATTCGTTGGGTGAGGGGGGTGGCGCGTTCACGTTCAATCCCGGCGGCGCGGTGGCGGCGGCGAGCACGCTCTATCTCGTCCTCGCCGTCGCGATGGGGCTCGTCGAGCGTTATCTCCGACCGCCCCTCTGGCTCACGACGATCGTGTTCGTGCCCGCGACGCTCGCCGTCGTCTGGCTCGGCACCGAGATCTCGACGTGGCTCATCCTTCCGCAGAAGGCGTGGGCGCTCGGCATCCTCGGCTACTGCGTCGTCGCTTCACTATTGCCGGTCTGGATGCTCCTCCAGCCACGCGGCTACCTCGGCGGCTTCGTCCTCTATCTTGCGCTGGCGATCGGGGTTCTCGGCATCTTCTTCGGCGGGTTCGAGGTGAAGCAGGAGGCGTTCAAGGGCTGGACGGCGCCCGGGGCGACGGGGTCACTCTTCCCCTTCCTTTTCGTCACGATCGCCTGCGGCGCCTGCTCGGGTTTCCACGGGCTCGTCTGCTCGGGCACGACGAGCAAGCAGATCGCGCTCGAGAGCCACTGCCGGCCCGTCGGCTACGGCGGCATGCTGCTGGAAGGTCTCGTCGCGGTGATCGCGCTCGCGACGATCATGATCGTCGCTCCGGCGGAATCCGCGAAGCTCCCGCCGGGCGTCGTCTACGGCAACGGGCTCGCTCACTTCCTGACGGCATTGATCGGTCCGGAGCACTTCGTCTTCGCGACGACGTTCGGCGCGATGGCGTTCTCGACGTTCGTGTTCGACACGCTCGACGTGTCGACGCGGCTCGGCCGCTACATCGTCCAGGAGCTCTTCGACTGGCGCGGCCGTGGCGCGGCGCTCGGCGCCACGCTCGCGACGATCGTTCCGCCCGCGCTCCTCGCGCTCGTCTCGGGCGAAGGCGCGTACCGCATCCTCTGGACGCTCTTCGGCACGTCGAATCAGCTCCTCGCCGCGCTCACGCTCCTCGGCCTCACCGTCTGGCTCCGTCGAAGCGGCAAGCGGAGCTGGTTCACCGCGGTGCCGATGGTGTTCGTGATGACGATGACCGTGTGGTCGCTCGTGCTGCAGATCGGCCAGGCGCTCGCAGCCTCGACCGCCGGCGGCGCGGTCGGCGTCGCGGCTCTGAACGGCGTCGTCGCGCTCGTGCTGCTCACGCTCGCGCTGGCGCTCCTCATCGAGGCGGCACGCGCGATGCGCTATTTCTCCGTTCGCCCATAGAGCGCGAACTCGCCTTCCTCGGCGACTTGGCGATAGTCGCGGGTGAGTGCCGGCGTGAGCTTCGCCGCGACCTCGTCGGCGACGTGATCGCGATTCGTCAGCACGAAATCCGCATCCGAGAACCGCCACTTCAGCGTGTAGATCTTCCTCCGGGCCGAGAGGTGCGGCACCTCGTTCTCCGTCGCCGCAACACTCGCGTCCGGCGGGATCACCGCGGCAACGCGGCGGAAGCGCTCGAGCCGGGCGCGGTCCTCGTCGGAGAAGCCGAACGACATGCGCGAGAAGCCGGCGACGAACGTCTCGTGCTGGAAGATCGCTCCGAACGGCACGGAGTGCGCGACCACGCCGGCGGCGATCGCGATCGTGATCGCGCGCCGCGCGGCCGCGTCGCGAGTGAGGTGAAGGAACAGCACGCACGCGCCGAACAGGTACGGAATCCAGTGCGACACGTACTGGAACGAGATCGAGATCGTCGGATCGTGCTTCGTCGTCATCAGCGTGACGACGAATCCGGGCACGAGCATCAACAAGAAGGCCGGCCTCCGGAGCGGCACGAACGCGAGCGGCGCGAAGAGGTGAAGCGCGTAGACGAGCTTCTTCTCCTCGAGCAGCGTGCCGAGGAGGTACGAGGGGTTCAGCAGCGCCGTGCCGACGACGCCGAGGAAACCGTGCGCGCCGGGCGGGATCAGGTCGACGTAGTGATGCGAGAACTGCGGGCCGCCGACGGACTGCATGATCCCGAGCTTGAGGACGGCGAACCAAACGGTCGCGACGATCGCCGCGACGATGCCGAAGCGCGGCCGCGTGCCCGTCGCGACGAGGAAGGCGCCGAGACCCGCGAGGCCCATCGAGACGTCCTCGCGCACCAGGATCGCGAGCACGAAGAACGCCGCGGCCGCGAAGGGCCGCTCGGCGGCGAGCGCCCAGAAGAGCGCGAACAGGAGGCCGATCGAGAACGGCAGCCAATGGAAGTCGTACGAGCCCGCGCCGTGGACGAGCGCCGACAGGAGATAGAGGAGCGCGAGGAGAAGCGCCGTGCCGCGCGGCACGAGCGTGCGCGCGAACGCGTAAAGCGGCACGGCCGCGAACGCGACCGCGAACGCCTGGAGAACGAGGAGCCACTCCGCCCCAGGGCGGAGCGCGTAGATCGGCAGGAAGAGCACGCTCAGGAAATCCGCGTGGTGCGCGAGGAAGCTCGTCCACTCCGGGAGCACGACGGCGCTGCGAAAGAAGTCGCCGTGGAGCGCGTTCCACATGAGGTTGTCCTGGATGCCGAGGTCGAAGCCCGCGCTCTCGAAGCGCCAATGCCGATGGAGCGTGAAGCGCGACGCGAAGATCGCGTAGACGAGAGCGGCGACGACGACGGTCGCGAATGCGAGGCGCTCCCGCCGCGCGGCGGAAACGCGCGCCACGATCGCCGCGGCCTTCGCGGTCCAGTCCGCGGGTGCGGCGCGAAGCGCGTAGGCGATGAGACGCTCGAGCGCCAGCACGGCGATCGCGAGAAGAACGAGGAAGCGGAGCGGGCGGTCGACCCAGAAGTGGACCGCGCGAAGCTGCAGCGCGAGCGAGGCGAGGATGAGCGGCGAGGCGATCGCCGCCGCGCGAGAAAGCTCCGGGAGCCCGGCCCTTCCGCGCGCGAGCGCGACGGCCGCCGGCGCGCATACCGCGATCGCGCCGAGCACCATCCACGCGAGCAGCACCGTGCGTCCGCCCTCGGGCGGCACGTAGTTCAACCCGAGAAAGGCCTGCAGACGATCGCCCGGGAGGAAGGCGAGCGGGATGGCGAGACCGACCGAAGCTCCTGCCAGAGCCAGCGTCGCGAACGCGAAGAGGAGCGCACCGAGCGCTCGCTCGTCATCACCGAGGCGCGTCAAGTCGCGAGCCACGTAGCTGCGCCGTCACGCGCTGGCAAGCGCTCGCGCGAGCGGGTAGAGAACTCTTCATCCCCCGGGGCTTCGCCCGACCGGTTCTTTCAGATGCGCTCACAGGATCCGCTGCTCTTCGAGGTCGCCTGGGAAGTCTGCTGGCAGCTCGGCGGCATCTACACCGTGCTCCGCTCGAAGGCGCGCGCGATGATCGAGCGCTGGGAAGACCGGTACTGGCTCGTCGGCCCGTACAACCCGCAGACCGCCGCGATCGAGTTCGAGGAGCGCCCTGCCGAAGGGTTTCTGCGCGAGACGCTCGATCGCCTGCGCGCCGCGGGCCTGCCTTGCTATCACGGACGCTGGCTCGTCGCGGGACGGCCGCGCGTGATCCTGCTCGACTATCGCGCGAAGCATCGCACGCTCGAGCGAGACAAGCACGCGCTCTGGACCGACAACGGGATCTCCACGCTCGGCACCGACGGCGAGGTGAACGACGTCGTCGCGTTCGGCTTCGCGGTCACCGATCTTTTCCGCGAGCTCGTCGCTCACCGCGGCGAGCGGCGGGTGATCGGCCATTTTCACGAATGGATGGGCGGCGCCGCCGTGCCGCGGATCGCGCACGAGCGACTCCCGGTGACGACGCTCTTCACCACGCACGCGACGCTCCTCGGCCGCTACGTCGCGAGCGACGACGCGGACTTCTATCGGCATCTCCCCACGATCGATCCGGACGCCGCCGCCAAGCGCTACGGCATCGACGCGCGATTCCAGATCGAGCGCGCCGCGGCACACGCCGCAACCGTCTTCACGACGGTGAGCGACGTCACGGCCGGCGAGGCCGCGAAGCTCCTCGGCCGCCGCCCCGAGGCGATCCTGCCGAACGGTCTCAACATCCAGCGCTTTGCCGCCCTCCACGAGTTCCAGAATCTCCATCAACGGTTCAAGGAGCGCATCCACGAATTCGTGATGGGGCATTTCTTCCCGAGCTACACGTTCGACCTCGATCGCACGCTCTACGTGTTCACGAGCGGCCGGTACGAATACCGCAACAAGGGCATGGACCTCTTCATCGAGGCGCTGTGGAAGCTCTCGCAGCGCCTCCGCACCGTCGCCGACCGCCCGACCGTCGTCGCGTTCATCGTCACGCGTGCGCCGACGCGCAGCTTGAACGTCTCCGCCCTCCAGAACCAATCGATGTTCGAGGATCTCCGGAACACCTGTTCGGAGCTCGAGCAGTCGATGGGGCGGAAGCTGTTCCTCGCGGCCGCGACGGGCCGTCTCCCCACGTATCAGGAGCTGATCCCCGAGGACGCGCAGGTGCGACTGAAGCGCGTGATGCACGCATGGCGGACGCAACGCCAGCCCGGCACCCTCACGCACGACCTCGTCGACGAGGCGAGCGACCCGGTGGTGAAGCACTTGAAGCACCGTGGGCTCGACAACGCGGCCGACGACCCGGTGAAGGTCATCTTCCATCCCGAGTTCCTGACGGCGACGAGCCCGTTTCTCTCGCTCGACTACGAAGATTTCGTGCGGGGGTGCCACATCGGCATCTTCCCGAGCTCCTACGAGCCATGGGGGTACACGCCGATGGAGTCGGTCGCGCTCGGCTTGCCGGCCGTGACGACCGACCTCTCGGGGTTCGGGGCCTACGTGCAGAAGGAGATCCCGAGCTCCCGCGACCAGGGGATCTTGGTGCTCGACCGGAGCCGGCGGTCCTTCGCCCAAACCACGGACGACCTCGTGGCGTATCTCCTGGAGTTCGCTCACATGAATCGCCGGCAGCGAATCGAGCTCCGGAACCGCGTCGAGCGGCTCGGCGAATTGTTCGATTGGTCGGCGCTCGTGCGCCACTACCATGCTGCCCACGACCTCGCGCTGGAGCGTACGTAGGGGACGTTGCGCTCTTATTGTCCTTTTGCCCGGTCCGCCCCAAACCTCACGACAAAAGGACAATAAGAGCGCAACGTCCCCTAGTTGGCGCTTGCAGGATCGGCGTCCCGAGAAATATCCTCGCGCCGCCGTCGGGAGGGGGGCCCGCGAGGGAGGCGCCCCGACGGTCAAACCGCCACAAGGAGAGCCACGATGAAGCTTCGCATCGCGATCGCGCTCAGCGCTGCCTTGGCAGTCGGCTCCGTGACGCATGCCGTCGAGCCGAAGCCCGGCGACAAGTTCGACGCCTCGAACGTCGATCAGATCAAGGATCTGATCTCGCCGGGGCTCGAGTGGTGCGTGAAGCACGGCTTGCCGATGACGATCGTCGAGTACAAGCCGATCGAGTGGCCGGAGGCCTACAAGGAGGCGACCGAGAAGTACTCCGCGCAGGTGAAGCTCGCCGCCGACGGCCTCACGCTCGAGAACTACGTCGCGGGCCTGCCGTTCCCGAAGATCGATCCGAACGATCCCGAAGGTCGCGCAGAAGATCATGTGGAACTACGAGTACAAGACCACGCTGATCGACGACGTCGGACGTCCGGAACTTCGACGCCGACACCGGCACGATCTACGGCGGCACCACGCCGATGTCGGTCGAGCGCCACTTCCTGCTCGATCACTTCCGCGGCATGCGCTACATCGGCCGCCTCTACGTCGATCCGAAGCCGACCTGGCAGACGAACGAAGGGCATCCAGGCGAAGTCCTCGCTGCACCCGATCCTCGAGCCGTTCGATCTGAAGGGCGTCGGCGGTCTCTCCTACCGCTACATCGACCCGTCGAAGCAGGACGACACCTGGCTCTACCTGCCGTCGCTCCGCCGCGTGCGCCGGCTCTCGACCGCGCAGCGCTCCGACGCGCTGTTCGGCCAGGACACCGACGTCGACTGCTACTACGGCTACGCCGGCCACATCGCCTGGATGGAGTGGAAGTTCCTCGGCGAGAAGAAGATGCTCGGCGTCTTCCACGCGAAGAATTTCCCCGTGAAGTGGGCGGCCGGCGGCGCGCGACTTCGCGTTCGACGACGACTGGGAGAAGCGCAACGTCTACGTCGTCGAGGGCGTGTCGAAGCTCGCCGCAGTACGCGTACGGCAAGCGCGTCCTCTTCATCGACAAGGAGACGTGCGTCGTCCCCTACTCCGACATCTACGACCGCGCCGGCCAGCTCTGGAAGGTCTGGATCAACCAGTTCAGCTTCCGCAAGCAGCCGTTCCCGCGGCGCGAAGCTCTCGATCTACCCGGACGAGCGCGCGTTCCTGCCGTCGATCGTCATGGTCGACATGCAGCTCTCGCACGCGACGAAGGCCGCGCTGCCCTCGCACCGCTATCCCGGCGAGGAGGGCTGGTACTTCAACCTGGGCGAGAAGTCGGGCACGACCGAGGACTTCTTCACGATCGCGCACCTGATTTCTTCGGGCAGGTAGCCCGAAGAAATCAGGCGCGCGAAGCGCGCGTTCTTTTGGCGACGGCGTCCGGGGCGTCAAAGTACGCCGTCGCCGGAGACCGCTCGGGATCGCCTCTCCCCTTCGGGGAGCGGCCGGCGCGAAGCGCCGGGTGAGGGGGAGCCTCACTCGGCGACGAAGCGGATGTCGCCGTACCAGGCGATGGCCGCTTCCTCCGTGCCGTCCGTGTCCGTCATGATCGCCACGCCCTTCACCTTGGGCGGGGCCTCGCCGAACGCTTTGCGGTAGTCCGCCGCGAGATCGCGGCGCTCCTCGACCCAGCGGCCGACCTTCTCCGGGCCGCTCTCGACGACGATCATCTGCACGCGCTTGGTGAACGCGTTCGGCACGATCGTGCCGACCGGCGTCTGCCGCTCCCAGATGTAGTTGATCGCCGCGAGCGGCGGCGCCTCGCCGTACCAGAGCTTCAGCGCCTCGTAGACGATGCGCTCGAAGAACGAGAGCGTCGACGGGCTCACGTCGAAAGCGACGTAGATCCGCGCCGGGAAGTCGTCACCGCTCTTCGATGTGACGTCGCCCTTCTCGATCAGGTTCTGGATCTTCCAGCGCCACTCGAGGATCGGCAGCTCCTCGACGTCGATCTCGAGCGCACGCGCGAGGCCCGAGGCCGCGGCGCGGCTCGTCGCGCGCACGACCATCGTGCCGTCGTCGCGCTCGAGCACGTATTCCGTGTGCTTCTCGATGTTGCGGAAGGTGAGCGGCTTCCAGCCGGCGGGCAAGCCGCCGGTGGCGGTCTCGGCAGAGAACGTGCCGACCTCGAGCGCGAGAACGAGCGCCGCTAAAACTGCCACCGCAACGCCCCGTATATGAGGCGCTGCGGTTCGGGAAGCTTCACGAAGTTGCCGCCGCCGAACGGCACGTCGCGGATCAGGATGGCGGTCTTCCGGTCGGTCAGATTGTCGACGCCGAGCCGGGCCGACCAGCCTTGCTCGTCGTTGCCGAAGCCGAACGACAGTCCGAAGCGGAAGAACGGAGACTGCCGCACGCGGGCGTCGAACGTCCGTTCGAGGTACTGCACGTCTTGCCACTCGAACGTGCCGCCGAGGACGACGTCGACGCCCTGGAGGGAGAGCACGGAGATTCGCTCCGGCGCGCCGAGCGCCGCGATCGGATGGCGTGCGGTCGCGCCGAGGTTCGATGCCCATTTCGGCGTCCGGAAGAGCGGCTGGCCCTTGTGGTCGCAGCGTCCGTCGCCGTTGCCGTCCGTGTCGCTCGCGTCGAACGAGCACTGCCCGAAGGGGAAATCGAGGAACTCGGAATCGTTGAAGGTGAGCGTGCCGACAAGCGTGAGCCAGCTCGTCGGCAGCCACATGCCGTCCGCCTCGAGACCTTGCGCGCGTGCTTCGCCGGCGTTCACCACGGTCGTCGCCACGGAGAGCGGTGGCAGCGTGTAGACCTGGAAGTCCGTCACGTCCTGCCGGAAAAGCGCGAGGTTCAGCGTCGCCGCGCCTTCGAGGAGCTGCAACTTCGAGCCGAGCTCGTAGGCGGTCGCCTTCTCGGCTTTGAACTCGAGCGCGGCGTCGGTGTTGTTGAAGACGTTCTCGTTGTAGCCGCCGGCTTTGAAGCCCTTCGACCACGAGAAGTAGAAGCGGATCTCGTCCGTCCAGTCGTACGCGAGGCTCGCCTTCGGCGTGAACGCAAACTCGGAACGCTCGCGGGTCGCCACGAACTGTTCGCCACCGAGTACGATGAACGCGTTGCCGGCGGGCTGGCTGTAGCTCCGATCCCAGCTGCCGTCTTTCGATTCGTGCGTGAAGCGCATGCCGTACTGGATCTCCCAGCGCTCGGCGAGCTGCCACTTGAGGTGCGCGAAGCCGGCGTACGACTTCAACTTCTGGCCGAAGAGGATCGTCGTGCGCGCATGCACCGCGGTCGTGTCGAACACGCCGAGCGTGCCGATCTGGATCTCCGGTCCGATGAAGGCATCGAGCGGCAGGTTCACGCCCGTCTCGTTGTTGTTGTAGGCGGCGAACTGCGCGAACACCGGCAGATTCAGATCAATCGTCGTATCCGAGTTCTCGAGCTTGCGGTCCTGGTAGAAGATGCCGGCGAGCAGCTCCGTCTGCCCGAGCGAGAAGCCGAACAGCTCGGCAAGCCCGAGGAAACCGGGAAGCGTCGGCGAGCTCACGCGGAGCTCCGCTGTGGTCTGCGGGTTGTCGTCCTGGCCGGTGTTGAACGTCATCGGCGCGGGCAGGAAGTCGTCGTCGAAGAGGCTCTTCACGTCGTTCTTCGAATAGCCCCCGACGCCGGCGAGCGCCCAGCCCGCGCCGAGCTCGTAACGTGCGTTCACGACGAACGTTTCGGCGCGGTTGCGGTTGAACTCGGCCGTGTCGACCGAGCCGACGTGGTTGAACTTGTCGTAGTCGACGTCGGGGTCGAACTGCCGGAAGAACGACTTCGTGCGGTCGGGAATGCGGTCGGGCTCCCAGCCGATGCCCTCGATGTCGAGGTCGATGATCTCGTAGCTCACGACGAAGCTCACGCCGGCGAGATCCGGTGCGGCAAGCTGGAATCGGAGCGCCTTCCGCTCGCGCGAGTTCATGCGCTCGTTCGCGGTCGGGATGACGGCGTCGGTGGTGTTCTCGACGGTGCCGTCGCGCTCGTCCAGCAACCCGGCGACGCGCGCGTTCAGCCAACCCTTCACGACCGCGCCGCCGACGGCGGCCTCGAATCGCCGGCGATCGAGCTCGCCGTATTCGAGCGCGATGTGCCCGGTATACTCCTCCGTCGGCTGCTTGGTCACGACGTTCAGCAGGCCCGACGTGGTGTTGCGGCCGAACAGCGTGCCCTGCGGCCCGCGCAGCACCTCGACGCGCTCGAGATCGAAGAGCGGGCCCTGGAAGTACGACGCGCGGCCGTACGGCACGCCGTCGATCGCGATGCCGACCGACTGCTCGAACGCCTTGTTCGAGAGCGCGGAGCCGAAGCCGCGGATGTTGATGTCCGGGAAGAGGCCGTTGCCCGGATCGATGTGGGCGTTCGGCGTGTAGAGCATGAGGTCGCGATAGTCCGTGATGCCGTGATCTGCGATGAACTCGTCATCGACGACCGAAAGCGAGATCGGCACTTCCTGCAGGTTCTCCTCGCGCCGTTGCGCGGTGACGACGATCTCCTCGACCGTTCGCCGCGCGGGCGGTTCGGTCGTCTGCGCCCAGATGAGCGCGTGCGCGTCCGCCAGCAGCCAGACGCCCGCCACCACCGCCATGCGCCGTCCCACGGTGCGTCGTTCCTAGAACAGAACTATTTCGAAGGCAATCGCAAATTACCTTGAAAACTGCTTCTCTTTCGGTGATTTATCGGAGATCCGAGTTCGAACTGGAGGTCGAGATGAGCAAAGCCACCGCTTACGAGCAGAGCATGGAGAAGGATCGGCAGCGCCGCCGGCAGATCTTCTCGCCGGTCGCAGTCGACGAGCCGATGAAGCGCGTGCTGGCGAGCATCCGCGAGCTCGGCCTCGAGGACAACGTCGCCGAGCTCGAGACGCGCGGCTTGACGGTCGTGCCGCCGGAGAAGGCCGCGCCGGCGGGGTTCACTGATCGACTGAAGGCCGGGATGCTCCGCTACATCGAGAAGCAGGATGGCCGCCTTCCCGACTTCGAAAACGGCGAGACCCATCGCAACCACGTGCTCGGCGACTATCACTATCTGATCCTCACCGACCCGGTGTTCCAGGAGATGCTCGTCCAGCCGGCGCAGCTCGCGCTGCTCGACTACCTGCTCGGCGAGGGACACATCGTCCACGCGAACGCCGCGCTCTGCAAAGGGCCGCACGACGATCCGGCGGACGGCGGCGAGCTCGTGCTGCCGCTGCACAGCGACAATCAGCTCCTCCCCGGTCCGTTCCATCCGTTCGCGGAGTTCGCGAACGCGACGTGGGCGCTCTCACCCTACAGCAAGGAGGAAGGCGCGCTCGCGTACGTCCCCGGAAGCCACCTCCTCTGCCGGCATCCGCTCCCCGGTGAGGGCGTCGACCAAGCGGAGGCCGTGACGTGCCCCGAGGGCTCGTTGATCGTGTGGCACGGCAACACCTGGCACGGCGCGTTCCAGCGCAAGGTGAAAGGCATCCGGCTCTCGACCGGCTCCATCTACTCCCGACCGTACATCTGGCCGCGCCATCCGCTCCGCGACGACGTCACGGAAGAGATCCTCGCGAGGAATCCGCCGCGCTTCGCCAAGCTCTGCGGGCGGCACGTGATGACGAACTGGAGGAACGAGGGCCCGGTGCTCAAGTCCGAGCACCAAGCCGCATACCCGACTCGTTACAGCTGAGCGGTTCGGATGGGCGCTTCGCGCTCGCGCTGAAGCTCGGGCAGCACCTGCTCGGCGAACGTGCGGATGCTGCGTTCCGCGAGCTCGGCGGGCAACCCGGCGAAGCTGAAGACGCCCGAGAAATGATCCGTGCCGCAGCGGCGGTGGATCTCGGTGATCTTCTCGAGGCATTGCCGGGGCGAGCCGATCACCTGGAGCCGGATCTGCTCCTCGAAGAACTCGCTCGAGGACCCGGCATAGGACTCGTAGCCGCGCACCTTGGCGCGCGAGCCACCGAAGTCGTAGTGGCGGTCGATGTTGCCGACCTGCGAACGGACCCAACGCTCGGTCACGTCGGCGACGCGGCGCTCGTCCTCGTCGCAATAGACGAGGAGCGACGTCACGCACGGCGGCGGTTCTTTCCCGTGCGTGGCGAGAAAGACCTCGCGATGCTTCACGACGTCCTCGACGATCGCCTTCCACGGCTTCTGCGGGATGATCAGCATGCCGAGGCCGAGTCGCGCGGCGATCTCGGTGGACTCCGGAGAGACGGCCGCGGCGAATCGGCGGCCGACGAACGAGCCGCGCGGCTTCGGGCGAATCGCGGTGCGCGCCTGCTTCACGTAGCGGCCGTCGAGCTCGGCGATTCCGGTCTCGAGAGCCCGCACGACCAGCTCGGCGGATTCGACGAACCGCTCGCGCGATTCCTCCATCGGCACGCCGAAACCCTCGAACTCGCGCCAGGCGGCGCCGCGCCCGACGCCGAGGATGAAGCGCCCGCCGGACAGGTGATCGAGGAGCGCGGCCTTCTCGGCGACGCGGATCGGATCATGCCACCAGGGCAGTACGACGACCATCGAGCCGAGCGCTACGCGCTCCGTGCGCGCCGCGAGCCAGGTGAGGATCTGGAACGGGTCGGGCGCGAGGCAGTAGTCGTCGAAGTGGTGCTCGACCGTCCAGAGCGAGGCGAAGCCGAGCGGCTCGGCGAGGAGCGCGAGGCGAAGATCGGTGTCGTACACGTCCCCGTCCGGCCGCGCGTCGAGCGGGTTGTGAAACACGGCCGTCATGCCGACTTTCATGGCCGCCCTCCATCGCACATCGTCATCCGCGCTCCAACCTAATTTGTGATCCTGTTCGAATTAGAAGTCCCCCTTGCGATCGCCGGCGGAGCCTCCTAGACCCCGTTCGTGCCCCGACGCGTCAAAGCTTCGCCGAAAAAATCTCGCGTCCCGCAGAAGCGCGGACCGCAAGCGCGAGGCATCGCCACGCGCGCGCGCATGCTCGAGGCGGCGCGCGAGCTCTTTTCGCGTCACGGCTATGCTGCGGTCTCGCGCGCCGACGTG
Organism: uncultured delta proteobacterium; assembly: GCA_963790365.1. Lineage (GTDB taxonomy): Bacteria > Desulfobacterota > Binatia > JACPRU01 > JACPRU01 > CAWBOU01. The sequence continues at coordinate 350,451 of CAWBOU010000008.1, forward strand.
GCCCGGCGCGCCGGATGCGGCATGGGCACCGCCTACTACCACTTCCCCGACAAGCGCGATCTTCTCCTCGAATTGATCGACGAGTGGGGCCGGGCGATGCCGGTGCAACGGCGCGCCGCGTTCGACATCAAGCTCGCGCTCCAGGGACAGATTCGGCGCGCCGCGCACGAGTTCCTGCGGAAGAGTCACGAGCACCTGCGGAAGCGTCCGTCGTTCTACCGCGTGATGGTGAACGAGGCCGCGCGCGATCCGGAGGTGCGCCGGCGCTACGACGCCGCCCACCGTGGCATCACGACCTGGATGTCCGACCTCATGCGCCTCGCGCAGCAGTCCGGCGCCGTCCGCGCCTCGCGAAAGGTCGACGCAGCGGCCTATCTCGTCCATCACGTGATCGAGTCGACGCTCGCCGAGATCGGCGGCGAAGCGACGAGCGGCATCTCCCGCGACGACGTGATCGACGAGCTTGCCGAGATGCTCTGCTGGTATCTGATGGGCGATCCGCGGGCGGACTGAACCTCAGGTCCAGGGGAGCCGCGCGCGCGTCTCCCAATACCGGGGTGCGGGCTCGGCGATGCACGCAATGAGCTCGTCGATCTCGCCCGTGAGGTCCAGGTCAATCGCCCCGAGATTCGAGCGAAGCTGCTCGACGGTCGATGCGCCCGAGAGGACGACGTCGACGAAGGGCCGCGACGACACGACGGCGAGCGCGAGCACGTCGATCGTGGTGCCGCGATCCGCTGCGGCTCGCGCGAGCACCGCGCGCTTTGCCGCGAAGCTCGGGTCGTCGTTTCGCGCCGTCAGGCGGCCGTTCGCGAGGCCTTCCTTGACGATCACCCCGATGTCGCGCGCGTGCGCCTCGGCGAGCGCCTTGCCCGCGGCGGGCTCGAGCAGGTTCCACGTCGCCTGCACGGTCGCGAAGAGCTTGCGCCCGCCGATCTCGACGTCGATCGCGCGCCGGATCGTCTCGCTCTGGCGCGGGCCGGTCACCGACAGGCCGATCGCGAGGCCCCGGTCCCTCTCCCGCGCGAGGCGCTCGAGCACGTCGGCGCGCTCGAGCACGCCGCTTTCCTCCGTCGCCGAATGGATCTGGTAGAGCGCAAGGTGCTCGCCGAGCAGCGCGCGGCTCTCGGCGAGCTGCTGCTCGAGGCGCTCGAGGCTGTGCTCCTTCTCCTCGTGGACGGCGGCATCGGCCCGCCAGTTCGCAGTGTAAGCGTAGCCCCACTTCGAGCCGATCGTCACGCTGCGCGGCGCGAGTCCGCGGCGCCCGAGCCAGCTCGCGAGGAACTCTTCGCCTTTGCCGTACGACCGCGCGACGTCGACGTAGCGAACGCCCGCGTCGTACGCGGCGTCGAGCACCTGGTGAGCGCGACGCTCGAGGGCAGCCGGCTCCGTTGCACCCGCGAGATCACTCGCGTGTTCGAGGTTCACGTAGCCCGGCCGCCCGAGCGCCGCGAGCCCCAGCCCGAGGGGCGACACCGGCAGACCGGCCGAGCCGAGCGAGCGGGCTCTCATCGGACGGGCAATCCCACATGGCGGACCTCGAAGAAACCCGTCTCGATTTCGTTTCGACGTCAGGGGACTGCTAGCATGTGCCAGGTGACGAGGGGCGCAGACTTCCTCCAGTGATGGAGGACTGCGGTGATGAAAACCAAAGCCGAAGTTTCGATTCTCGCCAACCAACGCCTACTGAACGCCCTCGTCCGTCGGGGCAAGATCGATCGCACCGCGGCTGCTGCCGCCGAGCGCTCGGTCTCCGAGGAGGGAATCAGCGCCATCGAGGCGCTCGAGGACGCCGGCCACGCGACGGAGGACGAAATCGCCGCCCTCCTCGGCAGCGAGCTTCGGCTGCCGCTGGTCGACCTCAAGTCCGTCCCCTTCAACGAAGGCGGCACCGACCTCGTCGACGAGTCGATGGCCCACCGCTTCCAGCTCGTGCCGATCCGCCTGCAGCGCGATCTCCTCGTCGTCGCCATGGCGAATCCGCTCGACCAGGAGGCGCTCCGCCACGTGGAATTCGCGACCGGCCTCCGTGTGAAGCCCGCGGTCGCGGTGCGCTCGCACGTGCTCGAGGCGATCGCGCACGTCTACAAGCGCGAAGGCGCGCTGGATGCGCTCCTCGCCGACGTTCCCGACACGCCGAACGTCCAGCTCATGCGAAGCCACGGGGAAATCGACGATCGCAAGGAGCTGGACACGCTGACGCGCGAGGCCGAGCAGCCGCCCATCGTGAAGATGGTGAATCTGATCCTGCTCGAAGCCTTCAACTCGAAGGCGAGCGACATCCACATCGAGCCCGGGCCGAACGCGCTCGTCGTGCGCTATCGCGTCGAACGGGATCCTCGAAGACAGCTTGCAGGTCCCGAAGTGGGTGCACGGCCCGGCGATCGCGCGCATCAAGGTGATGGCGAAGCTCGACATCACCGAGCGCCGCGTGCCGCAGGACGGCCACCTTTCCGTGCGGCATCGCAACGCCGTCATCGACGTCCGCGTGTCGTCGCTCCCGACGACGTACGGCGAGAAGGTCGTGATGCGCGTGCTCGATTCGTCGATCGGCCCGCGCCGCATCGACGAGCTCGGCCTCGGGCCGCAAGCGCTCGAGACGATCCGCCGGGTCATCCAGCAGCCCGAGGGCATGATCCTCGTCACCGGCCCGACCGGCAGCGGCAAGACGACGACCCTCTACGCGATCCTCCAGGAGATCCTCTCGCCGTCGCTCAACATCGTCACGATCGAGAATCCCGTCGAGTATCAGCTGAAAGGCGTGTCGCAGGTCGAGGTGAACGAGAAGCAGGGCCTCACGTTCGCGAGCGTGCTGCGCTCCGTCCTGCGCCAGGACCCGGACGTCATCCTGGTCGGCGAGATCCGCGACAAGGAGACCGCCGAGATCGCCTTCCAGGCGGCCCAGACGGGCCACCTCGTGCTCTCGACGCTCCACACGAACGACACCGCCGCCGACGATCACGCGGCTTGCTCGACCTCGGCGTCGAGCCGTACGTGGTCGCGCCTTCGCTCCTCGCCGTCGTGGCGCAGCGCCTCGTCCGCAACGATCTGCCCGTCGTGCGCGGCTCCCGCTTCGACGGACGACGACACGGCCGTGGCGCTCCGGCTCCGCGATCGCACCGGGCTTCGCCGCGGGCGCGGCTGCTCCGCGTGCCGCAAGACCGGCTTCAACGGACGGACCGGCTGCTACGAGATCCTGCCCGTGAGCCGGCGTGTGCAGCAGCTGATCGAGCAGCGAGCCGCGGAGAGCGCGCTTCGCGTCGCATCCGAGACAAGAAGGCATGACGTCGCTCCGCGAGGAGGCTCGTCTCAAGGTCGAGAGCGGCGTGACGACGCCCGAAGAGGTCATTCGGGTCGTGCAGTTCGAATCGCGCGGACCGTCGTGTCCGACGTGCGCGGCTTCGGTCGAGGAGTCGTTCACGATGTGCCCGCTACTGCCGCACGTCGCTTCGCCTCACCTGCGGCGGCTGCGGCGTCGCGCTCAAGAAGGAATGGGCCGCCTGCCCGTTCTGCGGCGTGGAGAGCCCGGCGGCATCCGCTTCGCCGCCTCCCGCGCCGGTCGCGGGGCTCGCGCCCGCGAAGGAGGAGCCGGTGGTCGGACGGATCGACGTCCCGCGGATCCTCGTCGTCGACGATCACGACGACGTGCGGGACCTCGTTCGCCGCGCCATCCTGAACGAGTCCCTTCCCGGTCGCAGATCGACCTCGCCGCGAACGGCTCGGATGCGCTCGCGAAGGTGGCGGCGCAGCCTCCCGCATCTGATCGTCCTCGACGTGATGATGCCGGGGATGGACGGCTTCGAGGTCTGCCGGCGGCTCCGCGCCGATCTCAAGACGGCGTTGATTCCCGTGCTGATGCTGACCGCGCGCGACGACGCCGAAAGCAAGCGCACGGGCTTCCTCGCCGGCACCGACGACTACGTCGTGAAGCCCTTCGATCGCGCGGAGCTGATCGCGCGCGTGCAGCGACTCCTCCAGCGCTCCTACGGCTTCGCGCCGGGGCACACCGAAGAAGTGATCTCGGTGCCCGCCGCAGCGGCGGACTGAGCGCCCCCCCTCAGGGGGTCGGGCGCAAGCCCGGGGGGTGAGTAGTTGTCGCCAGCGGCTGCGCCCGCCAGCGGCGCAGCCGCTAGCGGCGGAGCTGCGAGAGGATCGCCGAGAGATCCTCTTCGCCGGATTGGATCTCGAAGACGTCGGCGGCGGGCGCCGGCTCACTCGCCGGGGTCGCGGCGGGCGGCGTCTGCGCCGCGAGCTTTCGCGCGGCCGGCGCGGCACCTTCGGTGTCGGGAGCCTCTCGCGTGGCGTCGGACGCGGTGAACCAGCGCGTCTGCCCCTCCATCCACTGGCGGTAGCGCTCGAACGTCCACATCCCCTCTTGTGCGCTGGTCGAGATCACCGATTGGAGCTTGAAGAATTGCCCCTGCCGGACGTGATTCCGCACGGCCGCGTTCGCGACGAGGACTTCGAGCTCGGGCAGGCGGAGCTTCCATTTCGGCCAGTAGTGGAGCCGCTGGCAGACGACGCCCGTGAGGCAATCGGCGAGCTGGGCCTGGACGCCCGCCTGGATCTCGGCGGGAAACGCCGAGACGATCCGCTGGAGAGCTTCTCCGACGTTCGCCGAGTGAACGGTCGCGAACGTGAGATGGCCGGTCTCGGCGATGTTCAGCGTGAGCCGCATCACCTCCGGAACGCGCATCTCGCCGACCATGACGACGTCCGGGTCTTCCCGGAGCGCGTCGATCAGCCCCTGCTCGAACGACGGCGTGTCACGGCCGACCTCGCGCTGGCGAACGAACGCGCGGCGCGGATGGAAGAAGTACTCGATCGGCTCCTCGACCGTGAGGATGTGGACGCTCTCCGCGAGGTTGATCTCGTGGACGAGCGCAGCGAGGGTCGACGACTTGCCGCTCCCGGTCGGCCCGCAGACGAGGATCAAGCCGTGCGGGCTGTCGATCAGCCGCCGGAGGTCCGGATGCAGGTTCAGGCGGGCGAGCGTCGGCTGCACGGACGACAGCAAGCGGATGGCGAGGCCGACGCCGCGCGCGGAGTGGAGCACGTTGATGCGGCATCGGGTGCCGTTGATCGTCCGGGAGAGGTCGGCCGACCGGCGGCGCTGGAATTCGCTCCAATCCTCGTCCCCGACGAGGTCTCGCGCGAGCGCGAGCAAGACGGCGGGGTCGAGAGGGGCACCGGCCGGAACCAGCTCGCCATCGACGCGGAACGTCGGCGGCAACCCGGGCTCGAGGTGGAGATCGCTCGCTCCGTGCGAGCGAGCCGTCGTCAAAAGGGCGTCGACCGTCATCGAAAACCTTCCTTCGTCGCCCCCGGCCATCAGGGTAACGGGCCGGTCCCGGTCGGCGCAAGCGAGCGCGAAAAGGAACTAGAGAGTGAGCCTCACCCCGCCGTGGACGAGAAGCGGCGCGCCGATCGTGACGATGCCGTCAGCCGTGCGCCCGGCTTCGATCGTGCGATCGAAGAGATTCTCGGCGCCGAAGAAGAGCTCCACGCCGTCGAAGATCGCACGCGAGAGATGGAGATCGACGACGACGAAGTCGCCGAGTCGAGCGAGTTCAAATCGTCCTCGAACTGATCGTCGACCCAGCGAACGTGCACCGCCGCCCGTACCCATTCGGGCGCATCGAAGGCGACGCTCGCGACGACCTGATGGCGCGGCACCTGCGCGAGCCGCTTGCCCTCGAGCGCGGGCTCGTTGGGTGAATCGACGACCTCCGCGTCGTCGAAGAGGTAGCTGACGCCGAGCGTCCACGGCGGGAGCGGGCTCCACGCGGTCTCCGCCTCGACGCCGCGAATGCGCGTACGGCCGAGGTTCTGGCGCAGGCGGCAGACGCCGCCTTCGGGCACGAACCCGCACGGCACCACCGGACCGGGGCCCTGGCCGATCGTCACGTTCGCGATCGGATCGTCGATCTCGCTCCAGAAGCCCGTCACGCGGGCCGAGACCTCGCTCCGCGAGTAGTCGATGCCCGCTTCGCCGCCAGTGAGAATCTCCGGCTCGAGCCCGGCGTTCGCTTCGGTGATGTCGTTCCGCACGCGGAACGGACGCATCTGCTCGTTGATCGTCGGCGCGCGGAACGCGCGATAGAACGCGGCCCGCGCCGACCACGGCTCGGCGAAGCGCCACGCGATGCCGACCTTCGGGTTGAATGCGACCTCGTCCTCGTCGTCGAAGCGGTCGTTCCGCGTCACGGTCCCGTCGATGAGGCTCGTCTCGCGGCGAAACGCGTCGTCGCTCTGCCAGAAATCCACGCGCCCACCGACCGTCAGCACGAGCCGCGGCGTGATCGACCACGCGTCGTGCGCGAAGGCGCCGAAGAGCTGCTGCTCGGAGCCGGCTTTCCGGCGGCCCTGGAAACGGCCCTCGAGGAAGCGGAAGTCTTCGTTCGTCTCGCCGTCGACGCTGCGGAAGTCGCCGCCGGCCGCAACACGATGGCCGGCCGCGAGCTCGCGCGTCCAGCCGAGGCTCGCGCCGATGCCCGTCGAAGGCACGTCGAATTGATCGAGCGCCGGCGTCTCGCTCGTGCGATCCGGCGAGGCCGAGGTGAACGTGCTCGAGAACGTCTGGAGCTGCGCGTAGGAGACGAGATGCCAATCACCGAGATCCGCCGTGCGCACGTCGAGCGTGCCGGCGACGTCGCCGGCCTCCGTTTCGTTGAACGTGAGCGGCGTGCCGTTCTCGCGCTCCTCATGGAAGAACCCGCCGCGGACCGAAACGTCCACGTTCTCGGAGAGCGCGATGCCGGTCCGCCCGCGAAAGGCCTGGTGCTCCGACGCCGCGTCGACGTCGATCGGGCCACGCGAGCCGGAGCGCACGACGGGATAGCCCCCCGTGTCGTAGCCCGAGCCTCCGAGCTGCAAGCGGAACGGCCCGCGCACCTCGGTCGCGCCGGCTTCGACGTCCCACGTCTCGTGGTTGCCGCCGCTCGCGCGGAGCCGCAGTCGCCGCTCCGTCGGCGCTTCCGTCACGAGATGAATGACGCCGCCGAGCGCGGCGTTGCCCCAGGCATCCGAGCCTCCGCCGCGCACGATCTCCACGCGCTCGATCGTCTCGCGCGGAAGCTTCGACCAGTAGACCCACCCGCCGAACGGATCGTTCTGCGGAATGCCGTCGAGGAGCACGAGCGTCCGGCTAGCGCCGCTCGGCGCGACGCCGCGAAGCGTGACGCCCTGGGTCGTCGGGTTCGCGACGACGCTCGACGATCGTCGAAACAGACTGAAGCCCGGCACGTGGCGAAGCGCGTCGTCGACGGTCTGCGAGCCGGTCGATCGGACCGAGTCCCCGGAAAGGACGGTCGTGTTCGTCGGCACTTCCGCGAGCGGCTGCGCGACGCGCGCGGGCGTGACGACGAGCGCGTCCATGTCGAGCGAGCGTCGCGGCGCGTCGTCTTGCGCGCCGGCCTCGAGCGTCGTCGCGCACCACACGAGCGCCGCGAGCAGTCGGATCGCGATGGTCATGACGGGCGCGATCGGCCTATCCGCAACCCGTTCGAGGGTCAACTCGACTGAGGTTTGACTTTCGTACGACGGCGGCGCGAAAGACCGCGACGGCTAAACAATGCGCAAAGAGTACGGCAAGGCGCTCCGCGAGCTCTTCGCTCGAGGCATGCGCGATCGTTTCCCGCAGTTCGCTCCCGCGCGGGTCTCTTCGCGCTACGTCTTCCCCGGCGAGCGCCTCTTCCGCTGGGCACCGGCGGAGTCGCTCCATTGCTGGGTCATCCTCTCGCCCGACGGGAAGGGACGCGAAGCGTTTTACGTCGAGATCGGCTGGTCGCGCCTCGGCCGGTTTCCCGAGCTCGGCATGCGCCCCTCGTGTGCCGATCCCCGCTCCGCCGACGTCGCCGGCGAGCGCGAGTGCGTGGTGCGCCTGAGGAGCCTGCGCGAGCCCCACGACTCCGGCTGGGAGCTACCCGACCCCGCGCTCGCCGCGACGGAGGGCAACGCAAGCCCGGAAGACGTCGTCCGCGCTCTGCAACGCAGCCTCCTGCCGATCTCTCCGAGCCAGGCGGACGCCGACGTCGCGCCGCTCGTCGAAGATGCCTTCACGCGCTTGCGCGACGACGGCGTCCCGTTCCTCGAGCGGGTCGCGGCTCATCGCTGAGCGAGCCGGAGACCGATCTCAGACGGCGACGGCGGCCGCGGCCCGGCGCGCGGCTTCGACCCCACGCGCCGTCTCGAGCGGCGCGACCGCGCCGAAGCGGCGTTGGCGGCCACGGAAATCGGCGAGCGCCGTTCTCAAATCGTCGACGGCGAAATCCGGCCAGAGCCGATCCGTGAAGTAGAGCTCCGCGTACGCGCACTCCCAGAGCAGGAAGTCACTGAGTCGGCGCTCGCCGCCGGTGCGGATCATGAGATCGACCTCGGGCGCGAGCGAGCCTTCGGAGCCCGCTTGCGCGACGAGCTTGCCGAAATCCTCGAGCGACGGGGCGGGGTTCGCCGTCCATCGGCGCGCGGCGCGCGCGATCGCATCGCGGGCGGAATAATCGAGCGCGATCCGCAGATGGAGACCGCACTCGAGCGAGGTGTCGCGCTCGAGCCTCTCGATCGCCCGGAGCAGCGGTGCGTCGAGTCGATCGCGCCGGCCGATCGTGTTCACGCGAACGCGGCGATGCCGCTCGCGTGCTTGCTTGCGGAGGAAGCGCCGCGCGAGCGCGAAGATGGCGGAGACCTCGGCGGCGGGTCGCGACCAGTTATCCGCGGAGAACGCGAACAGCGTCAGCACCTCGATGCCGAGGTCGGGCGCGGCCTCGACGATCCGACGCGCCGCCTCGGCGCCGCGTCGATGGCCGGCGACGCGCGGCAGGCCGCGATTCGTCGCCCACCGCCCGTTGCCGTCCATGATGATGGCGACGTGCAGGCCTTTGCGTGACTCGAGCAAAGTACTTGGCGTCATAAAGCTCCCGTGCCGAAAAAAAATTGCACCTCCCCCAGGGAGGTCACGCGAAGCGCGGGAGGGGGAGAATTGCTCATGCAGGGGCGAGCCGGGTCTTCAGCTGCGAGGTCGGGTTGCTTTCGCGCTTCGCATCGGCAGCATCGCCGACGACATTTTCGAGAACAGAGACGTATTCGAGGAAGCGCTTCCGTCCGCCTTTCGTCATTCGGCAGAGCGTCTGCGGGCGGTTCCCCTCGAAACCCTTCCAGATCTCGACGAGCCCCGCGTCCTGCAGAATCTGCAGATGGCGGCTCAGGTTCCCGTCCGTCAGCGCGCAGAGGTTCTTCAGGTCGCCGAAGACGAGACCGCGCGGGTGCGCGACGAGCGAGGTGAGGATGCCGAGGCGCGCGCGCTCGTGGATCACGCGATCGAGGCCCTCGTACGCGAATCGTCCCGGCGCGGCTTCCGCGCGCGTGGTCTTACGACTCATCGGACCCTCCGAGCGATCGCCAGAGCACGAATGCGGAGAGCGACTGGCCGAACGCGAACGGCACGCCCATGGCCCAGGGCGCGAGCGCGTCCGAACCGCGCGCGGTCACGAGCGTGACGATGCCGCAGAGGAAATACCAGACGCCGACCGCGAATACGCCGGCGGGAGAAAGCGGATCGAAGCGAAGACCCCGAGGCTGAACACGATCTGCCACAGACCGGGCAGCATCCACGCGCTCTCGGGCGCGACCGCGCCGATGACCGCGGTCAGCGCCGCGCCGGCGATGCTCGCCGGCAGGAGCTGCTCGACCGCCGCGACGATCATTTCCTGCTCGAGCCCCGCGTGCATGCGCCGCGTGCGGCCGATCGTCTCGGCGACGACGACGATCGCGCAAGTGGCGGCCGCTACCGACCAGAGCGCGAGGTAACGAGGCACGTCCTCGAGCGGACGCGGTACGAAGAGCGGCTGGACGAGCGCGGCGAACGCCGCAATCGCCGCCGTGCCGAGCACGGCCGCGGGACCGTAACCGCGAAAGACCTCCGCGCGCGCGATTTGCTTCCGGATCGCGGAGATCTGCGCCAGGGCGTCGTCGAGCTCGTTCATCGTTTTGCTTTGCGTCGCAAAGTATCGAAGCGGCGGTGGCGCCGTCAAGTCACGATTTTTCGGGAGCGCCAGTTGACGGCCGAGCCCGATGGGCTAAAGGCCCGCGGATGCCGTCGCGGATCATCGTCGCCGTCCTCCTGCTCGCTCGCATCGCCGTCGCGCAAACCGAGAGCGGCGCGGACGCCTGCGCCGAGTCGATCCGCGGACGCCTCGGCGGCGCCGATCCGGGAGAGGTTTGCAAGGTCCTCCTCGCCGGCTCCGGCGTCGGCGCGGCGGCCAACGTCGACCTCCTCTTCGACGTCGAGACGCAGGCGCTCGGCGACGGGGAAGATGCGCTCGTCTTCCGGCGGAAGGCGGGCGGCGACGCGCTTTCCGCGCGCCCGAGCTTTCACTTCGTGCGGTCGGGCGACGGCTGGACGCTCGCGTTCGACGCGCAAGGCGCGGACGCACGCTACGCGACGGACCGGCCGAAGGTGAATCGCCGCTTCCAGATCGAGCGGATCGTCGAGGCGAACGTGCCCGGCCTCTATCGTAAGCGAGAGGTCGAGACCTGGTTCTGGGACGGCTCACGCTTCGCGCGCGCGTTCACGCGCGTCAGCATCTCCGGGGCGAAGGAAGCGAAGCTGAACGGCGCGAAGATGCTCTGGAATCCCGAGACGGAAGAGGCGTATCGCGGCGCCGGCGTGTCGTGGACCTACGAGGTCAAAGCGGGCGACACGCTCTCCACGATCTCGCAGAAGAAAGGGGTCGCCTCCGCCGAGTGTCCGTCAGAACGGCATCGCGCCGACGACCACGCTGCAGATCGGCCAGAAGCTCGAGTACGAGAGCTGGAAGGTCAACGCGCGCTAAACGCCGCGATCACCTCCGGCGGCGCCTGCACGAGCTCGATCAGCACGCCTTCGCCGCCGAGAGCGGCGTCGCGTCGTTGCCCTTGGGGTGGATGAAGCAGACGTCGTAGCCGGCGGCGCCCTTGCGGATGCCGCCGGGGGTGAAGCGCATGCCCTGCGCCTCCAGCCACGCGACCGCGGCCGCGAAGATCGTCGACCCAGAGGCCGATGTGGTTCAGCGCCGGGTCGTGCGACACGCGGGCTCTTCGCGGGATCGACCGGCTGCATCAGATCGACCTCGACCTTGAACGCGCCGGCGCCCGCGACGGCGATGTCCTCGTCGACGTTCTCGCGCTCGCTCCGGTAGTTGCCCGTCGGCTCGAGACCGAGGAGATCGACCCAGAGGCGGCGGAGGCGGGCTTTGTCGGCGGCGCCGACGGCGATCTGCTGGAGGCCGAGAACGCGAAACGGACGATCTGCCATGCGCCGCGGTTTATCACCGACCTCAGGGCTTCTCCACGTACCGGTCGATCAACGGCGCGATGCGCTTCGCGGCACCGACCGGATCCCGACGCTATCCCTCCGCGAGCGTGAGCGTCTCCTCGATCAACGTCTCCTCGCGGTCGCGCTCGCGGACGCGCCACGCCGAGGAGCCGTCGAACCGAGCCTCCCACTCCCTCCCCACGGCGTCCCAGAACGCGGCCGTCGCGCGCGCGTAGTCGCGCGCCGGTGCGAAGTCGACGGAGGAATCGCGACGATACGCGTCGAGGCCGACCTCACGCGCAAGCCCCTTCGGCTCGCCGCGACGGAGCGCGAGCTTGAGGTTGTCCTGCGTGCCGCACCCAGCCATCCGGCACGATCTCCTGACGGTTGACGGCGACGAGGACGTCGTAGTCGTCCCGCTTCGTGTGCTCTCGTCTGGGAAGTGGACGCCAGGTCTCGCCCGAGGTCCACGCCGAGACGTTGCCGAGATGGTTCGATCGTCCCGACGCTCTCGTACCGCGGGGCTCTCGTCGACCTCGCTCACCGCCTGCGTCCAGGCGCCTGCCGCTTCGACTTCGGCGAGCATCCGCGGCGCCCATTGGCGATCGCCGCGAAACTCGTAGACGAGGCGATCCTCGAAGCGCCAGTCCTGGCTCTCAGTGCTTCGTCACGTGCCCGGAGCGCGTCACGAGCACGTGGCGAAGAAGGATCCGTCGTCCTTCGTCCCCGGCGATCTCGACGCGCTCGAAGCCCGCGGATCGGCTGGGCGCTCGCAGCTCGTAGCCGGGAGCGAGCGCGGTCGTCTCGCGGAAGTCGAAGCTCACCTCGAACTCGCCGGCCATGGCGAGGATTGCACGGCGGTCGCGCTCGAATTGCCTCGCGTCGGCCTCCACCGTCGAGCGGATCGGCGGGCGGGCGCAGGCGATCGAGAAGAGCAGCACCACGAGGAGCATCCCCAAGCGCGAGCCCACTTGCGCCGCATGCTCCGCGGTGAGGCGCTTCGCCATCCAGGCGCGCACGGCGCTCCGTTCGGGGCGCCGTCACGAACCAGCGCTCCAGCGCTCGGACGCGAGCCTCGCACGGGAGCAAGAGGCCGTGCTCGCCGCGGATGACGCCGCCGATGACCTCTAGCGACTTCACGGCGAGCTTCCATCCGGCGACGGAAACGCTTCGTAGCGGCCCGCGGTCAGGCGCGACGGGGTGAGCAGTGAGACCGCGCGCCACGGATGCCAGAGCTGGACGTGCAGGAAGCCGCGCGGAGCGGAATAGCCGGACTTGGCGCCGTCCCCTTCGAAGCGGCGCACTTCCCATTCGCCGATCCGCCCGAGCGTGACGCGGTCGTCGGGATCATGCGGGCGCGGCGGTGAAGACGAGCTGAGGCGTCGGCAAGTGCCAACTGCCGCCGTTACGGTTGGGGGGAACCCGACACGGGAGAGCAATTCGACGGCGGCCGGCACGGCTACTACCTACCAGCATGAAAATGAAAGTCAATATCATATGGATTTTTGCGCCCATCTCTGACATCGCGGAACTGGTCGGCAGCCGATCCATCGACAACCGCGAGATGAAGGTGGAACGGTGACGACTTCTCTGCGTCACGCGATCGTCTCCGTCCGGGGGAGGGCGGCGAAAG
>CAWBOU010000009.1:0-130912 GCA_963790365.1 uncultured delta proteobacterium
CGTGACGGGCAAACAGCCCCCGCTCGGCGTCGGCGACGGCCACACCGGCTTCTGGTCGCCCAAGTAGCTGCGTCGGTGGCGGGCGCGGGGTCGCCTCCGCTCCATGGCTCGCCGATCGTGCGTGCTTAGTCGGCGGCCGGGGGTCTGGCTCGCGGAAGTAAAGCGCAGTCCGCCTGGGTCGCTCGACTGAAGCAGCCGGCTTCTGCGGCGAGCCATGGAGCGAGCCAGACCCCCGGCTGCCGGCGTAGGCCGCTGATCGGCTGCGCTTAACTTCCGCGGAGGAGACCCCGCGCCCGCCACCGACGCGCGAGACGTCCATTGTGCCACCGCGGCGGGTTGTGGCAGCCTCTGCGGACGCCATGAGCTCGACGCCGCAACCCACGTCGCGCGGCGCCGGAGGAGTGAACGAAGCGGAGGCACGCTTCCGGACCTTCTCCGAGGCGCTCGCGGTGCGGCTCCGCTGGCTGTCGATCGCCGCGATCCCGCTCCTCGCCTACGCATCCGGGAAGCCGCTCAGCCACCCCGGCTTCGAGCTGCTCGTCGCGAGCGCCGGGGTCTACAACTTCTTCGTCGCACGGAGCCTCGCGCGCGGACCGCAGGGCCGCTGGCTGAGCGTCGGCACCGGCACGCTCGACAGCCTCTACATTTTCGGGATGTCCGCGCTGTCCGGCGGCCTCGACAGCGTGATCACGATCTACGCGATCCTCGCGATGACGAGCATCTGCATGCGCTTGCCGACCCGGTTGGCGCTCGGCGTGGCGGTGCTCTACCTCGTGGAGTTCACGCTCCTCGCGTTCATCGACGGCGCGCTGCGATCACCGATGCTGCCCGTGAAGATCGCGTACGTCTTCCTCACGGTCGCGTTCGTCTCGCCGCTCGTCTCCGAGGCGCGGACGCGGTTCGTCGAGGTCGTCACCGGCCATGGCGCGCAGCGGACGCTCCTTCACCGTCTGCTGCGGTCGGTCGAAGAGGAGCGCCGGCGGATCGCGAACGATCTCCACGATCGCGGCGGCGGCGCGCTGTTCGCGATGCTTCACGGTCTTCGCCGCATCCGCGAGCTCGTCGCGGTGAGCGACAACGCGCCGCGTGCGGAAGTCGACCGGCTGATCCGCATCACGGAGATGATGGTCCGTGAGCTCCGCACGTTCATCGCCGATCTCCGGCCGAACGTGCTCGACGACCTCGGCTTGAACGAGGCCCTCCGGGAGCTGTTGTCGCGGGAGCGCGCGCTGTCGGGCGTGCGATTCTCGCTCGACGTCGATGCCGACGCGCATCCCGATCCCGAGAGCGCGCTCGCCTTCTACCGGGTCGCGCAGGAGGCGCTCACGAACATCCGCCGCCACGCGGCCGCGAAGGCGGCGATCGTGCGGTTCAAACACGACGACGAAGGATGGCGACTGCAGATCGAAGACGACGGCTCTGCCGAGCGGGCGTGGGTTCCTGGTATGGGCATTCGCACGATGCACGAGCGCGTCGAGGCGCTCGGCGGCAAGCTCGAGATCGATTCGAACGGCGGCGGCACGAAGATCTCGGCATGGGTTCCTTTCCGAGACACGACGATTCGAGAAATGGCGGAAACGACGGATGGGAATTCGCGTATTTCACGCTGACGACCACCAGGTCTTTCGCGACGGCGTCCGGCTCTTGCTCGAGCGGGAGCCGGACATCCAGGTCGTCGGCTCGGCCGCGAACGCCGTCGACGCGGTGAAGGCGATCCGCACGCTCAAGCCCGACGTCGCGATCCTCGACCTCGGCATGCCGGGCGGCGGCGTGCTCGGCATCATCCGCCGGCTGAAAAGCGACGTGCCGACGGTGCGCGTGATCGTGCTCACGATGTTCGACAGCCCCGCCTACGTGAACGAGGTCGTGGCATCGGGCGCGCTCGGTTACCTGCTGAAGGAGGCTCCCGGCGAAGAGCTCGTGCGCGCGGTACGCAGCGTCGCGGCGGGCCACGGGTACCTGATGTCGGCGGTCACCCTGCCCGTGCTGCGCAAGCTCGCCGACGACGCGCGGGTCGCGCAGCAACGAGGCCTCCTCTCCGACCGCGAGATCGAGATCCTCGAGCTGATCGCCGCCGGTGCCGTCAACAAGGAGATCGCGGACCGCCTCGGCATCACCGAGGTGACCGTGAAGGCTCATCTCCGCAACATCTTCGCGAAGATCGGCGCACAGAATCGCGCACATGCGGTGACGATCGCGCTGCAGCAGAACCTGATTCGCTGGAGCAGCGCGCAGGCGCCGCCCAAAGATTCCGGCGAGTAATCCGATCGAACCATACCGGCGCCTGCGCCCGGCGGTTACCCACCCGGGTGCATCATGGCGATTCGTGTCTTTCACGCCGACGACCACCAGGTCTTCCGCGACGGGGTCCGGCTGCTCCTCGGCGCGGAGCGCGACATCGAGGTCGTCGGCTCGGCCGGCGATGCGAACGAGGCACTGAAGGCGATCCGCCGCCTGAAGCCCGACGTCATCCTGCTCGACATCGGCATGCCGGGCGGCGGCGTTCTCGGCATGATCCGCCGCCTGCGGGTCGAGCTGCCCTCGATCAAGGTGCTCGTGCTCACCATGTTCGACAGCCCGGCCTACGTGAACGAGGCCGTGGCCTCGGGCGCGCTCGGGTATTTGCTGAAAGAGGCGCCCGGAGAGGAGCTCGTGCGCGCGGTCCGGACCGTCGCGACCGGTCAGGGCTACCTGATGACGGCGGTGACCCTGCCGGTCCTGCGCAAGCTCGCCGAGGATGCCCGCCTCGAGAGCCAGCGGCACATGCTCTCCGACCGCGAGATCGAGATCCTCGAGCTGATCGCGGCCGGGGCGGCGAACAAGGAGATCGCCGACCGGCTCGGGATCACCGAGGTCACGGTCAAGGCGCACCTGCGGAACATCTACGCGAAGATCGGCGCGCAGAATCGCGCGCATGCCGTCACCATCGCGCTGCAGCAAAACATCATCAACTGGAGCGGCGGGGTGCCGACACCGAAAGATCCGGCCGCATGATCCGTTCGAACGATCCGTGGGTACCGCCTCGACGGGGGTCGGTACCTGAACATCAGGCCCCGACCCCCGTTCGGCTTGACGAAAAGAATGCTCGTGTATAACGGGCCTGATCCTCGCAGATCGGGCCCGCGAAGTTTCATCGGCTCGAAGTTCCACCCAGCGTCTCGGAGCGGATGCCCGAGCACAGGAGGCAAGACATCGTGAGCAAACTACCGACGCGGGGAGCCCTTGCGGCCACCGTCCTCTTCCTCGCCGGCGCCCTCGTCGCTTGCCAGAAGCATGAAGGGCCGCCGCCGAAGGGCGGCGCGTTCACGATCGCGGACAAGTTCTTCGACGTGAAGGCGCTCGGCGAAGGCAAGTTCGTGATCCTCGGCTACCGCAGCAAGATCCTCCGCTCGGAGGACAACGGCGGGAGCTGGAAGCCCGTCGCCCAGCCGATGAAGCTCCGCAGCCTCTCGCGGCTGAGCTTCACGGACGCCTCGAAGGGCTGGGGCGTCGGGCACCAGGGCAAGGTCTTCGCTACGCAGGACGGCGGCCTCACGTGGGCCGAGCAGACCTCGGGCACGGAGCTTTCGCTGTTCGACGTCGACTTCCCGAGCGCGCAGAAGGGTTACGCGGTCGGTGACGGCTCGAGCGTGATCACCACGACCGACGGCGGCGCGACCTGGACGACGGGAAAGGTCGAGATGTCGATGATCGGTGTCCGCGAGGACATGTCCCTCGCGATCGAAGACCCGATCTTCTACAGCATCGATTGTCTCGACGAGAACACCTGCTGGGTGACCGGCGAATTCGGCCAGATCCGTCTCACCGAGGACGGCGGCAAGACCTGGTCGGCGCAGCACGCGAGCCTGCTCGGCGGTATGTACCGCGACATCATGGCGCTGCCGACGATCCTCTGCCTGCGCATGAAGGACCGCCAGAACGGCATCGGCGTCGGCACTTACGGCGTGATCTTCGTCACTCAGGACGGCGGCACGACGTGGAAGATGGTGCAGTCGCCGGTGAAGACCCCGCTCTACGACGTGCGCTTCCTCGCCAACGGCGACACCGTCATGGTCGGCTCGAGCGGCGTGATCCTCGTCGGTAACCCCGACGCCGGCTGGCAAATGGCGACGATGCCTCAGGGCGTCTACAGCTGGATCTCCTCGCTCGACATCGACGCGGCCGGCAAGGGCGTCGCGGCGGGCGGCCACGGGCTCGTGCTCACGACGGGCGACTTCGGCAAGACGTGGGAGTGGAAGATCGGATGAGCTGAAAAAATCTCCGCGCGCGGGTGTAGAGGGCCAGCGCGAACCGCTGGGGCTGGGCGAGGGGAAGCCGGCCACAGCGGTGTGAACCACGACATGAGGGGAGGGGCTACATGCGTTGGATCAAGGTGAAGGGGTGGGCGGTTGCACTACTGGCCGCGGTCGCAGCGACGGGGATCGCGATTCCGCAGGCAAATGCCGCCTACATTTCCGCTGATGAGCGAATCGAAGCCGCGGCGTTCCTGAGCACGCAGAGCGCGGCGCACCACAAGTCCACCGAGAAGATCGATTGGGTGCAGTTCCGGAACGAGTTCCGGTTCGACCTTCGCTACTACTTCCTGGGAAAGTTCTCCGGGCCGGAAGGTGACGTCGGCCTCCAGCTCTACCCGATCAACCGCGCGCGCATCTCCCTCCTCTACCGTGCCCGCTACGACGGCGTGTACGACATCCGCGACCACTACCGGAAGCTCGGCTACGACCGCGACGACTTCCGCTTCCCCGAAGGCAAGCTGCCTCGCGAGCTCTTCCTCGACCTCGAGTTCCAGAAGCCGCTCGACATGTTCTCGTTCCGCATCGGCAAGCAGCAGGTCGTCTGGGGCGAGGCGGACCTCTTCCGCTCCCTCGACGTCATCAACCCGCTGCGACTCGACCAGAACGGCCTCATCGGCGAAGACTTCGACGACTACCGCGAGCCGCTCTGGATCGCCAAGGGACTCTTCCGCGTCAGCGATCTCCTCGGCGACATGGTCCACGGCAACACCTTCGTCGAGTTCTTCTACTCGCCGAACTGGCGGCCGCTCACGGACCGCGTGATCGTCGGCGAGGGCTTCCGCAAGGGCGTCGACCGGAACCACGCGCTCAACTGCAGCAACATCAACTGTGACGGTGACGTGCTGAACAACCCGCGCGAGAACGGATTCCTCTACCCGAACTTCCGTTCCTTCGCGCGCGTGCGGCATCCGTGGGAGGTTTCCCGCGTCGGTGACTACCGCACGGACGCGCCGGACTACGCCGACCTCGGCGCCGACAGCACGACTTGTTCGGACGGCCTCGGCTGCGGCGACTTCCTCTACCTGATCAACAACGGTGTGCCGACCAGCACGTTCGATCTCGACGCCAGCATGATGGGTGTGCGCTGGTTCTCGAACTTCAAGGGCGTCGAGTACACGTTCAACTACATCTTCAAGCGCACCGAGGTTCCCGGAACCTCGCTCCGGGTCGACGATCTCTTCGATCCGGCGATCGCGACGGACGGCTCGTTCAACGCTCGTGTCGACCGCCTTGCCGAAGGCGCCGCCGCCGAGTTGACGCCCGACCTCAACGGGAATGGCGTGCCCGACGGCCGCGAGCAGCTCATCAACGACTGCATCTTCGGTAAGCAACCGAAGGTGATTCTGTCCGCCGTCCACGGTCCGAGCGTCCAGACGAAGAATCCGATCACTCAGGAACCGTCGCCGAACATCTTCACTGGCTGCGAGCTCGTCGGCTTCTGGTACCCGTGGACGCACATCATCGGATTCACGGCCACCTACGTCGACTTCGACTACACGGGCTTCGTCTGGCGCATCGAGCAGAGCTTCTCGACGAAGGAGCCCCGGAATCACAAGCCGCCGCTCGCCAACGACCGCGCCGGTAACTTCCCGACGGCCAACGACTTCGATACGCACATCAAGCGCGACACGAGCGTCTGGCGCAGCATGTTCGGCTTCGACTACCTGCGCACGATCTGGCCGCACCCGCCGATGGCGATTCGCCAGAATCCACTCGGCAGTCTCCTGTACGACCAGTGGTTCTTCACGTTCCAGTTCTTCAACGAGTACTACTCGCACTCGAACAACCAGATCGGCCTCCTCGATTCCGTCACCGACCGGATGCAGAAGTGGAACCCGATCCTCACGTACGTGCAGACCGGCTTCTTCATGAAGGACAAGTTCCGTCCCTTCATCGCGGTCGGCTACGACGTGAACGCGCAGTTCCCGGTGACCTGGATCCAGGGCGAGTACTTCCTCGGTCAGAACAACAAGTGGTCGGTGCGACTCGGTTGGATCGGGTACCACGGCAGCCGGAGCAACGAGAGCTTCCTGTTCCTCCACAAGTACGCCGATCGCGATACCCTCTTCGCGCGTCTCACGTATTATCTGATCTGAGATGAGCCGAACGGATCACTCGCAACACGAAGATCGAATGGGGGGCCGGGCCGGAAGGCCCGGCCCCCTTCGTTTGTGCGCCGTCAATCTTTCTTTCCTTTCCTTCTCCATCTCGCTCTTCCTCGGATTTGCGGCGTGCTCGGCGCGCGGGCCCGCGAAACCCGCGGAAGCGGCGAAGCCCGAGTCGGCGAAGCTCGGCGAGCCGGCTCCCGTCGACCGGTATTTCCCGCTCACCAAGCGGAGCCGCTGGACGTATCGCGTGCAGGAGCTCCGCAAGAACTTCGACTACGTGAACCGCGTCCGCGTGTTCGGCCCGAAGTTCTTCGAGAGCCTCAAGAAAGACGTGGTCGAGGTCGAGGAATCGTACTCGAGCACCGGGAACGGCGTCTTCCTCCTCGAGGAGCAGGAGCCGATCGTCTACTTCCGCGAGGGTGGCTACCTGAACCGCGTCTTCCTCACGCAGCAGGGCGGCAAGCTCGTGCCCGCGAGCGGCTCGGGGGACAGTCGCTTCCTCCCCGAGACCATCGTCCCCGGCAGCACCTGGGACAGCGACAGCCAGGCGTTTCGCGTCGGCACGGACCTCGGCTTCAAGGTCGCGCACCGGCATTCGATCTCGATCGATCCGAAGGCCGTGACCGTGCCGGCCGGCACGTTCAAGGATTGCCTGCGAATCGACACGTTCTCGACTCACGGGCCGGGCTCGGGCCGCGAGCCGAACGAGGAGCTGACGTTCTACTACTCCGACTGGTACGCGCCGGGCGTCGGGCTCGTCCGCACCCAGCAGTGGGACGATGCCGAGCACTCGAAGGAGCGAACGCGGATCGAGCTACTCGACTACAGTGTCGCCGAGGTCGACGAGACGGCCGCGACGAGCACGACCGAGTCGACGCCGGACGGCGCCCACGCGAAGCGCGCGCCCGAAACGACGGACGCGTCGAGAAACTGAGCGGCGAGTTTTCGGCCCCGGGAAGACGCGCTCGACGGCGGCAACGCCGTCGAGAAAAGAAGGAAGCGCTACGCGGCGGGCTTGCCGCCCGCCGCTTGCTCGAGCTGGCGCTGCAGGCCTTCCTTCTCCCGCTCTAGCGCGCGGTACTTCTGACCCTCCTGCGCCTTCACGGTCTCCGTTTCGGCGCGCGCGGCGGCCACCTTGGCCGTCAGATCCTGCACCTGCTCACAGCGACCGCAGGCATCCGCCCACATGAGGTACCCGAGAACGAGCCCACTCGCGAAGAACGAGATCCACAGCGCGGATTGACCCGCGTACTTCCAAATCTGCTGCTTGAGGACCTCTTCCGGTGTCGTCTGTTCAGCCATATCGCGGCGTGATAACCGACCCTTTTCGGGGAGTCAACGAATGAAGACCGCCCGTTACCTGCTCCTGATTCTCCTCGCCGGATGCGTGCCGAACTTGTCCGTCGAGCGCGGCGGAACGGTCCAGGCGCCGCTCTCCGAGAAGCCGTACACGATCAGCTGCGACGAGGGTCATCGCTACGCGGCTCGCGCACTTCGTGCGCGGGATTACAAAGTCACGGAAGTGAATCGCAGCGCCGCCGGCGGCAGCGTGATCGGAGTCAAGCAAGACCAGACGTCGACGATGACGATCACCTGCGCGGCGGACGGCGTACGACTAAAGGCGAGCGGCGGCGGCATCTGGGTCGAGCAGGGCATTCAGTTCAGCTTCCACCAGGTCGTCGAGAAGGGCGACAAGATCTGGCCGCCTCCGAAGGCGCCGCGCGTGATGGTCGAATGGATCGATGGGCCGGAGAGCAAGCTCTGGTTCCCGCAGGAGATCGGCTCGATCGGACTGACCGCGGTCCGCGTCCAAGTGGTCAACGGCGGAAAGCGCGCGCTGCGCCTCGATCCCCGTCGCATCACCGGACGACGCGACGCCGGTGGCGGCATGCCGGCGCTCGCGGAAGCCGAGGCGAAACGCCGCGTCGGCGCGATGGATCCGGCGATCGATTCGAAGCTGCTTCGGGGCGGGGAGATCGCCCCCGGCGCGAGCCTCGTCGGGTTCGTGTTCTATCCGGCGGGCACTTACAGCGGCGCGAACGTGCAGTTGGTCGACGTGCCGACCGGCGAAGCGGACGGCTACGACGTGTCCTTCGCCGCGCGCTAGCTGCCTGTGACGGCGCTCCTCCACGCCGCGTTCTTCATTTCCGGCTTCAGCTCCCTCGCCTTCGAGGTGCTCTGGGAGCGCGAGCTGCGCCTCGTCTTCGGCGTCTCGACCCATTCGGTCGCGATCGTCACGTCGGCGTTCATGGGCGGGCTCGCGCTCGGTTACGCGCTCGGGCGCCACCCGGCGCTCGCTCGCCGGCCCGCGCTCCGCGTGTACGGCGCCGCGGAAGCCTTCGTCGCCGTCTACGCGTTTCTCTTTCCCATCTGGATCGGGGCGATCGGCAAGGTCCACGTCGCGAGCGGCGGATCGCTCGTCATCCGCGCGATCCTCGCGTTCCTGATCCTCTTCCCGCCGACGATCGCGATGGGCGTGACACTGCCGCTCGTGGCGCGCGCGCTCGCCGCTTCGTCGAGCGCCGGGCGCGCGGCGGCCGGGCTATTCGCCGCGAATACGGCCGGCGGCGTGATCGGCACGCTCGTCACGAGCTGGTATTTCGTGCGCTGGTTCGGCGCGGGACACACGACGACGATCGTGGCCCTCGCGAATCTCGCGCTCGCGGGCGTGGCGTTTTCGCTCGCGGGGCGGCTCGGCGCCGCTCCGGCCGCGGAGCCCGCCGGGGCGAGCGAGCGCCCGCGGGCGAAGACCTGGCCGATCGTCGTCGCGTCGTTCCTCGCCGGTTTCCAGACGATGGGATTGCAAGGCGTTTGGAATCGCACGCTCGTCTGCGTCGTCGAGAACAACACGACGTCGTTCGCGTTGATCCTCGCCGCCGTGCTGATCGGCTCCGCGCTCGGCGCCTCGATCTATCGACCGATCGTGCGGCTCGTCGGCGCCTCTCGCTCGAGGCTCGTCGCGCTGTTCGTCGTCGCCGAGGTGGTGCTCGGCGTGTGGGTCGTCGGGTCGATCCTGCTCCTGAATCGCCTCTACGAAGTCGCGGACGCGCTCTCCGACGCGGTGACGATCTCGACGCCGCTCCATCTGCTCCTACTCCGCCTCGTCGTCGCGCTCGCGCCGATCTTGCCGGCGGCGGCCGCGGGTGCATTCGTCCTCCCGCTTCTCACCGATCTCGACGACGCCGAAGGCGGCGATGCCGCGCGACCGGTCTCGCGCGTATTTTCCGCGGACGCGGTCGGCAGCGTCGTCGGCGGGCTCGTCGCGGGCTTCGTGCTCCTGCCCGCGATCGGCCTCGAGGGGAGCCTCCTCGGCTTCGCCGCGCTCGCGGTCGTCGCTTCGCTCGCCATTCTCGTCGGCATCCGCGAGGCGGCACCCGTGCGGAAGGCGAGCGCCGCCGTGCTCGTCGCGGCCACGCTCGGCGCGATCGCGCTTCGCGAGCCGCTCACGCTCACGCGCTGGTTCGACGGCCACCAGAAGATCCGCGGGGATCTCCTGCTCTACGAGGAGGGAACGTTCGGCACGATCGCGGTTTTCGACGTCGAGGGTCGCAAAGAGCTCCTCATCAACTGCATCGAGGAAGTTCCGAACCACCGCGACGCATTGCTCCTCTTCAAGCTCCTCGGTCACACGCCGATCCTTTTTCACGGCGCCGTCGAACGGATTCTCGTGAACGCGATCGGCGGCGGGATCACGCTCGGCTCCGTCGTGCATCACGGCGTGCCCGTCGACGCCGTCGAGCTCGTCCCGGAAGTCACGCACGCGATGCGGATCTTCGCCGAAGAGAACGATCAGGTGCTCGAGAAGAAGAACTGGCGGCTCATCCACGACGACGGGCGGAACTGGATGCAGCTCACGCCGGTTCGCTACGACGTCGTCACCGCGGACGCAACGCATCCGGCCGCAGGCGAGAGCTGGCCGCTCTACACGAAGGAATACTACGACCTCGTCGCCGGTCATCTCACCGACCGCGGCGTGTTCGCGCAGTGGCTGCCGATGCACAACATGGCGGACGCCGACTTCCGCGCCGTGCTCCGCACGTTCCGTGAGGTGTTCCCGCATCTCCTCGTGCTGTTCGCGAACCGCTACTGCGTCGTCCTCGCGAGCATGCAGCCGTTCACGACGGACGCCGCCACGCTCACCGCTCGCATCGCCGAGAAGCCCGAGGTCGCGGAAGACCTCCGCGAGTTCGGCATCGTGCGGGGTGAGGACGTCCTCAAGTACGTCGTGCTCGACACCGCCGGCGTCACTCGCCTGACGGAGAACGCGGAGATCCTCACGGACGATCATGCTTCGGTCGAGTTCGCGGAGCTCCATCGTCTCGGCTTGAGCGAGACGTTCGTGCCGAACCTCGCGATGCTCGCGGAGTCGATGAACGCCGATGAGCTCACGCGCGCGACGGGCGCCCCCGCGGCCCTCTTCCGCGCGCGCCAACGCCTGATCGCCGCGCAGCTCCGCAGCCGCGAGCCGACGATCGAGTCCGCATTCGGCGCGCTCGGCGACCTCCAGAAGGCGCGGCAGGAGTGGCCGGGCGACGCCGACGTCGACTACGCGGCCGCGACGATCGAAGGCACGATCATCCGGTATCTCGCGCAAGACTACGCGGGCTTTCTCGAACGGGCCGATTTCGAGCAGTTCCTCGGCCCCGTGGTGGGGCTCGCCGAGGCGCACGCCGACGACCCGTTCCTGCAGCAACTCGCCGGCACCGCCTATCTCCGCTTCGAGCGCTTCGCCGACGCCCTTCCCTTCCTGGAGCGCGCCGCGAACGCGCGTCCCGACGACCCCACGTTTCTGTCCAACCTCGCCTTTACCTACGACCGCCTGGGGCGCTACGACGAGGCGCTCGTCGTGCTCCGGCGCCTCCGCTCGGTCATCGGGGAAAACCGCGCGATCGAGCAGTTCGAGGCGGACGTGGAGCGCAAGGCGAGAGGAGCAACCCGGTGAGCGAAGCGAGTCGGCCGCAGCGTCTCGAGAACCTCGGGCGCGCCCTGATCCGCGTACGCTTCCCCGTCATCGGCCTCGTCGTCCTCGCGACCGCGTTCTTCGGCTGGCACGCCGCGAAGCTCCAGATGCTCTCGCGCTTCGACGAGCTCCTGCCGAAGAATCACCCGTTCCTGAAAGTCCATCGCGAGAACGCCGAGACGTTCGGCGGCGCGAACAGCGTCCTCGTGATGCTCGAGGTGAAAGACGGCGACATCTTCAACCTCGCCACGCTCGACAAGATTTTCCGGATGACCCAGGAGATCGACAAGATTTACGGGGTCAATCACTACTCGATCGAATCGATCGCGCACCGCACGAACCGCACGCTCCACGTCGGCGCCGGCGGCCTGATGGAGATGCAGCCGGTCATGGAGACCGGTCCGAAGAAGCAAGCGGACGTCGATCGCGTCCGGCGTATCGTCCACACGTCGGGGAATCTCTACGGTGTGCTCGTTTCACTCGACAACCGATCGGCGCTCATTCGCGCGAGCTTCATCGAGGGGCTCCTCGATCACCGGAAGCTGTTTACCGAGATCGAAACGCGAATCGTCCAACCGTTCTCGGACGAGAAGACGACGATCTGGGTCGCCGGCGAGCCGCAGCTCTACGGCTGGATCTACCGCTATGCGGAAGAGATCTGGTGGATCCTCGGCGCGACGATGGTGCTCGCGTGGGTGCTGCTCTACCTCTACTTCCGCGACTGGCGCGGCGCGCTCCGGCCGACGCTCTCCGGCGCGATCGCCGCGGTCTGGGGGCTCGGCTTCATCCAGCTCCTCGGCTTCACGCTCGACCCGCTCACCCTCGTGATCCCGTTCTTCATCACCGCGCGCGCGATCAGCCACTCGGTGCAAATGCACGAGCGTTACTACGAGGAGCTCCACGCGAGCGGCGGTGATCAGACGAACGCGATCATCCGCTCGTTCGCCGCGCTCTTCGTGCCGACGCTCTCGGGGATCGCGACGGACGCGCTCGGCATCCTCGCAATCCTGCTCGTGCCGATCGAGATGCTGCAGAAGCTCGCGGTCACCGCGTCGTTCTGGATCGCGGCGATCACCGTGAGCGAGCTCCTACTGAACCCGATCCTCTACATGTACCTCCGGCCGCCGGACACTGCGCTCATCGAGGCGCGCCAGCGCGGCCTCTTCCAGCGCGCGATCGATCGCTTCGCGGCCGTGATCGTGACCCCGTCCGCACGCCGGATTTCGTTCGCGGTGTGGGCCG
This sequence comes from uncultured delta proteobacterium, assembly GCA_963790365.1. Classification (GTDB taxonomy): domain Bacteria; phylum Desulfobacterota; class Binatia; order JACPRU01; family JACPRU01; genus CAWBOU01. The sequence goes on from CAWBOU010000009.1 coordinate 12,606, forward strand.
TCGTCGTGCTCGCGAGCGCGTCCTTTTGGACGCAGCTCGTGGTCGGCGACTCGCAAGCGGTGACGCCGCTCCTTCGCCTCGATTCGCCGTACAACGCGGCACACGCGAAGATCCAGGACAACTTCGGCGGCGTCGAGCCGCTGATCGTCGTGCTGCAATCTCCGAGCCCGGGCGGGATGCAGGTGCCGGGGAACGTGCGGACGATCGAGCGCTTCCAGCGCTACCTCGAGCGCGATCCCGACGTCGGCGCGAGCTTCTCTTTCGTCGACGTCATTACGACGATGGCCATGGCGATCAACGAAGGCGAGCCGAAGCGCGGCGTCGTGCCCTCGAGCCGCGCGCAAGTCGGGCTGATGTTCGGCGCGTTCTTCATGGGCACGTCGTACGCCGAGACGGCCCGCTTCATGGATCCGAACTTCAAGAAGACGGCCGTCTTCTTCTACTGCAAGAACCACCGCGGCCCGTCGATCCGGCGGATCATCGCGCGGGCGCAGGAGTTCATCGCCGCGAATCCGCTCGAGGGCGCCGAGTTCGCGCTCGCCGGCGGGCTGATCGGCGTGCTCGCCGCCGCGAACGAGGAGCTCGTGCGAAACGACCTCATCCTGAACGTCGTCGGCTATGCGACGATGTTCATCACGGTCGCCCTCACCTATCGCTCGATCGTCGCCGCCTTTCTCCTCTGCCTCCCACTCCTCGTCGCGAACGGCCTCGTGAACGCCTACATGGGCGCGCGCGGGATCGGTATCAACGTGCAGACGCTGCCAGTCATCACGGTCGGCATGGGCTTCGGCATCGACTTCGCGATCTACATCGTGAGCCGCGCCCGCGAGGAGCTGACGGACAACCGCACGCTCGCCGAAGCGCTCCGCGAAGCGCTCCGCACCGCCGGCAAAGCCGTGACGTTCACCGCCGCGACGATGCTCGCCGCCGTGCTCTTCTGGACGTTCTCGCAGATCCGCTTCAACGCGGAGATGGGCGTGCTGCTCGGGATATGGATGGCCGTGAGCTACCTGGCGAGCGTGACGTTGCTGCCGGCGTTCCTGCTGGCGATCGAGCCGAAGTTCCTGAGGCGTTGAGATCGCGTCGCGGCGGGTGCGGGGGTCGCCTCCGCGGAAGTAAAGCGCAGCCGAGCAGCCACTACGCCGGCTTCCGGGTGTCTGGCTCGCCGCTGAGCGGAGCTGCTTATTGCGAGCAAGCTGCGCGGACTGCGCTTTACTTCCGCGAGCCAGACACCCGGAAGCCGACTAAACGCCCACGATCGGCGAGCCATGGAGCGGAGGCGAGCCCCCGCTCCCGCCGCGACCCCGCACTCGGCGACCCCGCACTCGGCGTGCCGCTCTTTGCCGCCCCGGCGGCTCGCGCCTATACTCGCAAACACATGCGCCGCGTCGGCCTCCAGACCCGGATTCTCGGGTCGTTCGGCCTCCTGCTCGTCGTGCTGGTCGTGGGCTCGCTCGTCGTCCTCGACGTCCACATGACGAACCGGGCGCGGAACGCCGTGCAGCAGGACCTCGAGACGTCACAGCGCGTCTTCGACGAGCTCCTCGACAGTCGCGGCCGCGCGCTCATCACCGCCGCGTCGCTGGTCTCCGAGCTGTCGCTCGTTCGCGACCCCTCGTACACCGGAGACTCGCTCTACCTCGAGTACGCGGCCACGGAGATCAATCGCCTGATCGGCTCCGACGTCGTACTTCTCACCGATCGCGTCGGGGTGATCCTCGCGCGAACCGACCAGCGGTGGGAGGTCGGCGACGTGTTCGACGAGACGACGAGCATCGCGCGCGCGCTCCGCGGCGAGCGCGCGACGAGCATGTGGGTGCACGAGGGCCGGCTCTACCAGATGGTGTCGGTGCCACTCCGGCTACCGTCGGGCCTCGCCGGCACGCTGTCCGCCGGCTATCGCGCCGACGCCGAGCTCGCGAACGAGCTCGCGCGCCTGTCCGGCAATCACGTCGCGTTCCTCGTCGGCGGCCGCGTCGTCGCCGCCTCGCGCGCGCTCTCGCCGAGCGAGAACGAGCTCGTGAGCCTGCTCGCGGCACGCGTCGGCGCCGTCGGACCGATCTTCAACGAGGTCGACCTCGGCGAGCCCGTTCCCGCCGTCGTCGTCGGACCGTTCTTCGGCCTCGGCGCGAATCAGGTCGGCTCCTACGCGATCCTGCGCTCGCTCGCTTCCGAGGCGGCAGGGCTCCGCGAGCTCGAGCAGCGGCTCGTCGTCGTCGCGGTGGTCGCGCTCCTCGGCGCGCTGTTCGTCGCGTTCTTCGTGTCGCGATCCGTGACGCGGCCGCTCGTCGAGCTGTCGTCCGGCGCGCGCGAGCTCGAAGCGGGCAACTACGAGTACTCGCTGCCGGCGGTGTCCGGATCGCGCGAGGTCGGCGAGCTGACGCGCGCGTTCGATTCGATGCGCCGCGCCCTCCGCGCGCGCGTCGAAGAGCTCGCCCGTTTGACCGGACACCTCGAAGACATGGTGCAGGAGCGCACCCACGCGCTCGAGGAAGCGTTGGCGGAGAATCGGCGCTTGCTCGAGACACTGCAGCGCTGGAACGACGAGCTCGAGCGCCGGATCGACGACCGCACGCAAGAAGTCGCGCGCGCGCAGCAGATGCTGATCCGCCAGGACCGCATGGCCGCGGTCGGGCGACTCGCTGCCGGCGTCGCGCACGAGATCAACAACCCGCTCGGCATCCTCGCCGGGTTCGCCGAAGGCCTCCTCGATCGCGCGCGCGATCCGCGGCTCCTCGAGCGCCCGGCCTTCCGTGAGTTCCCCGAGCATCTCCGGCTGATCGGCGTCGAGGTCGATCGCCTGAAGACGATCGTACAGAAGTTCCTGAACTTCGCGCGGAGCCGGACGGCGCTCAAGGCGCGCTTCGACCTGAACGACGTCGCCCGCCAAGTCCTCGAGCTGCTCGCGAATCACGCGGCCCGCGAGGGCAAGGGGCTGATCGGCGAGCTGTCCGTCGAGCCGCTCTGGATCGACGCCGACGCGGAGCAGCTGAAGCAGGTGCTCCTGAATCTCGTCTTGAACGGGCTCGACGCCACGCATCGCGGCGGCCGCGTCGTCATCGGCACGGGGACGAGCGGGGACCAGGCCGAGATCCGCGTCGAGGACGACGGCGAGGGCATTCCCGTGGAGATCCGTGGCCGTGTGTTCGAGCCGTTCTTCTCGACGAAGGCGCCCGAGCGCGGCACGGGGCTCGGCCTTGCGCTCTGTCAGGATCTCGTTCACGAAAACGGCGGCACGATCGAGCTCGAGCGCACTGCTCCCGGAGAGGGAAGCTCGTTCCGTGTGTGGATCCCGCTGAGCGCGCCGGAGGAGCTGCTTGTCCGAGCCTGAATTCGAAATCCCGGAGACTCCCGGGAATCGCGCGTCCGGCACCACACCGGCCGTTCTCGTCGTCGACGACGAGACGATGATGCGAACGATGCTCGCGCGCGAGCTGCCACGGCTCGGCTTCCAAGTGACGACCGCGGAATCGGGCGAGGAGGCGCTGCGCATCGCCGCGGCCGAGGAATTCGCCGTCGCGATCCTCGATATGATGATGAGCGGCATGGACGGGCTGGCGACCCTGCAGCGCTTGCGCCAAGACAGCCCCGGCACCGAGGTCGTGATGCTGACCGGACACGGCACGATCGAGAGCGCCGTGGCCGCGATGCGCGCCGGGGCGTTCGACTACCTCACGAAGCCGTGCCGCCTCGCGGAGCTCGCCGCCGTGCTCGGCAAGGCCGTCGAGCATCGCGAGCTCCGGCGCGAAAACGCCGCCTTGAAGCTCATCGTCGAGGGCCAGCGGCGCGAGACGTCCCTGATCGCGCAGAGCCCGGTGATGCGGGCGATCTTCGGCCGATTGCAGCGCGCCGCCGCGGGCGAGACGCCCATTCTGATCCTCGGCGAGAGCGGCACCGGCAAGGAGATCGTCGCACGCGCGTGCCATCAGCTCTCGCGGAGGTCCGCGAAGCCCTTCGTCGTTCTCAACTGCAGCGCGATCCCCGACACGCTCCTCGAGAGCGAGCTCTTCGGTCATCAGCGCGGCGCGTTCACGGGCGCGACCGAGCGCCGGCTCGGCCTCATGGAGGCCGCGGACAACGGCACCATCTTCCTCGACGAGATCGCCGAGATGAGCCCGGCGGTACAGGCGAAGGTCCTCCGCGCGCTCGAGTCGGGCGAGATCCGGCGCGTCGGCGAGAACCGCGTGATGCACGTCGACGTGCGCATTCTCGCCGCGACCAACAAGGATCTCCGCACCGAGATCTCGGCGGGACGCTTCCGCGAGGATCTCTACTACCGGCTGAACACGGTCGTGGTGGACTTGCCGCCGCTCCGCGAGCGGCGCGAGGACATCGATCCGCTGGTGCGCCATTTCCTGCGGACGCTGCCCGGTCCCGATCGCCGCCCGCGCGAGATCTCGCCGCAGGCGATGGAGGCGCTCGTGCAGCATTCGTGGCCGGGCAACATCCGCGAGCTCAAGAACACGATCGAAGCGATGCTCGTGCTCGCGAGCGGCCCGCGGATCGAGCTCGCCGATCTCCCGCCGGCGGTGCACGCGGCCCGCGCGGGCGGCGGGGTGCTGGCCGACGACGCGCCCCTGCGCCGCCTCGAGGACGTGGTCGACGAATACATCACGCGCGCCGTCGAGCGGTGTGGCGGCAACAAGAGCCAAGCCGCCCGCCTTCTCGGCATCGATCCGAAGACGCTCTACAAGCACCTCAAGCGTTAGAAGGACGACGGCGCCACCCGGAGCTCGGCTGCGAGCGCGACGGGTGGCGCGTGCGGGCGCCCATCACGTCAGGCTCCGTCGTCCTGCGCACGCCGCGTCATCGGGAGATCCTCCGCGTCTGCGGAGTTTCTCCCCAGGGTGCCGGAAGAGCGCCGCTCGCTAACTTTCGAACTAGCGAAAATGCTGAATGCGGGCGCTAGGTTCCACGGCTCGCGGCGGCACCTGGAATGACGTCCAGGCACATCGATTGCGAAGCTATGAGCGAGTTTCTGGGCTTTCGTGTCGCGATGGGCGCGGCACGACTCTTCGTGGAGGAGGAGACAAGAATGATGAAGCGAGTACTGGTGAGCCTTGGCGCACTGGTGCTGGCGCTCGGCGTGAGCTCGGCGATGGCCGAGGTCCCGACTGCCGGCACGGTGATCACCAAGGACAACATGGACAAGTACAAGGAGGTTCTGTTCCCGAGCCTCGAGTACTTCGTCCGCAACGGGATGGAAATCCCGATCATCGATTACAAGAAGTACGAGTGGCCGCCGAAGTACAAGGAAGCGACCGAGAAGTACTCGGGCCAGGTCACGCTGTCGGCAGACGGCCGCGACATGCAGAACTACGTCGCGGGATCGCCGTTCCCGAACGTCGACCCGAACGATCCGCAGGCAGCGACGAAGTGGATGTGGAACCACGAGCAGAAGACCCCCTACACCGACAACGTCGGCTGTGGCTGGAACGTCGAGCTCGTGAACGCCAAGGGCGAGCGTGAGCGTTTCTTCGGCTCGAACTTCTGGCGCCGCATGATGTGGCGCGGCCGTCTCCACATGGATCCGAAGCCGACCGTCGCCCACGACCCCGCGATCATTTACACCGAGCAGTGGGGCCCGCTGCATGACCCGAACGACCTCAAGGGCGCGGGCGTGCTCAACTTCCGCTACGTGTCTCCGGACGTTCCGGACGACTCGTACATGTACCTCCCCGAGCTTCGTAAGGTTCGCCGTCTCTCGATGGCCAACCGGTCGGACGCATTCTGGGGCACGGACATCGACATCGACTCGATCTGGACCTGGAACTCGAAGCTGTCCTTCTGGACGTTCAAGTTCCTCGGCGAGAAGAAGCTCCTCGCGGCTTTCCACGGCGGTGGCTACGCTCAGCGTGAGGCGTGGTGCGCGCAGCCGGACGGCCAGAGCGGCATGAAGTCCTTCATCTGGTGCACGCCGCACGAGGTTCGCGACACGATCGTGGTCGAGGGAACGCCGACTGGCTTCAACCAGTACGCCTTCTCCAAGCGCATCCTGTACATCGACAAAGAATCGTACATGGCGCAGTACAACGAAGGGTACGACCACGGCGGACAGCTCTGGAGGACGTGGTACATGTCTTCCGACACCGGCAAGAGCCCGAGCGGCATCGAAAAGGGCGCCGGTGGGACGAAGGTCGTGCCGACCGGCACGGTCAACCCGCCGAAGTACGAGACCGACCACATCTACCCGGTTCACGGGGGCGTGGTCGACCACCAGCTGAATCACACCTCGAAGTGGGACTGCCCTGATGGGTATCTCTACCCGAACATCGGTGTGAAGCACTGGTACCACAACACTCCGAAGGAGTGGAACACGCCGGACAACTTCACGATCAACTATCTGATCAAGAGCGCCGGCTTCTAAACGAAGAAGCGCCCAGAGACCGAAGGCCGCCGGGCATCCGCCCGGCGGCCTTTTTCTTTTCTGGGCGCTTCTTCGTTTATCGATTCTTGTTCTGGCGGGCGGCGCTCGGCGCCGCCCTAGTCGCGCAGCGCCGAGATGTTTGCGGCAGCGGGCGCCGCCGCAGTCGTCTGAGATCGCGAGCGGTCTCCGGCGCACGCCGTCGCCTGCGAGAATCCCGAGCAGTCCCCGGCGACGGCCTGCTTTGCCGTCGCGGACGCCGTCGCCACTAAAACTGGTACGTGATCTTTAGCTGGAACTCGCTGCGGCCGGTGTTCTTCGAGACCTGGTAGCGGTCGTCGACCGTGCGCTTGTTCGTCCAGTAGACGCGGATGCCGGGCTCGACGATGAATGACGGCGTGACGTAGTACTGGAGGAATCCCTGCCAGAGGAAGCCCGGCGCGTTGCTCCAGTCGATCGCCATCGCGACGAGCGGCACGATCGAGCCGCCCTTGTAGAACGAGGACATCGCGATCAACGAGAGGATCTCGACTCGGCGCCGCTTGTCGAGCCGCAGCTCGTCGCCGAATTGCCCAGGAATCGTCATCGAGTTCGGTGCGCCGACGAGATCGTTGCCGTAGTCCATCGGGATGAACGAGACGTTCGTCTGCGCGAGCACGGTCCACGTCGCGCGCGGATTCAAGAAACGGATCCACGTGGGTCGATCGACGAGCAACGACATCTCCATTGCCCAAAGGCGACGAATGCCGTTGGGAGACGTCGTGCTCGAGATCGGCACGTTGTGCGAAGCGACCGCCTCGACGTTGTAAACCGCCGCGGTGTACTCGTCGAAGTAGTCCATCGTGACGCCGAAAACATTGAGGTAGGGATAGTAGAATTCGATCGGGATCCGGACGTAACCGAGGTAGGTCGTCTCCTCGCCAGTCAGCGGATCGATCGAGGTGTGCGTCGGAGCGAGGGGGTTCGAGAGCGCGTCGAGCTGCACGAAGGCGAGCTGATTCCCTTGGACGACGCCGGCGTGCGCCTTCGCGACCGCGCCGCCGGTCGCATCGGAAAGATGCCGGCGGCGAAGGTAGTTCAGCGTGAAACCGAGGCCGAGATCGGTGACCGTACCGGCGAGCCGCACGCCGAACTGATTCACATCGCTCGGATCGTGCTCGTCATAGAGACCGTCGCGGAGATCCGACACGGGCAGGTTCGAGGACTCGCAGAAACCGGTGTTTCTCGTGTCGCTGAAATCCGGCGCACGTCCCGACGCAGAGGCCGCCGCGTTCGTCTGGGTGTTGCCGGTGCGGTCGAAGCACGGCTGCACGTTGACGCCCTCGGCGATCGCGATCGCCAGGCCTTCGCGGAACGGCAGGCGCACGTTGACCGACCACGGCTTCGGCAGAAACGCGACTTCGGTCGGCTGGAACTCGAACGGAATGTCGTACGCCTCGATCATGAGGTTCGAGAACGGCCCGCGCGAGCCGATGTCGACGAGCATCTTGAACGCCCACGATGGCACGCGGAGCTCGGAGAAGCCGACCTTGCCGAGGAGCCCGGCCTCCTGCTGCAGGTGCCAGGAGAGATCGAGCGCGTTGACGCTGTCCATCGCGCGGAAGTTGACCGTATTGCCCCATACGATCTGCTGCCGGCCGATGCGGAACGAGACCGGCAATTTCGCGAGCTCGAGATCGACGAACGCCTCGCGGAGCACGTTCTCGAAGGCGATGTCCTGGCGCACGCCGCGGGGAATGCCCTCGAAGCTGCCTGCCTTGGCGCCGTCCTGCGTGCGGAAAAATGGACCGGCCGCGATGTCGTATGCGGAGTCGTAGACGAAGCGATAGTAGAGGAACGCCGACGCGCTCTTCAGAAACGGAAGATCGATCGAGTCGAGGAACTTCCCGTTCTGCACGAGCTCGTGCTCGTACTGGATGCGGAACGTGTTCCGTTGCTGGACGAGGTTGAAGGCTTGGAAGGTCTCGTCTTTCGATTTGTCGAGCCGGAAGAGCTGTTGCGACTCGATGTTGCCCGAGATCTGGACGGGGCCGTAGCGGATCGTCGCCCATGCGTTACCAGCGATACAGGTCGCAGCGACCGCGATCTTCAACGCCTGCGCGAATCCGCCCATCCCCGCCCCCTTAGAACTGCGGCTCGCGTAGCGAGCCATGACCTAGAGGAACCTTCGATGTTCTCATCGGAGGTTCCTCTAGAACTGATAGGTGAACTTCAGCGACAGCTCATCCCACTGACTGAAGCGGCCGATGCCCCATGGCTCGTCGACGTTGCGGCCGAAGTTGGTGAAGATGCGTAACGTCGGCGTGATGATGATGTCGTTGGTCGGGAGGTAGTCCATCCCGACCGCAAAGCCCATCGAGGGACAATTGGCCCAGTCGGAGATGATGGCGATGAGCGGCGCGACCGTGCCGCCTTTGTAGAAGGTCGTGAAAGCGAGAATCGACAACAGCTCGAGCTCCTTCAGCTCGTCGATGCGGTCGAGGCCGCCGAACTGGCCGGGAATCAGCGAGGAGTTCGGCAAGCTAACGTCACCGGTGAATTGCGGCTGGCCGGTGGCGCTGTCCTCGATGCGTTTGATCTTCTGGTGATTGAGAATGTAATTGAAGTTGAGCTGACCGATGATTAGCCAGGTGGAACGGGGATTCAGGAAGCGGATCCAGGTCGGCCGGTCGAAGTTGATCGCCCCGAGGATGACGTCCTTCTTGTTGAGACCGTTCCCGTGAGGATCGAGCGTCGAGATCGGTAGGCCGTGCGTGAAAGCGGCCTCGGCCGTGAGGACGGCGCCCGTGAACTCCTCGAAGTAGTTCGCCGACGCGCCGAAGACTTCGACGTACGGGTAGTACACTTCGACCGGCACGCGGAGATAGCCGACGGTTGCGGTCTTCGTCTCGCGGGTGATGGGATCGGTCGTCTCGTGACCGAGCGTCGGTTGTACGAACCCGACTGGGTTCCCGTTGACAGCGCCGACCTGCGCCTTCGCCGCGCCGGAGCCGGGGATGTCCGCGCCGCTGTTCCGGCGATGGATGTATTGCAGGGTGAAGTTGACGCCGGCGACGGCCGAGCTGACGCGCATGCCGAAGTGATTCACGTCCTCGGGGTCCCTGCGATCGTAGATGCCCTGGCGGAAGCGGCTCACCTGCCGGCCACCGCTGTTGCAGATCCCGGTCTCTGCCGCGGTCGAAAAGTCGACGTTGGCCTCGGAGTTCGGCTCGGAATTCCCGGTCATGTCGAAGCAAGGCTGCACGGTGAGACCGGTCGGGGTCCCGAGCGCGACGTTACCGAGGTCGACGACGAGACCGGGACGGATGAGACTCGGCAGCGAGATCGACCAGGGCGCCGGCAGGAAACGGATCTCGGCCGGGGTGAAGTCGAACGGGATGTCGTAAGCCTCGACAAAGGTGTTCGAGAACGGCCCGACCGTGCCGATGTTGATGAGCATCTTGAATGCCCAGGACGGAATGCGGAGCTCGTCGAATCCGACCTTGCCGAACAGACCCGCTTCTTGCTGCGCGTGCCACGTGAGATCGAGGGCGTTCGTGCTGTCGAGGGCGCGGAACGAGAGCGCCTCGCCCCAGACGATCTGTTGCCGGCCGATGCGGAACGAGACCGGCAGGTCCTTCAGGTCGAGGTCGATGAAGACCTCGCGGAGGGTATTCTCGCTCGCGACGTCCCAGCGATCGCGGGCGCGGATGTCGCTGATCTTTCCACCGCTCGCGCCATCCTGGGATTCGAGGAACGGCCCCGGGGCGATGTCGTAGATCGAGTCGTAGACGAAGCGGTAGTAGGCGAAGAACGCCGCTCTGGAGAAGAGCGGCATCTCGAAGTCGCTACCGGTGAACTTCCCCGCGTTGATGAGCTCGTGTTCGTACTGCAGCCGAAGCGTATTGCGCTGCTGAACCGGATTGAACGCGCTGAAGGTGTCGGGGCCGTTCTGGATCCGGAAGAGATTCTGCGCCGAAACGTTGCCGGAGATCTGGATATCTCCGTAACGAATCGTCGCATTCGCCGCCGACGACATCAGCGCGAGCGCGACTGCCGTCGCGCCTACGACTCGCCCGGATCGCCCCCACGATCCCCCGAACGGTCGCCCCCACCATCGTCCTGCCATGATCCGCCCTCCTTCGAACCGGCGAACGCCTAATCAGCTGAAGATCCGTGCTGCTACATCGTCTCGTTCATCTCCTGGATCGTGACCGGTGCTTGCCGCGGCTCAGCCGAGGCAGATTCGCCAACTCTTCCCGCCGTCCGTCGTGTGCAGGATGTTGCCGTATCCACCGACCATCCAGCCACTCTGTCCATCCACGAAGTCGATCGCGCGGATCCACGTGAAGAGTGACATCCCCATGTTTGCGCGCGACCACGCCGCTTCTCCCGGCTTCCGCGTGACGACCTCACCCGCGGCGCCGGCCGCCCAACCCGTGCCGTCAGGCGTCACGAAGGAGACATAGAGCGGATCGACGATCGGGTAGTCGAGCTTCATGTCGTCGAACTTCCACGTCTTGCCGCCGTCCTCCGTGTGCGCGATGCGGCCCTCGAGGCCGCTCACGATCGCGAGCTTGTCGGACATCACGGTGATCCCGAAGAACGTCGGGATGTCCATCGGATCGACGATGCCGGTGTCACCGCCCATCAGCGTCCCTTGCTGCTCGGCCCAGCTCTTGCCGCCGTCGTCGGTCCGCATGATCCGCCCGAACTCGCCGACCACCCACCCGACCTTCTCATTCAGGAAGCGAACGTCGTAGAGCACCGGATCCTGCATCGCGAGCTCGAGGTCGGGGTTCGCCTCCCCTTCCGCCGTCAGCGGCTTCGCCACCTCGAGCGTGCGTGCCGTCCAGGTCTTGCCGCCGTCCGACGTTTCCGTGAACGCCGACTTGTCGCCGACGGCGAAGCCGCGGTTCTCGTTCAGGAAGTGGACCGCGAAGAGATAGGCCTCCGTGCCGCTCTTCTGCTGCTCGAACGTCTTCCCGCCGTCCCCCGAATGGATGAGGAGCCCCTCCTGGCCGGAGATCCAGATGTGACTGCCGACGACCGCCACGTCGAAGAGCGCGAAGTCGGTGCCGGTGTTCAGGCGCGTGAAGCTGAGACCACCATCCTTCGTCTCGAGCACCTTGCCGCCGTAGCCGACGACGATCGCGTGTTCGGGTCCGATCGCCTCGACGTCGTAGAATTTGTCGGAGAAGTAGATGTTCTGCTGCGCGAGCGGGACGTTCTCCATCTCCGCATGGCACGCGGCCATCAGGGTGGCGACGACAAGCGCTACGCGGGCTCGGGGCATGTCGACCTTCCTTGGCCGAGGGGGAGCGCAGCGAAATCGCTCTATCTCGGCGGCTTTTCAGCGATTTCGCGTGGATCTAACCGACTGCCTGAATTCGTGTCAATCGAAAACGCCGCGGCGTGCGCTCAGCCGCCGAGCTTCAGCATGTCGATCACGCCCTCGGTGACCGTGCTCGGGGCTCCCGGAGTCTCGCCCGGCCGACACGAAGCACGAAGCCCGTACCCGCACGCCCGCGACGATCGCGACGCGGCCAGGGCCTCGTTCTTCGCGGTACCGGTGCCCCGCTCGTAGAGCCCTGCCGCGGCCGCGCAGCTCGCCGCATCGGCTCCCTCGCAGCCTGACTCGAAGCTCGCGAGGGCCTTCGCGGGATCGACCGGCGTGCCCTCACCCGTAAGGTAGGCGTCGCCGAGCCGGGCGCAGCCGCGCGCCCAGCCGTGCTCGCACGACTTCTCGAAGAGCGCGAATGCCGCGGATTTGTCGACGGAAACGCCGAAGCCGCCGCCGCGCAGCTGGGCAAGGATGAAGCAGGCCGTCCCGTCGTGCTTCTCGTCGCAAGCGTCGAGCAACGCCTGCTCGCCGCCCGCGCGCACGAGGTTCTTCAGGCTCTCACAGGCAAGACGCATGCCGAGGTTGCACGCACGCGCGTAGCTCTTCGCCGCGCCCGCCGCATCCCGCGGGACGAGCTTCCCCTCCTCGAACATCGAGCCGAGCGTCAGGCACGAGGAGGCGTCGCGCGGGCAATGGAAGTCGAGCATCTTCGCCCAGGTCTCGCAGCCGTCGCGGAGGTTCTGGTCGCAGGCGCGCCGCCAGAACGCGGGATCGCGAGCGGGGTGATCTGCGCCGACGAAGCCCGTCGCCGCCATCGCGCCGAAGAGCGTGATCCAGATCGCCATCGCACCGACGTTCACCATCTTCGGGTTCCACTCGAGGACGTCACCGAAGAAGCGGAGGCGCTCACCGAGCGCGTGGCTCACCCGGTCGAGCCAGCGGACGGTGAGATTCAGCACCGGCACGCAGAGCAGCTTGTCGTAGAACGTCGGAATCCCGAACCAGGCGAGGAGCCCGTAGAGCGCGAACGAGCTCGCTCCGTAGAGCGAGCCGAAGAGGATCTTGCCGACCGTGGTCTTCGGCGACGTCGCGGGGTCGGTCACCAGAAGGTGGAGACCGAGGAACACCGCGATCGGAATGTTCGTGATCATGAAGTGATAGGTGCCCGTCGTCGCCGTGTAGACGAGGTTCATCAACACGAGCGTCGCGGCCGACGAGAGGGTGACGAGGGTGACGGCGAAGAACCCCTGCACGACGAGACCCACCCCGAACACGAGAACGTAGATGTACGGCGGCAGACCGAGCGTCGCGGCGATCTCGGGTCCCCAGGTGATTCCGGTCGAGCCGGTCGCGATCAACGCGATCGAGAAGAGGAACAGGGAGAGCGCCGACGGATTGAAGATGTGCGTCTCCCGGCCGTCGCGCTGCCACTTGATGAATTCCTTGCCGAGCACGCCGGTCGCGACCATCGCGAACTGGAGGAAGAACCAGTCGTCTCGGAACCACATGAAGAGGTTCGTGCTGAAGATGATCGGGAACGGCCCGAAGCCGAGCACCCATCGCTCGCGTCGGAACCAGCACACGAGCATGTCGAGGCCGTAGGCGAAGAGGACCTGCGCCGCGATCAGCGGCACGTGCCCGTAGACCTCGGGCCAGTACCAGCCCCAGTACACGTACACGGCTCCCTGCATCATCGCCTGCACGTAGTGAACGCGCTGCGGAGCGACCTCGTATGTGAACCGGCGGCCCGTCGCGCGCGAGCGCACCCACAGGACGATCGCGAGGAGCGCGAGCACGACGGTCACACCGCCGACCGCGGCCTGTAGGCGCGGATTCGCGCTCACGCGCGGCAAGCACGCGATCGCCGCGATCGCGAGCGGCGGGAGCGCCGTCAGCGCGAGCGGCGGAAGACGATTCGACGCCGTTGCGCGCTTCGAAGCCACCTTAAAATCCCGAGCGGTCCCCGGCGACGACGATCTTAGACTCCATGGACGCCGTCGCCACTAGAACTGATAAGTCAGGCGCAACTGAACCTCGTCGTTCTGGCTGAGCCGGCCGACACCGAACGGCTCATCGACGTCGTGACCGAAGTTCGTGAAGACGCGTACGCCCGGCCCGATGATGAGGTTGTTCGTGTAGTAGTAGTCGAGCAGGAACTGGAACTCCATCGAAGGCGCGTTCGACCAGTCCGCGATCCAGGCGAACAGCGGCAGGATCGAGCCGCCCTTGTAGAAGGTCGTCATCACGAACAACGTGATGACCTCCCACTCCTTCAACCGATCCACGCGGTCTCTTTCGCCGAATTGCCCGGGGATCAACGCCGCGTTCGGCAGGCCGACGTCGCCGCCGATCACGTGCCCGGCACCGTCGTGGACGATGTCGTCGTGATCCATCACGTGGAGGAAGTTCACCTGGTAGAGCGTCGTGAACGTGGCGCGCTTGTTCAGCGGCCGGATCCACATCTGGCGGTCGAGGAGCAGCGCGCCGATCATGAGATCCTTGCGGTGGAGGCCGCTTCCGGTCTGCTCTCCCGTCGCGACCGGCACGCCCTTCTCGTACGCGACCTCGAGGTTGTACACGGTCTGCGTAATCTCGTCGTAGTAGTCGAGCGCGACGCCCGGGATGTGCACGTACGGGAAGTAGAACTCGAGCGGGATCCGGATGTAGCCGAGCGCCGTCGAGTTGAGGCGGCGCGCTTCGTCGTAGGTCGTGTGGTTCGGCGTCAGGCGATCGACGAGGTCGAGCGAAGCGAAGCCGAGCGCATTGCCGTTCACGGCGCCGACCTGAGCCTTCGCCACGGTCACGCCCGGCATGTCGGCGCCGCTCGATCGCTTGTAAATGTACTGGAGCGCGATGCCGAGGCCGAACTCCGTCGACATGCCGAGACGCGTGCCGAACTGGTGCGCTTCGGTCGGATCGTCGTCGTCGTAGATGCCCTGGCGGAGCCGGCTGCGCTGGAGGCCCGGCGTGTCGCAGAAGCCCGTCTCGTTCGCTTCCGAGAAGTCGGGATTGGCCGCCGCGTTCGGCTGCGTGTTCCCGGTGCGGTCGAAGCACGCTTGGAGCGGTAGCGCGACGGGCAGACCGAGCTGCGCGCCCGCATCGATGATCAAGCCGCCACGGAACGGATTTCGCACGGGGAGCCCGAAGGGATGCGGACGGAACCGCACCTTTGCCGGCTGTACGCCGAACGGGTAGTCGTAGACCTCGAGATAGATGTTCGAGAGCGGCCCCATCGAGCCGATGCTCCAGAGCGCCTTCACGCCCCACGCCGGAATCCGCAGCTCCGAGAAGCCCGAACGCCCGAGCAGTCCGGCTTCCTGCTGGAGATGCCAGGAGAGATCGAGCGGGTTGTTCGTATCGAGCGCGCGGAAGTTGAGCGCGTTGCCCCACACGATCTGCTGGCGCCCGATGCGCCACGAGACGGGGCCTGTATCGACGTCGAGGTAGACCTCGCGAAGCACGTTCTCGAAGGCGATGTCGTTCCGGTCGCCGCCCGGGATGTCCGAGAAGCTGCCGCCGAAGCCGCCGTCCTGGGTCCGCAGAAATCCGCCCGGCTCGAGGTCGTAGATCGAGTCGTAGACGAACCGGTAATAGGCGAAGAAGTTCACGCGGCTGATGCCGGGAATCCTCGTCTCGCCGCCGAACCACTTGCCGTCTTCGGCGATGACCTGCTCCCACTGCAGACGGAACGTGTTCCGCTGCATGATCGGCATCATGTCGAAGCCGTTGTGGATGTTGAGGAGGTTGAGCGCCTCGACGTTGCCCGAGATCTGCACCGGGCCGTACTGAATCGTCGCGGATGCGTGCCCTACCCAGAACGTTGCCAGCGCCGCGAGAGCCGCGACGCGAATGAACCCCTTCATGCCAACCTCCCTCACTCCAGAGCCAGACGCTCGTAGGGTGCCCGGGAGGGGCTGTCAAGAAAGGTTCGCGCCGGGACGGAACGCTACTTCTTCGGGAACCAGCGCGCCAAGCCGGCGGCGTCGATCACCATCTCCTGCTGATCGACCTTCCAGATGCCGTCTTCCTTCACGAGCGTGTAGAGCTCGTGCTCCTCGACGCCGAGCTGGTTCAGGAACTTGTCCTGCGACGAGAGGATGTTCGGGACCTTCGCCGTCTCGCCCTCGATCTTGCCCGGGAAGATCTGGAAATCGAAGATCTTCGCCTCGGAGAGCTGCACGATGTACTGCGACTCCTTCACCCACACTTCGCGCGAGCGCACTTGTCCTGTTCCTCGGTCCGTTTTCATCCCCTTCGAGACGAGATCGAAGGCCTTGTTGAAGTCCTGATCCTGAATCGCGGTGAGGTAGCGCTTGAGCGTTTCCTCGGGAGAGACCGGCTCGGCCGCGCCGGCGGATCCGACGAGGACAATCGCGAAAAAGACGAGGAGGACTGGTCGAAGCGAGCGTCCGAGTCGCATCCTCCCGAGCTTAGGCGAATCGGCGAAAGCCGACAACCGACGATTCAGGCGCTCTTTCGCTCTGTGTCCGCGGTCCGAACGATCTCGGCGGGCACGGCCCGCGGGCCCGGGCGGGCCGGCTCGGCGCGCCCGAGGAGCCGTCGACCGAGACGGCGCACGCGCTCGCCGACGCCCCACGCGATCGCGTCGTCGAACAGCGAGTAGGCGACCGGCGTGATCAGCAGCGTGAGCAGCAGCGAGAGCGTCTGGCCGCCGATGATGACCTTGGCCATCGCCGCGCGCGAGCGCCGCGCCGGGGCCCTGGCCGAGCGCGATCGGGACCATGCCGCGACGAGCATCACGGTCGTCATCAGGATCGGCCGCAGCCGCACGTGGTTGGCCTCCAGGATCGCCTCGTCGCGCGGCATGCCCTGCGGCCCGCAGCGTGTTCGTGTAGTCGACCTGCAGGATGCCGTTCTTCTTGACGATGCCGAACAGCATGAACAGGCCGAAGCATCGCGTAGATGTCCGAGCGGCTCGCCGAGCAGGACCAGCGAGAGCAGCGCGAACGGGATCGTCAGCGGCAGCGCCAGCAGGATCGTGATCGGGTGGAGGAAGCTCTCGAACTGCGCCGCCAGGACCATGTACATGAAGAGGAGCGACAGCCCGAACGCGAGCACGAAGTTCGATGCCCGTCTCGGCCAGCGTCTTCGCGCGGCCCGTCCACTCGGATGCGAGTAGCCGCGGCGGCAGGTCGAGCGTCGTCCGTGACTGCCTGGATCTTCGTCGACGGCGTCGCCGAGCGCGATGCCGGCAGAGGTCGCGCGAAGATCGTCACCTGCCGCTGGCGGTTCGAGCGGTCGATCTGCGCCGGGCCGAGGTCGTCGCTCGAGCCGACGAGGTTCGCGAGCGCGCACGAGCTTGCCGTCGCGCGGCCGGCACGGTGAGGTCGTCGACGTCGCGTGCGTCGCGGCGGCTGCCCGGCTCGGCGCGGAGCCAGACGTCGTACTGCTCGTCCTCCTCCTTGACTTCGAGACCGGCTCGCCGCCGACCAGCGATCGCAGGGTCGTGCGCGATCGTCGCTCGACGCTGACGCCCGAGGTCCGCCGCGCGCTCGCGGTCGATGCTCGACCCGCAGCTCGGGCTTGCGCGAGCGAGAGCGTCGTGTCGACGTCGACGATGCCCGGGATCTGCCGCATGCGCTCGGCGATCAGCTCGCGAGTAGCTTCGCCGAGCTCGTCGAGGTCGGGCCCGCCAGGTTGAACTCGACCTCGGTCATCCGCTGGCCGCCGCCGGCGAACGACGTTGACGTCCTGCACGCTCGCGCGCAGGTCGGGATAGTCGCGTGAGCATCCGCCGCGCGTCGGCCATGACGTCGAACTGCGCTGAAGTCGCGCTCGTCGAGGTCCGTCAGCCGGACGTAGATCGACGCCGCCGTCACGTCGCCCTCGCCCGGCGCGACCCGGCCCGGTCGTGTCGCCGATCGTCGTGAGCGCGTCGGTCACGCCGCGGAGCTGCCGCAGCCTGGCCCTCGATCTCGGCGAGGACGCTCGCGACGCTGGTCGAGCGTGTAGCCGCCCGGCGCCTGGATGATGACCTCGAACTCGCTCTGGTCGTCCTGCGGCGAGGAAGTCCTTGCCGACCATCTGTCACGAGCGGGACCGTCGTGGCGAACGACCGCGAGCGACGGCCACGACGACGACCCAGCGGTGCCGCAGCGACCAGCGCGCAGGATCGCGCCGTAGATGCCGTCGATCGGCGCGATAGACGCAGTCCGTCCTTCGCGCCGTGGCTCGCGCCGTGCTCGACGCTTGAGGAACCGCGCAGCAGAGCATCGGCGTCAGCGTGAACGAGACGAACAGCGATCACCACGATCGCGACGGCGACCGTCATGCCGAAGCTGTGGAAGAACCGCCCGACCATGCCGCCCATGAACGCGATCGGCAGGAAGATGACGACCAGCGAGAGCGTCGTCGCCACGACCGCCAGCGCGATCTCCGCGCGTCGCCGTCGGACGCCGCCTCGCATCGGCGGCGTGCCGTGCTCCTCCATGTGGCGGAAGATGTTCTCGAGCACGACCACCGCGTCGTCGATGACGATGCCGACGGCGAGGACCAGCGCCGAGCATCGTGATGTTGTTGAGCGTGAAGCCCAGCGCGTCCATGAACGCGAACGTGGCGATGATCGACGTCGGGATCGCGAGCGTGGCGATCAGCGTGGTCCGCCAGTCGCGGATGAAGAGCAGGATCGTCACCGCGACCAGGAGCGCGCCGAGCAAAAGGTGGAGCTTCACCTCGTCGATCGAGCGCGGATGAACCGCGACTGGTCGCGGATGACCTCGATGCGGGTGCCCTGTGGGAGCGACGGGCGGATCGCCTCGAGCCGCGCCTTGACCCGTCGACGACCTCGACCGTGTTCGTGCCGGACTGCTTCTTCACGATGAGCTGCACCGCCGTCTCGCCGTTGAGGCGCGTCAGGCTCCGGGGCTCGATCTCGCCGTCCTCTGCGTAGCCGACGTCGCGGACGCGGACGGGCTCGCCGTTCACGGTCGCAACGATGAGCGAGCCGAAGTCGCGCACGGCGCCGAGCCGGCCCATCGTCCGCACGTTCCACTCGCCGCCCGCGCGGTCGACGCGGCCACCGGGAGTCTCCAGGTTCTGCGCCTGGATCGCCGCGCGGACCTGCGCGATCGACAAGCCATACGCCTCGAGGCGAGCGGGATCGACGAAGACGTTGATCGGCGCGGTCCCGGCCGCCGACCAAGATCACCTGACCGACGCCCGGCACCGTCTCGAGCTCCTCCTTGACGTGCTTTCGCGCGACTTCGGTGATCTCGCGGAAGCTCCCTTCGCCGGAGATCACGAGCGATCATGATCGGCGCTGCGTCGAAGTCGAACTTGTCGATCACGGGCGGGTCGGTGCCGATGGGGAGCTGCGCCATCGCCGTCGACACCTTGTCGCGGACCTCTTGTGCGGCGACGTCGCCGTCCTTCTCGAGCACGAACTCGATGATGATGAAGGACACGCCTTCTTTGCTGACGCTGCGGAGCGAATCGATGCCGTCGATCGTGTTGAGCGATTCCTCGATCGTCTTCGACACCGTGCTTTCGATCTCCTCGACGCTCGCGCCCTGGAGGGTCGTCGTGACGGTGACGATCGGGAAGTCGGTATCCGGAAAGAGATCGACGCCGAGCCGGTCGTACGAGAAGAGCCCGAGGACAATCAGCGCGCCGACGAGCATCGTCGCGAAGACAGGCCGGCGAATGCAGAGATCGGCGAGATTCACGGATGCCTCAGGACGCGGTTCCGGGGCGCGCACTTTCCGCAGTGGTCTCAGCCCGATCGATCTCGATCTTGGTGCCGTCCTGCAAGCGTGTGAGGCCGGTCACCGCGACCGTCTCTCCGGCGTCGACCCCGGACGTGATCTCGACGTCGTCCTCGAAGCGGTCGCCGACCTCGATCGTCCGACGCGTCACGGCCCCGTCGCGCACCACGAAGAGGTGGGAGACGCCCGCGAAGCTCTGTACCGCGAGCGAAGGCACCGTGACCGTGCGGACGCCGCGTTGCGCGACGACGGAGGCGCGGACGAAGTACCCGGGGCGTAGTTTGCCGTCGGCGTTGTCGATCTCGGCTTCGACGATGAGCGTCCGGCTCGTCGGATCGACCGCGGCGTTGATGCGGCTCAATCGGCCGTGGACCGTGAGGCCGGGGAGCGCGTCGACCTCGCCGCGCACTTCCTGGCCGACCGCGATCTCCGGCACGAACCGCTCCGCGATCTCGCCGCGGAGCCGGAGCACGCGATCGGAGGCGATCGTGAAGAGAGGACCGCCGACGTGCGCGTAGTCTCCGACATCGACGTGGCGTGCGGTCACCGCACCGGAGATCGGCGCCTCGATCGTGCCGTGGGCGAAGCGTGTCGAGAGGAGCTCGCGATCGGCCTCGGCGACCTCGCGCGCCATGCGCAAGCGATCGAACTCCTGCGGCGACACGATGCCTTCCGCATGGAGCCCGCGCGCCCGCTCCGCGTCCGCGCGCGCGTTCTTGGCCCGGGCGTCCGCCTGGCGGAGCGCCGCGGAGAGCATCTGCTTGTCGAGGCGCGCGAGTGGTTGACCCACCTCCACCCGATCGCCGATGTCGACGGAGACTTCCTGCACCTTGCCGTCGACCTCGGCCGCGACCGTCGCCTCCTGCTCGGCGCGAAGCGTACCGACGAGATCGACCGTGCGCTCGATCGTGCGCTGCGCAGCGGAAGCGACGCGAATGGTCACGGCGGGAGCGGTCGCTGCCGCGGCGGCGTCGCGCCCAGCGGCGTCCTCTCGGGAGCACGCGGCGGAGCCGGCGGCGAGCGCGAAGACGACGAACCAGAGTAGTCGGGCGTTCACGACGCGCTCCCGATGCCGTGAAGGAGGATGTCGACGACTCTTCGTCCGAGGTCCTCCGGCGAATCCGCTTCCGTGCGGTAGACGTTCGCTGCGCGAACCATGCCGAGGAAGAGCTCGGCCCCGAGCCGCGCCTCGGCAGCGGGGATCTCGCCGCGGCTCGCGGCTCCCGCGAAGAGGCCGACCACGCGATCGACGACCTCCGTCCGCTTCTCCAGCCACGCCGTTCCCTGCGGGCCGCGGAGACGGGCTTCGTACTGCTCGAGGAGCGTGACGATCGGCTGGTGCGGCCAGACGAAGCGAAGGATGTGGACGGCGATGCCCTCGAGGCTCGCACGGAACGATCCCCCCGAGCTCACCACCGTCTCGATCTCGGCGCCGAGGCGCTCGAGACCGTCGAACAGCGTCGCGAAGAAGAGGTCCTCCTTCGTCGGGAAGTACCGGTAGAGCGTGCCCTTGCCGACGCCGGCGCGGAGCGCGACCTCTTCCATCAGCACCAGGTGGTATTCCTTGGTGGCGAACACCTCCCCCGCGGCGCGGAGGATCTGGAGCTCTTTCGCTTCGGTTTTCTTTCGTCCCCGCACGCGCTCCTCAATTCCGGAACTGACCAGTCAGTTCTGACATCTGTACGCGCCGTGTCACGCTCAGTCAATCATCCGTTCGGCCCGTCACAGACACCGATCGTCTCACCAAAGAGTGAGCCGCGAGGCCTCTTCTCTGCTTGCGCCCCCCGATGAATTGTGAGAACCGGAGCCCGTTTACGCATCCAGAGATTGAGGAGGGAGCCACGAGTGGAAGCACGGATAGCTCTGGGGCGAGCTGCGGCCGCGGTTGCGTTTCTGGTCGGGGCGGCCTCGCCGGCCGCGGCGCTCGACGCGCAGCTGTTTGCACCGGCGGTCGACCCGCTCGGTTACTTCACCGCCTACTCTTCGCAGACCGGACCGGCCGGTCGGTTCCACCTCGGCGTTTGGTACAACGCCGGTGAGGACCCGATCTCGCAGGAGGTCCTGGTCGTCACGAATCCCGGCTTTCCGCCGCTGATCGCGCCGACGCTCGAGCCGGTCGAAGTGAAGACCGTCTCGCTCGTCCAGACGCTCGACGTGACGGGAAGCTTCACGCTCCTCGACAACTTGCTCGAGGTCGGCTTCGACGTGCCGGTGTCGATGGTCGACAGCGAGATCTCGGGCGTCGAGGAAGGCATCGGGCTCGACGATCCGATGATCATCTTCAAGCTGACCCTGCTCGACAACGGCGGCGACGGCCTCGGTATCGCGCTCGTGCCGTTCGTCGACATCCCCGTCGGCGACGAGGAGCGCCTCACTTCGAACGAGGAGATCGACTGGGGCGGACGCATCGTCCTCGACTACGTGCACCGCGAGATCAACATCGCGTTCAACGCCGGCATGCGGATCAACGACAAGCCGCTCGACATCGAGAGCGACGGCGACCCCGACGACTACTTCTTCAGCCTCGCGTTCGCGCTGAAGCTCATCAACGAAGCGAACTTGATGGGCGGCTTCGTCCATTCCGCCCAGATCATGGGCGAGGTCTTCGGTCAGACCGAAGAAGACGACGAGTTCAACGACACCGAGACGACGCCCACGGAGATCGCGGGCGGCTTCCGCATCTGGACGAGATGGGGGCCGTACTTCACGATCGGCGCAAGCGGCAGCCCATGGGACAGCATCGTCGGCGCGCAGATCCGCGGCATCGCCTCGATCGCATACGCGCCGCCGGCGCCGGAGCCGCCTCCGCCGCCGCCTCCGCCTCCTCCGCCCCCGCCGCCTCCACCGGAAAAGGTCGTCGTCACCGACGAGGAGCTGATCACGCTCGAGCCGATCTACTTCGACTTCGACAAGGCGACGATCAAGCCGGTTTCGTACCCGATCCTCGATCAGGTCGCGAAGGTGATGGCGGAAAAGCCGAACGTTCGGATCCGCGTCGAGTCGCACACCGACTGGATCGGCAGCGACGAGTACAACCAGCGACTCTCCGACCGTCGCGCGGCCGCGACGGTTCAGTACCTGACCGAAAAGGGCGTCGATCCGGCGCGCCTCGAATCGGAGGGCCACGGCGAATCCCGTCCGATCGCCACGAACGAGACGTCGGAAGGACGGGCGAGAAACCGCCGGAGCGAGTTCCACATCATCGGCCAGCCGACGGCGTCGGCGCCCGCGCCGGCACCGCAGGCGGCCGCTCCCGCACCGGAGGCAGCCGCACCGCCTCCGACAGACGCCGCCGCGGCCCCGTCCGCGGGCGGAGCCATGAATCCATACGGCGGCACTCAGTAACCGCTGGCCGGATTTTCCGAGACCCTACGAAGGGCTCCGGCGCAAGCCGGGGCCTTTCGTTTAGGGGACGGGGGCGCGCTTACCGTTCGGTCGCGTTGCGGATCTTCGGGCGCATGTTCGTCGCCAGGATCCGCTTCCGCATGCGCACGGACTTCGGCGTGACCTCGACGAGCTCGTCGTCGTCGATCCACTCGATCGCCTGATCGAGGCCCATCTCGCGCGGCGGGGAGAGGCGGACCGCCTCGTCGTGCCCAGCGGCGCGGATGTTCGTGAGCTTCTTCTCGCGGCAGACGT
The DNA here is from genome assembly GCA_963790365.1 of uncultured delta proteobacterium. Taxonomy (GTDB): domain Bacteria; phylum Desulfobacterota; class Binatia; order JACPRU01; family JACPRU01; genus CAWBOU01. Next base: position 35,656 of record CAWBOU010000009.1, read on the forward strand.
TCACGTCGAGGTTGTTCTCGCGCGAGTATTCGCCGACGACCATGCCCTCGTAGACCGGCGTGCCGCCGTGGACGAACAAGATGCCGCGCTCCTGGAGATGGAAGAGCGCGTACGGCGTGGCGACGCCTTCACGGTCGGAGACCACCGCGCCGTTGATGCGCCCCGGGATCGGGCCGGTCCACGGCGCCCAGCCGTTGAAGAGAGTGTTCAACACGCCGGTGCCGCGCGTGTCCGTCAGGAACTGTCCCCGAAAACCGATCAGACCGCGCGAGGGGATCGAGAACTCCATGCGGACGCGTCGTCCGTGCCCGCTCGTCGCCGTCGGTGACAGATGCTCGAGCTTCTCCATGCGGCCGCGCCGGACGGCGAGGAGCTGCGAGACGACCCCGATGTAGTCCTCCGGACAGTCGACGACAACGAGCTCCATCGGCTCGAGCTTCTTGCCGTCCTCCTCGCGGATGACGATCGTCGGACGGGAGAGCTGCACCTCGTAGCCCTCGCGGCGCATGGTCTCCACGATCACCGCGAGCGCCAACTCGCCGCGACCGAGAATGCGCCAGGCGTCCGGCGACTCGGTGTCCTCGACTCGGATCGAGACGTTCTTCAGCTTCTCGAACTCGATACGCTCGCGGAGCTTTCGCGAGGTGACGTACTCACCTTCGCGTCCCGCCCAGGGCGCGTTGTTCACCGAGAAGACCATGGCGATCGTCGGCTCGTCGATGCGGAGGCGCGGCAGCGCCTTCGGCCGCTCACGATCGGCGATCGTGTCACCGATGTGGAGCTCGTCGACGCCCGCGACGGCGACGATGTCGCCCGCGCTCGCGTGGTCGATCGGAACCCGCTTGAGGCCCGCCCAGCCGTAGACCTGCGTGATCTTCTCGGCCGTCTGCGTGCCGGAGGGTCCGAACAGCGTGTACGTCTCGTTCGGGCGGATCGCGCCGGCGACCACACGGCCGATCGCCAGTCGACCGACGTAGTCGTCGTAGTCGAGGTTGTTCACCTGGAACTGAAGCGGCGCCTCCTTGTCGGCCTCCGGTCCGGGCAAATGGTCGACGATCGCCTCGAAGAGCGGCCGGATGTCGGTGCCTTCGACGTCGAGCGAGCGCGTCGCGATGCCGTCACGAGCGCACGCATAGACGACCGGGAATTCGATCTGCTCTTCCGTGGCGTCGAGGTCGATGAAGAGCGCGTAGATCTCGTCGAGAACCTCCGGTGCGCGTGCGTCCGGGCGGTCGATCTTGTTGATGCAGACGATCGCGGGCAGACGGCGCTCGAGCGCCTTCTTCAGGACGAAGCGCGTCTGCGGCAGCGGGCCCTCGCAGGCGTCGACGAGCAGCATGACGCCGTCCACCATCGCGAGCGCGCGCTCCACCTCACCGCCGAAATCCGCGTGCCCGGGCGTATCGACGATGTTGATTCGCACGTCTTTCCAGACGATCGAGGTGTTCTTGGCGAGGATCGTGATGCCGCGCTCGCGCTCGAGGTCGAAGGAATCCATCATTCGGTCGACGACCTGCTCGTTCGAGCGGAAAAGCCCGCTCTGGCGGAGAAGCGCATCGACCAGCGTCGTCTTCCCGTGGTCGACGTGGGCGATGATCGCAATATTTCGGACGTCGGTGCGGCGCATGTGCAAACGGCCGAAGATAGCAGCGCCGCCGGCAAAGTCGAGCGAGGGGCGAAGGTGCCCGGAAAGAGCCAGCCCCGAGCGGTCTCCGGCGACGACGACCGTTGTCGTCCGTGACGCCGTCGCGGAAAAACGCTAACCGAAGAGGCCGGCGAAGTCGGCGAGAATCGGCCACAGGATCCGCTTCACCGCGGAGCCCGCCGTGCGGATCAAGCGGAGTCGCTCGCCCGGCCGGCGCCGGTAGAGCGTGGAATGCGCGTCGGAGCGCTCATCTGCCGGCCGACCGCTCGTGTAGTAGTAGAGCGCGATCGAGCGCCGCGTCCGTTCCGGCGGACAGACGAGGGGATCCGGGTGACCGTGAAACGCGGTGTCCGTCGTGCTGAACACGACGGCGCGATTCGCGATCGGTGCGATCCGCCGCTCGGCGCGCGTCATGTCGCGATTCCAGAGCTCGAGATGACCGCCCCACTCCTCGTTCCAGCCGTCGTTCAGGTACAGCAGCAGGTTCAGGCGACGATCCAGGTTCAGGCGCTCGTAGACGTTGAAGTCCGCGTGGATGCCGAGGTGTCCGCCGCGCGGGATGCAGTGGAGGCCGCCGCCCCAGAGGTGCGGGTCGGGAATCAATCCGGAGATTCCGGTCATCGCCTCGAGGAACTCGACGAACGAGCTCGCATTGAGCTGCGCGATGAGCTCGCGCGTCGCCGGCCCGAACTGCGTCTCGTTGCCGCAAGCAAGCTTGTCAGAGTGGAGGTGCAGGTGCTTCTTCCAGACGATGTCGTCCACGCCCGGGAACTCACCGATCACCGCGGCACAGATCTCCGGCGGCAGGAACTCTTCGAGGATGACGTGTGGAAAAGGCGTCGCGGTGACGTACGCTTCGTGAAGCGCACGGCCGCGCTCCACGAGCTGCTCGCGCTCGAGCAGGAACGGTCCCCGTTCGCTCGCCGGTAGGGGGCGCCGAGTTTTCGCGTTGAAACTCAACGTACTGTCCACTGTTTCTACGCTCGATCGTGCACCCGCTCAAGCCGTTTCGGGGTGCCCCGGATCGCTTACAACGCAAGGCGTTGACTCTCCGGAAGCCCGCCGCTAACTGCCCCCGCGCATGCAGGTTCTCATCACCGGCGGCACCGGCTTCACCGGCAGCCACGTCGTGCGACGCTATCTCGAGCGCGGCCACCGCGTTCGCGTGCTCGACAGCTCGAAGGGCGTTTTCTTCGACGAGCTCCGTGGGCTCGGCGCGGAGATCCAACTCGGTTCGGTCGCCGATCGCGAAGCCGTTCGGAGCGCCGTCCGTGGCGTCGAGCTCGTGCACCACGTCGCCGCCTCGTTCCGCGAGATCAATGCGCCGCGCTCCCTCTATCGCGCCGTCAACGTGGAAGGCACGCGCATCGTCGGCGAGGAATCGCTCGCCGCGGGCATCCGCCGCGTCGTCTACTGCTCGACGGAGGGCGTGCACGGTCACGTCGTGAAGCCGCCGGGCACCGAAGAATCGCCGATCGCGCCCGAGGACTACTACCAGCAGACGAAATACGAGGGCGAGGTCGCGATTCGGGAGCTCATCCCGAAGGGGCTCCAACTCTCGATCCTTCGTCCGACCGGCATCTACGGCCCGGGCGATCCGGCCCGCTTTCTCCTCATGTTCCGCATGGTGAAGAAGGGGCGCTTCTTCATCGTCGGCGACGGCACGGCCTGCTACCACCCGCTCTACATCGACAACCTCTGCGACGCCTTCGAGCTCGCCGCGGAGAAGCCCGAGGCGGTCGGGGAGACCTTCCTCGTCGCCGACGATCGCTACTACTCCTGGAACGAGCTGATCCCGATGGTCGCCGAGGCGCTCGGCGTTCAGGTGAAGATCCACTACCTCCCGCTCTGGCCCGTGTGGCTCGCGTCCGCGGCGGTCGAGGGCGTCTGCAAGCCGTTCGGCATCGCGCCGCCGCTGTTCCGCCGGCGGGCGGAGATGTTCTCGCACATGCGCGCGTTCGACATCGGCAAGATCCGCCGGAGGCTCGGTTACGAGCCGAAGGTCGACCTCGCCGAGGGCCTGCGCCGTACCGGCGAGTGGTACCGCCACCACGGCTATCTCTGATTGCCGAGGCCGCCGAGCCATTTCCACACTTGCCCGGCCCTCGCGCCGGGCGTTAGTTCTCAGGGATGCATAAGATCCCGCTGCCCCCGAACGGCCGCCTCGAAGCGGTCCCCGAGTCCTCCGAGACGATCTTCAACTGGGACTACGAGATCGAGAAGGACTCGCTCGCGAATCTCTACGAGAAGGCGAAGAAGCTCCAGTGGAACGCGACGACCGACATCGACTGGTCGATCGACGTCGATCCGGAGCAGTTCCCGGACTTCCTTCCGCCGGAGATGTTCAACGCGATGTTCATGCCGCCGCGCGAGCTCTCGGTGAAGGAGATCCGCGAGATGCGGGTTCACCAGCTCGGCTGGATGCTCTCGCAGTTCATGCACGGCGAGCAGGGCGCGCTCCTCGCGACGGCGCAGATCGTCAACACGGTGCCGTGGACGGAGGCGAAGTTCTACGCCGCGAGCCAGGTCGCCGACGAGGCGCGCCACGTCGAGGTGTACCGCCGCTATCTCACCGAGAAGCTGCCGATCTCCTATCCGGTGAACCCGCACCTCCACGAGCTGCTCGACCAGATCATCCGCGAGCCGCGCTGGGACATGACGTACCTCGGCATGCAGATCATGGTGGAGGGTCTCGCGCTCGCCGCGTTCGGCATGATGAACTTCACGAACCCGCAGGAGCAGCTGATCCAGCAGATCACGACGTTCGTGATGCGCGACGAGGCGCGCCACGTCGCGTTCGGCGTGCTCTCGCTCGAGGACGTCTACAAGGAGATGACGTCGAGCGAGCTCCGCGAGCGCGAGGACTTCGTCATCGAGGCGGCGCACCTCATGCGCGACCGCCTGCTCATGCACGAGGTCTGGGAGCGCCTCGGCTGCGAACGTGGACGAGTGGGTCGACTGGTCGCTTCGCGACGCCGTTCATGATCGGCTTCCGGCAGATGCTGTTCTCGAAGATCGTGCCGAACTTGAAGCGACTCGAATCTGCTGACGCCGCGCGTGCGCGAATCGTTCGCCGAGCTCGGCGTGCTCCAGTTCGAAGACCTTCCCGACTCGACCCAGGACGACAAGATCACACTGCCGCCGGCGATGCTGCAGCTGTTCCAGCAGCTCGGCGCGCCGATGCCGCAGTCCGCCTGACGGAGGTCCGATCGATGGCGAAGAAGAAGAAAACGGGGAAGCGAGGCGGCAAGAAGCCGGCGAAGCGCACGGCCAAGAAGCGCGTGGCCGCGATCCCGGCGGGCTCGCACACGGTCACACCGTATCTGGTCGTCTCGGACGCGGTCGCGGCGATCGATTTCTACACGCGGGCCTTCGGCGCGAAGCTCAAGTTCCAGATGTCGATGGGCGGCAAGGTCGGCCACGCCGAGATGAAGGTCGGCGACTCGCAGATCTTCCTCGCCGACGAGTTCCCCGGCAGCGATCAGAAGGCGCCGACGCCGGGAAGCGCCGCGTCCGTGAGCCTCCATCTCTACTTCAAGGACGTGAACAAGGCGTTCGATCGCGCGGTCGCCGCCGGCGCCAAGGTGACGATGCCGCTCGTCGACATGTTCTGGGGCGACCGCTTCGGCAAGGTCGCCGACCCGTTCGGGCACCAATGGTCGATGGCGCAGCACATCGAGGACGTGTCGCCGAAGGAGATGACGAAGCGGGCGGCCGCCGCGATGCCCCCACCCCCCGCAGCCTAGCCCCTACATCGCCGCGATGATCGCGGCGGCGAGCTCGACGGTGCGCGCTTTGCCGCCCAGGTCGCGCGGCAGCGTCGTGCCTTCGCGCAGCACGCGATCGAGCGCGCGTGTGACGCGGTCGGCGGCTTCGGTCTCGCCGAGGTGCCGGAGGAGGAGGATCGCGGGCCCGAGCATCGGCAGCGGGTTCGCGATGTTCTTGCCGACCATCTCGGGTGCTTCGCCATGCACGGCTTCGAAGATCGCGATGCCGTCGCCGTAGATCGCCGAGCGCGACGCGGAGATCCCGCCGGCGAGCCCGGTCGCAGAGCTCGGCGAGAAGATCTCCGTAGAAGCTCTCCATCACGATCACGTCGAAGCGATACGGGTCCGAGACGAGCCGCATCGCAGGTGTTGTCGACGATCATCTCCTCGAGCGCGATCGACGGGTGGTCCTTCGCGACGGCGCGCACGCACTCGAGGAAGAGCCCGTCGGAGAGCTTCATGATGTTCGCCTTGTGGACGGCGGTGATCTTCTTCCGTCCGTTCCGCTCCGCGTAGGCGAAGGCGAACTCGGCGATCCGCGGCAGGCGGCCGCAGTCACGACCTTGATGCTCTCGACGACTCCGGGCACGACGCGATGCTCGAGCCCCGCATACTCGCCCTCGCTCGTCTCGCGGACGATCACGAGGTCGAGGTCGGGATAGCGGCTCTGCGGCAGGCTCTTCACGGGCCGCACCTGCGCATAGAGGCCGAGCGCTCGGCGAAGCGCGACGTTCGGGTTTGCGATCCCGCTGCCCGGCGCCGCGAGGAGCCGGCCCTTCAACGCGACGCCGACCCGCCGCACGAGGTCGACCGTCTCCGTCGGGATCGGCGTGCCGTAGTTGACCATCGCGCGTACGCCGGCGCGCGCTTCCTGCCACTCGATCTTCGCGCCGCGACGCATCGACGATGCGGAGCGTGGCGTCGGCCATCTCGGGCCCGACGCCGTCGCCCGGGAGCGAGCACGACGCGATGGCGCGCTCACTCGCCCCTCCGGCACCTCGCGCGATGAGCGCGTCGACGTAGTCCGTCGTCCCGGCCGTGCCGCCGAGGTCGCGCGTGCGCACCTTGCCCTCGGCGAGCACGCGCTCGACCGCGCCGCGGAGCGCGCGCCGCGGCGTCCGCCTCGCCGAGATGCTCGCAGCATGAGCGCGCGACGAGAGGATCAGCGCCGAGCGGGTTCGCGACGTCCTTGCCCGCGATGTCCGGCGCGCTGCCGTGCACGGCCTCGTAGACCGCGAGCTTCGCGCCGATGTTCGCGCCCGGCACGACGCCGAGCCCGCCGACGAGCCCCGCGGCGAGGTCGGAGACGATGTCGCCGTAGAGGTTCTCGAGCAGGATCACGTCGAAATCGCGTCGGCGTCGAGGACGAGCTGCATGCAGAGGTTGTCGATCACGATCTCCTCGTAATCGATATCCGGATACCGCCGCGCGATCTGCTGCGCGCAGTTCAGGAAGAGACCGTCCGTGAGCGTCATGACCGACGCCTTGTGGGCGGCCGTCACTTTCCGGCGGCGCTTGCGGCGCGCGTAGTCGAAGGCGAACTCCGCAATCCGGATGCAAGCCCTCTCGGTCAAGACCTTGAGGCTCTCGACCACGCCCGGCACGACCTGGTTCTCGATCCCGGAGTAGAGGCCCTCGGTGTTCTCGCGAACGATGACCAGGTCGACGTCGTCGTGGCGAGTCTCGACGCCGGCAGGGTCTTCACGGGACGAAGGCTCGCGTAGAGATCGAGCGCGTGGCGGAGCCGCACGTTGACGCTCTGGAAGCCCTTGCCGATCGGGGTCGTCACCGGCCCCTTGAGCGCGGCGTCAGCGGCCCGGATCGTGTCGAGGACGCTGTCGGGCAGCGGTTCTCCCGTCTTTTCGGCAACCGCCGCGCCCGCGTCGCGAGCGGATCCACTCGATCGCTACCCCCGTCGCCTCGACGACCGCGCAGCGTCGCATCCGACGACCTCGGGGCCGATGCCGTCGCCGGGAATGAGCGCGATCCGGTGCATGAAGACGGCATCCTAGCAGCGAAGACGTCGCTGTCGAGTGGCCGTCCGGCGGCGCTTCGCGTCGATTTTCTTTTCAGAGAATCCTGTGTATGAACGGAAACTCGGAGAGACGATGGACTTCGAGCTGCCGGAATCGACCCGCCTTCTTCAATCGCTCGTGCGTCGCTTCGTGACGGAGGAGCTCCTGCCGATCGAAGCACGCGCGCTCGAGCGCGAGTCCAACGGTGGCCCGCTGACGCCGCCGCGCGACGAGATGACCGTTCTCTGGCGGAAGGCGAAAGAGTACGGCCTCGCCGGCCTCGACGTCCCGGCGGAGCTCGGCGGCGCCGAGATCGGCGACGTCGCCAAGACCGTCGTCACCGAGGAGCTCTCGCGCTCGATCGTGCCGTTCGCGTTCCCCCCGGATTCGCCGAACCTCCACATGATGCTGAGGACCGTGAACGCCGAGCAGCGCGAGCAGTACCTGATGCCCTATGCGCGAGGCGAGACGGTCTCCGCGATCGCGATCTCGGAGCCCGACGCCGGCGCCGATCCGGCGCGCATGAAGACGCGCGCGCTCCGCGAGCGCGGCGGCTGGACGATCAACGGCCGGAAGATCTGGATCAGCCGCATGCGCGAATCCGAGTTCACGATCGTCATGGCCGTGACGGATCCGGAGAAGGGCTCGCGCGGCGGAATCACCGCATTCATCGTCGATCAGGACAACCCCGGCATGATCGTCGCGCGCGAGATCGTCATGCTCGCGGGTTACCGCACGTACGAGGTCGTCTTCGACGACTGCTGGGTTCCCGAGTCGAAGGTGCTCGGCGAGATCGGCGACGGCTTCGGGCCGATGCAGCACCGCCTGACCGTTCGGCGTCTCGAGATGGGCAGCTGGTCGATCGGACTCGCCGAGCGCGCGCTCGAGATGATGATCGCCCACGCGAAGACGCGCGTCACGTTCGGGCAGGCGCTCGCAGAGCGTCAGACCGTGCAGTGGTGGATCGCCGACGCGGCGATGCAGATCCGCGCCGCTCGCCTCCTCGTCCGCGAGGCCGCGTGGCGGCTCGAGCAGGGACAGGACATCCGCACGGACGCCTCGATGGTGAAGGTCTTCGCCACCGAGATGGCATCGACGGTCGTCGATCACGCGCTCCAGGTGCACGGCGCGATGGGGCTCGCGAAGGAGATGCCGCTCCAGATCATGTTCCAGCTCCTCCGCGCCTACCGGATCATGGAAGGACCGTCCGAGGTACATCGATGGGTCGTCGCCCGGAAGCTGCTGGCCGCCGGCCGCTGAACGAAGCCGACGAGGAGACGCGCGAGCGGTTCGCGCTCGCCTCGCGCCTCCACGCGTGCCGCGAAGAAGAAGGCCTCACGCTGCTCGAGCTCGCCGAGCGAAGCGGGGTCGCGCCGAGCACGATTCAAAAGGTCGAGAAGGGTCGAATGATGCCGACGATCTCGATCCTCATGAAGATCGTGCGCGGCCTCCGTCGTCCGCTCTCGCATTTCATCGGCGACGAGGCGCCGGCCGAGGTCGCGCACGTACCCGCGGAGCAGCGGCAGGTGCTCCTCGCGCGGCGCGGAGACGTCCGCGTGGAGCGGCTCGCCGGCGACATCCGTGAGGCGGAGCTCGACGTCTATACCGCGGTGCTGCCGCCGGGGCGAGGCTCCGGGCGCGAGGCCTATCAGCACCCCGGCGAGAAGTTCGCGTTCTGCCTGCAGGGTACGGTCACCTTCCAGGTCGGTGACCGCAGCTACGTTCTCCGCGCCGGCGACGCGCTCCACTTCAAGGCGACGATCCCGCACTCGTATCGGAATCCGGACCGCGCGCGCGAAGCGCGCGTGCTGCTCGTCGGCAGCGCCGTCCGCGCCGGGCGCGGCCGCGCCCGCGTGGCCTAAAGCGGCTTCACGTTCGACACGCGCGGCAGCACCTTCGTGTAGAAGAGCTCGATCGAGCGCATCAGCGTCTTGTTCGGGATGAGCCCGTTGTAGAGCCACGCGAAGATCCAGCGCGCGGGCACGCGTGCGAGCATGCGCTCGAGCTGGCGCGTCACCGTATCGACGGTGCCGACGAGCACGCAGCCCTCGCCCCACACGTCACAGAGCTCCCCGTTATCCGGATCGAAGAGCCCCTTGAAGAAGCCGAACGGCTCGAACCAATTGTTGCCGACGAACTCGGCGGCGCCCTCCCAGAGCGCCCTCGCCTCTTCGTCCGTGTCGGCGACGATGATGTCGCGAAGCACGCCCATCCCCTCGCCGAGCGGCTTCCCCGAAACCTCCTGGTAAAGGCGGAACAGCGCGACCTCGTTCTTCGGATGGAGGAGCGGCAGGATCGCGGTCACACCCTCCGTCGCGCACCAGCGGATGCTCTTCTCCGACGAGGCGAACGGCTGGAAGAGCGGCGGATGAGGCTTCTGGAGCGGCTTCGGCACGACACCGACCGATTTGACCACGCCATCCTCGATGCCCTTGCCGTAGAGCTTCGTGCCGTTCAGATCCCACGGCGTCGGCCCGGGCGGCACCTTCCAGAACTTGCCGTCGTAGGAGAGCATCTCCTCGGTCCACGCCTTTTTGATGATGCGGAAGCTCTCCTCGAACGCGTCGCGATTCGCGGAGTCGATCTCGTCGTGCTGGTGCGGTAACGCGCCGCGGATGCCGTGGTTTTGCTGCGCCATGACGTCGACCCAGCGGCGCTGATAGCCGCGCGCGAAGCCGGCGTTCGCGCGCCCGCCCGTCATGTGGTCGAGCATCGCGATGTCCTCGGCTACGCGGATCGGATTCGAGGCCGGGAGCACGATGCCGAGCTGGCCGACGCGGATGCGCTTCGTCTGCATCGCCACGTAGAGATCGAGCAGCACGGGATTCTGGGAAACCTCGAATCCCTCGATGTGAAAGTGATGCTCGGTGAAGCTCACCGAGTCGTAGCCCAGCGCGTCCCCGAGCCGCACTTGCTCGGAGATCTCCGCGAGCATCGTCTGGTAGAGCTCGGGGCGCGTGCCGGCCATGCCGCGCTCGATGTCCTCGCGGGTGCCGAGCGACGGGAGATAGAACATCGAGACCTTCATGGACGAGCCCTCCGAGCCAGATTTTCCGATCCGCGTCGCCACTCTCTGATCGGAAATCTCCGAAAAGTCCAGCCGCGCACGCCGGTTTGACGCCCCGGCGGCGACACAGTAGAGCGACCTTCCGATGGAATCGTCGCTCCGACCGCTCGAAGGCATCCGGGTGTTCGAGCTCTCGATCGCGATCGCGGGGCCGATCTGCGGGCGTACGCTCGCGCACTTCGGCGCCGAAGTGATCAAGGTCGAGTGCCGTCAGTTTCCGGACGTCATCCGTTTCCTCGGCTCCGGGTGGCTGCCGAAGGATCGGCACGGCCTCGACGTCTGGGCCGACTGCGGCGTCGCCGCGAACGAGTTCATGGGCGGCAAGCGTAGCGTCGGCCTCAACCTCAAGTCCGCGGAGGGGAAAGAAGCAGCGCGTCGTTTGCTCGAGCGCTGCGACGTGTTCATCTCGAACTATTCTTCTCCGGCGGTGAAATCGCTCGGGTTCGACTACGAGAGCGTCCGCGCCGTCCGGCCGGACATCGTCTACGCATCGATCTCGGGCTTCGGCACGATCCCAGGGACGCCCTATTACGACTTCGTCGCATGGGGGCCGAACCAGGCCCCCTTGATCGGGCTCGACGAGCTGACCGGGTGGGCCGATCGGGCGCCCTCCGGCTTCGGAGTGTTCTCCTACCCCGACTTCTCCAACGCGCTCCACGCGACGGTGGCGGTGCTCGCTGCGCTCGAGCATCGCGATCGGACCGGCGAGGGCGAGTTCATCGAGCTCGCGCAGATGGAAGCGACGGCGGCGATGCTCGGACCGTGGCTCCGCGACGCGCAGCGCGGGCACGCCGCGCAACGCGACGGTCACCGCGTGCCCGGTTTCGCGCCGCACGGCCTCTATCCCACCCGGGGCGAGGACCGCTGGGTGGCGATCGCGGTGGCGACGGACGAGGAGTGGCACGCGCTCGCCGGCGTCGCGGGGAAGCGCGCATGGATCGACGATCGCCGCTTCGCCACGGCCGAGGCGCGCGCCGCGAACGCCGAGGCGCTCGACCAGGCGATCGGCGAATGGACGCGAACGGCGACAGAAGAGGAGGTGGCGGAACGCCTCCAGCGGGCCGGCGTCGCCGCCGCTCCGGTGCTCGACAATGCGCGCGTCGCGATCGATCCGGCGCTTCGCGCGCGGAAGTTCTGGATCCTCGCCGATCACGCCCGCTATCGCCGCGATCTCGTGACCGGGAATCCGCTGGCACTCTCGGAGACGCCGGGCGGGCTCCTCCGCGCCGCGCCCTCGTTCGGCCAGGACAACGACCACGTGCTCGGCGAGATCTGCGGCTACTCGCCGGACGAGATCGCGGCGATGGTCGAGAAGCAGGCCGTGCAGGCGATGGCCGCGCCCGAGGTGAAGCTCGATCGCCCGTACCTCTCGTGGATCCGGCACTTCATGCCGGAGCTCCCGTGGCCGGCGCCGGGAGCGAAGTCGTGAGCGCCGCGCGCGCTCTCGAGGGGATTCGCGTCCTCGACCTGACTCACGGAGGCTTCGCCTACGCCGGCTATCTGCTCGCCGGACACGGTGCCGAGGTCTCCGGCTTCGGCTGCGCGAAGGATCGCTCGTACGCCACTTGGGAGACGCTCGGCCCGACCGCGGGAGAGCGCCTACGGGATCTCGAGCGCGCCGAGCTTCGCGCGGAGCTCGGGCGGCGCCTCGGCGACGTCGACGTCGTCGTCGAATCGTTCGCGCCGGGAGCGCTCGCGGCCCACTCGCTGGATTGGGAAGGCGTCGCCGGCACGAACCCGCGTCTCGTCTGGGCCGCGATCACGCCGTTCGGCCGGACCGGCCCGCGCCGCGAGTGGAAGTCGTCCAACCTCCTCGCATGGGCGATCTCGGGCCTCCTGCCCTCGATCGGCGATCCCGATCGCGCACCGCTCGTGCCCGGCGGTCAGATCCCGCTCGCGGATCTCTTGACCGCGCTCCACGCCACGATCGGCGTGCAGGTCGCGCTGCGCGCGCGAAAGACCACCGGCCGTGGACAGCTCGTCGACGTCTCCACGCAGGCCACGACGGTCGCGGCTTCGTGCGAGCTCGGCACGGCGATGTTCCTCGACGATCTGATCCCGCGCCGGCGGATCGGCAACCGTCGGCGCCAGCTCGCGCCGAGCGGTCTCTACCAGTGTAAAGACGGCTTCGCCGCGATCATCATCCTCCCGCCGGCCCATTGGGACGCGCTCGCGCGCTGGATCCACGAGAAGACCGGCAACGAGACCGTGCTCGACCCGATGTGGCGCGACCTGGCCACGCGTGCCGAGACGGCCGAGCTCCTCGAATCCTGGGTCGAAGAGCTGACGCCGCACTACACGAAGCAGGAGCTCTTCGAGCAGGGACAAAAGCGCGGCATCACGATCACGCCGGCGAACACGCTCACCACCCTGCTCGCCGATCCGCATCTCGCGGCGCGCGGCTGGTGGCGAACAGGGAAGAACGAGAAGGGCGAGCCCGAGCAGGTCGCGGGCCCTCCGTATCACCTCCGTCGCAGCGAATAGAGGAACCCATGTCGAAGATGGTCATCAACCCGCCCGAGCTGGCGCCTCCCGTCGGCTACTCCCACGCGATCCGCAAGAAGGGCATACCGGTCTTTCTCGCGGGACAAGTCGCGCTCGACCGCGAGGGTCAGGTCGTCGGCGGGAACGACGTCGCGCTGCAGACCGAGCAGGCGTTCGCGAACGTGCAGGCGGTCGTCCAGGCCGCCGGCGGCACGCTCGGGGACGTCGTCAAGATCACGATCTACGTGACGGACGCCGCGGTTCGCCCCGCGGTGGCCGCCGTGCGCAAGCGCTGGTTCCCGGACGGCGTGTTTCCGGCGAGCACGTACGTCGTCGTCTCGGGGCTCGCGATCCCGGAGCTACTCGTCGAGATCGACGCGATCGCCGTAATCGAAGGCCACTAGTAGTCACCGCCCAGGCTGTCGCCCGACCCCCTGAGGGGTTAGACGTCGACTTCTTCGACCTTCGGCGCGCGCTGCATGATGAACTCGAAGCGCGGCGCGACTTCCTTGCCCATGAGCTTCTTGAAGGTCGCGTCGGTCGCGCTCGCCTGAACGATCTCGACCTTCAAGAGCGTCCGCTTCTTCGGGTCGAGCGTCGTCTCCTGGAGGAGCTTCGGGTTCATCTCGCCGAGGCCTTTGAAGCGCGTGATCCGAGCGTTCTTGCCGTCGAGCTTGGCGAGGACCTTGTCCCTCGCCGCGTCGTCGAGCACGAAGGCGCGGTCCTTCCCCGAGTCGATGCGGTAGAGCGGCGGCTGCCCGATGTACACGTAGCCGCCGCGGATGAGCTCGGGCATGTGCCGGTAGAAGAACGTGAGGAGCAAGGTGCAGATGTGGTTGCCGTCGGAGTCGGCGTCCATCAGCAGACAGACCTTGTGGTAGCGGAGCTTCGCCGCGTCGAAGTCCTTGCCGGTGCCGCAGCCGAGCGCGGAGACGAGGTCCGAGATCTCCTTGTTCGCGAGGACCTTCGCGGTCGAGCTCTCCTCGGTGTTCAGGACCTTGCCGCGAAGCGGAAGGATCGCCTGGAAGTTCCGGTCGCGTCCCTGCTTCGCGGAGCCGCCGGCGGACTCACCCTCGACGATGAAGAGCTCGCACTCGGCGGGATCGGTCGAGCTGCAGTCCGCGAGCTTGCCGGGCAGGTTCAGCCGGTGAGAGACGAGGCTCTTCCGCTGCACCTGCTGCGCGGCGGCGCGTGACGCGCTCCGCGCCTTCGCGGCGAGCACGATGCGATCGGAGATCGCGTCCGCGGCCGTACGACCGCCGAGCATCCAGTTCTCGACGGCCGTCCGCACCGCGCCGTCGACCATCGCCGTCGTCTCGGGGTTGTTGAGCCGCTCCTTCGTCTGTCCCTGGAACTGCGGCGCCGCCATATAGACGGAGAGGATCGCAACCATCCCCTCGCGCACGTCCGCCGCCTCGACGGTGATCCCCCGCGGAATCTTGTTGTGGATCTCGAGGTAGTTCCGCGCCGCCCTCACGACCGCGCTCTTGAGGCCGTTCTCGTGCGTGCCCCCCTGCGACGTCGGGATGCTGTTCACGAACGAGAGGAACGTCTCGTCCGTCGCCTCCGTCCACGCGAGCGCGCACTCCAACTCGGGGATCTTGCCGCCGCCTTCCGGCGCATCCTGCTGGCGCTCGAAATAGAAGACCTCGCCGCCGATCGGTTTCTCGCCGCGCTCGGCGAGGAGCTTCGCGAGATACGCGCGAATGCCGTCCTCGTAGCGCCAGGTCGCGATCTCCTTCGTCGTCTCGTCCTCGAAGACGACCGTGAGCCCCTTGTGCAGATACGCCTTGGCTTCGAGGCGCTCGGCGATCGTCTTCCGATCGAACTTCGTCTCGGGGAAGATGTCGGAATCCGGCCGGAAGAAGATCGTCGTGCCGGAGCCGCGCGCCGCGCCGTTCCGGCGGATCTTGCCGCTCGGCTTGCCGCGCGAGAAGCTCTGCTCCCACTCCGCCCCGTCGCGCTTCACGGTCGCGACCATCTCCTTCGAGAGCGCCGTCACGACCGACGCGCCGACGCCATGGAGACCGCCCGAGTGGACATAGTTCTTCGCCTCGAACTTGCCGCCGGCGTGGAGCGTGGTGAGGATCAGCTCGAGCGCCGGCTTCTTGTACTTCTTGTGGACGTCGACCGGGATGCCACGGCCGTTGTCCGCAACCGTCATCGACGATCCGTCCTTGTGGAGCGTGACGACGATCTTGTCTGCGTAGCCGTTGATCGCCTCGTCGACCGAGTTGTCGACGATCTCCCAGAGGAGATGATGGAGGCCGTCGAGCCCGACACCCCCGATGTACATGCCCGGTCGCTTGCGAACGGGCTCGAGCCCCTCGAGGACGGTGATGTCCGCTGCCGTGTACTTCGACTTCGCCATCTTCGTGAGGAGGTGGGTACACGATCACGCGGGATTCGGCTACGTTGGCCGACGGTGGAGCGTGTGTTCCTTCTCTCGCCGGCGAGGTGCGAAGGCCGGCGCGCTTCGATCCTCCTTGCCGAGAAGGCGGAGTTCGCGTTGGCCGAGCGCCTGCGCACGCGGCGCGGCGCGCCGCTCGGCGAAGTGTTCTCGTTCCTGAGCGGCCTCTACTTCCGCGGCAAGCTCGCCTATGCCGCCGCGTTCGCGCGTCCGCCGGAGGAAGTCGCCGGCAGCTTCGTGATCACTTCGAACGCCGGCCTCCAGTCGCCCGGACGGCTCGTCACCGCGAAGCAGCTTCGCGAGTTCGCGACCGTGCCGATCGACGCGAGCGAGCCGCGCTACCGCGTGCCGCTCGAACGAGACGTGCGTGCGCTCGCGGAGGCCGCGGGCGACGATTGCGAGGTCGTCCTCCTCGGCAGCATCGCCACGAAGAAGTACGTCGAGGTGCTCGGCGACATATTCGGCGACCGCCTCGTGTTCCCGACGGCGTTCGTCGGCCGCGGCGACATGAGCCGCGGCGGCCTCATGCTCCGGTGCGTCGCGGAAGGAAGCGAGCTCGCATACGAGCCGGTGCGGGGAATGCTGCGGAAAGGCACCCGACCGCCGCGCCTCACGCCGCTCCGATCTTCGCGATCCCGCCTCGTTTCACGACTTTGAGGCCTTTGCCGGCGCGCTTCCCTTCCGGCACCTCGGTCACGTCGATCTTCCGCTCGGCACCCTCGGCGGTGGTGATCACGAGCTTCGCATCCTTGGCGAGCGCGAGCGCGCCGACGATGCGGTCGTCGCCCTCGCTGCCGGGGCGCATCAGGAACACGCCCTTCCCCGGTCCGCCGAGCTCCGGTACCTCGTCGAGCGGGAAGCGGAGCATCTTGCCGCGCGCCGCGGCGGCGACGACGACCTTGCCCGCGATCGGCACGACGGAGACGATCTCGTCCTTGTCCCCGACCCGCGCGACGCGGCGCCCCGAGCGCGTCGTCTCGGAGAGATCCGGCGTGAAGCGAAAGCCGAAGCCCTTCGCCGTGACGAGCAGATAGCTCGGCGGCGCGGCTTTCTTCGCCTGCTTGCCGAAGAGATCCTGCTGGCCGATCGTCGCGGCAGCCGCCGGCGCCTCGCCCGTCATGCCGAAGACCTCGACCACGCGCTCGTTGTCGTCGAACTTGCAGAGCGACTGGATCGGCTCGCCGTAGCCGGTCGTCGCCGGCAAGTCCTTCACGGGGAGCACATAAAGCCCGCCGAAGCTCGAGTAGACCGAGATCCGATCGCGCGTGCTGCCCGGCAGGACGCGGAAGATCTCGTCGCCTTCGCGAAGGCGCGTCGACGTCGGGTCCTTGAGCTCGCGGAGCCGCTTCACCCAGCCGTCGCGCGAGAAGACGACGGTCGCCTCCTCGTGGACGATGTACGCCTCGGCGTCGTACACGAGCTCACTGTCGCCGCGCGCGACTGCCGTGCGCCGGGCGTCGCCGAAGCTTTTCTTCGTCTGCGCGAGCTCCTCCTTCACCATCGCCCAGCGGCGCTTCGGCTTGCGGAGGAGATCCTCGACCTCTTCGAGCCGCTCGCGCTTCTCCTTCCGCTCGCGCTGGATCTTCGCGATCTCGAGCTTGACGAGCTGGTAGAGGCGGAGCTCGAGAATCGCGTCGACTTGCCGATCGTCCAGTCGGAACGCGGCGGCGAGCTTCTTGCCCGCGTCGTCGCGTGATTCGGCGCCGCGGATGATCTTGATCGCGCGATCGATGTCGAGCAGCACCTTCACGAACGCGTCGAGGATGTGGATGCGATCCTCGAGCTTCGCCTTCTCGTGCTCGAGCCGCCTCGTCACGACCTCGAGACGGAAATCGAGGAAGTGACGGCAGAGCTCACGAAGCGTGAGGCGCTGCGGCTGCCCGACCAGCGGATTCTTCGTCGGCACGAGCGCCGTCAGGTTGACGTTGAAGTTCGTCGCGAGCTCGGTGTGCTTGTAGAGGTACGCCATCGCCGCCTCCGGCGACGCCTCGGCCTTGAGCTCGAGCACGATGCGTACCGCGTCCGTCGATTCGTCGCGCACGTCGACGACGAGCGGCAGCCTCCGCGCGATGATCTCCTGCGCGATCGCCTCGACGAGCGTGGCCTTGTTCACGGCATAGGGAATCGAGGAGACGACGATCTGGCGCCTGCCACGCGGCAGGTTCTCCACCGTGTACGTGCCGCGCACGCGGACGGCGCCCTGCCCTTCCTCGTAGATCGTACGGAGCTCGGCCTTCGAGTTGAGGATCTCGCCGCCGGTCGGGAAGTCGGGCCCCTTCACGTGCTTCAGGATCCCCTTCACGTCGAGATCGGGATCGTCGATCATCGCCACGAGCGCGTCGACGACCTCGGCCAAGTTGTGCGGCGGGATGTTCGTCGCCATGCCGACCGCGATGCCGGTCGAGCCGTTGACGAGGAGCTGCGGGATGCCGGCCGGCAGCACGACCGGCTCCTCGCGGGTGGAGTCGTAGTTCGCGCGGAACGCGACGGTCTCGGCCGCGAGATCGTCGAGCAGGCTCTCGGCGATGCGCGCGAGACGCACCTCGGTGTAGCGCATCGCCGCCGCACCGTCGCCGTCGAGCGAGCCGAAGTTCCCCTCGCCCTCGACGAGCGGGTAGCGGAGCGAGAAGTCCTGCGCCATGCGGACCATCGCCTCGTAAGCCGCCTGATCCCCATGGGGATGGTACTTTCCGAGGACCTCGCCCACGACTGCGGCCGATTTCCTGTGTTTGGAATTGGGAGCGAGACCGAGGTTTTGATACATCGCGAACAGGATCCGACGCTGCACGGGCTTCAATCCGTCCCGCACGTCGGGCAGGGCTCGCGAAGTGATGACCGAGAGCGCATAGCTGAGATAACGCTCCTCGGCCGCGATGCGGAGGTCGGTGGCTTGCTCGCTCATGATCGGTTCACGTGTCTTCTAGCAGAGATTTCCAAGGGAGGCCGGCGATGAAGCCGACGATCTTTCTGGTTGCTGTCGCATCCGTGATGCTCATCGCCGCCGCCCCCTCCGAGCCGGAGAAGACGAGCGAAGTCGTCACGGGCAACACCGGGGGCAAGTTCACGGTCGTCAGCAAGGACTTCGCCGACGGCGCCAACTTCCCGGTCGAGCACACCTGCGACGGCGCGGACCGCTCGCCCGCGCTCTCCTGGAGTGGAGCGCCGGAGGAGAGCAAGGCGTTCGCGATCGTGATGGAAGACCCGGATGCGAAGGGGTTCACGCACTGGACCACCTGGAACATCCCGAAGGGCGCTCGTGCGCTCGATCGCGGGGTGCCCGTGAAGGCGGACCTCGGCGACGGCACGATCCAGGGCAAGAACGACTTCGGCCGCGTCGGCTATGCGGGCCCCTGCCCGCCGAAGGGACCGGCCCATCAATACGTGATCCGCGTGTTCGCGCTCGAGGCGCCCCTCGAGATCGACGACGGCGCCGCGCCCGACGACATCGTCGCGGCGGTGAAGAAGAAGTCGCTCGCCGACGCGAAACTGAAGGCCACGTACCAGCGCTCGAGCGAAAAGAAGGCCGAGAAGACCGACGACAGCGAAGAGCAGTGATCGACTAGAAGACGATCACGCTCCGCGCGACTTCGCCCTTCTCCATCGCCTCGAACGCCGCGTTCACGTCCTCGAGCTTGATCCGCTTCGAGATCAGCTCGTCGATCTTCAGCCGCTTCTGCATGTAGAGCTCGAGGAGCTTCGGCATGTCGCGGTGCATGTTCGCCGAGCCGTAGAGCGAGCCGATGATCGACTTTTCCTGGAGGGGAATGTCGAAGCCGGGGAAGGACACCTCGGTGCCGAACCCAGGCACGCCGACGACGACGAGCTTGCCGCCGCGCTTGATCGCCTGGAACCCCTGCTGCATCACCGCCGCCGCGCCGATCACCTCGAACGCGTAGTCGACGCCGATGCCGCCGGTCGCTTGCTGGATCGCATCGACCGCGTCGTTCTCCTTGCCGTTCACGACGTCGGTCGCGCCGAACTTCTTGGCGAGCTCGAGCTTCGACGGCACGAGATCGACGGCGATCACGCGCGCCGCGCCCGAGAGCACCGCGCCCTGGATCACGTTCAAGCCGACGCCGCCACAGCCGAACACCGCAACCGTGTCCCCTGGCCGCACCCTTGCCGTGTTGATGACCGCGCCGACGCCCGTCATCACGCCGCAGCCGACGAGGCACGCCTTGTCGAGCGGGATCTCCTTGGCGATCGGGATCGCCGCCGTCGCGCGCACGACGGTTCGCTCCGAGAACGACGCAACACCCGCCATGCGCGAGATTTCGATACCGTCCTTCTCGAACACGCCCTCCTGACCGGCCATCGCGTTGCGGATGCCGGTGTCGCAGAGGTGATCGTGGCCCGCGACGCAGTAGTGACACTTGCCACAGTTCTCGACCCACGAGAGGACGACGTGATCGCCGGGCTGCACGTTCGTCACGCCCTTGCCGATTTCCTCGACGATGCCCGCGCCCTCGTGACCGAGCACGCAGGGCGGCGGCACCGGCAGCTTCATCTGCACGACCGAAAGGTCCGAATGGCAAACGCCGCTCGCGACGATCTTGACGACGATCTCGTCCTCGCGCGGGTCCTTCAGCTTCAGCGTTTCGATCTTCAGGGGCTCGTTGAACGCCCACATGACGGCGGCTTTGGTCATCGGTTCCTCCGGGCTGACAGAATTCGGCTTCGTTATGCCTCCGGCCGGGGAGCGTCAAGGTGGAGTTGCGAGGCTGGCGGGCGCGGGGGCTCGCCTCCGCTCCATGGCTCGCCGATCGTGCGTGTCTAGTCGGCAGCCGGGTGTCTGGTTCGCGGAAGTAAAGCGCAGTCCGCGCAGATTGCTCGCATGAAGCAGCTCGCTTCCAGCGGCGAGCCATGGACCGAGCCAGACACCCGGCTGCCGGCGTAGTCCGCTGCTCGGCTGCGCTTTACTTCCGCGGAGGCGAGCCCCCGCGCCCGCCAGCCTCTGCGTGTAGAATTGGGAGCGCGACTCCGTATAAGTCGGCGCTTCGAGAGGACGAACGATGCGCCAAATCTGGATTCCCCGCGTGGGTCCGCCCGAGGTACTCGAGCTCCGCGAAGCGCCCGACCCGACTCCGGGCAAAGGCGAGGTGCGGATCCGCGTGCGCGCTGCCGGCATCAACTTCGCCGACATCATGGCGCGGCTCGGGCTCTACCCGGACGCGCCGAAGCTGCCGGCGGTCGTCGGCTACGAGGTCGCGGGCGACATCGACGCGGTCGGCACCGGAGTGAATCGAACGCCCGGCGAGCGCGTGCTCGCGATCACGCGCTTCGGCGGGTACAGCGACGTCGTCTGCGTGCCGGAGCGCATGGCGCTGCCGCTGCCGTCGAGCCTGTCGTACGACGAGGGCGCGGCGATTCCCGTCAACTATCTCACCGCCTACCAGATGCTCGTGCAGATGGGCTCGTTGAAGGCGGGTGAGCGCGTGCTCGTGCACAGCGCCGCGGGCGGCGTCGGCCTCGCCTCGATCGACCTCTGCAAGATCGTCGGTGCCGAAGTGATCGGGACCGCGTCACCCTCGAAGCACGCGATGCTCCGCGAGCGCGGCGTCGCGCAGCTCATCGACTACCGCTCGCAGGACTACGAGAAGGAGATCGCGCGGATCACCAACGGCGCCGGCGTCCACATCGTGCTCGACGCGATGGGCGGCGAGCACTGGAAGAAGGGCTATCGCTGCCTCGGGCCGACCGGACGCCTCGTCATGTTCGGCTTCTCGAGCGCGGCGGTCGGCAAGGGCCGCTCGATCATCGGGCTCTTGAAGGCGCTCCTGAAGACGCCGCTCTTCTCGTTCCCGCCACCGAAGCTGATCAACGACAACAAGGCCCTAATCGGCGTGAACCTCGGGCACCTCTGGACCGAGGAGGAGATGCTCCTGTCGTGGCTACAGCGCCTCTTCGCCTGGCACGCGGAGGGGAAGATCCATCCGACGGTCGGCGCGAAGTTCCCGTTCGCGGAAGCCGCCGCCGCGCACCACTACATCCAGGATCGGAAGAACGTCGGGAAGGTCGTGCTCATCCCGTAGGCTGCACCGATGGTGCCGAATCGTCCGAGCCAGACCGCCGAGGCGGTCTGCCTGATGCGCGCGAGCGAGCGGCCGCGCGATCCGGCGCGGCGGATCCTCGACGATCCCTACGCCGTTCTCTTTCTCGGCCCGGTCGCGCGGGCGACGCTCGCGAGCCTCGACATGACCGCACCGATCACGCGGCTCACCGATCGCTTCGCGAGCGGGCTCACCACGTTCGTGGTCTGCCGCCATCGCTGGATCGACGAGCGGATGCTCGCGGCGCTCCGCAGAGGAGTCGAGCAGGTCGTGATCCTCGGCGCCGGCTACGATACGCGCGCCCATCGCTTCGCGAACGAGCTCGACGGGCGGCCCGTGTACGAGGTCGACTTCCCGGCGACGAGCCGCCGCAAGGCGAAGATCGTCGCGCGCGAGGCGCGTCACCTGCCGGTGGCGGACGTCCATCGCGTCGAGATCGACTTCGAGAAGGACTCGCTCGGCGACCGGCTCGCGCTCGCGGGCTTCCGTCGCGGCGCGCCGACGTTCGTCGTCTGGGAAGGCGTGTCGATGTACCTGACGCGCGAGGCGGTGAAGGGAACGCTCGGCGCGGTGCGCGAGCTCGTCGGCAAAGGCTCCGAGGCGGCGATGGACTTCTGGTACCTGATCGACTCGCCGGGGATCCTCGCGACCGCGCAGCGAGTGGGCGCGAATCTTCTCGCGCTCCTCGGCGAGCCGGTCACGTTCGGCATCCATCCCGAGGATGTCGGGCCTTTCCTGCGGCGTCTCGGCTGGAAGCAAGCCGCTCTCGCCGAAGGGGCCGAGCTGGAGAAGCTCTACGTGAAGGACGGGCGACGCATGCAACCTGCGGTCTACGTCGCCGCGGCGCGGAGCACCTGACGTCTCTCCCCCTTGGGGAGAGACCGCGCCGCAGGCGCGAGTGAGGGGGAGACCAGCTCGACGCCACGCGGGGCTCCCCCTCACCTGGAGGCTTCGCCTCCGACCTCTCCCCAAAGGGGAGAGGTGGTGTCATGCTGATGCAGTGAGCGCCGGGATCGCGAAACCACGACCTAACGTGATCGACGACGCGAGCGCGTCCGTTCGCACGGTCGAAACCGATCGCATCGCCGAAGCCCGTCGGTCGAGCGGGCTCGACTCCGCGGCGCGTGAGGAGCCGCTCGAGATCCAGATCGGGCCGATGTCGCTCGCGGTCGTGATGCGCACCCCGGGCCACGACCTCGAGCTGGCGCTCGGCTTTCTCTTGACCGAGCGGATCGTTCGCTCCGCCGCCGACGTCGAGTCCATCCGCCACTGCTCGCGCGCAAGCGAGCCGGCGAGCGAGGACAACGTCGTCCGCGTGACGCTCGCGCCGGGGGTGTCGGTCGACGTCGAGCGGCTGCGGAGAAATCTCTACGCGAGCTCGAGCTGCGGCATCTGCGGCAAGGCGACGATCGAACAGGCGCTCGCCGAAGCGCCGCCGCTCACCGACGCGCTTCGCGTAGAGCGCCGCTTCTTCCACGAGCTCCCGGCGCGACTCCGCGCCGAGCAGACCGTGTTCGAGGAGACGGGCGGCCTTCACGCCGCCGGGCTCTTCACCGCCGACGGGCAGCTCCGCGCCGTGCGCGAGGACGTCGGCCGCCACAACGCGGTCGACAAGGTGATCGGCTGGGCCGCGCGCGACGGCGCGTTTCCGCTCGGCGCGCACGTGCTCTTCGTCTCCGGTCGCATTTCCTATGAGATTGCGCAGAAGGCGCTCGCGGCCAGGATTCCCGTGGTCGCGGCGGTGTCCGCGCCGACGTCGCTCGCGGTCGAGCTCGCCGAGCGCGCGAACCTCACGCTCGTCGCGTTCGTGCGCGGCCGCTCGATGAACGTCTACGGCGCGAAGGAGCGCGTCGCGTGAAGGACGATCTTCGCGCCGACGACGAGCTTCTGCCGCCGGCGAGCGACCAGCTCGACGTGCATCCGAAAGACGCGCCGGCCGGCGGGCTCGGCGCGATCACGAGCTCGCTCCGAGTTGCCTGGCGCGAGACGGGGCTCCTCCGCGGCGCGCGCGCGATCTCGCGCATGAACCAGGAGGGCGGCTTCGACTGCTCCGGCTGCGCCTGGCCAGAGCCGACCGACCGCGCGCACGTCGAGTGGTGCGAGAACGGCGCGAAGGCGCTCGCGCACGAGGCGACGACGAAGCGCGTCGGCCCCGAGTTCTTCGCGGAGTGGCCGATCTCGAAACTCGCCGAGCAATCCGACTACTGGCTCGAGCAGCAAGGACGCCTCACGCACCCGATGTGGAAGCCGCGGGGCGACGACCACTACGTGCCGATCGAATGGGACGATCTGTTCGGTCGGCTCGGCGAGGCTCTTCGTGCGCTCGCAACGCCGGACGAGGCGATCTTCTACACGTCCGGCCGCACGAGCAACGAAGCCGCGTTCCTGTACCAGCTCTTCGTCCGCCAATACGGCACGAACAACCTGCCGGACTGCTCGAACATGTGTCACGAGTCGAGCGGCACGGGGCTCGGCGAGACGATCGGCATCGGCAAGGGCACCGTCGGGCTCGAGGACTTCGATCTCGCGGACGCGATCTTCGTGATCGGGCAGAATCCCGGCACGAATCACCCGCGCATGATGACGACGCTCGAGCGCGCGAAGCGCCGCGGCGCGACGATCGTCAGCGTGAACCCGCTCGCCGAGCGTGCGCTCGTGCGTTTCACGCACCCGCAGGCGCCGCATCGCTTCTTCGGCGGCGGCACGGCGATCTCGGACCTCTTCCTCCGCGTCCGGACCGGCGGTGACGTGCACCTCCTGAAAGGCATCCAGAAGGAGGTGCTCGCGGCCGAGGAGCGGAGTCCGGGGCGCGTGCTCGACGCCGCATTCCTCCGCGACCACACGGACGGCCTCGACGCGTGGCGAGAATCCCTCGCGCGGGTCTCGTGGGACGAGATCGTCGCGGGCGCGGGCGTCGCGCGCGAGGAGATCGCGCGCGCCGCGGAGATCTACGCGAAGTCCGAGCGCGTGATCATCTGCTGGGCGATGGGGCTCACGCAGCATCGCCACGGCGTCGCGAACGTGCAGGAGATCGTCAATCTGCTCCTGCTCCGCGGCAACATCGGCAAACCGGGCGCCGGTCCGTGTCCGGTCCGCGGTCACAGCAACGTGCAGGGCGACCGCACGATGGGAATCTACGAGAAGCCGAAGCCCGCGTTCCTCGAGCGGCTCGGCCGCGAGTTCGGCTTCACGCCGCCGGCGGCGCACGGCTTCGACACGGTCGCCGCGATCCACGCGATGGCCGAGGGACGCGCGAAGGTGTTCTTCGCGCTCGGCGGGAACTTCTCCGTCGCGACGCCCGACACGGCGTTCACCTGGCAGGCTCTCCGGCGCTGCGGGGTGACGGCGCAGGTCTCGACGAAGCTCAACCGCTCGCACCTCGTCACGGGCGAGGAAGCGTACCTACTGCCCTGTCTCGCGCGGAGCGATCGCGACGCGCCGGGCGGCAAATCGCGCTTCGTCACCGTCGAAGACTCGATGAGCCTCGTTCACTCCTCGCAGGGGCACCTGCCGCCGCCGTCCGAGCATCTCCTCTCGGAACCGACGATCGTCGCGCGCCTCGCGCGGGCGACGCTCGGCGAGCGCTCGAGCGTTCCCTGGGACGAGCTCGGGACGGACTACGATCGAATCCGCGACGGCATTGCGCGCGTGATTCCGGGCTTCGAAGACTTCAATCGCCGCGTGCGCGAGCCCGGCGGCTTCCGCCTGGCGAGCGGCGCGCGCGAGCGACGATTCGAGACCGCGACCGGCAAGGCGTCGTTCACCGTGCTGCCGCTCCCGGACGTCGAGATCGCACGCGGCGAGCTCCGCATGATGACGATCCGGAGCCACGATCAGTTCAACACGACGATCTACGGGCTCGAGGATCGCTACCGCGGCATCTCCGGCGATCGGCGCGTGGTCCTGATGAATCGCGACGACATGGCCGAGCTCGGGCTCGCCGAAGGCCAACGCGTCGATCTCGAGAATCACACCGCGGGCCGCGAGCGGCGCGCGCGCGGTTTCCGCGTCGTCGGCTTCGACGTACCGCGTGGCGTGGTCGCGACGTACTTCCCCGAGGCGAACGTGCTCGTTCCCGTCGAGAGCTTCGCCGAGAAGAGCCACACGCCGGCCTACAAGTCCGTGCCGGTGACGATCCGCCCTGCGTGAGCTCCGCGATCTTGCTGGTGGGCGGGCTGTCGTCTCGGATGGGGCGCCCGAAAGCGCTTCTGCCGTTCGACGGCGAGCCGCTCGTCACGCATCTCGTCCGCCGGTTGCGCGCGCGGTTCGACGAGGTGGTGATCGTCGCCGCGGCCGGACAGGAGCTCCCCACTCTCGATGCGCGCATCGCGCGCGACGAAATCGCGGAGTGCGGGCCGATCGGCGGGCTTCACGCCGGGCTTCACGCAGCCACCCACGACGCCTGCTTCCTCGCTTCGTGCGACATGCCGTTCCTGAACGCCGATCTTGCCGCGCACCTCGTCGGCGAGCTCGGCGCGAGCGATGCGGTCGTGCCGATCCACGCCGGCCGCCTCCAGCCGCTTCACGCCGCGTACTCGCGGAAGATCGCCGAGCGCCTGCGCGCGCCGATCGCGAACGGAGAGCTCCGCATGAAGGATCTGATCGCGCGCCTCCGCGCCAAGGTGATCGACGAGGACTCACTCCGCGCGCTCGACCCGCGCGGTCTCTCGTTCCGCAACATGAACCTGCCGGAGGACTACGACGCGGCGCTCGCGCTCTGGCCGAAGAAAAATACTTCGTAAGTATTTTTCGGCCTCTTCCCTCTGCGTCGCGGCGCGACCAAGATCCGGCGACGGAGGAGCTTGAGCGATGATCGATCTCTTTTACTGGCCGACGCCGAACGGGTGGAAGATCTCGATCTTCCTCGAGGAGGCCGAGGTCCCGTACAACGTCGTGCCCGTCAACATCGCGGCCGGCGCGCAGTTCGAACCGGGCTTCCTGAAGATCAGCCCGAACAACCGCATGCCCGCGATCACCGATCCCGACGGGCCGGGCGGCAAGGCGATCTCGATCTTCGAGTCGGGCGCGATCCTCGTCTACCTCGGCGAGAAATTCGGCAAGTTCTACCCGAAGGAGCCGCACGCGAAGTTCGAGACGCTGCAGTGGCTCTTCTGGCAGATGGGCGGCGTCGGACCGATGTTCGGGCAGGCGGGGCACTTCCGCCGCTACGCGCCGGAGCCGATCCCGTATGCGATCGATCGCTACGTGAACGAGTCGAAGCGCCTGACGCGCGTGCTCGACGAACGGCTCGCGGATCGGCCGTACGTCGCCGGCGAGTACTCGATCGCGGACATGGCGATCTTCCCGTGGATCTGGGCGCTCAAGGAAGCGATCGGCCTCGAGGAGTTCAAGAACGTCGACCGATGGGCCCGCGAGCTCCGCGCGCGGCCCGCCGTCGAGCGCGGCCTCGAGGTGCTGAAGGACTCACAGGGCCAGACCTCGAAGATGACCGCCGAGGTCCGCGAGAACCTGTTCGGCCAACGGCAGATGAAAGGCCGCTAGAGCGGGGCGCCGTACATCGCTTCGCCGCTGACGGCGCGGCCGTCCTCGCCGAAGCGCAGGATCTCGCAGGCGCGGATGCGCCGGCCGTCGATCGCGGCCTCGTAGACGATCGTGAGCTCGCGCGCGTCCGGATCGAAGCCGAACCGGTCGAGCGTGAAGCGGAGCGAACGGATGACGGCCTTTCGCTTGCCCCAGTAGTCGCGGAGCGCGGCCTTACCGCGGACGGTCGCCGAGCCGACCGTCTCGAGCGCTTTCGGGCTCGTGAAGACGGCGTCGTCGGCGAAGTGCCCGACCACGCGCTCGACGTCGAGCGCGTTCCAGGCCTCGATCCATTCGTCGGTGAAGCGGCATGCGGCGTCTCGCGTCATGGGGGCTCTTTGAGTCATAAGGGGCGAGCCGATGCCAGCACGGACCAAAGACCTCCGCCCGCTCTTCGAGAACAACCGCCGCTGGGCGGCGAAGATGGAGGAGAGCGATCCCGGCTTCTTCGAGCGGCTCTCGCACCAACAGGCGCCCGAGTACCTCTGGATCGGTTGCTCCGACAGCCGCGTGCCGGCGAACCAGATCGTCGGGCTCCTGCCCGGCGATCTCTTCGTTCACCGAAACGTCGCGAACGTCGTCGTCCACGCCGACCTGAATTGCCTCTCCGTGCTGCAGTTCGCGGTCGAGGTGCTGAAGGTGAAGCACGTGATCGTCTGCGGGCACTACGGCTGCGGCGGCGTGAGGGCCGCGCTCGAACGCTCGCGCCACGGGCTCGTCGACAACTGGCTCCGCCACGTCGGCGACGTCCGCGAGAAACATGCCGCCGCGCTCACGGCGATCACGGACGACCGCGAGCGCCTCGAGCGCCTCTGCGAGCTCAACGTCGTCGAGCAGGTCGAGAACGTCTGCCAGACGACGATCGTCGAGGACGCTTGGGCTCGCGGGCAGGATCTTGCGATCCACGGCTGGATCTATGCGATCGAGGACGGACGGATCCGCGATCTCGGCGCGACGGTCACCTCGGCCGCCGAGGTCGACGCGACGATCCGCGAAGCGGTCGCGCGCCGCCCAGCTAGCTACCCCTCCTCTCCCCTCGGGGAGAGGCCGCCGCGAAGCGGCGGGTGAGGGGGAGACGGTCGCCTAGCCGCTCACCGCCCGCGCCAGACCGGCTTCCGCTTCTCGACGAACGCGCGCTGCGCTTCGCGCGCGTCTTCCGTCTTGCGAAGCTCGCGGCCGATCTCTTCCTGGCGGCGGTGGGCCTCGTCGAGCGGAAGCGCGAGGATCTCGCGGACTCCGCGCCGCGTTTCGCGGACCGCCAGCGGCGCGTTCCGCGCGATCGCATCCGCGGCGGCGAACGCTGTCTCCATGAGCTTCGCCGGCTCGACGACCGCGTTCACGAGCCCGATCGCCGCGGCGCGCGCAGCGTCGATCGGCCGCGAGGTGAGGAGGAGATCGTGCGCGTGCACCCACCCTATCTGCCGCGGCAACAGCACGGTCGCGTTCCCCGTCGGATAGAGGCCGATCGCGACCTCCTCGAGCGCGAACGTCGCATGCGGCACCGCGAAGCGCATCTCGGACGCGAGCATCAAGTCGAAACCGCCCGCGCGCGCGTGCCCGTTGATCGCGCAGACGAGCGGCTTGCCGAGATCGAAGCCGGCGAGGAGTGCGGTCGACACGCTCCGGAGCGCCTCGAATTCCTCGGGCGCGACGCGGTCGCCGCGCGCGAAGCGCTGCGACAACGGGATCGTGGTCGTCATGTCCATGCCCGCGCAGAAGATGCGGTTGCCCGCGCCGGTGAGGATCGCGGCACGGATCTCGGCGTCGGCGGCGATCTCACGCCACGCGGCCGCGAGCTCCCGGATCGTCGGCGGATCGAGCGAGTTCGCCTTCTCCGGGCGATCGATCGTCACGACCGCGACGTGCGGATGATCCGCGGGACGTTCGAGCCGAGCCGCCATGGGAAGGATCATGGATGGTCGAGACGAACTGTTTCAAGGCGAAGTTTTCGTTGAGCCGTTGTGACCGCGTCGGGACATCCCCAAACGATCGCGGTAGGCTGCGCGCATGCTCAAGCTCTACGGCTTTGCTCGAGTGAACAAGGGAGCGCGCGGCAACACTCGCGATTTGCGTGTCCTGTGGACGCTCGAAGAGATCGGACTGCCCTACGAGATCGTCGGGATGGACCACCCGAACCACGATCTCGATTCACCTGCGTACCGCGCGCTGAATCCGTTTGGTCAGATTCCGGTGATCGATGACGACGGCGTCGTGGTCTCCGAGTCCGGCGCGATATTGCTCTACCTTGCGCGCAAGAGCGGCAAGCTGATGCCCCACGATCTCGCGGGGGAGGCACAGGTGCTTCGCTGGTCCTTCACCGCGCTGACCACCATCGAGGTACCGGTGCTATCGCTGTGGTTTGTCAACTTGAGCGGTGGCAAGGGCAGCAAGCCGAGCGAGGCGTTGCATGGTTGGGCCGACATGCGCTTGAAGCAACTCGATGGTTGGCTCACAAATCGCCTGTTCATCGCGACCGAGGACTTCACCGTCGCCGATATCCTCATGACCCATGTGCTGGACGCTGGAACCCATCAGGAGATGCTGAAGCCGTACCCGAACCTCCTTGCTTACCGCGCGCGTTGCACCGAACGCCCGGCATGGAAGAAGACGCTCGACGCGTACTGCGAGCGAGTCGAAGCCGCCTGAACTCCACGCCAAAGGACTTCGCAACCGATCGGCTACGCCTTCGCTTACCACGACTGGCAGACGCGGAAGCTGTATTCGAATACGCGAGTGATCGGGAGGCGACGCGGTACATGGATTTTCCTACGCACCGCAGTATCGCGGACGCACAGCAATTCATCGAGCGCTGTGCCGAGCAGAGAGCTTCTGGTCTCGAGTACACGTGGGTCATCGTGATGCCGCATGACGATCGCGCAATCGGAGCGATCTCTTGTCGTATTCGCGGACACGCGGCCGACTTTGGCTACATGTTGGGTCGGCACGCATGGCGTCGCGGCTTCGCGACGGAAGCGGGCAAGGCCGTCGTCAGCTGGCTCGCGAACCTCGCGCCCATCGCGCGGGTCTGGGCGACCTGCGACGTGGACAATAAGGCGTCGGCACGAGTTCTCGAGAAGCTCGGTTTGTCTTGTGAAGGTATCCTGCGGGCGTGGGCGATTCGCCCGAACATCTCCCCCGAGCCGCGGGATGCGTTCATCTATGCAAGGGTCCGCCGTGCGACCTGACAAGCGCTTGCAGCGGACAAACGCAGCCACGGATAAGGGGATCAGCGCTTCGCGCAGCCGCGGTATCGAGGCGTTCGCACGCTGAAGTGCAGAGGCGTTGACGGCCGGATACGATGCCAATCAAGAGCAAGGCGCAGCGCAGGAAGTTTGCCGAGCTGTTGGTGAAGGGCGAGATCTCGCCAGAGACTTTCGAGGAATGGAATCGCGCAGCGGGCGATGCCGAGCTGCCGGAGCGCCTTCACCCGAAGGTTCCGAAGAAACCGAAGCGCAGGACCAAGTCGAAGCGCGCAAAGGCAAAGACTGCCCGATCCACGAGGACGCGCTAGCGGATGTCGTCGACGTTCACGCCGAGTCGCTCGGCGTAGAGGCTGAGGGTGCGCTGCCACGCCGGGCGGGCCTGACAGCGCTCGTAGTAGTCCTTGAGCCTCGGGAAGGGCTCCATCAGGTCGGTCTTGCGGATGCCGCGCAGGACGCCGGCCATCATGATGTCGGCCACCGTGAAATCGGCGCAGGCAATCCACTCGCGGTCTTCGAGGCGGCGCTCGACGTCGCCGAGCCAGCGGCGAGCGAGGTTGGGCACCTCCGCGTGGAGCTTGTGTGCGGCCTTGCCGCTGTCGAACATCCCGATCAGATCGAGGCACACCAGGGTCGGCTCGACGGTGCTGGTCGCGGCGAAGCACCACTGGACGACGCGAGTGCGGCCTTGAACGTCGCTCGGGATCAGCTTGCCGGCCTTCTCGCCCAGGTAGAGCACCACCGCGGCCGATTCGGCCACCACGAAGCCGTCGTCGTCGATGACCGGCGCCTGGCGGAAGGGGCTGATCCGGCGGTAGGCGTCGCTGTCGAGCTCGCCGCCGGTGTGGTCGAGCGCGTGGACTCGATACGGCAGCCCGGTCTCCTCGAGCGCCCACTGCGCTCGGAGGTCTTTCGTCTCGCCGCGCCCCTCCGGGAAGATACGTCCAAAGCCATAGAGCGTGATCACGTCGTCCTCCGATCGGCGGGCATCCACCGGCCCGCTCCGCAGCGTGCCACGCCGTGGATTGCGGCGCGAGTTCCAGCCGCCATGGCGTTTGCAGCTCGACCGAAAGACGTTAGACCGCAACGACAAGGAGCGACTCATGACCCGGACGATCGAAGGCGGCTGTCTCTGCGGCGAGGTGCGGTATCGGATTCGGGGTGAGCCGCTCTTCAGCGGGACATGCCAGTGTCGGACTTGCCGAAAGGCCTCCGCCGCGGCGATCGTACCGTGGATCCATCTCGATACGGCGAATCTCTCCTTCACTGCAGGCAAGCCGGTCGAGTTCCAGTCGTCGCCCCCGGTCAAGCGAACCTTCTGCGGGCGCTGCGGCACGCCGTTGACCTACTGGATCTCGAGCTACGGGCCGATGGTCGACGTGACCACCGCCAGCCTCGATGAGCCGGACGAGTTTCCGCCCCTCGCTCACTTCTGGACGAGTCACAAGCTCGGCTGGGTCAAGCTTGCGGACGAGCTGCCAACCCTCGAGGAAGGGCCGCCATCGTGACGCGACCCCTTCGGTATTCCATCAACGTCACCTTGGACGGGTGCTGCGACCATCGAGCCGGCTCCGCGGATGAAGAGTTGCATCGTTACTGGGCCGAGAACCTCGCGCGCGCCGACGCGCTCGTCTTTGGCCGGGTAACCTACGAAATGATGGAGGCAGCGTGGCGGCCGCCGGCGACAGGAGCGAGGCCGGATTGGATGGAACCCTTCGCCCGGACGATCGACGCCGCAAAGAAGTACGTCGTGTCGAGCACCCTGGACCGGGTCGATTGGAACGCGGAGCTCGTGCGCGGGGATCTGGGGCAGGCCGTTCAGCAGCTCAAGCGGGAGTCGGGCAAGGGACTGTTCGTGGGAGGCGTGAAGCTCCCGCTGGCGTTGGCGGAGCTGGGACTGATCGATGAGTACGAGCTCGTGGTGCAGCCCCGGATCGCGGGCCATGGTCCGACGTTGTTCGCCGGGCTATCGAAGTATCTCGACTTGAAGCTCGTGAGCCGGCTGGAGTTCGGCTCGGGGGCGGTGGCGATGCGGTACGAGCCGAGAAGGTAGCCAGTCCGCGATGAGCAAAGAGCCGCCAAACCGAGTCGTCTACGAAGACAAGTACTTCCGCGTCGTGACCCCGACGCTTCCGCTCAACTGCCGAAACGACGGCGGACACCTGCTCCTCTTGAAGAAGGACGAGGTCACGGATCGCTCCGACATGACGCATCAAGAGGCCATTGCGTTCATGCGCATCTCGATGATCGTCGGAAGAGCGATGTATGACGTCTTGGGGATCGAGCGGATGAACTACGAGGATCTCGGCAACTGGGGCATCGACCAACCCAGCGGAGCCAAGATGCATCTGCACTTCTTCGGTCGATCGAAGGTGCAGATCCACCAGATCCGCGGACACCACATCTCTCTATTCCCGAAGGGCCATCCCATCTACGAGGGTCATCTCGAGCCCTTCACGGATGAAGACCTGGCCAAGCTCGCGGCCAGGATCCGAGAGCTCGAGCGAGAACCAAAGTACAGAAAGATGGCCGAGCTCGCGGAGCTCTGAGTGGCATTCCCACCCGCCTCCGCGATTCGTCTACCCGAATCTTCGATCACGCTGTCCACGCGCGAGCTCGCGCGGCTCATCAAAGCCGCTGGCATCAAGCCCCAATAACCTCACATGCCAATGCTCGATTTTCTCCAATGGCCGGCCATGGTTGCCACTTTGATCGCTGCATGGCTCGTCGGATCCTCGTCCAAGCCGAAGCGCAATCACGGTTTCTGGTGGTTCGTGGCGAGCAACATTCTCTGGGCTGCATGGGGGTGGCAGGCGCAGGCGTATGCGCTGATCGTCCTCCAAGCGGGGCTTTTCGTCCTCAATGTTCGCGGTGCCAAGAAGAGTGAGGCAGGCGCGTAGCAACGCGCTCGAGCTCCTGGTGCTGGTCGAGCTGCTGAAAGAGGACGCGGTCCCCTTCGAGACGCTGCACGCCCGCTACGGATCTCTACTCGAGCTCGTACGCGGGCTCCTCGGCGTAGTGCCCAACTGCGATCCTTACCTCGAGATCTGGCCGCCCGCCTTCCGTACGTACAACGTGATGGTTCCGAATCTCCTCAACCTGCCGTTGCTGGTATGGGGATTGGGTGCCCCGCGCTCGACAGTGGGGCTCGCGATGTACGTGTCCAGCCGCGCCGCCGGCTGTGCGTACTGCGCCGCCCACACGTGCTCATTTGCCCTTCGCCGTGGCGCCACCGTCCAACAGGTGCGCTCGGCTCTCGAGGCTGAGCGCACGCTGACCGCGGCGGATCGAGCGGCGGTGCGGGTGGCGCACGCCCTCGCGGCCGTGCCGGCCTCCATCGACGACGAGGCTCGCACCGATCTCCGTCGCCACTTCTCCGAGTCCGACGTCGAGTGGGTAGTCCTCTCGATCGCCATGATGGGCTTTCTCAACAAGGCGATGGACGCTCTCGGTGTTCCGCTCGAAGAGCCCGTCGCCTCCGAGGTCAACGGCGTGATCGCCTCTTCGGGTTGGACGCCGGGCAACCATATGAGGAGCGCGGTCGTGTCCGGAGACCCGCCAGGCGCCGACTCTCTCCTGAGCCGGCTCGGAGTCGTCCGGTACGCGCCTCGGGCGCTCAAGCTCGACAAGCGGTGGACCGCCGGCGTCCCGGATCGCTGGCCGGCTGTCGGCGAGTTCCTGCGGCAGCAGACCGGCCACTCCTTCCCCGTCCTGTCGCGCCTCCGTCACCGCCGAGCCATTCGCGCCATTGCCACGATGATCAAGGACAACCTCGGGGAGAGCGTGATCGGCCGCGACGACAAGCTCTCAGCAGGACTCATCTATGCGCACACCATCGACGATCCCTCGCTGGCCGAGGAGCTGTGCGCGCTCGGCGCGAGAGAGCTGCCCGACTCGCCGACGCAGGTCTTGGCGCGTGCGATCTCACCGAGCCCTGCCGTGGTGGATGAGAGCGTGCTCGAGTCGTCTCGAACCATTCCGCCGGCGGGAATCGTCGAGCTCGTGACATTCGTTTCGGTGCTGCAGATGCTGCACCGGCTCTCGACCTTCTACGAGGTGCGTTCCCGATGAATGCAGAGATTCTCGGGCGTTCAACCGATCGCGGAGGCCCCAATGAGCATGAATTTTGAAGTGCGACGCGAGCGAGAGCGATGCGTGAGCATCTGTAGACGCCGTGCTGCAATGTGGGACCGCGCGGCAACGCGAAATCCCCCCGCCGGTGCGCTTGGGGAGGCGCGGGCGCGAGCAAATGAAGCCGCCTACTTGGCTGACCTACTCGAAAGTGGATCCGACCTCGATGTGACGATTCCGAAGGGCGATACGCAGAGCGGCTAGGCGTGGCCGTCACGGACATTCGTTGAAGCCGCGCGCCATTGAGAGCTCGGTCATCCGCTGGCTGCTTGATTCCGACCCATCGATCCGCTGGCAGGTGATGCGCGACCTGATGGATGGATCTTCGGACGAGGTCGGGGCCGAGCGTGCACGGGTCGCGAGCGAAGGCGCAGGCGCGCGGCTGCTCGCCCTCCAGGCACCCGATGGGCGGTGGGGCGGCGCGGCGTGGAACCACGGGTGGGACTCCACGATGCACGTCCTATCGCTCCTGCGGGAGATGGGTCTCGATCCCGCCAGCGACGAGGCACGGCACGCGGTGGGCCTCGTCCGCGACCGTGTGACGTGGCGAGGATGCGGTCCACAGGAAGCGGACGACAACCCGTTCTTCGCGGGCGAGGTCGAGCCCTGCATCAACGGGCAGGTCGCGGCAGTTGGCGCCTACTTCGGCGAGGACGTCCGGAGCATCGTCGACCGGCTGCTCGCCGAGCAGCTGCCCGACGGCGGCTGGAACTGCGAGGCTGCCAACGGCTCGACGCGGTCGTCGTTCAACACCACGATCTGCGTTCTCGAGGCCCTGCTCGAATACGAAGGGGCTAGCGGGGGCAGGCCAAACGTGACCGCCGCCCGTCTCCGCGGGCAAGAGTACTTACTGGAGCGCCGCCTCTTCCACCGGAGGTCGACCGGCGAGGTGATCGAGCGCGATCGTAAGGGCGGGGCCGCATGGGCGCGCTTCGCCTTTCCGACTTGGTGGCACTACGACGTGCTGCGGGGGCTCGAGTATCTGCGCCGCGCCCGCGTCGCGCCCGACGAGCGCGTAGCCGAGGCGATCGACCTCGTGGCGTCGAAGTGCGACGACGACGGCCGGTGGCCGCTCGAGACCAAGCACCGCGGCAAGATGCCCGTCGAGACGGACGAGGGTGAGGGTCGGCCGAGCCGGTGGAACACCCTCCGCGCCTTACGAGCCGTGGACTGGTATTCAGCACGAGTGTAACGCGAGCGTTGATCTCAGCGCGGCGAGGAGAACGAAGCGATGCAACGCATACTCAGAACGAATGCCTACGAATACGAAATGGTCGCCAAAGAACCGAAGCTGAAGGTAAAGCTCGGCGAGCGGTTCCTTTGCGAGACGGAAGACGCGCTGAACGGCATGATCACTCGCGAAGACCAGCTACCAACGCCAGAGACCCTCGGCCCCCGATTCGAACGATTCGAGATGAATCCTCTGTGCGGTCCGATCTACGTCGAGGGCGTCCAGCCGGGCGATACGTTGATCGTCAGGATTCACGACATCGTGGTCGCCGATCAGGGAGTCTCGTGCATCTTCGCAGGAGTCGGCCCTTTGGCCGACTCAGCGCAATATCCGGAGTGTCACGGCCCGTTCACCAGGATCATCAAGCACCTGACGGGTCCGAGCGGCACCACGTCCGATGGGAAAGGCGTGCTCAGCGACAAAATGACTTGGGATTTGAACCCCCACATCGGATGCATCGGCACTGCGCCGCTACGGCCGATCGCTGCCGGGTCCGATTCGGTCTTCGGGCAGGGCCAGCACGGCGGAAACATGGACGTCCGAGACATTCGGAAGGGAAATGCGGTGATGCTGCCCGCGTTCCACGAAGGCGCGTATCTATATCTCGGTGATATCCATGCGTCCGAGGGTGATTCCGAGTTCTATGGCGTCGCGGACGAGAGCCGGGCCGAGGTGACCGTGAGCTGTGACGTCCTGCGCGCCAAGACCATTCCTGCCCCGCGCATCGAAACACCGACCTCGATCATTCAGCTCCACAGCTTTCGCCCGTTGGACGACGCGATCATGCAGGCTTCCCGCTGGTTGATCGATTGGATGGTCCAGGATTACGGGATCAGTCCGAGGGACGCCTATATGCACTTGGACCTGAACCCCGAGTTCCGGATTCACGTCTACCAGATGGTCAAACTGGGTCGGATCAACTACACCGTCGGCGTCGAAATTCCGAAGAAGTACCTCTGAAGGGCTACATCACCGGCGGGAAGCCGCAACGAATGCGCATCGCTTGCGTCTTACTGCTGACGATCCTCTGCGCTTGTGCAACGCCGCCGGCACCACGCTCGCGTGTCGCGCGCATCCCGCCGGTCGTCAAGGCGCCGCAGGCGCCGATCAACTACCTCAAGACTTTGGGCGGTGGCTGGAGGATCAAGCTCACCGATGATCATC
Source organism: uncultured delta proteobacterium (assembly GCA_963790365.1). GTDB lineage: Bacteria > Desulfobacterota > Binatia > JACPRU01 > JACPRU01 > CAWBOU01. The sequence goes on from CAWBOU010000009.1 coordinate 72,361, forward strand.
GCGCGCTCACGGCGTGCCAGTATGGCCTCAGGGTCGGGCCCGCACGGCCGTTCCACAAGACCCTCTACCTCCGGGTCGAATTCCAGAATCCGCTATCCCGTTCGTCGCCGCTCTTCACGAACACCAAGATCGAGCCCTGGATGCGCGAGCTCTCGATTCGATCACCCGAGGTGCGCGGCCTGAGAAAGGGATCCCGCTACTTGATCCGGGTTCACATCTTCGACCACCCCGAGCGGAAGAAAGAGATCGGCTTCCACGATCAATGGATGCCAGCCCGGTTGAACGTGAAAGCGGACGGCTCCGTTTCCTTCTGAGGGCGCGTGAGCCGCGGGTTTGAAATGCCGGTGACGAGCGTCTTCTATATCCGCGGCCAGGGCATGATCCTCGGGGGCGTCGTTTCGACAGGCACGGTTGCGATCGGCGACCGCCTCACGGTGAGATCTCTGCTCGCAGCAAAGACCGGCGTGGTAGTCGGCCTCGAGCGCCTCGGAACCCAGGAGCTGATCGACACGGCGAACGAGGGCGACGCGGTTGCGATCTGTTTCCGTGACGTTGCCGCAGACGACATCTCCGACGGCATCGAGCGGGTGGGTCAATATGGCTGGAAACCGGTCAACCTCACCGTCGCGTCGCCCGAATCCGCATTGTCGCGATGGTGGAAACCAATCTGAACGACGTCGCCCAGACGGCGGATGCCTTACTACACGATCACGCGCCGAATCCTCGCAGTCGCCCGCAGCTATCGCGTTCGTTCGGAAACCGGCGAGTATCCCTTCAGCGTCAAGGGCGCCCTCGGTTTCGCGCGTCGTTTTTCGATCAGAGACCCGCGGGGCGTCATCCTCTACTCGGTGCGGGAGAAGCTACTCGTGCTCGATCCGACCTTCGTCATCACGCGCGATGGTCGCGAAGTCGCTCTCGTCAAACGGACGACGACGAGCGGGGCGGCGAAGGACGAGTTCGACATTCAACTTCCGCCCGATGCGATGACCGCCAGCGGAAAATTGTGGAGCGACGACGGCGTGAACATCACTCATCAGGGGCGGCGCGCCGGCACGATTCGCCGAAACCACGAGCCCCTCGTGCACGAGACGTTCGTCCTCCACGCCGCCTCCGATCTCGACCAAGCGCTGTTCATCGCCATCGCCATGTCGATCGTCGACGTCGACTCGCCGCAGCGCGGGAGGCAGCCTGACCCGAGCGGCTCCCTCCCCTGACGATTCAGCGCCTCGTCCCCCACGCGTTCCAGTGCGTGAGCTCGCGCGCCGGCAGGCGCTTCGCCGGCTTGAAGTCGTCGCCGGTGAAGTAGGCGATGGGTAGGAGCGCCGTCTGCGTCACCTTCTCGGCGGGGATCCCGAGGAGGTCGCTCACTTCCTTCTCATGCACGAGGTGAATCGTCGTCCATGCCGTCCCGAGCCCGCGCGCGCGGAGCGCGAGCATGAACGACCATACGGCCGGGAGAATCGAGCCGTACTGCGACGCTTGCACCACCGAGCCCGCGTTCTCGAAGCGCCCCCAGACACACGGGATCACGAACACGGGCGCCTCGTGCATGTGCTCGGCGAGCCAGGTCGCCGAGTCGTAGATGCGCGGCGCCTGCTCGAGGCGCGGGTCACCCTCGCGGAACCGTTTCGTGTTCGTCTCCATCGAGACGACCGCATACGCCTCGAACGCCTGCCGGTAGAAATCGGCGATCGCCTTTCGCTTCGCCGCGTCGGTCACGACGACCCACTGCCAGGCCTGCTGATTGGAGCCGGTCGGGGATTGGAGCGCGATCTCGATGCAGCGCTCGACCACCTCCGGCTCGACCGGCCGCGAGAAATCGAGCCGCTTCCGCACGGAGCGCGTGGTGGTGAGCAGATGGTCGACGGTCGAGAGGTCCATGGGCACCCTACTACCTCGCCGTCGTCACGCCATGGTAGTCCAACGGAGATGACACCACGGGAAATGGTCTACGCGGGACTCTCCATTCTGGGAGTCGTCGTTCCGATGTACTTCAACATCCAGTACATGGGCGCCGGCGGGAACGTGCTGCTCGATTTCTTCACGGTGCCGATGGAGAGCGCGATCACGGCATCGTTGCTGTTCGATTTGCTGATCGCATTCGCGGCGTACAACGTGCTCCTCTTCACCGAAGGCCGGGCGCTCGGCGCGCGCAAGGTGGGGATCTGCGTCGCGGTCTCCTGGCTGGTGGCGTTCGCCGCGGGGTTCCCGCTGTTCCTGCTCTTGCGCGAGCGCGCTCGGAGAGGCGCCTGATGTCCGACCCGCGCCGCCGCGCGACGATCCTCCACACTTCGGATTGTCACATCGGTGCGAGCGCGCGCCGCGACGAGGAAGCGGCGTTCGAGCGCGCGGTCGCGTGCGCGCTCGACGAGCGGGTCGACGCGGTCCTCATCGCCGGCGATCTCTTCGACCACGTGCGCGTCTCCGAAGACACGCTCCGCTGGACGGCGGAACAGCTCGCGAGGCTCGCCTGCCCCATCGTCGTCATCCGTGGCAACCACGACGTCTACGACGGAAAGTCCGTGTACGAGCGGCTGACGATCCTCGGCGGCCTCGATCACGTGCAGGTCATCGACGACCACGACGGCACGATCGTCGAGATTCCCGGCACCGACGTCGTCGTCTGGGGTCGCGCGATGCTCGAGCACGAGCCCGGCTACCGACCGTTCGCTGGCTTGCCCGAGCCTCCGGCCGGTCGGTGGACGATCGCGACGGGCCACGGTCTCGTGCTCGACGACGAAGAGTCGGGGCGCTCTTCGCCGATCTTCCCGAGCGATCTTGCGGCCGTGACCTGGGACTATGTCGCGCTCGGCCACGTGCACGCGTACCTCGAAATCCGCGACGAGCCGACGCCCGTCCGCTATCCGGGCGCGACGGCGTTCTCGAAGAACGGCGAGCCCGGCGTCGTGCTCGTCGACTTCGTGCCCGGGGCCGGCGCGCGACCGCGCTGGGTCGCTCTTCGCTGACGGCGTCGGTTGGACTAGTGTCGTCGCCTCAAGGGAGGACGACCATGGCCGACTACACGGAGCTCAAGGCGAAGCACCGCGCGATCTGGGCGCTCGGTGAGTACGATCGCATCGCCGACAGCCTGACGATCTCGACCGACCAGACGTTGCGCGTCGCGAAGGTGCGACCGGGCGAGAAGGTTCTCGATCTCGCGACGGGGACCGGCATCACCGCGATCGCCGCGCGCGAGCGCGGCGCGAAGGTGACGGGCGTCGACCTCACGCCGGAGCTCCTCACGGTCGCCCGCGCGAAGGCCGCGGCGGAAGGCTTCGACGACATCGAGTTCCGGGAAGCCGACATCGAGGCGTTGCCGTTCGCGGACGCGAGCTTCGACGTGGTGCTCTCGACGTGCGGTCACATGTTCGCGCCCGATCAGCCGAAGGTCGCCGCCGAGCTCACGCGCGTCACGCGACCGGGCGGCCGCGCCGTGTTCCTCGCCTGGACTCCCGAGGGCGGCCTCGGCGGCTGGTTCAAGGTCACGAACAAGCACTTCCCGCCGCCCGCCGGAGTCGCGTCGCCCTTCAATTGGGGCATCCCGGACAAGGTCCGCGAGCTCCTCGGCAGCTCGTTCCCTGACATCGAGTTCACCCGCGGCGACTGCCCGCATTTCGGCGATTCCCCTGAGGACGTCTGGGAGCTCTTCTCCACGCGATACGGCCCGACCGTGCGCGCCGTCGCAGCCCTCGAGGGCGCGGCTCGCAACGCGCTCCGCGACGACCTGCTCGCTTACCTCGCCGGCTACCGCACCGGCGCCGACGGGAAGGTGCGCTGGGGCCGCGAGTATCTGATCACGCGAGCCGTGCGCGCATGACGAACCTCGTCTTCGCGCTCATCGCGTCGGGCGCGGGAGCCGCCGGCGTCATCCAGGCCGCGGCGAACGCGGGGCTATCGGCCCGCATCGGGCTCGCCTCGGCGCTCGTGGTGAACACGTCGCTCGTGCTCCTCTGTACGCTCGTCTACTGGGCGGCACGCGGTGCGCACTTCGGCTGGTTTCCGGCGGGAACGCCGGTGAGCCTCTACGTCGGCGGGCTCTGCGGTTTCGCGATCCTGCTTTCGCTCGCGTTCGTGTTTCCGAAGATCGGCGCCGCGGTCGCGATCGCCCTCGTCGTGCTCGGCCAGGGCGCCGCGGCGCTCGCGATCGATCACTACGGCTGGATGGGCATGCCGGTGCAGACGGTCACGCTGGCCCGCGTCGCCGGCATGCTCCTAGTCGGCACCGGCGTCGTGCTGATTCGCGGGTGACTCCGCCCTTCCTCACCGCCGAGTGGCGCGATCTCGCGATGCTCAATTACGAGATCGACCCCGCGCTGCTCGCGCCGCTCGTGCCGCAGGGCACGGAGCTCGATGCCTGGAACGGGCGCACGTTCGCGAGCGTCGTCGGCTTTCGCTTCCTCGACACGCGCGTGCGCGGGCTCGCGATCCCCCGGCACCGGAACTTCGAGGAATTGAACCTCCGCTTCTACGTGCGCCGGAAGGCGCTCGACGGCTGGCGCCGCGGCGTCGTGTTCGTAAAAGAGATCGTCCCGCGCCGCGCGATCGCCTGGGTCGCGCGCACTCTCTACAACGAGAACTACTTCGCGCTGCCGATGCGCCATCGCCTCGAGGCCGCCTCGCCTCGACGCGCGACGTACGAGTGGTTCCATGGCGGGCGCTGGAACGCGCTCGCGCTCGAGTTCGAGGGCTCTCCTTCTCTTCCCGCGGATGACTCCGAGGAGACGTTCATCACCGAGCACTATTGGGGCTACGCGCGCCAGCGCGACGGCGGCACCGTCGAGTACAAGGTCGAGCATCCGCGCTGGTCGGTCTGGCGCGCCGCCGCCGCGACGCTCGACTGCGACATCGCGAGCTTCTACGGCCCCGAGTTCGCCGCCTGCCTCTGCGGCACGCCGAGCTCGGCATTCCTCGCCGACGGCTCGGCGGTCACCGTTCGCCGGGGCCTGCGGCTGACTCCCTGAAGCCCGCTCCGGTTGCGACGGGCATCCGAGTATCGGATGCTTCGCGCATGAACGGATCGGGCTGGATCGAGCGCGTGTTGTGGACGGCCGCGGTCTTCAACCTCGGCGGCATGATGCTGTTCGCGTTTCCGGATTCCGTCGGACAGCTCGCCAGCCTGCCCGCGCCGGTGCCGCCTGTCTATTCTTCTTTGATCGCATTGTTCGTCTTTATGTTCGGCGGCGCCTACGCGTGGGCAGCCGCCGACGCGGAGGTCCGCCGGCCGCTCGTGTTGCTCGGTGCGATCGGCAAAGCGGGCGCGTTCACCGTCGTGCTCGTCTGCTGGTTTCTGGGCGAAGCCTCGAGCTTGAGCCTCGGCGCGATGAGCGGTGATCTCGTGTTCGCCGCGATCTTCGCCTGGTGGCTGGTCGGCGAATCCAGCGCGACCGTGCCCGCGCGCGCGTGACGGCGATTCGCAGAGCCCGGCCGGCGCAGGCGAGCCGCTTGAGCGCGATCGCGCGCGCCGCGAAGGCGCACTGGGGCTATCCCACGCGCTGGCTTCGCCTCTGGCGAAAGGATCTTACGGTCACCCCGCGCTTCGTCCGCGACGAGCTCGTGTATTGCGCCGTCCGCGGCCGCGCGGTCGTCGGCTTCTACGCGCTCTCGCGAGACGGCGAAGACTTCGAGCTCGAGCATCTCTGGGTGAGACCGGACGCGATGGGCACCGGCACGGGACGACGCCTCTTGACGCATGCCACGAGAACCGCGCGCGACGCCGGCGCACGGCGGATCGCGATCGCTTCCGATCCGCACGCCGTCGGCTTCTACCGCCGGCTCGGCGCGCGTCGTATCGGCGACGTGCCGTCGAAGCCGCGCGGCCGCCGTCTGCCGCTCCTTCGGCTCTCCGTTCGTTGAGCGAACGCATGGCGATCCGCATCGTCCGACTCGGCCGGCCGCGACACCCGAAGGAAGGCCCGCGTCTCGGCACCGTGCGGCGCCCACCGCGCGGCGTGCGCAAGGAGCGCTTCGCGAAGGACGACTGGTTCGATCTCTGGCTGCCCGACCTGGCACCGAGCACGAAGCTCGTCTCGTTCGCGCTATCCGAGCCGTTCACGCCGAAGCGCTGGCGGCAATACGAGCGGCGCTACCTCGCCGAGATGCGAACGCCCGAAGCGCAGCGACTTCTCGCGCTCCTCGCGCTGCTCTCGCGAACCGCCGACTTCTCGGTCGGCTGCTACTGCGAAGACGAATCGCACTGTCACCGCTCGCTGCTCGAGCGACTGCTCCGCGAGAAAGGAGCAGCCATCACGACGGAAGGGAGAGGACGATGACGAAGGAGACTCGGATTCTCGTACGGAAGGTCGTGCTGCTCGCGACGGCGGCGTTTCTCGTCCTGCTCTTGCCGTTCATGTTCGATCTCTGGCCGGGCGGCTTTCGCTGGATCCACCCGTCGCCCCATCCGCCGTACGAGCGCATGATCATCGCGATCTACTTCTCGCTCGGCATCTGCCTCGTTCCGACGGCGCTCGATCCTGCGCGACACTCGATGCTCATCGACTTCACGATTCTCTCGAGCCTCCTCCACGGCGCGGTGATGACGTACGACTCGTTCGCACAAGATCACGAGATGACGCATCTCGTTGGCGACGTGCCGATTCTCTTCGTGCTCGCGGGCGTGCTCCTCTGGCTCCATCCGCGTTTCGATCGCTGAGAATTGCGCGGAATCCGCGCGATTTTCACTCGAAGTGTACCGCGCGCGCGCCTTCGGTGTTGCATTCGTTACCGGGTCCACCGGCGGAGGTCATTCGATGAAACAGGTCATTTTCGGTTCTCTACTGTTCTCCTCGCTGTTCTTCGTGGCGTGCTCCGGCGCGGGGCGCGACACGCTGCTCGGTGCGGGCGCGGGTGCTGGCGCTGGCGCGGCGATCGGTCATGCGGTCGGCGGCGGCGCGGCGGAAGGTGCGGCGATCGGCGGTGCCGTCGGCGCCGCGACCGGCTACGGCATTCACGAGTCGCAGCACGACGACGACTGAGTCGTCGGCCCCTCGTTCGAAAGAGCGTACCCTTCAGTTGCGATCCTCCCCTTCCCCCGTGTTAGGGCGGAAGGGGAGGACGCAACGATGGACGTGCTCGGCAAAGGCTTCAATCTTCCCGTCTCCGGTCCCCTCTATCCCGACCCTCCGTATTACTATCGCGGTGCGAAGATCGTCCTCGGCATCTACGAGGCGCGCACCGAGCTCGTCGCGCGTCACCTGCCTCCCGGCGTGACGCCGCTCGAAGATCCGGCGGTCTGCATCGCCTGGGTCTGCAACTACCCGTTCACGACCTTCGGCACGTACAACGAGGCGATCCTCCTCGTGCGCGTGAAGTTCGAAGGTGAAGGCTACAGCTACTGTCCGTTCATCTACGTCGACGCGGAAGCGCCGATGGCGGCCGGCCGCGAGGTGTGGGGCTGGCCGAAAAAGTTCGCGGACCTCGGATACGTCGACGGCGGCGCGGGCAAAGGCTATCGCGAACAGTTCATGTACACAGTCGAGCGTCCGGCCGGAAAACGCATCCTCACGGTCACGATGAGCCCCGAGCGTCTCGCGAACCCGGAGGAGCTCGGTGGGCTGCCGATGCTGACGCTCCGGAAGATGCCGAACAGCGAGGCAGGCAAGCTCCCGAGCATCTGCGAGCTCGTGCGCACGGACGTCAACATGACCGTACATCGCTCGGCCGACGGCACCCCGGATCTCTGGGGCGGCCGGGCATCGGTGACGATGGACTCGCCGTCCGAGACCGATCCGCTCCAAGACTTCGCGCCGACGCGGATGACGGGCGGCTTCTACGGCACGTTCGACTGGACGCTGCCGCAAGGCCGCTGCGTGAAGGACTACGTCGCCGAGGCCGAGCGCGAGATGTCGTCGGCGAAAGTGCGGAACATCAAGGCTTCGTGACGGTCACGCTCGAGCCCGTCGCGTTCGTCGAGGCGGATCGCAAGGAAGCGCGCGACGATTTCTGGGGCGGCAGCGAGTCGCGCATCGTGCTCGCGAACGGCTTCGAAGGCGACGCGCTCGCCGGCATCGAGGAGTTCTCGCACGCGGAGATCGTTTACTTCTTTCATCGCGTGCCGGAGACCGAGGTGACGCGCGACGCGCGCCATCCACGCGGCAACCCCGACTGGCCGCGCGTCGGAATCTTCGCGCAGCGAGGCAAGAATCGGCCGAACCGCATCGGCTCGTCGATCGTGCGCATCGTCGCGCGCGAGCCGCGTGCGCTCCGCGTCGCCGAGCTCGACGCGATCGACGGCACGCCCGTTCTCGACATCAAGCCCTTGATCGCCGAGTTCCTGCCGCGCGAGGACGTGCGCGAGCCCGCGTGGTGCCGCGAGCTGATGCGCGACTACTGGAAGCGCCGCTGACACCCGAGCTCATCCATCTCGCGCTTCGCGTGACGGCGCGAATCTCGCTCGCGTTCTTTCTCGCAGCGTATTCCGCTTCCTCATTGCGCGCGCTCTGGCCGAGCCCCGCGACCAGATGGCTCGTCGCGAACCGCCGCTACCTCGGCCTCGCCTTCGCGTTCTCGCACACGATCCACCTCGGCTGGATCGTCGCGCTCGTCACGCTCACGACGGAAGAGCCGCCGCTCCTCACGTGGATCGTCGGCGGCGTCGGCTACGTCTTCCTCTACGCGATGGCGGCGACGTCGTCCGATGCCGCGGTTGCATGGCTCGGGCCGGCGCGCTGGCGGCGCCTCCACGCGATCGGGATTCACTATCTCTGGTTCGTCTTCACCGCGACGACGTTGCCGGACGCGCCGCGGGATCCCATCGCCGCGGTCGAGGCGTTTTTGCTGCTCGGCGCGCTCGCGCTCCGGATCGCGTCGCGGCGGCGCGTGCCGGTTCCGGCGCGCGCGTGAATCTCGCGACGGAGCGCCTCGAGCTCCGCCCCGTCGCGGCCCCGGATCTCCCCGCGGTCCACGCGCTCTGGACGACCGCGCACGTCCGCCGGTTTCTCTTCGACGATCGCGATCTCTCGCTCGACGAGACGCGCGCGCTCGTCGCCGCCAGCGAGGCCACCTTTCGCGAGCACGGCTGGGGCATTTGGCTCGCGTTCGAGAAATCTACCGGGGCGCTCGTCGGCTTCGCGGGCTTCCTCCGTCGCGAGGAAGCTCCGAGCCTCGTGTACGGCGTCCGCTCCGAGAGCGTCGGGCTCGGCTACGCGACGGAGGCGTCGGCGGCCCTGCTTCGCCACGCCGCCGAACGTCTCGGCATCCGCCGGATCGACGCCGACGTCGACGAGCCGAACCGAGCGTCCGTACGCGTGCTCGAGCGCCTCGGCATGAAGCCCCTCGGCCGCACGCTCGTCGCCGGCAAGCCCCTTCTCAACTTCACCTGGAGCGCGTGATATCCCTGGGCGGATGGTCACCGCGGATCGGGCCGAAGACGTCGAAGACTCCTCCTTCCGGAGGAAGCTCGCGAAGTTCGCACGCGTCGCGGGTCGTGGCGTCGTCGAACGGGCGCTCATCCTCTACCACTGCCTTCGCGACCCCGACACGCCGAAGTGGGCGAAGAGCGCGATCGGCGGCGCGCTCGCGTACTTCGTGCTCCCGATCGACGCGATCCCCGACCTCGCGCCGTTCATCGGCTACGGCGACGATCTGACCGCGCTCGCGGCGGTGCTCGCGGCGGTCGCGTTCTACGTGAAGGACGAGCACCGCGAGCGCGCCCGTCGCGCGCTCGCGCGCTGGTTCGCCTGATGGCCAAGCGCTACCTCGAGGACTTCCACGCCGGCCAGGTGTTCGAGGTCGGCAGTCATACGTTCACCGCCGACGAGATCGTCGAGTTCGGCAAGCGCTACGATCCGCAGCCGTTCCACATCGACGAGGAAGCGGCGCGCCAGACGCACTGGGGCGGGCTGATCGCGAGCGGCTGGCACACGATCGGCATCGTCATGCGTCTCCAAGTCGAGGGCTACATCAACGATTCGGCATCGCTCGGCTCGCCCGGAATCGACGAGATCCGGTTTTGGAAGCCCGTTCGCCCGGGCGACACGATCACCGCGCGCTCGACGATTCTCGAGGTCGTGCCGTCCCGCTCGAAGCCCGACCGCGGCCACATGCTCGCGCGGGCCGAGGCCTTCAACCAGAAAAACGAGCTCGTCCTCTCGTTCATCGGCCGCGGGATCTACTTCCGTCGGCCTGCCTGACTCGTCGTTGGCGGCCCCCCCGACGACGTGTCAGACTCCGATAGCCGTCCATGAAGGCGTCTTCGACCTCCTTCCGATTCGCCGCCGCGGCGGCTGCGCTCGCCGTCGGATGGATGCTCCTGCTGCCGTGGTTGCTGCCGGTCGACGAGATGGTCTACCGGTGGGCCCAGACGGACGCCGCCGCGGCGCTCGCCGAACGGGCGGATCCGATCGGCTGGGTCGTCGGTTTCGTGCTGCTCGGGATCTCTCTCGTGGCGGCGATCTTCCTCCCGGCCGGGCGCCGGCACGAGATCGTGACGGGCGTCGCCGCGGTCGCCGGCGCGGCGCTCTTCTCGGAGCTCTTGAAGACGGGCTTCGAGCGCCTCCGTCCGCGGACGGTCCCGCTGATCGCGACCGGCAACAGCTTCCCGAGCGGCCACGTGATGACGACGACCGTCGGCGCGCTCGTGGCGTGCGCGCTCGTCGCCGCCACCTCGTGGCCGACCCGTTGGAAGCGCGCCGCCTACGTGCTCGCCGCGAGCTGCGTGCTCGCGCAGGCGTGGGATCGCATCGCGATGGAAGCACACTGGCTGAGCGACGTGCCGGCGAGCGTGCTCTTCGCAATCGCCTGGTTCCTGGCGACGCCGGCGCTCCTCGTGCAGCCGCCGCGCCGGCTCGCCGTCGGCACACTCGCGTTCGGGCTCGCCTATCTCGCGATGTGGGTCGACCCGGATCTTCGGCTGCGCTTGCCGACCGCTTCGGCGGCGGACGCCGGCGCGACCTGGAAGCTCGACGTCTCCGACCCCGGCGCGCATGACCGGCTCGTCGGCTGGACGCCCGCGACGGAAGGGACGCTCGGCGCCGTCGCGTGGTGCCACGAGACGGCGTCGGCGATTCCCGTCGATCACGACGTGACCGGCGGCTCGATCCTCAAGCTGATGCTGCGCCCGCCGGACTGCGGCCAGCGGCAGCGTCGCGTCGACATGCGCCTCACCGTCTCCCTCGCCGGCCGCGACGTCGCGACGCTCGGCGTCCGCCGCGGCTGGCGTGAATACCGCGTGGCGGTGCCGGACGACGTGCGCCTCGCGCGCGGCGACCGCATCGGTCTCCGCTTCGACGCCGAGCCCGGCTCTTGCCCGTCGACGACCGATCCGGGCGTCGCGGCGTTCCGGTATTTGAAGATCGTTCCCGCGACGTAGTTCCACCGGCTCCCATGCTTTGGCTGCTGACGCGCGGGCGGATCCCGTTCCTCGCGGCCCTCGTGCTCGCGACCGCGGTCTTCGCGGCGCGCCTGCCGAGCCTCGAGGTCGACCCGAGCAACCGCTCGATGAACGCGGAGCGGCCGGCCGAAGCCGCGATCGACCGCGAATTCCACGATGCGTTCGGCGCCGCCGAAGAGATCGTCGTCGCGGTCGCGACGCCGCGACTCCTCGATCGCGAAGGCCTCGAGCTCCTCCAGCGCCTGACGAACGAGCTCTCGGATCTCGCCGGCGTTCGTCGCGTGACGAGCCTCGCGAACGCGCCACAGGTCGTCTCCGGCCCCGACGGCGCGACGCTCGCGCCGCTCGTGCCGGCGAAGCTCGACGCGCCGGATATCCGCACCCGCGTCGAGGCCGCACTCGCCGCGAGCGCTCATCTGACGGGCCTTCTCGTCTCGCCCGATCGACGCCTCGCGACGATCGTCGTCGAGCCGGCGGTCTCCGGAACAGAGCTCGCCGAGCTGATCGCAGCGCTCCGGCGCATCCAAGCGCGCGAGAACGCGGGCGACGTCACGCTGCACGTGACGGGCCTTCCCGTCGCCAAGCACGACGTCGCGCGGCTCGTCGATCGCGATCAGCTCGTGCTCGTACCGGTCTGCCTCGGCGTCCTCTCGCTGCTTCTCGCGCTCGCGTTCCGCCGCGTCTCGGGCGTGCTCCTGCCCCTCGCGGTCACGGGCGTGAGCCTCATCACGACGCTCGGCGCCTACGCCTGGAGCGGGCTCGCCTTGAACCCGATCACCTCGCTCCTGCCGCCGGTCATCATGGTGCTCTCGTTCATGACGAGCGTGCACGTCTACCACGGCTGGCGGACCGTCGGCCGCGAGATCGCCGACCCCGTGGAGCGCATCCGCGCGGTCGTACGCGCGCTCGCCAAGCCCGCGTTCTTCGCCGCATTCACGACCGCGCTCGGCTTTGCTTCTTTGGTGATCACGGATACCCCCGCGGTCCGCCACTTCGGCGCGTTCGCCGCGATCGGCGTGCTGGTCTCGTGGGCGGTCGGGATGACGCTCGTGCCCGTGGCGCTGACGTGGCTGCCGGTGCCGAGCGCGGACGACCCCGGCGATCGCCCGGCCGTCGCGCGAGTCTTGGCCTCGATCGCGCGGTTCAGCACCAGGCGCCCGCGCGCGATTCTCGCCGTCGTCACGGCGCTGACGGTCGTCGCCGCCTTCGGCATCCCGCGGATCACCCGCGACACGGATCTCATTCGCTTCCTGAAGGCCGATCAGCCGCTCGTGCGAGACACCGAGGCGATCGACCGGATGCTCGGCGCCTCGAGCACGGTGGAGATCCTGGTCGCGCGACGCGACGGCACGCCGCTCGCGCGCGCGAACGACATCCGCCGCGTCGCCGCCTTCATGGAGGAGGCACGCCGCGAGCCGCACGTCGCGAGCGCGTTCGGCCTGGCGCCCATTCTCGAGCAGCTCCGGAGAGCCGAAACGGGCGAGGCCTCGCTGCCGGCGACCGACGACGAGGTCGCCGTCGCCTACGATCTTCTCGCCGCCGGCGACGAACGCGGGCTCCTGCGGCAGATCGCGGATCCATCGTTCTCGCGGCTACGCGTGCGGCTCGCCGTGCGCTCGATCGGCTCGGCGGAAGCCGCGCACCTCATCGAGAGAATCGAGGGGATCGGGGCCGCGACGCTCGGACCCGAGTACCGCATCGAGCCGACCGGCGCCTTCGTACGCTTCGCGCTCGATTCGAACCGTCTCGTCGCGTCCCAAGTCGCGAGCTTCGGGTTCGGGTATCTGATGGTGTTCCTCGCGATCGGCGTCATGCTGCGCTCGGTCGGGCTCACGCTCCTCGCGATGGTCCCGAACGTGATTCCGCTCGTGTGGACGGGCGGGCTCATGGGGTATGCGGGCATCGAGCTCTCGGCCGGAACCGCGATGATCGCCTCCGCGGTCATCGGGCTCGTCGTCGATGACACGATCCACTACCTCGTTCACTTCGCGCGCGAGGAGGACCGGCTCGGCACCGCCGGTGCGATTCATCACACGACGACGGGCATCGGTGCGGCGCTCGCGACCGCCTCGCTCGTGCTCGCGATCGGCTTCTGGGTGGGCATGCTCGGGAGCTTTCGTCCGACGATCTACTTCTCTGCCCTCACGGGTTGGACCATGCTCTCGGGCGTGATCTGCGAGCTCTTCGTGTTGCCCGCGTGCTTGATGGTGCGGAAGGCATGAAGCGTTTCTTCACGACCGCCCTACTCCTGATCGCGCTCGACGCCAGCGCCCACGAGCCGGAGAAGATCCTCCGTCGCGCCTGGATTCCGTCCGCCGAGCGCCCGCAGGGCGAGATCCGGCTCGCCGAGCGGAGCGGCGTGCCGGTGATCGAGGTGCTGCTCCACACGCGCGTGCTGAAGCACGTCGTCGCGCGGATCCGCGACAAGGAGAAGGCCGCCTGGTCTGAGGGCGGTGAAGGCGAAGAAGCTTCACGCCGCTATCTCGAGGCACTCGACCAATCCGTCGCCGATGTCCGCCGCGCGCACGCGCCGACGCCGACTGAGAAAGGCCAGCCGCCCCCGAGCCCGAAGCTCGGCTTGCTGATCGAGATCGGCGCGGCCGGCGAGCGCGGTTTCGCCGCGTTCTCGGACGTCGACGTCGTCGAGGCCAAGGACGGCCTCGAAGTCCGCCGCGTCCGCCCGCTTCGCCGTCTCGATCAGCCCGTCGCCTGGGCGAGGCGAACGGTCGAGCTCATCCGCGCCGAGCACTTCGGCGCGGATTGATCGCCCGGCGCGATTCGGCCTATTCACCGCTCGCATGTCCGCCCCGTCGCCCTCATCACCGGAGCCAGCCGCGGCATCGGCAAGCAGCTCGCCGTCGACCTCGCTGCGAACGGCTATGACATCGTCTGCGCGGCGCGCTCGAGCAGCGATCACCCGTCGAAGCTCCCCGGGACGATCGACGAAACGGCCGAGCTCGTCCGCGCGAAAGGTCGCCGCGCGATCGCCGCGCCGCTCGACGTCCGCGACGAGGACGCCGTGAAGGCACTCGCCGATCGCGTCTTCGCGGAGCTCGGCCGCTGCGATCTCCTCATCAACAACGCCGCGATCGCGCCGCCGCTGCCGGCGCTGCAAGACTCGACGAAGCGCTGGCGGCTCGCGGTCGACATCAACGTGAACGGCCCCTTCTACCTTTGCTACTACCTCTGCCCGCGCATGCCTGCCGGCGCGGGCCGCGTGATCAACGTGTCCTCGGGCGCGGTGACGTTCCCCGAGTTCGGGCGACCGAGCTACACGGCGACGAAGGCGGCGCTCGAGGGCTTGACCGACGGCCTCGCGTTCGAGCTCCGCGGCAAGGTCGCAGTGAACACGCTTCGCCTCGACTTGATGGTGTGGAGCGAAGGTTTCTCCGACACGCTCGGACCGAAGTCGGATGCGCCGTTCGAGGATCCGGTGATCATGACGGACGCCGTCCTCTGGATGCTGAAACAGCCGATCGACTTCACCGGCAAGACGCTCCTCGTGAGCGAGCTCCGCAAGCAAGGAATCGTGCGACCCGAAACACGGTGGAAGCGATGAGCGCGGTCAGTCGAGAGCCGCGATCGCGCTCGAATTCTCCGGCAGCTGGCCACCGCCGTCGACGATGATCGTCTGCCCGGTCACGTAGCTGCCCTCGTCGGAGGCGAGAAAGAGCATCGCGCAAGCGATCTCTGCCGGCTCGCCGAACCGCCCAAGCGGGATCTCGCGACGCATCGCCTCGAGCTCGGTCTCGGTGCCGAGCGTCAGCAACGCCGGGGTGCGAATCAATCCGGGCTCGACCCCGTTCACCGTGATGCCTTTGCGCGCGAGCTCGAGGCCGGCGGCGCGAATGAAGCCGTTGAGCCCGGCCTTCGACGCCGCGTAGTGCCCGAGGCCGGGGATCGCCGTGCGCGGTCCGGTGACCGAAGAGGTGAAGAGCAGCCGCCCCGCGCGCGAGCGCTCGAGATACGGCACGGCGAGGCGGGCGAGACGGAACGCGGCCTTGAGATTCACCGCGAGCGTCTCCTCGAGCGCGTCCTCGGGAAGCTCCACGATCCGGTGGAACGGGAACGCGGCGGCGTTGTGGACGACGATGTCGAGGCCGCCCCAGCGCACGACGCTCGCGCCGACGATCTCCTCGAGAACCTCCATGCGGCCGACGTCGCCGGCGACGAGAAAGGCCTCGCCTCCGGCGGCATGGATCGCCGCGACCGTCTCTTCCCCCGCCGATGCCGTTCGCGTTGCGACGCAGACGCGCGCCCCTTCGGCGGCGAAGCGCTCGGCAATCCCGCGCCCGATGCCTCGGCCCGAGCCCGTGACGATCGCCACGCGCCCTGCGAGCCGCCCGCTGGATCCACTCTCCCGCATGAAGCCGATCCTGCCGCGTGCGCGCTGGCGCGCGCATCGGGCGAAAGGATGATTTTCTATCGTTCCGTGGAGAAGAGAGCTCGCAGTCTCTCGGCCATCGCCGGGGCATCGGCCGCATCAGTAAAGTGCGCCGCGTACCGGCCCCGCCGGTCAAGCACGTAGGTGATTGCCGTGTGCGGAACGGCGTATCCTTCCGGGTCGTCGGGATCCGCGGCACGCCGGGCGAACACGTGGAACGCCTTCTTCGCCTCGTCGATCCGCTCCCTGGGTCCCGTGAGGCCGGTGAAGCGCGGCGCCGTTCGCTCGAGGAACGTGCGCATGACGTCGGGCGTATCGCGCTCCGGATCGACGGTGACGTAGAGCGGCTGGATCTCGCCCGCGAGCGGGCCGAGCGACTCGAGCACGCTCGAAAGCTTGGCGAGCGCTCGCGGGCAGACGACCTTGCAGTGCGTGAAGCCGAAGAACACGAGCAGGTACTTGCCGAGGTAGCTCTCGTTGCTGACCTCGGCACCGTGATGGTCGATCAGGCGGAAGGCGCCGCCGGGGCTCATCAGAGCGTCGCCACGACCGTCCGAAAGCCGCCGTGCGCGGTGCGGACCGCGAGCCCACCCGCCTCGCGCGAAGAGCTCGCATTCGGGAGGAAGATCCCAGCTCGCCGATTCGTCGACGTTCCGGAGCGCGACGACGCCCTCGCCCTTCCGGTCGTCGCGTCGCCGGATCGTGAACGTGAGCGCGTGCTTCACACGATCGAACGATGCTTCGGCGACGTCGACGTCCGGCGCAGACGTCGGCGAGCAGCGGCTCGTCGAAGCGCGCGCGATCCCATGGCTCGTTGTAGAGCTTCCAGAGACCGTCCGGCACGTTCAGCCGTGCATAGCCGAGGAGCACATTGCCGGTCAGCGGCTCGACGAGCGTTCGGTTGCCCTCGGCATCGGTCTCGGCGTCGTTCCGCGGGTAGCAGAGTGCGCCGCTCCGCCACGTCGGCGCCATGGAAAGGTCGGCATGCGCGAGCAACCCGTCGAGCGTCTCGACATCGCCCATCTCCGACGCCCACGCGGCGACCCAGCCGAAGTCGCAGCTGTCCGCCACCACTCGCTGGCCCATCACCTCGCGCGGCGGCGTGGAGCGGACCGAGACCGTCCCGCCGCGTCCGGGCACCAGTAGATCGCGCACCTGTCGCGGATAGTGCTCGCGGACGAAGTCGCGGTTCCACATGTTCATCAGCGTCCCGCACCAGGCGTCGATCCACGGCGTCTTCGCGTCGTTCGGCAAGACCGTCCGCGAGTCGGCGAGCATCATCATGTTGTAGTGACCGCCGGCGTCGAGCCGCCCGAACTCGCCCCAGGCCCGCTCATAGCCGCGCGTCACCTCGTCGGCGACGGAGCCGCCGTACACGAGATCATGCAGGCGGAAGCCGAGGATCGCCGGCTGATTGCAGATCTGGAAGATGCAGTTCGGCTCGCAGGCGACGCCGAGGTAGCCGTTCTCGACCATCTGCCAGTAGACGTGCTCGTTCAGGGAATTCTCGTCGTAGTCGAAGCGCTTCTCCTCGCCGCCCCAGAAGAACGACCAGTGGCGGAAGCTGAGCGCACCGGGCTTCGCGTAGCGGTCATCGTCGAAGAGGTAGTGGTAGAGGAGCGCCATCGACTGCACGTAGGCGCTGTACATGATGTTGTCGCGGACGACCGGGTTCCATTCCTCACGCAAGCGGTTCGCGAGGTGCAGGTTGAAGATCGCGCCGCCGCGACTCGTGTCGCGCCAGTAGATCCACACCTCGGGCAGGAGGATCTTCTCGATCAACCGCTGGAACGTTCCGCGGAACGCGCCCGGCGCCGCAGGCAGTCGATGGCGATGCGCGAGCGCCAGCGCGTACGCCATGTACGCGAGCTGGAAGCGATACCCGCCGAAGTCGTCCTGGCCGATGCCTTTGCCTTGCATCGACGACCAATCGTTCGGCAGCTGGCGCGAGAGGTCGTCGAAGTGACGAAGGTGCCCGATTTGCGCTTCGGTGAGCACGTTCGAGGATCGACCCTAATCGACGGCACCATCTCCAACAAGGAGCGGTCCCCGCGACCTCGAGTCGCTCCGCGCATCCGCTTCGCCACTCCGCGGCGAAGCGCGGCGCGACGAATTCAATTTTCAAAGAGCAGGCAGGTACCGCTCCCCGTGAAGCCGGAGGAGCGGTGCCCGGCCCGGCCGGAGGCCGAGCTCCCACACGACGTCATCGGGCGCACGACCGCTGGCGCGGACGACGTAGCGATGGATCGACTGATGGTGATGCCAAGTGCAGGCGGCGACGCGGTTCCATTGCTCGTTGCCGCCGCCGCGCGAGCGGAACTCGATGTGATGATCCTCGAGGCTCCGCCGCGAGGTGCAGCCCGGAACGCCGCAGCGCCAGCCCTCGCGGAAGAAGATCGGGTCGCGATGACGAGGCTGTGACTCCCACTCCGTGATCGCGTGGAGGAGAAGGCGCTCGAGCCCCTTCCACGGCGGCTCGCCTCTGTCGGTGAAGCTCCGCACGCCCGCGCGGAAGAGCGCGACCACGGAAGCAGGGCCAAAAAACGTCACTCGGCGGCTCGCGACCTCGGTGTCGGCGTTCGCTTCGCGGCGCACACGTTTGGAGGTCCGGTCGCTCGAGCCTCGAATCGGCTTCGGGCGGCGCCGCCGGCCGGCCGCAGGCGTCGCGCATGTCGAGCGCCCACTCGACCTCGTCCTGCAGTCGGCGCACCATCACCTCGGAGGCGCGCGCAACCCACGCGGATTCGAATTCGCCCTTCGCGACCGGCGAGATCGCCAGCGCCTTCACCCAGGAGAGCTCGCCCGAGCGATAGGCGCGGCCGAGCTCGCGCGATTCCCGCGAGCGTCGCTCGAGAGCGACCAATGCGCGCGCCTTGGCGGGAGACACGCCGAGCTGCTCACGCGCGTAGGAGTCGAAGGAGTCGAAACCGAGCGCGCGATGAAGGCGGAGGTCGACGACCCGGCGAGGCTCGCGCCGAGCTCGGCGTCGACCTGGGAGAGGATGCCGGCCAGGTCGCACATCTCGTCGTCGAGGACGTAGGGGTCGTCCGAGGAAACGTCGGGAGAGGGAAAGGAATCGTCCGGACCCGTCTGCGCCGTCGCATGCCGAGCGAGCGCAGCGGGCGGCATCGCGTCATCCTCGCGCGCGATCGGCGCAAGATCGCCCGGCCCAGGCTCGATCGGAATCGCCGAGCTCGCTTCGGCAACCATCGCTTCGGCCGCTTGCCAGACCGGCGCCTGCGAGCCGAGCATGCGGCGCGCGAGCTCGAGCGCGCGGCGCCAGAGAAACGCGACGCGCGGAGGCGCAAGGATCGAGAACTGCGTCGCGCGGCTCGCCGTCGGTGGCGTCGGATTCGTCGTCGAGCGCGAACGGGTCGTCGGCGGAAGAACCGCGGCGGATCTCGACGACGAGCTCGCGCACCGTGCGGCCGCGCGCCCGCTCGAGCCAGAGCAGATTCCGAGTCCGCGCCGGCGACGGCGCAAAGGAGCCGAGTCCGACTCCAAGAGATCTCGCCGCGGAGGAAGGCCGCCGCGACGAGCGGTAACCCAGGGAGCCGCGAGGCCACGAAGGCGAAGCTCTGCAGCTCGCGGCCGGAGAACCCGAGGCGCTCGCGCGCGTAGTCGCCGAGGCGCGCGAAGCCGAGGTCCTCCCAGCCCTTGATGGCGAGGAAGCGAGCCGCCGCGCGACCGAGCTCGTAGCGCGCCCGCGATTCCGCGCCTGAAAGGCGAAGCGCGCGGTCGGCGGCGCTCTCGATGCCCGCGACGTTCGGTGCGAGCGCGAGACGGCGTAAAGCCGCATCTGGCACGGGTTTCCGAGCAGTTGCGGTGCCGACAAGCATAGGCGAAGATTTAGCGAAATTATAAACCCGAGTCAAGCCGATTTTGTCGCCAACCACGACGCCGCGCCCCGGAAACTAGAAGCGGCCGGCGAGGTTCGCCAGCAGTCCCGGATGCGTTGCGGGCGATGGGGCCGCGCAAGAGGCGAAGCGTCGTCCAGTCACTCGCAGTTTTCATTAGGGCTGCACGCGCGTCCCAGGCCGTCACCGATTTACGCTGCAGTCCCTGCGAGGTTACTTGCCGGCGACGAAGCATGATTCCCGATACTGCAAGCAAGCTTTCCCGCGTTTCCGTGCCATCGATGCGCGGTGTTAGACTGCGTCGCGGCTCGATGGAGACGGAAGCCGCGCGCGAGTGAAGTAATAGTTAGAGAGCGACGACTGATGCCGCGCAAACCAAATCTGGGAACGACAACGCGAGGATTTGAGAATCGCAACCGGCAGGTCGTTGTGCGAGCGACAGGTCTGCCGGGCACGGACCACGGCCAGTACATCTATGTGCTTCGTTGTCTCGCGTGCCAAAACGAGTACGGCGCAAACGGCTCCGACATTCACCTTCGTCGCTGCCCTGCTTGCCAGAAGGGAGCGGCCGGGCTGCCGTTCACATGAGGCGAGGGCTCTCTAACAAAGCGTTAGAGCTGACCGGCGCATGCGCGGCGGTCGGGAGCGGCGCGGTGCGCCGCCGCGATCGTCGCGGCGCCGGCAGCTCAACGCTCAAGCGTTAGACGGCATCCACCCGTGATCACCACGCTCTACATCTTGGGCGGAATCTGCGTGACCGCGATTCTCGCTCACGTCTTCTTCAACGCCTTCCGGGGTCGTCTTCACCCCTGGCTCATCGCCAACGCTACGCTTCTCGGTGCCTACCGCTCGTTACTTGCGTTTGTCGGATTCCCGATTGTCATCGTTGGCGGGATCTATACCTATCAGCGTCTCGCGGAGCAGCTCGCTCGGCCAGACCTCGCTTTGACCTTCTCTGGCCCCAAGATGGCGAATGTATCCGTGTGGAACGTATCTGAGACGGTCGTCAGAGATCCGAAGTACTCCGTTGTGCTATTCAACGTCGACGCGAAGGACGATCCTCGGAACCCGCTGCCCATACCAACGGAACTCGGTGATTACATTCGCCCCGGGGAACGATGGGGACCGAACCAAATGATTAGCCGCCCACAGGTCGTCGCCCGTATCGAGAACGGAGACGAACTCTGCGGCTGGGCTCACGCAACCTGCCCCGAATGCCCGCGACACTCTTACTGGGTATTCATTCGACACGGGGAGTCCGGTTGGTTCGCGGAGATGGGTGACAACGAGTTCCCGGACATGACCAAGATCGCAGCGTTGCTCAAGGACCCTCAAGCATTCAGGAAGGCTTTCTTGAATACCGTTCCCGAAGCACGCCGAACATTTCTCGCGGTCAACGCTCATTCACCCGACGCTCTACCCCGAGCGCTCGCCAAGTGAGGCTGCCGTCTAACAATCGCTTGGAGCCGACAAACGCGAGCTCGGCGGCCGGGATCGGCGCTTCGCGCCGCCGCGAGCGCAGTGGCGTTTGCGGCTCAAGCGAAGGGCGTTAGGCGACTCCAGTGGCCCGCACGAACATCCTCACGGTACTCGCGTTGGGTGCCTACGGCTTGATCGGTCTCTTCTTCATGATCCGCCCCGCAATTGCGGCGAGATGGTTTACGAAGCTGCTCCAGCTCAGATATCGCCACGCTCCGAACATGCCTCCCGATCAACTAACCATGGGCGCAGGGTTTGCGTTCGCTGCCGGCGCGTTCATGGTCTTCATCGCCCTCTTTTTTCTAGCCGGCGTCGCCTAACAAGCGCTTGCAGCGGACGAACGCAGCCATGAGTTCAGAACCGGCGCTTCGCGCCGCCGCGGTACAGCGGCGTTCGCCGCTGAAGCGCAGAGGCGTTAGGTGGCGAAGGAAGAAATACCGCGAGAGCTCCTGGTCACTCTTGGCGCGAGTGTCGGCGCCGGGGTTGTGTGCGCGGCAGCAGTCCACGGGATCCGGCTCATCGCGAGCGGCGGTTTTTCGTTCATGTTTCTGACCGCTGCCCTGGCTGTCCCGTTCTCCTTCATGCTCGGGGGCTTCGTCGTTGGCAGATTGACACCGCACGCGGCAGAGTTGGGCCTGGCACAGCGAACCATCCGCACGCCCGGCTTCGTCTGCGGGTTAGGAGCTTTGCTCGCAGAGACCGCATCCGCCGGCTTTCCCGGGAGCGTCTCGTCTGCGCTCGCAGCACTCATGGTCTTCACTTCCTTGGTTGGCTACGAAATCGCTTGCCGGACGTCGGCGGGCGTGCCGGCGCCACCTAACAATCGCTTGGAGCCGACAAACGCGAGCGCGGCGATCGGTATCGGCGCTTCGCGCCGCCGCGACGGCCGAGGCGTTTGCGGCTCAAGCGAAGGTCGTTAGGCAGCGAAGATGTCCAGCGTCGCGATACCGGAGAAGTTGGTTACGTTTGTGGAAGTACTCGAGCGAGATGAAACGATGCGGCGGTGGTTCGACGGTCTCGAGCAACTTCCCTCCAACCTGCGGCGTCGGGAAATCAGCCAACTCGTCCGCAAAATGGCGAAGGGCGGCGAGGATCCGGAACTTGTTGCCATTGCGCGGATGCTCACGCGGCCAGAAGTGTTTGATGCCGTAGCTGGAATCCTCCGGCAGCGCTCATGAACCCGCTGCCTAACAAGCGCTTGCAGCGGACAAACGCATCAACGGCGACCGGAATCGGCGCTTCGCGCCGCCGCGGCACCGCGGCGTTAGCCGCTGAAGCGCAGAGGCGTTGGGCAGCGCGCCAAGAAGGACGGTGTCGGTGACCTACGAACATCTGCAAGACCTCTTTTTCATCGCTTTCGGTGCCTTTGCCGTGCTGTGCAACCGACAACTCGTGGAGATCGGCACTGCACAGCAGACTGCGATCCATCGACGCCTTGGTGTGCCCTACCATGTCGGTCCGCGCGGGATGATGTTCGGGCGCTTTATGTTCGTTTTCATCGGTTTGGTGTTTGTCGCGGTGGGGTGTGCGGCGCTGCTCGGCTTTGTCGAATGGAGAAAGTGAGCGTGCCGTACGGTTATTCCCGCTGGCTCACCATGATTGCGCAGCCCAACAATCGCTTGGAGCCGACAAACGCGAGCAAGGCATTCGGGATCGGCGCTCCGCGCCGCCGCAATTGCCGCGGCGTTTGCGGCTCAAGCGAAAGGCGTTAGCCAGCGCAGAGACGCAAAGTGGAGTCGATCACCACCGAGCTGCGCGACGCGATTTCGAGAGCGTGTCCTGAGCTGATCCGCGATCTGGCATCTTCCGAGCGAGCCTCTCTTGTTTGTCCCTGCGAGCACGCCCAGCCACCGAGGTCACTTCGCGTCTACACAATCGGCGAGACGATCATTGCCGAGATCGGCGCCGACTTCCGCTTCGAGTTTCAGGCCGATTGCAGGGAGTGGTCTCCACACGCCGGTAGACGCGTCCGTTAGCTTCGTGAAGGACCTCCTCAAATGCCAGGTCGTTTTGTGGAGAACGCTGCCGCCGACGAGCCCCGCGCAGTCGGGCGCGTACAGGGTTTTCGAAGCGGATAAGCCGTTTCTCCCACCCTCAAGCGCCCGATACCTTTGGCTTGGGCCTCTTGCTGAAGAACCCAAGCCGGTAGTCACCGCTCGATCGGCGTGGCGAACGGAGCCAATGCCGCGCGTTCTTGAGATTGTGACGGTATTCTTCATCATCGGTCTATTGGCAACGATCGTAGGCGTGAGTGTGAAGGAACACGGTGCGAAAGCTCGGCGCCGCGCCATTGAAGCGCAGGCTAACAAGCGCTTGGAGCCGACGACCGCCCCCTCTGCGGCCGACGGCGGCGCTACGCGCCGCCGTGACCACAACGGCGGTCGCGGCTGAAGCGAAGGGCGTTAGGCCGCGAGGCACCTCGAGTTGGAAGCGACCGCTAACCCGCTTTCTTTCCCGGATCGATTCGAGCTTTGGATCGCGAGCGGACGCGTCGTAGACGGTCTCTGGGTCGGTGGCATCAAAGCCGACGCCGTCGCGCGCGCCGAAGCGGCGTTGGTGCTTATTCGCGAGCATGACCAACACCGCTATCGTCGAATCCGCCAGGATCTCTCGCGTGTCTGGGTGCGGCTGCTGCCCGGACATCGAGCGACCTTCAACTCGGCCGCAAGGGCGTGCCAGCTCGACGAGCGATTCGTACTTGATGCGTCGGTGACTACCGACGAAATTGCAGTAGCCATCGTTCACGAGGCGACGCACGCGAGAATCGACGGATGCGGGATCCCGTACACCCCGAAGCAACGACGCAAGATCGAGATCGCGTGCCGGAGGCAAGAGCTAGCATTCGCGCGACGTCTGGCCTCCAGTACGCGCATCCAAGAAGAGCTCCGCGCGTGGTTAGCATCACCTCCTTCGTCCGATGTGTGGGCCAACGAAGCGATGCGCGAAGATATAGAGAAGGGCATGCTCGAGAACGGCATCTATCTAGGAATTCCAAAGTGGTTGATTCCGGTTCTAGTATGGCCCCGGAAGCCGATCGGTGCTCTGCGGAGATTCGTGCGCATGGCGCGCGGCCTAACAAACGCTTGGAGCCGACAAACGCGAACGGGGCAGTCGTGATCGGCTCTTCGCGCCGCCGAGGTCGCCGCGGCGTTTGCGGCTCAAGCGAGGGGCGTTAGCCAGCAGGTCGTGGTACGAACGAAGACCCTTTCGTTGCGATTTCCTCTCCTCCGCTGGTCGAGGCGATCGCTGTCTGAAGCGCAGAGCGTTGATGTCTACCCGGCTTTGAGGTCCGCGGCTTTTCGGGTACCGTTCGACCCTTCGCATGGCGACCGTCATCGATCAGTGCCCTCACTGCGGGGTAAGGCATGTGCAGACCAAGGAGGAGGCCAGCCTCGGATTCGCTCCTTCCCTGCCGATCGTCTGGAAGGCATTGCGCTGCCAAAATCCCGCTTGTCACAAGCTCGTGTTAGCCGTTGGGCACCACGTTCAAAACAAGTTCGAGATCGCCACAACATACCCCGCTCGTAAGTACGGACTCGACCCCAATCTCCCAGTTTCTCAGGAGATTCGCGAAGACTATTCAGAGGCCGGCACCGCGCTAAACGCGGGATGCTTCAAATCCTCCATGGTCATGAGCAGGCGGGCGCTCCAGCGCTGCCTCAAGGAGCAAGGCTGCACACAGCGAAATCTAGTCGACGCAATCGACCACGCGATCAAGAACGCGATTCTTCGGCCGGCCCTGCACCAGCTGGCCGAAGAGGTGCGCCGATACGGAAATCTCGGCGCTCATCCTGACGACGATCAACTCCAAAACGCTACGCGCCAGAACGCGCAACACGTGCTCGAGTTTCTAGATCTGATCGTCCGTGACTTCTACGAGATTCCCGCCGTAGCGGCTCGTCTCAAAAAGAATCGTTCGGAGCCTGCGCCGTGATGCTGGCTAACAAGTCGCTTGGAGCCGACAACCGCGCCTCGTCGGTCGTTGTCGGCGCTTCGCGCCGCCGCGATTGCCTTGGCGGTTGCGGCTCAAGCGAAAGGCGTTAGGCAGCGGAGAGAGCAGATCACGTGATATCAAGGTCGAGAGAGACAGCACGTCGCGCGCTGAGTGCGTTGGTCAACGCTGATTCCGATCAAGCACTGCGACCACCGCGGCTGGCTGGTGCGATCTGGCAGGCGCGACGGGCTTTTCATCTCACACGAGGCTCTCGTGCCGCAGAGGAACGAGCCATGATTTGCCTGGCTCTCGGATACGCCTACCTGAATCGCACTGGCGGCGCTCGCGAGGTGCACCTGCGCTCAGCGGCCCAATGGCATCGTCAAGCCTTCCGACGATTCGGCCGCCTTCGTGATCGCGAGTCGCAAGGCTTGGCGGCTTCCGGTCTCGGGCTGGCCCTGCAGGAGGTTTCTCAACACGAGAATCGAGCAACGATGCGTCTCGCGGCGTACTACACGAGACGGGCGATCACGCTGCTTCGCACGCACTACAAACCGCAAGAGCTCGATGACCTCTATGGGCGCTACGCCGATCTGCGGCGTGCAATTCGTGGCGCGCGCGCTGCCTAACAATCGCTTGGAGCCGACAAACGCGACCTCGGCGGTCGGGATGGCGCTTCGCGCCGCCGCGATCGTCGTGGCGTTTGCGGCTCAAGCGAAGGGCGTTAAACAGCGAGCGGCCGTCGACGGAAATGGCGTTGGATCCTCCCGACGCGAAGGGCGGCAACTTCCGGCAGCGCCTGTGCCGGCGCCTCAACTCGGCGGCGTCGCCACGGAATCGAGGGTTGTGAGTAGAGGTCCCGGGTTTGACAACCCCGCCCACCCCGCGCGAACACCGAGCGCGCGATGCCCCGCAAGCCCTCACCCGCCCAGATCGCCCACCAACTCACCTGGCAGCTCGAGGGCTACCTCAAGCGCATCCAGCTCATGTACCTCCTCGGATTACGCGCAGAAGCGCCTCGGCCTCTCGCGCACGGAGCTCTATCACTACCTGCAGATCCACGACTGGCTGAAGCGCGATCATCCGGCGTGGCTCGCGCCCAAGCCGAAGGGCTTCATCCCGTCGCTCACCGGCGCGTCCGCGCTCATGTGGATCGAGAACCGGCTCCGGCGTCGTCTGTCGGAATCGGTACGGAGGGAGCTCACGGGGATGCGCTTGCAGGCACTGCGCGGCGAACTCACGGACGAGGAGTTTCGTGAGCTCCGCGCGCGGCTTCGCGGAGAAGTCGAGCCGCTTCGCGCGCTCCTTGCACGCTTGAAATCGCTCGCACGCGACGCCGGCCGCGTGGCTGACGTGCCCGCGGCGGCGAGCGTCGCGCTCGCCCAGGCGATTCGCGCGGTCGAGCAGGCACTCGGCTCGAACCGCGAGACCGCGAAGCTCATCAGCCCGCGCGTGGTCGTGCTCGCGCGGCAGGCTCTTGCGGAGGCCTCCGTCCTCGCTTGAGCGAACGCGGAAGTCCGGGCCCGGACTTCCGCCCTCAAACCCGCGCGGAATGCGGGTTTCCGAGGGTGTGAACGGTTCTCAGCCGAGCGCGTGAATTCGCGCGGCGAGCTCGGTTCGCGACCGCACACCCATCTTGTCGAAGACGTGCTGCAGGTGCGTCTTGACGGTAGGGAGGCTCACGAAGAGCGAGCGGGCGATTTCTTCGTTCCGCGCCCCGTTCGCCACCAACCGTACGACCTGGATTTCCCGGCGACTCAAGGCGAACTCCGCCGCGAGCACGCTCTCCAAGGACCGCGGTCGCGCAGGCGCACCGATCGCGAGCTCGAGGAACGGGCGCACGCGATCGACGGCCTCGATCTCCCGGTCGGCGAAGTCGCCACGCCGAGGCGAGCGAAGGAGCGACAAGCCGGCGACGATCCTTCCTCGGTCGCGGAGAAACAGCTCGATCTCGTGCCGGATGCCGAGCCTCCGAAAGAACTCGCGATAGTATTCCGAGCGCGCGAAGGAGCTGGGCGCGAGGAGGTCGCGCAGCCGGACGAGCTGCTCACCGCCCGCGGCGAAACGGCGCGGATGGCAGGGGTCGATCCGGTGGAACCGCTCGCGATAATCGGGGAGGCACTCGTGACGGAGCCGGAAAAGCTCGTGATCGACGGCTTCACCGTTCGAATCGACCGCGTAGAAGACAGCGCCATCGAGCGGCACGAGGTCGGCGAGCATGCCCATCGCACGAAGGGGAATGTTCTCGTGTCCGAGCGCGCCCACGCGCGCCGGATGCTATCGGAGAGCCCGACGGAATTCATCCCTTCGGCCGATGCGGGGCGGCGCGTCCCCCGCCTAGAATCGCTCGTTCGAGGGAGGCCGCACCATGACGAAGCCGCGCCGACGGATCCTGCTCTCCGGTGGCTCCGTGTTGACCCAGAACGACGCGCGCGAGACGCACGAGGCCCTCGTGCTCGAAGGTGATCGGGTCCTCGCGACCGGCACCCTCGGCGACATGCGGTCGGCCGCGGGAGCGTCCGCGCAGGAGATCGACATCGAAGGCGCCTGCGTCTCGCCGGGTCTCATCGACACCCATCCCCACTTCCTCCACTTCGGGAGCTTCGACGCGTTCTGCGTCGAGCTCTACGACGCGCGCGATCACGACGACATCCGGCGGCGCATCCGTGAACGCGCGGCCGTTACGCCGCGCGGTGAGTGGATTCTGGCCACGCCGGTCGGCGAGCCCCACTACTTCATCCGCCGCTCGTGGCGCGATCTACCCGAGGGCCGCCTGCCGAACCGCCACGAGCTCGACGACGCCGCCCCGGACCATCCCGTCTGGATCCAGGCCTATGCGCCGAGAACGCCGAACGTCTGCGCGATGAGCTCGATGGCGCTCGCGAAGCTCGGGCTCACACGCGAGCTGCCAGACTTCGTCGACGAGGTGTTCGTCGAGAAGGACGCACATGGCGAGCCGACCGGCATCTTCAGCGGCTACGTGAACAACTACTACAACAGCAGCCGCTTCTGGCTGACGCGCGTGCTCGCGCAAGTGCTGCAGCCGAGCGACGAGCTCTGGTATCGCGGCGCGCTCGGCGGGCTCGCCATCGCGGCGCGACGCGGCGTCACGAGCGCCTACGAAGGACACGCGATGGAGCCGGCGCACATCGCCGCGTATCAGCGCGTGCGGGACGAAGGGCGCCTCACGATGCGCGTGCTCGCCGCGGTCGAGGCCGCGCCGGTCGCGCTCGACTTCGGCATGGCGCTCTCCGACGAGCGCATTCGAGCGAATCTCGCACTCGCGGTGAAGCTCAGGCAGACCACCGATCCGCTGTTTCGCGTCGACGGCGTGACGCTCCCCGTCGGCGGGCCCGCGTGGATGGGGCAGATGCCGACGGACCGGCCCTACAGCGACCCGTTCGGTCGGCCGACGCGCGGGCACTCGTTCATCTCAGGCGAGATCGAGCGCGAGACGATCGAGTTCTGTCTCCGGAACGAGGTGCGTCTGAACCTCATGCCGACGAGCGGCCGAGATCATCGGCGCTTCCTCGAGAACCTCGAGCCGTTCCTCGCGAAATGGGACGTGCCCGCGAGGGAGTGGGTCATGCAGCACAACATCTTCATCGACGACGCGACGATCACGCGCTACGCCGAGCTCGGCTTCCACCTCACGAGCAGTCTCAGCTTCTGCTTCGGCAAGGGCGACATGTACCGCGAGCGCATGGGCCAGCAGGTGCTCGACGAGCTGATCCCGGTCGGCAAGATGTTCGCGTCGGGCGCCAACGTCGCCCTCGGCAGCGACTGGGGGCCTGACAATCCCTTCGAACACATGGCGCTCGCCGAGACGCGCGAGTTCGCCGGCTCTGGATATCGGCATGCGGGTCCCGGCTACTCGATCGGCCGGCAGCAGGCGCTCGATGGCTGGACCGTGAACAACGCGAAGCTGATGCGCTGGGAAGGCATCGGCTCGCTCCGGCCGGGCTGCCAGGCGGATCTCGCGATCGTCGACCGGAAGCCGCTCACGTGCGCGATCGACGAGCTGCCGAAGACGCGGGTGCTGCGGACGATCGTCGGCGGCGAGGCCGTGTTCGACGCCGGCGTCCTCCCCCGCATGGACGCGGAGCTCCCCGCCGGGCGTGCGCGCTCGTGACCTCGGAAGCGCCGTTGGTCGTCCCGAGTACAACTCCCCGTCAATCGGAGCGGTCGGAGGCCGAGCCGGCGGCAAGCGCGAGGAGCCAACCGGTCCACGCGGCGAGAGGGACGATCTCAGCCCACGCGGATCGCTCCGTGGTCGGATGCCGCTTCATGCGCTCGCCCGGCAGCCAGCGCGGGGAACTCGCGGCGACGACCGTGCGATCCGCGTTGACGATCACCGAGTCGCCCTCGACGTGCTTGAGCTCGTGGACGAGCGCGGTTTCGACATCGCTCATCAGCAGATCCGCGCCGGCGACTCCGAGGAACACCCCGGACGCGAGCACCGGCACGGTCGCCGTCAGCACGAGGAGATCGGCCCCCGAATAGTCGAGGTAGGGCCCGAAGAGGACCGGCACGTGCCGGTCGCGTGCGGCGGTGAACCACTCCATCTTCAGGTAGTCGTAGACATCGACGTCGTCCGGGTCGAAGTTCAGCTCGAGCCGTCGCGCTCCGCCCTCGCGCCTTTGGAGCCAGAGGAGGTATCTCTGCCGCCCCTCGACGGCACCGGGCGCGGCGATGAACCCGTGACCGACGATCGGGCCGCCGCGCAGGACGACCTTCTGGATCCGCGGCAGGATCGGCAGGAGCGCCGCCTCGGTAAGCAAGCGGCCTTGGGACGTCGCCGTGTCAGCCGCCGAGGCCACCTCCGCCGCGAGCGCCCGGAGCGGCTTGAGGGGCGTGTCGAGCGTCCGCGAGATCCGCTCCGCTGCCGCGCGCAGTGCACGGCTCCGCGATTCAGAGCGCCGTGGGCGTCTCACGCCGATCCCCCGACGAGCGCGAGATGCGCGGCCGTGAGCCGGCGGAGGTTCCGTCGAACGTGATGCTCGGCACGCTCGCGGGCACGCTCGGGATCCTCCGCGGCGATCGCGCTCGCGATCTCGCGATGTTCGATCGCCATCCGGCGGACCTCGGCCTCGCCGAGGTGCGGCAGCCAGAGCAGCCCCGTCGTCTCCGACTGAAGCGCGACCTCGCGGCGGGTCAGGCGCTCGGAGCGGGTCGAGATCGCGATCTCGACGTGGAACCGAGTATCCGCCTTCATCCGCGCGCCGCGGCTCGCCGCCGAGCCCGTCTGCTCGGCGAGCGCGAGGATCTTGCGGACATTCGCCGGGGTTGCCCGCTCCGCGGCGAGCTTCGCCGCCGCTCCGGAGATGGCTGCGTGCTCGTCGGCGGCGTCGCGTAGCGCCAACACCGAGGTCTCGGCGAGACGCCGGCGGTCCCGCGCTTCGGGCGGCTCGACGACCCGCTTCACAAACGTGCCGCCGTGACGGCCCCGCCGCGTTTCGACGAGCCCGCGCCTCCGCAAGGCCGCGATCGCTTCGCGGAGCGTCATCGGCGAGACTCCGAGCTGCTGCGCGAAATCGAGCTCCGCCGGCAGGCGATCGCCGTCCGCGATCAGGCCGAGGTGGATCGCCTCGGTCAGTCGCGCGGCGATCTCGTCCGCCCGGCCCGCGGAGCCGAGCGGCGCGATCAGGCCCGCGTGCTCGGCTCCGGCTCGCCGGATCACGACGCTGTCGGGATTTCGTGTCGGCACGTCACCTGCCCTTGCAGTCAATACTCTAACGTTGTAGGTTTTGTCTCCTCGCCGCGCAAGCCGGCGCCGAAGCGCCGGAGAAAGAGGTTGCCATGGGATCCACGATCGCGATCACGTCCGCCACGGTCATCGACGGCCTCGGCGGCCCTCCCAGGCACGACGCCACCGTGCTCGTGCGCGACGGCCGGTTCGTCGCCGTCGGCGCGGACCGATCGATCGCGATCCCGGAAGACGCCACCGTCGTCGACGGACGCGACCGATGGCTCCTCCCGGGCTTCGTGAACGGGAACGTACACCTTCTCGACGGCATCATGATGATGGGCATCGGCGGCATCGAGTATCTCTCGCGTTACGAGGGACAGTTCCACTCGGTCATCGAAGAAGGGGCGCAGATCGCGCTCCGCTCGGGGATGACGACCGTCTTCGACACCTGGAACGCGCTCGAGCCTGTGCTCGTCGCGCGCGACCGGATCGACGCCGGCGAGGTCGCCGGTGCGCGCATCTTCTGCGCCGGGAACATCGTCGGCATGGGCGGGCCGTTCAGCGCCGACTTCCACCCTGCCGCGCGGCGCTGCATCAGCACGACGTTCGCGAACCGCATGGACCGCCTATTCGAGGCCGGCGTCGGGCACCAGCTGAGCCATCTTCCGCCGAGCGAGGTGAGGCCGATCATCCGCGACTACCTCCGGCGCGGCGTCGACATGCTCAAGGTCGCGGTCAGCGATCACCTGATCATGACCGTCGGTTGGGACCGCACCTACCTCACGTTCTCCGAGCGAGTGCTGCGCGTGATCGCCGAGGAGACGCGCGCGGCGGGCGTTCCCCTGCTGACCCACACGCTCGGCCTCGAGGCCCTGCAGATCGCCGTCGACCTCGATGCGGAGGTCCTGATCCACGCGACGCTCACCGGGCAACAGCCGATTCCGACCGAGCTCGCCGACGCGATCGCGAAGAAGGGGCTCGGATGCGGCATGCAGACCGTGACCGAGGCGTACCAGACGCATCTCGAAACCTGCGGCGATCCATGGGCCTTCTACGGCGGCGGCGAGCACGCGCGGAACGAGCGGCTGCTGATCGACGCGGGAGCGCGCATCCTGCTCGGCACGGACGCCGGCTGCACCGCACCGGACGTGCTCGCCGACCTGCCGCCGGGCGGTACGGATGGCCGCCCGTGGACGCTCGGCGAGGACCATTTCCTCTGGGCTCAGGGGGTCGTCGAGAAGGGCATGCGCCCGATGGACGCGATTCTAGCCTCCACGAGCAACGTCGCGCGCGCATACGGCAAGATCGACCGGATCGGCACGATCGAGCCGGGCAAGCTCGCCGACCTCGTCGTGCTCGACGCTGACCCGCTGGCCGACGTGCGGAACCTCCGCAGGGTCGCCGCGGTCTACAAGGACGGCGTGCTCGTGGATCGCGAGGCGCTGCCGAATCAGCCGCTCGTCACGGCCCCGGCTGGGGCCGCCGTCTGCGGTCACGAGACGGTCGCGAGCACGCGGCGCAGCGGGAACGGGCCGGAGCGAGCGGAAGTGACCGCCGTGCACTGACCTGCGCCAAGCCTTGGGCTGGTCACTGACAGGTTAGGCTCGGCCGAGGTAATCCTCCGCCGCCGCGACGGCGAGCTCGATCGAGAGCGGCGTGAGCTCCTGGGCGACCGACTCACCGCGGCGCGTGTGCACCCACCCGAGGTACGTCGTGCCGCGCGCGGCGAGAAATGCCGGCAGGAGCGCGAGGTGCTCGTCCGGCAGCGGCCGTTGCCGGCGGTAGCCGGCGACGAACGCGTCGCGTGCGATTTCGTAGAAGGATTCGCGCCGGATGAAGTAGAGCGACGTCGCGATCTCGAAGAGGTGCCAGCCGAAGCCGGCGTCGTCGAAGTCGATCACGCGCACGCGATCGCCGTCGACGAGGACGTTCTCGGGGACGAGGTCGGCATGGATCAGACCGAAGCGATCGGCCGCGGTGCCGAAGCGGCGGAGCTCCGCGTCGAGGGCGCCGCGGAGCCGCTCGAGAAGGCGGCGCTCCGCGGGCTGTAGCGTCTCGAGCTCCCAGAAACGCCCCCAGAACGGCCGCTCGCCGACGAGCCCTTCTCGGTCCCAGGCGTGGCGGTGAAAACTCGGCGGCGGACGCCACGCGCTCGATTGCGCGTGGATCCGGGCGGCGAGTGCGCCGACGGTCGCGTAGACGGAACGAATCGTCTCGGGGTCGGCGGCGAGCGACTGATCGACCGAGCCCAGCGGACGGCCTTCGATCCACTCGAACACGTCGACCTGCCGGGGACCGTCGGAGTCCTCGATCACTTCGAACGGCCGGCCGGCGCACGAAGGCACCGCGCGCGGCACCTCGATCCCGTGCGCACGAAGCGCATCGAGCCACAGCATCTCCGAGTGGAGCGCCTCGTCCGAATGATAGCCGTATCGATGGACGCGCAGGACGACTCGGCCGCCGTCCGCCGTGTGGACCGCGTAGACCGCGTTCTCGCGCACCTTGAGCGGCTCGACGCGCGTGGGCTCGAGCGGCCAGAGGGCGAGTGCGCGAATCGCGAGCGCGTGCAGGCGATCCGCGGGTGGTGTGTCAGGCACGGGCGAGCGCCTCGTCGAGCGTCGAGACGAGCAGATCGGCGTGCTCGCGCTGAAACGGCATCGGCGGGCGGATTTTCAGGATGCTCTCGTGCGGGCCGATCCGGCTGATGAGCACGCCGCGCTCGCGCATGGCATTGACGATCCGCTTCGTCCGCTCCGGCGCGGGCGTCTTCGCTCGGCGGTCGCCGACGATCTCGACGGCGAAGAAGAGGCCCGCGCCGCGGACGTCGCCGATGGTCTCGTGCTTCGCCTCGAGCTCGCGGAGCCGCGCGAGCGTGTGCTCGCCGACAGTCTTCGCGTTCTCGACGAGCCGCTCGTCGCGAAGCACGTCGAGCACGGCGAGGCCGACGGCGGCGGATACCGCGTTTCCACCGAACGTGTTGAAGTACATGCTTTCGCTCGTGAAGCGCTCGACGAGGTCGGGCCTCGCGACGACGCCCGCGAGCGGGTGGCCGTTGCCCATCGGCTTTCCGAGCGTGACGACGTCCGGCGCGAAACCGAGCCGCTCGTGGCCCCAGAAGTGTGTACCGAAGCGGCCGAAGCCGCCCTGGACCTCGTCGGCGATCACGATACCGCCCGCGTCGTGAACAATGCGGTCGACCTTCGCGAGGTAGCCCTCGGGCAACGTCGGCAGCCCCTCCGCGGAGAACGCGGTGCAGAGGAGGATTCCGGCGAGCTTCACGCCGTCCTGTCGGAACGCATCGATCGCCTTCTCGACCTCGCGAGCGTACGCGCTCGCGAGCGTCTCGTCGTCGCGGCCGGCGCGGTCGCGATAGGGGTCGGGCACGGGGATCGTGCGAACGAATTTCCCTCTCTTCGCCGGCGGTGTGAACATCGAGCTCACCTGCCAAACGGCCGCCGAGTTCCCGTGATACGCGCAGTCGGTCGCGATGATTCCCATGCCGCCCGAGCATTCGCGCGCGATCCGGAGCGCGAGCTCGTTCGCCTCCGTGCCGGTGCAGACGAAGAAGACGTTCGCGAGCGACTCGTCGAACGTCGCGAGCAGGCGCTCCGCGTACGTGACGACGGTCTCGTCGAGGTAGCGCGTATGCGTGTTCAGGGTGCGCGCCTGGCAGCAGAGCGCCTCGACGACGCGAGGATGGCAGTGCCCGACGTGCGGTACGTTGTTGTAGGCGTCGAGGTAGCGATTCCCGTCCGCGTCCCAGACCCACACACCCTCGCCGCGCACGAGGTGGAGCGGCCGATCGTAGAGGAGCAGCGAGTGCTTCCCGAAAACGCGCAGTCGGCGTTCGAGCAAGGAAGAGGGGCTCATCGTGTCTCGATCCTACCTCCGCCGAGCGAATCGTGCCTCGGGCGAAAGGATGATTTTCATCCCTTCGGCCGATGTGGCCCGAGCCGCCGGGCGTCGTAGGATCGCCGAGGAGGATCGCCATGAAGGACGTGCCGACGATGCCGCGAACGCTGGTGAGCGGCGGGACCGTGCTCGTGCTCGACGGAACCACGCCGGCGCAGGAGGCGATGGTCGTGGACGGCGGACGCGTGGTCGGCGTCGGTACGAAGGACGCGATGACCACGCTTGCCGGCCGCGGTGCCGATCGCCTCGATCTTCGCGGCGCGACCGCGATGCCGGGCCTCGTGAACGGACATCCGCACATGCTCCACTTCGCCGCCCTCACCGCGCCGCTCGTCGATCTTTTCGACGCGCGCGACCACGAGGACATCGTCGAGCGGATCCGCGTGCGCGCCGAGTCGACGCCGGCCGGCGAATGGATTCTCTGCTCGCCCGTCGGCGAGCCGCACTATTTTCTCCGTCGCTCCTACCTCGATCTCCCGGAGAGGCGCCTGCCGGACCGGAAGGTCCTCGACCGCGCGACGCGAGCACATCCGGTGCTGATCCAGGCCTGGGCGCCGAAGACGCCGAACGCATGCGCGTTCAACTCGCTGGGCCTCGCGCGCGCCGGCATCGGCCGGATCACGCCATCCCGGGTCTGCGACGTGACGATCGAGAAGGACGACGACGGCTACCCGACGGGCATCCTTCGCGGCCCGGTCAACAACTACTACACGGACGATCCCTTCTGGCTCCAGATTTTCGCGCGGTTGCCGCAGCCGAGCGACATGCTCTGGGAGATCGGAGCGTGGGAGGGCATGAAGCTCATGAACCGCCTCGGCGTGACGGCGGGCTACGAGGCGCATGCGATGGACCTCGCGCACATCCGGGCCTTCCAGAAGGTGCGCGATCAGGGCGGCATGACGTGCCGGGTTTCGTGCGGGCTCGAGCTCTCGAACGGCGCGTTCAACCCGCACAGCGATCCTTCGCGTGACGATATTCTCGCACAGCTCGAGCTCGGCAAATCGATCAAGGACATCGAGGACGACTGGGTGCGCGTCGAGGGCGTATCGCTCGTCCGCGGCGGGCCGTGCTGGCCGGGATACCTCCGCATGCACGAGCCCTACAAGGATCCCTTCGGGCGCCCGACGCGGGGCAAGACGTTCCTCCCGCGCGAATACGAGGAGCTCGTGATCGACTGGTGCGGCGCGCACGACGTGCGAATGAACATGGTGCTCGGCGGGCACCGCGACCACGACGACTTCTTCGAGTCGCTCGCGCCGTACGTCGAGAAGCACGGGATCGCGAAGCGCCGCTGGGTGGCGCAGCACTCGATCCTGATCTCGCCCGATCACGTGCGGCGTTACGCCGAGCTCGGCTTCGACATGACGACGAGCGTCGGCTTCGCCTGGGGCAAGGGCGACGTCTACGCGGAGCGCATGGGGCGCGGCGTCTGGCCGGACCTGATTCCGCTCGCGCGGATGATCGACGCCGGCCTGAACGTCTCCTGCGGCACGGATTGGGGCCCGCTCTCGATCTTCGAGCAGATGTGGCTCGCCGAGACGCACGAGTTCTGCGGGAGCGGGCATCGGAACCTGCTGCCCGGCCATGCGGTGACACGCGAGCAGTCGCTCCTCACCTGGACGCGGAACGGCGCGCGCGCTCATGAAGTGGGACGAGGTCGGCTCGCTCCGGGCCGGCGCCTACGCGGACTTCATCATCGTCGACCGCGACCCCGCGACGTGCCCGCTCGACGATCTCCGCGCGACGAAGGTGCTCCGCACCGTCGTCGGCGGGAAGACGGTGTACGAGGGGGAAAAGCTCTAGGCGCGATCGTCTCCCCCTCACCCGGCGCTGACGCGCCGACCTCTCCCCAACGGGGAGAGGTGGGGTTCCCACGTCTCTCCCCCTTGGGGAGAGACCGCCGCGAAGCGGCGAGTGAGGGGGAGTCGCTCCCGACTAACTCGTCCCTTCGTCAACGAATACGATTTCCTTTGCCGCGAACAGCGTCGACTTCTCGAACTCGATGAAGCGCTTCTCGTCCTCGAGGAACAGCTGGAAGCCCTGCGCGCCTTCGCTCGTCGGGTCGCCGAAGATCGTCACGAGGTTGTACCGGTCGAACCAAGCTTCCGTGAGCCCGGCATAGGCCGGCGGGCCGCCGCGCGAGGCGCGGAGCTGGTCGTTCAGCTCGTCGTCGAGCGTGTGGTTCTGGATGTAGCGCGCGAAGCGCGTGACGCCGCTGTGCCGGCGGATCAGGTAGCCGTGCTCCATGTTCCAGGTCTTGTGGCAGGCGGCGACGCTCATGCCTTCCTTCGGCTGGAGCAGGTAGCAGAACTTGATCCACGAGCTCTTCGGCCAGGCGACGATCGAGTTCTCGGGC
This sequence comes from uncultured delta proteobacterium, assembly GCA_963790365.1. GTDB lineage: Bacteria > Desulfobacterota > Binatia > JACPRU01 > JACPRU01 > CAWBOU01. The sequence continues at coordinate 109,298 of CAWBOU010000009.1, forward strand.
ATCGGATTGATCTGCACGACCTCCTGCGAGACCCAGAGCGGCGAGCGCGAGAGATCGATGAACCGCTTCTCGTCCTCGAGGAGGAGCGCGGCCGCCTTCTTCCCCTCCTCGCTCGTCATCGCCGCGACGAGGTCCTCGCGCGTGTCCCACCACACGCTCGCGATGCCGTCGAACGGCTCGTGCATGCCGGTGCGCGCGGTGCGGAGCCCGTCGTAGAGCGGATCCTCGACCGCGTGCGACTGCATGTAGCGGCGCATGCGGAGCTTCCGAGACACGCTCTGGACGAGCGGCCCGTGCGTTTCGCGCCAGTAGCGCTGGAAGTCGGCGAGCGAGAGCTTGCTTTGACGGCGGAGAGCGAAGTTCAGGCGGATCATCGGTACCTTCCTCCCAGGCCTGATCCTGAACGAGTCCGCGCATTCCGTGAATCCCTCGGAAGGACTATGGTCCGCCGGTGCCGACCCGGATCGAAATCGCCGAGGGCCGCGACGCGCTTCGCGAGTTCGTCCGCCTCCACGACCGCGTCTACGCCACGCGGGCGGCGCACTGGCCGGCGCTCGAGGACTTCGACCTGCCGTTCTTGATGGGCGAGAGCCCGTTCTCGGAGGGGCGGAAGATCCGCTGCTTCGTCGCGCGCGGCGAGGGCGAGATCGTCGCGCGCGTCGCCGCGGTCGTCGACTCCCGCTACCAGCGCCACTGGAACGAATCCCTCGGGCACCTCTCCCTCTTCGAGGCGATGCCGGGGACTCGAAAGGCCGTCCGAGAAATGATGGACGAGGCCTGCGTCTGGCTCTCCGCCGAGGGCGCCGTCGGCGCGCGCGCGGGCATGGGCGCGCTCGAAACCCCATTCGTGATCGACGAATACGAGCGGCTGCCGCCGACCGTCGTGCGGCAGAACCCGGCCTACTACCATTCGCTCCTGAAGGACGCGGGCTTCGAGACCGAGCAGGGCTGGGTCGACTATCGCCTCGCGGTGACGTCCGAGCTCGTCGAGCGCTGGGAGAGCGCGCTCGAGGGCGCGCGGCGCGGCGGCTTCGAGATCACGCCCCTCTCCGCGCTCCCCAGCGAACAGGCGCTCGACGACCTGACGGACGTCTGGGCCGACACGTTCCGCGCGCACTGGGGCTTCATCCCGTTCTCGCGACCGGAGATGAGCGCGATCGTCGGCTCGTTCACGCCGGCGGGCTACCTCGACGCCTCGTTTCTCGCCTATCGCGACGGGCGCTGCGTCGGCTTCCTCTCGAACGCTCCCGAGGTCTCGAGCCTCGCCGTGCTCGCAGAGGGCCGGGTGCTCGACGATTCCGAGAAGCTCAACTTCCTCGGCATCGGCGTCCGCGGAGAAGCGCGCGGCCGGGGCGTCAACCTCGCGCTCGCCGCCGCCTCGTATCTCGAGCTCGTGCGGCGCGGCGCGCGCCATCTGAGCTACACGCTCGTGCTCGACGACAACTGGCCTTCGCGACGAACCGCGAAGCGGCTGGGTGCCGAGGTGTGCGCGAATTACGTGGTCTACCGGCGGAGGTTCGGGCGATGAGGCGGCGATCTTCTCACCTCTCCCCGTTGGGGAGAGGTCGGCGCGTAGCGCCGGGTGAGGGGGAGACGCGCACGCAACGATCGTCTCCCCCTCACTCGCGCCGTCGGCGCGGTCTCTCCCCAAAGGGAGAGACGTTGATGGGGATCGCGCTCCTCCTCTTCGCTCACGTCGCGGGTGCCGCCGAGGATTACCGCGCGACGTCCACCCATCCCTTCGACGACGTGCCGAAGTGGTCCGCGCTCTTCGACGATCCGAAGCGCGACGCCTTCCAGAAGCCCGGCGAAACGGTGGCTGCGCTCGGAATCACCAAGGGAATGACGGTCGCCGACCTCGGCGCCGGCACGGGTTACTTCTCGAAGCGCCTCTCCGCCGCGGTCGGCGAGACGGGCACGGTCTACGCCGTCGACGTCGAGCCGAACCTCGTCGTTCATCTCCGCGACCGCGCCGAGCGCGAGAAGGCAAAGAACGTGATCCCCGTCCTCGCTTCGCTCGACGATCCGCGGCTGCCGGCGCGCGCCGTCGATCTCGTGCTCATGGTCGACACGTTTCACCACCTCGACCATCGCCTCGCCTACCTGAAGCATCTCCGCACCCGACTCCGCGACGGCGGACGCATCGCGGTCGTCGATTGGAAGGAAGGCAAGCTCGACCAGGGTCCGCCGCCCGACCACAAGATCGCCCGCGCCCAGGTCTTGAAGGAGATGAAGGAGGCCGGTTACGAGCTCGCCGCCGAGCCGGCGATCGGCCTCCCCTACCACTACTTCCTCGTCTTCCGATGAAGACGTGGACCACGGTCGGCGAAGCCGTGGCGATGTTCCTGCGCGGCGCGACGCTGCCGACGGCTCTTCCCCTTGCGCTCGCGATCGGCACCTGGCTGACCGCGGTGAACCAGTGGCAAGAGCTCCTCGCCGGCCGCGTGGAGTGGCTGGCGATCGCGCTGAACTATCTGACGCCGTTCACCGTCGCGAGCCTCGGCTTTCTCGGCGCGCGGCGGGCGAAGACCCACGCCGACTAGAGCTTCGGCTGCCGCAGCCAGCGCTTCATGATGCGCGGCTTCGGTCCCGCCCATCCTTCCTTCTCCTCGACGAAGAAGAAGGGGACTTCGCGGTGGAGCAGGAACTTCCAGCCGTCCGGCGTGCGGACGTATTCGTTCTCGTAGTTGCCCGCGGCGACGAACGCCTGGCCTTCGATGTCGCCGACGGCCTCGAAGCTCGAGCGCCCGCGCGCTCGATCCTCCGAGTCGAACTCGACGACCAGGTTGTGGACGTAGTGCATGCAGCTCTCGAAGCGCGGCCAGAGCTTGCGCAGAAACTCGGCGACCGCCGCGTGCCCGCGGTGTGCGCGCGAGCCGTCCGGGCTGTTGTCCCAGACGACGTCGGGATGGCAGAGCGCGAGGAACGCGTGCACGTCCTCCTCGGCGTGGCTCGTGTGCGCGCGGTCCTGGATGAAGCAGTAGTGCGAATGGAGGTCGCGAATCGCCTCGCGATCCGCGAGCTCACGCACGGTGCGCCGGAGCTCTTCGTCGGACATCGTCATTCTCCCCGGACGCCGCCGAGCTCACGCATCATGGCCTCGTAGTCGGCGTCACGGATTCCTTTCCATTCGAGGTCGGCGAGCGATTCGGCGAGCGGCGCGTCCGTACGAAGGGTCGCCAGCGTACGGTAGAGCCGGGCGTTCTCTCTCTGACCGCGGAGGATCGCCGCCAGATTCGGCGCGCCGCGCACGTACCTCGGCCAATCCTTCGGATCGTCGGCGATCGCGTCGATCGAATGGTAGCGCGCAAGGAGCGCCGCGGCCGTCTTCGCGCCGAACCCGGGCAACCCCGGGATGCCGTCCGCGTCGTCGCCGACGAGCGCGAGCCAATCGGGGATCGAGGCCGGCGGCACGCCGAACTTCGCAACGACGCCCGCCTCGTCGAGGGTCGCCTGGCGGCGTCGGTCGAGGCAGACGACGCGCGTGCCGCGCACACATTGCGCGAGGTCTTTGTCCGGCGTGCAGATGACGACTCGTTCGACGCTCGGATCGGCCGCGAACCGCGCGGCGGCGGTCGCGAGCGCGTCGTCCGCCTCGAACTCGACCATCGGCCAGACGACGAGGCCGAGCGCGCGCGAGACCCGCTCGGCGGGCTCGAACTGCGCGAGCAGATCCTCCGGCACGCCCTCGCTCGTCTTGTAGCCCGCGAAGAGCTCGTTCCGGAACGACTCGATCACGTGGTCGAACGCGACCGCGACGTGGGTGACGCCGGGCTCGCGGAGGAGCGCCCCGAGCGTCCGCATGAGCCCGATCGTGGCACCCACCTCGCGGCCGTCCGGCGCACGGCGCGGCGGCGCCCCGAACCAGTTGCGGAAGAGCTCGTACGTGCCGTCGACGAGGTGGACCTGCATGGCGCGCCTTCGCCTTGAAGGGCGCAATCCGTCCCCGATTTCAAGCCGCTCAGGCGGCGCGCTTCGTGCGCCGCGATCGACGGGGAGGCGGGCGAACCGTCAGGACCGGGCACGGTGCGCTCCGCACGACACGATCGGTGACGCTCCCGAGCAGCATCCGGGCGAGGCCGCCGCTGCCGTGGGTGGCGATCGCGATCAGACTGACGCGCAGGCGCTTCGCGAGATTGACGATCACCTCGGCCGGGCTTCCCTCGCGCGTGTAACTCCGACACTTGAAGCCGCTGCGCTTCAACCGCCGTTCGAGCCGTTGCAGGCCGATCTCGACGGCACGCTCCTGCTCGATCGCGATCTGCGTCGCGGCGGCCGCGCCGGCAACATCTCCGGAAAAGACCGGAGACTGAAACGCGCAGACCAAGACGATCTCGCTACGGAAGCGGCGCGCGAGAAACTTCGCCGCCTCGAGCGCCGCGAGAGACGTCGGCGACAGATCGGTCGGAACGAGAATCTTCTTGACGTCCATGTGGGGTTAAACCCGGTTTGCCGCGAATCGAACGAGAGGCCTCCAACCGCCCGCGAAATCGGCTAGTTTCCGGCGACTCGAGCCCGCGCGATGAACGAGCGGCGCAGGTCTCGGAGCGAGGATGTTGCCATGGAGCTCGAAGTCACCGGCATCGATCACCTCTACCTGACCGTCACAGACTTCACGCGCTCGGAGGCGTTCTACGACCGCGTGATGGCCTTGCTCGGCTTTCGCAAGGGCACGTTCCCGATCGGCGGCGATCCGCACGCCCACTATTTCAACCGCGTGATGCAGCTCTCGATCCGTCCCGCGCGCACGAAGGACCGCGCGCACGACGCGTACGCGCCCGGCCTCCATCACCTCTGCTTGCGGCTGCCGGACACGCGCTCGGTCGATGCCGCGGCGCGCGCGCTCGGCGCGCTCGGCGTCGAGATCACGGCGCCGCGGCTCTACCCGGAGTACGCCGCGGACTACTACGCCGCGTTCTTCACGGACCCGGACGGCCTCCGCCTCGAGCTCGTCGCCAACCGCCGCGGCCGCGACGAGATCCGCGAGCGCTGGGACGACCTCGTCGACTTCGTCGATCCCGTGCGGAAGCTCCGCGAGCGCGAGAAGCGCTAGGAATCACCTCTCCCCATTGGGGAGAGGTCGACGGCGAAGCCGGCGCCTGCGGCGCGGTCTCTCCCCAAAGGGGAGAGACGATCGGGAGCTCTACAGCTTCCCGAATACCCTTCCCCAGTCCTCGATCGCGGCTTCCTGGCCGGGCACGAGCTGGATCGTCAGCTGGTCGAAGCCGCCGTCGCGAAGCTGTCGCACGCGCTCGAGGATCTCGTCGTCCGTGCCTGTGAGCGTGAACGCGCGGAGCCGCTCCGCCGTCACGAAGCGCCGCTCCTCGGGGCGGACGAAGGAGAGGTGCCCGCGATGGAGCTGGAGGTACGGCGCATCTTTCGGCTCGTACGTCGCGACCTGAGAGCGGAACTCGAGGACGTCGTCTTTCAGACCCGGCGGCAGGACCTCGTCGATCGACTCCTCGACGAGCGCGTGGAGCAGCACCGAGACCATCGGCCCGGCCTGCGCCATCGCGCGCTCGCCGTCCGCGGCCTCGTCCGGCGCGAGCACGCACCCGAGCGAGAACGCGGTCGAGTACATCGTCTGCGGATCGCGGCCGCGGGCGCGGCACGCCTCTCGCACCTGCCCGAGCTCGCGGAGCGCGTTCTCCGGCCGCGACATGAACGTCATCCACCCGTCGCCGAGCTCGGCCGTCATCGCGCGCGCCTTCGGCGCGAACGCGGAGAAGTGGATCGGCACCGGATGCTCGAGATCGACGAGACCGAGCTCGGGGTTCAGGAACCGGACTTTCCGCGGCTTGCCGTCGAGCGTGCACGCCGGCGTCTCGCCGCGCAGCATGTCGCGCACGACCTCGACGTATTCGCGGAGCGCGGTGAGCTTCATCGGGCCGAGCCCCATCGTGTTCCGCGCCGTGAAGCCGGTGCCGACGCCGAAGACGATGCGCCCAGGCGCGATCTTCGCGAGCGAGGCGAAGGCATTCGCGGCTACAGGAGCAAGGCGATTGGTCGGCACGAGCACCCCGGTGCCGAGCTTGATCTTCGACGTGTGCTCGGCTGCGAGCGCCATCGCCACGAAGACGTCGGCGCAGAGGAGCTGCGAGTCGTAGAACCAGACGTGAGAGAAACCGAGCTCCTCGGCGCGCCGTGCGACACGCCAGTTCTCGGGACCGGACAAGAGGGCGATGCCGAAATCCATGAAGGGTCGATTACCACCGAACCGTCTTCTTGCGAACCCTCCATACGAAGGCGTAGACGAGCCGGGATGAGCGATTTCGCCTTCCGCACCGCCACCGAGCTCGTGCAGAGCCTTCGCCGCCGGGAGGTCTCCAGCCGTGAGCTCCTCGATCATCACCTCGAGCGCGTCTCGCGCCTGAACCCGAAGCTGAACGCCGTCGTCACGCTCGACGTCGAGCCCGCGCGCCGCCGCGCCGCGGAAGCGGATGCCGCGCTCGCCCGTGGCGATAACCGCGCGGCGCTGCTCGGCCTGCCGATGACGGTCAAAGACACCTTCGAGACGGCGGGCATGAGGACGACGTCGGGCTCGACCACGCTCGTCGACTACGTATCGAAGGTCGATGCGGCCGCCGTCGCACGCCTCCGCGAGGCGGGCGCGAACGTCTTCGGCAAGACGAACACGCCGACCTTCGCCGCGGACGCGCAGACCTACAACCCGGTCTTCGGCCAGACGAACAACCCGTGGGACGTGACCCGTTCGCCCGGCGGATCGTCGGGTGGTTCCGCCGCCGCGGTCGCCGCGGGCTTCACGCCGCTCGAGCTCGGTAGCGACATCGGCGGCTCGATCCGGAACCCCGCGCACTACTGCGGAGTCTACGGCCACAAGCCGACGCACGGCCTGATCCCGATGCGCGGCCACATTCCCGGACCTCCGGGCTCGCTCTCCGACGTCGATCTCGGCGTCGGCGGTCCGCTCGCGCGGAGCGCGGACGACCTCGAGCTCGCGCTCGACGTGATGGCCGGCCCCGACGAAGCGCGCGAAGTCGCCTGGCGGCTCCGCCTGCCGGAGGCGCGGCGAACGAAGCTTCGCGACTACCGCGTCGCGGCTTGGTTCGACGACCCCGCTTGCCCGATCGACGCGACGCTTCGGGCCCGCTACGACGCGACCGTTGAAGCACTCCGCGCCACCGGCGTCACGGTCGACGACGAGGCGCGTCCGATCGACGACCTCCGGCTCGCGGTCTCGAAGTATCTGCGATTGCTGACGCCGATCACCACGGCAGGCATCCCGACCGCACAGCTGGAAGCGCTCGCTGCGATGCCTCCCCCGACCGAAGACGTCGGCCTCGCGGGCGAGTTCGTCGAAGCGGCGCTGATCCGGCACCGCGAGTGGCTCTCGGTGAACGAGTGGCGCGAGCATCATCGCGCGCGCTTCGCCGAGTTCTTCCGCCGCTTCGACGTGCTCCTCTGCCCGATCGTGCCGACGGCCGCGATCCCGCACGACCCGAGCGAGCCGGCGGCCACGCGGACGATCGTCGTGAATGGCGAGACACGCTCCTACTGGGACCTCCTCCACTGGGCGGGCGTCATCACGATGGCCTGGCTGCCGGCGACGATGGCGCCGGTCGGTCGCACGCCCGAGGGTCTCCCTGTCGGCGTACAGATCGTCGGGCCGTATCTCGAAGACCGCACGACGATCGATTTCGCCCGCCGGCTCGCCGACGTCGTCGGCGGATACGAGCGCCCGCCGGGGTACTGATGGAGCAACCGACGCTCGTCGCGACGTATCGGCGCGAGGTGGCCGCGTCGCTCGCGCGCGTCTGGGAGAACGTGCTCGACTGGGAGCATCTCCCGCATCTCCACCGCTCGTCGTTCCGCGACGTACGCCTCCTCGACGCCGGTCGGGATCACTGGCGCGGCTGGGTGACGACGACGAACGATTGGGAGTCGATGATCGACACGCGGCTCGATCGCGCGAAGCGCTGTTATCTCGTGAGCACTCTCGAGGGCGCGGGAACCGGCAGCGAGATCCTCACGCGCCTCGAGCCGAAGGCCGAGCACGTGACCGGCATCGCGGTCGAGTTTCGCGTGCCCGGCGTCGACCCCGAGCTCGGTGAGCGGATCGGCGCGGCGTACGTCGCGCTCTACGAGCGCCTCTGGGACGAGGATGAGGGCATGATGCGCGAGCGCCAGCGCGTGCTCGACCGCACGCAGGAGCGGACGTTCCGCGTCGTCGAAGTCGGCGGCCGGCGCGTCGCGCACGCCACGGTCTGCCCGCACCTCGGCGGCCCGCTCGGTGAGGCGGAGGTGGTGGACGGAATCGTCACGTGCCCCTGGCACGGCTACCGCTTCGACGTCGCGACGGGACGGAACGTCGACGGCAAGGCATGCACGCTGGAAGTGGATCGGAGCTCTTCATGAACGAGATTCTCAAACTGACCCTCGTCGAGCTCGTCGAGCGCCTGCAGGCGAAGCGCCTGTCGCCGGTCGAGCTCATGGAAACCGCGCTCGCGCGCATCGGCGAGACGCACGAGAAGCTGAACGCAATGACCGCGCTCCGGCCGCGCGAGGCTCTCCTTGCGGACGCGCGCGCGGCCGCCGAGCGGATCGCGCGCGGCGAGGCGCGGGCGCTCGAAGGCGTTCCGCTCGGCGTGAAGGACCTCGAGGACGTCGCCGGGCTCGTCACGTCGATGGGCTCGATCCCCTTTCGCGAGCACGTCGCGGAGCGCGATTCGACGCAGGTCGCGCGCCTGCGCGCCGCCGGCGCGATCGTCGTCGGCAAGACGAACGCGCCGGAATTCGGCTTCACCGCGATCACGAAGAATCTCGTTCACGGCGTGACTCGCTCGCCGTGGGATCTCGACCGCACGCCGGGCGGCTCCTCCGGCGGCTCGGCCGCCCTGCTCGCCGGCAACGTTCTCCCGCTCGTCACTTCGAGCGACGGCGGCGGCTCGATTCGCATTCCGGCGAGCTTCGTCGGCGCGTTCGGGTTGAAACCGTCTTTCGGAAGGGTCGCGCGCGGTCCGTTCGACCTTTGGGACGCAGGCGATACGGTCTGCTACGGCCCGCTCACGAAGACCGTCGCGGACGCGGCGCTCTTCCTCGACGTCGTCGCCGGGCCGTCGTCGCAAGATCCGACGTCGCTCCCCGCGTCGGGATTGTCGTACCAGCGCGAGGTCGCGCGCGACCTCGATCGGAAGCTCCGCGTCGGCTTCTCCCCCGACCTCGGCTACGCCGTCGTGCAGTCGGACGTCGCGGCCGCGGTCGAGGGCGCCGCGCGCGTCTTCGAGAAGCTCGGCCATCGCGTGGAGACCTTCTCCGGCGGGCCGCCGGCGCTCGGCTACGAGTGGGGCATGACGGGGAGCTTCGAGCTCGCGGCGAAGCTCCACGAGCTCGTCCGCGCACGTCCGAGCGACTTCGGCCGCGCGTTCCTCACGAGCGTCGAGGCGGGCTTCCGCGTGACGCCGGAGATCTGGGGCAAGGCCGCGAAGAGCCGCGCGCGCTTGAATGACTGGTGCGCCGAGACGTTCGACCGCTACGACGTGATCATCACGCCGACCGTGCCCTACGATCCGCCCGCGGCGCGCGGACCCTTCCCCGAGGAGACGGAAGGCAAGCGCCAGCCGATGTTCTCGGTCGCCTCGTTCACGATCCCGTTCAACCTCTCCGGCAATCCCGCGGCGACGATGCGCGCGGGCCTCTCGCGCGCCGGGCTACCGATCGGCATGCAAATCGTCGGGCCGCGCTTCGCCGACGAGCTCGTGCTGCAAGCCGCGCGCGCGTTCGAGCGCGAGCGTCCGTGGCATCCAGAGTGGCCGGAGATCTGAGCTATCGCCGCGGCCGCGCCGAGGACCTCGGCGCGGTGAACGCGATTTTCCACGAGGCGCAGACCGAGAGCGATGCGGCACCGCCGCCGCTATCGCCGAACGGGCTGCCGATTTTCCCGCACGAGATCGCGCACTCCGAGCTCTGGGTCGCGACGGAAGCCGGCGCGGTGGTCGCCTTCGCCGCCACCGTCGAGCGCGGCGGCACCGCGTTTCTGGCAGAGCTCTTCGTTCGACGCGAACGCCGCTCGAACGGCATCGGCGCGGCGCTCCTCGAGCGCTGCTTCGACGATCGCGGCCTGCCGCGCATGACGATGTCGTCGCCCGATCCGCGCGCGCTCGCGCTCTACGTGAGCCTCGGGCTCGAGCCGCGATGGCCGCTCTTCTACCTGATCGGCGAGCCCGGGCGCGTGCTCGAGCTGCCGCAATTCGAAATCGACGTCCGCCTCGCGTCCGCGGGCGATCCGACGCTCCGCGCGCTCGACGCCGCGATCTCCGGACGCGACCGGCCGGAGGATCTCAAGTACTGGCAAGCCGACGGGGCCGGCAGCGGCATCCTCGTCGCGCGCGGCCCACGCGACGGCGCGATCGGGTACGCCGTGATCCGGCATCGGAGCGACGATTGGGTCGGCAACGAGAGCGCGATCACGATCGGCCCGGCCGGCGGCATCACGCCGCACGACGCCGTCGCCGCCGTGATCGCGGCCGTGCGCGCCGTGCGCGGGACCGAGCGACGAATCCGCATCGGCGTGCCGGGCCCGCATCCCGCGCTGCGCGACCTGCTCGCGCTCGGCTTCACGATCGCCGAGCTCGACACGTTCTGCGCCACCCCGGGCGCGCTCGCGTTCGACCCGACGCGGTATCTCCCCTCGGGCGGTGCGCTGTTCTAGGGAGCGAGAAAATACTTCGTAAGTATTTTTCCGGGCTAGTGGACGGTCGAGTCGTTCGGGACGTCGCTCGCGTGGAGCGGGGCCGCCGGGAGCGTGAAGGAGAAAACCGCGCCCTTGCCTTCCTCGCTCTCGACCCAAATGCGCCCGCCGTGCGCCTCGACGAGGCCCTTGGCGATCGCGAGGCCGAGCCCGGCGCCCGTGTCGTCGTCCTGGCGGCCTTTCCAGTAGCGCTCGAACACACGGCCGAGGTCCGCGCTCGGGATCCCGCGTCCCGTGTCCGCGACGGAGACCACGAGCTCCGTGGCGCGGTCCGCGGCGCGGACGACGATCTCGCCGCTCGAGGTGAACTTGATCGCGTTCGCGACGAGGTTCGAGATCACTTGCTGGATGCGCTTCCGATCGACGAGCACCTCGGGCAGACCTTCGAAGCCCTCGGCGCGGATCTGGAGCCCACGCTCCGCGGCGAGCGGGCGTAGCGTCTCGATCGCGTCCGCGACGACCGTGCCGACGTCTTCGCGGCTCCGCTCGATGCGCACGCCGCCGCTGTCGATCAGCGCCACGTCGAGGAGATCGCGAATCAGGTCGCTCATCTGGAACGTCAGGCGCTTCAGCGTGACGAGCTGCTTCGTCACCTCCTCCTGCGGAAGGTCCGACTGGAAGAGGATCTGCGTGATCAGCGCGATCGCGTTCAGCGGGTTCCGCAGGTCGTGCGTGACGACCGCGAGCATCTCGTCGCGCGCCTGGATCGCGCGCTGGAGCGCTTCGTTCACCCGCCGCCGCTCCGTCACGTCGCGGAAGTTCACCACGATCGCGCGCACGGCAGGCTCCTCGAGGAGGTTCGTCCGAACGGCCTCGAGCCAGCGGATCGAGCCGTCCTTGGCGCGGTAGCCGAGCTCCCCGGTGTGGCTCGCGCCCGGCTGGCTCGCGATCTCGTCGAACACGCGTCGCCGTTCGGCTTCGTCTCCCGACACGAAGTCGCCCGAGCTCCGGCCGATCAGCTGTTCCGGCGTGTAGCCGAGAATCCGCGTGATCGACGGCGCGACGTAGAGGAACTTGCCCTCGGCGTCGACGAGCGCGAGCCCGTCCCACGTCTTCTCGAAGAGCGCGCGGAAGCGCTCTTCGCTCGCGCGGAGCTGCTCGCGCACGGCCTTCTCGCTCGTCACGTCGCGGACGAAGACGGAGATCCCTTCGCCCGAGGGGTAGACGTGGATCGACACCCAGAGCCCGGTGCCCTCGTGGAACGTCTCGAAGTCGACCGGCTTGCCGTCTCGCCCGGCAGCCTCGAGCCGCACGCGGATCTCGGCATCTTCCCGCGTTGCGAAGACTTCCCAGAGGTTTCGACCGAGAAGCTCGTCGCGTGTCTTGCCGACCATCCGCGCGCCGGCCTCGTTCACGTAGACGTAGTTCCAGTCGGGGTCGAACGCCTGGACGGCGTCGGTGACCCCCTCGAGGATCTCCTCGGACGGGAATCGGTCACTCGCACGCGGAGCGCGGGTGCTCGTGCGCTTCGTCACGGAACTTCCTCTTTGGAATGGCGAACGGGGGAAATTCTTATATCGCGCGGTTCCGCGCGACCTTCAAGAAATTTCTCGGGCGACACCCCCTCAGGGGGTCGGGCGAACGCCTGGGGGGTGAGCAACGAGCCACGCGGCGACGCGATCGGCGGCTTCCTGGCCCGTGCGAACCGCGCCCTCGAGGCTCGGGCTCGCGAGGTAGTCGCCTGCGACGGCGATCGGCGACGGCCGGAGCGACTCACGAAGCGCCGCGAGGCGGCGAAGCCATCCGACCGCGAAGAGCGGCACGCCTTCGCGTAGACGGACGATCCCGTCCCCGACGACGCCCTCGATGCGCGCGCCGAGGAGCCGTTCGGCATCCGCGAACAACTGCGACCTCACCTCTTCGTCCGAGCGATTCAGGAGCTCGAGGCTCGCGCTCGGCGAGGCGCAGATGCCGAGACCGCCCTTGCCCGCCGGCACCTGGTCGCTGCCCTTCGCCTCGAGCACGCCGATGCCGGCGAGCGGATGCGCGCCCGCGCCGGCGGGGCAGACCGGCTCGGCCGGCAACCACGGACGTTCGAGGCAAACGTTCAGTTTGACCGCTGCGGAATAGCGGGCCGCGGCGGCGACGGCTTTCTCGGGGGCGTCCTCGGGGAGGATCGCCGCGGCGACCGGCGCTTCCGTGGCGACGATCACGGCATCGGCCTCGATCGTTTCGCCGGTCGTGAGCCGTATGCGCACCCCGGCACCGGCGCGCTCGACAGCCGCGACACGGGCGTTCGTCCGGAGCGTGACTCGCCTCGCGGCTTCGTCCCAGATCTCGCCGACGCCGCCGGCCGGGCAGACGAGGCTCGAGCCCGCGGCTTCGACGGCCTGCGAGAGCGCGATCACCCGCGAGACGTCGGCCGTCGGCTGGAGCGCGAGGCTCTCGAGCGTCGCCTTCAGCATCACGTTCACGTAGTCGACGCCGACCTTCCGGGCGAAGAAGCTCTCCGCGCTCTCGTCGTCGAGCGGCGCGCCGCGCTCGAGCGCCGCCCAGCGGAGCCGCCCACGCTTCATCACGAGCAGGCCGCCGAGCCCCATCAGGCGGAGCTTCGACCGGAAGGAGATGAGGGGCGAGCGCAGGAACGCCCCGGGCGAGAACGGCATGGGGTGCCGCTTCCCGTCGATCACCAGCGCACCCCGGAGCGGGATGTTCCGGAGCTTCGGGCCGAGCCCGAGCTTCTCGGCGAGCGCCAGCGTACGAGGATAGAAGCTCGCGACGAACTCCGCCCCGCGGTCGAAGCGCCAGTCGCCGACGCGCTCGACCCTCGCTCGTCCCCCGGGCCTGTCGTCCGCCTCCAGCACCTCGACGGCGACGCCCACCTCGAGGAGGCGCAACGCCGCCGCGAGCCCCGCCGGCCCGCCGCCGACCACCAACGCGCGCCTGTGCGCCACGCCCCTCAGCGCCCGCGGAACTTCGCCGCGCGCTTGTTCACGAACGCGTCGATGCCTTCCTTCGCGTCGTCAGCAATACGTAGACTGTGTGTGTGTGTGTGTGTGTGTGTGTGTGTGTGTGTGTGTGTGTTTTTTTTTTTTTTTTTTTTTTTTTTTTTTTTTTTTTCCTCCGCGGTTTTCGTCTCCGTCTTGCTGATCGCGCTCCGACGAGCCTCGACGTCGGCCACCTGGCCGAGGCGCGGATGGCGAGCGAGCACTCCCGACGCGAGCCGCGGCCGCGGGGGCGACGCACAGTGACCGATATCGGCTCGGTCCCGATGCCGCGTTCGGAGCTCCAGAGCTGCGCGATCCGCAGCAGCATCTGCTCCCCCATCCCGCCGAAGCCCATCGCAGACGACCTTGGGAGGCGGCCCGGTCAGGCCCGACGGGAAGGGCGGATGCGCGTCGAGCAGGATGCGCGCGCCGGACTCGAAGACGTTGAAGAACTCGACGCGGACCGGTCTGGACCCACGCCTGGCGACCGCATGGGCCTTGAGCTGTGGCCAGAGACGAAGGTCGTCGAGGTGCACGAAGGCGGTCAGCGCTCGGCGCCGGTTCCCGACCAGCGACCCGCCCGCTCGGCGATCTGGACGTTGAGGCTGTCATCGCCGCACGTGACGACGAGGAAGCGGGCACGTGGCGCCGCTGCCTGCTCGAGCAGCCGGAGCCGCGCGTCTGCCGCGTCGCCCGTGACGACGAGCGCACCCTCGGCGCGCAGCCCGGCCAGGGTCGGCGCCAGCGGGTCGATCTCGATGGCGACCACCTTCGATGGACGCTCCGTTCTCGCCGACGGCGCCGAACGAACGAGCCAGCTGCGAGCCGTAGTGCCCGACGCCGACGACGACTACGTGGTCGTGCTGGCGGCCGGCGTGGAAGCGCTCGATGGGCTCGCTGAAGACCGTCGCCAGGGCGCGAATGGCGACCACCGCCGTCCCGATCGCGGCGAGCCAGCGTCCCACCTTCAGAGGGGTCGTGACCTTTTCGACGGACACCTGGTCGAGCACGAGCAGCCGCAGGGCGTTGTACGCATTGTCCCCAGTCGAGGCGCCGGTCCCCATCGGGTCCTCATAGCCGACGAAGCCGAGCACCACGCCGACCGTCATGAGGACAAGCGCCAGCATGACCGTTCGCGCGCCCGCGGGCCGTGGCGCCGACGGCAGGGCGTGACCCGGGCGCTTCATGCCTAGCCGCCACCGACGATGACCACGCCGCCACCCGAATCCTCCGGCTGGGCGACGGTGATGTTCTCCGGCTTCAGGTAGCGGTTGCATTCGCCGGTGTTCCCCGTGTCGTAGCCGAGCTTCCAAGCGGCGTAGCGCTCCTCAGGGGTTCCGTGAAAGCCGCGCTTGGTGAAGCCGAAGTCGCCGACCGCGAGCGCGGCGTCCAGTGCCTCCTCCACGTCGCCCGGCTCGAGCAGGCCCTGGTGGTAGACCGAATTCGCCCACACGCCGGCCATGCAGTCGGCCTGCAGCTCGAACGGCCGGTCCTGCACGATCACGTTCGGATACTGCTTGTAGATCGCCTCGTAGATCCCGAGATGGTTCTGGACGGAGTGCGCGTACTCGTGCGCGACGACGTAGCCGACGGCAAAGTCGCCGACCGCCTTGCCGTACCCCTGGGACGCGCCCGGGAGCTCCGCGTCGGTCGTCCCGTTCCAGAGGTCGACCGCAAACTGCTGGGAGAAGTAGATCGTGTCGTCCGCCTGGCAGTACGCGGCCGTGCGATCGCTGGTCGACTCAGGCTGGCCGCTTGCGTCGGTGCACTTCGTCGGCACCGACTCACCCGGCGGGATCCACCGGTACTGCACCTGGTTCTCGGGGAGACCGGCGGCGGTCAGGTTGCGCGTCCAGAACGGGTCGACGCTTTGGATCACCCTGGTCAGGAACTGGTCCATGGTCTCGTTCGTCGCTTGTCCCCCCGTCGAGCTCAGCAACGAGTTCGAGTCCGTGGCCGTGGGCTGCTCCGGCACCTGCTCGAGCCGCTTGCGTGCCTCGAGCACGCTCTCCCGCACGCGAGCTTGCAGCTCGTCGTCGAGATCGAGCCCCCTGGGTGGCGGTTGCCGTCGCACCGCCTGCTGTCCCACCGCTCCGCTCGTCGTCGGAGCCGCAGCCGGCAGCGAGCACCAGCAGGGACAGCGACATCAGGGCGACGAGCGGCCAGCACCGGTGCGGCATGGGTATGCGGCGACTCTAACCGTGCAGGGGCCCCGTTGCACTACAAGTTGAAGAAATGCGACCGATCCCCGAGCACGAACCTCACGGCCCCGTCGGCGGGAGCGGCGCGGGGCGCCCCAGGTGGTAGCCCTGGGCGTGATCGACCCCGAACTCGCGCAGCAGGTCGAGCGTCTCCTGGTCCTCGATGCCCTCGGCGATCGTCTGCAGGCCGAAGCCGCGAGCGAGCCCGACGATCGCGCGGATCACGTGCTGGTCGCCCTCGCTGCTCATCGCGTCGCGGACGAACTCGCGGTCGATCTTGAGGAAGTCCATCGGCAGGTGCTTGAGGTAGTGAAAGCCGCCGTAGCCGCTGCCGAAGTCGTCGAGCGCGAAGCGGCAGCCGAGCATGCGCAGCCGCTCCGCGAGCGCCACGGCGACGTCGGTCTCCTCGATCAGCGCCGTCTCGGTGATCTCGAACACGAGCCGTGACGGATCGGCGCCGGTGCGCGCGAGCTCGCGCTCGATGACCGCGATCAGCTCGGGGTCGCCGATCGAGGACGCCGAGATGTTGATCTCGACGTCGATGCCGCGGGCGGCGAGGTCGGCCCCCTGCGCGATCACCCAGCGGTCGATGTCGCGGATCGCCCCGTACTTCTCCGCGGCGGGCAGGAAGTCCCCGGGCGGGATCAGGCGGCCGTCCGTCCCGCGCATCCGGATCAGCAGCTCGCGCTGGACGGTCTCGCCGGTGGCGAGGTCGACGATCGGTTGGGCGTGCAACTCGAAGCGATCCTCGGCGAACGCTCGCCGGATCTCGCCCAGCCCGGCGATCTCGTCGAGCTGCGCGCTCAGCTCTGCCTCGCGCGCCTTGCGCTCGGTGATGTCCACCATCTGCCCGAACAGCACGTCGACGGCGCCGTTGGGCTCGCGGACGGGCGCGACGCTGATCGACGCCCAGACCTCGGTGCCGTCGGGCTGGACGTAGCGCATCTCGGTCACGAACTGGCCGAGCTCTCCGCTCACGAGCCCGGGCAGGCTCTCGAGCATCGCCGGGACCTCGTCGGCGTGGCTGATCTCGGTGAATGACAGGCCGCCGAGCACCTCGCGGCTCCGCCCGGTCATGGCGCAGAACGCAGCGTTGACGCGCACGTGGTGCAGCGTCTCGGGATCGATCAGCGCCATCGCGATCGGCGCGTTGTCGAAGCCCTGGCGGAAGCGCTCCTCGGAGCGGCGCAGCGCCGCCTCGGCGCGCAGCTCCGCCGTGACGTCCTTGATCGTGCCCGCGAGGCCCGTCTGGGCGCCGGCCTGGTCGAGCATCGGGCGGACGAGCGAGGAGCACGCCAGGATCTCGCCGTCGGGCAGCAGGACGCGGAACTCGGCGGGCTCGGCTCGCGCCATCGCCTGCTCCACCCGATCGCGGTCCTCCGGGTGCACGCGGTCGAGGACGGTGAGCTCGGCGTCCTCGGGGTCCAGCGCCAGCAGCTCGCACAGGCTCTCCGACAGGGTCTGCTGCGCGGAGGCGAAGTCGACCTCCCAGCTGCCGACGCGCGCCAGCCGCTGCGCGTCGTTGAGCT
Organism: uncultured delta proteobacterium; assembly: GCA_963790365.1. Classification (GTDB taxonomy): domain Bacteria; phylum Desulfobacterota; class Binatia; order JACPRU01; family JACPRU01; genus CAWBOU01. The sequence continues at coordinate 126,663 of CAWBOU010000009.1, forward strand.
GCGCCTCGCGGCGGGTCGTCAGCGACTGCTGCTCGTGACGCTCGGAGATGTCCTTGGCGACCGCGTATAGCGAGCCGTCAGGCCCCTGGTGCACGCTCCAGAGCAGCCAGCGCGCCGAGCCGTCCTTCGCCCGCACGCGGCTCACGACCTCCGGTGCGGTGCCGTCGCCGGTGAGCGCAGGCTCGGCGCTCGCCACGGTCGTGGCGCGGTCGTCGTCGATCACCAGCTCGAGCGCGGAGCGCCCGAGCAGCTCCTCCGGCGCCCAGCCGAGCGTCTGCTCCCACGCGGCGCTGGCCTCCAGGAACCGCCCGTCGGGCGAGAACACCGCGAGCAGGTCGTGCGACAGCTGCCAGAACTGCGACATCCGCGACTCAAGCTCTGCCGCGCGAACAACGGCGCGGTCGCGCTCGACCGTCGCCATCAGCACGTTGGCGATCGACTCGACGAAGGCGAGGTCGTCCTCGGAGAACGCGGCGCGCCGGCGGCTGCAGGCCACGAGCTCGCCGAACGCCGTCGCGCCCTTGCCGATCGGAGCGGACACCAGGCTGACGATCCCCTCGGCGGCGAGCCCTGGGGAGCGGAACCGCGTCTCGGCCGCCAGATCGGAGGTCAGCAGCGTCTCGCCCGCCTCGCGCAAGCCGATCACCGAGCGGCGCAGCTCCGGGGAGGGCTCGGGCGGCCGTGGCGGGGCCTCGCCGGCGCTCGCGCGGACCATGATCTCCCCCTCCGGCGTGGTCTCGAGCACCATGATGAGGTCGCTCGCCAGCGACTCGTGGAGCACTCGCGCCGCCTCGTCGAACAGCTCCTCGACCCGCCGGCCCCGGAGCGCGAGCGAGCCGAGCGCGCTGACCGAGCCCTGCTGCGTCAGGCGCTGGCGGATCTGGTCCCTGACCCGGACCCGGTCAGTGATGTCCTGCGCGATCATCATCGCGCCGAGCGGCCCCGCCGGCGAGCGCACGGGTGCGAAGTGGAGCCAGTAGACGCCCTGGGCGTCGGTGGACTCGTCGTCGAGCGCGCGTGACTCGCCGGCCAGCGCCGCGTCCCAATGCTCGCCCAGGCGCGCCCATGCGGCCGCCGGGATCACGTCGCGCAGATCGCGCCCGACCGCGTTGGAGGCGTCGTGGCCGTGGCGCTCGAAGGGCGCGCCCCGCATGACCACGACACGGCGGTCGGTGTCGATGACCATCACCGCGGCGCCCGGGATCAGGCCGAGGATCGTCTCGGCCATGCCGGGCGCGTCGCTGAGGCGCTCGAGCGCTGTAAGCCGAGGAGGCATCGTCAGGTTGTACCCGAAGGACCTCGTTTTGTTCGACAGATCCTGACCATTTCCTCATCCGACGAGGTGCACGGCGAGCGCGTCGGCGGGCATCGGGCGCGCGAAGTGATGGCCTTGGGCCAAGTCACAGCCGAGCTTGGTGATCGCCGCACGCTGGGCCGCGGTCTCCACACCCTCGGCGACCACGCTGATGCCGATGTGATGGGCGAGCGTGACGACGGCAGTGACGATGGCCTCGTCGAGCGCGTGCGCGCCCAGGCCGGTGACGAACGACTGGTCGATCTTGACCATGTCGACCGGGAACCGCTTGAGGTAGCTGAGCGAGCAGTAGCCGGTGCCGAAGTCGTCGAGGGCGAGCCGCACGCCGACCCGCTTGAGACCGTCGAAGGCGTGGAGCGCGCCGGGCACGTCGTCGATCAGCACGCTCTCGGTGATCTCGAGGCAGAGCGAGCTGGGGTCGACGCCCGTCGCGTCACACACCGCCTCGATCGTCTCGCAGTAGCTGGGATCGGTGAACTCGGAGGCCGCGACGTTCACGCTCATGCCGCCGACGGCGACGCGCGCCTCGCTCCAGCGACGCTGTTGCTCGCACGCCTTGCGAATCACCCAGGCGCCCAGCTCCCGGATCTGCCCGGTCCGCTCGGCCGAGGCCACGATCGTGGGCGCGGCGATCTCACCCAGCCGTGGGTGGGTCCATCGCAGCAGCGCCTCGACGTGGCCGGGCCGCCGGTGGCGAGGTCGACGATCGGCTGGAAGACGAGGCGCAGCTCGTCGTTCCCGATCGCGCGGTGGAGGTCGCGCTCGATGCTCATCCGCCGGTCCGTCTGGGTGCGCGCCCGCTTGGTGGCACTCGCCGACCGGGCGCCGCCGCGTCGCTTGGCTTCATACAGCGCGCTGTCTGCATGCAGGAGCAGGTCCGCGGCGCGCATGCGGACGTCGTCCGACACCGCGGCGCCGATGCTGACGCTGACGGCGATGCTGTTCGGCGGGATCGCGAACGGTGCCCGCAGGGCGGCGAGGAGACGGGAGGCGACGTGCTCCGCGTGCGCGAGGTCGACGATGTCCTCGCAGAGGACGAGGAACTCGTCGCCGGCGATCCGCGCGAGCGTGTCGCCCGGTCGCAGGGCGCTCGTCACCCGATCACCGACGGCGATCAGCAGGCGGTCGCCCACGTGATGCCCATAGGTGTCGTTGATCGCCTTGAACCGATCGATGTCCAGGAACAGGACCCCGGTGCGCGCGTTGGTTCGTCGTGCCTTGGTGAGCGCGAGCCCGAGGCGATCCTCGAACAACGCCCGGTTCGGGAGGTTCGTCAGCGGGTCGTGCATCGCGCGATGGTGGAGCGCTGCGGCCGAGGCGCGCGCGTCCGCTCGCGCCTGGGCGTTGAACACGTACGCCGCGGCGACGTCGGCCAGGATCTGACCCGCGGAGAGCTCCTCGGGGGTCAGCGCCTGGGCGGCTCGCGAGTAGAGATCGAGCGCTCCGAGCGGGCGCCCGTCGAGCCTGAGCGGGAAGGTGTGCACCGCGCCCAGCCCTGCCTCGACCGCTCGGGCCGCGAAGCGCGGGAAGCGCGTTTCGGTTGCGAGATCAGGAGCCGCGACCGTCTCGCCGGACTTGTAGGAGAGGATGCACGGGCCCTCCTTCAGCTCGAGCTGCAAGTGCTGGATCACCATGATCTGGTCGTCGGTCGTCGCCACGAAGCGCAGATCCTCGTGTGCGTCGAACAGCAGCACGCCGGCGCCGTCGGCCGGGAGCACATCGGCGACCCGGCGTACCAGCCCGTCCAGGATCTCCTGGATGGAGAACGCGCCGACGAGGGTCCTTGCGAACTCCGCCAGCACTGCAGCCAATCGTTGCTGGTCCATGCGGACTAGCCGTTCGAACGACGGGATGGGGATGGGAGCAACGGACCTCCTGTCCGGACACGCGCGACATCAGCGGTCTCAAAGGTCAGCGGTGCTGCCCGGGTGCGCGGGCCCCACCTCGTTGCCCCTCAATCTTGTTCAGTGTAATCAGGGGAGCAAGCGCATTCGGGGGGTCTTAGTCGGAGTTGTGACCGGAACCCTTCGAATGTTCCTGCGTACGACGTACGATCGCCGCGGCGGAGGGCATCGCGTCGAAGTCGAGTTGCTCGGCAGCGTCACCTGACTTCCTTTCTCGCTCATTGCGACAGGAAGGCATATGACGCACATCCGCGACCTCGCTCCTCGGCTGCAAACGGCGATCGAGGTTGGCAGCACGCCGCGGTGCGCGACTGGGACCGGCGGCACCTTGCCGGGGCTCCTCCCCAGTGACCGATGACCCGGGCGGCTCGCCGTTCGCTTTCCTCCCTGCCAGGGACGGCGTGCCGTCCCCTCCGCCGGGCAGCTCGCACGGGCAGATAACTGACACGTCGCGACGGCGGCGCCGTCGAGATCGTGCAGCGGCTCAAGCCACTGCTGACACTCGTCGATGGATTCGTCATGTTGAACCGCTCGCCGCGCCATGTGCGCTTCGCCGTGTACGCGCTCCTGGTCGGCTGGCCCTCCACGCCCTGCATGGGCTCGGCGGCGTCGATCTCGGCCTCCCCGAACCGTCTTCGACGACTGGCTCTACAACGGCGTGCTGGTGGGCGCGGCGCTCGTCTGCGCGGCGCGCGCGGTCATGGTGCGCGAGGAGCGTCTCGCCTGGGCGCTCATCGCTGTCGGCCTGATCTCGTGGAGCGCGGCGGACGTCTACTACACCGCCGTGCTCGGCAAGCTCGACGTGCCGCCGTTCCCGTCGATCAGCGATGCCGGCTGGCTCGTCTTCTATCCCGCGTTCTGGGTGGCCATCGTCCTGCTGGTGCGGCGCCGGATCCGGGAGTTCCATCCCAGCCTCTGGCTCGACGGACGACCATCGCCGCGCTGGGCATGGCGGCCTGCGTGGCCACGATCGGTGCTGCCGCCTATCTTCGCCTACTACCGTGGAGGGCGAACACGCCGGCGGTGGCGGT
>CAWBOU010000010.1:0-23993 GCA_963790365.1 uncultured delta proteobacterium
GCGTGCGATCTATTCGAAGTTGACTCCAGTGTCCGACGCCACCGCCAGCCGTTTGCCCGAATAATAGCCGTCGACCACGACGTTATCGAGCGTGTCGGGCTGACCCCTGAAGGCCACGCAAAACACCGCCTGCAGCAGTGCGCGCTTGCTGTCGGCGACGAGCGAGTTCCACACTGCCTCGTCGACCTCGATGCGCCGCTCGGTCGGCCGTGTCATCACCAGGCCTGACTGCCGGGCCAGCGTAATCACCCGCTGGCACTCCCGGATCCGTTCCGCGCTGTAATAGGCCGCCGGCGACGTCGCGGAGTTTGCGGCGTTGGAACCGCCGCCGCCGCCATCCAGCGCCAGCACGAACAGCAGTGCGAGGCCGCCGCCGGCAAGGCCGAGGATCGAATATCCATCGAGCTTGCGGGCAGGCATCATCGCGGTTGGCCCGGCGGTCCCCGCCCGCGTTTCACACCCGGGACAGAAAGCTGCCCCCTCCGGCAAAGCTGATCCGCAATTCGTGCAATGCATCCAACGCCCTCTGCACCTGGAAAACTAGGTCATCGCGGTCAATGAGTCGATTCCTGGCCAGCAAAAAAATTTATCCCTGTCCGATCCCATCGGGGCGACGCTGAGTTCCCACGGTCTCTGTGAGCGGGCCGAACCCAAGCACGTTTGCCACTCGGGTGCTGTTTCTTGCCACTAGTGACGGGTCACGATCCGACAAACATTTGTTGGCTGGCCTCATGTGAGTAGGCCATGCTTCTCCCGCCAGCCATCGCGTTCGCGCTCCCCCAAATCGATCGCCGAGCCAGTTCCTCCATCGCGGTAGGTCACAGTTTCATCCCCGAAACTTCCACCAATGAGCCCACGGAAAAGTTTGCCCCCCATATTGCTAATCGCCTCTTCGATGCTGCAGTGCCGCCGTCGTGTGGGGGCGTCGATGAGCTATTCCGGATATTATCGAGAGCGCGCAGCCGAAGCGGAGCGAGAAGCCTCGACCGCATCACTTCCAATGGTGCGCGAGCAATTCAGGAAGGCCGCAGAGAGTTGGGCGCAGCTGGCTAAGCACCTCGAGCGGTTGGGACGCTCGATTGGCGGCATTGTCTGGTGAGCCCGTCACGCGTCCGGGAGACTAGGCGAAGCGGGGCGGTTGTCATCCTCATGAGGAGCGCCGCATAGGAAAGGCACAGACATGGCGTATCTTGCGCTTGGGGGCGACTACGGCCTCGATCCCTACTTCATGGACGAGCTTCCGGCCGGCAGCACGATCGACGCGCGCAGCGCAAGCTGGCACCTTTCGCACGGCGATGTTCCGGACCCATTCCGTGTCTACCACGCGCCCAATGTCACCATCACCGGCGGCAGCATCTGGGGCGATGTCAGCCAGACCGGCGAGTGGCGGACCGTCTATGACATCAATTATTCGGCGGCGGTCAAGGTCCGCTGGTCGCCCGGCGCGGTGATCGAGGACTGGCGGATCGATCAGGTCTGGGATGCCATCACGGTTCGCGACGGCACGACCAACTGGCTCATTGATGATGTCTATCTCACCCGGGTTCGTGACGACGGGCTCGATAATGACCACATGGCCAGCGGCATCCTGCGCGACAGCCTGTTCGATGGCGTGTTCGTCGGCGTCAGCACGGACAGCAGCGACGCCGTGGACGGGCATAACAACGTCGTGACGCTCGAGAGCACGCTTCATCCGGATGCAGCCGTACCTCTACGAGGGCGAGCTGACCCACGGCCCGCCGCTGAAGACCGACAGCGACTATCCCGATCACCAACCATCCTATCGCTTCATCAACACGGTGATCGCCATCAGCGACGTGAGCCATATCGGCATGTCACGAACCAGGCTGGCATGGGAGAACACGATCGAGGTCCAGAACAGCTTCTATCTGAACCTTTCCGACACTCCGTTCCCGTCGAGTTACCCATTGCCACCAGCCGGCTTTACCGTGCTGCAGGGCGAGGCGGCGCGCGACTATTGGGACGCCACGAAGTCAGCCTGGCTCGCCAACCATGACGGCGTGAACGATGTCGAGCTGACGCCGCTGCCGGGGCAGACGTCAACGCCGACCCCGACTCCCACGCCCACAACCGAAATCCCCACCACGACGCAGCCGGAGCCGACGACGCCTGCGCCCACCTTCTCCGGTGTCAGCTACACTGGGACGAAATACATCGACACCATTGTCGGCAACATCGTGGACAATCTGATCGAGGGCAAGGATGGCGGCGACATCATCTGGGGCGGTGCGGGCAACGACGTCTTCGTGATCAGCCGCGGCGGAGACATGGATGGCGGTGGCAAGATCGACCGGTACATGGACTTCACCGATGGCGCCGACAAGTTTGACTTCAGCGCGATCGATGCCAACGTGACGGTGAAAGTGGACTTCAGGACTTCACCTTCGTCGGCTCAAGCGCCTTTACGGCGCCTGGACAGGTTCGTGCCGTCTACAACTCCGGTTCGGACGCTACTCGCATCTATCTCAATACCGATACGGACACGTCGGCCGAGTATTGGCTCGACGTCATTGGCCAGCACGCCTTTGCGGCCGCCGACTTCATTTTCTGACTCGCAGGCGGCCTCGATCAGGATCGAGCGAACCGGCGAGGGCCGGTGCCATGGTTGCTAAGGTTGTCTCCGGGGCGCGGAGGGCGCGCTGGGGCATCGTTGGCATCAATGGGCGGGCTTCCGTTTTCCGACTTCGCATTGCCTGTCAGGACCCGTGAGCGCCATCAGTCTTGGCATCGTTCTGCCCGACTGAGCGATTGACGCACCGTTCATCGCGGCCGCTGCGGATCGAATCCCTTGTCCTTGGAGTTTGCTCACCAGCACATTCGTCCACGCCAGCACTTGGATATGCGAGCTAGGTTCCACCAACCGTTTCAGCATTTTCCAGAAGTCCGGATCAACCTGAGCAAGGGCGGACTCGACGGCCAGCTTTGCGGTCCCGACCGCACCAGCTGCGTCGCCCACCGATTGGCAGACCAAGGACATGCAAGATATTGGCAGCGCTTCGATCGAGCAATTGACCACCGACAATCTGGTTGAGCTTCGGCACCTCATTACTTCGGCGCGCGCCCAGAAACACGAGATCGAAGATGACTTGGCGGAAGCGATGTCCCTCAACGTCAGCCAGGCGGACGAACTCAGCCGAAGGCTGGGCAGCGCGTTCCGGGTCTTCCACAAGCGGAGGATCGCAGAGCTTGAGGCAGCCATCCCGCAATCTGCGGCGGAGATAGAGCGACTGGAAGCATGGCTGGATGCGACCCACGTTGAGATCAGGTTTTTTCGAGCGCGATCGTGAAGAACTGCCCCGGCGTTGAAGGCGGCGTAAGGTTGCATCAGCGGTCGATCGGTGGGCCTTATGAACAACCGCTGCTGCTGTTCAATAGCCGTGGAAGGCCGCCCGTCGGCGTTGGCTCGGCTTTGAAGTCGAGCTTGGACAACATATTCGTCGATCTTGGCCTGCTCGATGATCTCGATCCGGGAAGTCGATCGGCAGATTCGCGTCTTCGCAGCAGAGATGAATCAGTCGGTTTGCTTGAGCTCTTGACGGATGCGTTCGAGGGAAACCGGCAGCTTCGGTGTAGACGGGGAGGAATCATCCTTTTGTGTGGGAACGGCCCCCCCCTCCGATGAGGACGTCCCGCAGTGGACGCCGGCTCCTGCGCCGCGGCAGGTGCCGATGCGAAGTAGCGCCGCAAGGCATCAATGAGAGCAGCCGCATACCGGTTAAAGACGCCTCGTGGTAACCCTTCAGTTCTTCACGCCTGTACTCCCGAGAGGAAGAAGATTGCATGTGTCATGCCGGAACTGCCGGACGTCGTCGTCTACATCGAGGCGCTCGAGCCGCAGCTCGTCGGCCAGCGCCTCGAGCGGATCCAGCTGCCAGCCCGTTCGTGCTGCGGACCGTCGATCCGCCGATCGACGACGCTGCACGGCCGGCCGCGTCATGCGGCGTGCGCCGCATCGGCAAGCGCATCGTGCTCGAGTTCGCAGGGCGACCTGTTTCTGGTCATCCACCTGATGATCGCCGGGCGCCTGCGCTGGCGCGGCGCCGGGGCAGAAGCCGGGCATGGGTCCGAAGATGGTCCTCGCCACGTTCGAGTTCGCGCACGGCACGCTGTTCTTCACCGAGGCGAGCTCGAAGAAGCGCGCGTCGATGCAGCTGGTGCGCGGCGAGGCGGCGCTCGCGCGCGCTCGACCCGCGGCGGCATCGAGCCGCTCGACGCGACGCTCGAAGCAGTTTCGCCAGGCGCTGACGCGCGAGAACCACACGCTCAAGCGCGCGCTCACCGATCCGCAGCTCGTTCAGCGGCATCGGCAACGCCTACTCGGACGAGATCCTGCACGCGGCGCGGCTGTCGCCGCTGAAGCTGACGCGCTCGCTGACGGACGAGGAGGTCGCGCGGCTGTACGAGGCGACGCGCGCGACGCTCGCGGCGTGGATCGATCGGCTGCGGCAGGAAGCCGCGGGCGGCTTTCCCGAGAAGGTGACCGCGTTTCGCGACGAGATGGCCGTGCACGGCCGCTTCGGCAGCCGTGCCCGGTCTGCGGCTCGCCGGTGCAGCGGATCGTCTACGCCGAGAACGAGTGCAACTACTGCGCGACGCTGCCAGACCGGCGGCCGGCTGCTCGCCGACCGCTCGCTGTCGCGGCTGCTGAAGGACGACTGGCCGCGCTCATTTACTATCTCAGCGAATCGTCGCCAGCTTCAGCGGGCTGTGCTTGGCCCACGGGAGAGCCGATATTCATCAGCGGGTGCAACGGTGAGATCAGCGGGTGCAACCGTGAGATCAGATGTCACCGTTTGCCCGGCGGAACGGTCAATCCGTCGAGCAAGCGCGAATTCTTCGCCTGGTAACGCCCGCGTTGAGCTCAGTTGCTCAGATCGGAACATCCGGCCATTTGATCCCGGTGGGTAGTCTGGCCGTTTAAGGGCAGCTGCCCGCTTTTATTTCTTGTAAACTGTGGGACCGATTCGACAGCGAACACTGGATGCTTAGCAGAAGCAGTGACGTCTTTACTGCTCGCACGGTCATTGGCGACACCACGTGGCACGGAAGCACCGCATTGCCAATCGCGGCCGGCGCCGCCTTTCACTGTCGCGCCGGAAAGCTGGACCAGCCGATCCAGGTAACACTCGCCGGCGTCCGGCTGCTCGAACAGTTTTTCATGAAGTTTGGGTACCCTGCAATTATTCGATTTACGCTGCTCGCTCGCAAACCCTTCGGCTGGTGGTACTGTTTGCTATATGGCTGAGGCTTCATGAAACGACGATCTTCGATAAACTTCCCCTCGCTCGTCAGCGCGACGGCTCCCAAGACGATCGCGATTGCGCTGGCCCTTCTATTCGCCATCTCGGCATCGGCCACCGGCGCCGACCAGGCCGGCGATGACGGGAGCCGCCCGGTGCGGCAGGTCAAGCCCGGCCAGGTGAGCCGGGCCGTCTCGCTCCGGAGGAACAAGGTCGACGACGAGGTGAGCCGGCGGCAGAACGCCAACCCGCTGTTGTCGTCGCGCGTCATTGTTACCTTGGCCCCCGGTGCACAGCTTGCCGGCCGAGTTCAAGCGATTCCGCGCGGCGAAGCAGCCTGAATCTGATCAACGGCGCCGCGCTGGATCTCCCAACGACCTGATCAAGCGGCTCGCCGGCATGCCGGAGACATTTCGGATTCACGATGACCGGCGCTATCTCAGCCCCAGAACTACCGCACGTCGGTGACCGCGGGGCCGCCGCAGCCGCCGCACCGGCTATGGAGGCGAAGGCATCGGGATCGCGGTGATCGATTCCGGAATCGCCACATGGCATGACGATCTGACCCGCGGCAGGGTGTCGAAAACGTTTCCGTATGGGGATCAGCGGGTCGCGAAATTCGTCGATTTCGTCGACGGCCGGTCCCAGCCATACGACGACAACGGCCACGGGACGCATGTTGCCGGCATCGTCGCGGGAAACGGCTACGACTCGCTCGGCAAGAAGATGGGCGTCGCACCCAACGCCTCGCTGGTCTCGCTGAAGGTGCTCGACGCAAGGGCCGGGGCACCATCAGCAGCATCATCGCGGCGCTCGAGTGGGTGGCGGTGAATCACAAGACCTACAACATCCGTGTGGTGAATCTCTCGGTCGGAGCGCGGGGTTCATGAGTCCGACTGGACCGATCCGCTGACGCTGGCGGCCAAGCGCGTGACCGACCTCGGGAATCACGGTGGTTAGGGCGGCCGGCAATCTGGGAAGAACAGCCGGGCGAACTGCAGTATGGCGGGATCCTCGCGCCTGCCAACGCGCCGTGGGTGCTGACGGTAGGAGCGGCGAGCACCCAGGGAACGTCGTGCGAAGACGACGTCATGGCGCGACAATTGCCGGGTCCGACGCGGGGGGCGCGGAGTCGCTCGCGCGCCTGAAGAAGCGGATTGACGACGATCCGCGCTATGCGCTCGAGGGGGAGCCGGAGCCCGACTACTACGCGAAGCAGTCCGAATCGGCCGACTCGCTCTATGCGCTCGTGTGGACGATCGCAATCCTCTCCGGCATCGGCGCCTGCTTCGGGGCGGCGAACACGATGTACGCGGCGGTCGCTTCTCGGACGGCGGAGATCGGCACGCTCCGGGCGATCGGGTTCTCGCGTGGGGCGATCCTCGCCTCGTTCGAGATCGAAGCCGTGGCGCTCGCGCTCGTCGGCTTCGTGACGGGCGCGGGGCTCGCGCTCGTCCTCGCCGCGGTGCTGCGCGCGTGGCTCGGCGGAATCACGTTCGGCTCGTCGACGTTCACCACGAACGTCGTCACGCTCTCGATCGGCGCCGGCGATTTGCTCTTCGCGTTCTGGTTCGCGCTGGTCGTCGGCGCGACGGGCGGCCTGCCTCCCGCCTGGAGGGCCGCTCGCTTGAGACCGATCGAGGCGCTACGGAAGGGATGATGAGCACGGGGGAGCCGATTCGCCGCGCGGACCTGTCCGCGCTCCAGCTCCAGCGCAGCGCGGGCCCTCCGCCGACGAACCGGCGGCGTCTGGCGATCGGTGCGGTCGTCGCCGTGGTCGTCATCGCGATCCTCGTGCTCCGCGCGACCGGGCGTCCCGTCGAGGTGACCGCCGCCGAGGCGAAGGCCGTGACGGCGGGCGAGGCGCCGCCCGCGGAGCTTCTGTCCGGCTCGGGCTACGTCGTCACGGGGGATCGCTACGTCTCGATCGGCGTGCGCGTCGCGGGACGGATCGACCGTTACTTCGTCGAAGAAGGTCAATCGGTTCGGAAGGGCGACGCGCTCGTGCAGCTCGACGACCGCGAGTATCGCTCGGCCGTCACCCGTGCCGAGGCGTCGCTCGTCTCCGCGCGCGCGAACCTCTCGCTCGCGGAGGCGGAGCTTCGTCGCGGGCGCCGCCTCTCCGGCGAAGGGGTCATCTCCGCCCAGGAGCTCGACACGCTCGACAACCGCGCGCGCGTCGCGCGCGCGACGATCGCGCAGCTCGAGGCGGAGCTTTCGCAATCTCGCGTGAACCTCGAATACACGACGCTCCGCTCACCCGCCGACGGGGTCGTGCTGGCGAAGCTCAAGGAAGTCGGCGAGATCGCGGTGCCCGGCGGGTTCGCGGGCTCCGGCGATCTCGTGCGGCTCGCGAACCTCGGCGACCTTCGCGCGGAGATCGACGTGAACGAGGCGGATCTCGCGAACGTCCGTCTCGGCCAGCCGGCGCGAGTCGTCCCCGACGCGTATCCGCAGACGCGCTACGACGCCGAGGTCGCGAAGCTCTATCCCCAAGTCGATCGGCAGAAGGGGACGCTCAAGGTCGAGGTGAGGATCCCGAAGCCCGACGAGAAGCTGCTGCCGGACATGAGCGTGCGAGTGACGTTCCTCGGAGCGCCCGGCGACGCGAAGCGAACGATCGTACTCGTCCCCGCGGGGGCGCTTCACAAGGACGAGAGCGCCGCACCGTACGTGTGGCGGCTCGACGGTGCGGTCGTCCGCCGCGCGGAGATCGAGTCGGACGGCACCGCCGGAGAAGTCGCGCGCGTCACGCGGGGGCTCGCGGGCGGCGAGCGCGTCGTCGTCTCGTCACCGCAGCCGCTCGTCGAGGGCGCGCGCGTACACGTCGCCGACTGAATCCGGCGCGCGGAGGAATTCTCCGCGCCACTTCGAAAAATTCTCCCGCGCTGAATCGAAGGTCGCACGCGCGATCGATCGATGGATTGTTGTCAAGCGCTGTCAAGCGGGTTCCCTCGGCGCGCTGCACTCGGCACCTAGAATCTCGAATCAAATTTCACTTTTTGGAGGGCTTCAAGATGTTTCGAGTCGCAGTATGGATGAGCGCGCTTTCGCTTCTCGGGGCGAGCGCCGCGCTCGCGACGGGGCCGCGCTTCGAGCGTGTCGTCGTCGAAGGTTACCTCGACCGTGCTCCTGAGGGCGCGGCCGTCGTCGAGCAGATCGAGATCGGCAAGGGCGAGCAGGCGCGCATGCTGTTCGTGACCGGAGCCAACGTCGCCGCGACACAGGCCGTCTGCCCGTCGTGCGACAGCACGTTCGACACCGAGGGACGGTTCTCTGTCGTCGGTGACGACGGCGACCTACGCACGCTTTTCGAAAGCGCTGCAGGCACGAAGATCTCGGCCGTGTTCGTTCGCCCCCGCGTCGACCGCCAGCTCGTCGTGCAGGAGCTGGATACGAAGGAGAGCCGCGAAGCCGTCGCCGAAAGCGACCGGTCTTTCGGCTCGGAAGGCTAGCCACACCCCGGCCAACTGGCATCGGCGGGCTCGCGTAGGTAAGGTCCCCCACCATGTCCGGACCGCGCGAGCTCGCCGAGTTCCTCCGTCCCACCCCGTTTCTCGATTCCGATCACCCGAAGGTCCGCGCCCTCGCCGAGCGTGAAGCCGGCAGCGGCAGCGATCTCGAGCGCGCCGTTCGCCTCTACTACGCGGTCCGCGACGGCGTCCGGTACGACCCCTATGCGATGGCGCTTCGGCCCGAGGAGTACCGCGCGAGCCGAGTCGCCGAGATGCCGGCCGCGTACTGCACCCAGAAGGCGGTGCTTCTTGCCGCGACCGCGCGTTCGATCGGCATCCCCGCGGCTCTCGGCTTCGCGGACGTCCGCAATCACCTGACGACGCCGAAGCTCGACCGCTTGATGGGCGGCAACGATCTTTTCGTCTGGCACGGCTATACGGATCTCTTCCTCGAAGGGCGCTGGGTGAAGGCGACGCCGGCGTTCAACCTCGCGCTCTGCGAGCGTTTCGGAGTCCTGCCGCTCGAGTTCGACGGTCGCACCGACTCGGTGTTCCAGGAATTCGACCGCCGGCAGCGGCGTCACATGGAGTACGTTCGAGCACGCGGCCGCTTCGCCGATCTTCCGCTCGCGGAGATTCTCGCGGAGTTCACCAGGGAGTATCCCGGTCTCGAGGAGCGCATCGAGGCCGCGCGCGCCGAGCGCGACGAGCGCTTCGGGCATGAGGGGGCCACCCAATGAACGACGCATTCGCGAACCTCGACGCCACCGCGCAGGCGGAGCTCGTCCGCAAACGCGAGGCGACGCCACTCGAGCTCGTCGACGCTGCGATCGCGCGCATCGAGCGCGTGAATCCGAAACTGAACGCGGTGATCACGCCGCTCTTCGAGAAGGCGCGGGACCAGGCGAAGTCGGATGCGCTCCCGGCGGGGCCGTTCCGCGGTGTGCCGTTCCTGCTGAAGGATCTGATCGCGACGAGTGAGGGCGATCCGGTTCACAACGGCATGCAGCTCCTGAAGCAGCTCGGCTTCGTCGGGCCGATGGACAGCTTCCTCGTCGCGAAATTCCGCGCGGCGGGCTTCGTGTTCGTCGGCAAGACGAACACGCCGGAGCTCGGGCTCGCCGGCACGAGCGAGCCGCTCGCGTACGGACCGACGCGGAATCCGTGGAATCCGGAGCGCTCGTCGGGCGGTTCGAGCGGCGGCAGCGCGGCCGCGGTCGGCTCGCGCATGGTGCCGGCCGCGCACGGCGGTGACGGCGGGGGGTCGATCCGGATCCCGTCGAGCGAGTGCGGCATCTTCGGCCTGAAGCCGAGCCGTGGCCGCATCTCCATCGGGCCGATGCTCGGCGAAGCATGGCACGGGCTCGCGACGGAAGGCGTGCTCTCGCTCACCGTGCGCGACTCGGCGGCGATCTACGACGTGATCTCGGGCCTCATGCCGGGCGATCCGTACGCGGCGCCGGCGCTGCCGCGCCCGCTCGCCGCCGAGGTCGGGACGGATCCGGGTCGCCTCCGGTTCGGCTTGATGCTGCAGAACCCGGGGAACTTCCGTCCGCTCCATCCCGAATGCGTGAAGGCGGTCGAGGAGGCCGGGCGGTTGCTCGAGTCGCTCGGGCACCGCGTCGAGCGCTCGCACCCGGCGGCGTACGACGAAGTCGCGCTCGGCGATCACTTCCGCGCGGTCATCGACGCGCACACCGCGCAGACGATCGACTTCATGGGCGAGATGCTCGGCCGCGAGCTTCAGCCGAACGACGTCGAGCCGTACACGTGGCGCTTCGTCGAGGACGGCCGCAAGGTGTCCGCGAGCCGCTACATCGGCGCCTGGGACTTCCTCCACGGCTGGTCGCGCCGCGTAATCGATTGGTGGAGCGAAGGCCACGACATCCTCGTCACGCCGACGATCGCGGAGCCGCCGCCGAAGCTCGGCGAGCTCGGCGGCCCGGGCGGCGATCCGGCCGCGCGCTGGGTCCGGAACCTCGAGGTGATCCCGTTCACACCGCCCAGCAACGTGACCGGGCAGCCGGCGATGTCCGTACCGCTCCACTGGAGCGCGGACGGCCTCCCGGTGGGCGTCCAGTTCGTCGCGCCGTACGGCCGTGAGGACGTGCTCGTGAGGCTCGCCGCGCAGCTCGAGCAGGCGCGGCCCTGGATCGGCAAGAAGCCGCCGATCTCGGCTGTCTAGCCGCCGCCCGCGAGAAAATACTTCGTAAGTATTTTCGGGCTCGGTTGACTCAGTTCCTGTTTGGAACTCATAACCCGGCATGCGTTGGCGAGACGTCGGCGGGATGACGCTGCTCGGTCGCCCGCTCGCTCTCCGTCGATCGGCGACCGCTGGACGCTGCTCATCCTGCGCGACGCGTTCCTCGGCACGCGCCGCTTCGAGGAGTTCCAGCGCGATCTCCGGCATCACGCGCCACCGGCTCGCCGACCGGCTGAAGAAGCTCGTCGATGCACGGCGTGCTCCGGCGCGAGCGCTACCAGGAGCGGCCGCCGCGCTTCGAGTATCGGCTCACCGAGAAGGGCATCGACCTCTATCCGGTCGTCGTCTCGCTCGCGCGCTGGGGCGACCGGCTGGATGGCGGGCGACGCCGGCGCCGCCGGTCGAGCGCGTCCACCGTGGCTGCGGCCACGTCGTGTCACCGACTCTTCGCCTGTCCCGACTGCCGCGAGCCGATCGGCGCGCGCGACATGACCGCGCGACCGGGACCCGGCCTCGCAAGCACGCCCCGCCGGGCGTCGCCCGACCACCTGAGGAGGTCAAGGAGGCATCGCCGATGAATCTCGCCTCGACCTCGATCGCCCGCGACGCGCTCGACCTGCCGACCGTGTGCGTGCTCTGCAGCCACAACTGCGGCGCTCCGCGTCGACGTCGCGGACGGCGCGATCGTCGAGATCCGCGGCGACGAGACGAACCCGATCACCAAGCGGCTACCTCTGCAACAAGGCTTCGGCATCGACCACTACGTCGAGCACGGCGAGCGCGTGCGGCACCCGCTGCGTCGGCTGGCCGACGGCACGTTCGAGGGTCGACTGGGACGACAGCGATCGCGCGAGATCGCCGCAAGCGTCTGAACCGGATCCGCGCCGCAGCACTCGCCGCGCGCGATCGCGCTCGTCGGCATCGGCGGGCAGGGCAATCACATGGACGCGCCCTACGGCCTCGGCTTCCTCCGCGGCCTCGGCTCGCGGCGCTGGTTCAACGCGTTCGCGCAGGAGAAGACGCAGCACAAGCTCCTCGACCAGTGGATGTTCGACGCCTCGCCGGCGACGTTCCTCCACGCCGACATGGAGCACTCGCGCTTCCTGCTCGTGCTCGGCACGAACCCGAAGATCTCGAACCGCGGCCACAACGCGACCGAGACGTTCAAGACGCTCGCCGAGCAGGACCGGCCGCACGATGGTCGTCGTCGATCCGCGCGAGACGGAGACGACGCGCACGGCGACGCGCCACCTTCGCGTGCGCCCCGGCACCGACGCGTACCTCCTGCTCGGCCTGGCGGCCGCGATCGTCGCGAAGGAGCTCTACGACCGCGCGTTCGTGCGCGGATCGGACGCACGGGCTTCGACGAGCTCCGCGCCGAGCTCGCGGCGGTCGACGTCGCGGAGATGGCGCGGCGCTGCGGCATCACGAGCGCCGAGATCGTCGAAGACGGCGACCGGCTTCGCGGCGGCCGAAGTCGGCGGCGATCTTCTACGACCTCGGCGTCGAGCAGGCGCCGTTCTCGACGCTGATCGCGTACCTGATCCGCGTGCTGCTCGTGCTCACCGACAACGTCGGGCGGCCGGGCGGCGGCGTCTTCCTCGAGTCGTTCCTCCCGCCGGTGCGCGAGCCCGGGCGGAAGCGCGAGCCCGAGCGCGCGCTCGCCTCGGGCATCCCCGCGATCGCGCGCGCTCGGCAACTTCGGCGATGTTCTCGCCGACGCTCGTCCCGGAGGAGATCCTCGTCGATCATCCGGAGCGCATCCGCGCGCTCATCGTCGAGGGCTCGAACCCGCTGCTCTCGTACTCCGACACGCAGCGCTGGCGCGAGGCGCGCGAGCGGCTCGACCTTCTCGTCGTCGATCGATCCGGCGATGACCGAGACCGCGCTGCATCGCCGACTACGTGCTGCCGACGCCGGTCGGCTACGAGAAGTGGGAGTTCGCGAACTTCCCGCGGGGCTTGCCCGAGATCTTCGTGCAGGTGCGCCCGCCGGTGGTGACCGCGTCCGGCGGATGCGCTGCCCGAGCCGGAGATCTACGCGCGGCTCGCGGAGGCGATGGGCCTCTTCGGGCGAGGTCCCGGCCGAGCTTCACGAGCTCGCGAAGGGCGCGCTCGAGCCGGAAGGCGCGATGGCATTCCTCGGCACGAGCGCAGGAGCTCGCTGCGACCGCCGGCGACCCACGCGTTGCGAAGGAGCGGCTGATCTTCTGGGCGTATCGCGCGCTCGGGCCGCATCTGCCCGCGCCGTCGCTCGCGGCGATCTGGCTTCAGTGCGCACCTGAACGCGATGTTCCGCTACCCGAGCGTGCTCCGCACGCTCGGCGCCGAGTGGGAGGCGAAGAGCCCGTTCGAGATCGGCACCGAGCTCTTCCGCCGCGTCCTCGCGCATCCGGAAGGCGTCGAGATCGCGCGTGCGGATGCGGAGAGGAACCTCGAGGACAACCTGGGCTACGAGGACGGCCGCGTGCGGCTCGTGCCCGAGCCGATGGTGCCGGAGATCGGCGCGTGCCGCGGCGACCCCGCCGGCCACGGATCCCGAGTATCCGCTCGTGCTCGCCGCGGGTCTCCGCACGCGCTGGACGGCGAACACGATCCAGCGCGATCCGACCTGGCGGAAAGGGAAGGGCCCGCATTGCGCGCTGAACTTGTCGCCGGCCGACGCGCAAAAACTCGGCGTCAAGCGACGGCGACCGCGTCCGCGTCGCGACCCGCCGGGGCGCGCTCGACGATGCCGGCGCAGCGTCGATCCGAAGCTCCTGCCCGGGCACGTCTGGATGCCGAACGGGTTCGGCAATGGTCTGGGGCGCGGATGGCCGGATGGAATCGGTCGGCGCGAATCAGAACGAGATCACGGACGTCGCCGACCGGGACCCGTTCACCGGGATCCCGCACCACCGCTACGTGCTCTGTCGCGTCGAGAAGGCGGCCTAGGAAATCCGCGGCAAGACGTCGGAGACGAAGAGGCGGAGGCTCTCCCAGCCGAGCTCGGGCGGCATGCCACCCATCAGCGGGTGGAGCACGAGCCGTCCGTACTTCTGCGCGAGCGCCACGCACTCGTCCGGCGTGACCACGGCATAGACGCCGCTCTTTCGCACGCCGTCGATCGACTGTGCGTCCGTGTGTACCTGCGAGCGCTGATCCGGCGTCTGCCACGACGCATAGCTCTGCGCGTCGTGGAGCGCGTGCGGGCCGATCACGCGCCAGTCGCGCTCCGGGTCTCGCGTGACGTGCACGAAGCCGGGACCGCCGGGCATCGCGACGAACCCCTGGAAGCCGTGCTTCGCGCATTCCTCCTCGTAAAGGCGCCCGAGCTCGGGGTCGCCGATCGCGGGCGAGAATCCACACCGGAGGCGCGCGGCCCGACGCGCGGCGATCGGCGTCGAGCCGCCGATCAGGATCATCGGCTCGAATGCCGGCTTCGGCGTGACGCGGATCCGTCGGCCGCGCCACTCGAATGGCTCACCGGTCCATGCTTGTCGAAGGACGCCGACGTACTCCTCGAGCAGCTTGCCGCGCTGCTTCTTGTCGACGCCCGCCATCTCGAATTCCTCGGCGCGGTAGCCGACGCCACCGATGAAGCTCACGCGGCCGCCGCTCGCGAGTGAGAGCACGGCGAGCTCCTCGGCGAGGCGGATCGGGTCGTGAAGCGGCACCAGGACGGCGGCGATGCTGATCGGAATCGTGCGCGTGCGCCCCGCAATCGCCGCGGCCATCGTCACCGGAGCGGGCAGGAAGCCGTCCTCGACCCCGTGGTGCTCGGACAGCGCGACGACGCTCAAGCCGTGCTCGTCCGCGAAGGCGCTTTGTTCGAGGCACGCGCGGTAGATCTCCGCGTGGCTCGCCTTCGAGAACGACGGGACGCGCAGGTCGAAACGGAGCGCGATGATTGCCATCGCGCTCCGTCTACCGGCGCGCCCGCCGTGGGGTCAACGGCGAACCTCCCTCAGGGAGGTCGGCCGAAGGCCGGGAGGGTGAGGAACACACCCCCTCAGGGGGTCGGCGAAGCCGGGGGGTGACGAACTAATAGCCGAGGTTCGCGCCGCCGCCCATGAACAGGCCGAGCAACGCCGGCCAGTCGCGCTTCATGTCGAAGTCTTCGCGGCCGCCGCCGTAGTACGGGTCGTAGCGGCCGTCGTCGTAGCGGTCTTCGTAGACGTCACGGTCGTAGTAAGCGTCGTCAAAACCCCACGAGCCGCCGCGACCGCCGCAGTAACGGGCACGCTCGGCGTGCGCCTTGCGGAGATCGTTCTTGAACCAGCGGGTCGCGTCCTCATGCCGGCCGGTGCCTTCGTTCTTCCGAATCTCGTAACTGGCCTTGGAGATCCGGCGCTGGACGTCCGCGCAGCGCCCGCTGTCGTACCGCTCGTAGCGGTTCGTGTCGTAACGATACCGCCCATTGTCGAGACGGCGCTCGTAGCGGTCGGGACGGCCGTCACGGTCATGGTCGCAGTACCGGTTGTGCTTGTGCTTCTTCGCATCCGCCTCGGTGACGAGGGGACCGGCGCCGACCGCGAGGATCGTGGCAGCGACGAGAGCGAGGCGGCGAATGGGAGTCATGGGGGGAATCCTCCTGTCCTGCTTGGGTGAACACAGCCGCGCGGTAGAAGGTTGTGCTAACCGCCGGGTCGGCGGTCGGGTGAGGTGACACGGTGCGTGAAGACTACGATTTCGACCTGTTCGTGATCGGGGGCGGGTCCGGTGGGGTCCGGGCGGCACGGCTCGCCGGGGGGCTCGGCAAGCGGGTCGGGCTCGCCGAGGACAAGCGGCTCGGCGGCACGTGCGTGAACGTGGGCTGCATCCCGAAGAAGCTCCTCGTCTACGCGTCGTCCTTCTCGGGGGAGTTCGAAGACGCGGCCGGGTTCGGCTGGGACGTGGCGCCCCCGACGTTCGATTGGCCGACCCTGATCGCGAACAAGGACCGTGAGATCGCGCGGTTGAACGGGATCTACCGCCGTCTCCTCACGGACGCGAAGGTCGAGATCTTCGACGTACGCGCTCGGATCGTGGATCCGCACACGGTCGAAGTCGGGGGCGCGCAGAAGACGGCACGGTGGATCCTCGTCGCGACGGGCGGGCAGCCCGAGGAGACGCGCATTCCGGGCTGCGAGCTCTGCGGCTACTCGGACGAAGTGTTCGCGCTCGAGCGCCTGCCGAAGCGCATCCTAATCGCGGGCGGCGGCTACATCGGCGTCGAGTTCGCCGGGGTCTTCCGCGGGCTCGGCTCGGAAGTGACGCTCGTCCACCGCGGGGCGGTCTTCCTGCGCGGCTTCGACGACGAGATTCGTACGGAGCTCGCGTCGGAGATGCGGAAGCGCGGCATCGACCTCGTGTTCGGGGCGACCGTCGACCGGCTGGCGCGCCAAGGCGAGGGTCTTCGCGCCGAGCTCTCGACCGGCGCGAAGATCGATGCGGATTTCATGCTCGTCGCCACCGGCCGGCGGCCGAACACGCGCGGCCTCGGGCTCGAGGAGGCGGGGGTGAAGCTCGACCTGCTCGGCGCCGTGAGCGTCGACGCGACTTCTCGATCGTCGGTCGAAAGCATCTATGCGATCGGCGATTGCACGAACCGGATGAACCTGACGCCGGTCGCGCTCGCCGAAGCGAAAGCGTTCATCGCGACGGTGTTCGCCGGCAAGCCGACGACGGTCGACTACGAGAACATCCCGACCGCCGTGTTCAGCCAACCGAATCACGCGCGCGTCGGTCTCACGGAGCTCGAGGCGCGCCTGCGATTGAAAGCCGTCCACGTCTACAAGACGGGCTTTCGCGCGTTGAAGCACACGCTCTCCGGGCGCGACGAGCGGACGTTCATGAAGCTCGTCGTCGACCGCGACACGGACCGGGTCGTCGGTGCGCACATGCTCGGGCCGGATGCCGGGGAGATCATCCAGGGCATCGCAATCGCCGTCCGCTGCGGCGCGACGAAGGCGCAGTTCGATGCGACGATCGGCATCCATCCAACGGCTGCGGAAGAGCTCGTGACGATGCGCGAGCGGGTGCCGGATCCGTCGTGAACGAGCTCACGCGCCGGCCGCGGGCACGGAAGAAGGCCGCGGCTCCCGTCGACGATCTGCGGCGCGCGATCCTCGCGGTCGTGCGGCGAATCCCGCGCGGCCGCGTCGCGACGTACGGCGACGTCGCCGCGATCGCCGGCCGCCCGGGCGCGGCGCGGGCGGTCGGCCGCGTGATGTCTCGTCTCGACGGCCCGCTCGCGACGAAGGTGCCGTGGCAGCGCGTCGTGAACGCCGCCGGCCGGGTCAGCCGGCGCGCCGGCGACGGACCGGAAACGCAGCGCCGGCTGCTCGAGCGCGAGGGCATCCGCTTCCGGCGCGGCGGCGGCATCGATCTCCGCATCCACCGCTGGACACCTGGAAAGTAGGGTCTGTCCCTCATTTTCCATGAAGTCCGAAAATCGCCAGTATTGCTGCCGGCGATGCGGTAGGAAGGACACATGGATCCCTCAGCTCTCTCCGAGCTCCCGAACGCCGACCGCCTCTATCGCGCCTGGGTCGCGCGCGACGCGCGCTACGACGGGCGCGCGTTCCTCGCCGTCAAGACGACCGGGATCTACTGCCGGCCGGTGTGCCCGGCGCCCACGCCGAAGCGGCGGAACGTGTGCTTCTTCGCCTGCGCCGCCGCGGCGGAGGCGGCGGGCTTTCGCCCCTGCCGGCGTTGCCGCCCGGAAACTTCGCCCGGCACGCCCGGCTGGCTCGGCTCCTCCGCGACCGTTTCGCGCGCGCTCCGCCTGATCGGCGACGGCGTGCTCGACGACGACGGCGTGGAGCCGCTCGCGGATCGTCTCGGAGTGGGGTCGCGGCACCTTCGCCGTCTGTTCCTCCGGCACCTCGGCGCGACGCCGATCGCGGTCGCGCGTTCGCGCCGGCTTCATTTCGCGAAGCGGCTCGTCGAGGAGACGGGCCTGCCGATGTGGCAGATCGCGGACCATTCCGGATTCCAGTCGATCCGCCAGTTCAACCAGGCGTTCCACGACGTCTTCCGCCTCTCCCCGCGCGACCTCCGCCGGCGCGTGAACGGCGGCACGAAGGCGGCCGCGCTCACGCTCACGATCTCCTTTCGGCCGCCGTTTGATTTCTCGGGTCTCCTCGATTTCCTCGCGATGCGCGCGATCCCGGGAGTCGAGGAGGTGAGCGGCGACGCGTACCGGCGGACGATCGCGGTCGACGGCGAAGAACCCGCGATCGTCCAGGTCCGACCGCGCGCAGGCAAGAACGTGCTCGAGCTCTCGATCACGCCGCCGCTCGAATCGGGCCTCCTCGGCGTCGTCGAGCGCGTGCGGCGGCTCTTCGACATCGGCGCGGATCCCGCGACGATCGAGCGCGACCTCGCGCGCGACCCGCGCCTCGGGGGCCTCCTCAAGCGGCGCCGGGGGATCCGCGTGCCCGGCGCGTTCGACGGCTTCGAGCTCGCGGTGCGCGCGATCCTCGGCCAGCAAGTGAGCGTCGCGGGCGCGACGACGCTCGCGGGGCGGCTCGTACGGGCCTTCGGGCGCGAGATGAAAGAGGCACGGGGCTCGCTCACGCATCTCTTTCCCGAGCCCGCCGTGCTCGCGGAAGCGGACGTCGCGTCGATCGGCATGCCCGGCTCGCGCGGGCGGGCGATCAACGCGCTCGCCGCGGCCGTCGCGAAGGGCGAGCTTCGCCTCGAGCCAGGCTCCGCGCCGGACGAGGTGAAGGCGAAGCTCGTCGCGATCCCCGGCATCGGCCCCTGGACGGCGGAATACGTGGCGATGCGCGCGCTCGGCGAGCCGGACGCGATGCCGCACGGGGATCTCGGGCTCCGTCGCGCACTCGGCTCGGTCACGACTGCGGAGCTCGAGGCGATGGCCGAGGCATGGCGACCGTGGCGCGCCTACGCGACGATCCTGCTCTGGAGGTCCGAATGAGCGCCGTTCACTGGGCGACGATCGAGACACCGATCGGCGAGCTGCTGCTCGTCGAGGAAGCGGGCCGCCTGCGGGAAATCTCGTTTCAAGCCGCGCGCCCGCGCCGGCCCGAAGCGGGATGGCAAGAGGACGCTCGGGCGCTCGCGCCGGCGATCGCGCAGCTCGACGAGTATTTCGCCGGGCGGCGGCGCACGTTCGATCTCGAGCTCGATCCGCGCGGCACGGAGTTCCAGCGGCGGGTGTGGGCCGAGCTCCGGCAAATCCCGTGGGGCGAGACGATCTCCTACGGCGAGCTCGCGCGACGGATCGGGAGTCCGTCCGCATCGCGCGCCGTCGGCGCGGCGAACGGGCGGAATCCGATCCCGATCGTGATCCCTTGCCACCGCGTGATCGGCGCGAACGGCAGCCTCACCGGCTTCGGCGGCGGCCTGCCGATCAAACGGAAGCTGCTCGCGCTCGAGGGCGGCGCGGACGAATCCGCGGATCTGTTTTCTTAGCCGGGCGTTTCGCTAGTCGCCGCTGACGCGCTCACCGTAGACGAGGATCTCGACCCGGCGATTCCGTTGGCGGCCCGTCACCGAGTCGTTCGCGGCGATCGGCTTCGCTTCGCCGTAGGAGACGACCGCGAGCCCGAACGGCTCGACTTCCTTCTGCGAGACGAGATAGCCGGCGACCTTCTGCGCGCGCCGCTGCGCGAGGTCGTAGTTGTAGTCTTCGTCGCCCACCGCGTCCGTATGCCCGGCGACCACGAAGACACGCGAGCCGTTCATCGGCACTCCGTCCTGTCGCTCCTGCATCTCGGCGAAGAAACGGTCGATCTCGCCCTTCGCCTTCGAGCTCAGGTTCGACGAGCCGAACGCAAACGTCGTGCCGTCACGCATGTCGAGGACGAGCTTCCGTTCGAGATGAAGGTTTTGCATCGCGGCCGAGAGGCGCGCGACGTCGTCTTGGGTGCCGCGGAGCCCTTCTCCGAGCGCGCCGACCCTCTCGTCGACGTAACTGCGAGTCGCGAGACAGCCGGAAGTGAGCGTGGCGGCCAGCGCGACGGCGATCGTTCCGAGCAGCGTTCGGTTCATCATCCCATGATCCTCCCCGCGGCGGTGAACACGTGAGCCGGGGGGATGTGTCACGGGAAAATCACGGCACGAGCACGAGCTTGCCGACTGTCGCGCCGGACTCGAGGTCCCGTTGCGCATCGGCTGCCCGCTCGAGGGGGTAGGTGCGGATCGCGCTCGCGCCGAGCGTGCCCGCACCGAAGCGCGGAAGGAGATCGGCCATCGCGGTCGCGAGGAGATCCGTTCGCTCGAACAGGAACGCGAGATTGAAGCCGAGGACCGCGCGGTTCGAGGTCGTGAGGTCGAGCGGATCGAAGCGCGGCGTACGAAGCCACTGGAGCGCGAGACGCGGCCAATCGGGGCGGCCGCGTCCGGGCCGCAGCATGGAATGGAAGCCGTAGACGACGAGGCGCCCGGTCGGCGCGAGGAGCGCGTAGCTTGCCCGGAGCGTATCCGGCCCGCTCGCGTCGAACACCGCCTCGAAGCCGCGCGGCGAGGCCTCGCGTGCCGCGCGCCGCCAGTCGCCGGCGCTGCGATCGATGGCGGTGGTCGCGCCGGCGCTCCGGGCGGTTTCGAGCTTCGCATCCGAGCCGACCACGCCGACGACGCGCGCGCCGGCCTCCGCGGCGAGCGCGACGATCGCGCCGCCCACTCCGCCGGCCGCCGAGTGAACGAGCACCGTCATGCCCGGGCGAACGACGGCGAGCTCGCGAACCGCGTACCAGGCGGTCAGATGGGCGACGGGGAACGCGGCCGCCTCGACCGCGGTGCGGCCGTGCGGCACGGCGAACACCTGCGCGCGCGGCACGACGACCGAGCTCGCGTACGCGCCGAAGCGCGTGACCGCGAGCACGAGGTCGCCGACCGCGAGGTCCGCAACGCCGTCGCCGAGGCGATCGATCCGCCCCGCGACCTCGAAACCCGGCGTGATCGGGAAGCCGAGCGCCTTCGCGGCCGCGTAGAGACCCATGCGGACGACGCCGTCCGCGAAGTTGACGCCGATCGCCTCGACGGCGATCCGCACCTCCCCGCGTCCGGGCTCGGGATTCGCGGCGGACTCGCTCTCGAGCCGCTCGTAGCCTCCGGGGCGTCGGACGACGGCGCGGCGCACGCTCCTCAGGTGCTCGCCTGGTACGGCGGCTCGGGATCGTACTGGATGTAGCGCTGCACCGAGCGCGCGAAGTCGGGCGAGTGGAGCTGGCCGACGAGCCAGAGCGCCATGTCGATACCTGCCGAGACCCCGGCGGAAGTCACGACGTTCCCGTCGCACACGTAGCGGACGTCGTCGAGCACGGTCGCGCCGCCGCGGGCGCGCAGCGGCTCGATGAACGACCAGTGCGTCGTGATGCGCTTGTCGCGGACGAGCCCGGCTTCGTGGAGGAGGAGCGAGCCCGTGCAGACGCTCGTCACCCATTTCGCTTTCATCCCGACGTCCCGCAGCCAAGAAATCAGCTTCGGGTTCTCGACCTCGCGGCGCGTGCCGAGGCCGCCGGGAACGAGCACGACGTCGAGCGCGGGCGCGTCCGCGAACGTGTGATCCGGGAGGATCCGGAGATTCTTGTGACAGCGGACGGGCCGCATCTCCTCGGCGATCGTGACGACGCGGTCGCCGTCCGTGCCGAGCGAGGCCGCGACGGTCAGCACTTCCCAGGGGCCGACGAGATCGAGCTCTTCGGCGCCGTCGAACACGAGGATTCCGGTGGTGAGGCTCATGAGGGCTCCTTTCAGGCGGAGAGGCGCGAGCGGAAACGGCCGCGATACGCGCTCGGGGTGACACGGAGGACGCGGAGAAAGCTCCGGCGCATGATCTCGGCCGAGCCGAAACCGCATTCCGCGGCGATCTCGTCGACGCCGTCGTCCGATTCCTCGAGTCGACGGCGCGCGGCTTCGAGGCGCGCGCGCTCGACGTAGCGCGCGGGCGTGACGCCGACCTCGCGTGCGAAGACGCGCGCGAAGTTCCGCGGGCTCATGCCGACCTCGGCTGCGAGCGTCGGCACCGAGAGATCCTCGCCGGCGTTCTCGGTGATCCACGCGAGAAGCTCGCGAATCGGCTCACGATCCGCCGCCTGGACGGCGAGCTGCGCGCTGAACTGCGACTGTCCGCCGGGACGGCGGAGATACACGACGAGCTCACGGGCGACCGCGAGCGCGACCTCGGCGCCGAAGTCTTCCTCGACGAGCGCGAGCGCGAGGTCCATGCCCGCGGTGACACCCGCGGAGGTCCAGACGCGCCCGTCGCGGACGAAGATGGGATCGGCCTCGACGGTGACGTTCGGATACTGCTTCGCGAGCTTCTCGCAGCTCCGCCAGTGCGTCGTCGCGCGCTTGCCGTCGAGGAGGCCGGCCTCGGCGAGGAGGAAAGCGCCCGTGCAGACGGACGCGACGCGTCCGGCGCGCGGCGCCTGGCGGCGGAGCCAGTCGACGATCCGGCCGCGCTCGATGGCGGGGGTGACCCCGATCCCGCCGGCGACCATCAGCGTGTCGATCGCGCCGCGGCTCGTGCCGATCGTCCGGTCGGGCACGAGGCGGAGCCCGGAGCTCGACCGGATCGGCCGGAGGCTCTCGGCGACGAGGTCGATCGCGTAAGCGGGCGTCGCGCGCCGGCGGTTGTCGGTGAGCCAGCGCGAGGTGCGCGCGAAGACCTCGAGCGGCCCCGTGACGTCGAGGATCTGGGTCTCCGGGAAGGTCGCGAGGACCACGCGGTGGGGACGGTTCGGCATGGCGCGAAGATTTCCCGGATCGGCCGTTGGCCGCAAGGACAAAGGACCAACGATTTCTGCCGCAGTTCTCTCCCCCTTACCCGCGGCTCTGCCGTCGGCCTTTCCCCAAAGGGGAGAGGCGGGCTCCCGTTCACCTCTCCCTTTGGGGAGAGGTCGGCGCGTCAGCGCCGGGTGAGGGGAGACCGATTAGGCGACCGACTCGAGAAACCTCGACACGCGTTCCACGACCATCCCCGCCATCCCCGGCTCGCTGTGCGGGCTGTGCCCGCCGCCGGGGACGACGAAAAGCTCCGCGCCGGGAATCCGCCGCGCGACCTCCTCGACCTCGGAAACCGGCGTGTGCGGCTCGTTCGCGCCGTGAACGATCAGGGTCGGGCAATCGATCGCGGCGAGTCGCTCGCCGTAGAAATCGCCGCCGACGCCGTGGAAGTCGAGCCACACCTGGCTGTGCATGCGCACGACGGTCGGCCAGCGCTCGCCGTGATCGGCGACGAGACGCTCGCGCGTCGCCGCCGGCAGGCCCTCGGGATCGCGGGCGTAGCGGGCGAAGAACTCGCGCGATTTCGCGCGGTAGTAGTGGATCGCCTCGAGCACGAGCGCCCGCGGGCGCCGGCGCGATGCCCAGAGCGCGGCGATCACCGCGCCGTCGCTGTGCCCCCAGAGGATCGGTCGCTCGATTGCGAGCTGCTGGAGGATCGCGTCGAGGTCGTGAGCGGCGCGCTCGTGGAAATCGAGCGGCAAGCGGTCGAGCGGCGTCGAGCGCCCGTAGCCGCGCCGATCCGGGAAGATGATCCGGTATCGCGAGGAAAGCTTGGCGACGGCATCGTCGAACGGCATGACCGCGCGACCCCAGCCGCTGTGCAGGCAGACGAGCGGCGGGGCATCGCCGCTCTCCGCAACCTCTTCGATGGCAAACGTCGCGCCGTTCGCCTCGATCGTCCTCATTGCGGGGACATTGACAGAAAGCCGGAGCCGTCACTACGGTCGCGGATGGCCATCGAATTCGCCTCGCGCGGGGATCTCGAAGAGAAGAAGGTCACGTTCGCCGAGCTCGGCGAAGGAGCCTACGCGTACACGACGGAGGGCGATCCGAACTCCGGCGTCATCGTCGGCGACGACGGCGTCATGGTGATCGACGCGCGCGCGACTCCGGTTCTCGCGAACGAGCTGATCGCCGCAATCCGCACGGTCACCGACAAGCCGATCCGCTGGGTCGTGCTCACGCACTACCACGCGGTCCGCGTGCTCGGGGCCTCGGCGTACGGCGCGGAGCACATCGTCGCGAGCCAGGGCACGTACGAGCTCATCCGCGAGCGCGGCGCGCAGGATTGGGCCTCCGAGGTGCAGCGGTTCCCGCGGTTGTTTCGCGCGGCCGAGACGGTGCCCGGCCTCAC
>CAWBOU010000011.1:0-82999 GCA_963790365.1 uncultured delta proteobacterium
GTCCCCGAGCGGCGCGCTGAACAGCAGGCCGGTGTGCGTGAAGGGAATCGCGAATCCGAACGAGAACGAGCGCGTGAAGTTCGGGTTCAGCGGCGCCTCGATGACCTCCGCGCCGAGCAACGTCGAGAACTTACCGAACTTGACCGAGCCGCCGCCCCCCATTCGGGCGCGTAGGCGATGAACGCGTCTTGCAGCTCGAAGTCGTTCGTCTCCTCCGAGTTGTCGAGCGCGCCGTCACCGTTCCAGTCGGACGCGATGCGCGACGCGGTCTTGCCGAAATCGAGCTTGGCGGTCGCGGACAGCCCCGCCGGACCTTCCTTCGCGAGCGTCGAGCTGGAAGAGATCGAACGTGAAGTTGTTCTCTTCCGGATCGAGCGATCGCAGCGAGTTCGAATCGATCTCCGGATCGTTGAAATTGTACTGATAGGACCCGTAGATCATCCCCCCGAAGCTGAAGCCGATCATCTGCTCGAGCTTGTCGACCCGAGCTTCGATCGGATCCTTCTTTTCTTCCTCTTCCTCCGCGCGTGCGTTCGTGCCGAGCGCAGCGAGCGCGATCGCTGCAGCGGCTGCAACGGTTCCCACCTTCGTCATCATGCCTCGCTCTCCCCCTGTCTCTGGTTTGGCCCCAGGGCAGTCCCCAAGGTTTTGGTTCAGGCGCGACGGGAGCAAGGCGGGTGCCAGACGCGGGGGTGCGGGGCAGACGCGAGAAACCGCGCGAAAATGGCGCGCGAGGCTCGACTTCAGGCGAGGCGGCGCGGGGCGAGCGTGCTCATCTTTTGAGCGCGAGGATGAAAGATGAGCAGGGCTACGTGGTCTCGTAGTGGTGCTCGGTCGTCTCGCAGGTCGCGGACGGGCCCCATTCGATCTGCACGGTCGCATGCTCGACACCGGCGTCCTCGCGGAGCACGCGGTGAACCGCGCGGAGCACGTCGTCGCGCGGACCATCGACCGCGGCGCAGATGTGGACGCTCGCCGAGTGCATGCCGGAGGTGAGCGTCCAGACATGGAGGTCGTGGACTTCGTCCACCCCATCGACCGCGAGGAGGTCGGCCCGGACGCGCGCGACGTCGATGTCGCTCGGTGCCCCCTCGAGCAGGATGTGCGCGGACTCGCGGAGGAGGGCGACCGCTCGGGGCAGGATGAGGAAGCCGATCACGAGCGAGACGAGCGGATCGAATCGCGGCGAGCCGGTGAGCATCACGAGGCCGGCCCCGACCATCACGGCGACGGAGCCGACGAGATCCATCATCACTTCGAGCGAAGCGGCCCGGACGTGGATCGGCGACTCGGCGTGCGAATGCGGGTGCCGCAGCAGGCGGAGCGTGACGAGATTCGCCACGAAGCCGATGGCGCCGATGGCGAGGACGCCGAGCGAGGCGATCGGCGTCGGGGACGCCAGGCGCTCGCTCGCCTCCCAGAGAATCCAGAGGCCGACGACGAGCGTGAGCTCGGCATTGACGAAGGCGGCGAGGACTTCGGCGCGGTGGAAGCCGTAGGTGTGCCGGCGCGTCGGCTTGCGCTCCGCAAGGATCGACGCGACCCAGGCGATCGCGAGCGCGCCGAGGTCGGCGAGCATGTGCGCGGCGTCCGCGAGCAGCGCGAGGCTACCGGTCCAGAGCCCGCCGACGACTTCGACCACGAACACGGTGCCGATGACGGCGAGCGCGGCGGCGAGGCCGCGGCGCGGGTCGTGATCGTGGTCGTCCATGGCTCGCCGACAGGGTACGCGAAGGCCGACGGTAGGAGAACCTTGCGCCTGCGGGTCCGTTCCGGTGAAACGCGGCCGTGAACGGCTCCCCGGCTTCGCTCCGTCGCGCCATGGGCACGCCGGGCGCGGTGCTCGTCGGCCTCGGCTCGATCCTCGGCACCGGTGCGTTCGTGAGCCTCGGGCTCGCCGCGGGCATGGCCGGCGCGGACGCGATCCCGGCCGTTCTCCTAGCCGGCCTCGTGGCGATGCTGAACGGGCTCTCGAGCGCCCAGCTCGCGGCTGCCCATCCGGTGAGCGGCGGCACTTACGAGTACGGGCACCGGTTCTTGACGCCGGCGCTCGGCTTCGCCGCCGGCTGGACGTTCCTCTGCGCGAAGACGGCCTCCGCAGCGAGCGCCGCGCTCGGGATCGCCGGATATGCGCTCGCGGCGATCGGCCGTGCCGAAGGGCACGAGTGGGTCGCGCTCGTCGTGGTCGGCGCGGTCACCGCGCTCGTCGCCGGCGGGATCGAGCGCACCGCGCGAGTGAACGCCGTCGTCGTGTCGGCGACGATCGCGACGCTGGTCGTCCTCGTCGTCGCGGGCATGCCCACGCTCACTTCGGAGGGGCCGGCGCTCGCCGCGGCGATCGGAATCAGCACGCCGGGCGCCGTGCTCGAAGCGACCGCGATCCTCTTCGTCGCTTACGCGGGTTACGCGCGCGTGGCGACGCTCGGCGAGGAGGTTCGTGAGCCGGCGCGCGTGATCCCCACCGCGATCATAGTGACGCTCGTGGCGACGATGGCGCTCTACATGGCGATCACCGCGGTCGCCCTCGCGACGCTCGGCCCCGAGCGGCTCGCCGCCGAGACGGCACGCTCGGCCGCGCCGCTCGGCGCGGTCGCGCACGAGGTCGGCGTGGCGCGATGGATCGTCGCCGGCGGGGCGATGACCGCGATGCTCGGCGTGCTCCTCAATCTCATCCTCGGAAGCTCGCGGATGATCCTCGCGATGGCTCGCCGCGGGGACGTGCCGGCCGCGCTCGCCGCGATCGACGCCGAGCGGGGCTCGCCGCGCGCCGCGGTCCTCGTCGCGGGCGCGCTCGTGGCGGCCGTCGCCACGCTCGGCGATTTCAAAACGGCGTGGACGTTCAGCGCATTTACGGTGCTCGTCTACTACGCGATCACGAACCTCGCGGCGCTGCGGCTCCCGGCCGAGCATCGCCGCTTTCCTCGGGTGCTCGCGGCGGCAGGGCTCGTGAGCTGCCTCACGCTCGCCTGCTGGATCGAGCCGCGCGTCTGGCTCGCCGGGCTCGCGTTGCTCGCCGCCGGGTTCGTCGTGCGCGCGGCGCTGGACCGCCGGCGCTGAGGTTCGCTATGGCTCCGCGCTCGTGACCACCGCTCTCTGGATCGGCGTCGGCGGCTTCCTCGGATCCATCGGCCGCTACTGGCTCGGCACCTTCGTGCAGAGCTCGCTCACGGACGGCCGATTCCCCTGGGGGACGCTCGCCGTGAACGCGCTCGGATGTTTCGCGATCGGGGTACTCGCGCCGTGGCTCGAGGACCGCACGGCCCGAGCGTTCTGGATCATCGGCGTGCTCGGCGGGTTCACCACGTTCTCAGCCTTCGGCAACGAGACGGTCGAGCTCGCCCGCGGGGCCGAGCCGTGGCTCGCCGGCGCGTACGTCGCCGCGAGCGTCGGCTGCGGGATCGCCGCGGTCGCCGCCGGCCGCTGGCTCGCGTCGTTCGCTTAGCCGTCCGCGGTTGCAAACTGCAACCTGGCAAGGTAGCTCGAAAGCGGAGGTGTCCGTCGTGCCCTCTGCGATCAAGCTGTCGGATCAGTTCGTCGGCCTCGCCCGCGGCGAAGGCAAGGTGATGGGCCGCTCGATCGCGGGGCAGGTGGAGCACTGGGCGCGGCTCGGGCGTGCCGTCGAGCGGGCGCCGGGCTTCGACTACGGGCGCGTCCGCTCGGCGCTGGCCGCGCAAACGGGCTTCGACGACCTCACGGCAGACGAGCGGGCGGTCGCGCTCGCCGAGCTCGAGGACTACCTCGAGGACCTCCCGCGCGATCGGGACGAGCCGTTCTTCGCGAAGCTGCGCGCCGCGCGCGTGCCAATCCACGGCGAGACCGCCCCCCGCCGCGCGCGAAAGCTTCCGCGCGCTCGGAAGACGGCACGCCGGGGTGGCTGAGCGACGCCCCGTCGCGTGGCTGATCGCGGGCATCAACGGCGCGGGCAAGACGACCTTCTACGATGAGTTCCTCCGGCCGAAGCTCGCGGCCGAGTTCGTCAACGCCGACGTCATCGCGCGCGAGCGGTGGGGCGACGATGCGGCCGCGCACGCCTACGACGCCGCCGCGCTCGCCGCGGCCCGGCGCGCGGAGCTCATCGCGGAGCGCCGCTCGTTCGTGGCCGAGACGGTCTTCTCGCACCCGTCGAAGCTGGATCTCGTCCGCGAGCTCGAGGACGCGGGCTACCGCGTCCATCTGATCTACGTGCACGTGCCGCTGCCGCTCGCGCGGAAGCGCGTGGCGACGCGTCGCGCGCTCGGCGGGCATGACGTGCCGGACGAGAAGATCCGCGCGCGCTATCCGCGGTTGATCGCGAACGTGCTCGCGGCGATCCCGCTGGTCGAACGGGCCTACCTCTACGACAACGGCCGCGCCGACCGGCTCCACCGCCACGTCATGACGTTCGCGGATGGCCGGCTCGTCCGCCTGGATGCGGATCCGCCTCGCTGGGTCGCGCAGCTCTTTCCGTCGCTCCGGCGCCGGCGCTGAGCCAGTAGCGCTCGAGCGCGTCCATGTAGGCGGTCATGTCGCGCCGCACGGCGGGCGCGATGATCGGGCGCAGCCACCGGAGCCAGCCTCCTTCGCCGAGCGTCGTGCGCACCGTGACGCGGCACTGCGAGCCGGCATCCTCGAACGCGTAGGCCATCGCGAAAGGGATCGCTCCCGAAAACGAGCGAATCGTCAACCGCTCGCCGTCGACGACGTCCTCGACGCGGAACCTCGAGGTCAGCGCGAGGCCGAGGATCCGATACTCGAACACGAACTCGCTACCTTCGCCGACCGCGCCGCGCGGTCCGGGCACGGAGCGCTCGAGACGGCAGCTCCGAATCGTCGGCCCGAAGAAGCGCTCGTTGCGAAAGTCGATCAGGAAGTCGAACAGCGCGGGGCGGGATAGGGCGATCGTGCGGGTGAGATCCATTTTTTGCTTTGCGACGACAGGCGAGGGGAGATTACGCGATTCGTCAGTCAAAATGAAAGTGATTGTCGCTTTGCGTTGGGCCGTGATAGCGGGGCGGCACCGCGTCGATGAAGCCTTCCCGTCCGCTGCTGGCCGCCTCGCTGGCCCTCGCGTTCGTGCCGCCGACGCTCGCGGCCGACGTCGAGGAGATCATCGTCACCGCGCAGAAGCGTGAGGCGAGCATCCAGGACGTGCCGATCGCGATGACCGCGCTCGGCGGCGAGGATGCGAGCTTCCGCGGCATCCGCGACCTCTTCGATCTCCAGCGCCACGTGCCGGGGCTCGAGGTCGGCGAGCGCGAAGGGAATTCGACCGTGTCGATCCGCGGCGTCGGTCTCAACGTCGAGTTCGGCAACGTCGAGGGCAGTACCGCGATCCACATCGACGGGCACTACCAGACGCGGGTCACGTCCGGCGTGCTCGGGCTCAACGACCTCGAGCGCGTCGAGGTGCTGCGCGGGCCGCAAGGCACGCTCTACGGCCGGAACGCGACCGCCGGCGCGCTCAACCTGATCCTCAAGAAGCCGACCGACGAATTCGAAGCGATGGCCCGTGTCGGCTACGGGAGCTTCGACACGCGGACGCTCTTCGGCGTCGTTTCCGGTCCGGTGATCCCCGGACTCCTGAACGCCCGGATCTACGGCGAGTACGACGAGACGGACGGCTTCATCCGGAACCTGACGCTCGACCGCGACGTCGGCGATCGCGACGGCTTCGGCGGACGCCTCGCGCTCGCGTTCTTTCCGCTCGACGACCTGACGGTCGACCTCTCGATCCTCGGGCGGAAGGATCAGGTGGCGCCGACCGTGGTGCTCGCGAAGCCCCCGCGCGCGGATCTCGAAGCGCGGTTGACGATCGTGCCGCCGACGACGCCCGATCAGTACGTCGTCGGGGATCCGTACGCGGTGAAGGAGCAGCGGAAGTCGCGCGGTCACAAGGAGACCGCCGATCTGACGACGACGATCACCTGGAAGACTCCGTGGATGACGGTCAAGTCGCTGACCGGCGCGCAGTACCACTACCTCGACTTCAACTACGAGGCGGATGCGACGAGCCGCTCGGCGTTCCACTTCGACGGACGCCGCGACCGCTCGATCTCGGTGTCGCAGGAGCTGAACCTCTCGGACACGCTCGACGGCCCGTGGGGTACGAAGCTCGATTGGCTGCTCGGCGCGTACTTCCTCGACGATCGCTACGACACCTACATCCCGGTCGACATCAACGCCGCGGCCGCCGGGCTCGGCCTGCTCGTCCTCGGCGAGGGAGACCAAGTCGACCGTGCGTACGCGGGCTTCGGCGACGCCACGCTCTGGTTGCTCCCCTGGCTGCGAGCCTTCGGCGGCGTGCGCCAGAGCTTCGAGGACAAGGAGTTGTTCCAGAATTTCCATGCCTTCGTCGGGCCGGACAACATTCCGGTGCCGCCGATTCCGCCCGTCATCCAGGATCTCGCCCAGGTGAGCCTCTGCGAGAACGTCACGTTGAACACGAGCTTCGACCAGCTGAGCCCACGCTACGGCTTACAAGTCGATGCGATGGAAGGGCTCATGCTCTACGCGCAGCGCTCGCTCGGCTTCAAAGCCGGCGGCGCGAACCCGTTCGCCTGCGACAACATCTACGATCCGGAGGACGTCGACTCGAAAGAGATCGGCTTCAAGTCGACCTGGTTCGACGGGAACCTGACCGCGAACTTCGCGTACTTCTCGAACGACTTCACGAATTTCCAGGTGCTGAAGAGCCAGGGGCTCGAGGCGCCGGTGGTGAACGCGAAGGGGGCGTCGATCGACGGCGCCGAGATCGAGATCCGCGCCGCTCCGTTCGCCGGACTGTCGAACGCCTTGTCGCCACTCGTGCTGAACGTGGCGGGCTCGTGGCTCCACGCGCGCTACGACGAGTTCTTCGACACCGACCCGGCGAACCCCGACGTCGGCGCGCAGGATCTCGAGGGGAACCATCTGAATCGCGCGCCCGACTACACGGTGAACGTCGGGCTCGAATACGAGTGGCCCGTGCCGATCGCGCATTTCGGGCCGCTCCGCCTGCGCGGCGAATGGTATCGCACGGACGACGTCTGGTATCGCCCGTACGGTTCGCCCGACGACATCCAGGAAGGATTCTCGCTCTGGAACGCCTATGCCTCGCTCACCGACGCGAGCGGCCACGTCGAGCTCCGGTTCATCGGCAAGAACCTCGCGGACCAGGGTTACTACTCGATGATCACGGCGATCCAGATCGGCAATCGGTACGCGCAACCCGGCACGCCACGCTCGATCGCTGGTGAGCTCGTCCTGCGATTCTGATGAAAAAGAAGCGCAAACGGTCGACTAGTCGACGGAACGTCGACGAGCTCGATCGGAAGCTCGTGCGGCTGCTCTCGCAGGACGGCCGCAAGACGAACCGCGACCTCGCCAAGGCCGTGGGCGCGACCGAGCCGACCGTGCGCGCGCGCATTCGGCGCCTCGCGAAGGAAGGCATCATGCGTGTCGTCGCGGTCACGGACATGGAGGCCGCGGGCTACGAGTTCTACGTGCTCCTCTGGATCCAGACCGAGGGCCGCCCGGTGCGCGACGTCGCGCTCGAGCTCGCGGCGTTACCATCCGTCTTCACCGTGGTCGTGATGTCGGGCGTGTACGACCTGATGGCCGGGCTCGTCGCGAGCGACAAGCGCGAGCTCACGACGATCCTCTCCCGCGACCTCGCGCGCATCCAGGGGATCCACAACATCGAGAGCACGCTCGCACTCGACGTCGTCAAGCTGCGCCCCGAGATCGGAGTGTTCGCCTCGTGACGAAGCCGTCCGCGGCGCCCGCGCTCGACGAGCTCGACTGGAAGATCGTCGACATCCTCCGGATCGACGGCCGGATGAGCAATCGCGAGATCGGCCGGCGGCTCCAGGTTTCGGAGGGAACGGTCCGCGGGCGCCTCAAGCGCATGCGTCAGGCCGGCGTGGTCCGGATCACCGCCGTCACCGACGTCCGCGCGATCGGCAAGAACGTCTGGGGCTCGATCGGCATCCGCGTGGATCGGGAGCGGATCTACGAGGTCGCCAAGGCGCTCGAGGAGATCGACGAGCTCTCGTTCGTCGCGGTCACGCTCGGGCTCTACGACATCATCGCGTTCGTCGTCGCGGACTCGCGCGAGCAGCTCCTCGAGATCCTGACCGAGCGCATTCGGGGCATCCCCGGCGTCCGCCGCACCGAGACGGCCGAAGCGTTAGAGGTGCTGAAGCACCAGTACGCGCTCGCGCGGATTCCGCGTTGATCCCACCTCTCCCCGTTGGGGAGAGGTCGCCGCGAAGCGGCGGGTGAGGGGGAGGGGCCGCTCGGCCGCCGAGTAGATCTCCCCCTCACTCGCGCCTTCGGCGCGGTCTCTCCCCAAAGGGGAGAGACGAGGGGAACGCTATCCGCAGAATTGCTGCGTACAAACCCCGCCCTCCGGCGCACAAATTCCGCAACTGCGATTGCAGCAGAATTGCCCGGCGCCGCAGGTGTTGCTGCCGCACGACTCGCCCGGGCTCGTGCCCTGGCTCGAGCCGCCGCCACCGCACGCGGCGAAGACGAGAAGGGAACCGACGAGAACGACGCGTCTAGTGAGCTCGCCCATGCCGCAATAGCTTACCGGACATCGCGCCGGTTGGCTGCCCCTCCTCGAAGGTGACCGCGCCGTTCACGAGGATCCAGCGGTAGCCCTCGGCGCGCTGGATACGGCGCCACTCGCCGGCGGGGAGATCGAACGCGACCTCCGTCGGCCCGCAGCCGAGCCGCTCGAGGTCGTAGACGAGCACGTCGGCGGCCTTGCCTTCGCGGAGCACGCCGCGGTCGTGGAAGCTCGCCGCCCAGGCCATGAGACCGCTCAGGCGGAAGTGCGCTTCCTCGAGGCTGACGAGCCCGGCATCGCGAACGAGCCACGAAAGGAAGTCCGTCACCCAGATCCCTTGCGTGAAGAACTTCACGTGCGCGCCGCCGTCGGAAAGGCCGGGCATCGTGTAGGGCGAGCCCATCACCGCGGCGATGTGCTTCGGATCGTCGTTCACGACCGGTGTCTTCCACTCCGTCCGCAGGCGATCGGCGACGGAGAGGTCGAGGAGCGCGTCGATCACGTGCTTGCCTTCGCTCGCGGCGATCTCGCTCGCTCGCCTTCCCTGGTACCGTTCGCGAAGTCCGGGATCCGCGACCTTTTGCGCGACGAACGTCTCGAGCTTGCCGAAGAGATCGATCGGCACGTCGCCGCGATCGTACTCCTCGCAGAGCTTTCGGCGGGTCTCCGGCACGGAGAGCTTCCGCATGCGCTCCTCGACGTCGCCGACCGTCGCCTGGCACCAGATCTCGCTGTTGTCGAAGAGGTTCCAGTCCTCGAACGTGAACGTCGCGGGAGCGCGGACGGTCTGTGTCTGTCCGAAGACGCGCGCACCGCTCCGGTTCGCCTCCTCGAGCCAGGCCATCTGCGCGCGGTAGACGAGCTCCTTCGTGTTGTCCGGGATGAGCGCGTTGTAGAGGATCGGCCGCCCCGAGAGCTGTGAGAGCCGCGCGTTGAACGCGAAGTCGTTCGTGAGGCCGGCCGGATCGTTCGGGATCGCGGTGAACTGCGTGAGCTCCATGAAGCCTTCGCCACGGCGCCCGAGCGCACCCGCGAGCGCGAGGTAGAACTCGTCGGGCAGGAGATCCGAGATCATCAGCGTGCCGTCGTAATCGCGCTGCCCCGAGGCGACGCCGCGCAGCCGCTGCGCCGACCAGCCCATCGCGCCGGCCGCCATCGCCTCGTCGAAGAGCGCGAGGATCTTCGTCATCTCGCGCTCGTTCGGCGGACGCTTCTTTCCCTCGTCGAACCCGCCCATCACGTAGGCAACGAGCGGCGATACCGGGACGAGCTGCGAGAGGTTCACGCCGAGCGGCATGCGATCGAGGTGATCCATCCACTGCGGGAACGTTTCCCATTTGAAGTCCATCGCCGCCTGCATCGACGAGAGCGGGATCGACTCGTTCCGCGAGAGCGCGAGCATGGCGCGGTCGGCATCCTTCGCGTGGACGGGCGCGAAGCCGAAGCCGCAGTTGCCGATCGTCACCGAGGTGACGCCGTGCCAGCCGCCGATCGAGCAGTACGGATCCCAGTGGAGCTGCGCGTCGTAGTGCGTGTGGAGATCGATCGCACCGGGCGCGACGATCATGCCGCCCGCGTCGAGCTCGCGCGTGCCGGCGCCCGCAGGGATCTTGTCGATCTTGGCGATCCTGCCGTCCTTGATCGCGAGGTCGGCGCGGTAACGGGGCACGCGAGTGCCGTCGACGATCGTGCCTCCGCGAATGACGGTATCGAACTCGGCCATGATCAACCCTTTCCGTGA
The DNA here is from genome assembly GCA_963790365.1 of uncultured delta proteobacterium. Classification (GTDB taxonomy): domain Bacteria; phylum Desulfobacterota; class Binatia; order JACPRU01; family JACPRU01; genus CAWBOU01. The sequence goes on from CAWBOU010000011.1 coordinate 10,272, forward strand.
CGAAGCAGCTTGCCCGGTGTCGCGCCCGTACAGCGCCCGTCTTCGAACGTGACCTCGCCGTTGACGATCGTCCAGCGGTAGCCCTCCGCGCGCTGGATGCGGCGCCACTCGCCGGCCGGTAAGTCGTGCGCGATCTCGTACTCGTCGTCGGGTGTGAGACGGAGGTTCTCGAGATCGTAGACGACGACGTCGGCGGGCGCGCCCTCGCGGATCGTGCCGCGCTCGCGGAATCCCGCGGCCTGCGCCGGCAGGTAGCTCATGTGGTAGTGCGCCTCTTCGAGCGTCAGCTTCTGGGTGTCGCGCACGAGCCAGCCGAGCATGTCGGTCGTGTACGTGCCGGTCGGAAAGAACTTCACGTGCGCGCCGCCGTCGGAGACGCCGGGAATCACGTACGGCGAGCGGAGCATCTCGGCGACCTTCTCGGCGTCGGTGCTGAAGACCTCGGGCGTGCGGAACTCGACGCGGAGATCGCCGGCGAGCGCGACGTCGAGCATCGCGTCGAGCGGATGCTTGCCCTCGGCCTCGGCGATCTCGCCGACCGTCTTGCCGCGGTAGCGCTCGAGCTCGGGGTGATCGGGCGTACGCTGCACGCGAAGGCCCTGGAACGGACCGCCGAGGATATAGGTGATCACCCGGTGCTCCTCGGCCTTCATCTGCTTCCGCATCTCGGGATCCGCGAGCTTCCGCTTCTTCTCTTCCTGGGTCCCCGTCGTGGCGCGGTTCCAGGCCGGTGAGGTGTCGTACATGTTCCAGTGGTCGAGAGTGATCGCGATGTGGAAGCGCGCGTGCGCGGCCTGGCCGAAGAGGCGAAGCCCGCGGCGCTGGCAGTCCTCGATCCACTTGAGCCGCATGCGGTGGAACTCCGGCATCGCGTCCATCGCCGAGATTGCGTTGTGGAGCACCGGACGGCCGGAGACCTCGGCGAGCTTCTCCTGGAAGAGGAGATCCCGCATCGCCGTCTCCTCGCTCGGCTGATCCTCGAACGTTGCCTGCGTGATCTGGATGAAGCCCTCGTCGCGCTCGCGGAGCACCTCGGCGAAGGCGAGGAGATCCTCGTCCGCCATCGTGTCGGTCGGCATCGGCGTGCCGTCGAAGTCCGACTGCATCGAGTTCTCGCCCATGCGCTGCACCGACCAGCCGCACGCGCCGGCGTCCATGCCTTCGTGGAGGAGTCGCTGCATCTCCTTCCGCTCGGCCGCGGTCGGCTTCCGGCTCTTCGCGCCCTTCTCGCCCATCACCCAGATGAGGAGCGGCGAGAGCGGCACGTAGGTGATGCAGTTCACGCCCTTCGGCATCCGCTCGAGCGAGTCGAGCCACTCGGGGAAGGTCACCCAGTCCCAGAGCATCCCCGCGCGAAGCGCCTCGACGGGGATCGCCTCGTTCCGTGACATCATCAGCATCGCGCGGTCGCGCTCGGCCGGCCGCACCGGCGCGAAGCCGAAGCCGCAGTTGCCCATCACCACCGACGTCACACCGTGCCACCCGGAAACGCTGCAGTACGGGTCCCACTGGATCTGCCCGTCATAGTGGGTGTGGAGGTCGACGAAGCCCGGGGCGACGATCAACCCCGTGGCGTCGAGCTCCCGCTTCGCCGCGCTTCGGCGGAGACCGCCGACCTGGGCGACGCGACCGCCGTGAATCGCGAGATCGGAGCGGAAGCGCGGAAAGCCCGTGCCGTCCACCACCGTCCCGTTACGGATGATGAGGTCGAAGTCCGGCATGATCGGGCGCTAGCCCGATCGACGAATCTGGTCAAGCAAAATCGATGATACGCGTAGTTGATGGCCAAAATATTACGCAAAGCGAAAGACTTATGATCATTCGGTCACGCGAGCCTCCCGGTGGACTACGCGATACAGCACGGGCAGGACGATCAAGGTGAGGATCGTGGACGAGACGATGCCGCCGATCACCACCGTTGCGAGCGGACGCTGCACTTCCGCCCCGGTGCCGGTCGCGATCGCCATCGGGACGAAGCCGAGCGAGGCGACGAGCGCGGTCATGAGCACCGGGCGCAAGCGGGTGGTGGCACTCTCGACGACCGCTTGCTCCAGCGGCCGACCCTCGGCGCGAAGATTGCGGATGAACGTGATCATCACGAGGCCGTTGAGGACCGCGACTCCCGAGAGCGCGATGAACCCGACCGCCGCTGAGATGGAAAGCGGGATGTCGCGAAGCCACAGCGCCGCGACGCCTCCGGTCAAAGCGAGCGGTACGGCGCTGAACACCAATAGGGAATCGCGGAGCGACCCGAGGCTCGCGAAGAGGAGCAGCAGGATCAGGCCGAGCGCGAGGGGCACGACGATGCGCAGCCGTTCGGCGGCCGAGATCAGATGTTCGAACTGGCCGCCCCACGCGATCCAATAGCCGGCGGGCGCTTGGAGCCGAGCGCCGATCTCGCGCTGCCCCTCGGCGACGAATGAGCCGAGGTCGCGTCCTCGCACGTTGGCGGTGACCACGACTCTGCGTTTGCCGTTCTCGCGGTTGATCATGTTCGGTCCGCGCTCGAGCGTGACATTCGCGACCTCGCCGAGATCGAGGAACCGCCGATCCGAATGAGAACCGCCCCAGCCGATCTGGGTCCGGTGGGCTTCTTCGCTCGCTTGGGGGAGGGGAATGGGGAATCTCCGCAATGCCTCGACGTCGTGCCGGAGATCCGGCGGTAGACGGACGACGATCGGGAAGCGTCGGTCGCCTTCGTAGATTTCACCCGCTGGCGAGCCTCCGACCGCGGTTTGAACGACGTCTTGGATCTGCGCGATGCGAAGCCCATAACGCGCGACTTCGTCTCGGCGCGGCGAAACGACGAGCATGGGAAGACCGGTCGACTGCTCGAGCTTCACGTCGGCAGCACCGGGAAGCGAGCGGAGGACTTTCTCTGCCTCCCGCCCGAGGAGCTCCAGGGTTTCCATGTCGTCTCCGAAGATCTTCACGGCGACGTCCGCGCGGACTCCCGCAATCAATTCGTTGAAGCGCATCTCGATCGGCTGAGTGAACTCGTAGTTGTTGCCCGGCACCCCGCGGACGGTCGCTTCCAGCTCGGCCACGAGCTGCTCCTTCGGTTTCCGCGGTTTCGGCCACCGACTCCGCGGCTTCAGGATGATGAAGCCGTCGGCGACGCTCGGGGGCATCGGATCGGTCGCGATGTCCGCAGTACCGATCTTCGCGAATACGCGCTCGACTTCGGGATGCTCTTCCAGCCGGCGCTCCAGCAGATGCTGCATCTGGACCGCCTGCGTGAGGCTCGTGCCAGGAATTCGCAGGGCATGCATCGCGATGTCGCCCTCGTCGAGGCTCGGAATGAACTCGCGGCCCATGCCGACGGCGAGCGCAGCGCCGATGGCGACGACGCCCACGGCGACGACGATCACGGCGGTCCGCATCCGAAGCGCCGCCTCGAGCGCGGGTCGATAGAGTCGTGTCGCCATCGCGACGAAGCGGTTGTCCTTCTCCCGAGAGTCTTCTCGAAGGAAGGACGCGACCGCTGCGGGAACGAACGTCAGCGAGAGGACCATCGCCCCGCCAAGCGCCAGCAGCACTGTGAACGCCATCGGAAAGAACATCTTTCCTTCGATCCCCTGCAGCGTGAGGATCGGAAGATAGACGATCATGATGACGAGCTCCCCGAACAGCGTCGGGCGCCGCACCTCCTTCGCGGCTTCCAGCACGATCGCGTGGCGTTCTTCGGAGGAGAGCGGACGCCCCGCCGATTGTCGAGCCTCGGCAAGCCGGCGAACGGAGTTTTCGACTACGATGACGGCACCGTCGACGACGAGACCGAAGTCGATCGCGCCGAGGCTCATCAAGTTGCCGCTGATTCCGCTCTCCACCATCCCGCTGACCGCGAAAAGCATCGAGAGTGGGATGACGAGCGCGGTGACGATCGCGGCTCGTACGTTGCCGAGGAGAAGAAACAACACGAGGACGACGAGGAGCGCGCCCTCGACGAGGCTCCTCGTGACCGTGCGAATGGTCGCGTCGACCAGGGCCATGCGGTCGTAGACCGCATCTACGATGACCCCCGTGGGCAGAGATGCGGAAATTCCTCGCAGTTTCTCGCCGACGCGCGCGGCGACGGCACGGCTGTTCTCGCCGATCAGCATGAAGACGGTTCCGAGAACGACCTCGCGCCCGTTCTGGGTCGCTGCTCCGGTGCGGAGCTCGTGCCCCACCCCCACGTCGGCGACGTCGCCGATGTGGATGGGGACGCCGTCTCGCTTGGCCACCATGATTTTTCGAAGGTCTTCGATCCCCGTCGCCTGAGCGGGCGAGCGCACGAGCCACTGCTCGCCGTTCCGTTCGACATAGCCGGCGCCCACGCTGCGGTTCCCGGCCTCGAGCGCTGAGATGACGTCGTCGAGCGTGAGCTCCAGGGCGACCAGATGCTCCGGGCGCGGCGTCACGTCGTATTGCTTCACGTAGCCGCCGATCGTGTTGACCTCGACGACGCCGGCCACAGTGCGCAGCTGTGGCCGGATGATCCAGTCCATGAACGTGCGAAGGTCCGTCGGGGAATGTCGTCCCGTGCCCGCATCGTCCACGGTGAACATGAAGATCTCGCCGAGGCCGGTCGCGATCGGGCCCATCGCGGGCTCGATTCCGCTCGGCAGCTTGCCTTTCGCCTCTTGGAGGCGCTCGGCGACGAGCTGCCGGGTCAAATAGATGTCCGTCCCGTCCGCGAACACGACGGTGACCTGGGAGAGGCCGTAGCGGGAGACCGAGCGGGTGTGCTCGAGCCGGGGAAGACCGGCCATCGCCGTCTCGATGGGAAAGGTGATTCGTTGCTCCGCTTCGAGCGGTGAGAACCCCGGCGCCTCGGTGTTGATCTGCACCTGTACCGTGGTGATGTCCGGGACCGCGTCGATCGGGAGCCGGAGATAGTTCCAGACACCGAGAAGAGCCATCGCCGTCGTCGCGAGGAAGACCCAGGTACGGTGCCGTAACGACAGAGTGAGAATGCGCTCTAGCATTGAGGGTGTCCTCAGTGGTCGTGGCTCGCGCCGGACTTCTCGATGTCGGCCTTGACGACGAAGCTGCCGCCGGCGGCGTAGCGCTGGCCGGCCTTCACGCCGTCGAGAATTTCGACGTGCTCGCCGTCGCGGCGGCCGACCTCGATCGGCATCGCCTGGTACACGTCGCCGTCGTTGAGGAACACCACGTCCCAATCGCGGAAAGTTTGCAGGGCGCTCGAACGAACCGCGATCGGCACCTCGACTTCGCTGATGAGGATGTCCGCGGTGACGAAGAGGCCCGGCCGCCAGTTCCCGTCGCGGTTTTCGAGGACGGCTCTCGCCACCACCCCTTGGCCTTCACTCGCCGCCGTCGGCGCGAGATATCCGATCGTCGATTTCGCGCGGAGCCCCTGGCCGCCCGCGAGCTCGACCGGCTGATCGCGCCGAACGCGCGCAGCGTCGGCGGGTTTCAGAAGAAGCTCGACCCAAACCGTTCCGAGATCGGCGACGGTGTAGATCACCCCGCTGTCGACGACTTCGCCCGGAGCGGCGTCCCGCGACAAGACCGTTCCGGCCAGGGGGGAGCGAATCTCGTAGGTTTGAAGTGTCTGGCTCGCTTCGACGATCGCGAGGAGCTCCTTCTCGGCCACGACGTCGCCGACGCGCTTCCGAGCTTCGCGGAGCGTCCCGGGATACCGCGGGACGATTCGAACGAAGGCCTCGGCGTTCGGAACGACGCGTCCGAAGGCGCGAAGACGGTCCGTGATCGTCGCCGGGCCGGCGGCTTCCACCTGAATCCCCGCCGCTTCCGCGGTCTCGGGCGAGATCGTCGTCCGCCCCTCGAAGGAATCGTACTGCCACTCGTGCTCTTCGCCGCCGGTGCGGGCACGTACGGTGACGAGGAACGAATGGGGCTCTTCGACGGTCCGATCGCCGACGAGATAGTCGGCGCGTTTCGCGAACTGAAACACCTGCTTCTCGCCCCCAAAACGCGTGAGCTCGACGGACAGCGTGCACGATTCGGGATCGAGAAGCGTCTCGTCGTCGAAGCACCAAGCCCGGTATTCGGGCGGAACGCCTTTTTCGTAGATCGCGAGCTCTACGGCGAAGTCTCCGTCCCGGAGCATTCGTGCGCCGTGAGGGCCGCGAACGGTCTCGTGGGTGCCGCCGTCGTGGCCGTGGCCGTGATCATCGGGCGCATCGCCGGAAGATCGGCATGCGGGTTGTGCCGCGACGAGGAGAGACGCCAGCGCGAGCGAACGCCAGTCGCAGGACTTCATCGCACCTCCTCCGCGGAGGGACTTGCGGTCGGCGAGCCGATCAACCTCGCGATTTCGATCTGCAGAGTCTGAAACGTCTCCGCGGCCTCCACCCGCTCCCGTCTCACGTCGGTCGCGGTGCGCGATGCATCGAGAAGGTCGATGGAGGAAAGCGTTCCGGCGTCGTAACCGCGCGAGACGGCGTCGAGCGCGCGCTCCGCGTTCGGCAAGATGGAGCCTTCGAGCATTTCGAGCGCGTGACCCGAGTGCACGAGCTCCTGATGCAGCTCGAAAAGCGTTGCGCGCAGTCGGTTCGCGGCGGCGGCACGGTCAGCGGCTGCGCGATCGGCAAAGGCTCTCGCCTCGACAATCCCGTGCTGATTGCGGTCGAAAAGCTGCAAGGGCACGCGAAGGCCGAAGACGAGGGAATGGTCGTCGGATGCCTCGATCCGCCGAAAGCCGGCGGAGAGTCCGAGATTCGGCAGACGTCGCGTGTGGGCGATCGTGGCCTCCGCTTCCCGCAGGGCCACCTCCGATGCGAGCAGGGTCAGCTCCGGGGAGGCCTCGATCCGCGCGACGACGTCCTCCCACCGCGGTGGCGGCTCACGTTCCGCCAACGAGCCCACCGCGCGATCGAACGACGGCGTCTCCTCGCCCCACGTCGCCGCGAGCGCCGTGCGCGCGATCGCGAGATCGTGGCGCGAATCCTCTTCGAGAAGACGCCCTCGCGCGAGCGCGATCGTCGCGCGTGTTTCTTCGACGCGGGAGGCTGCGCCTGCTTGAACCCGTCGTCGAGCGGCCGCGAGGCTCCGCTCGAGCGTCTCCACCTGCCGGGTCGCGAGATCGATGATCTCCTGACCGGCCAGGACCCGCACGAATCGCTTCGCGAGCATCGCCATCGCATCGGCCCGCGCATTCTCGTAGCCACGGGCGGCGAGCTCTCGATCTCGCTCCGACGAGAGGATTCGCGCCTCGCGCTTCCCGCCGAGCTCTATCGGTTGGACGACTTCGACCGTGATCTCCGCCTGTCGCCTGCCCGTGAAGGCGCCGGAGCCGAGGACGTCTTCGATACGGAAGTCGAGCTCGGGGTTCGGCCGGAGCCCCGACTGGAGCGCACGGGCGTCGGCCGCGCGCGTCTTCGCGGAGAACGGCGCCAAGTCGGGACTTTGACGAAGCGTCCGCTCCCCGGCTTCGGCCAATGTGAGATCGCCGGTGCTGACACCACTCGTCGCAGCGGATGAGGCGGCGAGGATCGTTGCGGCAAGCACCACGCTGGTGCGGATTCGAATTCGTGACGACATGCTGAGCCCTCTCTGCGGTTTCGGCCGTGACTGCGTCGGCGCAGTCCGGTGCCTCCGCGCCCTCGAAGAGCGAGGGGCGGCGAGCGATCGAAACCCGGGCGGCTCAGATCAAGAGGACGTGCGTGCGAGGCGGGGAAAGATCGGCCGGAACAACCGGCGGAGACCGTGGCGTCTGCGAGCGGATGGAGCGGAATTCGTAGAAAGCAGTGGGGGACGCGAGTGACGTCGCTTCGGAGATCGTCGTCGTTGCCGCGAGGTCGGCTCGCGAAGCGACTCCGGAGTCGGCGCCGAGGAAGGCGGTCACATGATGCGGGGCTTCGTCCGCGTGCTCGTCGGCGACGAGGAGCATTCGATCCGCCGAGCCGTGTCGGTGATGGCCTGCCGCCCCGTGGTCGGCGTCGTGCATGAGCACCAGGACCGGATGTCCCGATTGCCAGCCGAGGGCGAGACCGTGACCGGTCTCGGCGAACGCGATGGCCGCCATCACCCAGACCGCGCGGCACGCGATCGCGCCGATCAAATATGTCGCGACGATGGCCCTCGATCGCACGGCCCGCCGATATCCGTGGGGGCCGACGCCGTCAACCGGGAAGGGGATGCCCAGCGTTCAGCGCCCGCGACCGCCAGAGTGAATAGACGGCCGGATAGACGAGGAGCTCGAGCGCGAACGAGCTGAAGACCCCGCCGACCATCGGCGCGGCGATCCGCTTCATCACGTCGGCGCCGGTGCCGTCCGACCAGAGGATCGGCAGGAGCCCGAGGAACATCGCCGTCACCGTCATCATCTTCGGGCGGATGCGCTTCACCGCGCCCGCGACGATCGCCTCGTCGAGGTCGCGCTCGTCGCGCATCTCGCCGCGGCGCTTCCGCTCGTCGTACGCGAGGTCGAGGTAGAGCAGCATGAAGACGCCGGTCTCGGCGTCGAGGCCGAGGAGCGCGATCATGCCGACGCCGACCGCGAACGAGAGGTTGTAGTCGAGGAGCCAAAGCAGCCAGATCGCGCCGACGAGCGAGAGCGGCACGGCGAGGAGCACGATGCCCGCCTTCACCGCCGAGCCGGTGTTCGCCCAGAGGAGCAGCGCGATGAGGAAGAGCGTCAACGGCACGACCACCCAGAGGCGCTCCTTCATCCGCTCGTAGTTCTCGTACTGTCCGCTCCAGACGAGAGACGTGCCGGCGGGAAGCTCGAGGCGCTCGCCGACCGCCTGCTTCGCGTCGTCGACCCAGCCGCCGAGATCGCGACCCGCCATGTCGATCGACACGTAGGCGGCGAGCTGTCCGCCTTCGCTGCGGATCATCGCCGGCCCTTGCACGCGGCGGAGATCGGCGAGCTCGCCGAGCGGGATCTGCGCGCCGGTCGCCGTTGGCACGAGCACGCGGCGGAGCTCGGGGAGGGAATCGCGGAAGTCGCGCGCGTAGCGCACGTTCACAGGATAGCGCTCCCGTCCCTCGACGGTCGTCGTCACGTTTTCGCCGCCGATCGCCGAGCGGACGATCGCCTGCGCGTCGGAGACCGAGAGCCCGTGACGGGCGAGCGCGTCGCGGCGGAGCTCGAAGTCGAGATACGAGCCGCCGAGCGGGCGCTCGGCGACGACGCTGCGGGTGCCGGGCACGGAGAGCAGAATCGGCTCGAGCTCCTCCGCCGCCTTCTGCAACACGCCGAGGTCGGAGCCGAGGAGCTTCACGCCGACGGGCGTGCGGATGCCGGTCGCGAGCATGTCGATGCGGTTCCGGATCGGCATCGTCCAGATGTTCGGCATGCCGGGAAACTGCAGCGCCTCGTTCATCTCGGCCTGGAGCGAGTCGAACGTCAGGCCGGCGCGCCACTCCGCGTGCGGCTTCAGCACCACGGTCGTCTCGAACATCGAGAGCGGCGCCGGATCGGTCGGCGTGTCGGCGCGTCCGGCCTTGCCGAACACGCTTTCCACTTCCGGAAACGAGCGGAGGATCCGGTCCTGGATCTGGAGCACGCGCTGCGCCTCGCCGACCGGCATGCCGGGGAACGCGGAGGTCGGCATGTAGAGCATCGCGCCTTCGTTGAGCGGCGGCATGAACTCCCGTCCGAGCCGAAGCGCGACGGGCACCGTGACGACGACGAGCGCGAGCGCACCCGCGATCGTGAGCCCGCGGTGACGAAGCACCCAGCGACAGACCGGCTCGTAGAGTCGGAAGAGAACGCGGCTCACCGGATGCCGCTCCTCGGGAACGTAGCGCCCGACCGCGACGGCGGAGAGCGCGGAAGAGACCCAGAGCGGCCGGAAGCGGAACGGATCGACCCGCGTGAACGTCATGCGGAGCGCCGGGTCGAGCGTCAGCGCGAGCACGGCGGCGATCGCCATCGCCAGGTTCTTCGACCAGGCGAGCGGCTTGAAGAGGCGGCCCTCCTGATCGACGAGCGTGAAGATCGGCAGGAACGCGACCGCGATCACGAGGAGGGAAAAGAAGACCGACGGGCCGACTTCCTTCAGCGCGCGGAGCCGCACTTCGTGGAAGTCGCCTTTGCGCCCGCCGGCGATCCATTCCTCGATCCGTTTGTACGCGTTCTCGACTTCGACGATCGCGCCGTCGACGAGCACGCCGATCGAGATCGCGATGCCCGCGAGCGACATGATGTTCGCCGTGAGCCCGAGAAACGTGAAGGGCAGGAACGCGAGGAACACCGCGACCGGGATCGTCACGATCGGCACGAGCGCCGACGGTATGTGCCAGAGGAAGACGAGGATCACGACGCTCACGATCACCATCTCCTCGGTGAGAACGTGGAGGAGCGTGTCCATCGCGCGCCGGATGAGGTCGGAGCGATCGTAGGTCGTGACGATCTCGACTCCTTCCGGCAGCGTCGGCCGCACCTCCGCGAGCTTCCGCTTCACGCGGTCGATGACCTCCAGCGCGTTCTCGCCGTGGCGCATGACGACGATGCCGCCGACCGCATCGCCGAGCCCGTCGAGGTCGGCGACGCCACGGCGGATCTCCGGGCCGAGCTGGACTCGCGCGACGTTCCGAAGAAGGATCGGCGTGCCGCTCTTCGCGTCGCCGCCGACGACCGCGGATTCGAGGTCGGCGATTTCCTTCACGTAGCCGCGGCCGCGCACCATCACCTCGGTGCCGGCGATCTCGAGAAGACGCGCACCGGACTCCTCGTTCGCGCCGCGCACGGCGTCGAGCACCTTCGTGAGCGGCACGCCGGTCGCAAGGAGGCGGTTCGGGTCGACCGTCACCTGGTACTGCTTGACGAACCCGCCGATCGAGGCGACCTCGGCGACGCCGGGTACGGCCTGCAGGTGGTAGCGGAGATACCAGTCCTGCAGGCTTCGCAGCGCGGCGAGATCGTGTCGGCCCGAGCGATCGGCGAGCGCGTACTGGTAGACCCAACCGACACTCGTCGCATCGGGACCGAGCTCGGTGGTCACGCCTTCCGGAAGTCTCGGCGTGATCTTCGAGAGGAGCTCGAGCACGCGCGAGCGGGCCCAGTAGAGATCCGTGCCGTCCTCGAAGATGACGTAGGCGTATGAGTACCCGAAGTCGGAAAAACCGCGGATCGCGCGTACGCTCGGCGCGCCGAGGAGCGCGGAGACGATTGGATACGTGACCTGGTCCTCGACGATGTCGGCGCTCCGGTCCCAGCGCGAATAGACGATCACCTGGGTATCGGAGAGATCGGGAATCGCGTCGAGCGGCACGCGGCGGATCGCGATCCATGCGGCGGCGACCGCGGCGAGCGTGACGACGAGGACGAGTACCCGGTTCCGAGCGCTCCATTCGATGATTCGTTCGGTCATGGCGAGCCTCAGTGAAGGTGCACGGGGGCGGACGAGAACGCCGCGACGGCCGCGCGCGCGCGGGATTCGGAATCGATCAGGAAGTTCGCCGAGGTGACGACCTCGTCGCCCGCGGCGACCCCGTGGAGCACCTCGCGCACGCCATCGGCCTCCCGCCCGAGATGGAGGAGGCGGGGGTCGAAACGGCCGTCGGCATCGACGACGAACGCGAACGTGACCTCTCCCGTGTCGAGGATCGCCTCGTCAGGGAGCGCGAGCACGCGTCCGAGCGGTACGGCGATCTCGACGTCGATGAACGCGCCGGGACGAAGGCTCGCCCCCGCGGTGGCGACGCGCGAGCGGACGCGGATCGTGCGCGTCGATTCGTCGAGCACGGAGTCGATCGCGTCGACCGTCGCGTTGAAGTTGCGTCCCGGCACCGAAGGCGACGTGAACGACAGCGGCATGCCGACTTTCACGAGATTCGCTTCGGATTCGAAGATCCGCGCGTAGACCCAGACGTTCGCGCCCGGCAGCAGGAGCTCTTCCGGGTTCGCCGCGAGGCTCGCGTCGGAGAGCCCGAGCTGGCGAAGCTTGAGCTTCGCGCCGCGCACGAGAGCATCCGCCCCACGCGCGGCATCCGGCGCCGACGCGAGCTCGCGCTTCGAGGCGACCGCCTCGCGGTACTCGACGAGCGCTTGATAGAGCTCGCGGTCGTACGCCACCGTGCCGACGGTGCGGATCGTGCGCGTGAGCTCGCGGGGCTCGATCCGCGCCGTGCGGACGCCGATCAGCTGGCGTCGCTCCAGCGGCAGCGTGAACGCCGCGCGTCCCGGAACGCCGCTCGCGGGCGGAGGAGCGGCATGCTCGGCCCCGCCGTGCGCTCCCACGTCGACGCGCTCGAGCGCCATGCCGCAGATCGGGCAGCGTCCCGGTTCATGCGAGACGATCTGGGGATGCATCGCGCACTGGTAGGTCGGCTTCGCCTCGTGGGCCCGCGGCTCCGCCGATGCCGTGCGGAGCGGGGCGCTGACGAAGAGCCCTGCCGAAAGGACGGCGGCGAGGGTCGAGATCACGATCCAAGTGCGGCGATTCATTTCCCTTGCTCCTCTCCGGGCGAGTGCGCGGTGGGGTGGCTCGGCAGCGCGAGATCCGCGAGGTCCGCGCCGACGGCGCGCTCGAGATCGGCGACCGTCACGCCGACCTCGGCGGACGCCTCGACGTGCTCGAGATGGATCCGCTCGACGTCGCGGAAGCTCTCCATCCAGTCACTGAAGGCGAGCGTCCCGGTCTCGAATCCGGCGAGCGAGACGCGCATCACCTGCTCGGCCTGCGGCAGATGCGTGGCGAGGTAGAGCTCGCGCCGGCGATGCGCGGCGCGCGCCATCGCGAGCGCCTGCACGACTTCGCTCGCCGCGAGATCCTCCGCGGCGCGGAGCTCCGCGCGCGCGGCCGCGAGCCGGTGATCCTCGACGCCGATCGCGGCGTCGTATTTCTTGCGCCATGCGAACGGCAAGGTGACGCTCGCCATGGCGCCGAAGCCGTCGCGCGCTTCGTGATTCACGAAGCGGCTGAACGAGAGCTCGAAATCCGGGCGGCCGGCGATGCGCGCCGCGCCGAGGGCCACTTCGGCGCGACGGATCGCCGCGCGCTTGCCGAGGAGGTCCGGCCGGTGCTCGAGCGCACGGCGGACGAGCTCCCGCGCGTCGGCCGGGAGATTCAGCGCGCTCGGCTCATCGGCTTGCGCGATCGGCGTCTCGGGCGGATCCGCGGTCAGCGCGTTCAGCCGCGCGACGACTGCGTCGCGCTCGATCGCGTCCGTCTCGACGACGTTCGCGACGCGTGTCGCCTCGCTGTGCGCGCGAAGCACGTCGCTTTGCGAGGCTCCGCCGATTCCGTACCGGCGCTCGGCGACGGTCGCGAGCCGCCGCGAGAGCTCGCGATCCCGAACATGGACGCGCAGGCGCTCCTCGATTTCCCAGAGGCCCGCGTAGCTCCGCTTGACGGCGGCGACGATCTCGAGCTCGCGAACGGCGACTTCTTCGCGGGCGACCGCCGCGGCCTCGCGCGCCTCGCCCGCGAGCGACGCGAGCTTCCCGGGGTAAGGGAATCGCTGTGCGATCTTGAAGATGTTGTTGTCGGCGCGATTCGGGGCGAGCGACTCCGGCGTGTTCCACGCCTCCCAGGAGAGAACCGGGTCCGGCAGCGCGCCGAGCGTGGCGGGACGCAGATCATCGGCGCGGGCGGCTTCGCGCGCGGCGACGAGCCGCGGGTTCCTCTCGAGCGCGCGCTCGACGAGCTGATGGACGGGGACCGTGACCTCGGCCGCGGCGGCGGCCGTGGGCAAGCTGAGCGCGGAGACGCACGCAACGAGAACGCTGACGTTCGGAAACGACATGGCCTTCCTCCTGGATGTCCCGCGCGCGGGACGCGCACGGGCGGTGTCAGGAAAGAGGAAGGCTCAGAGCTGGAGGGATCGCTGGGTGAGGTAGAGCGGTGCCGCGCGAGCCTTGGCGAGAGGAGCGGCGAGGAAGCGCGGCTCCTGCGGAGCGAGCACCGGGTCGTTCGCGAGCACGAGAACGAGCGCGGCCGGGACGGTGCTGTCGAAGCTTCGGAGCGTCGGATCGGCGGCAGCCGTCGCGCCGATCGCGCAGCAACGATCCGCGGTGCCCGTGCTCGGCCGCTCCGGGCAATCGAGGTCGCAGCAGCGCGCGGCGAGGATGCGCTCGATCGCAAGCGCCGGAACCGCCAGGGCGAGCTGGCAAAGCAGGGTGCCCAGCAGGACAGCGCCGATGGCGCGAGCGCGGCTCACGCGCGAAGAATAAGGCCGGCGCGGGGGCGAAGCAAACGGTCCGGCTTCCGCTAGGTCGAGTCTTGACTCTCGGATGCGGGCTGCCAGCAAGCATCGAGAGGAAACCATGACGTCGCTCGAAACGAAGATCCCTCCGCCGGTCGTCGCCTTCCTGTTCGCCATCGCCATGTGGGGAATCAGCAAGGTCACGCCCCTGATCGACCTTCCGGCGAGTTTTCGGATCGCTGTGGCCGGCCTCATTGCGCTCGGCGGGCTGGCCTTCAGCCTCGCGGGCATTCTCGCCTTCCGCAGCGCGGAGACGACGATCAATCCCTTGAAGCCGCAAACCGCGTCGACGCTCGTCACCACCGGCGTCTATCGCATCACGCGCAATCCCATGTACGTCGGGCTGCTGCTCCTACTCGTCTCTTGGGCGACCTATCTCTCGTCGGGATGGGCGTTCTTTGGTCCCGTCGCCTTCATCCTGTACATCACGCGCTTCCAGATCCTGCCGGAGGAGCAAGCGCTGATCGGAATTTTCGGAGAGGAGTTCATCGAGTACCGGCGACGCGCTCGACGCTGGCTATGAGCGCCCTGTGAAGACGTCATCTCCTACGCGCTGCCTGCAAGAAGCGGACGAAATCCGCGACTGCGGCGGAGTCCTCGTGCTCGCTCGGGAGGAGGAGATGGAGTGGACGGATGAGCGAGGCACCCTTCACGCGGAGCGCCGCGAGCCGCTTCGATTTGACCTCGTCGGAAATCGAATAGCGCGAGAGGAACGAGATCCCCATACCCGCGGCGACTGCGCGCTTGATCGCCTCGGCGTCGCCGACGACGTGAATCTGCGGCAAGGATAGGCCGGCAGCCAGGAAGACGGCTTCGTAGACGGTTCGCGTCGCCGACCCGTGCTCGCGTGAGAGAAGGAGCTCGCCCGAAAGATCCGAAGCCGCGATCGTTCGTTGGCGGGCGAGACGATGCGAAGGCGAGACGACGAGCACGATCTCGTCTCCCCACCAGGGTTCCACGCGAAGGTCGCCGGAACCGAGCCGGCCGCCGACCACTCCGAGATCCACCTCCGCTCGACGGATCTTCTGCTCGACGTCTTCCGTGTTCGTGACGGTCAGCGTGACCCGCACGTCCGGCTTCGACCGGCGGTAGCGGGCGATGAGGTCCGGTAGGAGGCTCACGCCGGGGGTGCTGCTCGCGGCCACGCGCACGAGTCCGCCGCGGCGCGCCTTCGCTCGCGCCGCTTCTGGTGCCTCCTCGGCGAGCGCGAGGATTCTCTCGGCGTAGCGAACGAGCTCTCCACCTGCCTCCGTGAGCTCGAGGCGCCTTCCTCGCGCTCGAAATAGATCCACGCCGATTTCGGCGCGGAGCTCCTTCATCTGCAGGGACACGGCCGGCTGCGAAAGACCGAGCTCCCGGCCGGCGGCGCTGAGGCTGCCGGTTCGTTCGAGGGCGCGAAGCGTCGTGAGCTGGCGAAGCGTCAATGATCCCAAAGAAATCCTGGTATCATCTAGCATAAACTCTTGGATTTACTGATGGGTCGGATGAGGGTCTCTGGTAGCGAACGAGGCGCGTGTTGGAAACGGCTCTGAGACTCGGATGCTTCGTAGCCACGTTCGCCGCGATGGCGGCGTGGGAGGCTGCGCGTCCGCGTCGCGAGCTCGCTCAGCCGCGGAGTGTCCGCTGGCCCGCGAACTTCGGGCTCATGCTGGCGAACGCCGCGTTGATGCGTTTGCTCGCCGTCGGCACGTTGGTCTCCGTGGCGGCGTTCGCCGCCGACCGCGCGATCGGCCTCAACCATTGGCTTTCGCTGCCGGCGTGGGGTGGATGGATCGTGACGATCTTGGCGCTCGATTTCGCCGTCTATCTGCAGCACGTGATGTTCCACGCGGTCCCGTCGTTCTGGCGCCTGCACCGCGTGCACCACACGGATCTTGGTTTCGACGTCAGCACCGGCGTCCGCTTCCACCCTCTCGAGATCGTGGTCTCCACCTGCCTGAAGCTCGCGGTCGTCGTTCTCGTCGGCGCCGCGCCTTGGCCGGTCGTCGCGTTCGAGATTCTCTTGAGCTCGTCCTCGCTGTTCAACCACGGCAACGTAGCGATGCCGGAGAGCGCGGACCGATGGCTCCGGCGATTCGTCGTCACGCCCGACATGCACAGGATCCATCACTCGAGTCGCGTCGCCGAGACGAACTCGAACTTCGGGTTCTCGTTCTCGTGGTGGGACCGTCTGTGCGGCACGTACCGCGACGAGCCGTCGCTCGGACAGCTCGGCTTGCAAATCGGCCTCGCGCAGTACCGCGAGCCGCTTCCGCTCGGCCGGCTGCTCGTGCTTCCCTTCTTGGGGCCAGCCGGCGGAACCCCGTTCGACGACGCGCGATCGACGGGACCGGCCGCCATCGCTCCCGCCGAACTCCGTGATCGGCTGGGGGAGGCTGACCCACCGCTCGTGCTCGACGTTCGCGCGGAGGCTGAGCTCGTCGGACCGCTCGGCCGGATTCGATCGGGGAGTGAACATCTCGGTCGACGAGCTCCCCTGGCGCATCGAGGAGCTCCAAGCTTGGCGGACCCGTCTTCTCGTTCCCGTCTGACGAACCGAGAAGCGCTCCGCCCGTGCGGCGGAATTGCTGCGAGAGGCGGGCTTCCACGACGTCCGCGTGCTCGAAGGCGGGATGGAGCGCTGGGTCCGTGAGGGATTCGGCGCGCCGATGAGCAGGTAGGACGAACCGCTCGCTCAGCGAGGCCGCTTCGGCATCAGGATCCGCCGCCGGAGCGAGAGGACGACCTCGCCCTTCTGGTTCCGACAGAGGGTCTCGACGTAAACGACGCCGCGATCGGGCTTGGACTTCGACTCCGTCTTCTCGAGCACGGTCGACGCCGAGTAGAGCGTGTCGCCGTGGTACGTCGGCCCGACGTGCTTCACCGTTTCGTACTCGAGGTTCGCGATCGCGTTCAGGCTCATGTCCGTGACCGACATGCCGACGGCGATCGAGAAGACGAGCGTGCCGTTCACGAGGCAGCGCCCGTGCTGCGATCTGCGAGGCGTAGTGCTCGTCGAAGTGGAGCGGGTTCGTGTTCATGGTGAGCGAGCGTGAACCAGGTGTCGTCCGCGTCGCGGATCGTCCGGCCGGGCCAATGCTCGATCGTCTCGCCGACGGTGTAATCCTCGTAGAATCGTCCGCGGGGCTGCATGGCCGGCCCCTAGCAGACCCGCGGCGCGCGGGGAAACCGCGCGCGCCGGGTTGAAGCGCGCCGCCCGCTCCGTTACATCGCGGGTGCGAGGGGTTGATGTTCGAGCTACGCGACGAGACGGTGCGGTCGATTCTCGACGAGGGACGCGCGCGAGCCGCCTTCGCGGAGGTCCCGGCTCCGGGAGCCGTTCTCGAGCCGGCCGACCTGGCCGCGCTCTGGTTTTCCTCGGTCGACGCGGAAACCTTGCGGTCCGCCGCGATCGTGGCGAGGGGAGCCCGGAAGACCGAGCTCGAGACGTTCTCGCCGCTGTACCTGACCAACACCTGCGACTCCGAGTGCCGCATGTGCGGCATGCGGCGCGACAACGACGAGCTCGTTCGCGAGACGGCGACGCCCGGGAGGGCGGTCGATCAGCTCGAGCTGCTCCGCCGCCGCGGGGTCTACGCGGTCGGGCTCCTGACGGGTGAGTATCGCCGCGATACGCGCCACTGGGCGATCGGCCTCACGCGGCAGGCGCTCCAGGCGGCGATCGCGCGCGGCTTCCGGCACGTGCTCGTGAACATCGGCTCGCTCGACGACGGAAGAGCTCGACGCTCCTGCTCGAAGGCGTGCCGCGCGACGGGGACGGCCGCGTCGCGCCGAAGGTGACGATGTGCACCTTCCAGGAGACCTACGAGCGCAACACGTACGGCAAGTTCATGGGCGAGAGCGCCGACAACCCGCGGGCGGACTACGAGCGCCGTCTCACGAACTTCGATCGCGCCGCGGCGGGCGGCATGCGCGTCGTGAATCCCGGCGTGCTCCTCGGGCTTTGCAAGGACGTCGCGTACGAGCTCGTCGCGCTGACGCTCCACGTGCGGCATCTCCTCGCGCTCGGGCTCGAGGTCTACGTTTCCGTACCCCGGCTCCGACAGGCGACGGGTGCGCACAACTCGCGCGGCGTTTCCGACGACGATTTCGTTCGCGTGGTCGCGCTCCTGGCGCTCGGCGTGCCGAACGCGAAGATCGTGATCACCACGCGCGAGCCCGCGGAGGTGCAGCGCCGCGTGCTGCCGATGATCACCGTGCTCTCGGCGGGCTCTTCCGCCGTCACGCCCTACACGGAGACGGGCGCGCGCTTTCCGCTCGAGGCGAGCCAGTTCGAGGTCATCGATCAGCGGCCGATCGAGGAGATCCTCGCCGAGTACATCGCCGAGGGTTATCGCTTCGAAAATTACGTGGAGCGCGCGCCGACGTCTGCAGCGTAGTTCACGCGCTGTCGCCGGCGGTTCGCCGTCGACAGCGCGAGGTCACGGCGCGGCGCTGCCGCGCCTTAGTTGACGCCGCCGCCGCGCCACGCGCCAACGCCGCGCCAGCAGCTCGACGAGGCCTTTGCGGTCGACGGTCGGCCAGCGGATCAGGTTCTCGAGGATCGTGAGCGGCTTCCGCTCGGCGCCGATCCAGCTCGCGATCTGGCTCGGCTTGTAGACCTGCGGCGTGCGGATCAGCGCCGTCGGGTCGAACACGTCGCCGATCGGCGCGCCTTCCGCGAAGACCGGCGTGCCGAGCGCGGCGCTCGCTTCCTTGATCGCGTCCGGATCGATCGGCGCCCGCGGGTCCTCGCGCTCGATCCGGAAGACGACGCCCGACTCCTTCACGACCGCGAAGAAGATGCGCGCGCCGGAGCGCTCGGCGAGGCGATAGCCGGCGTCGAGCACCTGCGAGGTGAAGAGCGTCTTGCCGCCGTAAGCCGCGACCTCGTCCTGACGGCCGAGCTGCTCGATCGCGGGCTCGGCTCGGCCGCATTCGCACGGAAACACTCGGACGTAGTCGCGGGTGAGATAGCGGACGAGCGGCGCGGCCTTCGGCCCGAGGTGCGTCACGACGAGGATGCCGGGCTCGCCCTCGCGGACGGGCTGCAGCGTCGAGGCGTCGACCACCTCCGCGATGAAGAGGCTCGTCTCGAGATGAAGCGAGCCCTTCTCGCACGAGGCGCCGAGAAAGAGCGTCTCGTTCGAGCCGTAGATCTCGCGGACGCGAACGCCCCAGTCACGCTCGACCATCCGCTTCATCGCCGGCGGCAGCGGCGCGCCTGCCAGGATCGCGGTCTCGAGCGAATCGAGCTCGCGCTTCGGATCGATCCCCATCGCCTCCGCGAGCCTCCAGAGAAAGAACATCTCGAGCGGAAGCGTGGCGATCATCTGCGGACGCACGCGTCTTCAGGAAGCCGACCGCGCGCGGAAAGGGCACGTCCCACGCGAGGTTGCCGGACGGGATCTGGCACGCGCCGTTCAACTGGATCGCGGACTCGAAGCAGAACGAGATCGGCGCGAAGCCCGGGAACCGATTCAAGAGGATCGTTCCCGGGCCGAGCTCGGGGAACCATCGGGCGACGGCCTTGCCCATGATTCCGAACTCTTCTTGCCGGTACCAGCAAGCGATCGGCTCGCCGGTCGTGCCGGTCGACTCGTGATAGTGCCAGAGCTTCTCACGCGGGACGGCGACGAATCCCCACGGGCTCGCCGCGCGAAGGTCTTCCTTCGTGGTGAACGGCAGCGCCTGCAGCGATTCGCCGCGCACGGCGCCGAGATGATCGCGGTAGAACGGCGCCTGCCGCGCGAGCTCGATCGTCTCGCGGAGCGCCGCACCGGCGTCCGGGTGCGTGGTGTACGTGCTCAGTGGGACTGTTCGTCCTTTTTTAAGCCGCGCACGTAGTTCGCGAGGTCGGAATCGCCTTCGACCGCCTCGAGGAGCTTCGCCTGGAACGTCGATGCGGCGGCTTCCATCGGCGACGTGTCGATCGGCAGCTCGATCCATTCGCGGAGCTTCAAGAGGAGCGCGAGCGCGGCGCGGGGATTCGCCGCCGTGGCGATGTAGTGCGGCACCGCAGCCCAGAGGCTGACGACCGGGATCGATTCGCGGCGGAGCTCATCGAGGAGCACGCCGACGATGCCGGTCGGGCCTTCGTACGACGTGGTGCCGACGCGGAGATTCGCGAGAAGGCTCGGATCCGAGGCGAACCCGGTGACGGGGACAGGATCGCTGTAGACGACCTGCGCGAGGAAGCTGCCGAGGAGCCCGACGCGCGAGGCGCCGAGCGCGCGGCAGACGGCGGCCACCTCACGTGCGAAGCCCTTCCAGTGGAGATGCGGCTCGGGCGCGGTCATGAACGCCAGACCCTTGCCGTCGGCGGCGAGGAAATCGAACGTCGGCCAGGTGATGTGTCGGACGTTCGCGTCGTCGAGGCGAACCTGCGGGCGCTGGACCGTGAAGTCGTAGAAGTCCTCGCCGTCGAGCGAGTAGAAGCGCTTCGCCTCGAGTCGTTCGGCAACGTATTGCACGGCGGTCGTGGCCGCGAGCCCGGCATCGTTCCAGCCGGAGAACGCGAGGAGCAGCGTCGGGGTCGTCAGTCCCGGAGTGCGCTCGAAGCGGATCGGGTCCACGCGCGTCAGCCTTGCGACACGCCGAACGTCGGCGCGTCGAATCCCAGCCGCTCGTGCCAGTCGAGATGGACTTCGAGATCGTCGACTTCGATCGTGCACAGGCGATCTCGCTGGATCGCTGCCGCGACCTGCGTATCGGTCCACTGGCGCTTCGCCGCGGCGTCGCGAAACGCGGCTTCGTACGCCGTCCAATCGAACAGGAGTCGGTACTTCATGTGGCTCCGAGTATCTCCGAAATGATCCGCCAGGTCACGCCGCCGCCTTCGGCGCCCAGACGACGCGGTCGCCGGTGTGTCGCCGCTCGACGCGGCCGTCGCGACGAAGCCGCTCGAGGTGCGCGAGCGTCTCGAAGGTCGCGGGGAACTGTTGCTGGAACGGGCTCTGCGGATTCAAGCCGAACGCCTCGAGCGCGACGTCGTACGCGGTGCGGGGCTTGCCGCGAACGGCGTCGAGCATCACGTCCATGCGGTAGTCGTGGAACTCGATCAGCTGTCTCACGCGATGGCGATGATCGTGGTAGACGGCGCCGTGCGCCGGCAACACCGTCTCGACGTCGAGCTCGCCGACCTTGTGGAGCGAGGCGATGAAGTCCCCGAGCGGATCCTGCGGATCGTCGGAGGTGATGCCGATGTGCGGCGTGATCTTCGGCAGCAGGTGGTCGCCGACGATCAGCACTTTCTCCTTCGGGAAGTGGACCACGCAGTGGCCGGGCGAGTGGCCCGGCGTCCAGACGATCCGCGCCTCGCGCTCGCCGATGGAAATCCGGTCGCCGTCCGCGAGCGGGTGATCCGGCGCGACGGCGCGATACATGCCGGCGAAGACTTGCGCGGGGCTCGGCAGGTTGTCGAAGACCCACATCGGAAAGCCGTTCCGCGCGAAGAACGCGAGCGCCTCGGGCGCGCGCGGCTTCGGGTTGTAGAAGCTCATGCGCTCGGCTTCGAGCGGATGGAGGAAGACCTCCGCGCCGCTGGCCTCGCGATGCGGGCCGGAGCATCCGTAGTGGTCGGGATGGTGGTGGGTCGAGATGATCTTGCGGATCGACCTCGGCGAGCAGCCGACGAGATCGAGCGCGACGCGGAACGCGGCGAGGCTCTCCTCGGTGCCCATGCCCGTGTCGACGAGCCCCCACTCGCCGCGACCGCCGTCCACGAGATACACGTTGACGATCGTCGGCCGCATCGGCAGCGGCAGATGGAGGAGATGAAACCCGGGCAGAACCTCCCGGACCTTGGCTTCGGCGACGCTCACTCGGATTGACTCATTCGTGAAGCTGCTCCTCGACCAGGAACGTGATCTCGACGCGCACGCGCCAGCGGGTGATCGCGTTGTCCTCGACGAGCGCGATCGCGTCCATCACGCGGGCGTGGCGGATGTTCTTGATCGTCACGCCGGCGCGTTTCACGGCGAGCGACACGGCATCCTCGATGCCGATCGTCGACGTGCCGGTCAGGTCCACCGTCTTTTCCACCATGGTCGTCTCCCCCGCGCGCGGATCGTAGGGACCGGGGCGCTCCCGATCAAGACGGTCGCGCTCGCGGCCGCGCTGCTCGTGATGCTCGCGAGCGTCGCGCACGCGGACGAGGTGCGTGCGTGGCGCGACAAACGCGGCCAGGTCCACGTGACGATCGACGGCGCCGGCGAGGGCGGCGCCGAAGAAAGCGCGCCGCCTTCGAGAAGCGAGAAGGACGATCGATTCTCGACGGAGACCTCGCTTCGGCGTCGCGAGCTCGAAAAGAAGCTCGTCGAGGGCTCGCTCGCGCTCGCGCGCGTGCGGGAGGAGATCGCGCGCACCGAGAAATCGGCTTACCTGGTCGAGGCGGTGCCGACGCCGACCGATCCGGAGGAGCAGGCGCGCTGGAGCGATCTCCGCCGCAATGCCCTTCTGATGTCGACGGCGTTCGAGGAGGAAAAGCGCCGGCGTTTGTTCACCTTACGGCGCCAGGAGCGTGCGACGCTCCGCGAGATCCAGGGACACTGGACCGCCGTCGATCGTCTGCGAAAAGAGGTGCGGAGCTACTACGGCAAGCTCCCGACCTGGTGGATCGACCGCGTGCGCTGCGTGGCTTGCCCGACGTTCGAGGAGATCGAGCAGGAGCTCGCCAAGAACGAGCTCGAGATGGCCGGCAAGGCCGAGTCGACCCCGACACCGTCTCCGACCCCCGAGTGATCCGCCTCTCCCCGTTGGGGAGAGGCCGCCGCAGGCGGGTGAGGGGGAGACCGCCGCGACCTACGCGTAGTGCGAGCGCCGCTTGAGCGCGATCTCGCGCTCGAGCACGAACACCTCGAGCTTCTCCCAGGCGTCCCCCTTCTTCACGAACTTGTGCCCGCGGAGCGTCGTTTCCACGACGCCGAGATCGCTCCGCGACGGGAAATCGCGCTTGGCGCGGATCTCCGTCGCGGCGAAGACGGTATCGCCCGCGAACACCGGCGCGGTGTGCCGCCCGGTCGCGTAGCGGACGTCGCCGAGCGAGTTCTCGCCGACGTCCGGGCAGGCGAGGCCGAGGCACACGTTGAACGGGATCCCGCCGTACACGATCAGCTGCCCGCCGATGTACTTCTGCGGGTTCTGATCGATCAGGTATTGGTTGCAGTGGACTTGTGACGTGTTGTCGAGCTGCGCCGTGAGCGCGATGTGCTCGGTAGTGATCGTCCGCCCGCGCGAGTGCTCGATCACGTCGCCCGTGTCCAGATCCTCGAAGTAGCCTTCCGGGCTCGAGAGGTGCGCGAGCGACGCGTAGCCGCGCTTCGCATCGTAGGCGGGCAGCGCGACCTCGCAGGCGACCTCGGGCGCGGCGATCTCGCCGTCGTCCACCTTCGCCGCCATGTCGCCCTTCCACACCTGCACCTTCCGCTGGAACGTGATCACCACCTGGCCGTGTTGGTTCCGCGCGGTCGATTGCACGTGGACGACGCCACGATCCGGATCCTTGGAGGACGGTTTCACGCCGACGATCGTCGTCTCGACCTCGATCGTGTCGCCGACGTAGACAGTCACGCCGAACCGCATGTCGATGTACTCGAGGTTCGCGCGCGCGTTCTCCGAGACGTCCTCGACCGTCTGGCTGAACGCCACGTTCATCACGAGCCCGGGCGGCACGACGAGCCCGCGAAACCCGTAGGCGCGCGCGTACCGCGCATTCTTCGACAGCGGGTTCGTCGTCATCGTGAAGTCGGTGAAGGCGTTGAAGAGGCCCTCCGTGACGGTCTTGCCGCGCTTGTGACGGAAGATCTGTCCGGCGCGGAAGTCTTCGAGGAAGTTTCCGGTCTTCTTGCGGATCACGGTCATGCTGGGGGATCTTCTTAGCGCATCGCGGAGGAACGATGAACGCACCCGGAATCATTCTCGTCGCCGACAAGATCTCCGACCAGGTCGAGCTCGCGCAGCGCGCGGAGGATGCCGGTTTCGGCTCCGTGTGGTCGGTCGAGTTCTACAGCCGAAACGGCCTCGTACGCCTCGCGGCCGTCGCGGCGGCGACGAAGCGAGTGAAGGTCGGCACGGGCATCTGCTACGCCTACATGCGCTCACCGGTGCTGAACGCGGCGGCCGCGATGGATATCGACGAGATCTCCGGCGGGCGCATGATCCTCGGGCTCGGCAGCGGCACGAAGTCGATGAACGAGCAGTGGTACGGCGTGCCGTTCGAGTCGCGCTCGGCGCCGAAGATGAAGGAGGCGGTCGCGCTGATTCGGCTTCTCTATGCGAATGCCGGCGGCGGGCGGGTGAAGTTCGACGGCGAGTTCTACAAGATCAAGATTCCGATGTACTTCCGGCCGCACGCGGTGCGGCCCTCGGTGCCGATCTACCTGGCGGCGGTGCAGAAGGGCATGCTCCGCGCCGCCGGCGAGGTCGCGGATGGGCTCGTCGGCCATCCGATCTACACGCGACGCTACCTCCGCGAGTTCGTCCGTCCGCACCTCGAGGTCGGGTACGCGCGCGCGGGGCGGGCGGCGTCGAGCTTCGACCTCGCGAGCTACGTCATCACCGCGATCTCGGAGGACCGCGAGCAGGCGCGGCTCGAAGCGAAGATGCAGATCGCGTTCTACGCGACCGCGCGCTCGTACGAGGGCATCCTCGACCTCCACGGCTGGCAGGATGCGAAGGCCGGCATCTACGAGGGGTTCAAGACGTTCGACTTCCAGAAGATGGCGACGTTCGTGACGGACGAGATGGTCGATGAGATCGCGATCACCGGCACCCCGGACGAATGCCGCGACAAGCTCCGGCAGTGGGAGGGCCTGATCGACACGCCGCTCCTCTATTCGCCGGGGATCGGTGTGTCCTTCGACCGGCTCGCCGAGAACAACCGGCGGATCGTCGAGACGTTCGCTGCCTAGGTGGCGGTGGTGGTGGTGGCTACGCGGCGCGCGACTCGGGCGAGTCGAGGCTGAGCAGCGGATGGCGGTCGCGATAGCGGGCGGCGGCCCGCTCGACCCAGTCCCAGTCGGTCTTCTGGAACCAGCGGCACCAGCGGATCATCACCCGCAGCTCGTAGCGGATGTCTTCTTCGCTGAGGGCGTAGCGGCGGGATTGCTTCTGCACGGTTGGCTGGCTCCTGCTCCTATCCAACACGAAGCATCGGGCATGCCACTCGCCATCGCCGCGGGGAGGCGCGAAGGTGCTGATTTCGCTCCGTTCTCGTACCTGACGATCAACCAGCGATGGCGCAGAATGTCAATGTTGTCTGAAATTTTGCACTGCGAGGTTGCAAGATGTCGCCAAAAGCGGACGGACGAGGGTGGAAATCGCCGCTCCGCCGCCCGACTCGACACGAGGGCGGGCGACCGCATAAGTTGGCGGTTCCGCAGCGCGGCGGCGTGGCCGAGTGGCTCAGGCAAGGGTCTGCAAAACCCTCTACCCCGGTTCAATTCCGGGCGCCGCCTTCATCCCCCTTTTCCAGGAGGCCCCGATGTCGGACCACTACTACGACGCGCACGACCTCGCGCGCTTCGGTGAGATCGGCAAGAGCTGCCCCGAACTCGCCGAGAAGTTCTTCGCCTGGTACGGCGCGGTCTTCGCCGACGGTGCGCTCACCGCGCGCGAGAAGTCGCTGATCGCGCTCGGCGTCGCCCACGCGGTCCAGTGCCCCTACTGCATCGACGCCTACACCAAGGACGCGCTCGAGAAGGGCGCGGACGTCGACCAGATGACCGAGGCCGTGCACGTCGCGGCGGCGATCCGCGGCGGCGCCTCGCTCGTGCACGGCGTGCAGATGCGGAATCGCGCCGATAAGCTCGGCATGTGAGCCTGCACCGCTCCCTCGCTCCGCTCTCGCCGGTCGCCGCTCGCGGCGGCGAGCGCGCAGATCGCGCGGCTCGACGCGCTCGCACTGGAGCGCGAGTTCGCGGAGGCACTTGAACGATACCGGACTGTTTCCGCTTCGCTCGACGGGAATCGAGATCTTCCAGATCAACGTCGGCAAGCTCTGCAACCAGACCTGCCGGCATTGTCACGTCGACGCCGGTCCCGACCGGCCCGAGGTGATGACCCGCGAGACGATGCAAGCGTGCGTCGCGGCGCTCGCGCAGACGGACATCCCCACGGTCGACGTCACCGGCGGCGCGCCCGAGCTGAATCCCGACTTCCGCTGGCTCGTGGACGAGTGCCGCGCGCTCGGTCGGCACGTGATCGACCGCTGCAACCTGACGATCCTCGAGCTGCCGTCGCAGCGGGATCTCGCGGAGTTCCTCGCCTCGCGGCGCGTCGAGATCGTCGCGTCGCTCCCGCACTATCGCGCGCCGAACACCGACCGGCAGCGGGGCGACGGCGTGTACGAGAAGTCGATCGCGGCGCTCCGGCGCTTGAACGCGCTCGGCTACGGTGACGGCGTCTCGGGGCTCCGGCTCGTGCTCGTGACGAACCCGGTCGGCGCGTTCCTGCCGGCCGCGCAGGCGTCGCTCGAGGCGGAGTGGAAGCGCGAGCTCCTCCGCCTCCACGGCGTGCGCTTCGACGCGCTCTACTGCCTCACGAACATGCCGATCGTCGCGGTACCTCGAGTGGCTGATCGAGTCCGGGCAATCTCGAGAGCTACCTCGAGCGCCTCGTGCAGTCGTTCAACCCGGCGGCCGCCGCGAACGTGATGTGCCGGAACACGATCTCGATCGGCTGGGACGGGCGTCTCTACGACTGCGACTTCAACCAGATGCTCGAGCTCGGCGTGGAGCCGTCCGCGCCGCAGCACGTCCGCGACTTCGATCGCGCGGCGCTCGAGCGCGCGATCGGTCGTGCTCGGCCGCCACTGCTTCGGCTGCACCGCCGGCGCGGGCTCGAGCTGCGGCGGCGCGACGACCTAGAGGCCACGGGACTCTCGGTCCCGAGAGTCGAGGTCCGGAAAACCGCTCAGAATGCGGCTTCGAGAGACGAGGCCTGCGGATCGAGGAGGATCACCGGGTAGCGTTCGCCCGCGCGGAGCTCGCGCACGTCGGCCGGTCCGACCAGCATGCCACGCCCCTGCGACATGGAGGACAGCACGCCGGAGCTCTGCGTGCCCGTCGAGCGCGCGGTGAGCCCGTTCGCGCCGCGCTCGAGCCGCACGCGCACGAACTCCGTCATGCCGTCCGCCTTCTTCAGGCTCTCGCGCGAGCGTGGCGGGCTCCGAGGCGAGATGGATCGCGTCGTGCCCGGCCATGCGCCGGAGCGCGGGGCGCGCGTAGAGGTAGAAGCAGACGAGCGACGAGACCGGATTCCCGGGTAGGCCGAACAGCACGCTCGAGCCGAGCGTGCCGAACGTGAGCGGCTTGCCGGGCTTCTGCGCGACCTTCCAGAACAGGCGCTCGCACGCCGAGCTCGTCCATCACGGACTTCACGTAGTCGAACTCGCCGACCGAGACGCCGCCGGTCGAGAGGATCGCGTCGTGTCGCGAGGCGGCGACGAACACGGCGCGGATCGAGTCCGGAGTGTCGCGCGCGATCGGCAGTAGCACGGGGATCGCGCCGGCCTCCGCGATCGCGGCCGCGAGCGAATACGCGTTGCTGTTGACGACGCGTCCGGGCGTGACTTCCTCGTCGGCTTCGACGAGCTCGTCGCCGGTCGAGACGATCGCCACGCTAGGGCGCCGATGGACCTGTATGAAGCTCCGGCCGATCGAGGCGAGAAGGCCGACGTCCGCGGGCGAGATCCGCCGGCCGCGCTCGAGCACGGTCGCGCCGGACGCGATGTCTTCTGCGGCCTCGCGCACGTTCGCGCCGGGCTTCGGCGCTTCGCGGATCTCCACGGTCTCGCTTCCGCCGTCGGTGTCCTCGACCTTGACGACGGTGTCGGCGCCCGGCGGCACCGCGCCGCCGGTCATGATCTTGACGGCCTCGCCCGCGCCGACGCGCGGAAGCGGCAACGGCGCGCCCGCCGGGATCACACCGACGACGCGCAGTCGCGTCGAGCCGCTCGAGAGATCCGCGGCGCGCACCGCGTAGCCGTCCATCGCCGAGTTCGCGTAGCCCGGGACGTCGCGGAGCGAGCGCACGTCCTCGGCGATCACGCGGCCGGCGGCGTCGAGGAGGCCGACGCGCTCGGGCGCGAGCGGCGCGACCGCGCCGAGCACGGTGTCGAGCGCCTCGCGGACGGAAATCATGCGTGTGGGGTAGTGGCGCCGTCCGGCGGAGTCAATCGCCCGGCCGATCACCCGGATTGTGTGGCCCGAGGGCCGTGTGTACAGCGGGCTTTCCGGATGTCCGACCTGATTCAGACCGACACGTCGCTCGACGTTCCAGTGACGCGGCGCGATGAGCTCATCCACTGGTTCGAGCGCGGCTTCCGCCCACGGGCGGAATGGAAGATCGGCACGGAGTACGAGAAGGTCGGCGTCGACCGCAAGACCGGGCGCGCCGCGCGCTACTCGGGACCACGCGGCATCGAAGAAGTCCTCAAGCGAGTTGCGGATCAGTTCGGCTGGAAGCCGCGCCGCGAAGGCCAGCACGTGATCGCGCTCGAAGGTCCGCGCGCGACGATCACGCTCGAGCCGGGCGGTCAGCTCGAGCTTTCAGGCGAGCAGTGCGCGAACATCCACTGCGCGAAAGCCGAGCTCGACGAGCACGTGAATCAAGTCGTCACGGTCGGCGACGAGCTCGGCATCGCGTTTCTCGGTCTCGGGATCCAACCGATCAGCAAGCTCGAAGAGATCGAGTGGGTGCCGAAGGAGCGCTACGGCGTGATGGCGCGCTACATGCCGAAGGTCGGCAAGCTCGGCCATCGCATGATGAAGCAGACCGCGACGGTGCAAGCGAACCTCGACTACTCGGACGAGCGCGACGCGATGGACAAGATCCGCGCTGGCATGGGGCTCGCGCCGATCCTCGTCGCGATGTTCGCGAACTCGCCGGTCTCGGACGGTGCGCTCAACCGCTACATGAGCTACCGCCAGCACATCTGGACGGACACCGACAATCAATCGCTCCGGTCTCCTGCCGTTCGCGTTTTCGCGTGAGGCGGGCTTCGAGGACTACACGGACTGGGCGCTCGACGTGCCGCTCTACTTCATCAAGCGCGACGCCCGGCTGATCGACTTGACGGGCATGCCGTTCCGCGAATTCTTCGAGCGCGGTGCGGAGGGCCATCGGGCGACGCTCGCGGACTGGCAGCTCCATCTGACGACGCTGTTTCCCGAGACGCGGCTGAAGACGTACATCGAGGTCCGCTCGGTCGACAGCTTGCCGCCCGAGCTGATGCTCTCGCTGCCGGCGCTCTTGAAGGGCGTGCTCTACGAGCGCGACGGGCTCGATGCCGCGTGGGATCTCGTGAAGAAGTGGACCTTCGGCGAGCGCATCGAGATCTTCCGCGCCTCGCACGCCGAAGCGCTGCAGGCGCGCGCGCGCAACTTCAAGCTCCTCGATCTGGCACGCGAGCTCGTGGCGATCGCGCGCGTCGGCCTCGCGCGGCAGGATCTCCGCAACACTCGCGGCGAGGACGAAAGCGTCTATCTCGAGCCGCTCGAGCGCCTGCTCGCGCTCGGGCGCTCGCGGGCGGAGATCGTCGCGGACCGCTGGCAGAAGGAGTGGCGCGAGGACGTGACGAAGCTCGTTCAGGACACCGCGTACCAGATCGCGTAGCACCGAGAAGCCGAGGCGCGCCGCGGGTTTCCTTCGCGGCGCGCAACCGGCGGGCGTTCATTCTGTTCGATTGGTCCAAAGGGAGGACCATTCATGCAGCGATTTGCGATCATCGGTGCCGCGGCTGTCTTCACCATGGCCTTGGCAGGGGCCTCTACCGCGAACGCAGCTGACGTGACCGTCGGCGCAGGAACTTCGGTCGAGACGAAAACAACGGATGGCGCCGTGAACTCGACGACGAACGCCGTGAAGTCGACGACGGAGAAATCGACCAAGTCGGTCGAGTCGACGACGGACGCGGTGGGTGACACCACGACGGGCGCCTCGGCGACCGTCAAGAAGGAAACGGAAGTGAAGTCGGGCGCCGCGGTCGTCGCGCCGGCGCCGAAAGTCGAGACCAAGACCAAGACGTCGACCTCCGTCGGCGTCGAGGAAGAGGAAGCCGAGTAGGCTTCGTTACCAGCGAAGTAGGGGGCGCCTCGTGCGCCCCCTACTTGAGTTTCGCCAAATCTTCGCGTATCCCAGATGGTGATGCCGATGGATGGTGAAAACGATCGGACCCCGAGCGAAGTCGAGCTCCCGCTCTTCGCGGGGGCGGACCCCGTGGCCGTCATCGACGGTGACCTCGCCGCATGGCGCAAGGTCTGCGAGCTCGCCGTTCGCGAGCCGAAGGCCCGCCGCCACGAGCGGACGCTCCGCGGCCTCGGGCGGGATCTGCGGGCGCTCCGCGATTGCTATGTCGCCGCGCGCCATCCCAAGGTGCGGGCCGAGCTGCTCCGCGAGGCGGGTGCCGTCTCCCGGACGATGCGGAGCAAGGTGCGCCGCTTGGGATTCCCGGGCCTCGACATCCGGGTCGTGACGGACGCCGCGTAAGGCAATTTCGTCACCTCCCGGCCTCACGGCCGACCTCCTGAGGAGGTGGTAGGTCCTTTACCGGATGGTTTCGGTCCATCGGGCTTGGTATCCGAGCCTCGATGCCGAAACGCGATCCGGATCAGGTTTTTCGCGGCTCCTTTCAGGAGCCCCCGTATTTCGAGGACCTGACCGAGCGCGGCGCGCTCAAGCTGACGAGCTTGATGCGCTTTACCGGCCGGCCGCACTTCACGCTCTGGATGGACCAGATCGGCGGGCAGCGGTTCCGCGAGGAGACCGGGCAGTACATCCCGATCTTCTACCTCGAGCTCGAGGTCCTCGACGTGGCGGTCGAGACCCGCGCTCCGGTGACGGTCGAGGTCGAAGTGCGACTCGGCCGCGAGCGCGTCGAGGAGGGTAAGGTCCCCCGTCTCGTCAGCGAAGGCCGCACCCGCGTCGTCGTGCCGACGGTCGACGGTCCCCGCGCGGTCGGGACGACGCGGAAGCTCACGATCTTCGCGCACCTCGATCCGAGCCTCGGCCGCGTCACGGAGCTGCACCCGTTCCTCGAGATGGGCTCGCACCCGCGCCGGATGATCGAGATCCCGCGTCTCGCGGACATGCTGCGCCCGCCGAGCGGGTTCACGGCCGACGGCGATGGTTGGGCGTACGCGGATCACGAGCCGCAGGTGTGGTCGTACCAGCAGACGGATCCGAATCGGCACATCCACGCGATGGAGTATCCGCGCATGCTCGACCTCTTCGTCACGCGCGAGCGCGCCAAGCGCGGCGTGGTGACGAGCGACTCCGTGCTCTCTCGGGCGCAGATCTTCTTCGCGCGCCCGTGTTACACGGGCGAGCACTATTCGCGCCGCGCGAAGCGCTGGAGCGCCGCCGACGGCTCGGAGATCGTGTGCGCGGCGCTCTTCAAGTGCGACGCCGACGGCCGGATCGACGACGAGAGCCGTCCCGCGAACGTCTGTTGGTTTCACCCGCGCGCGCGCGACGCGGCGAAGGCCGAGCTCCTCGGGGTGCAGGAACGCTGGTGAGCCGCATTCTGCTGGTCGACGACGTCGAAGCGAACCTTTTTCTTCTCGAGGAGGCGCTCGCGGAGCTCGGTGCGGAGATCCACAGCGCGGCGACCGGGGACGAGGCGCTCGAGCTCTGGCGGCGGCACGCACCCGAGGTCGCGCTCGTCGATCTCCAGATGCCGGGCGTTGACGGCACGGTCGTCGCGCGCCGGATCAAGACCGACGCGTCCGCGCCGTTCACCTACGTGATGATCGTCAGCGGATTCGACAAGGCCGATCAGGCGGAAGCGGTGCGCGCCTCCGGCGCCGACCGATTCCTCGCCAAGCCTTACGGCATCGCCGATCTCCGCAGCGCCGTCGAGGAAGGCCTGCGCGTCGCGCGCGAGCGGCGCGGCGCGTGAGGGACGCTCCTCCTCGACGCTCTCGACGCGATCGTCACGCTTGTCGCGTCGGAGAGGAACGTCCCCCACCCGCGCATAACGCTGAGAAGCGCGTTCTGCGCGGTCAGCCGAGGAAGCGCGCGACCTCGGCGACCATCGCGTCGAGCGGGCCGGTCGAGAGCCGCGCCGGCGGAAGCGAGGCGAGGAAGCTCTCGCCGTAACCGCGGCGGACGACGCGGCTGTCGAGGATCGCGACGACGCCGTAGTCGTCACGCGACCGGATCAAGCGGCCGAAGCCCTGCCGCAGCTTGATCACCGCCTGCGGCAGCGAGAGCTCCGCGAACGGGCTTCCGCCGCGCTCGGCGATCGCCTCCGCGCGCGCTTCGACGAGGGGATCGGTCGGCACGCGGAACGGAAGCCGCGCGATCGCGACGAGCCGGAGCTCCTCGCCGCGAACGTCGACGCCTTCCCAGAAGCTATCGGTCGCGAACAGCACGGAGCGCGAGCCGCGCCGAAACGCTTCGAGGAGCGCGCGGCGGTTCGCCTCGCCCTGCCGGAGCACGTCGAGGCCGGTGTCCGTGAGACGCCGCGCGAGCGCGGCGTGGGCGCGGTCGAGCGCGAGGTGCGAAGTGAAGAGAACGAACGCGCCGCCGTGGCTCGCGAGAACGAGGCGCTCGATCGCCGCGTGGAGCGCGACCTCGTGTCCGGGGGAATCCGGCGGCGGCAGATCGTCGGGCACGACGATCAACGCCTGATCCGCGAAGCGGAACGGCGACTCCAGCCGGAGCGACTCGACCTGGTCGGCGTCGAGCAGCTCGACGCCGGTCCGCCGGCGAACGGCGTCGAAGCGCTTCTCGACGGTCAGCGTGGCGGACGTCAGCGTGACCGACGGGTAGTGGACGAAGAGAGAGTCGCGGAGACGCGGGCCGACCTCGGTCGGCGCAACCGCGAGGAAGAGCTCGGGCGCCGCGCCTCCGCGACGAACCTCGAACCACCGGCAGAGGCTGTCGTCGTCGCCGACGAAGACGCCGAGGTCGAGGCTCGCGCCGGCGAGCCGGCCCGACACCGAGGCGATCTGGGAGGCGAGGAACCGTGTCGCTTCGAAGCTCTCGGGCGAGAGCGATTCGAGACGGTCGACGACGCCTCCGAGATCCTCGACGAGCGCGTCGATCGCCGCGGCGAGACCCCGCAGCTCCGGGTCCGCCTCGATCCACAGCGCTCCGGCGCGCACCTCGGGCGTGACGCGGAGGGCGCGCTCCTCGGAAGCCTCGTCGCCGACCTGGCGAGCGACCCGGTTCGGGAAGCGCGCGAGGAGGAGATCGAAGACGGCGCGCGCGTGCATCGAGAGATCCCCGATTCGCGGATCGAGTCGCTCGGCGATCGCGCGCGCGATGCCCTCGACGAGCGGCCGATCTTCGCCGGAGCTCAGCTTCGCGAGCTTCGTCGCGAGCGCGGCGAAGAGGCCGTGTCGCGCGCCGCGCCGGCCCGGCCGCAGCCGGCGGAGCAACCGTTCGATCCGGCGCGCGCCGATCCGCGCCGCGAAGTGGTCGCTCGCGACGTCCTCGAGATGATGCGCTTCGTCGACGACGAGGCGCGATGCGTTCGGCAGCACGCCGATCGAGG
The DNA here is from genome assembly GCA_963790365.1 of uncultured delta proteobacterium. Classification (GTDB taxonomy): domain Bacteria; phylum Desulfobacterota; class Binatia; order JACPRU01; family JACPRU01; genus CAWBOU01. Next base: position 43,879 of record CAWBOU010000011.1, read on the forward strand.
CGTCCTCGCCGAGCGCGTCGCGGATCGCGAGATCGGCGAGCAGCAGGTGGTGATTGACGACGAGCACGTTCGCCGAAGCGGCCGCCTTCCGCGCGCGATAGAAGAAGCAGCGCTCGAAGTCGGGGCAGCTCGCGCGGAGGCAGTCGTCGGGCTCCGTCGCGACCTGGCGCCACGCGGCCGGGGAAGGGACGAAACCGAGGTCCGACAAGCTGCCGTCCTCGGTCTCCTGGCTCCACGCGATCAGCGAGTCGACCTCGTCGCGGTGAAACTCGTCGTCGAGGAGCGCGGGCTCGGCGCGGATCTCCTCGGCCTTGCGGAGGCAGAGGTAGTTCGTGCGCCCTTTCACGAGGACGGCGGCGAACTCGATGCCGAGGTGACGGGCGAGGAAGGGGAGGTCGGTGCCGACGAGCTGCTCCTGGAGGTTGATCGTGTGCGTCGAGACGATCACCGGCTGGCCGTTCGCGAGCGCCCAGCGAATCGCCGGCACCAAGTAAGCGAGCGACTTGCCGGTGCCGGTGCCCGCCTCGACGAGGAGCACCCCGCCGTGCTCGAGCGTCCGCGCCACCCGGCGCGTCATCTCGAGCTGCTCTTGCCGGTGCTCGTAGCCGGGAAGCGAGCGGGCGACGGGGCCGTCGGGCCCGAGATCGTCGACCGCCCGCTCCTCCGCTTCGCTCTCCACGGGGGGAATGTAGGCAAGCGGAGAGACGAAGCGCTAGAGTCCCCGCGTGCTCGTCGACCGCATCGGCGCGTCGCTCGCCGCGGAAGGCTTCAACCTGATCGGCGCGGCTGCGCCGGCAGACTACGACTTTCGCGTTCGCGAGGATCTCCGTCTCGCGCATCGCGCACCGTGGGCGCGCTCGGTCGTGGTCGTCGGCAACGGTGGCGGTGAGCTCTGGCGGCGCGTCGAGGCGTGGGCGGCGCCGGGCGGCGGCGTCGGCGCCAAGGCCGATCCGGTCGACGAGTACACCGTCGCGACCGTCGAGCGCGTCGTGCCGCTGATCCTCGCGGACGCGGGCGTCCGCTCGCGCGTCGCGTACCCGTTTCGCTTCGCGGAGGATCCGATCTCGTTCGTCGACCTCGCGATCGCCGCCGGGCTCGGTGCGCCGAGCCTCCTTCGCGTGCTCGTCCATCCGACGTACGGCCCGTGGATCGCTCTCCGCGCGGCGATCCTCGTCGACGTCGAGCTCACCGCGACGCGCCCGGCGGAGGGCTACGATCCGTGTCCGACGTGCGTCGAGCGGAGCTGCATCGCCGCGTGTCCGGGGCACGTGGTGCACTTCCCCGAGGGCTGGGACGTCGCCGGCTGCATCGCGCACCGGCGCGCGACCGGGGATTGCGAGTCTCGCTGTCACGCGCGGTTCGACTGCGTCGTCGGCCGTGAGCACCGCTATCCCGACGAAGCGCTCGCGCACCATCATCGCCGCGCGTGGCGGATGATGAACCCGGAGACATGAACGCGGCGGGCCGACGCCGAGGGCGAGTCGCCCGACGCGTTCTGCGCTCTTTAGACGAGCTCCACCGCGACGTCCCCCGCGGCGGCCACCACGCCGATTCGTCGTGCCGACGCGAGGCCGCGCCGGCGGAGATCGTCGACGAGATCGTCGGCCTGGTCCGCCGGGAGCGCGATCAGGAGGCCGCCGGAGGTCTGCGGGTCGTACGCGGCCTCGACGAGGTGTTCGGGCACCGCGCCGACGACCCGCACCTTGCCGTCGAGCCAGGAGCGGTTTCGCTTGCAGCCGCCGGTGAGGACGCCCGCCGCGACGAGCGCCGCGAGATCGGGCAGCAGCGGCAAGCTCGCCGCCTCGATCCGAAGCGTGACGCGGCTGCCGTGCGCCATCTCGTGCGCATGGCCGAAGAGCGCGAAGCCGGTGACGTCGGTCGCGGCATGGACGTCGCGGGCGAGCATCGCTTCGGCGGCGGAGCGGTTGAGCGTCGACATCGAATCGACGACCGCGGCGTATCCCGCTTCGGAGAGCTGCTCGCGCTTCAGCGCGGTCGTCAGGATCCCCGTGCCGAGCGGCTTCGTGAGGACGAGCGCGTCGCCGGCGCGCGCGCCGACGTTGCGCACGATCCGCCGCGGGTCGATGACGCCGGTGACGGACATGCCGTACTTGATCTCGGGATCGTCGACGGTATGGCCGCCGACGATCACCACGCCGGCCTCGGCCGCCTTGTCGGCGCCGCCGCGGAGGATGTCGACGAGCACGTCGTCGTCGAGCTCGTCGCGCGGGAAGCAGACGACGTTCATCGCGGTCTTCGGCTCGCCGCCCATCGCCCAGACGTCGGAGAGCGAGTTCGCCGCGGAGATCGCGCCGAAGGTGTACGGGTCGTCGACGATCGGCGTGAAGAAGTCGACCGTGTTCACGATCGCGAGGTCGTCGCGCAGGCGAAAGACTCCCGCGTCGTCGGAGGTCGAGATTCCCACGAGCAAGTCGGGATGCGCGGGCGCGGGCAACCGCGCCAAGATTTTGGCCAGGTCCGCCGGACCCAGTTTCGCCGCTCAGCCGGCGGCTTTGACCTTCTCGGTCAGGCGGATCCGCTTCCGTTGATCCATCGGCTGGAGTCTAGGCCCGGTTCGGGGCATGACTCAACGCGAGGAGACCTTTCATGCGCATCCTCCACACCATGCTCCGCGTCGGAAACCTCGAGCGCTCGCTCGCGTTCTATTGCGAAGTGCTCGGCATGAAGCTCCTCCGCCGTCACGACTTCCCCGGCGGCAAGTTCACGCTCGCGTTCGTGGGCTACGGCGACGAGAGCGAGACCGCCGTGCTCGAGCTGACGCACAACTGGGACACGGAGCGTTACGAGATCGGCACCGGCTACGGCCACGTCGCGCTCGGCGTCGATGACATCTACGCGACGTGCGACCAGCTTCGGGGCCGCGGCGCGAAGATCACGCGCGAGCCCGGGCCGATGCAGCACGGCACCACGCACATCGCGTTCATCGAGGATCCGGACGGCTACAAGGTGGAGCTGATCCAGCAGGGAGCGTGAGGGACGCTCCTCCTCGGCTCTCTCGACGAGACAACATCGGTCGTCGAGCCGGAGAGGAACGTCCCCGTCTCGCGTAGAACGCGTGCGTTCTACGCTATCCCTTCCGCAGTTTCCGCGCGTCGCCGACGCGCATCGTGAACCCGGTCCGGTCGAAGTACTCGAGGAGCGCGATCGAGAACTTGCGGCTCGCCTGGATGAGATCGCGGAAGACCGCGGCGCTGAGTGGGCCGTCGGCGTGGATGCAGTCGGCGATCATCGTGCGGAGCCGCTCGAGCGTCGCCGCGGGGTAGTAGAGGTCCTCGGCGACCTTGGCGACGCCGCGCGCGCGCTCGAGCGCCTGGAGAAGCTCGGTGACCCGCTTCGGCGGGAGCTTCGTCGCGGCGGCGAGCTCCTTCACGTCGGGTGGCGTGAAACCGCCTGCCTCGAGACGAGCGAGGAGATCGGCCGTCGTCTTCGACTCGTCCGCTTGGAGCTTCACGCGATGGGTCGGCAAGCGGACGACGCTCTCCTCGCGGACGACGGCCTTCTCTCGCGGCGAGGCGGTCGACGAGCGCGCGGAAGAGCTTTGCGGGTACGTCGTGCGCGAGGCGGGTCCGGAGCGGCTCCATCTCCATTCCCGGGAGCAGAGGCTGCTCGCGATGGAACTCGGCGAGCGCCGCGACGAGCGCTTCGCGCCACGCGCTCCAGCGCGCCTTCGTCGCGTAGCTCTCGAGCGCGGCCTTCGTCGGCAGCGGTTCGATCTCCGGGTCCTTCGCCGCCGCGGCGCGGACCTCGCTCTCGGAGAGGTCGAGCGCGGTCGCGAGCCAGGCGGGCGAGCGCGTGAAGCCGCCGTCCATCTCGAGCACGGCGCGCACGGCGGCGCCCGCATCGCTCGAGGCGACGCGCGCGAGCGCGGCCGGGATCTCGGCGTCGCGCGCGCGATGGCGCGGCGGGAAGGGATGGACCACGATGCCCCCGCCGAGCGTGCGATCCGCGCTCTCGTCGCGGAGGATGAAGCGGTCGCCGCGAAACGCGACGACCGGCTCGTCGCAGGCGATCTGCGCCCAGCCGCGCTCGCGCGGCGCGACGCTCGCGACGCCGCCGAGCCAGACGAGCGTGCCGAGCACCTCCGCCGTGCCGACGTGCACGCGCACGCGCCGCCGCGTGGGCAGCGGCTTCTTCGCGAGCGGGCGGATCTCGACCTGCGCGTCGAAGCGATTCGTCGTCGCCGCGAGGGAAGGGTCGACGACGACGTGACCGCGCGCGACCTCGGTGCGCTCGACGCCGGCGAGGTTCAACGCCACGCGCTGGCCGCGCTCGGCACGCTCGACGTCGCGCCCGTGCACCTGCACGCTGCGCACGCGCGCTTCCTCGTCGCCGGGGACGATGCGGACGGCGGCGCCCGGGCGGATCTCGCCGCCGGTGGCCGTGCCCGTGACGACGACGCCGTGCCCGTGCATGACGAACGCGCGGTCGACGGGCAGCCGGAAGCGGCCGCCCGCGCGCGCCGGTCGGAGCGTCCCGAGCCGCCCGGCGATCGCGGCGCGGAGCTCGGCGAGACCCGCGCCGGTCGTCGAAGAGACGTCGAGGACCGGGGCGCCCTCGAGCACGGTGCCCGAGACGAGGATCTCGACTTCCTCGCGCACCTCGGCGAGCCGCTCGCGCGGCACGAGGTCCGTCTTCGTCACGACGACGATGCCGGCGGGGATGCCGAGCAGGTGGAGGATATCGAGGTGCTCCTCGGTCTGCGGCATCACGCCGTCGTCGGCGGCGACGACGAAGAGCACGAGGTCGATGCCGTGCGCGCCCGCGAGCATGTTGCGGATGAAGCGCTCGTGCCCCGGCACGTCGACGACGCCGGCGCTGCCGCCGTCCGGCAAGGTCGAGGTGCGCGAAGCCGAGGTCGATCGAGATGCCGCGCTCTTTCTCCTCCTTGAGACGATCGGTGTCCTCGCCGGTGAGCGCGCGGACGAGCGCGGTCTTGCCGTGGTCGATGTGGCCGGCGGTGCCGATGATGAAGTGCACTCACGGAGACCAAGACGGCCGGATCGAAGATGCAGCGCAGGTCGAGGAGGAAGCGGCCGTCGTGCACGCGCCCGAAGATCGGCGGTCGCGAGGCGCGGAAGCGCCGCGCGATCCGATCGGCCGTCTCGCTCGCGATGGCGGATCGCGATCGCGCGGCTCGGCGAGCTCGGCCGTCGGCAGCGCGCCGCTGCCGACCTCGCGACCGCGGGGACGAGCTCGATCGCGTACTCGTCGCCGAGCGCGGCGCGCAGGCGCGCGACGGCCTCGCGGCCGACCGCTTCGAGCTCGTCGAGCGGCCGCGTGAGCGCGCGGAGCGCGGGGAGGTCGCGCGCGAGATCCGTCGATTGCCGGTAGACGCGCAGCGTCGCCGCGAGCGCCGCGAGCGTCAGCTTGCCGCAGCGGAGCGCGCGCTTGAGCGGATTCGCGCGCAGGCGATCGACGAGCTCGCGCCGGCCGACGACGATCCCCGCCTGCGGCCCGCCGAGGAGCTTGTCGCCGCTGAACGTGACGAGGTCGGCGCCGAGCGCGATCCGCTCGGCGACGACCGGCTCCTTCGGCAAGCCCGCAGCGGCGACAGATCGACGAGCGCGCCGCTGCCGAGATCCTCGATCACCGGCACGCCGCGCTCGCGCCCGAGCGCGACCAGCTCCGCGAGCGCGACCTCGGCGGTGAAGCCGACGATGCGGTAGTTGCTGGTGTGGACCTTGAGCAGCGCGGCCGTCTCGGGGCCGATCGCGCGACGCGTAGTCCGCCGGATGCGTGCGGTTGGTCGTGCCGACCTCGCGGAGCCGGGCGCCGCTCTTCGCCAGCACGTCGGGGATGCGGAACGAGCCGCCGATCTCGATCAGCTCGCCGCGCGAGACGACGACCTCGCGGCCGTCGGCCAAGCGTGTTCAGCGCGAGCAGCACCGCGGCGGCGTTGTTGTTGACGACGGTCGCGGCCTCGGCGCCGGTCAGCGCGAGGAGGTCCTCCTCGACGAGGTCGTCGCGCTCGCCGCGGCGGCCTTCGTCGAGGTCGATCTCGAGCGCGATCGCGCCGCGGGCGGCGGCGACGGTCGCCGCGATCGCCTCCTCCGGAAGCGCGGCGCGGCCGAGGTTCGTGTGGAGGACGACGCCCGTCGCGTTGACGACGGCGCGCGGGCCGGACGCGCGGACGGCTCTCGATCGCGGCCGCGCGCGCGGCGGACGACTCGTCCTCGATCGCGGCGGGCGGAGGCCGAGCCGGCGCGCAGCTCGGCGCGGACCTCGTCGCAGGCCCGGCGGAGCGTTTCCGTCACGAAACGGCGCGAGTGCGCGGCGAGGAGCGGCGTGCCGCGTCGCTCGCGAGCAGCCGGTCGATCGAGGGGATCGCGCGGAGATCGGGCATCGAGGGATTTCGTACCGTGTCCGAGAGCGCATTCCTATCGGGCGGCGTCGGAGGCTACACTCCGCGCCATGGAGGGCAAACGCGGAAACCGTGGCGACGCGGGTCGTCGAGCGCCTGCGCGCGCAGGGGCACGAGGCCTGTTCGTCGGCGGCTGGGTGCGCGATCGGCTGCTCGGCCGGCGGATCGAGGGACCCGCCGACGTCGCGACGAGCGCCCGGCCCGAGGACGTCCGGCGCCTCTTCCCGCGCACGGTCGCCGTCGGCGAGCAGTTCGGCGTCGTGATCGTCGTCGAGAGCGGCGTCCACGTCGAGGTCGCGACGTTTCGCGCAGACGCCGAGTACGAGGACGGCCGTCATCCGACGGCGTGCGCTTCACCTCGGCGGAAGAGGACGCGCGGCGGCGAGACTTCACGATCAACGGCATGTTCCTCGATCCCGGGACGGGCGAGGTCCTCGACTTCGTCGGCGGGCGCGACGACCTCGAGCGCCGCGTCGTCCGCGCGATCGGCGATCCGCGCGAGCGCTTCACGGAGGACAAGCTCCGCATGATCCGCGCGATCCGCTTCGCGGCGCGGCTCGGGTTCGAGATCGATCCGCCGACGGCGGCCGCGATCCGCGCGATGGCGCCGCGAGATCGCGGTCGTGTCGAAGGAGCGGATCGGCGAGGAGCTCGTGAAGATCCTGACCGACGGCGGCGCGCGGCGCGGCTTCGATCTGCTCGCGCGAGACGGGGCTTCTCGCCGAGGTGCTGCCCGAGATCGCCGCGCTGAAAGGCGTGGAGCAGGGACGCGACTACCATCCCGAGGGCGACGTCTTCACGCACACGCTGCTCGCGCTCGGCGGCGTCGATCGCTCCGCGCAGCGGACCGAGACGCTCGCGCTCGGCGTCCTTCTCCACGACGTCGCCAAGCGCGAGTGCCAGCGCATCGAGGACGGCAAGATCACGTTCTACGGTCACTGCGAGCGAGGCGCGGAGATCGCCGAGGACATCTGCCGTCGTCTCCGCCGCTCGAACGCGATCGGCGAGCGAGTCGCGTGGCTCGTGAAGAACCACCTCCGCGCCGTCAACGCGCCGCAGATGCGCGTCGCGACGCTCAAGCGGTTTCTCCGCGAGTCGTGGATCGAGGAGCTCCTCGAGCTCTGCGAGATCGACGCGAACGCCGCGAGCGGCGACCTCCAGTACGTGAATTTCTGTCGCGCGAAGCTCGCCGAGCTCGCGGTCGAGGAGATCGCGCCGCCGCCGCTCGTCACCGGGCGCGACTTGATCGAGCTCGGCCATCGGCCGGGCCCGCGCTTCAAGGAGATCCTGCACGTGGTCGAGGAAGCCCAGCTCGAGGGCACGCTCGCCGATCGGGAGCAGGCGATCGCGTTCGTGCGCGAGCGGTTCCCGGTCGAAAAGACTTCCTAGGGCATTTGCGATAGGACGCGCGGGCTATGGCGCCGTCGCCCGCGGAAGGAGCCGCCTATGGGGTCGTGCAGGGGCTCACCGAGTTCCTGCCGATCTCGAGCTCGGCGCATCTCGTACTGCTGCCGTGGCTCTTCGGGTGGAACGACCCGGGGCTCGCCTTCGACGTCGCGCTCCACCTCGGCACGCTCTTCGCGGTCGGGTGGTACTTCGGCGGCGATTGGCTCCGCCTCGGGCGCGCCGCGCTCGTGGATCGTGGCGGTCGGGAAGCGCAGATGTTCTGGAAGGTCGCGCTCGCGTCCGTGCCCGCGGCGCTTGCCGGCCTCGCGCTAGAGGAAATCGCCGAGACCGCGTTCCGCGACCCGCGTCTCATCGCCGCGACGCTCGCGGGCTTCGGCGTGCTCCTCTGGTGGAGCGACCGGCGGCCGCAAGCGCGAGGAGGGGAGGCCGTCGTCCGCTGGGCGGATGCCCTTTGGATCGGCGCCGCGCAGGCGCTCGCGATCGTACCCGGCGTTTCCCGCTCGGGCGTGACGATCACGGCGGCGCGCTTCCTCGAGATCGATCGCGAAACCGCCGCGCGGTTCTCGTTCCTGATGTCGGCGCCGATCGTCGCGGCCGCCGCGCTCGTCAAGGCGGACGAGTTCGCCGCGGTCGCCACCGATCCCGGCGCGCTCGTCGCGGTCGTGGTGTCGGCGATCGTCGGCTTCGCCGCGATCGCCGGGCTCCTCCGCTACGTGCGGACGAGCACCTACGCGCCGTTCGTCGTCTACCGGCTCGTGCTCGCCGCGCTGATCGTCGCCGTCCGCTAAGGGACGTCGCGCAGGCCTTCTTTTGCGGCGCGCCGACGAGGACCGCCATGTTCCCGTGCGGATGGCGGTTCTCGTACATGAGCTGGTGCGACGTCCGGGATCTGGTCGAACGGGAAGACCTTCGACAGGCAGGGGTCGACCTTGCCGGCGAGCACGAGGTCGTTCAGCCCCTTCGCCTGCTCGTCGTTGGCGAAGTGCGAGCCCTGGAAGCGCTTCTGGCGCATCCAGAGGTAGCGCAGGTCGACGTCGCGTTGTAGCCGGTGGTGCCGGCGCAGATGACGACCATGCCGCCGGTGTCGCAGACGAAGATCGACGTCGGCACGGTGTCCTCGCCGGGATGCTCGAAGACGATGCGCGGGCTCTTCCGCTCGCCGACCGCCTCCCAGAGCGCGGCGCCGAATGCGCGCGCGCCCTTCAGCCCACTCGCCGTACGCCGCGTCGTCCTTCCAGTGCGGCAGCATGCCCCAGTGCTTGAAGCTCTTGCGGTTGATGCACGCCGCTTGCGCGCCGAGCGTCTTGCAGAACTCGACCTTGTCGTCGCTGGAGACGACCGCGACCGGGATGCCGCCCAGCCGCCTTGCGATCTGGATCGCCTGGCAGCCGAGGCCGCCCGGCGCCGCCCCAGATCGAGCACGACGTCGTCCGCGCTGCACGTGTGCGGCGGCCAGCCGTGGAGCATGCGGTAGGCGGTCGCGCCGACGAGCATGTAGGCCGCCGCCGCTTCCCAGGTGAGGTGCTTCGGCTTCGGCAGGCACTGGTGCGCCTGCACGCGGGTGAACTGCGCGAAGCTGCCCCAGTTCGTCTCGTAGCCCCAGATGCGGAAGCTCGGCGCCGAACATCGGGTCGTCGCCGGCGCTTCACGCACCGGGTCGTCGCGGTTCCACATGCCGCAGTGGATGACGACCTCGTCGCCGACCTTCACGTTCGTGACGTCGCTGCCGACCTTGTAGACGATGCCCGGACGCGTCGCTGCCGCCGATGTGGAAGCGGTTCCTGTCGGGTCAGCCGGTCCTTCTGGCGCGCCTTGATGACGTCGACCGGCGTGCCGAGGCGCCGCCCAGACGTTGTTGTAGTTGATGCCCGCGGCCATCACGTAGACGAGCACCTCGTCGGGCCGCGACGTCGGCGGCACGTCGACCTCCTCGACCTTGAAGGCCTTGGTCGGCTCGCCGAAGCGATCCTGGCGGATCAGCTGCGCGTGCATCTTCGGCGGCACGTTGCCGAGCGGCGGCGTCTCGCCGATCTCGTAGATCTCTTTCACAACGGGCTCAGATAGCCGACGGCCGCCGCGCGGCGCAAGAAGGGTTCACGGACGGACGAGCCGACTCAGGGCGGCGATCAGGGCAAGCAGCCCGACGGTCACCGGTGCTGGCGGCAGATCCCAATGATTCGCGAAAACGAAACCCCACACCGCAGTGAAGGTGGCGAGTGCCGGCGCGATCCAGAAGAGGGGCAGCGCCTCCCGGGACAAGCTCTTCGCGGCGAGCGCCGGCAGCACGAGGCAGCCGAACGCGTAGAGCGTTCCCGAGACGCGGATCGACAGCGCGACGACGATTCCGAGCGAGGCGAGGACGACGAACGACCAACGCGCCACTCGCAGCCCGACGGCCTCGGCCATTCCCGGATCCATCGCGTAGAGGAGGAGCTGCCTGCGCGTGGCGCAAAACGGCGAGCGCCGCCGGCGCCAAGAGGAGCGCGAAGAGGACGACGTCCGCGTCCGTTGCCCCGATCAAGCTCGAGGAGAGGAGCCGATGCACTTCCTCGAGCCCGTGTGGGCTCTGCGCCACGACGAGGATCGAGAGGCTCGAAGAGGCGAGGAAGACCCAGCCCGTGATGCTCTCGTAGGTATCGCCACTCGCGCGCCCGGCGACCGCGCTCGAGAGCGCGGCGCCGACCGCGAACAGCCACGGCGACGAGCGAGAGGATCCATGGATCGCGCTCGACGAGCTCGGCATCCGGGCCGAGCGACGCGACGTACATACCGACGGCGATCCCCAGCGTCGAGGCTTGCGAAACCGAGGCTCCGAGGAAGATCTGGTCGCGCGCGACGACGACGACGCCGACGAGGGCGAGGAGCGCGGCGATCAACCAGCCGGCGAGGTATGTCTGGTGAAAGAGTGGCCAGGAAGCGACGAAGCTCTCGATCATTCGCCGGCCCCTGTTTGATGCGTGCCGAAGGTGTGCGCGAGCCGCTCGGGCGCGAGCATCTCCGCGCTCCTCCCGGCGATCACGTGTCCATCGCGGAACAGCGCAGCGTGGGTCGCGTAGCGATGGGCGAAGTCGATCTCGTGAGTGACGAGAAGGATCGTGACGCCTTCGCTCCGGTTGAGCTCGGCGAGCGTGCGATAGAACGCCTCTTCGAGCGGATAGTCGAGACCGCTCGTCGGTTCGTCGAGGACGAGCAGCGTGGGACGGCGCACGAGCGCGCGGGCAACGAGCGCGCGCTGCCGTTGGCCTCCCGAGAGCGCAGCAAGGCTCCGCCGGTCGAGGTCGCCGAGCTCCACGCGGTCGAGGGCCCACGCGAGACGCTCCCGTGCCTCGCCGCGCGAGACCGACGTTCCGACGAGGCCGAGCGAAACGAACTCGCGAACCGTCGTCGGCAACGTCCCCTTCCATTCGGAGTGCTGCGGCACGAAGCCGATCCGCTCGCGCGGCAGACGAACGGGATCGAGCCAGAGCTCACCCGAGGCGACGGGTAAAAGACCGAAGAGGATGCGCAGCAACGTCGACTTGCCGGCGCCGTTGCCGCCGAGCAGCGCCCAAAACTCGCCCGCGCGGATCTCGAGGTCGACGTTGCGCAGGACGAGCTCGGCTCCGTAGCCAGCGCTCAAGCCGCGAGCGCGGACGACGACGTCTGGGGTTTCGCTCAGTGTGCCTCCACTTCTCGCGCCGCGCAGTCGGCGCAGGTTCGACACAATCGCTGGTTGAACACCAGACTGACGGCGAGGGTGGCCGAACCGAGCGCGGAGAGGAGCGTCTCGGCCGCTCCGGCGGCGCCGAGCCACGAGGAGAGGAAGAGCCCGAAGGCTGCGATGAGGCCGGCGAGAAGACGCCAATCGCCGTGGCCGTGAGCGCCCCAGCAGAGTCCCAGGGCCGCGCTCACGAAAGAAAGGACGACGAACGCGATCTCGACCGAGCCGTCGGCGAGGAACCCGAGACCGCCGAGTGGAAGGAGCGTGAGAGCCACGGGGGCAGCCAGGCAATGGAGGGCGCACGCGATCGACAAACCGGCGCCGAGGCGTGACACTCGCTCCGCGTGCAGCGTGGTCGCGTGAGCTCTCATCGCGCCCCTCCGAGGGCCTTGGCGACGGCATCGACGTTCGTGTCGATCATCTCGAGATAGGTTGCGGCGCCTTCGCGGCTGCCGACCTGATGAGCAAGGCGGACGACTTTCGCGCCGGTCTCACGCGCGACGAAGTCTGCATGGCGCGGGTCGTAGTAGGGCGACGCGAGGACCAGCCGGATCTTCTCAGCGCGGACGCGCTGGATCACCTCTTCGAGATGGCGGGTCGTCGGCGCGATGCCGGGCTTCGGCTCTAGGAACGCCACCATGCGGAGGCCGAAGGCGGAAGCGAAGTACGGCCAGAGGTTGTGATCGGAAACCGCCTTGGTTCCGTAGTAGGGCAGCATCTGGCCGAGCCAGCCGCCGAGCTTCGCCGCTTCGCCCTGGCCTCGAGGAACCCGGTCGAGCTTGCCGCGTTCTGGCGAGCACGACGAGCTTCTCGACGTCGTATTTCGCGGCGAGCGCGTCGCCGACGAGCCCGGTCGCCGAGCCGTTTCGCGAAATCGTCGTAGCGCTGTCGCGAACACGGCTTCCTTCGTCGGGGCGGAGCGCGGTCAGCCGGTCGCGGATCAGCGCCGCGACGCTTGAGGCCGTTCACGCGGGTCGAGAGGTAGTGCGGGTTGCCGAGCGGATGGACGTCGCCCATCGAACGGTCGACTGGGTCGCTCGGAGGGGACTCGAGCGGCGTGATGCCGTCGCCGGCGTCGAGATGGCCCGGGCCGCCGGGCAGGACCGTCCGCGTTGCGCGCGCCGTCGAGCAGCGGCGGCAGCCAGCCGATCTCGAGATCGAGGCCGACGCCAGTAGAGATCGGCGTCGGCGAGCGCCTGCACGAAGCTCGGCGTGGCCTCGACGAAGTGCGCGTCCTCGGTGCCCTTGGCGAAGACCGTGACGGTCGACGTCGTCGCCGCCGACCTCGCGCGCGAGGTCGCCGAGGTCCGGGAACGGTGGCGCAGACGCGCAGCGGCGCGGCGACCGCGCCGGCGTCGTCGCAGGAGAAGAGCGAGGAGCCCGCTTGCGCGGGCCAGGAATGCAATCGCATCGTCGAGAGGTCTCACGAGAATTCTCTCAGTAGGATGAGCCGGGTGGACGCCGTAGAGGATCTCGAGGCCGAGCCACACGAGTGGGCGTCGTCGTCGAGGTGATCGGCGTCGGTCGAAGTTGTACTGCAGCCGCAGGCGCGAGAACTCGGACGGATCGCCAAGATAGGAGCGGCGATACGCGCTGGCGATCGTCGCGGAACGGATCGGCGTCGCGGCCGGTTTCCGAGCTCTCGCCGCTCGCCGCTGGCGTATTCGAGCGCAAGCCGCCGGCCCAGCTGTAGGAGAAGCCGTAGAGGACCCTGCGTGTAGAAGCCCCAGTCGTGAAGCGTCGTCTTGCCGAGGACGAGATCGGGATCGTCGGCGTACGAAGAAACGTCGGCCTCGTAGTCGCGGTGCATGACCTCGGTCTCCCACGAGGAGGAACGGCCAGCCGCGGAAGTTGTCGGCCGGCCGCCACTTCACGACGAGGTCGGTGCCGTAGATGCGCGTGCGCGCCGTCGTGGCCGGTAACGTTCGGCCCGAAGAGGCCCGAGAAGCCGAGCTTCGCCGAGACCAGTCGTCGCTCGAGCGTCGAGGCCGTTCTCCCAGCGCGCCAGGTAGAGGAAGTCGTCCAGGTCGTGGACGTTGCGCTCGACGATCGGGCGGCCGCCGATGCCGCGCTCGCTCGACGTGCTCCTCGCCTCGTGCTCGTCGCCTCTCCTCGGCGTGCTCTGGAACGCGATGCGGTTGGCGAGGTGAGCGTGCGCTTCGCCTTCCTCGGCCCGAGGTACGCGAGCGAGCCGCCGAGGAAGCTCGCATCGCTTCGCCGTGCATCTTGCGCGCCGAGAGTGGAGTCTGCGAGAACCACGGCAGCGGCAGAGCCAACCGACGCGGAAGCCGGGGTTGCGGAGCCCGTCGCCGCCGAAAGGCGAGTGTTGACGACCGGCTGGTCGATCCACTTCCAGGCGTGCGGATGCGTCGGGTTGATGCGGCCGAACTCGGTGAGGAAGTGCCCGGCCTCGACCTGCAGCCCGTACGGCAGGCTCTGCGTGGTGAGCGAACGCCTCTTCGAGCTCGACGACCGATTCGTTGTTCTCCGGCTCGAGGAAGAATGATGTGCGCTTCGCCCGTGAGGTACGGATCGACGGCGCCCATCGCGGAGAGCTCGGCGTTCTGCACGCGTGAAGCCGTTCGCTTGGGGTCATGGCCACCGCCTTGCAACGTCTCGATGATCTCATCGCCTTCGGTCGATCCGCCCGCCGCGACCAACGCGTCGAGCGAAAGATCGAGCAGACGAAGTGTCGCCGGTCCCACCGCGCGTGAGGCGATCTCGGGAGCCGCCGAGGGTGCCGGCGCGGCCCCGGTCGCTTCCTCGACCGCGCGATCCAATGCTTCGGCCGCGGAACCTGCCGTAGTCGGGGCCGGCGCCGCCGCCGCCGCAGGCGAACCGAGTCGGCGCTCCAGCTCCTCGATGCGTCGTTGTTTCTCGGTGTCACGACGAAGCAGCTCGTCGACCTGTTTGCGAAGCTCACGGATCTCGCCGTCCGGATCGGCAGCCCGCGCAGCGCCGCCGAGGACGGCGATGCATGCGAGCGCGATCCAGGCCGGCCGCATGGTGTACGGACGTGCCATATCGAACCTCCCCAAAAAGGCTGTGCGTCACGCCTTGCCGGCCGCCGGAGCGGGGCAAAGCCGATCTCTCGCGGGCCCGAGCCCCCTCAGGGGGTCGGGCGCAAGCCCGGGGGGTGAAGAGTCCCGGACTCGCGAGACGCGAAGGAGCGCCTATGCGGGAGAGAGGGGCGGGGAGCGAGGTCGCGCCGCGGTGACGGCGCGCCAGACCGGCGCGTCGCCGATGTGCGGTACGACGTCGACGACGCTGGTCGGCGCGCCGACCAGCGCCACCGGCGCGGCGAGCACGGTCGGCGCGTGGAGCGACCAACTGCACGGTGCGCAGAGCTCGGGAGCGGCGAGCGCGGAGTGGCTGTGGGCGGGCTGCGCGAAGAGGAGCGCCGTCAGCAGCGATGCCGCGATCAGGAGCGAAACGAGAGCCGGGCGTCTGCGCGGAAGAGCCAAGGGAGAGCCGAGGCTAACGGCGGCTCCGCGGACGGTCAAGCGAGCGTGCGGGCCGAGAGCACCAGTCGCGGGCCCTCGAAGGCGGCGTCGGTCGCGAGGGTTTCCGTGCGGAGACCGCGTACGGCCCAGCGGACGTCGCCGCGGAGAGTGCGTGCGGCGGCCTCCGTCGCGAATCGGCGCCATCGCTCGCGGTACGAATCGCCGAAATCGCCCCGGCGGAGGCGTTCGAGGATCGCGCGCGAGCCTTCGCGCTCGAGGAGGTGCGGTCCCGGCGGGTCCTGCAGCAGGTACGCGGCGAAGACCGCGAGCGTCCGGTCATCGCTCGAATGAAAGAGAGTCACGCACCGATGCGTCTCGTGTCGGGAAGGGTCTCCGATCTTCCGGCAATCGAGGCACCAGCCGACGTCGCCCGCGCGCTCTCCGAGAGTCCGCTCGGCGAGCGCCCGCTCGATGCCGCCGACCGCGACCGTCGAACGCTCCCATCGCTCGAGCGTGAGGTCGCGACCCCGGCGGCGGGCCGATTCCTCGAGACGGGCGCACAGCTCCTCGTTTCGCTCCGGCCAGCGACAATGGACGCCGTCCGGCTCGACGCGCCCGATCGCGCCGAGATCGTCGAGGAAGCGATCCTCGAGCGTCAGTGGAATCGGCTCCGCGAACAGCACGTAAGCGAGATCCGCGTGCGTGCCGGGGTCCCTCGGGGTCTTGCCCTGGCAGCTCGCTCGCGTGGTCGCGCCGGGAAGGCGGTTCAGGAGGTCGACCGCGCTGCGCAGTCTCGGGTCGACGTTCGGCGGCGACGCGGCGGGGCTCACGCGGGTCGAGCCGGGGCCCTCGGCATGGCGATCGCGATGATCGTGTCCTCGTCCGCGCGGCGCAGCGTGATCGTTCCGCCTTGCGCCTCGATTGCCACGCGGGCGAGTGCGAGACCGAGGAGCTCGTCGAACCCGAGGCGCACCGGCGCATCGGAGAAGGCGCGCTCGAACGGCGACGGATCGGTGACGCGCCCCCGGAGCTCGAGAACGACGCGGGAATCATCCGTGTGAGCGGCGAGCGAGATCGCGCCGGAAGACGGCCCCCCGTCGACGAAGGCGCGGAGCAGTGCCGAGAGCGCACGATCGGTGCGGATGTCGTCGCCGACGCACTCCACGCTGCCGACGCCGGAGCGGTCGACCGCTACGCGGGCGAGCTCGAGCGCCGAGGCGTGGCGTGCGAGGACGTGATCGACGACGCTCGCGATCGGGAACGGCCGCGCGACGTCGGTCGCGCGCGGCGCGAGGGCACGCTCGAAATCGAGGAGGTCCAACGCGGAGAGGATCGAGCGGTGAATGCCCTTCTCGACGCGGAGGACGATCGAGCGCTGCTCCTCGGTGAGTGATCCACGAAGGCCGCGCAGGAGCACCTGCGTGTAGGCGAGCAGAGATCCGAGCGGATCTTTGATCGAGCGCGAGATCGTCGCCGCGAGCTCCACGCGCTCCGCTGATACCGCGCGGACGACTTGCACGAGCCCGAGCCATCCGCCGATCGTCTGCAGCGCGGCCCAGACGTGCGCCTCGATCTCGGTCGGAGCGCGGCACGCGAGCGCGCCGAGCGGAGAGCCGGGCGCACCGCGCACGGCGACGGCATACCAGCGATCGCTCGGCCCGGCGTCGGCGCTCGCCCGGCCCTCGGCCGCGGCGCGATCGAGAAGCGCCGCCGGCGGCGCAGAGGATGCGGCCGCATCGCCGGCCACGTCGACGATCCGCCACGTGCCCGCGCCGCCGCTCGCGAAGAACGCCATCGGCACGCCCGTGCCGCGGTCGAGCGCGTGGAGCGCGAGCGGTACCGCTTCGTCGAAGCTCGCGGGGGCCAGCCGGTGGAGGCGAGCGATCTCGGTGACGAGATCGCCCGGCGCGGCGTCGGCGCCAGCGGGGCCCGGCTTCCGCGAGACGCGCTCCGCGGCGGGGGCCTCGCCGCGCGCGGGATCGATCGGGAACCGCAGCCGCACGGTCGTGCCGATGCCGGGTCGGCTCTCGAGCTGGAGCGTCGCGCGGAGCTCGGTCGCGAGCTCGCGGACGACGGTGAGGCCGATGCCGAGCCCTTCGTGAGCGCGAGTCATCGAGCCGTCCTCCTGGCGGAATGCCTCGAAGACGCGCGCCTGCTGCTCCGGCGCGATGCCGACGCCGGTGTCGGCGATCTCGATCTCGACCGCGGTGCCGACGCGCGTCGGCGCGCGCACGAGTACGGTGACGGGATCCGGCGGATCGGTCTCACCCTCGGCGAGCATGCGCGCGGAGAGGCGGATCTCGCCTTCGTGCGTGAACTTCGCGGCGTTCGAGATCAAGCACGCGACGATCTGGCGCACCCAGTCCGGCTCCGTGCGGATCCACCCGAGTCGTCGATCGACGTCGAGCACGAAGCGCACGGGTCGCTTTTCGATGGCCGGCGTCGCCTCGCGCGCCACGTCGGCGAGGAGGTCCGGCAGGAAGACGCTCGCCGGCCGCCGATCGACCTGGCCCGTCTCCGCGCGCGCGAGATCGACGAGGCCTTGGAAGACCGCGACGAGCTGACTGCAGCCGCTGCGGATCGCTTGCACGAGCTCCCGCTGATCGGCGTCGAGCACGGCTCCGAAGTCGTCTTCGAGGAGATCGACGAAGCCCTGGACGACCGCGAGCGGCGTGCGCACCTCGTGCGCGAGGTTCGAGAGGATGATCGAGCGGAACGCGAGCGCGTCATCCAGCGCGCGCGCCGTCGTCTCATGATCGCGGGCGAGCGCCTCGACGCTCGCGGCGAAATCGGGATCGAGCGCGCGAGCGCGCGCGACGAGGCTCGCGTGGGCACTTCGGCGCTCGCGTCGCGCGAGGAGCCGCCGGATCGCCAGCGTGGCGCGGCGCGAATCGAGCGGGGAAGCGGCGAGATCGGCGTCGAGCAGGCGCGCGACGGCTTCCCCCGCGACGACCTCGCGGGCGGGGACGATCAGGAGAATCGCAGCGTCCGGGAATCGCGTGCCGATCGCTTCGACGGGCGCGGGCACGCCGCCGGCGAGCGAGAACGCCAGACAGACGACATCGGGTGGCGGCCCGTCTTCGAGCGCGGCGCCGTCCTTCGAGACGATCGGCTCGATGCCGCTCGCACGGAGCGCCTCGACGAGCGAGCGATCGACGTTGCCGATCACCAGGCCGGAGGCGGCTGGCATTGGATTCATCATCCGGGGTGGGAGACGCCCGAGTCAAGTTGCGCTAGAGAGACGCGCGGAATGTATTCGATTCGGCCCCTACGGATCGCCGGCGCGTTCTTCGTAGCGTTCTCGATCCTCTACCTGGCGATCGCCTCGCCGCTCGCCAAGCAGACGGAAGTGAGCTGGGCGGTCCCGTTCGGGATGTTCCCGATCGCGCTCCTGATCGGTGCCGGCGCCGCGATTCAGGAGCTCGCCGGGGCCGGCTCGGAAGCTCGTCGAGACTGCTCCTTCGGGCTCTCGGCGGCGCTCGTCAGCTTTGCGATCCTGAGGCTCGCCGGCGCGCTCTAGGATCCCCCCTTCCGACGGGATCTCGAACGTTCCCGCGCTACTCGGCGGCGAATGCCTCGGCGACCGCGAGGTAGAGCGCTTCCCACTCCTTCGGAGCGATCGTGTCCACCGGATCGTTGCCGAAGCGCACGCCGGTCATGTTCAGCGCGGGAGCGACGCTCACTCGCTGGTGTCCGAAGCCCGACGCGGTGTAGCCGTCGGACCACTCCGGCCACATGTAGCCTCGCGGGCCTCCGGTTTCCTCGGAGTAATCGTGAGAGGCCTCGACCCAAGCCTCCGGCACGACCTGCTCGCCGTCGAGGTTCCGGCCGCCATCGCGGAAAAGCTCTCCGAAGCGAAGCATGTCCTTCGTCGTGGCGAACAGACCCATGGAAGCGAAGGCGTGGCCTTCCCGATCGACCATGATCAGCGCGTCGTCCTCCATTCCCGCTGGTTGCCACAGCTTCTCGGATAGGATCGCGGAGTACGAAGCGTCGTAGACGTTCTCGAGCAACCACGTCAGCATCTGCGCGTCGGCGCTGTTGTAGCGGTAGTACGTGCCCGCCTCGGAGACCCGAGTCAGCTTCAACAGGTAATCGTTGCGGGTCATCCCCAACAAGCCGTTCGTGTGGAAGTCGAGTCCCATCAGGATCAGCTCTTCGGGCTGGTGGACAGGGACATCGACCCAGTAGATGCCCGACTCCATCTGGAGCAGATCCTCGACGGTGGTGCCTTCCCACACAGTGCCGACGGTCTCCGGGATGTACTTCTCGATCGGGTCGAAGATGGAGTCGACCCGTCCTTCGCCGACGGCGATCCCCACCAGTGACGTGGTTACGGACTTGGTGACCGACCACATATGGTGACGGGTCTTCGCCGAGAAGCCGTTCTGGTAGGCGTCGTACACGAACTCGCCTTCGTGCATGAACCCGATGGCGTTGGTCGCGCCGTCGGCCATGTACTGCTCCACCGTCCTCGTCTGTCCGTTGACCTCGTAGGTGACATCGCTGAGGTCCACGCGCCGTTCAGGCAGCGGAGTCGCCTTCGGGTCAGACTCCACGACCTGGGTGGGCAGGATCACGATGGCGGTCGTCGCGTCCATCGGCAGCAGCAGGATCGCCAACTCGCCGCTCATGGTGTCGCCGAGCTTCTTGTCCAAGTGCTGCGGGTTGAGGAGCAGGTCGGCGCGCGCACCCAGCAGGTTCACGAGCGGAGCGACGCCCGGCGTCGACTCATGCGGGGTCGGATAGAGCCTCCCGAGGTGCATGGCGATGACGTCGTTCAGCCCGTCGGGCATCGTGGACAGTGCCTCGAGCGAGGACTCGGGGTCAGAAGGAAGCGAGTAGAGGGTGCTCCTCGTGGCGATATGCGGGATCTCCTCGAGCAGGATCATCCCCTCGTCCGGCGGGTCGTCGGACCAGCCGATCCCCGGCACGCCGAGCGCCACGGTCAGAGCACCGATCACCCAGTGCCGCGCGCGCATCTTCATCCGTTCTCCTCCCTGCACGGCGGCTCTAGCCGTTCTGTTGCAGGACACGGTTAGGTGAACAATTCGCGCTTGGCGAGCGCTTCCGGCGAGAGGTACTTCGCGAGCAGCTCCGGGATCCGGCGGTGGAGCTCGTTCACGCCGCGGTAGACGCGCTCCTCTTTCCAGTCGTTGCCGACCCAGACGTCGAAGCTCGGGTCGCCGCGGTTGAAGTTGAATTCGAGGATGCGCTCGCCGACCGGCGTGCCGGTCACGATCGCACGCACCATGCGGCCGGAGTCGACGATCACGCCGCGTGCGCCCGGCGGCAAGCGGAGCGTGCGCCGGATTCGCTCGATCACGTCGTTCGGCGCGCGCTCGCCGATCAGCGGCATGTAGGCGAGCTGGCCGTCTTCGGGATTCGCCTCCATGAGGAGCTTCAAGTTGAGATCGACGAGGCCGGAGCGGGCGCGCTCCTGCTCGTAGCCCTTCGTCGTCACGTAGAAGCGCGCGATCGCCGGCGGGATCGCGTCGGTCTTCCGCCCCTCGGTCGTCGAGGCGCGGGAGGTGTCGATCCACCATTTCGGAGAATCGTTCGCGTCTTTCTCGCTCGGCATCGCGCTGAACATAGCGACGGACCGCGACTGGCGGCAAGAAGCCGAAGCTGGTACGCAGCACGTTTTCGACGGGAGGAATCGACGAGTGGACGGCAAGCTTCCGGGCCTCGCAGGCGAATGGGCGCTGATTCTCGGGGCTTCCAGCGGCTTCGGCGCCGCGACCGCGCGCGAGCTCGCCCGTCACGGCGTCAACGTGTTCGGCGTCCACCTCGACCGTCGTTCGACGATCGCCAACGTCGAGGCGCTCGTGCAGGAGATCCGCGGGCACGGCGTCGAAGCGCATTACTTCAACGTGAACGCGGCCGATCCCGAGAAGGTCCACGAGACCGTCGACCGGATCGAGCAGATCCTCATGGGGCGGGATCGCCAGACGATCCGGACGATGCTCCATTCGCTCGCGTTCGGCTCGCTGAAGCCGCTCGTCGCGGAGCAGGCCGACGATTCGCTGTCCGTCGCGCAGATGGAGATGACGCTGAACGTGATGGCGACTAGCCTCGTCTACTGGACGCAGGAGCTCGTCTGGCGAAAGCTCCTCGGCGAGGGCAGTCGCATCTACGCGATGACGAGCGCCGGCGATCAGCGCTGCTGGCCGGGCTACGGCGCGGTGTCGGCCGCGAAGGCGGCGCTCGAAGCGTACATCCGGCAGATCGCGTTCGAGCTCGCGCCGAAAGGCGTCACCGCGAACTCGATCCGCGCGGGCGTGACCGACACCCCGGCATCGCGGAAGATTCCCGGCGCCGCGGAGATGTTCGACCAGGTGCGGCTCCGGAACCCCGCCGGGCGGATGACGACTCCCGATGACGTCGCGCGACTGATCGCCGTCCTCTCGTTGGCCGGCTCACAGTGGGTGAGCGGCAACGTGATCGGCGTCGACGGCGGCGAAGAGCTGACCGGCTAAGCCGCGCAGAACGGCGTGCCGCGCAGAACGCGAAGCGTTATGCGCGGGTAGGGGACGTTCCTCGAGGCATCGTTTTCAGCCGAGAGGAGCGTCCCTCACGGGGCTTATCGCCGAGAGGTGCGTCCCCCACGGCGCGCGGCTCTCCCGCTGATGCGGGCCAAGATCACGCGTGTCCCGTTGCGGTGGACCCCGTTGGTGCCGTTCACGCCGCGCACCATGCGGTACGCGAAGGTATCCGCCTTCCGCTCGGCGTCCGCCCAGAACACGTAGTGTCCGAGCTCGTGGTAGACGGTGTTGATCCAGCGTCGCTCGGAGTTGTACTTGCGGCCGCGCTTCCAGTTCTCGGGATGCACGAGGTGAATCTTTCCGTCCTCGTACGTACGTCCGCCCGTCTTGCCCCAGTCGAGATACTCGAACCACACCACGCGCGGCGTGGGCAGCCGGTAGAAGCGACTCACCGCGTGGATCGCGCGGCGGAACTCGACGTCGCGATAGCTGTCGAAGAACGTGTGGAGCAGCCTGTCGATCGTCCGGCGATCGCGAAGGGCTGGAAGGATCATCTTCATGGCGACGTGCCGGACATTTCGAGTGAGCGAGCGGCGGATCATGATCGCGGCATGGAGCCTTGTCAAATTTCGATCGCCGCCCGCTTTCCTTGACACTCTATACTTTTAGCCATATCCGCCGGCCGACCCATGAAATTGGCGTTTCCGTGCGTGGCGAGCGCCGTCGGGGCGCTCGCGCTCGGGTCCGTCGCGCTCGCGTCGGCTCTGGAAATTCCGGTCTTCGGCACCGCGCTCGAGGCAGAAGGCAAGGTCGAATTCCTCGCCGTCGGACGGTTCCAGTCGGACAATCCGAGCCAGGACCCGCAGGGGCGGATCCGCTTCCGGCTCGGCGCCGACATGGCGCCGAGGCTGCGGCTCCAGACCGGCGTGACCGGCACGGCCGGCGGCACTCCGCAGGACCCGGACGGCGCGGGCGTCTACGACTTCGACCGCACGCTCCAGGACCTCTCGCCGAGCCTCGAGATCGACGAGGCGTACTTCGACCTCGTGCTGCCGCGTGTGGACGTCCGCGCGGGGCTCCAGAAGTTCGCCTGGGGCAAGCTCGACGGGGTCCAGCCGAACGATCTCCTGAATCCCGAGAAGCTCGCCGACCCGGTGATCGACGACGAGGTCGACAAGCAGATCGCGATTCCCGCGCTCTCGGTGACGTGGAACGTGCCGGACACGACCTCGACGGCGCTGCCGCGGGACCTGCGGGTGACCGGCGTCGCCGTGCCGATCTACGTTCCCTTCCGCGTCGCCGATGACGACGAGCGCTGGTACCCGCCGCTCGCGCGCGTGCCCGACACGAGCCAGTCGATGGGGCTCACCGTGCAAAACGAAGGGGACTTCCGGAACGGGGACGTCCCGGAGCGGGACATCCAGAACGGCGCGCTCGCGGCGCGGATCGCCGGCTCGTTCCGCGGGGCGGACTTCGCGCTCTACTACTACGACGGGTACGACACGCAGCCGTCGTTCGAGGTCGATGCGCGCGGTTTCGTGCGCGCGAATCCGCTGAGCCCGCAGCTCTTCGACGTGCGCTCGGAGATCGAGATCTTCCCGACGTACGACCGCATCCGCGCGGCCGGCGCGGACGTCGCGGTGAGCGCGTTCGATGCCACGTTCCGTCTCGAGGGCGCGTACGTCGTGGGCCGTCTCTACCCGCGCGCGGTGCGGACGATCGTCGCGAACCCGGAGATCGGCGAGATCGACCCCGTGTTGCTCGCGCTCGGCGTCGAACAGGAGGTGCCGATCGACCTCGACGAGGTGAACGTCGAGCGCGACGGCGTCGAGTGGGGCGTGAACGTCGACCGGTTCTTCGGCGAGACGTTCGTGCTCGCGCAGATGATGCAGACCGCGGTGCTGGGGAATCGCGCGGATCTCCTCATCAGCGACACCGAGACACGCTTCGCGATGACGGTCCGGCGCACGTTCCTCGACGAGACGCTCGAGGCCGAGCTGATCGGCCTCTACGGCATGCAGGGTGTCTATGGCGTCGCGCATCCACGGGTGACGTACGACGTGACGGACGCCTTCGACGTCCGGGTCGGCCTCGTCTGGATCGAGGGACACGAGGATTCGTTCCTCGGGCAGTACCGCGACAACGATCAGGCGTACGTGCGCCTGCGGTACTTGTTCTAGCGATGCCGCCGGCAAAAACCGCCGCCGCCACCGCTAGGTCACGCCTCGCCGCGAGCGTCGAGGCTTTGTTCTAGTGTCCGTCAAGTACGCGCTGCTCGGCATCCTCGCCGAGCGTGAGCGGCACGGCTACGACCTGAAGGGCGCGTTCGACGATCGCGTCGGCGAGTTCTGGAGCCTGAACTACGGGCAGATCTATTCCACTCTCGATCGGTTGGAGCGGGAAGGGCTCGTCGAGCGGCGCGAAGAGGCGCAGGAGCGCCGGCCGGATCGGAAGATCTATCGCGTGACGCCGCGCGGCCGGCGCGAGCTCGACCGCTGGCTCGCGAAGCCCGTCGCACGCGCGCGCGCGCTCCGCGATGAGCTCTTCGTCAAGCTCGTGTTCCTCGAGCGACGCGATCGCGACGCGATCGTTGCGCTGATCGCCTGCCAGAAGGAGATCTACCTCGCCCACATGCAGAGGCTCACGCAGCGGAAGTTCGAGCTCTCGAAGCGCACCGATCGCGAGGTCGAGCTCACGACCGAGCTCCTGATGGACGCGGCTCTGATACACGCGGACGCGGACATCCGCTGGCTCGCGCTCGTCGAGCAGAAGCTCCGCGTGCCGCACGGGAAGGCGAAGCGATGATCGCCGCCGTCCGGCGCGTCAGCCTCCGCCATCTCGCGAGTCACAAGCTCCGCACGGCGTTCACCGTCGCGGGCATCGCGCTCGGCGTCTCGACGATGATCGGCATGCGTCTCATGCACGAATCCGTCGCCACCTCGTACGAGCGGATGGTCGAGCGGATCGCCGGCAAGGCAGAGCTTCAGATCACGAACGGCGAGGTCGGCGTCCCGGAGGAGCTGCTCGAGGAGATCCGTGCCGTCCAAGGGGTGAGGGCCGCGGTCGCCTCGGTGCAGGGATTCCTTTCCGCGGTCGATTTCCCCGGCGAGCGTCTCTACGTCTTCGGCGTCGACCTGCTCGCCGATCAGGAGCTCCGCGACTACGAGTCCGGCTCCGGTGACGCGACGATCGAGGATCCGCTCGTGTTCCTCGCGCAGACGGATTCGGTCGGCCTCACCCAGGAGTTCCTCGACCGCACCGGCCTCGCGCTCGACTCGCCGCTTCGCATCCTCGCTCCCGTCGGCACCCGCGAGCTCGTGGTTCGCGCGGCGCTCGACCCGAAGACCGGGCCGGCGAGCCTCTTCGACGGGCGGATCGCGCTGATGGACGTGTTCGCCGCGCAGGCGCTGTTCGGGCTCGAGAAGCGCTTCTCGCAGATCGACATCGGGCTCGTGAAGGGCGCGGACGACGAGACGGTCGCCGCCGCCGTTCGCGACGCGGCCGCGGGCCGCGGCATCGTCGAGCGGCCGTCGGCGCGCGGCGAGGCGCTCGGGAAGCTCCTCACCGCGCAGCGCTACGGCATGACGGTCGCCGCGCTGCTCGCGCTCGTGGTCGGGCTCTATCTGATTTTCAACACGATGATGGTCGCCGTCGTGCAGCGGCGGCGCGAGCTCGGCATCCTGCGCGCCCTCGGTCTCCGCCGGCGAGACGTGCTCGGCATGATTCTCGTCGAGGCGGTCGCGCTCGGCGCGCTCGGCTCGGCGCTCGGCGTGCCACTCGGGCTCGGCCTCGCCCGCGGGATGGCCGCCGCCTTCGCGCTCAACGTCTCGACGACCTACGCCGCGACCGAGGTGCCGGACGTGAGGCTCTCGCTCATGCCGGTCCTCTGGGGCCTCGGGCTCGGCATGCTGAGCGCGCTCGCGGCCGCGTGGCTGCCCGCGCGGCAAGCCGTGCGCGTGCATCCGCTGGAAGTCTTGAGGCCCGGAGCGACGGCGACCGACCGCCGCGGCGCATACGCGCGGTTCGCCGTGATCGGCATCGCGATCGGCCTCGGCACGTTCGTGCTCTGGCAGATCCGCGATGTGCTGCCGATCTCGCCGAACGCGCTCGGCGCGCTCGCGATGGTGGGTTGCCTCGTCGGCACGTCGCTCGCGGTGCCGGCGGCCGTTCGCTGGGTCGCGCTCCGCGTCGAGCCGGTGCTCGCCCGCACGCTCGGGCCGATCGGGGCGATCGCGGCGCGATCGATCGTCGCCCACATCGGCCGCGTCGCGATCACGTGCTCGGCGTTTCTCGTCAGCCTCGCCGGCGCGATCGCGATGTCGACGTGGCTCTCGAGCATCCAGTTCACGATGACGACCTGGATGAACACGCTCTTCTCGAACATCGATCTCGTGATCTCGTCCGGCGCGAAGCCGCTCTCGTCGGACTCGACTCCGTTGCCGGCGAGCCTCGCCGCGGAGATCGCGGCGCTGCCCGAAGTGAAGCGCGTCGATTCGGTCCGCATCGTTCGCGTGGCGTACGGCGACCGATTGACCGCGATCACCGCGACCGAAGCGCAGCTGTTCGTCGAAGGGAGCCGCAAGAACACGCTGCTCGAGGGGGAGGAGGCCCCGACGTACGCCGCGCTCGCCGCCGGCAAAGCCGTCGCGGTGAACGAGGCGTTTCAGAAGCGGTTTGGGAAGGGCGTCGGCGAGGAGATCGAGCTCGTCACCCCGAGCGGCCCGCTGCGGCTGCCGATCGTCGCGATCTACTTCGATCCGGCGTTCGCCGACCTCGGCATCGTGCTCATGGATCGCGGCCTGTATCGGCGGGTCTGGCGCGACGACACCGTGAACTTCCTCGAGCCGATTCTCCATCCCGGTGCCGATCGCGAAGCGGTGATCCGCACGATCCGCGAGCGGTGGGGCGCGAAGCACGATCTCTTCGTCGTCACGATCGAGCAATTCGCGGGAGAGGCACGCGAGCTCATCAATCAGATGATGTCGATGATCTACCCGCTGATCGGCATCTCGATCGCGATCGCGCTCCTCGGCGTGGTGAACTCGCTGCTCGCCTCCGTGCTCGATCGCGTACGCGAGATCGGGGTGCTGCGCGCGATCGGCGCGACGCGCGCGCAAGTCGCCCGCATCATCGTCGTCGAGGCGACGTTGATCGGTTGCCTCGGCGCTGTTTTCGCGGTTGCGGTCGGGTCGGTCCTCGGCGTGCTGCAGATCGACGTGCTCATGCGGGGCATGTTCGCGATGACGATGCTCTACCGGTACCCGACGGAGGCGGTCGTGATCTCCGTGGTCGCCGCGATCGTGCTCGCCGCCGCGGCGGGCTACCTGCCCGGACGGAAGGCCGCACGGATCAACATCGTCGAAGCGCTCGAGTACGAGTGAGGCATCCGTGGCCGCGTTTCTTCGCGTGAGCGTCCGACATCTCGCAGCGCACCGGCTGCGGACGGCGCTCACGGTGCTCGGGGTCGCGTTCGGCGTGGCGGCGATGGTCGGGATCCGGCTCGTCAACGATTCCGCCTCGCGGGCGTTCGAGCGTGCGGTCGAGCGCGTTGCGGGCAAGGCCGTTCTCGAGATCGGCCGAGACGGCATCGGTGTGGCGGAGGAGCTCGCCGAGGAGATCCGCGCCGTCGAGGGCGTCAGCGTGGTAGCGCCGATGGTCTACGGGTTCGTCAGCACCGAAGGGCTCGGCGGCGAGCGGCTTTTCGTGCTCGGCATCGATCTCCTCGCGGACGGCGAGCTTCGCGAGTACCAGTCCGGCGCGTCGGAGACCGCGGTCGAGGATCCTCTCGTCTTTCTCGCGCAGCCGGACTCCGTCGCGCTGACGGATGACGTGGCGAGCCGGCGCGGCCTCGCGCTCGATGATCCCGTGCGTGTTCGCGGGGCGGGCGGCGAGGCGACGCTCACGGTTCGCGCGATCCTCGACGTGCGGACCGGACCGGCGACGGTCTTCGGCGGGCGCTTGGCGGTGATGGATGTCTTCGCCGCGCAGCGGCTCTTCGCGCTCGACCGGCGCTTCACCCGGATCGATCTCGGCGCGGCGCCCGGCACGGACCTCGCGGCGCTCGAGGACCGCGTGCGCGCGTTGGTCGGCGAGCGCGGAACCGTGACGCGCCCCGAGGCCCGGAGCCAGGCCTTCGAGAAGCTTCTCGAGGGGAATCGCCTGACGTTCACGTTCGGCGCGTCGCTGGCACTCGTCGTCGGCCTCTACCTGATCCTCAACACGATGGTGATCGCGGTCGCGCAGCGGTCGCGCGAGATCGGCGTGCTCCGAGCGCTCGGCCTCCGCCGCGCCCAGGTCGCGCGCTGGATCGTCGGCGAATCGATCGTCCTCGCCGCGCTCGGCGCCGCTGTGGGCGTGCCGCTCGGCTTCGCGTTCGCGCGGCTCTTGATCGACGCCTACGTGTCGAGCGTCAGCAGTCGTATCATGCCGGTGCCGGGTGCGGAGATCGCGTTTGAGCTCGGCGCCGTTCTCTGGGGCGCGATTCCCGGCGTCGCAGCCGCGCTCGTGGCGGCGTATCTGCCGGCGCGGGAAGCGGCCCGGCTGGCGCCGGCGACGGTGCTCCGCCCGCTCGGTGCGCCGGAGGGCCGACGCGCGCATTTCCCGCGCGCGACCGCGGCCGGTCTCGCTTGTCTCGCGCTCCTCGCGATCGTGCGGATCCTGCCGAACGGAGGCGGCGTCCATCGCGCTGCCTCCGAGCTCGGGCTCCTGCTCGCGGTCTCTCTTCTCGCCCGGCGTCGGTGCGGCTCGTCGCGCTGGGGATCGACCGCGGCGTCGGCATCTCCGCGGCGCCGCTCCTCGCGCTCGCGAGCCGCGGCCTCGTCGCCACGCTCCATCGCGTCGCGGTCACCGGGGCGGCGCTGATGGTCGGCCTCGCCGGCGCGCTCGCGATCGCAAGCCTGATCTCGAGCCTCGAGCGCTCGGTCGAGCGTGTGATGGCCTCGGTGTTCGGCAGTCTCGATCTCACGATCGGCGCCGCGACCTCGATGAACGCGCACGATTGGACGCCGCTCGCCGGCACGTTCCGCGACGAGGTGGCGGCGGTGCCGGGGATCGCTCACGCCGCCGGAGAGATCTGGCAGCCGATCACGATCGACGGGCTGCCGACGAACCTCGCGATCCAGGACGCGGCTCTCTACGCGGAGGGGTTGCGAACCCTCGACGTAATCGAGGGCGATCCGGCGACGGTGCGGGCGGCGCTCGCGGCCGGGAAGGGCGTCGTCGTCTCGGAGACGTTCGCGAGTCGCTTCGGCCGGCACGTCGGCGACGAGATCGAGCTCGTCGCACCTCAGGGCGTGATCCGCATGCCGGTCGTCGGCGTCGTCTTCGATCTCCTCGACCTCGGCATCGCGTTCATCGATCGCGACTTCTATCGCGCGCGTTGGGGCGATCACCGCGTGAGCTCCGTGCTCGTGAAGCTCACGCCCGGCGCGGACCGTGAGCAGGTCGCGGACGAGATCCGCAAGCGCTTCGGCGACCGCTACGGCGTTTTCGTCGCGACCGGCGAGGATCTCCGCCGCGAGAACGAGCAGGTCATGCGCGAGTCGGTGGCCGCGGGCTATCCCCTGATCGCGATCGTCCTCGTGACTGCGCTCCTCGGCGTCGTGAACTCGCTCTTCGCCTCGGTGCTCGATCGCGTGCGCGAGGTCGGGTGCCTGCGCGCGATCGGCGCGCTCCGCAGTCAAGTGCGGCGCTGGATCGTGCTCGAGGCGGCCGTCGTCGGGCTCGCGGGCGGCATCGTCGGCGTCGCCGCCGGCTCCGCCCTCGGCTTCATGGTCGTCGGCAGCATTTACAAAGAGGTCTTCGGCTTCACCGCGCTCTTCCGCTATCCGACCGCCGCCGCCGTCTTCGCGTTCGTCGCGGCGATCGTGCTCGCGGCGCTCGCCGGCGCGTTGCCCGGACGCGCGGCCGCACGCCTGCCGATCCGCAAGGCGCTCCAGTTCGAATGATGACGGAGCCGATCGCCTACCTGATCGTCGGGACGTTGTGCGTGGGCATGGGGGTCTCTTTCTACGCCGCGGACCCGCATGGGCCGACGAGCAGGTCTTTGGGACTGATGTTCGTGCTGCTCGGAATCACCGCCTGGATGAATCTGCCGGCGACCGCGAGCCGCGGTGAGCCCGCGTTCGTGCTCGTGTGGCATCGCGTCTACTCGGTGCTCGACCCGATCGTCATCGCGACCGGCCTCGAGTGGATCCGGCGGATCGGTCGCACCGAGGCGTCGGCTTCGCCCGCGATGAATGATGGAGACACGATCATCCGGGTGGGGCAGGCCGCAGCGGTCGCCTACGGGTTGGCGGGCATCGTCTTTCCGGAAGCGCGCGCTCGGGTGTGGTTCGGCTGGAACGCCCAGGCGTGGAGAGAAGCGGAATTTTACCTCTTCGCCGTTCCGTTCAATCTCGCGATCCTTCTCGGGTTGGTTCGTCTCGTACAGGTGTCCCGGGCCGACATCGACCCCGCGGAGCGCCTGCGTCTCTGGTTTTTTGCGTTGGCCACGCCGTTCTGGACGTCGGCGGTCTTCGTCAGTGATCGGTTTCGTCCGCTTGCCGGTGCCGCCGGAGCCGTCGTCTTTCTCGTCGGCGCGATTCGATATCACGCGCTCCAGGGTCGGCGGGCGCAGTTTCTCGCGCGGTTCCTGTCGCCCGACGTCGCGGCGCTCGTGCGCGACCGCGGTCTAGCCGGCGTGCTCGAGCGGCGCCGCGTGGAGATCTCGGTGGTCGCCTGCGATCTCCGAAACTTCACCGCGTTCACCGAGCGAGCCGCGCCGGAAGAGGTGGTCCAGCTGCTCGACGAGATTCACGGCGCGATCGGCGATGCGGCCGTCGCGCACGGCGGGTCGGTCAAAGACTTCGCAGGCGACGGCGCGCTGGCGCTCGTCGGCGCGCCTGTTCCGCAACCCGATCACGCGCGCCGCGCGCTCGGCTTGGCGATCGATCTTCGCGAGCGGATCGAGCGCTTGCTCGAGCGCCGGAGCATCGACGGCGTGACGCTCGGCGTGGGCGTCGGCGCGGCGAGCGGCTTCGTCACCGTCGGCGGTCTCGGCGGCCGCTCGCGGCTCGAGTATGCCGCGGTCGGGCCGGCCGTGAATATCGCCTCGCGCCTCTGTGCGCGCGCGGAAGCGGGGCAGATCGTCGTGGACGAACGGCTCGTCGCGCTCGCCGGCGACGATGCTGGCGTGACGCCGCTCGGCGCCGTCGAGCTGAAGGGCTTCGCGAGCCCGATCACGATCTTCGCGATCGAACGGGGGAATCGATGATTCGTCTCCAGGACGTCGTCAAAACGTATCGGCAGGGTGAGGCGCATGTGCACGCGCTCGCGGGGCTCTCGATCGAGGTCCCGAAGGGACAGTTCCTCACGATCATGGGGCCGAGCGGATCCGGCAAGTCGACGATGCTGCAGCTCGTCGGCGGGCTCGACGTGGCCGACTCCGGCACGATCGAAGTCGACGGCCAGGCGCTCGCCTCGCTCTCGGACGACGAGCTCACGCTCTACCGCCGCCGGCGAGTCGGATTCGTGTTTCAGTTTTTCAATCTGCTGCCGACGCTCTCGGCGGAGGAGAACGTCGCGCTGCCGCTGCTCCTCGACGGCAAGTCGATGCGCGACGTGCGGCCGCGGGTCGAGCAGCTCCTCGCCCGCGTCGGTCTCGCGGAGCGCCGCACCCACCGACCCGACGCGCTTTCCGGCGGCGAGATGCAGCGCGTCGCCGTCGCCCGAGCGCTCGTCGTCGAGCCGGTGCTGTTGCTGGCCGACGAGCCGACGGGCAACCTCGACTCGAAGACCGGCGAAGAGATTCTCCACTTGATCCGAGAAACGGCCGAAGAGTATCGGCAAACGGTCGTCATGGTGACGCACGACGCGCGCGCCGCCGCGTACGGCGACCGCATCGTGACGCTGAAGGACGGACGGATCGTGAGCGACCTCGCGGGCGAGCGCGCGGAGGGAATCCCGAGATGAATAGAAGATGGCTGGCGGGCGCGACGTTCGCTGCGATGGCGGTCGCCGCCGTCCCGGCGGAAGCCGTGACGGCGCGGGAGCTTCTCGACAAGGCGAAAGCCGTGAACGACGCGCGCGAGCCGAAGGACGCGTCGCAGAAGATGAAGATGACGCTCGTGGATGCGCGCGGCAACGAGCGCGTTCGCGAGATCGAGTCTCGTGCGAAGACGCTCGGCGAGGACGAACGGAAGTCGATCATCTTCTTCCTTGCGCCCGCCGAGGTGAAAGGCGTCGGCTTCCTCTCGTTCTCGTACCCCGATCGCGACGACGATCAGTGGCTCTACCTGCCGGCGCTGAAGCGCGTTCGCCGCATCACCGCGACGACGCGGACGCAGAGCTTCCAGGGGTCCGATTTCACGTACCAGGATCTCGACCTCTTCGACGACATCCCCGACTGGACGGAGGACGACGCGACGAGCGAGCTCGTGAAGGAGAAGGAGACGATCGACGGCGTGGAGACCGCCGTGATCGCGCTCGCGCCGAAAGGCAAGGACATCGCGTACGGTAAGATCGTGATCTGGCTCGCGCCTTCGGATTCGATGCTCCGCAAGATCGAGCTCTACGACGTGAAGGACGGCGCCCTCGTGAAGACGCTCGGTCTCTCGAAGATCGAGACGATCTCGGGGATGCCGACGCCGCACCGGATGGAGATGGCGAACGTGAAGAAGGGCTCGAAGACCGTGATGGAGATCTCGGAGGTCCGCTACAACCAGAGCCTCGCGGACGAGATCTTCACCGAGCGCGCGCTCGAGAGAGGAAAGGCGGAGTGAAGAAGGACGCGGTCGAGCAGGAGCTGGAGCGTCAGATCGCGGACACGCACGAGCGGTACGTCGCCGTGATGACGTCGCGGGTGTCGGGGATGACCCGCGAGCAGAAAGAGCGATACTTCGCCGCGCTCTCGGCCTTGACGATCCGACTCGAGGACGAGCGCAAGCCGTTGAAGACGGTCGCGCAGGAGGCGATCAGCGAGATCGTCCCGATCCTCGTCGCGGAGATTCAGAGCTAGGTTCGGAACAGGGCGTCGATCGCGACCCAATCCGCGGTGGCGAGCGAGGCCGCGACGAGGTCGGCGTCGGCGAAGTCCGCGGCCGGACGCGAGGTCGCGACGGCGAGCGTGCGCAGCCCCGCGCCGCGCGCGGCGCGGGCGCCGAGCGGCGCATCCTCGACCGCGAGGCATTCGGTAGGCTCGAGCCCGTGCCCGAGGATCGCGTGGATCCGTCCGAACGCGGTCCGATAGGGCTCGGGATCGGGTTTGCCCCGCGTGACGTCGTCGGCCGTGACGACGACCGCGAAGCGGTCGCGGAGCTCCTCCATGCGGAGGATCGCGAGCGCCTCGTGGCGGCGCGCGCCGGTGACGAGCGCGACCGCGCCGCGTCTCGCCGCTTCGGCCACGAAGTCGGCGGCGCCCGGTAGCAACGGCACGCCGCGCGCGAGATGCTCGGCGAACCGGTCGCTCTTGTTCTCGACGAGCGCGCCGAGGCGCTCGCGGAGCTCTGTACGTCCGAAGTCTTCGATCGCCCGTTCGAACGTTTCGCGGTCCGTGAGGCTCAAGTAGCGCCGATAGTACTCGGCTTCGCCGAGCGCGACGCCGACCGTTGCGAGCGTTTCGGCGAGCGCGGTGTAGTGCAGCGGCTCGGTGTCGACGAGCGTGCCGTCGAGATCGAAGAAGGTGGCGCGAAGCATCGAGATTGATAGAACCCGGGAGATGGAGCCGGAGGTCGAGATCTTCACGGACGGCGCCTGCTCGGGCAACCCGGGGCCGGGCGGATGGGCGGCGTTGCTGCGCGCCGGAGAACGCGAGCGCGAGATCTCCGGCGGCGAGCGAATGACGACGAACCAGCGCATGGAGCTCCGCGCGGCGCTCGAGGCCCTGAAGGCGCTGAAGCGCCCGAGCCGCGTCGCGCTCTACAGCGACAGCGCCTATCTGGTGAGCTGCTTTCGCGATGGGTGGTGGAAGAGGTGGGAGGCGAACGGCTGGAAGAACGCGAGCAAGAAGCCGGTCGCGAACGACGATCTCTGGAAGGAGCTCGTCCGGCTGAATCAATTGCACGACGTCGACTGGCGGAAGGTCAAAGGCCACTCCGGCCACGTGGAGAACGAGCGCGTCGACCAGCTGGCGCGGCGGGAGTGCGAGCGGATCTCGCGGGCGTGAGGCTGCTCCCGGGCGTCGCCTCCGCTCCATGGCTCGCCGACCGCGCGTGTTAGTCGGCACCCGGTTGCCGGCGTAGACACTGCTCGGCTGCGCTTTACTTCCGCGGAGGCGACACCCGGGAGCAGCGGTGCGCCTAGCCGCGAGCGAAACCTAGTGCGGGGTCGACGTCTCGGCGCCGAGGCCCGTGAGGGCCCGGACCAAAAGCTCCGAGTGATGCCGCTCGGCTTCCGGCTCCCTCGAGAGGAGCGTGCCGATCACCGCCGCTAAGAAGCCCATGGGGATGCTCACGATGCCGGGGTTTTCGAGGGGGAACAGGGCGGCTTCGGGGCCGCGGACGCTCGGGCCGACCAGGATCAGGGCGATCGAGGCGGCGAGGCCGACACCGAGCCCCGAGACGGCGCCGACCGTCGTGAAGCGGCGCCAGTAAAGCGCGAGCACGATCACGGGCAAGTTCGCGGAGGCGGCGACGGCGAACGCGAGCCCGACGAGGAACGCGACGTTCGCGGTCGGGCCGAGGAGGATCGCGAGCACGATCGCCACGCCGCCGATCACGAACGCGGTGATGCGCGCGACGCAGACTTCTTCGCCGGGGCTCCGCTCGGTGCCGCCGTGGATCACGTTCGTCCAGAAATCGTGCGCGAACGACGTCGACGCGCTGATCGTGAGGCCGGCGACCACCGCGAGGATCGTCGCGAAGGCGACCGCGGAGATGAAGGCGAAAAACAGGTCGCCCGCGAGAGCACGCGCGAGCAGCGGGGCGCTCATGTTCGTGCCGCCGCCCGCGGTGATCGCGTCGCGGCCGACGATCGTCGCGGCGCCGAAGCCGAGGAACGTCGTCATGATGTAGAACGCGCCGATCAGGATCATCGCCCAGACGACGCTCGTTCGCGCCGTTTTCGCGTCCGGCACCGTGTAGAACCGGACGAGGATGTGCGGCAGCCCGGCGGTGCCGAAGACGAGCGCGAGGCCGAGCGAGACGAGATCGAGCGCGCCATACGGCGGCTTGAAGCGAAGGCCGGGCTTCAGGAAGTTCTGCGACGTCATCGTGCCGTCCGGCTGCGGAACCGGCACGTGCGTCACCGCCTCGAAGAATCGCGCGAAGCTCCAGTCGAACTCGGCGAGCACGAGGAGCGAGAGCACGACGGTGCCGGTCATCAGCAGCACGGCCTTGACGATCTGCACCCACGTCGTCGCGAGCATGCCGCCGAAGACCACGTAGACGATCATGAGAAGCCCGACGCCGACGACCGCGACCTCGTAGGTGAGGCCGGAATCGCGCAGCAGCAGGGTGACGAGCGCGCCGGCGCCGACCATCTGCGCGATCATGTAGAAGGTGCTGACGGTCAGCGTGGAGAGCGCGGCCATCGCGCGCACGGGGCGCGGGCGGAGACGATAGGCGAGCACGTCCGCCATCGTGTACTTGCCGGCGTTCCGGAGCGGCTCGGCGACCACGAGCAGCACCGTCAGGTACGCGACGAGCCAGCCGACCGAGTACATGAAGCCGTCATAGCCCTGGAACGCGATGATCCCTGCGATTCCCAGAAACGACGCTGCGCACATGTAGTCGCCGGCGACCGCCAAGCCGTTCTGCCAGCCGGTGATGCGGCGACCGGCGGCGAAGAACGCGGTCGCGCCCTGCGACTGCGCGGACGCCCAGCACGTGATCCCCAGCGTCAGCGCGACGAAGGCGAGGAAGAAGAAGAGCGAAGCGGTCATCGGCGGGCGGCGTCCTCACGGATCTTGCGCGCGGCCACGTCCCAGCGCCGCGCCGCCCGCACGTAGAGGGCGATCCCCCACGCCATGAAGAACTGGGAGAGCGCGAAGAGGTACGCGAGGTTCACGACGCCGAGCACCTCGGTCTCCATCAGCGCGGGCGCGGTGCCGACGAGGATCGGGAGCGCGAAGTAATAGACGACGAAGAAGATCATCGCCGGCACGATGAAGCGCGCCTGCGCGCGGCGCAGGGCGCGGAAGTCCTCGTGGGCGGCGATCGCGTCCCAGTCCGTCATGGTGCGCCGGGGCAATAGCCAGACCGGCGCATGCGGATCAAGCGGCGGGGCCGTCCTCGAGGAGACGGGCCGAGAGGATGCGCGCGGTGTTGAACACGCGCTGGTCCTGACGCAGCCGGCAAAACGCGGTCAGATAGCGGCCGTCGAAGCTCGCGGGCTCGATCACGCGGCGCGTGACGCCTTGGAAGCCGTCGTATTCGATCTCCATCGGTGTCCGCTCTTGGACCGCGGCGACGAGCAGCTCGCGGATCTCGTCGGAATCGCGGACCTCGACGAGCACGGGCGGCTTCGGGCGGGCGGAGCGGGCGCGAAGGACCTTCTCGACGAGCGCCTCGAGCTCGCGCGCGCGCTCCTGGGCGAGCGAATCCTCCTGGCGCGAGAGCTGCAGCGCGAGCGTCTCCTCGAGCGCGGCCAGCGCGGAGAGGTCGACGTCGGGGTCGACCTCGCGCGCGAGCTTCGTCGTCGCGCGCACCGCGGCGTAGACCTCCTCGAGCTCACGGCGCGTGAGCGAAACCTGCGCGCCGTGGGGTGTGACCTGCACCTTCTCGGCGCCACCTGCGTGGACGCTGTAACCGGCCTTGCGGAGCTCCTTGTGGAGCCGCGCGAGGTCGACGTCGGAGGTGAGGAACGCGAGGTGATCGCCGAGGCGTCGCTGGATGTACGGCGCGAAGCGAGGATTCGCCTCCAGCTCGCGCAGCAGCGTGCGTTCGCGCGCCTCGATGTAGGGTCCGGCGATGCCGATCCGTACTTCGCCGTGCCGGCCGGCGCAGTCGGCGACGAGCTGCTCGACGGTCGTCGGCACGCCGGTCGCGCTCGCCTCGCGAAGGAAGGCGAGGAGCTCGTCCGCCGTCCAGCCGCGGTCGAGCGCGTTCATCAGCGAGTCCCACGTGATCGTCATCGACGTGTAGACGTCGACGGTGCGGAGGTCGGCGAGCCGCGCGAGGTTCAGGTACGTCTCCGGCTCGGTGTCCGGCGGCACGAGCACCTCGAGGTTCGGCTGGATCGTCACTTTCGCGTCCGGCGCGGAGAAGCTCGCGCCGAGCCCGCGGGAGACCGCGTCCCAGTCCTCCGCGAGCACGCGCCGCCCGAGCGAAGTCACACGGAAGCCGTCGCCGTCGGCAGGGCGGCGGCTCGTCGGCTCGACGACGCCCAGCCACGTGAGCGGCCCGGCGAGCATGCGGCGGATCGCGGCGGCGGTGCTCAGCCGTCCGCCGTAGGGCGAGAACGCGGATTCGTCGCCGTCGCGCGGTGGGATCTCGACCGGTGGGGGAGGCGGCTCGACGACGTCGCCCGTACGGCGGCGTCCCTGAAAGCTTCGATCGAGCCGCGGAAGTAATGTCGCGAGGTCGATCGAGTCGCCGCTCCGTCCGGCGGCAAGCTCTTCGCAGAGCCGCCGGCGGCGCCCTTCGAGCGAAGGATCCTGCGAGACGTATTCTCGCCGCACGAACGAGAGTACGTCGGGATCCTGCAGCGACTCGTTCCAGAGCGGCGTCCGCAGCCAGAAGTGATAGAGCGAGCGGAGCAGCCGCTCGGGGCCCCAGAGGCGGGCGAAGTTCGGGCGGCTGACTTCCCAGCGCTCGTCGCCTTCGAAGAGCACGCGTCGGTCGACGAGAAAGAGCCCGAGGAAGGCCGCGAACTCCTCGTCGCTCCGCCGGAGGAGCGTCGCGATCCGTTGGAGCGTCTTCTTGCCGATGCCGCCAGTTGCGACGCGCTTGGCCGAGAAGCGCTCGAACGTGCCGACGAACGTGAGAAGGTCGCGAGCAAGCTGGTCGAAGGACGCGCTTCGCTCGATCGGCGGAGTCGCCGCGCGCGCGACAACACCGCCGCGCGCGCGCGGGCGGCCGGCGGGCTTGCGGGTCGCCGGGCTCAGGCGTCCTCCGCCGGAGCGATCACGTTCGCGGCAGCGGGCGGCGACCAGACGCGGATCTCGTATTGATAGCCCTGCTCGGTCAGGAAACGCTGCCGGTTCTGTGCGAACTCCTGGTCGCGCGTGTCCCGCGTGACGAGGGTGTAGAAGCGCGCCTGGTTCGCGCCCTTCTTCGGGCGGAGGATCCGGCCGAGGCGCTGCGCTTCTTCCTGGCGCGAGCCGAACGTGCCCGAGATCTGGATCGCGACGTTCGCGTCCGGCAGGTCGATCGCGAAGTTCGCGACCTTGGAGACGATCAGGAGATTCAGATCGCCGTCGCGGAAGCGCGCGTAGAGCTCGTCGCGCTCGTTCTGCGGCGTCTTCCCGGTGATGAGCGGCGCGTGCGTGCCGGCAGCGACCGCTTCGAGCTGGTCGAGGTACTGGCCGATGACGAGCACCTTGTCATCGCGATGCTCGGCGAGGAGGTCGTGAATCAAGTCGAGCTTTCGGGGGTTCGTCGAGGCGATCCGGTACTTCGCCCGCGCATCCGCGACGGCATACGGCATCCGCAGCTCGTCGGCGAGCGGAAGGCGGATCTCGATGCAGCGCGCGGTCGCGATCCAGCCCTCGCTCTCGAGCTCCTTCCACGGCACGTCGTAGCGCTTCGGGCCGATCAGCGTGAAGACGTCGTCCTCGCGCCCGTCCTCGCGGACGAGCGTCGCGGTCAGCCCGAGCCGGCGGCGCGCCTGGAGCTCGGCGGTGACGCGGAAGACCGGCGCCGGCAGGAGGTGGACCTCGTCGTAGATGATCAGGCCCCAATCGCGCTCGGAGAAGAGATCGAAGTGGGCGAACTCCTCCGCGCCGGGCCGGCGGTAGGTGAGGATCTGGTAGGTCGTGAGCGTGACGGGGCGGATCTCTTTCTCGTCGCCGCTGTACTCGCCGACCTGGTCGGGCGGTGAGTCGGTCTTGTCGAGCATCTCGTCGCGCCACTGACGCAGCGCGCTCACGTTCGTGGTGAGGATCAGCGTGTGCGTCTGGAGCGGCCCATCGCGGCGATGCCGACGATGGTCTTGCCGGCGCCGCACGGCAGCACGATCACGCCGCTGCCGCCGCGGCTCGAGCCGCCGGCGTGGAACATCCGCACCGCTTCGCTCTGGTAGCGCCGAAGGCCGAAGGGCGCGCCCTCGAGCGTCTGCTCGCGCAGCGTGACCGCGAGCGGGGTGCCGTCGACGTAGCCGGCGAGATCCTCGACGGGGAAGCCGACCTTGATGAGCGCCTGCTTGAGCGCGCCGCGGGCGTTCGCCGCGCACGGCGACCGGTGCTCGTCGATCGCGCCCTCGAGGCAGGGCTCGACCGCGCGGACGCGGGTGATCTCGGCGAGCAGCGCGGCGTCGTCGGAGGAGAGGACGAGGCGCCCGTCGTCCTCGCGCGCGAGCTTCAGCCGGCCGTAGCGCCCGACGATGTCCTCGACGTCGACGCGGACGTTCTGCGGGATCGATACTTCGAGAACGCTTCGAGCGCCGCGAGGATCTCCTCGCGCCGAGCCCGCGGCCGCCGCGTTCCAGAGCGAGAGCGGCGAGATCCGGTAGGTGTGGATGTGCTCGGGGCTCTTCTCGAGCTCGGCGAACCGGGCGAGGGCGTCGCGCGCCTCGGCAGAGCGCGGTTGGGCGAGTCTCCAGCAGCACCGTGCGGTCGGATTGTACGATC